>CAWGAC010000033.1:0-11309 GCA_963820435.1 uncultured Spirochaetota bacterium | reverse complement strand
ATGCACCTGGCCTCCACCGAAATCGGGATCCTCGGGGCAAACGGCATCAACGCCGCGGGCATGCCCCTTGCGGTGGGCGCGGCGCTTGTCCGCGAAGCTGCAGAAAAACGGCCGGGTCGCGGTGTCCTTCCTCGGCGACGGCGCGTCCAACCAGGGGACATTCCACGAGTCGATCAACCTCGCCGCGGCCCTGATGCGTTCCCGTGATTTTTGTCTGCGAGAACAACCAGTTCGCCGTGGGCACGAGGATCACCGAGTCGACGAAGATCGACGACATCGCCAAGCGGGCCGCAGGATACGGGATCCCCGGGGTCATCGCGGACGGGATGAACGTGGTGAAAGTCTACGAAGCGGCCGGCGAGCTGATCGAGGCGGCGCGCAAGGGCAAAGGGCCCGCGCTCCTGGAGCTGAAGACCTGGCGCTACCGCGCGCCATTTCCAGGGTGAGCCCGCGTCGTACCGCACGAAGGAGGAGGAGGCAGAGTGGCTGAAGAAGGACCCGCTGGCCATCTCGGCGAGCGCACTCTTCGACCTGAAGCTCCTGAGCGCCGCGCGCGTTGCGGAAATCGAGAAGGAAGTCGCCGCCGAGCTGGCGAAAGCCGTGGATTTCGCCCGCTCCAGCCCCTTCCCCGAGCCGGCCGATGCGCTGCTCGACGTGTTTGCATGATCCAGGAGGCAGCTGAGCGTGAGAAAGATTTCGTATTCGGAAGCCATCGCCGAGGCCCAGCTCCAGGAAATGCAGAGGGACGAGAAGGTGTTCCTCATGGGCCTCGTCCTGAGGGATCCCTACGGCTCCGCATTCGGCCAGACCAAGGGAATTTCCACCAAGCTGGGGACGGAACGGGTCATCGACGTGCCCGTCTCGGAGAACGGCTATGTGGGGGCCGGGGTGGGCGCGGCCATCACGGGCATGCGGCCGGTCGTGGAGCTGCAGTTCTCGGATTTCATCACGATCTGCATGGACCAGGTGGTCCAGCAGGCGGCGAACGTGAGATACATGTTCGGCGGGCAGATCAAGGTGCCCATGGTCCTGCGCGCGCCCACCGGGGCCTACCTCTCCGCGGCCGGTCACCACTCCCATTCCCTGGAGTCGTGGTTCTCCTTCATCCCCGGGATAAAGGTCGTGCTCCCTTCGGACGCCTACGACGCGAAGGGCCTTCTCACCGCGGCCATCCGGGACGACAACTTCGTGCTCTACCTCGAGCATAAGAAGCTCTACGACAAGAAGATGGAGGTGCCGGAGGAGCCGTATACCATCCCCATCGGAAAGGCCGCGGTGAAGCGGGAGGGCAAGGACCTCACCATCGTCGCGTGGTCGTTCATGGTTTCCAAGGCCCTCGATGCGGCGGCCGCGCTCGAGAAGAAGGGCATCTCCGTGGAAGTCGTCGACCTTCGCTCCGTCTCCCCATTGGACGAGGAGACGATCCTTTCTTCTGTGGAGAAGACCGGGCAAGCTTCTCGTGCTGCAGGAGACCTACCGGCATTGCAGCGTGGCCACCGACGTGTCGGCGCTGGTCGCGGAAAAAGGATTCGACCTGCTGGATGCGCCGATCCGTCTCATCACGGCAAAGGACGTGCCCATCCCCTTCGCCCCGGTCCTGGAGAACTTCGTGCTTCCCCAGACGGAGAACGTCGTGGCGGAAGCCGAGCGGCTCCTGGCCGACGCGCGGGGAGGCTGAGCATGGCGGCTGCCATCCTGATGCCGAAGCTCGGCCTCACCATGGAGGTCGGCATCGTCGTGTCATGGCGAAAAAAGGAAGGGGAGACCGTCGAGAAGGACGAGGCCGTCCTCGAGGTGGAAACGGACAAGATCGTCACGGACGTGCAGTCCCCGCAGTCGGGCGTTCTCCTCAAGGTGTTCGTGCCGGAAGGGACGGAGGTGAAGGTGCAGACTGTGCTCGCCGTCGTAGGCGCCCCCGGCGAGGACATTTCCGCATTCATGACCGCTTCCCGGCGGATGTGCCTGCCGCCCCCTTGCCGCAGGCACGGGAATCCGCTCCGGCTCCCGAGCGGCCCGGAAGCGAGAATCGAGGGAAGCCGGCAGCGGATCACCCCGCGGGCCCGCAAGCTCCTTGCCGACAATGGGTACTCCCCGGCAGATCTCGAAGCTCTGGGCAAGACCCGTATTACCGAAACGGATGTGCAGGAGTTCCTGGCAGCCCGGGCGGCGGGGGGTCAATCCGGCCTGGTTCAAAGGGCTCCCGCTGTGGCTTCCGACGCCTCCGGGCAGGTGAAGCCGATGGGCAGGATCGAAAAGATCGTCGCGGATCGAATGACGCAAAGCTTTCGGGACATCCCCCAGTTCAGCATCCGTTTCGTTGCGGACATGGATAACCTCCTCGAGGGCCTTCCCGCTTTGCGGCAATCGGCGGGCGCTCCGGTTACGATCAACGATCTCGTCCTGCGCGCGACTGCAATCGCGCTGTCCCGCTGCCCCGACGTACAGTACCAGTTTCGTCCGGAGGGAATTTTCGTTCCATCAGCCGTGAACCTGGGTTTCGCCGTGGCGATGGGTCGAGACCTCGTTGTACCCGTGATCCACAATGCGGGCAAGAAGGGACTCGGGGAGATCTGCCGAGAAGCCACGGACCTGGCCGAGCGCGCGAAGACGCGGCGGCTCGCACCCGAGGACCTGTCGGGCGGGACCTTCACCGTGAGCAATCTCGGCATGTTCGGGATCTCCTCTTTCGTTCCCATCGTCAACCCTGGAGAGGGCGCGATCCTCGGGGTGGGCGCCGTTCACGCGGAGCCCCGGGTCCACGGGGACGCGGTTACCGCCGGGCAGGCCATCGAGATGACGCTTGTCTGCGACCACCGCTCGGTGAACGGGGCCACGGCCGCCGAGTTCTGCCGGACCTTGAAACAGGTGCTGGAGTTGCCGCAAGGGGAGACATGGTGAAGCTGTTGGAAGGCAAGTCGGCGATCGTCACCGGCGCGGCGCAGGGGATCGGCTTTGCCGTGGCCCTGGAGTTTGCCCGTCACGGCTGCAGCGTCCTGGGTTGCGACGTCCACGGGGAACAGATGGCCGTGGCCGTCGAGAAGATCGCACGGGAGACCGGCCGTACCGTCGTGGGCGCGCACGCCGACGTGACGAAGAAAAAGGACGTCGAGACGGTCGTGAGCCGGGCCGTCACGCTTTTCGGCCGGATCGACATTCTCATGAACAATGCCGGCATCCTCATCCATGCCCCGGTGCTCGAGATGAAGGAAGAGGACTGGGACCGGATATTCGCGGTCAACGTGAAGGGGTACTTCCTCTTCGCCCAGGCGGTCGGCCGGCAGATGGTGAAGCAGGGCGGGGGACGGATCATCAACATGTCCTCCTGCTCGGCAAAGAAAGCGACGCCGGACGAAGCCGCGTATTGCGCCACGAAGGCGGCGATCCTCGGATTGAACAGGGTGCTTGCCCTGGAGCTCGGACCGCATGGCATCAACGTGAACGCGATCTGCCCGGGCGCCACCGACACCGAGATGGTGCGCAGTACATTCCTCACCAGCCCCGAGATTGAACGCGAGTGGATCGACAAGACTGCGCTGAAGCGGCTCGGCACCCCCGAGGACCAGGCCCGGGTGGCGGTGTTCCTGGCTTCGGAGCTCTCGGCGCACATCACCGGCGAAGCGCTCGTGGTCTCCGCAGGAGAGATGATGAGCCAGTAGGAGGCGGTCATGGCGAAGATCGGCGTGTGCGCGGAAACCTTCTTCTCCGATCTCCCGTACGATCAGCGCATGCGAAAAATCGCCGCGCTCGGATTTACGCGCTACGAGTTGTGGTTTCACGACAAGCGGTTCGATGGCGCGCGCCTGCATGATGAGCCGAAGGACTTCGACACGCCTCGCCGAGCTGAATCGAGAAGCTGGGGCTCGCCTGCACCGACTTCATCTTCAACCACCCCGACGCGGGCGTGAAAGCGGCGATGATCGACAAGCGGGACCGCTCCCTCATCCTGGACAGCCTCGGCGCCATGATCGAGCGAGCGAAAAGGATCAAGTGCCGCGCCTTCATCAGCGGCGCCGGCAACGTCGTACCGGGCCTCAGCAGGGGAAAGGCCACTGAGAACATGGTGGAGACGCTGAGCCTCGCGGCCAGGGTCTGCGAGAAAGAGGGCATCACGCTCCTCCTGGAGCCGTTCAACACGAAGGTTGACCACCCGCAGTACTTCCTGGACGACCCCGAGGAGTGCCTCGGCGGTGCTGAAGGCGGTGAACAGCAGAGCGTGCGGATGCTCTTCGACATCTACCACATGCAGATCATGGCGGGAGACGTCACCGCCTTTATCAGGAAGAACATCCATGGATCGGCCACTTCCACGTTGCAGGCGTCCCGGGCCGTCACGAGCCCGAGGGAGAGCGAGCTGAACTACCCCTTCATCCTGAAGGAGATCGACCGGCTCGGCTTCAAGGGGGACGTCGGACTGGAATACTGGCCGACCATGGAGCCGGCTGAGTCCCTTCGGCAGACCAAGGCATGGCTGGAGGGATAGGCGAGGCGGTTAGGCAGAAAGGAGGTGCGGCGGGACAGAAGCTGGTGAGTATCCTGGGTTTCACAGTCTGATTCGAGACCTGTGGAGGGAACCTCCACTGTTGTTACGAAAGGAGAGAGCATGAAGAAGCTTTGGATCATCGTGGCCATGGTCGCCCTTTTCGCCCTGGTGGGAACGAGCGCTGTCATGGCAAGAGATTTCCACTTCATCCTCGTGAACAACCGCACGACCCTGACGAACTTCAACCCCGATTACGACGGGGCGCAGCTCGCCTGCGACGAGATGAAGGCGTGGACGGGCGACAAGGTGACGTGGGAGATCGTCGGACCGACGGAGATGAACCTCGTCGCTGAGGCGCAGGCCATGGAGGCGGCGATCGCCAAGAGACCCGACGGCTTCATGGTGATCTGCTGGGACGCGAAGACCATGACCCCGCCAATCAACAAGGCAATGGATGCCGGTATCCCAGTCGTCACTATCGACGCGGACGCCCCCGACTCCAAGCGGATCAGCTACATCGGCACCGACTGGTATTCACTCGGCGTGGACCTGGGCAATGCTCTTGCCAAGGAGATCAATTACAAGGGCAAGGTGGCCATGCTCGGACTGGTCGGCGCGGACAACATGGAGACTGCCTTCAGCGGATTCACTGCTACCGTGGCAAAGTGGCCCGACATCAAGATCGTGGCCAAGGAACATGACAACAGCAACAAGGCGGAATCCGCGCGCATCGCGACGGCCCTCATGCAGAAGTATCCCGACCTCGCGGGGCTTGCCGGGTTCGACAGCGAGAGCGGCCCGGGCATTGCGCGCGCGGTGAAGGAAGCCGGGCAAGGCAGGGAAGGTGAAGGTCGTCGGGAACGATCTGAACGCCGACCAGATCCAGTACCTGAAGGACGGGACCGAGCAGTTCGTGCTCGGCCAGAAGAGGGTCTTCTTCGGCTATTGGGGTGTGATGACCCTTTACCTCCACCTGAAGAGCAGCCTGAAGTTCACCGACAACGACAAGACCATCGGCGTGGACAACATCCCGCCGAGGGTCGTCACCGGGTTCCTGCGGGCAACCAAAGAAGGCGTGGACGCATACAAGAAAGCGTTCGATAAGTGGTCCCAACCGCGACGCTGATCGCGCGGGTCTGAGACGAAACACGCAGCGCGCCGGCGGAGACGAGCAGTTCCCGTCCGGCGCGCCGCATCCCATTCCCGGCATGGACGGACGAGATGGACACATTGCTTGAGTTCAAAGGCATCATGAAGCAGTTCCCCGGCGTGCGCGCGCTGGACGGCATTACTTTCGAGGTGCGCCGCGGGGAAGTGCACGGTCTGGTCGGTGAGAACGGCGCCGGCAAGAGCACCCTCATGCACATCCTGGCGGGCGTGTACCCGCCCGACGCCGGCACCCTCGTCCTTGAGGGCCGGGAGGTCAGGTTCGGCGACGAACAGCACGCGCAGACCTCGGGAATCGGCATGGTCTTCCAGGAACGAAGCCTCGTCGGCAGCCTCAGCATAGCGGAGAATATCTTCGTGGGGCGACAGCCGGTGAAGATGCTCAACTGGGTGGACAGGAAGAGCATGAACCGCCAAGCGGGGGCGCTCCTCAAACGCGTCGGTCTCGACCTGGACGCCACCGCCATGGTCTCCACCCTCTCCTCGATCGAGCAGCAGCTCGTGGAAATCGCGAAAGCGCTCTCCCTGGACGCACGGATCCTCATCCTGGACGAGCCGACGGCAACGATCACTGAGATCGAGACGCAGATTCTCTTCGACCTGATTCGCGACCTTAAGGAGAAGGGGATCTCCGTCATCTACATTTCCCACCGTCTGGAGGAGCTTTCCAGCATCTGCGACCGGGTCTCGGTGCTGAAGGACGGCGTCTACCAGGGCACCCGCACGATGGCAGAGGTGAGCCTGGACGAAATCATCACGATGATGGTGGGCCGCAAGATCCTGAACGTCTATGACGACAGGGGCTGGAAAACGTCGGAACCGATCCTGCAGGTGCGCAACCTTTCATCCACCGCGTTCAGCGGCGTGAGTTTCGACCTCGCCACCCGCGAGATCTTCGGCATCGCGGGTCTGGCAGGTGCCGGCCGCACCGAGATCGCCCTGGCCCTGTTTGGGGCTGATCCCTACGCGCGCGGAGACGTGACGCTGCGGGGAGCAAAGGTGCATTTCCGCCGGCCTGAGGACGCTATCAACGCTGGGATCGGCTATCTGACGGAGGACCGCAAGGCGGCGGGGCTGTTCCTCGAGCTTCCCGTGGCACAGAACATCATCTCCGCCAATCTCCAGGCGTTCACCCGAAGGGGCCTCGTGCGAGACCGGACGGCCAACGACGAGTGCGGGGGCTTCGTCGAGCGTCTTCGCATCAACACCCCGTCACTGCGCCAACTGGTCATGAACCTGAGCGGCGGAAACCAGCAGAAGGTCCTGCTCGCCCGATGGCTCATGAAGAACTCGGAGATCCTCATCATCGACGAGCCCACCCGCGGGGTGGACGTGGGGGCGAAGAACGAGATCTACGAGTTCATCCGCCAGATGGCGAAGGACGGCACGAGCATCATCGCCATCTCCTCCGAGCTTCCCGAGCTGCTCATCCTCTGCGACCGTATCATGGTCATGTGCCAGGGACGGAAGACCGGTGAGCTCCTCCACGGAGACGCGACGGAGGAAAAGCTGATGCACCTCTGCGCGGGAATACCGCTGGAGGAAGAGGCTGCGCGAGGCGCGAGTGACGCGGCGTTCCGCGTCGGGGGTGCCACGTGAACGGATCGAACCGAGTGAAGGACGCGATCGTCAACCAGCTCATCAACAACAGGGCGCTCTCCCTCCTCCTGCTCCTCGTCGTGCTGGCCGCCGCAATGTCCCTCGCCTTCGGAGGGATCTTCTTCGCCTGGAGCAACCTTTCGGGCATCCTCCTCAACCTCGTTTCGGAGGCCATCCTCGCCGTGGGGATGATGTACCTCATCGTCTCGGGGGTGATCGATCTCTCGATCGGCGCCAACCTCGCCCTGGGAGGGGCCATCACGGGGATCTGCCTGAAGGGGAGCATCATTTTCGGCCTGGTGATCCATCCCCAGCCCGTTCCCGTCGCGATCCTCTGGGGCCTCTTCGCTTCCTCCATCGGCGGGCTGCTGAATGGCCTGCTTGTTTCGCGTGTGGGGGTGAACGCTCTGATCGCCACTCTCGCCATGTCGAAAATCATCGGAGGGGCGGCGTTGTATATCGGGGGCTCCGAGATCGCCGACCTGCCGGAATCCTTCAACATGCTGAGCCAGACCCGGGTGTTCGGCTTCTTCATGCCAATCTATTACATGCTCGTTATTGTGGTGATCGCCGCGATTCTCCTGGCCAAGATGCGCTATTTCCGGAGGTTCTACTTCATCGGCGGCAACCTCAGGTCTGCACGGCTCTCCGGCATCAACGTGAACAACACGCTGACGGTGATGTTCGTTCTCATGGGGCTGCTCGCTGGGCTGGCGGGGGTGATCTTTGCGGCGCGCATGGGGAACGCGAGCGGGAACACCCTGCCGAACATCGAGCTGAACGTGATCACCGCGGCGATCATCGGAGGGGGAAGCCTCTCGGGGGGCAAGGGCAATGTTGCCGGCGCCTTCATGGGCGTGCTCTTCATCAACGTGATCAAGACCAGCATGGTGATCGCGGGGATCGACATCTATTGGCAGCCCATCATCGTCGGCGCAATCCTCATCAGCGCGGTTGTCATCGACATCGTCCTGCAGGAGCGCTACGGGGCGAGCATCAGTCTCAGGAAGCTGCAGAGCGTTCGGCGGCGGACCCTGGGCCGGGCCGCGTCGGCATAGGAGGCGGGCAGTGCACGCAGCGGCGAGTGGCATTCAGGCATCGGCCAGGGAGAACAGGACAGTCCTGAGGACTCTGCTCACCAACAGGGCCTTGAGCCTCCTGATCCTCGTAGTCCTGATATCGGCCGTCATGACGATCCTGTTCCCGAAATATTTCTTCAATTACTACAACCTGCGCCAGCTTCTGTACTACCTCGCCACTCCGGCGATTCTGACAGTCGGCATGATGATGCTCATTGTTGCGGGGATGTTCGACCTGTCCATCGGCGGCAATCTCGCCATGGCAGGAGCGGTCACTGCGGCCATCCTTCTCGCGTCCCCGGCGTTCCCCTACCCTGTAGCAATCGCGGTGGCGATCGCTCATCAGCACGTGCGCCGGGCGGCCAACGGGCTCCTCGTCGCTTTTGTGGGGGTGAACGCGCTCATCACGACCCTGGCGATGATGGGAATCCTCCGCGGCATGGCGATCATGCTGGCAAAGAACCCGATCCCTGTGCCCCAGAGCGTGCCGAACCTCGGCTCGATTTTCGTCCTGGGTTTTCAGATTCCCACCTACTATATGATCGTGATCGTCTCATCGGCGCGTTCCTGCTCGCGCAGAACCCGCTACTTCCGGCAGTTGTACTACATCGGCGCCAACAGGAAGGCAGCGGACCTTTCCGGCATCAATTCCCGCAGGGTCCTCCTCGTCACCTTCGTCATCTCGGGGTTTCTCGCGGGCTTCGTGGGCGTCGTGCAGGCGGCGGGGACGAACGCCGCTATCGGCATCATCCAGGACGGCATCGAGCTGAAGGTGATCACGGCGGTCATCATCGGCGGCGGAAGCCTCTCGGGAGGAAAGGGCACGATCCTCGGGCGCCTTCATGGGCGCGCTGTTCATGCTCCTGATCGACACGATCATGACCATCGCGAGCGTGAACAACATGTTCCAGCCCTTCATTATCGGGATCATTCTCGTGCTTGCCGTCACCCTGGATGTGGTCATCCAGAAACGGTACGGGGCTTCCCGGTAGAGAGCGGAGGCGGTGCGATGGACCTCCGAGGGAAAACGGCGATCGTGACGGGCGCCGGCTCAGGCATCGGGCGAGAGCTTGCGCGGGGGTTTGCGGCGCGCCGGGGCACGGGTGGTGTGCTGCGGGCGGCGGGAGGCGCTCCTGAAGGAAACGATCGGACTGCTGAGGAAGGACGGCGCGGCGAAGGGATCGCCGTGCCCGCAGACGTGACGGATCCGGCCTCCGTCGCAGGCTCTGGTCGACTCGGCCGTGGCGGCGTACGGCGCGGTCGACGTCTTCTTCGCGAACGCGGGAAGCTTCCAGAGCATCGGACCTGTCTGGTCGGCGGACCCGGAACTGTGGTGGCGCGACGTGACCGTCAACCTGCGTGGCACGATGCTCTGCTGCCGCGCGGTCCTTCCTCACATGATGGCACGAAACGAGGGAGTGATCGTCACGATGGACGGCGGGGGAGGAGCGGACGGTGTGAACCTCGGCGGCTCCGGATACGGCGCCTCGAAGGCGGCGGTCGTACGGTTCACCGAGGGGCTCGCGCGGGAGCTCGAGCAGGCCGGGTCTCGGGTGATGACCTTCTGCATCAATCCCGGCTTTGTCCGCACCTCCATGACGGAGGGCATCGCTTCCCATCCCCAGGGAAGGGAATGGCAGGGATTCGTCGGGACGTGGCTGGAGGCCGGAAAGAGCGTGCCTCCCGACGCGTGCGCAAAGGCCACGCTGAAGCTCTTATCCATTGCCTCTCCCGAGCTGAGCGGCCGCGCATTCACCGTGGACATGGAGTTCGAGGAAGTCCGCGCCAGGGCGGCCGTCATCCGGGAGAGAAACCTCCTCGTCATGCGCCTGCTCCGGGAGGAGGGGCCGCGGGGAGCAAATTGAAATAGTTCGAAAGGAAGTCTATCGTGCACACTATGAATGAAGCGAATATCGACCGCGTTCCCCACGGCGTTCTCATCAAGATCCGCGCACTGTACGACACTTTGAAAAGCGCTGAGCGCAAGCTCGTCGACTACCTGCTTGAAAACCCGGCCGATGTGGAAGATTCAACGATCGTGGAAATGGCGGGGCGGGCGGGGTGCAGCGAAGCCACGATTGTAAGGCTTTCCAAGAAGCTCGGCTTTGAAGGGTTTCCCAGAGCTGAAAACGGCCTTTGGCACCGAGGATGGGCGGTCGAGGAAGTTCGAGTACGAGGGCATCGCCGCCACCGACGATTGCGTCACGGTGGTGAAGAAGGTCTTCGACGCGACGCGGGACGCCCTGAACGATACCTTCGACCTCGTCGTCCCAGCAGGACTATACGAGCGTGCAGTGGACGTGCTCCTCGGGGCTTCCCGGATCGTGTTCGCCGGGTCTCGGTGATGCCGGGCTCGTGGCCATGGAGGCCTGCCAGAGGTTTCTCCGCATCGGGG
Source organism: uncultured Spirochaetota bacterium (assembly GCA_963820435.1). GTDB lineage: Bacteria > Spirochaetota > Spirochaetia > SZUA-6 > Fen-1364 > Fen-1364. Next base: position 589 of record CAWGAC010000033.1, on the reverse strand, counting down.
TGAACTGCAATGTCTCGGAGGACCCTGACCTGCAGCTCATCTTCGCCGAGCACCTGCAGAAGGGCGACGTCTTTCTCGCCATCTCCCACACGGGCACGGAGCCGCACCGTGCTGGACGCGATGAGACGGGCCACGCAAGGCCGGCGCCACCGTGATCCTCATCACCAACTATCCCGTCTCTCCCCTCGCGAAACACGCGGACGTTGTCCTCCTCACCGCGGCATTCTCGCGCCACCTGACGGGCGAGGTGATCTCCAAGCGCGTCGCGGAGCTGTGCATCGTCGAAAGCCTCTATATCAGCTATCTCATCCGGCGGGGGGACTCAGCGCTGGAACGGCTTTCCCGGTCCAACGAGGCGGTGAAGATCAACAAGCTGTAAACCCCCCCCGCGGCCCGTCGGATGCGGAATGGTGAAGTCTTTTATGCGATGATGACCTTGACGCCCTTCAATTCGAGGGCCCTACGGTCCGAGTCGGAAATGCCGTCATCCGTGATGATGCGGTCAACCAGTTCTATGGGTCCCAGCGAAGCGAAAGACACCTTTCCTATTTTCGAGGTATTTGTGGTTGCTGACTCGACCACAGCCGGG
>CAWGAC010000032.1:0-147008 GCA_963820435.1 uncultured Spirochaetota bacterium | reverse complement strand
TTATGTTGCCTATTCTTCTTGGCTCATTACATATTGCTAAACGTACAGAATGCGAACTGCGCCTGGTGGTGACGCAGCGTTTATGAAGCTGATTCAGCTTGATGCTGGCTTGTGTGTCTGTGGTAGGCAGCTAGATGAGAATGGTTGTCATTAAGCCCTGCGTGGATACTTTTTACTCTCCTGCCCGCAGTGAAACGAGCAGTATTTACCCACTCAAGGCAGTGATGAGCTGATCAGCCAGTTGCGCTCCTGCTGGGATCACCGCGTTTTCCCAGACGACACAGCGAGCAAGCTGCGCTCCTGCACCGATCCTCGCACCTGGGCCGATCACGCCCCAGTCCTGACAGAGCACGTCCTTGTCGAGTTCTGCCTGCTTACTTATTACCCAGGACGGGCTGCGGCCTGCCAGCAGACGGCGGTGCAGGCTCCGGTTGATATCTTCCGGTGTTCTCTATATCCTGCCACAAAGAGCCATCAACCCGGTGGAGACCGACCTGCCCGGCTCCTGCCAGCTCTTCGTAGAGGTCAATGCTATGATAAAAGCCTGTGGCTGGAATCTGCCGAAGCACCTCGCGCTCAACTACATGAATACCCGTAAAGGTGGCGATGGGCCGGGTGATGTAGGCGTCCACCGGCCTGAATGGCCTCCTGCCTCAGGTCCGTCGTGTCCGGGGTCACCGCGATCACCGGCAACGCCCGCAGGGCGGTCTCTTCCTTGATGATCTGGATTGTCCGCATGCCGTCCAATCCGGGCAGACGCACGTCGATGATGACGCAATCAGGCGAGCACTCGCGCGCGGCGCGAATGCCGTCCTCCGCGTCTGCCGCTTCCACGGTGAGATACCCCCCCAGAGTGAGGAGCGTGCGGAGGAGCTTCGTGTTCAGCGGATCATGTTCGATGACGAGCACCGTCCTGTTGCCCATGGTCACCACTATAGTGCATGGAGGCCTGCAACGGAAGCGCGCCGCGGCAGGCAGCGGATTCGGGCGCCGCGGTGAAATCGCAGCCGAAAAGCGCGGCTCCCCCTATGCGCGGGGCCGCCGGGAGAGGGCGTAAGCCTTGAGTTCTTCGCTGCGTGTGAATGCCATATGGCCGCAGCCTTCCGCGATGGCGGCGATCATATTCCCAGGGGAGGGCATCCAGAAAGCCTCTGGGCGCCCGTGTGCCGTCGAAGACCCGGCGGGCAGCGTCGAGGTGCGTACGCAGCCCATCGGCGCCGAGGTGGAGGTAAATGAAGAGGGAGAGGGGGGAGTTCTGCAGATCGAAGCGGGAGGCGCTTGCCCTGCCATTTGCCAGCAGGTCGCGGAGAGTCGGGTCGAGCGGGAGATCCGCCGAAGGGCGGTATGAGGGCAGATAGTCGTCCAGCTTGCTTCCCTTCTGCCGTGCGTCGAGGTCCCCCATGAAAAGAGCGACAGGCGCATCGCCGCCGCTGATCTCCGCGAGGGCTTCGAGAATCGCTGCGGTCAAAAGCTTGATTCCAAGATACGCGCGCGCGGTAGTCACGTTTCTCTCTCCCCGCTTCTCCAGCCGCCGATACTCCTCCGCGGGCGGAGTGTCCCGATAGCGCGCAAAGATCGTGCGCGGGTCCAGCGTTCGCAGGAAACCTTCCATTCCCTGGAGGGCGACGCGATAGCTTCTGATGGAATACACGCCCTGCGTCCGCAGCGAGGGATTGGACTCCGGCAGCAGCTTCCACGTATTGTCGAGGAAGCGCGTCACCTCCTTCTCACCGAAGTTCGCCACGTCGCGGTTCGCAAAGCTCACGGCCCACCGTACTCCTTGCCCGGATCCTCTCCCGCGTGAGCCCCAGACCCATCGCGCGGTTCACCGTCTCGAGGCGCATCTCGAGATGATCGGCAGGGGTCACCCCATCCGCACCGGGCATCCGGAAAGGGATCGTCGCCTCGATGCACGCGGTGGATAGTATGAGGTCTTCTTCCCTGACGGCGCCCGCGAGCTTCCTGTTCATCACCAGTGCGCTCAGGAACTCGTTCATGCCGCCGAATGGCTCGAGTTTCTGACCAGGCTGGAAACCGAAAACCGCAAGGGAGAGTGCGAGCTGTCTGTCGCCGGCCTCCGCACCCGGTCGAACGTATAAAGCGCCGTCTCGTATTTCGATGCTCGACTCCACCGCTTCGGCGATCTGGGGGATGAACCCATGGTCGACGTGGTAATAGACGAGGTCATGAAACAGGGCAGCCAGCGTCGTGTAGGGATTTCCTGTTTCGACCAGGTCGAACACGTGCTCGGGAGTGTGGAAGCTCCGCGCCTGGGCGGTCATTGCCTGGTTGATGATGATGCCGATGCGCTCCACCTCCCGGAGGGCCATGCGGGCGCCCAGTTCTTCGAGCGCTGTGCGCAGCAGATGGATGGAGCGGTGGATCGTTCCCGTGGGCAGGCGCAGGGCAACCCGGGGTTTCCGCGCGGTCTTTGGAGGCGTCGTTTTCATTCGTTTCACAATGTGAAATGTATTTCCCTTATGACCATCGAGCAAGAGGGAAATGGGCGTTGTGCGAAGGTCAGGCGGAATCGTTCCTCGGCTGACGGCGTCTATACGCATCTGGAGGCACGCCGACAACAGCCTTGAAATCACGGACGAAGTGGGCCTGGTCGAAGTACCCCATCTCGAGGGCAAGCTCGCCGCAGGACAGGCGGGGTTCGCTTGCGAGGCGTTCGGCGGACTGCTGGAGCCGGATGCGGCGAATGACCTCCTTGGGGCCTGTGCCCACTTCCCGACTGAAGAGCCGCTGCAGGGCACGTACATCGACTCCCGTCTGCCGGGCCGCCTGCGCCACGGTAAGAATGGAACGATCGTTCATGATGCGCTCAGCAGCCAGCGTCGACAGGGAGGGGCCCTCGGAGAAGTGCGAGGCCAAGGCGCGGCGTTGAAGGCGCCAGAACGAGTCCGCAAGGGCCGCCCGCTCCTCGTCGCGGAAAGCCGCGGCCATGGCACGCGCCCATACCCGACCGTCGTTCCCGAACACCCCGGAAAACGGAATTGATTTTCCTGTCAGGTCGCTGACCGGCTTGCCGAAGTACGGAAAGAACCCCCCCGGCGGAACTTGATTCCGAACACATGTCCCTTGCCCGCAATGGTCTTCACAAAAGTGCGCGCGGGTACTCCGTACAGGAAAGCGCCCTCCGGCTCTATGGCCACGTTGATGCTCGAGTGGGACAAGTTGGTCTGTCGATGCGAGTGCCCCTCGGGGAGGTCCCACTCGACGACCCAGTAGCTTTCTATCCATGATTGCAGGTCGGAAGCAGGTGCATGCCGGTGCAGCGTGAACCAGGTGAGCGCCGAAGAGAAATCGAGGATGCCTTTTGACGGATCACGGGGGGTTACGCGCATCGCCTCCTCATCGCGGTAATCCGCGGATTCTGCATCGCGGTAATCCGCGGATTCTGCATCGCGGTAGTCCGCGGATTCTGCATCGCGGTAATCCGCGGATTCTGCATCGCGGTAGTCCGCGGATTCTGCTCACTTAATGTCGCGTTTTTACAAAGTGCCTGGCATGAAAATACAGTAGTTTATAGCGGGTGGGAAATACCAATCGAACGGAGGAGCGTCATGTCATCACAGGCCGAAGCCCGATATTCTCTGGCGGTGGAGACCGTCATTGCCGCCGATATCAAGGACGTATGGAAACTGCTGGTGAATCCGGCCGAGACCAGCAAGCTTTTCTGGGGATCGACCGTCGAAAGCGATTTCAAAGTCGGCAGTCCCATTGCCTGGAAGGGTATGTGGGAAGGGAAACCATTCGAAGACAGGGGCATGATCAAACGCGTTGAGAAGAATTCTCTTCTCCAGTACTCGCACTGGAGCACCGCATCTGGCACAGCGGAGGACGATTCAACGCACAATCTGCTCACGTTTCGGCTCACCAAAGAGAAAGGAGGGGTGCGCGTCGTTCTCCAGCACGAGAATATCGCCACCCTGGCAATGAAGGAACACTCCGAAAAAATGTGGGCACAGCTCCTGGAGACGATGAAGGCCATGGCAGAGGGCGGCTCGCGATAGGGCGCCGCGGTACCCCGCGGATTTCGGGCGCCGCGGTGCGGAGTACCGCTCTGGCCGCTTGGAGCGGACTCCGTCTGCCGTAGTCGTCCAGTACCCCGCGCACGCTCGTTTTACGGTTTTTTTACGTATTTTTTTCGCGTGGGTGGCAATCGGATCTCAGCCCGGGGATAGGCTCGATAGTGAAAGGAGCCTACCATGCACGAGTTTCTTATTCGAACAAACTCCACGGGGTACCGTGGACGCAGCAATTCCACGGGGTACCGTGGACGCGTGATCCTGATCACCCTTGTGTTGCTTCTCGCGACCGCCGGCCTGGCGATTGGAGAAGACCGGATCCAGCTGGCGATTCTCCTGGATACGAGCAATTCCATGGACGGCCTTATCGGGCAGGCGAAAAGTCAGCTCTGGAAGGTGGTGAATGAGCTGGCGCGCGCCAGGAGAAACGGGAAGGCCCCCGTATTGGAAGTGGCGCTTTTCGAATACGGGAATGACGGACTCTCGGGGTCTGAAGGGTATCTCCGCATGGTGTCCGACCTGACCACGGACCTCGACAGGATATCCGAGGAGCTGTTTCAGCTCACCACGGACGGGGGAAGCGAATACTGTGGAATGGTCATCGACAGGGCGGCGGAGAAGCTTTCGTGGAGCCGCGCGAAGGACGTGCTGAAAGTGATCTACATCGCGGGCAACGAGCCCTTCACGCAGGGACCCGTCCCCTACGCGGCATCCTGCGCACGGGCGATCAAGAAGGGCATCGTCGTCAATACGATCTTCTGCGGCAGCTTCGACGAGGGAGTTGCGACGTTCTGGAAAGACGGAGCTGATCGCGCCGACGGCAGGTACATGAGCATCGACCAGGATGAGGTGGTCGTCGCAATCGATACCCCGTACGACAAGGACATCGTCAGCTTCGGGAACGAGCTGAACCGGACGTACATCGGCTATGGAAGCAAGGGTGAGGCGCTGAAGAGCCGGCAGGAGGCGCAGGACACAAATGCCGCATCAATGGGACAGGAGGCAACTGTTCAGCGGTCCGTCGCCAAGGCCCAGGGCGCCTATTCGAACTCAGGATGGGATCTCGTGGACGCGGTGACGAGCAGGCAAGTCAGCCTCGGAGCGCTGAAGGACGAAGAGCTTCCTCCGGAGATGAGGAAAATGACCCTCGCGCAGAAGGAGCAGTACGTGCGCGAGCTGACGAACAAGAGGACCGAGCTCCAGTCGAAAATCAACATGGCGAACGAGAAAAGGCGCGCCTGGCTGGCCTTTGCGACAAAGAACACGGCGGAAAAGAGCACTCTGGACGCGGCGATCCTCAGCTCGGTCCGGGAGCAGGCTCAGAGACTGGGTTTCTCGATCAAGTAAGTGCGATGGGGTGGCGGCATGGCCGGAATCTCATTCCATCCCTGTTCTACCGCATGGCCCGGCGCCGGACAAGAGTAAAGGCGGCCGTCAGGCTCGCCACGGCCTCTCTTTTTCTGAAGATTGTTGGTGACAAATAGCATTAACAATGTTAAAATAACATGGTTAACAAGGATCAACCATGACAAGAGCGGCAAATATCGATCTTCCGAATCGTATCCTCGAAGAAGCCGAAAAGGTTGTCATCACCTCTGGCTACCAGGGAATCAACATGCGCGACCTGGCCGGCAGGGTGGGCGTGAGCGCAACAGCGATCTATCACTACTTCTCAAGCAAGGGCGAGCTCCTGCGTACCTTGCGGCTCAGGGCCGTTGAGCTGCTCAATCGAAAAATACGCGCAATCAGTCATGATCTTCCCGGGCCGGAGTTCCTGAGCGCCCTCGGCTGCGAATACCTGGATTTTGCCGAGAAGAATCCCAACCTCTACCGACTTGTTTTCGAAGCACCGCTGGACGAACGGGAGGAAAGCAGGGCCGACCATCCGGTCCTCTACTATACATATCGTGCCGCACGGGATGCGCTGCAGAAAATGGCTCAAGAGGGTGAAATCCCCGTGGATCCCAGATATGGGGCGATGATGGGCTGGACCATGCTTCATGGATTCTCGTCCCTCATGATGTCGGGCGTGCTCCCGCCCGCTGAAGGGATGAGCAAGGAGACGCTTCGCGAAGTTTTCATGAGCTTTTACGCAGCTGGCGGCAATCGGAAGAGTTGAGCGCGGCCTGAGGACAGGCGAGTTTTTTTATCTTAATTGTAACAGAGTTAATATAACTACGTTACAAAAGAAGGAGGATTTGAGACGAAGATCGTAGTTCTGAATGGGAGCCCAAACGGTGAGGTCGTGGCGGGGATGAAGATCTTCCGCGACGACATCTGGGCTCAGCTCCGGGTCGTGACAGGCCGACCTTCATTCGCGGTCGATTCCCCTCAATAATCAGAACGCAGATGATCGTTCCCCTGCGAAAAGCCGCTTTGAGGACCGCGGCGGTCCGCCAATCGGCGTAGGCGGGATCGGGGCTCCCCGGGGGCCGACCGGCATTCCCGGCTGTTCCTCAACCGCACGTTTCGCGATAGGATGGCACGGGTGCCGGGAAGGCACCCGATCCGGCCATGGGTGACGAACACATCATCTCCATTGTGCAGGGGTGGGATACCGTCCGCTTCGAGCTGCTCAACACGCGGATCTCGGACTTGTCCCTGCAGATCGAGGGCTCCTTCCTGGAGCCCTTTACCCGCCGCCTGCACAAGGAGCTCGACGCAAAGCGGATCGACTTCAAGCCCGATTTCTACCTCACCGACGGCTGGGGATGCCCGGACAGGGTGCCGGTCATCGGCATCCCGTTCTACCTCGCGGACCCGAAATTGCGCCGGCTCGAGAAAGAGCAGACCGGGGAAATCGAGGACGAGACCGACATCATGAAGCTCCTGCGCCACGAGGCAGGGCACGCGCTCAATTATGCCTATCGTCTCTGGGAAAGGGAGGAATGGCGCACGATCTTCGGCGTCTTCACCAGGCCCTATCGCGAAGATTTCCGCCCCGAGCGCTGGAGCAGGCAGTTCGTCAGGCACATCGAGGCGTACGGGCTCGGTCGAACCTACGCGCAGAAACACCCCGATGAGGATTTCGCGGAGACATTCGCCGTCTGGCTGACGCCCCGATCGGGATGGAGGAGGCTCTATCGCAACTGGCCCGCCATCCGCAAGCTCCAGTACGTGGATGCTCTTGCGAAGGAGATCGGACAGGTCCCGCCTCCACGGTTTCGCGAACGGCTGGCGCGCCCCGTTGCATCAATGCGTATTCTCCTTGCGGAGCATTACGGGCAGAAAGCCAAACGCCTGCGCGCCGCTGCCCAGGGATACGTGGATGACAAGCTTCGCGAGGTCTTTCCCCCGGCGCGCACCAACACCCCGATTCCCGCCTACGAGATCTTCCGCCGCCACCAGGCGGGCCTGGTGAAACGCACGGTGAGGTGGTCCGGGCTCGAGGAAGAGGAAGTGCAGGCGATCTTCAAGAAACTGGAGACACGCGCGTCATCGCTGAAGCTTTTCTATCCCCGCAGCCAGGGGGCGGAGAAGACCCTGGACACCGTGGCGATGCTGATCTCTCTCGCCATCGAATATGCGACGACAGGCAGGCTGACAGGCTAGCGGAGTACCGCAGCCGGGCGAGAGCCTGCCCGCCTTGCTCATGCGGGGCTCCATTGAGCCGACCTGGCTTTTCGGCCCTGCGTAAAATAGATGGGGAGATCGAGATCGAACGGCGGGCCTTCGAAGGACGCCTTGATGATCAGCTGCATCAGCTCGGGGTAGGGGATGCCTGCTTTCTTCGCGGACCTGGCGAGCCCCACACCCGCGTCCAGGAGGGGGTTGCAGTTGACCTCCAGGACGCGCGGCACGGAGTCCTCGTCCAGCCTGATGTCCACCCGGCCGTACCCCCAGCCTCCCACCGCGCGGAAGGCGCGCACGGCCGTATCCGCGATTGACGCCGCCAGGCCGTCTTCCACGCGGGCCGGACAGATCACGCGCGTTTTCTGGTATTCGACGGTATCTTCCATCCATTTCGATGCGTAGGACATGATCGGGGGGATGTCGGGAGGCAGGCGCGAGTAGTCGACTTCCGCCAGCGGAAGCACACGCAGCTTCTTTCCCCCGACGAACCCGACATTGAATTCGCGCCCCGGCAGGAATTGCTGGGCCAGCGCGGGCTGACGGTAGGTGGAAAGGATATCGCGCACCTTCGCGCGCAGCGCGCTTTTGCTCCGCACTACCGAATCGCGGTCCGTCCCGATGCCGGCGTGCTCCTGGCTGGGCTGGACGATGAGCGGATACCGCCACTCGTGTTTGTCGATGTCTCCCAGTCTCTCCAGCAGGCGCGTGTACGGAGGGATCGGGATGCCCGCCCCCTGCAGGAGGCTTGCGCTCATGTACTTGTAGCGGCTCAGACCCAGGCCGAGCGCGGGACTGCCGGTCATGGGGAATCCCATGATCCGCACGAGGGTGGCGACCCGCATCTCGTAGAGAGCGCCGTGCACCACGTCGTCATACTGATTGAAGACGACGTCAGGTTTCAGGCGCATGAGCCTTCTCTGGAACGCAAAAAGGTCATTGGCCAGCGGTACCGCGGTGACTGTATGCCCCAGCGAGCGCAGCGCGCGGGACATGCGGCGGATCATCAGCCGGAGATCGCTGATGCTGCCGCGATCGGCACGGGAATCGGGCACGGAATCGGTGTAGGTATTGAAGATCAAGGCGATCCGGTAGCTCTTCATTCAGGCTCTATGCGGCTCGCGGCAAGCGAGACGCGGAGCGATCAGGAGGCAGGACGCGCATCGCATCTTGTCATTGTAGGAATGCGTGCGAGCCGCGTCAAGGCAAGGCAGCAAGTTTTGCCTTCGAGCGCCCGCGCCCCTATTATTTATCCATGTCGCGGGCGGCCCCGCAGAGGGCCGTGAAGGAGTGTGTCATCCATGTCCGGATCCAAACGCAGGCTTTTCATCCCGGCAGCGGCCCTTTCCATCCTGGCAATCGCATTTCTGGCAGGCTTTACCGTCGAACGCTCGCTGAATACGAAAGATCCGCCCTCGATCTCGTCACTTGTGGCGCTGAATGATTCGTTGATCCGCGAGGCGTGGAACGTCATCGATCAGAATTACGTGGACCGACCCGCGGTGCAGAGCGAAACGCTCACCTATGGAGCCATCCAGGGCATGGTCGATGCCCTCGGCGACACGGGCCACTCGAGGTTCCTCACGCCGCGGATGGTGCAGGCCGAACGTTCGCTCCTGCGCGGCACGTACGTCGGCGTCGGTCTCGAGATCGCAACGCGAAACGGAAAAGCGACCATCGTCGCGCCGCTGGACAACTCGCCGGCTTTCGCGGCTGGGCTTCATTCCGGGCAGCAGATCCTCAAGGTGGAGGGAAGGGACGTCTCCCAGCTTCCCATCGATCAACTGGCCGAACGGATCATGGGGCCCAGCCGGCAGCACGGTCACTCTCTCCATCCTCGACCCCCGGTCAGGCACGACATTCGATGTGCCTCTCGTGCGCGCGGAAATACGAGTGAGCAACGTCTCCTGGCAGCTCATCCCCGGTTCCCGTTTCGCGGACCTCCGCGTCGCGGCATTCAGCGCAGGGGTGACGGCGGGCGTCAAGTCCGCCCTCGAGGAAATCCAGAGGCAGGGATTGCCCGGTGCCGTCCTGGATCTGCGCAACAACCCCGGCGGGCAGCTGAGTGAGGCCATCGGGGTGGCGAGCCAGTTTCTCGCTTCGGGGGAAGTCCTTCTGGAAAAAGATGCCAGGGGCGTCGTGCGTCCTGATCATGTCACGCCGGGCGGGATCGCTCCCTCCCTCCCGCTGGTGGTGTTGATCGACGGAGGGACGGCAAGCGCCGCGGAGATCGTTGCCGGCGCCCTGCAGAGCCAGGAGCGGGCGGCTGTTGCCGGAGAGACGAGCTTCGGGACGGGAACCGTGCTCCAGATGTTCCGGCTTTCCGACGGCTCCCAGATTCTGCTGGCAGTCGAAGAATGGCTCACTCCCCAGGGCAGCACGATCTGGCACAAGGGCATCATGCCGGACACACGGATCGAGCTGAAACCCGATGCGGAAATGATGACCCCTTCATCTCTCAGGAACATGACCCGGGAAGCATTTCTCTCCGGCAGCGATCTTCAGCTCATCAAGGCGGTGGAAATGCTGGCGCGAAAAACAAACCCGTCGGGGCAGAGCACCGCCGCCCCGGGAACCAGGAGCTGATATCGGCGCTCATTTCAGTATGAATTGAGGGTAGTCGTGACCCCTCTCTCGATCTGCGTCAGCTCGCCCGTTGCGGTCTGGTTGTTCTTCTTGTTCGTGTAGATGGACTTCACCATGTAGCCGGGCACTTTCTCGTTTACCCAGCTCTCAGCGGTTCCATTGCCCGATTCATCGGTGTAGAGATAGTGGTCGGCCGTGAAGCTGCCCGCCTCCACCTGCACGTCCTGCTTGCCGGTATAGTACTTGGCCATCTCCGCGCGGCTCTTCGGAGCGGAGGAAGCCCCCATGCCCGGCCTGCGGCTTCATTTGATCCTGGCTGGGGACGAACTCGCCGATTGTGCCGGAGCTGGGGTCCTGATAGCGCACCCTGGTGACGACCGCATCGGGTCCGACGAGGAACTCGCGGACGTGTTGTTTGCCTGCTGGGACTCCCAGCTTGACAAACCCCGCGTCTGTACCGAAATTCCAGCACATGAAACGAACACTATTGGCAGCACTGGTTGGCGTGTTTGCGTCCGTCGTCACCGTCCTGTCCGCGGCGCCCCTTCCGTCCGAGATCAAGATCGGCGCCGTGGAGACCCTCACGGGCGACAATCCGCCTATGGGCTCTCGATCCGCAGCGCCCTCGAGCTGGCGGCGGCCGAGATGAACGGCACGCAGTTCCTCGGCGGGACGCAGGGTCAGCCTGATCTTCATGGACGACAAGGCGGACAAGCAGGAAGGCATCAGCGTCTTCACCCGGCTGATCAACGACGAGAAAGTCTCCGCCATCATCGGACCCACGCTCAGCAGCACGGCCTTTGCCGCGGACCCTGTCGCGCAGAAGGCCGGCGTGCCGGTGCTGGGAACGAGCAACACGGCGACCGGCATCACGGCCATGGGCAATTTCGTCTTCCGCGACAGCCTTCTGCAGTCAGGTGTCATCCCGGGCACCCTTGCCGCAGTCAAGGCGAAGTTCCATCCCGCAGAAGGCGGCCCTGCTCTACGAGGCCACCAACGAGTTCAGCAAGAGCGAGGCGGACGTCTTCAAGGCAGCGCTGCAGCAAGCTCGGCATCCAGCTCGTTGCCACGGAGAGCTACAGCAAGGGCGACTCGGATTTCCGCACGCAGCTCAGCAAGCTGAATGCCCGCAAGCCCGACATCTTCGTCCTCAGCTCCCTGGTCGGGGAGGCCATCCCCATCCTCCAGCAGGCGCGTGAGATCGGCATCACGCAGCCCATCGTCGGCGGCAACGGGTTCAACAGCCCGAACGTGCTCAAGAATGCAGGCTGCGGCCGCCGAAGGGCTCATCGTGGGAAGCGCATGGTTCATCGACAGCGCCGCGCCGAAGAGCAGGTCATTCGTCATGGCCTACCGGGAGAAGTACGGCGCTGATCCCGGACCAGTTCGCGGCCCAGGCCTATGACGGCCTCTACATCATTGCCACCGCGATCAAGAACGCCGGCTCCGCGGACCGCGCCGCCATCCGCGACGCCCTTGCGCGAATCCGCAATCTCGACGGCGCCCTGGGCACGTTTCTCCTTCGACGAGAACCGCGACCCCGTGCATCCCAGCGTCACGCTGACCGTCAAGGACGGCCGTTTCGTCCTGTTCCAGTAGCGCCGCACCGGCGTGGACCTGACGCTCCTCGCCGATCCCGTCTTCCTTGCTCAGAACTCGTGGACGGCGTGTCCCGCGGCGCGCTCTACGCGGTCTACGCCATGGGCTTCACGCTCATCTTCGGAGTCCTGGACATCATCAACCTCGCGCACGCGGCCACCTTCATGTGGTGCGCCTTCGCGGGGTGGCTCGTCATGGCGCAGCTCAACCTGCCGCTGCCCGCCGGGCTGGCCGTCTCCATGCTGGCCGGCGCGGGGATCGCGCTCCTCCTCGAGCTCCTGGCCTTCAGGCCCCTGCGGCGCGAGGGCTCGGACCGCCTGGCGTCCATGATCAGCAGCATCGGCGCGTCCCTCATCATGGTGAGCATCGCGGAGGCGGTGTTCGGCGTGAACACCCGGCGGTTCCCCGACAGCGTGCTCGATCCCCGCCCGTTTTTCCTGGGCGGCACCGGGGGGCTTCGCGTGAGCCGCGCGCAGATCCTCATCGTCGTCGCCGCGGTCGTCCTGGCGGCTCGCGCTCGGCTTTTTCATCCGGCGGACGCGCATGGGCAAGGCCATCACGGGCCATCGCGGCAAACCTGAATGCCTCCCGCCTGCTGGGGATCAACGTCGATTGCCGTGGTCTCGTCACATTCCTGGTGGCCGGGGCCCTCGCCGGCGCGGCGGGCATCCTCGTGGGCCTCCTCACGAACAACATTGCCCCGGGCATGGGCGCGCAGATCGAGCTTCGCGGGCTTGCCGTCGTCATCCTGGGCGGCATGGGCAACATCGAAGGGGCGGTCGCTGGGCGGCCTGATCCTCGGGCCTCGTCGAGACCTTCGCCATCGCCTATCTGCCCGGCGGAAGCGACATCAAGGATGCCATCGCGTTCCTGATCCTCTTCCTGATTCTCCTGGTGCGGCCGAACGGCATCCTGGGCCGAAGCTGCAGCGGACCGCGCATGAGCCGAGCGGGATTTTCCGTGCGCTCCTCCTCCCCTGGGCCATTGGCACCGCCGATCCTGTGCAGCTGGACGCCTGCTCATTAGCGTTCGCAATCCGGCGGACCTCGACCGGCTTCTCATCAACGCCGTCCTCGCACTGAGCGCTTTCGTCAACGCTGCACGCCCGGCATGCTCTCCCTTGCCAATGCCGGCTTCATGGCCATCGGCGCGTACACCTCCGCCATCCTCGCCGTCAAGGCGGGCTTGCCCCTCGCCCTCTCCATACCCGCGGCCGTGCCTTGTCTGCGGCCTTGTTGCCCTTGTCATCGGGCTGCCCGTGCTCCGGCTCACCGACGTGTACCTTGCCATCTGCACCCTCGGTTTCGGCGAGGTGGTGCGCATCCTCATCGTGCTCCTTCCCGATCTCACGGGCGGGGCCACGGGGGCGAACCTCTCCACGGGCTTTCCCTACGAGGCCATGCACCAGGCGCAGACCTGGATGATCTTCCTGCTGCTGCTGCTCCTGAGCTACCTCTTCTGGTCGATGTCCCCGTCAAGGACGGGCCGCGCGTTCCGCGCTCTCCGCGAAAACCCGCGTGCGGCGTCCACCCTGGGCATCGACATCGTCGCCTACCGGAATCTGGCTTTCCTCATGAGCGCCTTGATCGCCGGCGCCGCAGGGGCGTTTTACGCGCACAGCGTGGGATCGCTGGACAACGGCGACTTCAGGTTCACACGTGCCGTCGACATCCTCAGCTTCGCCGTTCTGGGCGGCGCCGGTCAGTGGTTCGGACCGCTGCTCGGCGCGGGGTTGTTGACCGCGCTGCCCATTCTCCTCCGGGACGGCCTGGGCGCCTCGATCGGTTTCCTGAAGGGTTTTGCCCAGCTTCCGAACATCCTCTCCGGCCTTGCCATCCTCCTGGTCATCATTTTCATGCCCGGAGGACTGGTCGCTGCCTTCGGTCAGGCATCAGGGCGGCGCAGGTCGAAGCTCTCCGTCGCCTCCTCGCGCGCACCCGGAGACCCGGCGTTCCCGGGCCTGGCCGCCCGAGGATCGCCTGCGGAGAATCCTTTCCTTATTCTCGACGATGTCACCCGCTCTTTCGGAGGCCTGGAAGCCCTCAGCCGTGTGAGCTTCGACGTGGAGGAAGGGCGGATCTATGGGCTGATCGGCCCCAACGGATCGGGCAAGACGACTCTCGTCAACCTCGTTTCGGGGCTGGACGCCCCCAGTACGGGCCGCATCGTCTGGCAGGGCAGGGAGATCCAGCGGCGCCCTGCGCACCTTATCGCTCGCGCGGGCATCGGGCGCACCTATCAGAACATCCAGCTCTTTGCCGAAATGAGCGTACGGGAAAATGTCCACGTCGGTCATCACGCACACATCAGCACCGACCTTCTGAGCACCTGGCTCCGCCTTCCCCGTGAAGCCCGGGAGGAGAGGGCATCTCTGGAAGAGTCGATGGCGCTCCTGGACCGGCTCGGCCTGGCCGACCTGGCCGAGCGGAGCGCGGGCACCTTGTCCTACGGCGACCAGCGCCGGGTCGAGATCGCCCGGGCCCTGGCCCTCCGCCCGCGCCTTCTCCTCCTCGACGAGCCGGCGGCCGGAATGAACGAGGTGGAGACCGCCCGTCTTGGCAGGCTTGTTCTCGAGTTGAAAGCGGCCGGCCTCACCTTGATCGTCGTCGAGCATCATATGGACTTGATCATGGAGGTCTGCGATCAGATCCTCGTTCTCAATTTCGGCAGGAAGATCGCGCAGGGATCCCCCGCCGAGGTCACGAGGGACCCGCAGGTGCTCGAAGCATACCTGGGGAGGGATTGACCGTGGCCCTGCTCGAGGTAAAGGACCTGCAGGTTCACTATGGCGGCATCCAGGCGGTACGCGGCTTTTCCTTCATGGTGGAGGAAGGCCGGATCGTCGCGCTCATCGGCGCGAACGGCGCGGGCAAGAGCTCGACGCTTCATGCATTGAGCGGATTGGTGCGCGCGTCGGGGGGAAGCGCCCGTTTCCGCGGAGAGGAGCTCATCGGGCGGCGGACCGACAGGATCGTGCGCGCCGGTCTCGTGCAGGTGCCTGAAGGCCGCGCGATCCTCGGTCCCCTGAGCGTGCAGGAAAATCTCGAGCTGGGCGCATGGACCCGGCGCGGCGACCCCTCCATCCGCGCGGACCTCGAGCGGGTGTACGGGCTTTTCCCCAGCCTGGCCGCGCGCCGCCGCCAGGCTGCCGGGCAGCCTGAGCGGAGGCGAACAGCAGATGCTGGCCATAGGCCGCGCGCTCATGAGCGGCCCGCGGCTCCTCCTCCTTGATGAGCCGAGCATGGGCCTGGCTCCCCTTCTCGTTGCCTCCCTCTTCGCGATCATCGAGGCCATCAACAGATCCGGCACCTCAATTCTGCTCGTGGAGCAGAATGCGCGCCAGGCGCTGCGCATTTCGCACCACGCCCTTGTCCTTTCCCACGGGCGGCTGTTCCGGGAAGGGCCGAGCGCGAGCCTCCTGGCTGATCGGGACATCATCGAGGCATTCCTGGGCAAAGAGTAGATGCGCGCGCGCTGCCGGGCGTATCTTAGGATCGTGACCTCCCTCGTCGCCATGGCTGCTGCCAGCGTCCTCTTCCTTTCCGGCTGCGCGACCCAGTTGGATTACCTGGTGAAGCAGGGGGAGTATCTTCTGCGATACAGCTCCGGCACGCAGCCCGTGCAGGCCCTTCTGCAATCCTCCGCCACTCCCGCGGACACGCGGGATTTCCTGCTGCGCGTGAGCGAGATCAAGAGCTTCGCGGTGGGGGAGGTGGGGCTCAGGAACAATGAGAACTACACGCGGTACAAGGACATCGACCGGGACCATCTGGTCGACGTGGTGTCCGCCTGTGACGCGGACTCCTTCACGCCGTATCTCTGGAGCTACCCTTTCCTCGGAAAGCTTCCCTACAAGGGATTCTACGAGCGGGCCGACGCAGAGGCGGAGGCGGCGCGCCTGAAGAAGGAAGGCTACGACGTCATCATCCGTTCCGTGGACGCTTTCAGCACCCTCGGCTTCACGAAAGACCCGCTGTACTCGTTCATGAAGAAATACTCACCCTTCGAGCTCGCCTCCCTGATCATTCACGAGCAGACCCACGCTACGCTGTTCGTCAACGGGCAGCCGCAGTTTAACGAGGAGCTCGCCACCTTCGTGGGCAACGAAGGCGCGTTCGAGTGGCTCCGCGCCAGGTATGGCGTAGACTCGGACGAGTATCGAGCGGCAGTGACCGAGGACGAAAAGTCGCAGATTTTCATTTCGCTTCTCCAATCGTTGGCCCGCGAGCTCGAGAGTCTCTACGGCGGACCGGACACGCGAATGGAAAAGCTCGCGCGAAAAGCGGAAATTATCGGGGATTTCAAGAGCCGGTTTTCCACGGCATACAAGGGCTTCGACAAGATACCGCTGAACAACGCCTACCTTGCCCTTTACAGGCTCTATTCGGACGATATTCCTCTCCTGCGCGCGTACTGGGCGCTGCGCTGCGGCGGCGACCTGAGCCGGTTCATGAAAGCGGCAAAGTACCTGGCCGACCACGGAGATGTGAAGGCCCTGATGCGTCAGGGCCTTACCGGCCGGTAAGGGAGGAGGAGGCTGCGGCGGTTTTCTGCGGGAGCGCGAAAAACTCTTCCGCGTTGTTGCCGCAGATGTCCCGCACAATTCCCCCAAGGAGGCTGAAGTCCGCGGGAATTTCGCCCCGCTGGACGCCGAGGCCCAGCATTTCGCAGAGGATCCGGCGGAAGTATTCGTGGCGGGGGAACGAGAGAAAGCTGCGGGAATCAGTGACCATGCCCACGAACCGGGCGAGGAGGCCCATGTCGGCAAGGGCCCTCAGCTGGTCTTCCATCCCATGACGCTGGTCGTTGAACCACCAGGCGGGACCGAACTGCATCTTGCCCCGGATGTTGTCTTGCGGGAATCCGCCGATCATGGCGGCAAGAACGGGGTTGTGCGCGGGGTTCAGGCAGTAGAGGATCGTTTTCGGCAGCAGGCCGTCGGTTTCCAGTCGATTCAGATATCGGGCAAGAGGCCGGGCGATGGGAAGGTCTCCAATGGTGTCGAACCCCGTGTTGGGCCCCAGGGCACCGAGGGCGCGGGCATTGATGTCCCGCAGAGCGCCGATGTGAAGCTGTTGGACCCAGTTCCTTTCCGCATTCATCCGGGCCAGCTCGACCATGAGCGCCGACCTGAAAGCGCGCGTCTCCGGAGTACTTACGCCGACGCCGGCTCGCGCTGACTGAAAAATCCGGTCCACCTCCTCCTGCGGGCACTCTTCCGCGTACGGCTCTTCCCATGCATGGTCCGAAGCCCGGCAGCCGTGCGCGTGGAAATAGTCGTGGCGTTTGCGCAAGGCCTCCAGAAAATCCCGCCACACCCGAATATCCACCTCGGCTGCCTGGCCGAGCTTCGCCACCCATGCATTGAATGCCGGTGGATTGTCTACCGCCATGGCTGCATCGGGCCGAAACGTGGGCACCACGGTGACGGGAAATGTGGGATCGGCTCGGAGGGTCGCATGATGCTCCAGGGAATCGACCGGATCATCAGTCGTGGCAAGGACCTTGACGTTCATCATGGTGAGCAGGGAGCGCACCCGGTACTCTTTGCTCGAAAGAAGCGCCGAGCACGTGTCATAGATTGCCGATCCCGTGTCGGGGCCCAGACGCACACGCGAAACGCGGAAATAGCGCGCCAGCTCCAGATGCGTCCAGTGGTAGAGCGGGTTGCCGACGGTGGAGGGCACTATGGCCGCCCATGCCATGAACTTTTCCCTGTCAGGGGCGTCTCCGGTGATCAGCCTCTCGGCCACGCCGCTGGCCCTCATGGCGCGCCACTTGTAGTGGTCTCCTCCCAGCCATGCCTCGGTGAGGTTGGGGAAGGACTTGTTTTCCGCGATGTCCTTCACAGGGAGGTGGCAGTGGAAATCGAAGATGGGCATTCGCGCCGCGTGGTCATGGTACAGCCGTCGCGCGGCCCGTGTGGTGAGCAGGAAATCCTCGTGAATGAAATTCACCATCCCTATTCTTATCGGAAGCCGGTCGTTCCCGGCGCCATCTAATATCCGGCTTTTGCGATGTTCTCCGCTACGAACCGCGCCGATGCAAGGAGGCTTTCCTCTTCGTCGGGGGGAAGCCTGTAGTCCAGCACCTGGGACGCCCCGTCCCTGCCGACGATCGTGGGGAAGCTGAACGCGGTCTTCTTGATGCCTCTGAAGTCGACATGCACCGTGGACACGGGAAGAATGCGTCTCTCGTCGCGCACGATGGACTCCACGATCAAGGACGCGGCCTGTGCGATTGCGTAACAGGTGGAACCCTTGGCCTCGATGATCTTGTAGGCGGTCTGGCGTATCTGATCGGCCGCGTTGCGCTTGAAGTCAGGCAGGTCCTCGCACGCTCCGCATACGGGGCAGAACTCGTCGAGGTGGATCCCGCCGATGGTGAGAAGCGACCATGCGGGGAACGAGGTGTCTCCGTGCTCACCCAGCACGTACCCGTGGATGTTTTTTGGATTCACGCGGCACCGCCTGGCCACGAACTCCCGCAGCCGCGCCGAATCCAGCGTGGTGCCGCTGCCGATGACGCGCGATGCGGGGAATCCGCTTTCCGTGAAGGTGACCCAGGTGAGGACGTCCACGGGATTGGTGATGAGGAGGAAGATGCCCTGGAATCCGGCTTCCATCACCGAGTGCACGATGCTCTTCACGATGCCGGCGTTTCGCTCCAGGAGATCCACGCGCGTTTCCCCGGGCCGCTGCCGGGCTCCCGCCGTGATGATGGTGATGCCGCAGTCGCGGCAGGCCGCGTATTCGGTGGACTCGATTTTCACGGGTCTGCCCAGCGACGCGCCCTGCTTGATGTCGAGGATCTCGGCCTCGGCCTTTTCCCGGTTCGAGTCGATGAGCGCGATCTCGGTCACCGCGCCTTTGAGGGCAAGATTGTATGCCAGCGTGGCGCCGACCGATCCGGCGCCGATGATCGCCACTTTGCTGCTTTTCAATTCCATTGGTGTGCCTTTTTCCTCATCCTACCACGCGTAGGCTTTGGGGGCCTCTCCACCGGGCCCCGGCCATATCTCGTCGAGCTTTGCGCGCGCCTCCGCATCCAGGACTATGTCGGTGGCACGCACCGCGCCCTCGAGTTGTTCCACGGTGCGCGGCCCTATGATGGGCGCCGTGACCGCGGGATTGGCAAGGAGCCATGCAAGCCCGACCTCTGCCGGGGCGGCACCCAGCTTTCGGCAGAGCTCCTCATATGCAGTGAGGGCCTTCCGATGCTTTTCCACCTGCTTGGCCAGATTCTCGTCCGTCCTTCGGCCTGCCTTGGCCTTTTCCAAGGCTCCTCCCAGGAGGCCGCCCCCAAGCGGGCTCCAGGGAATGAGGCCCAGGCCGTAGTGCCGGCAGGCGGGGATGACTTCCAGCTCGAGCATCCGGTTGCTGAGGTTGTAGATGCTCTGCTCGCTCGCCAAGCCCTGCATGTTTCTCCGAGCAGCTTCCTGGCAGGCCGTTGCAATATCCCACCCGGCAAAGTTGCTGGACCCCACGTAGACGATTTTGCCCTGCTTCACGAGCGCGTCGAAGGCGCTCCACACTTCATCCCACGGACAATCGCGGTCGACATGGTGCATCTGGTAGAGGTCGAGGCAATCAGTCTGCAGTCTCTTCAGGCTTCCTTCGCAGTGACGCCGTATTTTGACCGCGGATAGATTGCGGCCGTCCCTGTTGGGCTCAGCGGGCGCTCCTGGATTGTCGACCGGGTTGAATACCTTTGTGGCAAGCACGATGCTCTCCCGCCGTGCGCCTCCCTGGGCCAGCCATCTGCCGATTATTTCCTCCGTGTGGCCCCTGCGCACAGTCCACCCATAGGTATCCGCCGTGTCGAAGAAATTAATGCCCAGCTCCAGCGCCCTGTCCATGATCGCGAAGCTGTCCTTTTCGCTCGTGTGCCAGCCGAAATTCATCGTGCCGAGGCAAATGTTGCTCACCAGCGCGCCATGTTTTCCGAGCCTGCGATGGGTGATAGCCATGGGTCCTCCTCTTGTTTGACGTTAATATACTGACAAAAGAGGAGATCAGCTCTGACCTGTGTGTATGGGAGACTGTGTCTTGACTGAATTGTCACTATTGGACATGATCGCTGCGTTGTCCAGGATTGAGACCCGGACGACACTCCAACTATGCAGATCGACGTCAAGGAAGCGGCCCGTCTCCTAGGTGTTTCTGAAAAGACCATCTATCGATGGATCAAACAGGGAGACCTGCCGACCTACAGGATCAATGACCTCTATCGCTTTAATCGCGCCGAGCTCCTCGAGTGGGCAACGGCTCGGCGGGTGGGGGTATCACCGGACATTTTCGACGATAGCGGCTCGGCATCGGACGCGCTTCCAGGGCTCGAGGAGGCCATCAAGGCCGGTGGAATCCACTACCGTGTGGCGGGCACGGCCAAGGAAGAAGTCCTTGCCGCCATCGTTGACCTCATGCATCTGCCGGAAGAGGTGGACCGCAAGTTTCTTCTCAGCGTCATCCTGGCAAGAGAATCACTCGGATCCACGGGATTCGGGGGAGGAATTGCAATCCCTCACGTGCGCAATCCCATCGTTCTGCACATTCAGAAGCCGATGATCACCCTTTGTTTCCTCGAGACGCCCGTTGAGTTCGGCGCCATTGACGGAAAGCCGGTGCACACCCTGTTCACGATGGTGAGCCCGACGGTCAGGGCGCACCTCCACCTGCTCTCCCGGCTCACCTACGGCCTTCGGCTCGGCGAGTTCCGCGGACCGGTGACTGAACAGGCCTCGCGGGACGCCCTGCTGGCCGGAGCGCGTTTCGTCGACATTGCGGCCCGTCCCGCATCGCGGTACCCCGCGGATTCCGCGCCGCCGAAGGCGGATTCTGCGCCGCGGGGGTCATAGAAGACATGCTGCTGGTGGTGCTGCCCCCCGCCCTGCTCGTCGTATTCGGGCTCCTCTCCCTTGTCACCGGCAGGCTGCCACGCGTCTCTCACATGGTGGGTGCGATGGGCGCGGTTGCGGCGAGTATCGCGGGCCTGGCGCTGTCCATTGCAGCCCTGGCCCAGGGTCAGGCCTACACGATTTCGCTGCAATGGAACGCGGCCATCGGCGCCTCCTTCACGGTGGGGTTCGATCCGCTCACGGGTCTCTTCCTCCTCCCGATCTACGGGCTTTCCGCCGTCTGCGCCCTGTTCGGCGCCGGATATCTCGCGCATCTCCGCGGCACGCGCGGCCTGGGGAGCCAGTGGCTCTTTTACGGCGTATTGGTGGCAAGCATGGCCCTGGTGGTCATGGCGAGGAACGCCGTCCTTTTCCTGATGGCATGGGAGCTCATGTCCCTGTCCTCGTGGCTGCTCGTCACGTTCGAAAGCGAGCGGGAGGAATCGCGGCAGGCGGGCATCACCTACCTCGTGGCCACGCAGATCGGCACGGCCTTCCTTCTCGTCATGTTCCTGGTCCTCGGTGCCGCGCCCGTTCCCGCCGGCGATGCCGTCGGCGCAGAATCCGCCTTCGGCGGCGCGAGCCTCGATTTTGCCCGGTTCGCGAGCATGCCCGGACCTGCCGCGGGGGTCGTATTCCTGCTCGCCCTGGTGGGTTTCGGCACCAAGGCAGGGATCGTGCCCTTGCATACCTGGCTCCCCGAGGCGCACCCGGCGGCGCCGTCGCACGTAAGCGCGCTGATGAGCGGGGTCATGATCAAGACCGGCATCTACGGCATCCTGCGCGTGCTCTCTTTTCTCGGCCCGCCCCCCGCGTGGTGGGGATGGACCCTTGCGTGCGTCGGCGCCGTGTCCGGGATCGTCGGCGTGCTCTTCGCGCTGGCACAGCACGATATCAAGAGGCTCCTCGCCTACCACAGCGTTGAAAACATCGGCATCATCTGCCTCGGCATCGGCGTCGGACTTCTCGGTGTGAGCTACGGCGTCCCGCTGGTTGCCGTTCTCGGCTTTGCCGGCGGCCTCCTGCACGTCATCAACCACGCGCTGTTCAAGGGATTGCTCTTCCTCGGCGCAGGGGCGGCTGCTCATGCCGCCGGCACGCGTGAGATGGACAGGCTCGGCGGGCTGTTGAAGAGGATGCCGCTCACGGGCGCGGCGTTTCTGATCGGCGCGGCGGCCATCTGCGGCCTGCCGCCGCTCAATGGGTTCGTGAGCGAGCTCCTCGTGTTCACGGGTGCGTTCAAGGCGGTGAGCCTGCAGCCTGTTCCGCATGCGGCAGCCGCGGCCGTCGTGGTGGCAGCCCTTGCCCTGGTGGGCGGGCTGGCAGCCGCCTGTTTTACAAAGGCATTCGGCATCGTCTTCCTCGGTGAGCCACGCTCTTCCGCAGCCGCCGAGGTGAGAGAGCCCGGGCTTTTCCTGCTCGTGCCCATGCTTCTCCTGGCGGCAGGGTGTACGGCGGTCGGCCTCTTCGGCTCGCTCGCCGTCTGGGCCATCGCGCCCCTGGCGGCCCAGCTTGCCGGCCTCCCTTCATCCACCGGCCCGGGGCTCCTCGCGCCGATGAGCGCGGGGTTGCATACCGTGCTCGTGATTGCGGGTGTATTCGTCGTCCTGGTCGCTGCGCTCGTGCTTCTGCGGGCGCTCCTGCTGCGCGGACGGAAGGTATCGCGCGAAGGGACCTGGGACTGCGGCTACGTGAAGCCGGATGCGCGCATGCAGTACACCGCCTCGTCCTTTGCCCAGCCTCTCACGGGGATGTTCCACGGCCTTCTCTCGACACGCAAGCACGGAGCACCGATCGGCCGTCTCTTCCCCGCGGAGTCGACATTCTCCACTGAGACACCTGATGTCTTCTCCGTGCGCATCCTCCGGCCCGGAATCAAGGGCGTGGGCGCCCTCCTTTCCAGCCTGCGCTGGCTGCAGCACGGCAGGCTGCAGCTCTACGTCCTGTATATCGCGGTTGCCCTTGTTGCGCTCCTCATATGGAGGCTTGCCTGACCATGACCGGCCGCTGGTTCGCCGCACTGCAGCTTTTCATCGGTCTTCTTCTTGCTCCCCTGCTGCCGGCCGTCGTCAATCGCACAAAGGCGATATTCGCGGGCCGCAAGGGGCCGCCGCTTGTGCAGGGTTATACGGACCTGGCCAAGCTTCTGTCCAAGGCCGCCGTGTACAGCCGCACAACGACCTGGATCTTCCGGGCCGGGCCGACCGTCGGGCTCGCCGCGGTGGTGATTGCACTTGCCATGCTCCCCTGGGCAGGGGGAAGCGCGCTGGTGTCCTTCGCCGGCGACATGGTCCTGTTCGCGACGCTTTTCGGGCTGGCGAGATTTCTCACGATCCTCGCGGCCCTCGATACCGGGTCCGCGTTCGAGGGCATGGGCGCGAGCCGTGAGGCGTGGTTCTCGGCCCTCACGGAGCCGGCGCTCCTGCTGGCGCTGGCCGCGCTCGCCCGGCTTTCCGGCAGCCTCTCCCTTTCGGGCATACTGGGCGGGCCGGGGGTGGGCGGAGGGGCGGGGGCCGCGCTGCTGCTTGCCGCGGGGGCTGCGCTGGTGGTCTTTCTGGCTGAAAACGCACGGATACCGGTGGATGACCCGGAGACGCACCTCGAGCTCACGATGATCCACGAGGTCATGGTGCTCGATCATTGCGGTGTCGACCTTGCCTATATCCAGTACGGCTCGGCCGTGAAGCTCTGGGCGCTCGGAGGGGTAGTGGTGTCGATGCTCGCGCCGAGGACCGGTTTCTGGCTGGCGGATGTGGGCATCGGCCTGGGAGGGATGGCGTGCGTGGGATCGCCACGGGCGTTCTGGAATCGGTGACGGCCCGTCTGCGTCTCGCGCGGGTGCCGCAGCTCCTCGTAGCGGCAATCGCCATGTCCGCCCTTGCAATGGCACTGGCCCTGGTGAGGTGAAACTGTGACGACCTGGGTGGAAGGCTTTCTCGTCATTCTCATGCTCACCAATCTCTGGCTTCTCGGATCGAGCCGGCTGCTCTCCTGCATCGCGGCGGTCTCGGTCCAGGGAGTCCTCCTCGGCTTGCTTCCGCTGGTCATCGGCATCGACGCCCCCCTTTGGCGCCTGATTCTTCAGGCGGGAATCAGCATAGGGTTCAAGGGAATCGCCCTCCCGCTCCTGCTGCTGCGTGCGGCGCGCTCCGTCGACGTGCGCCGCGAGGTCGAGCCCTTTGTCGGCTACTCGGCTTCCCTCCTTATCGGGGTCGCCGTTCTCGCTGTCTCGCTTT
The DNA here is from genome assembly GCA_963820435.1 of uncultured Spirochaetota bacterium. GTDB lineage: Bacteria > Spirochaetota > Spirochaetia > SZUA-6 > Fen-1364 > Fen-1364. The sequence goes on along the minus strand of CAWGAC010000032.1, from coordinate 123,087 downwards.
TCATCGGGCTTCGACTGCCGATCCACGGCGGTGATGCACCGCTTCTGCTCGTGCCCGCGGCCCTCTTCACGGCCCTTACGGGTCTGTTCATCATCGTGAGCAGGAGGTCGGCGATCGTTCAGGCACTGGGATACCTCGCGATGGAAAGCGGCATCGCCGCTTTCGGCCTGGCCCTTGCCGAACAGGAGCCGCTCCTGATCGAGATGGGCACGTTCCTGGATGCGTTCGTCGCGGTCTTTGTGATGGGGATCACCATCTTTCACATCAGCCGCGAGTTCGACCATATAGACGCGGACCGGCTCTCCAGCCTGAAGGACTCTCCCCAATGATACTCGCCCTCGTCGCGCTGCCGGCCTTCGCGGCAATTGCCGCATTCTTCATCCGCTCGCATGCCCTGCGTCGGCTTCTCCTGGTGACGGTTGCCGTTTTCCACGCGGGCCTGGTCGGCTGGCTCTGGATCGAGCCGGCCCGGTTTCCTCCGGTGGGCGGCTGGCTTGCCGCGGATGCTCTCGGACGGCTCTTCCTTGCGATTGCCAGCCTGCTGTTCCTGGCGGTCTCCGTGTCTGCCGTCGGGTTTCTTCGAAAGGAGAGCGGCGCGACGACGGCGGACACGGAAGAGGGCTTTCTTTTCGGCAACGCCCCCGAGGCGGTCTTCACGGCCTGCCTCCTCGGATTTCTCTCCACAATGACGCTCGTGACCGTGAGCCAGCACTTCGGGCTCCTCTGGGTTTCCATCGAGGCGACCACGCTCGTCAGCGCCCCTCTCATCCATTACCACCGGCATCACCGGTCGCTGGAAGCCACCTGGAAGTACCTCCTTGTCTGCTCGGTGGGAATCGCCGTGGCCCTTCTCGGCACGTACTTCCTCGCGGCCTCTGTGTCCTCGGGCATCGTCGGCGCCAAATCCGCCGAGTACGTCGGCGCTAAATCCGCCGAGTACGTCGGCGCCGTGTCCCTCACTTTTTCCGGACTAGCCCAAAAAGCCGCGAGCTTGGACGCCGGGTGGCTGAAGGCCGCATTCCTCCTGCTCCTTGTGGGGTATGGGACGAAAATGGGTCTCGCACCCATGCACACGTGGCTTCCCGATGCTCACAGTGAAGCACCCTCGGTTGTTTCCGCTCTGCTCTCCGGTGCGCTGCTCAACTGCGCCTTTCTTGCCGTGCTTCGTATATTGTCGGTGTGCGCGGCAGCCGGCCTGGGCGGGTTCGGCCGGCAGACCATCCTGGTCCTCGGCCTTGTCTCGATGGCGGTAGCCGCAGGGCTCATCATCGGGCAACCGGACTACAAGCGGATGCTCGCGTACTCCAGCGTGGAGCACATGGGGATCCTCTGCGTGGGAATCGGGCTCGGCGGTCTCGGAGACTGGGGGGCGCTTTTTCACGCGGTCAACCATTCATTCACAAAGGCCGCGCTGTTTCTCCTGGCCGGCAACTTCCTCGCCGCGTACGGCACCAAGAAGTCCTCCGACGTGAACGGGGCCGTCCGCACCCTCCCGGTCACGGCGGCGTTGTGGGTCGCGGGACTCTTTGCCATTACGGGTGCCCCGCCTTTCGGCGTGTTTTCGAGCGAGCTCACGATCCTGCGGGCCGGCGTGAACGCGGGCGCCTGGGTGGTCGTCACGGTCTACTCCGTGCTCCTTGCCGCTGTGTTCGTCGGAATGATCACCATGCTTCTCAGAATGGGCCAGGGGGGGCGCCAGGAGCGGCCGGGCCAAGCGGAGCATCCCGGATCCCCCGCCACGGGAGGCCACGGCAACGCGCGGCCGCCGCTGCCGCGCCGTCCCTGCGCGCGGGCGAGTCGGCGCTCAGCGTTGCTGCGCCGCTCGTCCTTCTGGTCCTCACCGGCGTGCTCGGCCTGTTCATTCCGGGGTTTCTCGACTCGGCGCTGAAGCAGGCCGCCCTTTTGCTGGGGATATAGGATGGCGAAACAGAGCCACCTCGAGCTTCACAATGGCGCCGCCTCGGATGCGGCGCGGGTGCCCGTGCTCTCCATTGATGCATGGTGCGACTTTGTGAAGAGTCGGGTTCATGCGGGCGCGGAAATTGCCGCCCTCTTCGCCACGCCCGATCATTCGAGCGCCGGTCGGGGCGCGCGCTTTCTGCTCTATGCCGTGCTCGCCGATCACGCAACCGGCGTGCTTCGCATTGCGCGAGCCGGCCTGACGGGTTCGTGGCCTTCCCTGACAACTGATTGTCCCTCCGCCCATTGGTTCGAGCGGGAGATCGCGGAGCAGTGGAACCTCGTCCCGGACGGGCACCCCTGGCTGAAGCCGATCCGGTTTCAGCCGCCGATGCAAGGCGCCGTGCCCGGGCAGGGAGTCGCCCCTCATCGGGGATGCGCAGTTCTTCCGCGTGGAAGGGGAGGAAGTGCACGAGGTGGCCGTGGGCCCGGTGCATGCCGGCGTCATCGAGCCGGGGCATTTCCGGTTCCAGTGCCACGGGGAAACGGTCCTGCACCTGGAGATCTCACTCGGGTACCAGCACCGCGGCGTCGAGCGCGCGCTCCTCGGCGGCCCGGACAAGCGCTCGATCCACTACGCCGAAACGCTTGCCGGGGACACGACGGTCGGACACGCCACGGCATATTGCGAGGCGTCGAGGCGCTGGCGGGGCGCGAGGCACCGCCCCGCGCGCAGGCCATCCGCGCCATCGCGCTCGAGCTGGAGCGGCTCGCCAACCACGTGGGAGACCTCGGGGCGCTGGCAGGCGACGTCGGGTTCCTGCCCACGGCGTCCTGGTGCGGGCGCATCAGGGGCGATGTCCTGAACATGACGGCGCTCCTCTGCGGGAGCCGGTTCGGCCGCGGCCTCGTGAGGCCCGGCGGGGTCGGGTTCGACCTGGACGAAGCGATGGCCGGCGAGCTGCGCCGAGCCGGCTGCGGTCCTGCGCGCGTGACGCGGCCGGCGCGTGCGATCTGCTCTGGCGATCGCCCTCCGTAGTCGCGCGATTCGAGGGCACGGGCGACGCTCTCCGAGCGGACGGCGCTGGCCATCGGTCTCACGGGTCCGGCCGCGCGCGCGTGCGGAGTCGACCGGGACGTGCGGCGCGATCTGCCTTCCGGCATCTGGCGGTTCTCGCAGGTGCCGGTTTCCACGTGGCGTACGGGCGACGTATTCGCCCGCGCGTACGTGCGCTGGCTCGAAGCGCAGCGGTCCTTCGCCTTCATCGAGGACCAGCTCGGGGCGCTTCCCGCGGGAGACATCCGCGTTTCCCTGCCCCGGCTGGCGCGCGGCGCGGTTGCGGTGAGCGTGGTGGAGGGCTGGCGCGGGGGGATCTGCCACGTCGTGCTCACGGACAGCCGCGGAGGGTTTGCGCGCTACAAGGTCGTGGACCCTTCGTTCCGCAACTGGTTCGGGCTCGCCCTGGCGATGCGGGGTCAGCAGATGTCGGACTTTCCGCTGTGCAACAAGAGCTTCAACCTGTCCTACTGCGGACACGATCTGTGAGGGCGTGAAATGTTTCGAATCCTGAGAGAGAGATTTCGACAGGGACATCGCACCACGCGCTTTCCGCGCGGGGAACCGCCCGCGCTCCCGGCGAGGTTCCGCGGGCTTCCCGTCATAGACCAGCTCGCGCTGCGAAGACGGATGCACCGCCTGCATCGATGCATGTCCCACCGGTGCCCTGTCACGAGGGTCGGACCGCATGCTGCGTATTGACCTGGGCAAATGCCTGTTCTGCGGCGATTGCACGGCCGCCTGCCCGACAGGGGCCATCTCGTTCAGCAACGACTATCGGCTGGCCGCCCGAAACCGCGAAGACCTCGTCATCGGGGTGAAGCGGCTGCGCCTCGCCGAGGCGCTGGGGAAGGATCTGCGGCGCCTTCTGGGCAGATCTCTCAGGCTGCGGCAGGTGAGCGCGGGCGGCTGCGCTGCCTGTGAGGCCGATGCGAATGTTCTCACGACTGTCGGATGGGACATGGGAAGATTCGGCATCCAGTTCGTCGCCTCCCCGCGGCACGCGGACGGCCTCCTGGTGACGGGCCCTGTCACGGTGAACATGCGGCTTGCTCTGGAGAAAACATACGCGGCGGTACCGGAGCCGAAGATCGTGATCGCCTCCGGTGCCTGCGCCATATCGGGAGGTCCCTATGCCGGAGCGCCGGAGGCAAGCGACGGTGTGGCGGGAATGCTGAAAGTGGATCTCTTCGTGCCCGGGTGTCCGCCGCATCCTCTCACCCTGCTCGACGGCCTCCTGCGGCTGCTGGGCAGGATCCGCTGAGGCATCGTGCGCGCAAGCCTGGCCAGCGCCCGCGGGCCGGCGGCCCGCTACCCCGTGCTCGCCCTCGGCGTGGCCGCCGTCTCCTCCGCCGCGCTTCTCATCTCCTTCGCCCGCGCGCAGGGTGTACCCGCTCTCGCAATTGCGGCCCTGAGGATGGGCATCGCCGGGCTCGTCGTGGGGCCGATCGCCGTCCTGCGCTGTCGGGAGGAGATCCGCGGCCTCTCGGTTGTCGAGACTCTGTCCGCCGCGGCCGCGGGCGTCTTCCTTGCGCTTCACTTCGCGTTCTGGATCAGCTCTCTTGACGATACTTCAGTCATGAGCTCGGTTGTCTTCGTGAGCACCAGCCCGATTTTTGTCGGTCTCGCATCCGTGTTCCTGCTGAGAGAGCGGATGGGGATGCCGACGATCATTGGAATCGCGGTCTCGATCGTCGGCGCGGCGTTCGTCGGCCTCTCGGATCTCGGCCAGCTCGGAAGACATTTGCTCAGGGGCGATTTGTGCGCGCTCCTGGGGGCCGTCTCCGCCTCAGGTTACCTCCTCATCGGCAGACGCGTAAGGAAGCAGATGTCCCTCACGCTTTACGTCGGGATCGCCTATCTGAGCGCCGCGCTCATTCTCCTCGGCGTCGTCGGCGTGACCGGCACCCGGCTCGCGGGCTATCCCCGCGACGGCTATCTCTGGATCGCGCTCCTCGCCGCGGGTCCGCAGCTCCTGGGTCATACCTCGTACAACTGGGCGCTGAAATACGTGTCCGCGACATTCGTGACCGTGACCCTCCTTGCCGAGCCCATCGGCGCGACCCTGCTTGCAATCGTATTCCTTTCACAGGTGCCTTCCCCGCTCAGGCTTGCCGGCGGCGTCTGCATCCTTGCGGGAATCCTTCTTGCCGCGCGCGGAGAATCGCGCGGGAAAGATGCACCGGAGAAACTGCCCCGTGCCGTGTAACCAATCCGTCCGAAGGGTGTTTACTTTATAGAGACAAGACGGAATCCAAATTCGTTTGGGGCAAGTTTCACCTCCTTTCCTTGTCCCTTTGTCTCGCCCGGGGGATAGGTGTTACCTATCCCCACATTTTTCCGCACGACGCAAACGGAGGCTTTCCGTGCGCATCCTCCTGATCTGCCCGATCCCCCTCGAGTACACGATCTGCCGGACCGCTCTTGTCCTGCGTGACGCGCAGGAGTCCTGGGCTGCCGGACCGCGCGCGGCTCGGTGGGCAACGTCGACATCATGGCCATGGAAACCGGTCCCGCAAAAGCGCGGGCTGCCGCCGCGACCGTCGCGGGCATCGACCACTTCCAGCCCGACCTCGTCGTCGACACGGGCACCTGCGGCGCCCTCGACGGAGACCTGATCGTCAAGGCGGTTGTGCTCGGCATGTCCTGCCTCGAGTACGACATCTCCGGCAACGGTCTTCCCCACCGCATCATCCCCGAGATGAAGCTTCCGTCCGCCTTCGATTTCCTCCCCCGCCGGGAGGCGCAGAAGCTCGTGCGGGCGCTTCACGGAGCTGGGCAAGGACCGCGGCCTGCACGTGCGCGCGGGCATGCAGGCATGCGGCGAGTTTTTCATCCAGTCCGCCCAGGTGCGGGAATCCCTGCACGCGGTGAGCGGGGCCATCGCCTGCAACTGGGAGACCGCGGGGGTCTTTGTCGGGGCGCTGCGCGCGCGCATGCCCCCGCTGAGCCTGCGCGTCGTCTCCGACCTCGGGGACGAGGATGCCCTGCGCGATTTCCGCCGCAATGCGCGCCGCTGCTCCCAGGGCCTGTACCGCTTCCTCCGGGACGGCCTGGAATCGGGATGGTTCGCGGCGTTCTATGAGCAGTGGAAGCGGTCCCGCGGGGCCAGGTGGAGAGGATGCCGCAGAGGGTGCTGCCGTAGCCACGGATGCCGAGCGGCGCCGAGTACATGGAGGTACGGAAGGCGCCGCGTAGCCACGGATGGGCCGACTTGATTTCATCGGCGGGCCGGGGTAGTATCAGCGCGCGAGAGCTGTGATTTCGGCGTGACCGCGGCCGGGGTAGTATCCGCCCAGCACGCGAGAGGGAGGGTTGGCAGTGTCGAAGACGTACGTGGAAACCTCGACCGAGCTGCTCGAAGGGCTGGACGAGATGGTCCGGGAAGGCTACTACGCCAACCGCACCGAGGGGATCAACGATGCGATCCGCCTCCTGCTGAAACAGTACAAGCTGTCGAAGCTCCATGCCAAGGACTCCAGCCTCACTGGGCAAGCCCGCGCGCGGGCGGGGAGACGCGGCGGGAGTGATCGGCCAGGTCGTCGCGGGCATCGACGGTTCGCTCAATTCCCTGACGGCGTTCCAGTACGCCCTTGACCTCGCGCGCCGAGTCAAGGCGGAGGTGAAGGTCGTCTTCGTCGTCGATTCCCGCAAGACCGACCTTCCCATCATCTACACTGCCAGCCATTTCGACTACGGATTCGAGCGCGTCTACATCCCGCCCGAGCCGGGCCTGAAGGGCTTCTACGACAAGGTGCGGCAGGACATCCGGCTTCGCGGAGAACTGCCTCGCCCTCTGCAAGAAGGACGCGGAGGCGGCGCAGGTGCCCATGATCCCCGTCATGCGGGAAGGGCTTGCCCTCCGGCATCCTCACGGAGGAGGCCCGTCGGGAGACCTCCTCGTCATCGGCCAGAAGGGCGAGAACGCGCATATCGAGCGGGCCATCGTCGGCTCCACCACGGAGGACGTGGTGCGTTCCACCCCGCGCCCCGTGCTCGTCTGCCCGCCGACATTCCGCAGCCCCGCGCGCGTGCTCTTCCCCTACGACGGCAGCCCCGTCGCGGAGGGCGCGCTGCAGTTCTGCGTCAACGCGTTCGGCAGCATCTGGGACGAGATGGTCGTGCTCACCGTCACCGAGGAGATGGAGGAGAGCTTCCCCTACGACACGGAGCTCGGCTACCTCGGCACGCACGGCATCCCCTACCGGCTCCTGATGGAGACGGGCAAGCCCGTGGACACGATTCCCCGCGTGGCCAAGCGGGAGAGCGCGCGACCTCATCCTCGTCGGCGCCCACGGCCGGCACAAGATCCGCGACTACCTGCTCGGCTCCACCGCGTCCCACCTCATCCGCAGCAGCGAGCTGCCGGTCCTCGTCGCCTTCTGAGACGGGGCTGCCGTCGTGCAGGCCGCCGATGAGCAGAACGCAGCGGCCGAGCGGATGGTGAGGCTGCAGGTCGAAACCCGCGACATCCGCGACCCGCGCGTCCTCGACGCGATGCGCCGGGTGCCGCGGCACCTCTTCGTCCCTGCCGGCAGCCGCGGCGCTCGCCTACGAGGACCACCCCGTTCCCATCGGCCACGGGCAGACGATCTCCCAGCCCTACATGGTCGCCTTCATGACGCAGGCGCTGGAGCTCCGCGGCGGAGAGCGCGTGCTGGAGATCGGAACGGGCAGCGGCTACCAGACCGCGATCCTGGCGGAGCTGTGCGCGGAGGTCTTCAGCGTGGAGCGCATCCCCGAGCTCGCCGAGGCGGCGCGAGAGCGCGCTGGCGGATCTCGGCTATTCGAACGTCAGGCTTCGCGCCGGGGACGGCAGCGAGGGCTGGCCCGAGCAGGCGCCGTTCGACGGGATCCTCGTGACCGCCGCAGCGCCGTCGGTTCCGCAGCGGCTCCGCGACCAGCTCGCGGACAACGGGATCCTGGTCATTCCCGTGGGCGATTGGCGGGCGCGCAGGAGATCGTGGTTGCGCGCAGGTCGGGGGCACCGTGACGTCGAGCGAAGCATCGGGTGCCGGTTCGTGCCGCTGATCGGCACGGGCGGGTTTCCCGAATAGAAAGAGCACCTGCATCGGCTCATCGCCGCGGCAGGGCGTTGACAAAGCCGGCGCTCCGGCGCCCGAATACCGCGAACCATGGCAGTACCAGTTTTCCGGCCGACGGTGAAACGAAAGGACATGGGGAGCGTCCTGTCCTGCATCGTCTCCGACAAGATCGGCCCCGGCGAGATCTCCCGCGAGCTTGTCGCGCGCGCGTGCCACCTGCTGGGACATGCCGGGGGGGTCACGCTGCGCAACGGCTACCTCGCCGTGTCGGTGGCGCTGGAAGCCCTGGGCCTGGCGCGCCTCGGACCCGGTGATCCTGCCCGCGCTTGCTCCCTCCCTCTGGCTCCGCGTGCTCCTGGACAGGGGAATGGTGCCGCTCGTTGCCGACGTGGAGCTCGAATCCGGATCCATCGATCCCCAACAGCTGCCGCGCTCGTGCAGAAAGGGGCAAAGGCCATCCTCGTGCCGCACACCCTGGGCATCATGGCCGACATCGAGGCTCTGAGGGCGCACGGGATTCCCGATCCTGGAAGATGCCTCGCAGGCGCTGGGCGGCAGGATAGGGGAGCTTCCCTGCGGGGGCGCGGCGGATATCTGCCTTCTCTCCGTCGACCCGGAGGACATCGTGACCTGCGGCGGCGGCGCGCTCGTCCTTGGCCAGGCAAAAGCCCGTCGCAGCGGCGCTCCGGAAGACCCAGGAGGGTTCGCCGCTGTACTCCCCGCTCATGGACATGAACGCCGCCCTGGGAATTTCGCAGCTCGCGGCGCTGGAGAGCTTTGTGGCGGCGCGCCGTGAAATTGCCGCTTGTCTACGCGTCAGTCCCTCCTGAAGTCGCGGCACGCGTCCCTTGTCCAGAAGATGCGGAATTCGCCGGGTACGGCGATGCTCGACGCGGAAAACGTCCTGTCCTCCTTTCCTGTCGCGCTTGCGGACGGTATGAAGGATGTGCGCCAATACGCTCTGAAGAAGAACGTCGACACGGCGCCCGCCTTCGCGGACACCATCGCCGCCCTGGAGGATTCTCCGGCGGCCCACTGCGCCAATGCCCGGTCCCTGGTGCTGCGCTGTCTGCTTTTCCCGCTGTACCCGATGCTGGGAAAGCGGGACGTCGAGGCGGTGTGCAAGGTCCTCGCGACCCTGCCATAGCCCTTCCGCGGTACTCCGCGGAGTTGGACGGCGTACTCGCCGAACGGGTACCCCCGTACGGGGTACTCCCCTATGGCTACCGCGCTAAATGACGCGCAAGCGCGTCGGGCGCGGTCAGGCTTGCCAACGCGCCGCCCCGCAACTATAGTAGTGCCCACATGGCCGTCAAGCGGCGGGAAATCCGGAAAGTACTGACAGTCATCAACTCGCGCAAAGACGACGTGCAGAGCGTCGTGCGCTCCATCCAGGAATTCGCGCGGGCGCGGAGCATCGACACGGTGTCCCTGGATTTTGCCAACCACGCGGACGCGAAGAACCTCGCGGATGTGGATCTCGCCATCACACTGGGCGGAGACGGTACGCTCCTCTCCTGCGCCCGCATGCTCGCCGAGCGCAATGTTCCCATCCTTGCGGTCAACATGGGGGATTTCGGCTTCATCACGGAGGTGTCGAAGAGCGAGCTGATCGATACCTGGGAGAAATTCCTTGACGGACGGCTGGGCGTGAGCGAGCGGCTCATGCTCTCCGTGGCGGTGCACAGGGACGGCAAGGAGGTCGCGTCCTTCGTCGCTCTTAACGAGGCGGTGATCGGCATCAAGGGAATATCCCGCATGATCCGGCTGAAGATCTACCTTTCGGACACCTACATGGGCCGTTATCGGGCGGACGGCGTCATCGTGGCCACGCCGACAGGATCCACTGCATATTCCATGGCGGCGGGCGGCCCGATCCTGCACCCCGAGATGGAAGCTTTCATCCTCACGCCCATCTGCCCATTCACTCTCTCCAACAGGCCCACCGTTGTTCCCGCCACGGAAATCCTCCGCGTCGAGGTGGAGGAGCCGCAGAAAGTGGAAACGGTGCTGACCATGGACGGCCAGGAGTCTCTTCCCCTGCTGCCGCGGGACAGCATCTTCATCCGCCGGGCGCCGCACAAGGCGCGCATCGTGCACACCGACAAGCGGACCTTCTACGAGGTCCTGAGGAGGAAGCTCAACTGGACGGGGGAGCCGAATGCTTGAAGAGCTGCACGTCCACAACTACGCCATCATCGACAAGCTGCAGGTGCGCTTCACCAACGGTCTGAACATCCTGAGCGGGGAAACCGGGGCGGGCAAGTCGATCCTGGTCGGGGCGCTCGGTCTTCTCCTGGGGGACAAGACGGACACCTCCATCATCCGCTCGGGCGCGGAAGAGACCACCGTCTCCGGCATCGTGTCCGTCCGGGGAACGCGGAGGCGGCGCAGTGGCTTGCCGCGCACGGGATCGAGGCTGAGGAGGGCGCCGTCATCCTCCGCCGGATGTTGAAATCCAACGGGAGAGGCTCGCTCTTCATCCAATCCACACCGGTCACGCGCGCCGACCTTCACGAGTTCTCCACTCTCCTCTTCGACCTGCACGGCCAGCATGAGCACCAGTCTCTGCTGGACCTGGAGAACCACCGCAGGCTGGTGGACCGCTGGTCGGGCACCGAACAGCTCGCCGAGCGCTTCCACGCGCTGTACGCATCCCTGGCGTCCCTGCGCGAGCGCCTGTCCAAGCTCGTGAGCGACGAGCGCGAGCGGCTGCGGCGGATCGACCTTCTCACCTACGCGGTCACCGAGATCAAGGCCCTTAACCCGAAGCCCGGTGAAGAGGAAGAGCTGGAGAAGGAGCTCGCCATCCTCGTCCACCATGAGAAGCTCTTCACGCTGCTGGAGGAGGTGCACTCCCACACCGCGGAGAGCGCCGGAGGCGTGCTTGCCAGCCTGCGCAAGAGCCGGCATGCCATGGACGAGATCCTCGGAATCGACAGCTCGCTCTCCAAGCTCTCCCACCAGCTCGAGGACGCGTTCTACGAGATCGAGGACTTCTCGGAGAACATCCGCCAATACAAGTCCAGGGCGGATTTCAGCCCCGGCCGGCTGGATGACGTGCAGTCACGGCTCTCAGCCATCCGCGGGCTGGAGAAAAAATACGGAGACACCATCGAGGAGGTCCTCGAGTATTGCCGCACCGGCGAGCAGGAGCTGGCCGGCATGGAGAACTGGGAAGAGGAGAAGAAGAACCTCGAGACGGAGATCGCCCGGACGGAGAAGGAGATCGCGGAGGTGGCCCGCGAGCTCTCCGAGAAGCGCAAGGCGGCGAGCCAGATCCTCCAGAAGAAGATAGAAGCAGGAGCTGCGCGAGCTGGGCATGCCCAAGGTGAGCTTCCGCGTGCTGATCGCGGACGCTGCCCGCGCGGACGGCACGGCCGTGCTCACTCCCTGGGGAAGGGACTCAATCGAGTTCGTCATCTCTCCCAATCTGGGGGAGCCGTTCAAACGGCTGCGCTCCATCGCCTCGGGCGGGGAGCTGTCACGCGTCATGCTCGCCATCAAGGGTGTCCTTGCGGAATCCGACCACGTGAGCACGCTGATCTTCGACGAGGTGGACGCGGGCATCGGCGGCGAGGTGGCCCTGTCCGTCGGGCAGCGTCTTGCGGCCCTCTCCCGGCACAAGCAGGTGCTCTCCATTACGCACCTCGCCACCATCGCCGTTCGCGCCGATAATCATCTCAAGATCGAAAAGGTGACGCAGGGGGGGCGCACGGTGACGAAGGTGGAGAAGAGTCACGGGCGCCGCGCGGCGGGAGGAGATCGCGCGGATGCTGGCGGGGGACAGGAAAGGGGAGCTTTCACTCCAGCACGCCGGTGAGCTTCTTGCGAAATACGGACCTGAAAAGGACAAGGGCTGATGAAGAAACCCAGTGACGAAGCCAGGCACCGGTATACCGAGTACATCAAGGACTATAAGAACAACATTGAATCGGTATTGGAGAAGGAGAGGAAGACCAAGGAACAGATCGCCAAGGCGCCCGGGGGAGCGAACTATCAGAAGCTCGCCCTTGCGGACGACAACCTCAATATCGTCGCCAATTACCTGCTCATGAGCTCCCTCTCCATGTCTTTCCTGGGCGTCAAGAACGAGTTGTACCTCAGCGAAGCCCGCAAGTGCATCTACAAGGCGCTCGTCTACCTGGAGGAGATCGTCTCCGCGGTGATCGACGCGCCGTTTTCCGACTACGAGGCGGGGCTGGAGACCATTTCCACCTTCTCTGATGAGAACCGCTACAACCTCGTGCGAAAGCTGGGCTTCACCATCGACTCCCTTGAAGAGGGGTACGGGGAAAACTCCAAGTGGAAGTGGTCCTTCGTCGAGCTGGAGGGCAGGTTTGCCGCGGTGGCGAAGAACCTGCTGAACCTGAAGACCTTTGTCGGCAGCATGGACCCCCGATCGGAGGGGTACGCCGCGCGGATGTCGCACCTCAGCCTCGCCAAGGAGCTTCTCCAGCAGGCGGCGGACCGTTACCGGGAGAAGTACGAGCTTTCCACCCTGCGCATCGACGACATCAAGGTGGGCATCAATTTCCTGACCGCTGTGCGAAGACTTCACATCGTGCTCGGTGAAGGCGACCATGCCGACGTGGTGAAGAAGAAGGCGGAAATCTGGCGCACCAAGATGGAGAACGACCTCAAGAAAACGGAGGAGTCCGCCAAGCGCTGAGCGCACGGCCTTCATGCCGAACGGGTACGGCCTTCGGGCCGAGCGCGTACGCGCGCACTCCCGTACCCGGCGGATTTTGGGCCTTCAGCGTGAATGTGCCGCGCCGCGCTCCCGGGTCCTGTCCTTCAGCCCGTGCAGTGAATCCCTGGGGATCAGCTCGCCGATCGTGGTCGTCAGATACTTCCCGTCCTTTCCGGCATAGTACACGGGCGTCTCCTGCGGGCAGAACTCGCTGAGGGCCTGCCGGCATGCGCCGCAGGGGGAGACCGGCTCGTCAGCGGCCGGGCAGAATACGGCGACAGCGCGGAAGCTCGTATGACCCTGTGAGACGGCGGCGAAGAGCGCGCTTCTCTCCGCGCAATTGCTGAGACCGAACGACCTGTTCTCCACGTTTGCGCCCGTCACGATGCTTCCATCCGCGCAGAGGAGCGCGGCGCCGACGGGGAACCGCGAGTAGGGCGAGTAGGTAAAACGTGCGGCGTCACGCGCCCTGCTGATCAACTCATCCGCTGAGGGATCCTGCATCGACGTACCCGGCGGATTCTGCATCGACGTACTCGGCGGATTCTGCATCGACGTACCCGGCGGATTCTGCATCGACGTACCCGGCGGATTCTGCATTGACAGACACCTCCCTGGCGACTAACATGGCGCGGGCCGAAGGAACGACGACATTGGCATTTTCCGTCAGAAAGAAACGACCCGCGCGCGTCTTCTTCCTCGCACTCATCGCCATCATACTGTATTTCGCCTTCTTTCCCTATCCCCTGGGACGGGAGATCGTTGCGAAACCCGTCTGGGCAGTGGCCTTGCCGGATCCCGCGTCGCCGCAGGCGCAGACGCCTGCCGGCTCAATGACGATTGCCTCACCCTTCCAGCTCGGTGACCTTTTCGGCTATGCCACCGCGAGCGGAGGCATCCTGCACGAGGAGAAAGCGCTCTTCCGCGTGGCGCTTGCGGATGCGGGGTTCGTAAACTACACCAGGCTGGGAACGAACTGGATTCTCCAGAACGTGCGCGGCGCGCGCGTGCTCAGCTTTTCGGGCTACGGTTATCCCTTCTTGAGCAGGGATGGCGGGAGGATATTCATCGTCAAGGCTGACCTGAGCGGCCTCATCGAGCTCGACAGGGCAGGTGACGTGCTATGGAGCAGGGATTTTCCCGCGCTCATGACCAGCCTGTCCATTCCGGGAGACTCTCTTCTGGTCGGGCTGCTGAACGGAACACTTCTCCTTTTGAACGGCCGGGGAGTCCCGGTGTACGAGCATTCGATGGGAGGGAGCCGGCTTCCCGTCATACTCGGGGCCGCTGTCTCGACGGACGGCTCGCTCCTGGCTTCGGTCTCAGGCATCGCCCCTCAATTCCTGACCGTGCTGCGCCGGCAGGGCACGGGCTTCGGAGAGATCGCCAAGGAAGTCCTTGCTTCGGATTTCCGCCGCGAAGTACGGGTGATTTTTGCCCCTGACTCGCGCTACCTGCTCTTCGAGGGCGAGCGTGCCGCGGGGATTTTCGATCCGGCGGCGCCGCGGCTCGCCTGGGTGCCCCTGCCGGGCGCCCTGTCGGACGTCTCCTTCCCCGGCGGGGGCCGGCTCACCGCCGTGGCTGCCCGGGACGGGGCACTCGTGGAGTTGCGGATCCTGCGTCCGTTCACGGCCCCGATCCTGAAAGAGACATTCTCCGCGAACCAGCTTTTTCTGGGAACCGTCGAAGGGGACCTTCTTCTTGGAATGGATGGCCGGCTGCTCAGGATAGGGCTCGAGGCGCTCTGATGAGGAAGATGCGGCTCGGTCAGGCGCTCATTTCCATGGCTCTCATGCTCCCGGTCCTGCCGCTGGGCGCATTGGACTGGCCGGTAAAGGACAGGATTCTCACCGGCACCTTCGGTGAGGACAGGAAGGACCATTTCCACCTCGGGATCGACATGGCCGGCGGCGATCAGGAAGTGCGCCCCGTGCTCGGGGGAGAGCTCCTTTTCCGCTACGACGAGGGGGACAGCTATACCTCCCTCCCACGGGGTGTGGGAAGCTTCGTGGTGCTCCACCACAGCCAGGACATCCTCTCCTTGTACTGTCACCTCGCGAAGGGAAGCCTTGGTCCGGTCCGCACCGCCTATACGCCTTCGGACAGGATCGGAATCATCGGCGACACGGGACACTCGGACGGAAAACACCTGCATTTCGCCGTGTACGACGAGGAGACCGGCTCCTGGATCAACCCGCTCTCAATCCTTCCCCCATTGCCGGATGCCCAGCCGCCGGTGATCAAACGGGTCCTTCTTGCCGTCGGGGACCAGGTCCAGCCGCTGGAAAGCGGTGTGACGGTACGGCCCGGGCACGGCGAGATTCTCGTGGAGGCCTACGATCTTCGCGAAGACGTGAAATTCCACTGGCCCCTCGCGCCATACAGCGTGAGATTCAGCCTCGACGGCAAGGAAGTGGCAAGGATCCTCTTCGACTCCCTGCAGGTGAGCGAGGGGCGGATGGTCGTGGGCGCAACGGGCCTGACCAGGGAGAACGTGTACCGCGGGGAGGGCCTGCTGCGCTGTGGAGTCGTGGAGCTGCGCGCCGGTGAATCACGGCTGCACCTTGCCGTTCGTGATTTCGCCGGCAACGAAACGGTGCGTGACATAGCGTTCACCGTTGCCGAGTAAGGAGCCCGCACATGCCGAAGACCTACTCCTCAGCGCCGGGTGCGGAGCGACAGGAGACGATTCCCTGCCCCGGCTGCGGCCACTCACGCGCGCGGCGGATGCTGGCCTGTGACGGGTTCGCATTCGTGCGCTGCGGAACGTGTTCCCTGGTTTATCAGAACCCCCGGCCCGTCTTTGAAGACGTGCGCAAGCGGTACGGCGGGCAGTACTTCGCCTATGAGCTTGAGAACGAGCGCATTTTTTTCGGCCTGATGCGGCTGGGGCTCGGGGATATCGGGTTCGAAACCCTTGCGCGTACTCTTCCTGCGCCGCGATCATTCCTGGATATCGGGTGCGCGACGGGAATGCTGATCGAATCCATGAAAAGGGAGGGATGGGATGCGCGGGGAGTGGACGTCTGTCGCGAGTCGGCGGAGTACGGAATGGCTCATCGGGGAGTCTCCATCTTCGTCGGCACCCTCGAGGAGGCCAGGTTCCCTGCTGAATCCTTTTCGCATCGTTCATTTCTCTCACCTGATAGAGCACGTCCCGGATCCTCGCGGCTTTCTGAGCGAAGTCAGACGGATACTCAAGCCTCAGGGTTACGCGATCATCACCACTCCAAACGTTGACGGATTTCAGGCGCGGCTTTTCGGCAAAGGGTGGAGGTCTGCAATTGCCGACCACCTGACCCTGTTTTCCAAGCGACGCTTGGAAAGATAATTGTCGAATCTGGCTTCGAAATACGGCAAACCGTCACCTGGGGAGGCCTGGCTGCAGGCACTGCGCCAGGAATTGTCAAGAAGCCGATTGATTGGCTCGCAAAAAAGTGGGGATTTGGCGATGTCGTTCTTTTCTTGGCGGCGAAACGTTGAGCTGAGAACCTTTCCACTATCTTTGAACAGAGATGAGCGTGTCGAATTTGATCATCTGAAAGGTCTTGAAAAGCGCATCGCTGCATCCTCGGATCTGCAGTGTCCGTCCGCTTTCCGCGAGCTGCTTTCGAAACAGCAGTATTTTGCCAAGTGCTGATGAGTTGATGCTCGGTGTCCTGGTGAGATCGAGCGTAATCGTGTTCCAGTTCCCCGCGGACGAGCTCTTCGACCTGTTGTTGGAATTCGTTCGTGGTCTCGCCGGTCAGGGAGCCAATTACCGCAAGGACCACTTCGTCCTTGGAGACACTCTTCTGTCGAACATCGCTCATTCCCCTCCTTAGCGACGCTCTCCAGCTCCGGCCGGGTGACAAGCTCCAGGTGGTAGCTGACCTCATCGGAATGCCGCTCCGCCTGGGTGGAAACCTTCCACACGCGATAGACGATCATTCGCGCGCTCGGCAGAGGGAGGGCAAGCGGGTTGCCGTTCAGAGTCCACGAGCTGGTTTACCCGCAGCTCATGTTCGATCTCCCTGCTGTCACCTTCCGGATAGACGATCGTGATCGTTCGCACCACCTGCACAGCATTCTAACCGGGTTGCGGTGAGATATCAACCCCGGCACGCGGCCGGCAATGCTATTCGGAATCTTCGAGGAGCGAAAAAGGCATCACCTTTCCCGTGGCGTTGTCCGGGCAGCTCCTCGATCAGGACGACGGTCTGGAACGGGATCATCAGGTGGTCAGCCCTGCCGAAGGTCTTTCGAGTCTCCTCCTCTCCCGGGTTGATCACCAGCTTCTGTTCAGTCGAGAAGACGAGGTTCTTGATCGAGACGAAGTAGGGGTGGGTGAGGTCGAGGCTCCTCGCCATGAGCTCCACTTCCTTTTCCTTCCATTTGAAATGAACACGGTAAAGGGACACGCTGCTTTTCTCCGGCGGCCATGATAGCCGCAGCGCGGCATGCGTGTCAATTTTCTGCATCTACTATACAAAGGTTACATAGTTCCGATAATTATGCTGCTTTTTTGCACTTTTTCCGTACTCAGCACATGTTGACATCTCATGTTTCAGAGGTATTATCTGCACCAGGAGGTGGGAAAAAGTGGGGGAGATTAGGAAAAAGTGGTGAAGTAGGCCATGATAACAGGGGAATTCCGTTGTTCACTGGATGAGAAGGGCAGACTGCTCATTCCTGCCAGAATGAGGACAGAAGTCGACCGGAAACGTGGTCATACTCACCCGGGGCGTGGAAAACTGCCTCTGGCTCTTCCCTCCCGAGGAATGGAAGTCCTTCTCTGAAAACCTCATCGGTTCAACCTCGCTCTTCCAGGAAAAGGCAAGACTCATCCAGCGGCGCATGATCGCTCCCGCACAGGAGACGGAGATCGACAAGGCGGGCAGAATCGTCATTCCCCAGACTCTGAGGGAGTACGCGGATCTGAAGAAGGAATGCTGATCCTGGGTCTGAAGAAATACATGGAGATCTGGTCCGAGAGTCGCCTACCAGGAGTACCTGGACGGAGAACGAGGCGAAGTTCAAGGAAGCGGCAGAAGAGCTGGGCGGGAGGATCACCCTGTGATCTTCCACCAGCCGGTGCTCACGCAGGAGGTCCTCGCGCACCTCGTGCCGCCCTCCGACGACGGGCTGATCATCGATGCCACGCTCGGCGAAGGAGGGCACGCCGAGGCGTTCCTTTCGAAGTATCCCGCCCTTTTCCTCATCGGGGTCGATGCGGATGGCTCGATCCTGCAGGCGGCGCAAGCCAGGCTTTCACCGTTCACTGACAGAATCCGGTTGGCCAATGCCTGGTTTGCCGATTTTCTGGCGCAATACTCGGCAGAGAACCCGGACCTCATCCTCATGGACCTGGGAGTCTCCCGCTACCACTATGAGGGAAGCGCCCGCGGTTTCTCCTTCGACAGGGACGAGGAGCTGGACATGCGGCTGGGCAGGGATCTCACCACAACCGCGGCGGATATCGTCAACACGGCAGATGGTGCGGAGATCGCAGATATTCTGTTCCGCTACGGCGAAGAGAAGTTTGCCCGCCTCATCGCTTCCCGGATCGTGAGAGAGCGCGCCGAGGCGCCGATCACGCGCGCGAAGCGTCTGGCGAACCTCGTTGCCGCCGCGGTGCCTGACCGTTACAGACACAGGCGGATCCATCCCGCCACCCGCACTTTCCAGGCCCTGAGAATCGCGGTGAACCGCGAGCTCGAGCAGCTGGAAACGGGTCTCAAGGAAGCGGTGAGGGTCCTGAAACCCGGCGGAAGGATCGGGGTCATCACTTTCCACTCGCTGGAAGACCGGATCGTCAAGCGTTTCTTCCGGGACAAGAGCAAGGAGTGTACGTGCCCGCCGGAATGGCCGATCTGTCAATGTGGGGGGAAAGCGGAGCTGCGCCTGGTCACCGGCAAGCCTGTCTCCGCGTCCGAGGAGGAGGTTTCCCACAACCCGGCGAGCCGCAGCGCCAAGCTGAGGGTGGCGGAGAAGCCGCTGCAGCAGGGAGCGCGGCCGCCAAATCCGCCGAATACGGCGGCGCGGGTGCGCGCGAGAGGCGTGAAGGGGGACAGATGAGAAGAATCATGTGGGCCGTGCTTTGCCTCGCGATCCCGGGGCTCCTCTTTCTGAATGCATGGCAGGGCTTTCGGTATAATGACCTTTCGGATAGGGTCGGAGCGCTGGAAAAGGAGCAGAAAGACCTGCTGGAGAAGAACAGGGATGTGATTGCCCAGATCGCCTATGAAAGCTCCCCGGAGCGGGTCGGGCAGAAAGCAGCCCAGATCGAAGGGCTGATACCCCTGGACCAGTCCGCCATCACGCGCCTTCAGGTGGAGGCGGCTGCACAGGGAGAACCGGCGCAGTGATGGCAATCGGCACCAGGAGGCTGTTTTCATTTGCCGATGTCGCAAGCGCCACCGGCGGACGGGTGGTCGTCGATCCCCGGGAACCGGAAGGCATTTGCTCCGTGGTCACGGATTCGCGCGCGAGCGTGGAGGGGTCCCTCTTTGTGGCCCTGCGCGGTGAAAGGACCGACGGCCATGAGTTCCTCGAGCAGGTCGCGCGTTCGGGGGCCGCGGCGCTCCTCGTCTCCGCGGAGCAGGCCGCCGGCGCGGGGAGGAGCTTGCGGCATTGCACGCCGGTCATGGCGTGGGAGTCATCGCCGTTGCGGATACACTTGGTGGGTCTTCAGGACCTTGCCCGATTCCACATGCGTCGGCTCCAATCGGTGACCCGGATCGGGATTACCGGCTCCAACGGCAAGACCACCACGAAGGAGATCATCGGGCTCATTCTCTCCCGCTCCGCCGCGACCGCGAAGAACGAGGGGAACCTGAACTCCGAGATCGGCCTGCCGCTTTCATGCTTCGCGGTGGAGCAGAAGCACCGCTACGCCGTGTTCGAGATGGGCATGAACCACCGGGGAGAGATGGGGGTGCTCGCCGATATCGCGCGTCCCGACCTGGCGCTGGTGACCAATATCGGCACCGCGCACGTCGGAATTCTCGGGATCGCAGGACGAGATAGCAAAAGAGAAGAAGAAGATCTTCGCCCATTTCGACGGCCGCCAGGTCGGCCTGTTGCCCGAGGATGAACGCTATCGGGCGTTCCTTGCCGAGGGCGTGAAGGGCAGGATCGTCCTCTTCGGACCGAAGAGCACACCGGGCTACGGGGGAAGCGAAAGCTTGGGACTGGGTGGAACGCTCATCCACTGGGAGGGGTTCCGGGTCCGCTTCCCGCTTTTCGGTCCGTACAATCTCGCCAACGCGCTCGGAGCGGTCTCCGTCGCGCGCGAGCTGGGCGTCCCGAACGCGGAGATACGTGACGGTCTTGAAGCCGTCACTCCGCTGTTCGGGCGGTCCCAGATCATCACGGGACCTGTCACCGTGATCGTCGACTGCTATAATGCCAACCCCGATTCCATGGCAAGCGCTCTGTCTTTTCTTGAAGCGCTGCCCTGGAAGGGAAAGAAAATCGCGGTGCTGGGCGGGATGCGGGAGCTGGGCGATTCGTCAACGGCCGCGCACAGCGCGCTCGGCTGGCGGCTGCGCCAGACCGGGCTTGATGCGGTTTTCCTGTTCGGTGAAGAGATGGAACACGCCTGGAAGGCCATTGCGGGCTCTCCTGCCGAGGCGCGCGGGCGATGGACGGTCGATCTTTCTTCGCTGGACGCCCAGCTGAATCGGCTCGCCGCGCCGGGGGACCTCATATTGTTGAAGGGTTCACGCGGGCTGGAGCTGGAAAGGCTCCTTCCCCGTCTCACCAGCCGACGATCCGACGACCAGGGGGAAACGAGGTGCTGAAGTTTCTCTACCCGCTCCGGCAGTACTTTTCGGTCCTCAACATATTCCAGTACATCACTTTCCGTGCCGCATATGCGGCCATTACCGCCCTCCTCATTGCGTTCCTGTTCGGGCCCTGGGTCATTGCCCGGCTGCGTGCGATCAAGACCGGGTGGACCGCGCGGGAGGACACGCCGACGACCCATCGGGCCAAGGCGGGAACACCGACCATGGGAGGTGTCCTGATCATACTCTCCGTCGGCATTTCGACCCTCCTGTGGCAGGACCCGGCCAGCATGTACACCTGGCTGCTCCTCTTCGCTGCGTTCGGCTTCGGCGCCATCGGCTTTGCCGACGACTGGCTGAAGATGTCACGACGCAAGAAGGGCATCAGCGCCGGGGTGAAGATCGGCGGGCAATTCCTGGTATCCGCCCTCATCGTCACGGCCCTCTATCTGCAGAAGGGAGAGACGACCACGCTGCTGTACCTCCCGTTCTTCAAGCGCGCCGTCCTCGACCTTTCCTGGTTTTACATCCCGTTCGCGGTCGTCCTGATGGTCGGATATTCCAACGCGGTGAATCTCACCGACGGCCTGGACGGCCTGGCAATCGGGCTCGTCATCATGGTCGCGCTGGCGCTCACCGTGCTCGCCTACCTGACCGGGAGGGTGGACTACGCGGAATACCTGCAGATTCCGTTCGTCAAGGGGGGCGGGGAAGTGGCCATCTTCTGCCTCGCCGTGGTCGGCGCTTCAGTGGGCTTCCTCTGGTTCAACTCGCACCCGGCGGAGGTGTGGATGGGGGATACCGGCAGCCTGCCCCTGGGCGGCGTGCTGGGTGTCGTCGCGCTGATCTTGAAGAAGGAGATCCTGATTCTCATACTCGGAGGGGTTTTCGTCCTGGAAATTCTCTCGGTCACGATCCAGGTGGTTTCATTCAAGCTCACGGGAAAACGCGTCTTCAAGATGGCCCCGCTGCACCATCACTTCGAGCTCAGCGGCTGGCCCGAGAGCAAGGTGGTGACACGGCTGTGGATTCTCGGCGGGCTCTTTGCAATCCTGGGCCTGTCCACTTTGAAGATCCAGTAGGCGGGGAGAGGGGATGGAACGCGTCGAAAAAGAACGCAGCGATATGCTCCTCGTGATGCTCATCGTCGCCGTTCTGGGCGTCGGCGTCGCGCTCCTGTTCTCCAGTTCCTATCCATTTGCAGGCCGCGCGTACAAGGATCCCCTCTATCTCGTCAAGCGGCAGCTTCTCTGGGCGGGGCTCGGTGCGGTGGCAGCTTTCGTGCTCTCCCTGACCCCGCTGGAAGTCTTCCGGCGCTCCATGCCCCTGATCCTGCTTGGCACGCTGGCCGTGTCGCTGCTGCCCTTCGTGCCGATACTGGGCACGTCGGTGCTGGGATCCCGCCGCTGGATCACCCTCTTCGGGCTTTCCTTTCAGCCTTCCGAGCTCGTGAAAGTGACGCTGATTCTCTATCTTTCATCCTATTTCGCCAACCGGGAGGGGGGAGCGACCATGTCGCTGAACTCCCTTATTCCTCCCTTCATCGTCATCTGCGCATTTTCAGCCATCATCCTGTTGCAGAACGACTACTCGACGGCGATCTTTGTGCTGGCGATCGGGCTCGCGATGCTCTACATCGCCAGGGTGCGCGGTCTTCATCTCCTGGTGGTGGCGCTCTTTGCGGTGCCGATGGGATTTCTTCTCCTTTTTACTCGTGAGCACCGGGTGCAGCGCCTCCTCGCCTATCTCGACATATCCTCGTATCGTTCGGGATCCGGCTACCAGATCGTCAACGCAAAGGCGGCGATGGTGAGCGGGGGCCTCTGGGGCAAAGGGCTCGGGCGCAGCACGGCAAAGCTGGGGGCGCTTCCCATGGCGCATTCGGACTTCATCTACGCCATCATCGGCGAGGAGACGGGCCTTCTGGGAGCGCTTTTTGTGCTCGCGCTGTTCGCCCTGCTCGTATGGCGGGGTTTTCAAATAGCCTTCCACGCGGAAGACCACTTCTCCTACCTCGTCGCGTTCGGAATCACCGCCTCCCTGGGCCTGCAGGCGCTTCTCAACATGGCGGTTGCCGTGGGTCTGGTTCCCACCACCGGCGTCACTCTTCCGTTTTTTTCCGCCGGAGGGTCGTCCCTGTTCGCGACCCTCGTCATGTGCGGGCTCCTGGTGAACGTGTCGCGGAGGGTTTCACATGTCTAAGTGTCTTCACGCTTCGGGACAGGACGGGCAGGTCCGAGGAAAGACCGCTTTCCCGATGGGCACGTCCCCTGCTCGTCCTCCTCTCTTTGCTCTGCGCCCTCGCGCTGCTTGCGCGATTTGCCGCTGTGCCCCTCATGGAGATCCGCCACGTGGTGGTGCACAGCGACATGCCCCTGACGGACGAGCAGGTTCTCGCCATATCAGGGATCCACGGCGACGAGCACTGGTACTCGATTTCCACGGAGGAAATACAAAAGCGCCTGGAGGCAAACCCCCTCATCCGACGGGCGGAGGTGCAGAGGATATTCCCCAACACGGTACGCATGAGCGTGTGGGGACGACAGCCCGCTGCGCTCGTGCTGGCCGCCTCAGCCGGGCGAAGTCTTCCTGTCCTGGTTGACGGCGACGGGGTCGTTTTCAAGATCTGCACAACCACCGCCGAGGTCGACCTCCCGGTCATCACAGGGCTCGACGTGGGGGAGACGGGCCTTGGCGCCCAGCTTCCGCGCGTGTACGCGTCATTGTTCGCGGACCTGAGAACGCTGCGCGAACGCGCTCCCTCCCTGTACCGCCTGGTGTCCGAGGTGCGGATCATGGCGCCGCGGTATTCCGCGGATTCCTCCGCGGGCTTTGACATGCTGCTCTATCTCACCAATTCTCAGGTTCCTGTGCGCGCCCGGGGGGCGATCGATGAGAGCCTGCTGAAATACACGCTGATGGTCCTCGACCTCTTGTCGAAGCAAGGCATTGTGAAGGATATTCAGGAACTCGACTTTCGAAGCGGGGACGTGGTCTACAGACTAAGTGCGCGGAGTACCGACGCCGCAAGTGCGCGGAGTACCGACGCCGCAAGTGCGCGGAGTACCGACGCCGCAAGTGCGCGGAGTACCGACGCCGCGAATGCGCGGAGTACCGACGCCGCGATGAAGGGGGGATAGCTCAGGTGGCGGCATCAGAAGAACTGATCGTCGGGCTGGACATCGGCACGACGAAAGTGTGCGCCATCATCGGCGAGTTCAGCGAGACGGGCCAGCTCGAGATCATCGGTGTCGGCACGACCCCGTCGCGCGGCCTGCGCCGCGGCGTCGTGATCAATATCGAGTCCACCGTGAAGTCGATCCAGAACGCCGTGGAGTCCGCGGAGCTGATGTCCGGGCGCGAGGTGCACGGCGTGTTCACCGGCGTGGCCGGCGGGCATATCGAAGGAATCAACTCTCGCGGCGTCGTGGCCGTGACGGGCAAGGACAGGGAGATCACGAAGGAGGACGTCGACCGGGTAATCGACGCGGCCAAGGCAATTGTCATCCCGATGGACCGTGAAGTTCTGCACGTCATCCCGCAGGAGTTCATCGTCGATCAGCAGGGCGGAATCAAGAACCCCGTGGGTATGGTCGGCGTCCGCCTCGAAGCGGAGGCGCACATCATCACCGGCGCGGTAACCTCTGCCCAGAACATCGTGAAGTGCGTCAACCGGGCGGGGTTCAAGGTCAACGACATCGTCCTCGAGCCCCTGGCATCTTCCAAGGCCGTGCTCACTGCGGACGAAAAGGAGCTGGGCGTGCTGCTCATCGACCTCGGCGGCGGCACGACCGACGTTCTGGTGCACCTCGAAGGCGCGCCGTACCACACCGAGGTTCTCTCCATCGGCGGCGAGCAGGTGACCAGTGACGTTTCCATCATGCTGAAGACGCCGCTGGAAGTGGCGGAGAAGATCAAGAAGGAGCACGGGTGCTGCTATGTTCCCGCCGTCCTCGAAGACGCCGAGGTGGTGATTCCCGGCGTCGGGGGGAGGCCGCCGCGGAAGATCGGCCGCCGCAACATGGCGGAGATCATTCAGCCGCGCATGGCGGAGATACTCGGCATGGTGAAGGAGCAGATCGAGAAGAAAGGCTACCTGCACCTGCTGGGCGGCGGAGTGGTGCTGACCGGTGGGGGTTCGCTTCTTTCAGGGGCCGGGGAGCTGGCCTCAGAGATTTTCGGGCTTCCCGCCCGGGTGGGCTACCCGGTGAAGCTCGGCGGTCTCGTGGAGGAATACCACGATCCGATGTACGCCACCGGCGTGGGATTGGTCATGTACGGCGCTTCCCGTGAAGGAAGCGAGGGCTTCGATACGAGCTCCAGTGAGAGCACGTTTACGAGCGTGTGGGAGAGGATGAGGACCTGGTTCAAGGATTTCTTCTGAGATAAACAGCGACAGAGATTCATGGGGGAGGGGACATGAACATCGAGCTTTTCAATAACGAGGGCACCAGCCCGACCGTGATCAAGGTTGTCGGCGTGGGCGGCGGCGGCAGCAACGGCGTCAACCGCATGATCGCCATGGGGCTGAAAAACGTGTCGTTCGTGGCCATCAACACGGACCAGCAGGCGCTGCACAGCTCCAATGCCCAGACGCGGTTCGCCATCGGCACCAAGCTCACGGGGGGTCTCGGCGCAGGGGGAATTCCGGAGATCGGTGAGAAGGCCGCCCTGGAAGACCAGGAGAGCGTGCAGAACCTTCTGAAGGGCGCCGACATGGTTTTTATCACCGCCGGCATGGGGGGCGGGACAGGCACGGGGGCGGCGCCGGTCGTCGCGCACGTGGCGCGCCAGATGGGCGCGCTGACCGTTGCCGTGGTGACGAAGCCGTTCGACTTCGAAGGAAAGCGCAAGATGCAGCTCGCGGAAGAGGGCATCGAGAGGCTGCGCCAGGAAGTCGACACGCTGATCACCATTCCCAACCAGTACCTCCTGAAGATCGCGGAAAAACGCACTCCCATCCGGGAAGCCTTTTTCATGGCGGACGAGGTGCTGCGCCAGGGGGTGCAGGGCATCTCCGACCTCATCACGGAGCCGGGCGAGATCAACATCGATTTTGCAGACGTGCGCACGATCATGAAAGGCAAGGGTGATGCCCTCATGGGCATCGGCATCGGCAGCGGCGAGAACAGGGCCACAGACGCCGCCACGAACGCGATCAACAATCCCCTTCTGGAAGACGCGCGCGTCGAGGGAGCCAAGGGAATCCTGGTCAACGTCACCGGTGGTTTCGATTTCTGTCTCTCCGAGTACGAGGAGGTCCTGAAGATCATCACAGCAAACGCGGACGACGATGCGCTGATAATCGCCGGGACCTCGATCGTGGAATCGATGAACGACAGGATACGCGTGACCGTGATCGCCACCGGCTTTTCAACGGAGAAGCCGCGCGTGGCGGTCCAGGAACCCGAGCGGGCCGAGGCGGAGATCATCCCGTACGAGGAGTGGGCCTCGATGGGAAAAACCGGCACCCGCAAGCATGCGGAAGATTTCCTCCTGGGCAGAAACTCCCGCGAGGCCGATCTGAGCGTCCCGACGGTGCTGCGGGAGAAGCGGATCGCCGGCCAGAAGGATTAGGAGGCGCCCGTCATGGCTGACACGAACGCCCGCACCCCTGCCGCGGATGGCTTTGCCGACTACCTGTCGGCGGAGCGCGGCCTCTCCCCGACCACGGTCGCGACATACGCCTCCGAGGCGCGCGGGTTCGAGGCCTTTCTTGCACGCTGCGGCAGGGAGGCCACACAGGCCGACGTGCGGGACGTCGAGGCATACATGACCGAGCGGCGCGTGAATAATATCGACTCCCGCACGCTGGCAAAGGCCGCATCCGCGATTCGTTCTTTCTACCGGTTTCTCGTGCTGGAAGGGAGGATGGAGACCAATCCGGCGCGGCTGGTGGATGCCCCGCGGGTGACAATGCGAATCCCCCGTTACCTGCAGGAGGAGGAAATCCAGAAGCTGCTGGATGCATGTGAGCCCGGCCAACCGCTCGGAATCAGGGACCGGGCGCTTTTCGAGCTGATCTACTCCTGCGGTCTGCGCGTGAGCGAAGCGGTCGGCCTCACCGTGGAGCGTGTTTCGATGCCTGAAGGCGCCCTGCGCGTCATGGGCAAAGGCTCCCGGGAAAGGATGGTTCCCCTGGGAGAGCGCGCCAGGAATCAGCTCGCGCTGTATCTCTCGTCCGCCCGTCCTGGGCTGGCGGGCCGGGCTCCCGCGAATGAGTTGTTCCTGGGACGAGGCGGAAGAAAACTTTCGCGCAAGACCGTCTGGAAGACCTTCAAACGCCTGGCAGTGCGCGCGGGGCTGGACGCGAAGGTGCATACTCTGCGTCATTCCTTCGCGACGCACCTGCTGCAGGGCGGGGCGGACCTGCGCTCTGTCCAGGAGCTCCTCGGGCACGCGGACATCGGCACTACACAGATCTACACTCATGTCAGCCAGGAAGTCCTGAAAAGGACCCATGAAGAGTTCCATCCCCGCGGCGCCCGTGACGACGCATCGCGGTACCCCGCGGATTCTGCATCGCGGTACCCCGCGAAATCCGCGGGGTACCGCGATGCGGATTCCGCGGCACACGAGCGGGGCGGATCGTGAAAGCCGGAAATGCTATTTTCCCGTTAGAGAAAGGCATGAATGAACACGATAAAACATGCCTGCTGGGACTCTCTACGGTGGAGTTCCTCACTCCGCGCGAAAAGCTTGCGCTTATCCAGATGCGGGGCGGACCCCGGAAGCTTCTGGACCTCACGCTGCCCGACCTCCGCAGATTGACCGGCAGAAGGTTTTCCACCAGCCTCTGGAACCCCGATGAAATTCTGCGCGCGGGGGAGGAGATTGGAAAGCGCTTGACCGAAGGCGGGATGGAGAGCATCTTTTACGAGGACACGGCGTACCCGCCGCAGCTTCGCGAGATCTATGATCCGCCCGTGACGCTTTTCCTTCGCGGATCGCTTCCCGACAACGGACTTCTTCTCGCAGGGATCGTCGGAACGCGTTTTCCTACCGGCGCGGCGCGCACGGCGGCGTTTCGGCTCGGCTTTGAGCTGGGCAGAGAGGGGATCGGAGTCGTTTCAGGGCTCGCGCGAGGCATCGACAGGGAAGCGCATGAGGGGTGTACCGAGGCAGGGGGAATCTCGGTGGCCGTGCTCGGAAATGGCATCGACCTCATTTACCCCGCATCCAGCCTGTCCGCGGGTCGCGCCATCCTGGAGCGCGGTGGAGCTATTCTCAGCGAATACCCGCCCGGTGTCCCGCCCCTCCGTTATCACTTTCCCGCAAGGAACCGGATAATAAGTGGTTTGTGCCGGGCGGTGGTGGTGGTGCAGGCGCCGGAACGTTCCGGGGCGCTCATCACCGCGGAATACGCCCTGGATCAAGGGCGAGACCTGTACGTGCATGCCGCCGGGACCATTGGGGCCGCGGGGGCGGGCACGCGCCGGTTGGCGGAGTCAGGAGCGCCGATGGTACGAGGGAGCGTCGAGATCTTGCGCGATTGGGGAGTGAAACCTCGCGGAGATCGAGCCGTTCTCCTGCCAAAGGAGTTGCCTGAGGGCGAGCGGCTGGCAAACCTTTTAAAGGAAGAAATCGCTGGTGCCTGCGCCACGAGGGGCGGGGAAACCTACTGGAGAGCATGATGCAGACAGAAAATCCGCGGGATACCGCGGCGCAAAACAACCAAGAAACTATGGCGCAAAATCCGCGGGATACCGCGATACAAAAGCCACAGAAACCAAAAACCGCCGCACGAAAGCTGCGGAGTACCGCGGCGCAGAATCCGCGGAATACCGCGGCGCGCAAGGCAAAGCACACCCTCCTCATCGTTGAGTCGCCGGCAAAAGGCAAGACAATCGAGAAGTATCTCGGCAAGGGCTACACCGTGGCGGCCTCGATGGGCCATCTCATCGACCTGCCGAAATCACGTCTCGCCATCGACGTGGAAGACACGTTCGAGCCTGAGTACATCACCGTCCGCGGCAAGGCGAAGATCCTGAAAGACCTGAAGCAGCAGGCAAAAAAGGCGGACGCGATCCTCCTTGCTTCGGATAATGACCGGGAAGGGGAGGCAATCTCCTTCCATCTCAGGAATACGCTGCAGAACGGGCAGACCGAGAAGAGCATCCAGCGGATCACATTCAATGAGATTACGCCAAAGGCTATCCGGGAAGCCGTGGCACATCCCGGCACCATCGATATGTGCAAGGTCAACGCGCAGAAGGCCCGGCGCGTGCTGGACAGGATCGTCGGGTACTATCTTTCTCCGCTGCTGTGGAAGAAAGTGAAGAACGGCCTGTCCGCGGGACGGGTGCAGTCCGTCGCGCTCCGACTCATCTGCGAGAGAGAGGCT
Source organism: uncultured Spirochaetota bacterium (assembly GCA_963820435.1). Taxonomy (GTDB): domain Bacteria; phylum Spirochaetota; class Spirochaetia; order SZUA-6; family Fen-1364; genus Fen-1364. The sequence continues at coordinate 94,280 of CAWGAC010000032.1, read as the reverse complement.
GAGCTCGAGGCCTTTGTCCCGGAAGAGTACTGGAGCCTGGACGCCGAGTTGCGCAAGGGCAAGCACCACTTCCTGGCCCAGCTTGTTGCCGTTGCCGGGGCAAAGCCTGCGCTGACAACGGAGAAGGCCACCCTGGAGTGCCTCGAGGCGCTGCAGAATACGCCCTTCCGCGTGGCGGAGGTGAAGATAGCTGAAAAGATCTCCCGCCCCCGGGCGCCTTTCACGACCTCCACCCTCCAGCAGACGGCGGCGAACAGGTTCGGCTTCACGGCGCGAAAGACGATGCAGATCGCGCAGGGTCTCTACGAGGGCGTGAATATCGGCGCCCAGCGGCTGGGCCTCATCACCTACATGCGCACGGACTCCACGCGCATCGCAGAGAGCGCGCTTGCCGAGGTGCGGGATTTCATCGGAAAAGAATTCCCGGGAGATCTTCCCGAATCGCCGGTCCTGTACGCGGCGGGCAAAGGCGCGCAGGACGCCCACGAGGCAATCCGCCCCACCTATGTCACGCGCACGCCGACAGAATTGAAGAAACACCTGACCTCGGAAGAGTTCCGGCTGTACTCCATCATCTGGGAGAGATTCGTCTCCTCGCAGATGTCCCCCTCGAAGGCGAGCACGACGAGCGTGGATTTTTCCGCCGGGGAGTACCTCTTCCGTTCATCCAGCACAAAGGTGGTGGAGAAGGGCTTCCAGAAGGCGCTCTCTCTCCTGGCTTCGAAGGAACAGACCAAGGCGCTTCCCCCGCTGGAGACGGGCGAGGAAGTGGAGCGGGTGAAGTTCATTCCGGAACAGCACTTCACCATGGGACCCCCGCGCTTCACGGATGCAACAATCGTAAAAACCCTCGAAGAAAAGGGGATCGGAAGGCCGTCCACCTACGCACCCATCATCTCGGTCCTGCTGGACCGTTATTACGTGGTGCGCAAGTCACGGCAGCTCATCCCGACTATCCTCGGAAAGATCATAAACGACATGTTGAGCAAGTCTTTCCCCGAGCTCCTGGACCCGAACTTCACCGCGGCAATGGAGCTCCGTCTGGACGAGGTGGAAGAAGGCAAGACCGAGTGGCATGCGATGATCAGGGACTTCTACGGGCCCTTCCGGGACAAGGTGGTATCAGTCCAGGAGACCCTTGAATCGGTGAAGGGCGTGATGGACGAGCAGACGGATGTCGTCTGCGATGTGTGCGGAAGACCAATGGTGAAGAAACTGGGGCGCTTCGGATTCTTCATTGCCTGCACCGGTTTTCCTGAATGCAAGAACACGAAGCCCGTGCCACTGGCCGCCTGCCCCCGGCCGGATTGTGGCGGGCAGATCGTTGCGCGCAAGAGAAAACGCGGCAGGGGCCGTGAGTTCTACGGCTGCACCAACTATCCCACATGCGACTTCGTGACGTATTTCAAGCCCACGGATTCCAAGTGCCCCAAGTGCGGCTGGTTCCTCGTGGAAAAGGAAGACAGGCAGCGCGGCGCGTACAGGACCTGCATCAACCCGTCGTGCGACTACCTGCACAGCAAGGAAATGCCGCAGCCGCACCAGGAGCGCTATGAAATGCCACCAGGAGTGGCCGACGATGAAATGCCACCAGGAGCGGCCGACGATGAAATGCCACCAGGAGTGGCCGACGATGAAATGCCACCAGGAGCGGCCGACGATGAAATGCCACCAGGAGTGGCCGACGATGAAATGCCACAGCCGCGCCAGGAGCGCGAAGGACCGGGGGAGCGGCCGGTGAGGCGGGCGACCAGAGTGCGTGAGGATTACCTGGCCTACCTCAGCGCGGTGCGCAACCTTTCTCCCCACACGCTCGAGTCCTATGGCAAGGACCTGGAGAAATACGCGCAGTACCTCGGTGCACGCAAGGTGTCACCCGAACAGGCGGGGATCGCGGATGCGCGCGGCTTCGTGAGCTGGCTCACCCGGGAGGGTCTCTCCCCGCGGTCGGTCAACCGGATGGTCTCCGGGGTGCGCGGGTGGTACCGGTTCATGGAGCGCAGAAGCCTCATCGAATCGAATCCCTTCGCTGAAATACGCAGTCTTCGCACGGAGAAGCGCCTCCCCTCGTTTCTCTTCGAAGAGGAGATGGCACGGTTGATCGAGATGCCCAGCCGCGAGCCATGCGCGGACGGGGACGCGTTCTGGAGGCTCCGGGACAGGGCCGCGCTGGAAACTCTCTATTCGACCGGCTGCCGCATCTCGGAGCTCGTCTCCCTGGACCTGGCAGACGTGGATCTGAAGAATCACACCGCCCGCGTGATGGGAAAGGGGTCCAAGGAGCGCAACGTATTTCTTGGGGCTGCGGCAATCGGCGCGCTCCGCGAATACATGGCGCGTCGTCGGTTCCATGCACAAAAGGCCGACGCTCTGCGGGCCCTCTTCATCAACCAGAGGGGCGGGAGGATCACAGATCGAGGCGTCCGGTTCATTCTCAGCGAATACCTCTCGAGGGCAAACCTGGGAAAGAGGGTGACGCCGCACACCTTCCGACATTCCTTTGCCACGCACCTTCTGGACAGGGGTGCCGACATAAGGGCCGTGCAGGAGCTGCTCGGCCACGCCAGCCTTTCCACCACGCAAGTGTACACCCACGTGGGCATGGAGAAGCTAAAGAAGGTTTACAGGAGGGCTCATCCCCATGCAACGTGAGAGGATTCGGGGCACGACCGTGGTTGCCGTGCGAAGGGACGACAAGGTTGCCATGGCCGGCGACGGACAGGTGACCATGGGCAACACGGTCATGAAATCGAATGCCAGGAAAATCAGGAAGATCTACGACGGGAAGATCCTCGTCGGCTTCGCCGGCGCCACCGCGGACGCGTTCACCCTGTTCGAGCGGTTCGAGGGAAAAGTAAAGGAGTATGGCGGAGACATCACCCGCGCGGCGGTGGAGCTCGCCAAGGATTGGCGCACGGACCGGATCCTGCGACGGCTCGAGGCGCTGCTGCTCGTCGCGGATAAACGGGCGACATTCCTCATCTCAGGCACCGGAGACGTCGTGGAGCCGGACGAGGGCGTCATTGCCATCGGCTCGGGCGGCAGCTTCGCGTACGCAGCGGCGCGCGCCTACCTGGAAGCCTCCGAGCTCGGGGCGCGCGACATCGCGGAAAAATCGCTTCGCATCGCGGCGGAGATCTGCATCTATACCAACTCGGTGATACTCGTGGAGGAGCTGGCATGAGCGGCGCCAATCTTCCCGCAAAGGGCTCCGATCTCACGCCGCGCCAGATAGTAGCGGAGCTGGATAAGTACATCATTGGACAGGACAAGGCAAAGAAAGCCGTGGCCATCGCCCTGCGCAACCGCATGCGTCGGCAAAGGCTGCCGGAGGATCTGCGGGACGAGGTGGCGCCGAAGAATATCATCATGATCGGCCCCACGGGAGTCGGCAAGACGGAGATCGCGCGCAGGCTCTCCAAGCTTTGCGGCGCGCCGTTCCTCAAGGTGGAGGCGACCAAGTACACGGAGGTCGGTTACGTGGGACGGGACGTCGAGTCCATGATACGGGACCTCGTATCCGTCGCCGTTTCCATGGTCAAGGCGGAGCTCTCCGAAGAGGTGCGGGTGGAGGCGGAGCGAAGGGCGGAGGAAGCCTTGCTCGACCTTCTCCTTCCCGGGGTGCGCAAGAATCCCCGACGCCAGGGTCCGGAAGAGGCGGTGGAGGTCGAGGCCATCGAAGCGCAGCCCGAGGTGCCCGCGCCGCAGCCCGAGCCGGCAGCGGAGCCGGGGCGGAGCACGCGGGACAAGATGCGGGACATGCTGGCGCGCGGCCTCATGGACGAGCGTCTCGTGGAGGTAAGCGTCACCAAGTCCGCAATGCCCATGATGGAGATCTTCTCCGGCACGAGCATGGAGGACATGGAGCTCAACTTCGGCAATCTCGGATCGATCTTCGGCGGCAAAAAGAAGCGCAAGAAGGTCACGGTGAAGCAGGCAAAGGAAATACTCCTCAATGAGGAGATGGACAAGCTTGTGGACATGGACAGGGTGTCCGAGCTCGCGCGGCAGCGCGTGGAGGAAATGGGGATCATCTTCATCGACGAGATCGACAAGATCGCCTCCCGGGGGGAGAAAGTCGGGATCGACGTATCCCGCGAAGGGGTGCAGCGCGACATCCTCCCCATCGTGGAGGGCTCGAAGGTCACCACGCGGCACGGGACGGTGGACACCCGGCACATTCTCTTTATTGCCGCCGGCGCGTTTCACATGAGCAAGCCCTCGGACCTGATTCCCGAGCTGCAGGGAAGGTTCCCCCTCCGGGTGGAGCTTTCCCCTCTCACCAAAGAAGATTTCGTGAAGATCCTGACGCAGCCCAAGAACGCGCTCATCATCCAGTACACCGAGCTGCTGAAAACCGAGGGGGTAACACTCGAGTTCCGGCCGGAAGCCATCGACAGGCTCGCGGAGATCGCCACGGAGGTCAACTCGCGCTCGGAGAACATCGGCGCGCGGCGCCTGCACACCATCATGGAGCTGCTGCTGGAAGAGGTCTCCTTCCATGCACCCGAAATCTCGGGCCAGACCATCGCCATTACCCGGGGCTACGTGGATGAGAAGATGAAGAACGTGATCGAGGACCAGGATCTGACCCGGTACATATTATAGGAAGCAGGCGGTTCAGGAGGGCTGAAAAGAGGCCGAAAATGGAAGGGAAATGAGAGGACGAACAGAATGACATTCTCAGGAGCCTTTGGACGGAATCTGGAGATTCTCACCCGGGAGATGGAGGTGAGCACGCTGCGCAGGAACGTGATCGCCAACAACATCGCCAACGCCGGCACGCCCAACTTCAAGAGAAGCGATGTGAACTTCGAAAGCCAGCTCAAACGGGCGCTGGACTCCGAAAAGCGGGTCTCGGATTTTCCCCAGTTCATCACGGATCCGAAGCACATCGCCTTCGACAAGCCGATGGACTGGCGGCAGGTAAAGCCGCGCAGGGTCCTGGACTACCTGACGGAGGCCAAGAACAACGGGAACAACGTGGACATCGAGCAGGAAGGTATGGATTCCCTGAACAACCAGCTCCTGTATACCACGCTCGCGCAGGTGATTTCCAGCGAATTCCAGCGCGTCAATCTCGTGCTGAGATAGCAGGTAAACGCACATGGGCATGTTCAGCAGCATCAATATAGCAGGATCAGGGCTCACGGCGGAGAGACTCCGGCTGGACGTCATCGCCGACAACATCGCCAACGTCAACACCACGCGCACGACGGAGGGCGGACCGTTCCGCCGCAGCCGCGTCATATTCGCCTCCCGGGTGGAACAGCCCTACTGGCGCAGTCCCTTTCTCCCCCGCTACCTCCAGGACGCGGTGGGCCAGGGAGTGCGGGTCAAGTCCGTGCAGAAGGATTATGCGAGCGAAACCCGGCTCGTGTACGATCCGACGCACCCGGACGCCATAAAGACGGGGCCGAAGGCGGGGTACGTCGAGTACCCCAACGTCAATATCGTGAACGAAATGGTGGACATGATCGAAGCAAACCGTGCCTACGAGGCCAACTCCGCGGTGATCGCCGGGACAAAGGCGATGTTTCTCAAGGCGCTCGAGATAGGGAGGTAGTGAATGGGACCCATGGATCCGGTTCAAGCGATGGGAGACGTGGTGAAGCTCGCGCGGACCAACCCCCTGCATTTCGCGGGCGCCGGTGAGGGCGCACCGAGTGCCGCATCCGGGGCTACCGAGCAGAAGTTCGGCTCGCTTCTGCTGAGCGCGCTGGGCAGCGTGAACAACAGCCAGCGGAAGGCAATGGATCTCTCGCAGGCAATGGTGACGGATCCGAACTCCGTGAACGTGGAAGACGTGACCATCGCGCTTGCGGACGCCAATCTGGCGCTCTCGATGACCAAGGCCATCGTGGACCGCGCTTTGGCGGCGTACAGGGAAATAATCAACGTAAGGTAACAGAAGGAAATGCCACGAAACTGCGCGGAGTACCGCGCAAGGTACCGTGGCCGGGCATGACGGGGAGGGGACATGAACGAGTGGTTGAAGAGGGTCCGTGAGCAGCTCTCGGGGCTGTGGTCACGCTGGAACGGGACGCAGAAGATAATCCTGTTCTCGATAATCGGCGCGAGCATTCTCGCGGTCATTCTGCTCTTCGCGCTCAGCGCCACGCCGGCCATGGTGCCGCTCATCACCAATCCGGTCACGGATACGGACGCGCGGCTCCAGATAGCGGCCAAGCTGGACCAGATGCAGGTCAAGTACCAGCTGCGGACGGACAACGTCTTTTACGTCGCCGACGAGCAGACGGCCCGCCGTGTCAGGGTTGTCCTGAATGAAGAGAATCTCATTCCCAAGGGGACGGACCCGTGGGCCCTGTTCGACATGGAACGGTGGACCACCACCGATTTCGAGCGGGACGTGAACCTCCAGAGAGCGGTGACGAAACAGCTCGAGCAGCACATCATGGCCCTGGACGACGTGGACAATGTCAGCGTCACGCTCGTCGTGCCGAAAACGGAGCTTTTCCAGGCCGATCAGAAGCCCACGAGCGCATCGATCATCCTCACCCCCAAGCCCGGCTCGGATATCTCGGCCAACCGCAAGAAGATCGAAGGCGTTCAGCGGCTCATCAAGATGGCCGTCGCGGGCCTCCAGGACGAGAATATCGTCATCACGGACCAGACCGGCGTGCAGATCAACGACTTCACGGGCCTGGCCCAGATGGACCGGCTGGAGCTGGCAAAGCGGGAGCTCAAGGTCAAACAGGACCTGGAGCAGAAATACAACGCGGACATCACGAAGGCGTTGAGCGACATATTCAGCCCTGACAGGGTGCGCATCCTCAAAATCGACATCAAGCTCGACATGAGCAAGGAAAACTCCACGGCCAAGGAGTTTTCCCCCATCGCGGTCGTGCCCGCCACCCGGTATGCCCCTGCCCAGTATGCGCCTTCCATCGCCCGTTCCACGCAGAATATCGAGGAGCATTTCCAGGGCTCGGGGTTCAATCCGGAGGGACCTGCCGGCGTGGAGGGCCAGACACCGCCCGCGTACAAGGACCTGTCGAATCTCGTCGGCAAGTATGACAAAACCTCGCAGACAACCAACAACGAGATCAATGAGAAGACGACCACCTCGGAGAAACAGCCCTGGGAGATCAGGCGAATCACGACGGGTGTCGCCATCGACGGCGTATGGAAAGAGAAGTATGATAAGAGCGGGAAAGTGATGCTGAACCCGGACGGCAGCATCCAGAGGGACTATACGGCGGTGAGCGATGACGACCTGGCAAAGGCCAAGTCGCTGATCCAGGGCGCCATCGGATTCGACCGGGATCGAGGCGATGTGGCGGAGGTCCAGACGCTCCAGTTCGACCGCACCCTCCAGTTCGAGAAGGAGGACGGCGTGTACCGCAAGCAGATGGCGGTGCGCCGCACGATATACGCGGTCCTCATCGGTCTGGGCGCGCTGCTTCTCCTCGTGCTTGCATACCGGTTGATCGCCAAGGAGCTCGAGCGGCGGAGGAGGCTGCGGGAGGAGGAGCTGGCCCGGCAGCATCAGGCGATGCGCGAGGCGGCACTCAGGACCGCGGAGGAGCAGGGTGTGGACGTGGAGCTGTCCGTGGAAGACAGGGCACGACTGGAGATGCAGGAGAACGCGTCCAACATGGCGCGCGAGCATCCCGAGGATGTTGCCCAGCTCATCCGCACCTGGCTGGTAGAGGAGTAGGGTATGGCAAAGATGGGGAAAGCGGCTCCTGCTCCCGCAAGGGAGAGGCCCGGTGCGGCGGAGGAAAAAACCCCCGCGGCGGGGATGACGACGAGCAAACGCGAAGGCAAAGGCGCCGGCGCCCACAAGAAAGCTCTCACGGGCCGGCAGAAGGCGGCCGTGTTCCTGGTCACGCTCGGATCCGAGGTGGCCTCGGAGATATTCAAGCACCTGCGTGAGGACGAGATAGAGCAGCTCACCTTCGAGATCGCGCGCCTGGAAAGCATCGAGCCTCAGGAGCGCGACCTCGTGCTGATGGAGTTCCACGAGCTGATGATGGCCCAGGAGTTCATCTCCACGGGCGGCATCGACTATGCCCGCGAGCTCCTGGAAAAATCTCTCGGCACCCAGAAGGCGGTGGACATCATCAACCGGCTCACCAGCAGCCTGCAGGTGAGGCCGTTCGACTTCATCCGCCGTACCGACCCTTCGCACCTGCTGAACTTCATCCAGCAGGAGCACCCGCAGACCATCGCGCTGATCCTTGCATACCTGGAGCCGCAGAAGGCCTCCGTGATCCTCGGCAGCCTCCCGCACGAGATCCAGTCCGATGTTGCCAAGCGGATTGCAACGATGGACCGGACCTCGCCCGAGGTCCTCCGCGAGGTGGAAAGGGTGCTGGAGAAGAAGCTCTCCACCCTCTCCTCGGAAGATTACACCGCCGCGGGCGGCGTGGAGAGCATCGTGGAGATCCTCAACATGGTCGACCGCTCGACGGAAAAGACCATCGTGGAGTCTCTCGAAGAAGACGACCCCGAGCTGGCGGAGGAGATCAAGAAGAGGATGTTCGTGTTCGAGGACATCGTGCTCCTGGACGACCGCGCGATCCAGAAGGTCATGCGCGAGGTGGACACGGCGGAGCTGGCCAAGGCCCTCAAGAGCGTGGACTCGGAGGTGCAGGACAAGATCTACCGCAACATGTCGAAGCGCGCGTCGACGCTCCTGAAGGAAGACATGGATTACATGGGCCCCATCCGTCTGAAGGACGTGGAAGAGGCGCAGCAGAGGATCGTGGCCATCATCAGGAAGCTGGAAGAGCAGGGCGAAATCGTGGTGGCCCGGGCCGGCGAGGAAGAGTTGGTCGTTAGGCGTGATAGAGGAGATCGGACTTGGCGAAGAATGTTTTCAAGCCGCAGGAGATCATGTACCTCTCCCGGAAGGTTTTCATCGAGCCTCCCAAGATCGTGGCGGAAGAGCCGGTCGAGGAGGTGGAGACGGTCGAGGAGACACGGGAGTTCACCGGTCCGACCGTGGAGGACATCCGCCGGGAAGCGGAACGTTTCCGCAAGGACTGGGAGAAAGAGAAAGAGCGGCTTTTGACCCAGGCCCAGGCAGAGGCGGACAAGATCCGCAAGGATGCCGAGAAGGTGGCCTTTGATGAGGTCAAGCGGAAGAACAACCAGGCGCAAAAGATCCGCCAGGAAGCGGAGGACCAGGCGCAGGTGATTCTCGCCGAGTCCCGGCAGAAGGCCGCGGACCTCGAATCGGACATCAAGCAGCGCGTGACGCAGACCGAGCGCGAGGCGTATGAGCGCGGCTATGCGGACGGTCACGCGAAGGGGTATGACGAGGGGCGCGCGGAAGTCGAGCGGCTGGTGGAGAGCCTCCATTCGATCATCACCAAGGCCATCGAGAAGAGGAACGAGATCATCGAGGAGGCCGAAACCCAGATCATCAACCTGGTGCTCCTCATCGTGAAGAAGGTCATCAAGGTCATCTCCGAGAACCAGAAAAACGTCGTCATCAACAACGTGGTCCAGGCGCTGCGCAAGCTCAAGAGCCGGGGGGACGTGGTGATCCGCGTCAACCTCGCCGACCTGGAGCTCACTTCGGAGCACGTGAAGGACTTCATGAAGATGGTGGAGAACGTCAAGTCGATCACGGTGCTGGAAGACTCTTCGGTGGACAGGGGGGGTGCATCATCGAGACCGACTTCGGCCAGATCGACGCCCGCATCTCATCGCAGCTGCACGAGATCGAGGAGCGCATCCTCGAGCTCATGCCCATCCGATCCAAGGGCGAGTAGGGAGGCCGGGCAGTGGGCGTATTCGACAAATATACCGCGGTGCTGGAAAACCTGGATCCCATCAAGTTCACCGGGGCGGTGGAGCGCGTGCAGGGTCTTCTCATCGAGAGCAACGGGCCGTCCGCCCAGGTGGGGGAGCTCTGCCAGATCCTTGTTCCCAAGGGCAGGGGCGCCGTCTGGGCCGAGGTGGTCGGGCTGCGCGGCAAGACGGTCCAGCTCATGCCCTACGACGAGATGGAAGGAATCGAGATCGGAAATCTCGTCATCGGCATGGGGGAAACCCTCCGCGTTGCCGTGTCGGACAAGCTGCTGGGCAGGACCCTCGACTCGATGGGAAAGCCTATTGACGGAAAAGGCGACATAGGCTCCGAGGAGTGGTATTCGGCGTTCAATACACCTCCGGACGTGCTGAAGCGGAAACGGATCCGCGAGATTCTTGCCACCGGCGTGCGCTCAATCGATTCCCTGCTCACGGTGGGCAAAGGCCAGCGCATGGGCATTTTTTCCGGGAGCGGCATCGGAAAGTCCACCCTGCTCGGCATGATCGCGCGCAACACGTCGGCGGACGTGAATGTCATTGCTCTTATTGGAGAGCGCGGCCGGGAGGTGCGTGAGTTCATCGAGAACGACCTCGGGCCGGAAGGCCTCGCCCGGTCCGTGATCGTGGTGTCATCCTCCAACAAGCCGCCCCTTGCCAGGATCCGCGGCGCGTACGTGGCCACAGCCATCGCGGAGTATTTCCGGGACAGGGGCAAGGATGTGATGCTCCTCTTCGATTCCGTGACACGGTTTGCGCGCGCGCAGCGCGAGATCGGCCTCGCAATCGGCGAGCCGCCCGCGAACAGGGGCTTCACGCCTTCCGTATTTTCCCTGCTTCCCAAGCTCCTCGAGCGAAGCGGCACCTCGGACAAGGGCAGCATCACCGGGTTTTATACGATTCTGGTGGAAGGCGATGATATCGACGATCCGGTGTCCGACAATGTGCGAGGCATCCTGGACGGGCATATCGTGCTCACCCGCAAGCTGGCCAGCCGCAACCACTACCCGGCGGTGGACGTGCTGCAGTCAATCTCGAGGCTCGCCGTCATAGTGGCCGATCCTCGCACGCGGGAGGCATGCGGATACATCCGGAGGCTTCTGGCCACATACTACGGGGCAGAGGACCTTATCAGCGTCGGCGCATACGTAAAAGGCAGCAACGCGGAAATCGACGAGTCCATCGACAAGTTCCCCGCCATCGAGCAATTCCTGATCCAGAAGGTGGAAGAAAAAGCCCCGCTGGCGGAAACGCTGCGAATGGCGGCCCGGATCGCGGGAATGGAAATTTCCGAGGAGGAGCTGGCAAAGGATGCGGCGGTTCCAGTTCAGGCTTGAGCGTTTCCTCGAGCTGCGCAGGTGGAAAGAGCGCGAGTGGGAGATCGCGCTGGCAAAGGTGCTCGGCCAGTGCCTTCTTCTGGAGAGGCGCATCGAGGAGATCGCAAAAGAGATCGCCGCAAGCATGTTGTCCGCGTTCGTGGCAGGCGTCCAGATCGATGTGCGGGGCATGGCGCGGAGGGAGCTGTACCTGCAGAGACTCGCGCGGGAGCGCGCGCGGACCCAGGCCGCGCTCGTGGAGGGACGCAAGGAGCTGGAGAAGGTGCGGGCGAAGTACCTCGATGCCGCGAAGGAGCGGAAAGTCCTGGACAAGCTGAAGGAGCGCAGATCCGAAGAGTACTACGCGCATCAGCTCGATGAGGAGTACAAGAGCATCGACGACATGAACACATCGGCCGCCAGGCGCGAACGATGGTAGGGAGGGGGGCCGTGGCAGAGTTTTCCGAAGTCCGACCGGGAGTGAGAATCTTCATTCTTTTTCTTCTTCTGATCGTTCTCACCCTCGGCGGGATCATCTGGTTCGATTATCTCGGGCTTGTCGACGCAAAGTCGATCATCTCTCCCGTGTACAGGCTGCTCGGGTTCGAGAAGCGCAGCAACGTGGCGGGCGCCGATGATCCGAACCTCCTGGACAGGGAGCGTCTTGCAAAAGAGCAGGATGCCCTTGCCCTTCGTCAGCAGGACCTGGACACGCGCAGCGCCGCCCTGGCGCAGAAGGAAAAGGAGCTGAACCAGCTCGGCCAGGACCTCAACGACCGGGACGCCGCGCTCACGGCCCGGGAAAAAGCGTTTAATGACCAGGTCAAAGCATTCGACAATAGAAGGGTGAACATCGCCCAGAATGCGACCTATCTGACGAGCATGCCGCCCGCCAATGCGGTGGCAATCATGGCGAAGATGGGAGACCAGGACGTTATCGACATTTTCAGAACAGTGGAGCAGCAGGCGCAGAAGGCGGGAGTCGACTCGGTGGTTCCCCTCTGGCTGTCCATGTTGTCCGCCGACAAGGCGGCAGATTTGCAGCGAAAAATGGCCGGGAAGACGGGAGGCTGATACGTGAACGCGCAGGGCGCCGCCACGGACGCCAAAGCAGCCGCGCCGGAGGGGCTCCTCACCCGCCCGGGCAAGGGCAGGAAGGTTGCGGGCAAGACGGGCCTCGCGGCCGCCCTCGTCTCCGGCTCCCGCAAGGGGACCGCCTCTTTTGCGCACCTCATGAGCGCAAAGGTTGCCGTACAGATGGGCGGGAAGACAGGGGAGAAGAGTCTCACCTCTCTGCTCATGGCGGCTGCGGCAGGCCTCAAGAGTGCAGGGCGCGCGGCGGTTGCCGCGCATGGTGAGAAGGGGCCTGCACAGAAGCTGCCTTCCGGGCTTCTTCACATACCGGACGAAAGCGAAAAACGCGCCCTCGGAAAAGACGAAAAATCCGACGGCAAGAAGAAGACCACCCGACTGATCGCTCCCCATGCGGTCGTTGCAGCCGAAGCAGGCGTGGACAAGTCAAAAACCCTGGAAAGCGCGGCGGCCGCGGAAAAGCATGGTGATGCGGCCGCCGCGCTGGCTCCCGGGGGAACGCGCCCGGCGCAGAATCCGCGGACCGTGCCCATCCATATCGTGGATCTTCGCAAACGAACGGCCGACAGGTCCTCGGACGGAACGGGCGGCTCCCAGAAGCCCGCGCAGGCAGCTCCTGCAGCAAAGGAGCAAGGAACCCTGTTCATCCAGCAGCCGGCGGCGTTGAAGGATATCGAGGTCCCGCGCAAGGCCGCAGCGGCGTCCCCCGCCTCGCCGCAATCAGGCCTGGAGCGGCTGCGCGAGATGGCGGGCTCCGAGCTCATACGGGCTTCCAATCTGGTCCTCAGGGACGGCGGCGGGGAGATCCGGCTGGTCCTGAAGCCGGAATCCCTCGGAAGTGTGCGGATCCGCATGAATCTTGTCGATAATAAAATCGAGGGCAGGATCATCGTGGACACCTCCGCGGTCAAGCAGGTGATCGACCAGAGCATCGACGCTCTCGGCCGGGCATTGACTGCGGAAGGATTCCAGACCGCCTCTCTGCAGGTCTCCGTCGGCGGACAGAACGCCGACAACCAGAGGCAGATGCAGGAGCCGCCCGCAGAAGTGCGCAGGGTGGCGGCGCAGGGTTTCGAGAGGAACATCCCGGGAGTGGACAGCCTGAGCATGGGCGACCTCCTCGTGAACCTTTTCGTGTAGGAGGACGGAGGAAGGGAAGCATGGATATTTCTCTGTCGCTCACCCCACAGGAGCAGGCCAAGGTTAGCCAGCAGGTGGACGCGTTCAACAAGACCCTGAACGAGGGCAAGGGGCCGAAGGCGAACGCGGCGCTGGACAAGAATGACTTCCTGAAGATCCTCATCACGCAGCTCAGCCACCAGGACCCCACGCAGCCCATGGATGACAAGGCGTTCGTCGCCCAGATGGCGCAGTTCTCCAGCCTCGAGCAGATGACGAACATGAGCGAAGGGCTTGCGAAGGTGGCGGACCTCGTTTCGAGAAGCCAGGCGGTCAGTCTCCTCGGCAGCGCGGTGGACGATTTCCAACGGCGGGACGACTGTTTCGGGGATCGTGGATGCAGTCACCGGCGGGGATTTCCCCCAGGTCCTGGTGAACGGCCAGTATTACGACTTCGCCCAGGTGCAGAAGGTCAAGAGAGACTTGAAGGAGTAACGAACCATGATGCGATCGCTCTGGGCCGGCGTCTCCGGCCTGCAGAACCACCAGACGCGCATGGACGTGCTGGGCAACAACATCTCGAACGTCAACACCAACGGGTTCAAGAAGGGGCAGGGTCACCTTCCAGGACATGCTCTCCCAGACGCTCGCGGGTGCGGCGAAGCCGACCGACGAGGTGGGCGGCGTCAACCCGCAGCAGGTCGGTCTCGGCATGATGGTCGCCACCATCGACACCATCCACACGCAGGGCGCCCTGCAGTCCACGGGCGTCATGACGGACGTGGCCCTCCAGGGCAACGGCTTCTTCGTGCTGAACGCCGGCGACAAGCGCTTCTACACCCGCAACGGCGCCTTCGGGCTCGACCAGGACGGGCGGCTCGTGAACCCCGCCAACGGGCATGCGCGTGCAGGGCTGGATGGCGCAGACCGTCGGCGGCCAGACCTTCGTCAACAACGCCGCCGAAGTGCAGGACCTCGTCATCCCCGTGGGGAGCAAGGATCCGGCAAAGGCCACGACGGACGTCTGGTTCGCCAGCAACCTCGACAAGCGCACGCCCGAGATCCCCGCGGGCGCCACCGCCCAGACCATCCAGGAAGGCACCTGGCAGACGACATTCGACGTCTTCGATTCGTTCGGCCGGGTGCACAAGCTGCAGGTGAACTTCACCAAGGTGCCCGGAGTCGCCAACAGGTGGCAGGCCGCGGTATCGGTGGATCCCGCGGCAGCAGACGGGGACGAACACGAGCGTGCAGATCGGCAGCGGCGCCAATGCCGCCAATACCTTCCAGCTTGATTTCGACAACTTCGGCGCGCTGGCAGGCGTGCGGGATGCGCAGGGCAATGCCATTACGGCGGGCGCGCTGCAGGCCGCGGTCTCCTACGACGTGCCGGACGCCACCCTTCCTCCGGGTGCGGCCACGGTGCGGCAGACGTTCAACCTCAACCTTGGGAACGTCGGGCGCCTACCGGGACGCGATCACGCAGTTCGCCGAGGCGAGCTCCACCAAGGCGGTCCGGCAGAACGGGTACGGCATGGGCTACCTGGAGACCTTCAAGATCGACCAGTCCGGCACGATCACCGGCGTCTACACCAACGGGTCCAACCGGGTGATCGGCCAGATCGCCCTCGGGTCCTTCACCAACCCCGGCGGGCTGGAGAAGGCGGGAGAGAACACCTACGTGGTCTCCAACAACTCGGGAACGGCGAACATCGGCGCCTCGGGAACGGCGGGCAAGGGCAAGGTGATCGCGGGCACCCTCGAGATGTCGAACGTGGACCTCGCGGAGCAGTTCACCGACATGATCGTGACGGAGCGCGGCTTCCAGGCGAACTCGCGGACCATCACGACCTCCGACCAGATGCTCCAGGAACTGCTCCAGCTGAAGAGGTAATGGCCTTGGGAGAGCGGGGCAGGCTGACGGAGATGCGGCGCAAGCCGCCATAAGGGGGGGGAATGGTTGAGGTGACGCGACTGGACGGGAAGATCTATTACGTCAACCCGCACCAGATCGAGTACATCGAGAGCAATCCCGACACGACGCTCATCATGGCTGTCGGGCAAGAGGCTGGTAGTCCGCGAGGACTACCAGACTGTTTTTAAGCGCATCGTGGAGTACCGCAAGCTCATCGGCGCGTTCAAGAATGAGGAGTAGCGCGGCGGGAATCCACGGGGTACCGTGGTGCGCCAAATCCGCGGAGTACCGCGGCGGGTTGCGCTAAAATGTATTCCTGTGATATGATCTGAAGAGGGGGAGGGGATGTCTGACGAACAGCAGGACCTAAATCTCGAAGATGTCGGCGCGGGCGCCGAAGATGTCGGCGGACCCCGCAAAGGCGGTCTTCTTTCCGGGATGCTCCTCAACATCCTCAAGTGGGCTGCCATCGGCATCGGGGCCGTCATCATCGTTGTCACGACGACCGTGATCACCTTCCGGGTCATCAACAAGGGCAACACGCAGGCCGGGACTCGCGGCGCTCTCCCCTGCCTACGCGGCCAAGTCCGCGCCTCTTGCCTCCTACGACAATATCGAGCAGATCCGCGGCCAGACCGCGGACGACACTCCCGCCGTCTTCCTGCTCCAGGTCAGCCTCGGCTATGACCCGGAGGACAAGGAGGTCAGCGTGGAGATCGGAAACCGCAATCGCGAGATCCAGGACCTCATCCTGAAGGACATTTCGCAGAAGACCGCGGCTGAGCTGTCGCCGTCCCACTATGACGAGATCCAGGCAGAGCTGATGCAGCTGATCAACACGATCATGAAAACGGGCAAGGTGAAAAGCGTGATGTTCCGCCAGTTCTCGGTGGTGAAGTAAGGAACAGAGGGATGACGGAAGTCCTCTCGCAGGATGAGATAGACCAGCTGCTCACCGCGATCTCGTCCGGCGAGGTGGCCACCGAAGAGGTCAGCGCGCCCACCGATCAGCGCAAGATCAAGATCTACGACTTCAAGAGGCCCGACAAGTTCTCCAAGGACCAGATCCGCACCGTCTCCATCATGCACGAGACCTTCGCGCGGCAGACCACGACGGCGCTCTCCTCGCAGCTGCGCAGCCTTGCGCACGTGCACGTGGCCTCGGTCGACCAGCTCACCTACGAGGAGTTCATCCGCTCCATCCCCAACCCCACCACCATCGCCGTCATCAACATGGACCCGCTGAAGGGGTCCGCCATCCTCGAGATCGACCCGGCGGTCACCTTCTCCATCATCGACCGTCTGTTCGGCGGCCAGGGGAGGGGGCCAAGTTCACGCGCGAGCTCACCGACATCGAGGCCTCGGTCATCGAGGGGATCATCGTGCGCATCCTGGGCAACCTGCGCGAGGCATGGGCAACGGTCATCGACCTTCGCCCGCGCCTGGGGCAGATCGAGACCAATCCCCAGTTCGCCCAGATCGTCCCGCCCTCGGAGATGGTGGTGCTCGTCACCCTGGAGACCAAGGTCGGCGAGGTGGAGGGGATGATGAACTTCTGCATCCCCTACCTGACCATCGAGCCGATCATTCCCAAGCTGTCCGCGCAGTACGTGTACTCCTCCATGCGAAGGGGGACCACCACGGAGAACCTGAGCCTGCTGCGCGACCGGCTTGCCGGGATCGAGATCACGCTGGTGGCGGAGGTGGGTTCGATCGACATCACGATGCGGGACGTGCTCACCCTGCGAACGGGTGACATCATCCGCCTGCAGAACATGCGTGTGAGCGATCCGATGATGCTGAAGATCGGGGACCGGAAGAAGTTTCTCTGTCGCCCGGGGGTCGTGGGCAACAAGATCGCCGTGCAGGTACTGAAGAAGCTAGAGGATATCGAGCAGGCGGAATTCGAAGAGCTTGCCATGGATGAGGGAGAAGAAGCATGAGTGACGGATCACTCTCGCAGGACGAGATCGACGCCCTGTTGCAGGGAACGGATACCATTGAAATGGACACGGGGGCCGGTCCCGCCTCTTCCCCTCTTTCGGACGCCGAAAGAGCGTCGTTCCAGGAGATGCTGCGGGGGGTCACGGAGAGCCAGGGATCCAACCTCTCCATCCTGACCGGGAAGACCGTTGCCATCGGGGACCCGACGGTGAGGGTGCAGGCCCCCGGCGGAGATCACCGGCGGACAACCGGAGGACGTGGTGGATGTCCGGGTCGATCTCACCGACGGTCTGCAGGGCGAGCACTCCTACATCGTGCCGGCGAGCATCGCGGGGACCATCGCGGGGCTCATGATGGGCCAGCCCGGAGGCGAGCTGGACGAGGCGTCGCTTTCCGCCGTCGCGGAGGCGTTTTCGCAGATCACGGGTACGGCGGTCACGGCCATCGGCAACCAGGTCGGCAGGATGGTGAAGACGGCGCCTCCCGACCTTCGCCAGGCCAAGCGGCAGCAGGTCCGCGTGCCGCAGGGCGACTACTGCGTCACGGTGGACTACCCATTCTCCATCGAGGGATTCCCGCCTGCAACCCTCACTGAGGTGTTCTCCCTTTCCCTGGCCAAGGAGATTCTTTCCCTTTCCGCCGGCGGCGCGGAGCCGGCAGCCGCTTTCGCGCAGGCAGCGCCTCAACAGGCGGCGCCACGGCAGGCCGCGGGCCAGCGCTCGCAGCCGCAGGCAGCCGCGGGATTCGGAGGGTCCGGTGGGTACCAGCAGACATTCGGCCAGGCGTTCGGCGGCCCGGGGCAGGGGCCCGGGATGGCGCCGCCCAACGTCCAGCCGGTTCAGTTCGCCAACCTGCAGCCCGTCGCAGATGGGCGGCGAGCAGGGGAACATCGGACTGCTCATGGACGTGTACATGGAGATGACCGTCGAGCTGGGCAGGACGAGAAAACGCATCAAGGATATCCTGGGGATAGGAGAGGGCACGATCATCGAGCTGGACAAGCTCGCGGGCGAGCCCGTCGACATCCTCGTGAACCACAAGCTCATTGCCAAGGGGGAGGTGGTCGTCATCGATGAGAACTTCGGGGTGCGTGTCACGGAGATCGTATCGCAGATCGACCGAATGAATGAATTGACATAGAGCTTCGGTTTCAGATTTTAACTGGGAGGGGGAATCTGAAAAAGCTTACGGGAGTCGTCGCGTGCGCCGCAATGGCGCTCGCGCTCGCCGGGCAGCCCTTGGCGGCCCAGGCGAAACAAACACCCACGGGCGCGGCGAGCGCCGCGGGAAACGAGTCCGAGATCCTTCTGCCGGATGCCGGAACACCCGGAACGGGCTCGGCAACAGGGACGACGGTCGCGCCGCAGGGGTCCCCGGCGGCACCGCCTGCCGTGACGGGAGTGTCCACCTGGGACTTCGTGAGAATGCTCATCATCCTCGCGTGCGTGGTGGGCGTCATCTACCTGTTGTTCTGGATTCTCCGTCGGAGCTCGGGAAAAAAGATCCAGGAGAATGACCTCATTCGCGTGCTCGGCTCGCGCAGCCTGGCGGGCAATCGTGCGCTGCACCTCATCGAAGTGGGCGGTTGCGTATACCTCGTCGGCGCCTCCGACGGGGGAGTGCAGCTCATCTCGGAAATCACCGACAAGGAAAGCCTCGATTCGGTTCGGCTGAAAGCGGCGGAGCAGCCTGCGTCAGCGGGTCGGAGCTTTCCGCAGATTCTCTCCGAGATTTTCCGCCCGGCCAGGAAACCTGTTTCACTCGGGGAGGGAATCGGGTTCCTGCGCGGCCAGCGGGACAGGCTGAAGAAACTATGAAGAAGTCACTCGCCGCGGTCCTGATCGTGCTGACGATCGCTTCAGTTTTTCCCCTGGGCGTGTTCGCCCAGAGCACGGCCACGGCGCCGGGCAGGGCGGGCGGAAATGCCTCGGCTCTTCCCGTGCCCTTCGTGGACCTCAATGTGCGCACGGCCAGGAACAATCAGGAGGTGGTGCTCTCCGTCCAGCTCCTGCTCCTGCTCACGGTCCTCGCGCTGGCGCCTTCCATCCTGATCCTTACGACCTGCTTCCTTCGGATCGCCATCGTTTTCGATTTCATCCGCCGCGCCCTTTCGCTCCAATCTTCTCCGCCGAACCAGGTGCTGATGGGGCTGGCCCTTTTCCTGACCATGTTCATCATGTGGCCGACCTTCACCACGATCTACCAGGGCTCGCTGAAACCGTTCGGTGACGGCACGATCGGCCTGCAGGAGATGTACAGCAACGCGGAAAAGCCGCTGCGGCAATTCATGTTCAACCAGATGGGCAATGACATGGATTCCCTGCGTCTGTTCATGAGCATGCGCGGCCTGCCCAAGCCCAGCACGCGCGCGGATGTGCCGACCTTCGTGCTGATTCCGGCGTTCGTGATTCACGAGATGACCGTCGCGTTCAAGATCGGAATTCTTCTCTACATCCCCTTCATCATCATCGACATGGTGGTCGCCTCCACGCTGATGTCGATGGGAATGATCATGCTGCCTCCCGTGATGATCTCCACCCCGTTCAAGCTGATCCTCTTCGTGCTGGTGAACGGATGGGGTCTCATTACCGAGCAGCTCATAAGGAGCTTCAAATGAGCACCGGAACCGCTCTCCAGATCGTCCGCGAAGGGATTCTGGAGACACTGATTCTGGCCGGGCCGCTCCTGCTGATCGCCATGGCCGTCGGCCTCATCATTGCTGTTCTGCAGGCCACGACCTCCATCCAGGAGCAGACGCTGACGTTCGTGCCGAAGATCGCGGCCATCCTGATCGGCCTGATCCTCTTCGGCAGGTTCCTTCTGGACTCCCTGGTCGGGTACACCCAGCGGCTCTTCTCGATGATCTCGCACATATGATAGAGGACCTCGTTACACACATTCGTCTATTCCTCCTCGTTTTCTTTCGCATTGTTGCGATGGTGGAGCTTGCGCCCCTGCTGTCCTCGTCCTCCATCCCGCAGACGGCCAAGGTCGGCATGTCGCTCTTTGTCGCAGGGGCGGTGTTTCCGATGGTACTGGCGTCGAACTATCCCATCCCGGAAAATGTCGTCGACTATGCGTTCCTGGTACTCGGCGAGGTCGCCATAGGTCTTCTCATCGGCTTCCTCCTGAATCTCATCTTCTCCGCGTTTCAGCTTGCCGGCCAGTTCTTTTCCCTGCAGATGGGCTTCGGCGCCTCGGAAGTGTTCGACCCGCAGTCCCAGATCGAAATCCCGCTCATGGGGGAATTCCTGAGCCTCGTCGCCATGCTCGTGTTTATCGCGATCTCGGGAACGGGGAAGTTCCTCCTGGTCGGGGTGATGCGTTCATTCCAGTACCTGCGGGCAATCGACCTTGTCACGCACAAGGAGGGCATCATCCAGCTTCTCATCGGCGGGCTGGGCGGGCTCTTTCAAAGCGCGCTCACGATCTCCTTCCCGATTCTCGGCACCCTGATCCTCGTGTCCATCGTCATGGGACTTCTGGCCAAGGCGGCGCCGCAGATGGACGTCCTCACGATGGGATTTCCCGTTTCCATCGCTGTTTCCTTTCTCGTGCTTTTCGCAACCCTGCCGTTTCTCATGACCGCCATGGAGCGCATCATCGACGGCAGCTTCGAGACCATCGGTGGGTTCATCGCCGGGGCCGGGGTACTCCGAAAATGAGCGACGCACTCTTCCTTCTCGACGTCCTTGTTCCGCCGCTCAAAACGAGATTTGACGTCCCGCTCCAATGGTTCGCGGCGGAGGACGAGGGGCGTACCGAAGAGCCCTCGGAGCACAAAATCCGCAAGGCCCGCGAGGAGGGCAAGGTTGCGCGCTCTGGCGACGTGAGCTCCTCCCTCGTCCTTCTTGCCGGCATTGCCACCCTGGGGCTGCTGGCGGAATACATCATGCGCACCAGCGCGCAGATGTTCACCTTTTTCCTTTCCCGCGCGGGGAGCCCCGATGCCTTCAACGGCGGCCTCCTGCGCGCATTCATGAGCTGGCTGGCCGCAATCGCATTGCCGACTCTCATCGTCGTATTCGTCGTTGCCATACTGGGCAACGTGATCCAGGTCGGATTTCTTTTCACCGTCAAACCGATCACGCCGGACCTCAGCCGCATCGTGCCGCGGGTCAATCGATGGCTTCAGCGGTCCTTCGCGTCCACGGAGGCGGTTTTCAATTTCGCCAAGTCGATTGTCAAAATCGCGATCATCGCCGCCATCGCGTACCTCAACATCAGCGCGGAGCTTCCCCGTCTCACCCGGCTTGCACTGTCCGCATTCCTCGCCGCCGTTTCGGTGATCGCGCAGATCGGGTTCCGCATCCTCCTGGAGGCGGCAATCGCCCTGCTCATTTTCTCCGCGGTGGACTACTGGTTCCAGCGGCGCCAGCACCTCGAGTCCCTCAAGATGTCGCGGCAGGAAGTGAAGGAAGAGCGCAAGATGTACGAGGGGGATCCCCTCACGCGCAGCAGGCTGCGGGAGCGCATGAGGGAGATCATGCGGCGGACAATGTTGAAGTCTGTCCCCAAGGCCGACGTCGTGATTACGAACCCCACCCATTTCGCCGTCGCCCTGGAATACAACAGGGCGCTCATGATTGCACCCACGGTGGTGGCGAAAGGCGTCGACCTCGTTGCCCAGAAAATCAAGGAAGTGGCGGCCGAGAACGGCGTTCCTATCATGGAGAACAAGCCGCTCGCACAGGCCCTCTACCACGAGGTGGAAATAGGCGACACCATCCCCGAGAAGTTCTACGAGGCTATTTCGATCATCCTGGCCGAAGTGTACAAGCTGGGCAACAAGACAGCGGAGGCCGCGGTATGAACGCAGGGGAGATAAGCAATGGCTGACGCGCGCGCGGTTGCAGGAAACCTCTGGTCCCAGAGAAGCGATGTGCTGGTGGCCATAGGCGTCGTGGTAGTGATCATGATGCTTCTGATCCCGCTGCCCGCCGTCCTGCTGGACATCCTTCTCGCGGCGAACCTCGTGCTGGCCCTGCTGGTCATTCTGACGGTCCTGTACACGCGGCACGCGCTCGAGTTCTCCGTGTTTCCCTCATTGCTGCTGATCGCGACCGTTTTCGGGCTGGCGCTCAACGTTTCCTCCACCCGGCTCATCCTCTCGCAGGGAAGCAACTTCAAGGGCCACATCATAAGGGCGTTCGCGACCTTTGTGGTCGGCACCAAGGGCGTGGAAGGCTACGTGATCGGCCTGATCATATTCATCATCATCATCGCCGTGCAGTTCATCGTCATCACCAAAGGCGCCACGCGCGTCGCGGAGGTCGCCGCCCGGTTCACGCTCGATGCCCTTCCGGGCAAGCAGATGGCAATCGAGGCGGAATACAACTCCGGCCTCCTGACCGAGGAAGAAGCGACGAGAAAGAAGAACGATCTGCAGCGCGAGGCGGACTTCTACGGCTCAATGGACGGCGCGTCGAAGTTCATCTCGGGCAACGTCAAAGTCGGCATTCTGATCACCGTGGTGCAGATCGTCGGCGGCCTGATCGTCGGCATGACGCTCCACGGCGAGCCATGGAACGTGGCCGTTGACACGTACATTTCTCTTGCCATCGGAGACGGCCTGGTGACCCAGCTGCCGGCTCTTCTCATCTCCACCGCGACCGGCATCATTGTCACCCGCGCCATCTCCGACTCTTCCTTCGGCAAGGACATCACCAAGCAGTTCTCCAGCCAGGCCCGGCCGTACCTCATTGCCGCCGCCTTCCTGGTGGTCCTCTCTTTCCTGCCCGGGTTTCCGTGGTACGTGCTCCTTCCCATGGCGGCTCTGATCGGTGTTCTGGGCTTTGCTCTCACCCGCCGTCAGATCGCCGAGGAGGAGAAGACGAAAAGCAGGGAGGTGGCGGACAGGGAGAAGGCGGCGCCCGCGGAGATCTCTCCCGTGGTGCCCCTGGACCCGCTTTCCCTGGAGATCGGCTACGGGCTGATTCCTCTGGTCGACAAAGAGCAGGGCGCCGAGCTCCTGGATCGCATCACCCGGATACGGCGCGAGTCGGCGCTGGAGCTGGGGCTCGTCGTTCCTCGCATACGTATCATCGACAACATGCGTCTCGAGCCTTCCGAGTACTCCTTCAAGATCCGCGGCGTGGAGGTGGGGCGTGGAAAGATCAAGATCGGCCACTACCTCGCCATCCAGCCGGGGAAGAAGACGGAGGAGATTCAGGGCGAGCCGACGCGCGACCCGGCCTTCGGGCTGCCCGCCGTATGGATCACGGAGGAGGACAGGGAGCGGGCGGAGCGGCTGGGGTACACGGTGGTCGACCCTCCGTCCATCATCGCCACGCACCTCACCGAGATCATCAAACGCTACGCCGCGGACATCCTGGGCAG
This sequence comes from uncultured Spirochaetota bacterium, assembly GCA_963820435.1. GTDB lineage: Bacteria > Spirochaetota > Spirochaetia > SZUA-6 > Fen-1364 > Fen-1364. Next base: position 70,772 of record CAWGAC010000032.1, on the reverse strand, counting down.
GCAGGAAGTGCAATCCATACTGGACGCGCTGAAGGCCGACTACCCGGCGGTAGTGGAAGAGGTGAAAAAAGCGCTCGGCATCGGAGAGATCCAGAAGGTGCTGCAGGGTCTTCTGACGGAGCGGGTGTCCGTGCGGAACATGGTCGTGATTCTGGAGACCCTTGCAGACTATGGGACCGTCACGAAGGACATAGGGTTTCTGATCGAGAAGGTCCGCCAGGCGCTGGGCAGGCAGATCTGCCTCCAGTACTGCGACGAGAACAAGGTCCTGCGGGTTCTCACTATCGAGCCCTCCCTTGAAAAGAAGATCATCGATTCCCGCCTGGAGACGAACCGGGGCATTGTGGCGGGTCTCGATCCCGCGTTGCACCGTAAATGGATCAGCGCGCTCACCAACGCGGTGAAGGCGGTCCAGGAGCAGGGTTTGCATGAGGTGATCCTCTGCTCGGAGGCGGCGCGCCCGCTCGTGAAGTCGGGCACCGGGCGCGAGATTCCGCACCTCGCGGTCATTTCGAGCCTCGAAGTGGCGTCGGACGTCACCGTCGAGTCCCTCGGTGAGATAAGGATAGAAGGATAACCAGGAGCAACCAGGGCATGCAATACTTCACCATTCAGGCGCGGTCGAACAGGGAAGCGATAGAAAAAATGAAGAGCAGCTATGGAGAAGATGCGCGCATCCTCACGCACCGCAGCGTCCGTATGGGCGGCTTTCTCGGCATGTTCTCCGCGGAAGGCGTAGAGGTGACCGGCTACCTCTCGGAGGACGGCAACCGGAAGAGGAAGGCGGATGTGGAGGAAGAAAAGAAGAAGATCCTAGAGACCGTGAAAAAGGAGCAGACCCTGCAGGTCTTGTTGAAGGAGATCCAGGGGTTGAGGGAATCCCTGGAAAGCCGCACGGCTCCTCCTCCCCCGACGGCCGCGGACGCGCACCCGGCGCTCCGCCAGATCGATGACCTGCTCGCGGCCAACGAGTTCTCCTCGGAGTTCATTGCGTCCCTCCACGAGAGGACGCGCAAGGAGTTCTCCCTGGAATCGCTGGAGAACTATGCGCTCTTGCAGAGCGCAGTTGTCGGCTGGATCGGCGAACGGATCGACATCGACCCGCCCCTGCGCTTCAATGGCACCGGCTCGAAAATCGTCATCGTCGTGGGGCCCACGGGAGTGGGGAAAACGACGACCATCGCCAAGCTCGCTGCCATCTACGGGATCGGCGACGGCCGTCGGCCCGCGCGGAGCGTCCGCATTATCACGATTGACAACTACCGCATCGCGGCCCGCCAGCAGATCGAGACATACGCGGAGATCATGCGCATTCCGGTGAGCCTGGTGGAGAGCGCCGCGGACCTCCAGAAAAACCTGGCGCTCTATCAGAATACCGACCTGATCCTCGTGGACACCATCGGGCGCAGCCCGCGCGATCTCGCCAAGCTCGCTGAAATGAAGGAGATCCTCGCCAGTTGCGGAAGCCAGGCCTGCGTCTATCTTGCCCTTGCCGCCACCACCAAGGCCAGCGACACGGAGGAGATCCTTCGCCAGTTCGAGCCCTTCGGCTACCGGGCCGTCATCCTCACGAAGCTCGATGAGACGATGCGAATCGGCAATGTAATCTCATGTCTTGCGCGCCACCGCAAGCCGGTGGCATACCTCTGCGATGGGCAGGGCGTGCCCCAGGATCTCGAAGAGGCCACCGTGGTGCGCATGCTGATGAATATGGAAGGGTTCCGGATCGACCGCGAGACCCTTGAAAACCGCTTCGGGAGAGGAAGCTGAAACATGGCAGACCAGGCGGAAAAGCTGAGGGAATTGGTGGGCGGGAACGCCGCGCGGGGGGCGAAAGAGCCCGGCGCGGGGGGGGCCGCGGATACCGCGCGAAAAGTGGAGCGCCCCGCAAAGGCGCCGGGGGCCTCGGAAGGCCGCAAGTCCACGCGCATCATTGCCGTTTCCAGCGGCAAGGGCGGGGTGGGCAAGACAAATATCGCAATCAACCTTGCCCTTGCATATGCCCAGGCGGGCAAGAAGGTCATCGTCATGGATGCCGACCTTGGCCTGGCGAATGTCAACGTCGTGCTGGGCGTCATTCCCCGGTACAATCTCTACCACCTCATCCGCAAGCAGAAATCCCTGTCCGAGATCCTCGTCGATACGAGCTATGGCATCAAGATCATCGCCGGAGCCTCGGGGTTCTCCAAGATCGCCAACCTCACGGAAGACGAGCGGCGGGACTTCATATCGGAACTGGCCGCGCTCTCGAACGCCGATATCCTCATCATCGACTGTGCCGCGGGGGTGAGCAACAATGTCATTTCATTCATCGCCGCGGCGGACGACGCCCTGATCGTCACCACGCCCGAGCCCACTGCCATTACCGATGCGTATGGGATCATCAAGATCATCGCAACGGAAATCGAAAATCTCGACCTTGGGCTGAAATTGATCGTGAACCGCGTGAAATCGGTGGTGGAAGGCAAAAGGGTTGCGGAGAGGGTCATCAATATCGCAGGCCAGTTCCTGAACCTCAAGGTCGATTACCTGGGATTTGTTTTCGACGATCCCGTGGTGCACTCGGCCGTGGTCCGCCAGAAACCTTTTCTCATTCTGGAGCCGAAATCAAGGGCGTCCTTGTGCATCCGCCACCTCCTGGGTCGGCTGGAAGACTACGATTACAGGGACGGAAAGGGTATTCCCACATTCCTCAAGAAGCTCTTTGGAGGCAAGTAGGGAGATGGCGGCGCCGGAAGGACGATCGAGGGGCAGCAATTCTCATTTTGCACCTTCAGGCGCCGAGGTCGCCATTTCTCCTCACACTCTGTGCCTTTTCGATGGGGCAAAATGAGAAGCGCTCATTTGGCAACGCAAACTGAGAATTGCCGTTCGAGGGGAGTCATTGTTGACTCTATGCCTGCTTTCCCCTACTGTTACCTGGGGGGTCGGTCCGGTGAAGGACTTTGTCAGGGAATATTGGAAATCCGCAGCCGCGGGCGCGGCCGGGTCATTTCTCCTGTCCTTGCTGGTCGGCCTCTTTACCCGCAATCCCTTTGGTGTGGTGTTTCTGCGCGCCCTCCTGCTCGCAGTGCTCTTTGCCGGCCTGGCGGCGGGGCTGCGGTACCTCGTCAGGACGCATCTGCTCGAGCTTGCCAGGGAGGGAGCCCCCGCGCACCCGGGCGGCGGTGACACGGGCGATGATCGTCGGGGGGACCGGGTCGACATCGTGCTACCGGAAGAGAATCCGATAGGGAGGGAGGGCTACGCTGCGAGCAGCCGGGCATCGCGACGGTTCGGCCCTGAGGACGAGAACCCATCTCCCCTTGGTGCGGGCCTGGGGGAGGGCGGCACGCCTCTCAATGCGGGCCTCGGGGAAGAGGGCGCCGATGCACCCGGCGGATTTGGCGCCGACCAGGCAGACTCAGAAGGACTTGCGGAGCTCGCGGAGGAGCTGGCCGAAGAGCTGCCACAATCCGCCGAGTACGTCGGCGCCCGATGAACCGCGGCGAGGGTCCGGGGAGATGCGGCTACGGAGGAGGAGGCTGACGTGCGGGTGAGCGCCGACGCCACGGGTCCCGGTCGGGGAATATCGGATGACCGGGACGGTCTGCCGGACATTTCCAACCTGGAAATAGCCACGGAGGCGAATGGCGACGAGCAGGCAGCGCCCAAGGGCACCCGTCCCGGCGGGCCGCGTCCTGAAGACGCCCTGCGCGGGGCCGTGAGCGGACAGGATCCCGCCACTATCGCCAAGGCTATTCGGACGGTCTTGAAACGGGATGATAAAGGATAGAGCGGATATGGCCGAAAGCCTTTGGAATGGAAAGTCCGAGGAGGAGCTCTGGAAGCTCTATCGCCGCACGAAAGAGCAGAAGCTGCGTGACTATTTCGTGCGGCAGTACGCGCCCCTTGTCAAGTATGTTGCGGGCAAGGTCGCGCTCGGCATGCCGCAAAACGTGGAGTTCGATGACCTTGTCGGTTTCGGTGTGTTCGGTCTTTTTGATGCAATTGACAAGTTCGATCCGGGCAAGAATGTGAAATTCAAGACATACGCAGTCACGCGCATCCGCGGCGCCATCTTCGACGAGCTGCGCACCATCGACTGGGTGCCGCGATCTGTCCGGCAGAAAGCGCGTGAAGTGGAAGAAACGGTGCGCCGCCTGGAATCTTCGCTCGGCCGGGCCGCCTCGGACGAGGAGATCGCTTCCGGCATGGAGATGGAGCTGAAAGAGTTCCAGCAGATGATGCTGAAGATCAGCGGGACCTCGATGCTGTCCCTGCACGACATCTGGTACACGGGAGAGGACAACGACAAAATCTCCATCGCGGAGAGCATCGAAAGCCCCGGCAGCCTCAATCCCGACACCATCGTGGAAAAAGAGGAGATCAAGCGAGTCATCGTGGATGCGATCAAGGAGCTGCCGGAGAAGGAAAAGAAGGTGCTTGTGCTGTATTATTACGAGGACCTGACCCTGAAGGAAATCGGCGAAGTCCTCGAGGTCACGGAGAGCCGGGTTTCGCAGCTTCACACCAAGGCGGTCATGCGGCTGCGCGCCAAGCTCACCAGCTTCAAGAGAGGGATCGTGTAGGGGGCCTGAGAAATGTCTGCCGCCACCAACCCGCGCAGCGCGTCCGTCGTCACCCTGGAACAGATCCGGGAATACATGCGGCTCCAGTCCGAAGAGGACAAGAAGAACCGCGCAATCGCCGTGCAGGCGGAGAGCGTGCCGGAAGCTCTTCAAAAGGCCTCCATCGAGCTGGGGATACCCGTCCGCGCGCTCGAGTACGAGATACTCGAAAAAGGAAGCGCCGGCGCGCTCGGCATGGGCCGCAAGCTCTGGAAGCTCAACGTCTACGAACGCTCGCGGGAAGTGAAGACCTCGCGTTGAAGTGGAGGAGGAGACCCACCGCGATTCGGAGCGCGCCGCAGAGGCCGGAGGAAAAGCCCAAGGACCTGCCCGGCGAGGTGTTCGTGCGCATCGCGGGAGGGGCGCTCTTCTGCGGGTCACGAAACCGCAGGGCAGGGGACCTCGCGCAACCGAGATCATGGCGCTGGAGAAACTGTCCCTGCGGGGAGTGTCCAACTTCGACCCCTCCCTGGTATCGCGCGTCGTCAAGCACGCGGACGGCGAATACATCCGGGTCGCGGACATCCAGTACAACCCCTCGCATGACTCGACAGCGTCGGTTGACATCACCGACGGGGAGATGAAGGCCGTCCTCATGATCATCCGAGCCGGGCCGAGGCGGTGCCGACATCTCCGCGGATTTCCTGCGCTCGTTCCTCCAGTCCCACGGCGTCGTTCACGGCGTGCGGGAGGACGTGCTGGCGGAGATCGAGTCCTCGCCGCGCTACGGCAGGCCCATCGTGGTCGCGGAAGGCACCAAGGCCCACGACGGAGCGAATGCGCACATCGCCCATAACTTCAGACTGGAGCGCGACGAGGTCACGCTGAAGGAGAAGGACGGGCGGGTCGATTTCAAGGATATCTCCCGGGTGGAGAACGTCGTGGCCGGTCAGCTTCTTGCGCGCAAGGTCCCCGCCGAACCCGGCCAGCCCGGGCAGACGGTGACCGGCAACATGATCCCGGCGACCAAGGGCAAGGACTGCGACCTGCTGGTCGGCAAGAACGTCAAGCTCTCCGAAGACGGCTTGTCCGCGCTCGCCGAGATCAACGGCCAGGTGCTCCTTCTGGGCGGCAAGATCAACGTGGAGCCGATCTACACCATCACCGGCGACGTGAACCTCCACACCGGCAACATCCTTTTCCTGGGCACCGTGATCGTGCGGGGAAACGTGGAGGACGGCTTCTCCGTGAAGGCGGCGGGGAACATCGAGGTGTTCGGGAGCGTGGGCAAGTGCCTGATCGACGCGGAGGGCGACATCGTCGTGCACCAGGGCATCGCGGCGAAGACGGAGGGAAAGATCCGCTGCGGAAAGAGCCTGTACTCCAAGTTCATCGAGCACGCCCACGTCGATGCCGGCGAATACGTCGTGGTGACCGACGGCATCGTTCACTCCCACGTGGACGCCAACAGGATGATCCTCTGCCAGGGCAAGCGGGCGCAAATCGTCGGCGGGCACCTGCGCGCCTCCGAGGAGATCAACTCGAAGATCCTCGGGTCCGTTGCGGGAACCGAGACGCTCCTGGAGGTGGGCTACGATCCCCGCAGCAAGGAGCGGCTGGTCGGGCTCGAGGAAGCGAAAAGGCCCGTGGAAAAGATCGCTCGAGGAGGTCGAGCTCAACATCAAGACGCTGGAAAACCTCCAGAGGGTGCAGAAGAAGCTCCCGCCGGAGAAGGCCCAGTACCTCACGGAGCAGAGCGAGAAACGCTCCGAGCTGCTTCGCCAGCTCGAGGAGGTCACACGGGAGATCGGGGCGATCAATGCCCATCTCTGCCGCCGCTCAACACCATCGGCAAGATCTCCGCCTCCGAGCGCGTGTACCCGGGCGTCAAGCTTGCCATCAAGAACGCCACCCTTCGCCGTCCGCACAGAGTTCAAGTTCGTCACCTTCTTCCTTCAGGGCGGTGAAGTGAAGGTGACGAAGTACGAGGCCTTCGACGAAGAATTGATGAGGAGACGCTGAGGTGGCCCTCCTGCCCATCGACCTGCAGACCCTCTTCACCCAGTCCAACCAGGTGGGCAAGGAGCAGGCGGCGCAGAAGGACGCGGCCCCTCAGGCCCAGTCCCTCCAGGGCGCGCAGCTCGTACAGAAAACCGAGCAGCGGGACAATGACGTGAATGAAACGCACGACCAGGAGGAAGGCCCCGAGCAGATCAAGGACCGGGCCCGCAGAGGCGCGGATCGCAAACGGCGGCAAAGCGCGGAAAAACGCAAACCCGCCGGGCAGCCTCCCGCGAAAGATGTGGTGCGTGACCCCGCTCTCGGCCGCAACGTCGACATCACCAGCTGACACATGTGGTACACGGTTCTCATCACGCTCATCCTCGACGTCGGCGGGCTCCTGTTGATCTATGTGCTCCTGCGCGACAGGGTTCGTCGCGCAGCCTCCCGTGATGCCCAGATCGCGGAGATCCGGGACGAAGTGAGCCGCCTGCTCGTGGAGCTCAACCGGACCACGGACCGCAACATCGCCCTGATCGAGGACAGGATTGCCAGTCTCAACGAGCCCCTTTCCAGCGCCGATAAGAAGATAGGCCTGCTCCGTCGGGAGACCGAAAAACACGACGTAGGGACGCAGATCTACAGCAGGCTGGCGGAGGGCAGGTCACGGGCTACGGGAGCGCAGGCCGCGAAGTCTCCACCACGCCGAGAGCGCGAAGAACCGGCACAACCGCGCCAGGAGCGCGACGAAATGCCACCACCGCGCCAGGAGCGCGAGGGAGTGGCCGTGGGAGTGGCTGCGCGAGTGGCCGCGAGTGGCGGCGCGTCGTCGCTTTCAGTGGAGCTATCCGACGCGCCGGAGAATCGTCTGGAGCGTGGCAGCCCGCAAGCGCGCGCGGAGCGCGACGAAATGCCACCACCGCGCCAGGAGCGCGACGAAATGCCACCAGAGGAGTGGCCGCGGGAGTGGCTGCGGGGAAACCGCCCGATATCCAGCAACGCGTTGTGATGCTTCACAACGCGGGTTTTGCCGCTTCCCTGATCGCCAGCCGGGTAGGCGTTCCGCTTGGGGAGGTGGAGTTGATCATTGCTTTGCAGCAGAGGAAGGGACGGGCGTGACCTGCGACACGGCGACGTCCATCGAGGCTGAGCGCACCGAGCGAAGGAATATCATCGCAGCGGGGCGTTTTTCGCAGGCCCCTTGGTCGTGCGATATCAAACGGAGGACCTAGTCGCGAATGGGAGAGCGCTATGTGTCATTCAGCCTGGCAAACGGCCACTTCTGCGTGCCCGTGAACCAGGTGCTTCAAATCCTCCGTCGCGAGAACCTCATCGAAATCCCCAAGCCGCCTCCCTATGTGGAGGGCGTTATCAACCTGAGGGGGAACATCATTCCCGTCGTCAATCTCCGTGCCCGCCTGGAAGTCGGGCGTGGCGAGAAAGGGGAGCACCGGGAGCCGGACCCGCGCAAGAGGCGGGTCATCATCACCCGGGTGGGAAGCCGCTCCTACGGGCTCGACGTCGACGAGGTGCGTGAAATCGTCGATATCGACGAATCAGGCATCACCCAGGACGCGACCATCGCTGTTCGGCGCCCGCGCGGATTTCATCCGAGGGATCGCGCGCCGGGACGAAAGTCTCTACCTGATGCTCGACCTGCCGCGCGTGTTCGCAGTCGGCAGGGACGTGCCGGGCACGCTGTGCGGGGCAGTCCTGATGGCAGTCGCGGGTATCGACGAGGCAAGGCTCCGTAAGGCATTCCTGGAGGAAGCTGAAGAGCTTTGCCAGAAGCTTGGCGATTCCCTGCTCGCCCTTGAAACGGACAGGGGCAATACCGATGTCGTCAACGAGGTCTTTCGCCTCACCCATTCGCTGAAATCCGAGTCCGCCCTTATGGGGTTTACGGCACTCTCCGAGCTTGCGCACAGGATGGAGGATGTGCTGGGCAGCGTGCGTGAAGGACGGCTCGTGCTCGAGAAGCCCGTCATGGACGGCATCTTTGCAGGTTCCGACTTGATCGCGGAGATGATGGCCGCGATTTCGAAAGGCGGCAGTGACGCCGATTTCGATACCACCGCAATCCTTCAAGAGCTGTCCCTCGCCGCCGGTCGGGGCGGGGGAAGCGCCTCCGAAACCGCCGCAGCACCGACGGCGGGGACTCCCGCGGCGTCCGAGATGGAGCTGGGCGAGTTCGAAAAGCGACAGCTTACCGAAGCGCGTGACCGCGGAGAAGCGTTGTACAAGCTCACCGTGAGCGTTGACCCGGCGGAGTCGATGAAGTTCCCGCGCGCGTACCTCGTGTTCTTCAACCTCGAGCTCGTTTCAAACGTGGTGAAAGTTGTTCCTCCGATGAAGGGCGAGCCTGAAGAGGACGCCCGCTATGCCACAACGACACTGCTCGTGACTTCGGCGGGAGGCGACGAAGGCCTGCGCGCGGCCGCCGCCGTGGACCAGATCGCCGGCCTGCGCATCGATCGCTGCGACTATGATGGATACCTTGCCTCGGCCCGCAGCGGGTCGGCCGCGTGGCTGAAGGCGCACCCGGAGCGCGCGGGAATGCCACCAGGAGTGGCCGCGGGAATGCCACCAGGAGTGGCCGCGGGAGACGGCCGCGGAGCGGCGGGAATGCTGCAAGCAGCGGCGGCAGTGGAAAAGACTACCATCCGCGTGGACACGCGCAAGCTTGACGATTTGTGGAGCCTCATCGCGGAGCTGGTGCTGCACAAATCACATATCGCACGGCTCTCGGATGACCTTGGACACGGCGCGGACGTGCATGAGGTCCGCGAGGAGCTGGTGGAATCGTTCGATTCCCTGGATAAAATCTCCAGCGGGATGCAGCAGGTGATGATGGACACCCGCATGATCCCGATCTCGGTCATCTTCAGCAAGTTTCCCCGGCTCGTGCGCGACCTGTCCAGAAAGCTCGGGAAACCGGTCGAGCTCATCCTCTCCGGTGAGGAGACGGAGATCGACAGGAGCCTCGTCGAGGCGCTTTCGGATCCGCTCACTCACATCATTCGCAACTCGCTGGATCATGGGATCGAGTTCCCCGAGGAGAGAGTGCGGCGAGGCAAGAGCGAGAAGGGGCGCGTGAGCGTTTCGGCGCGCAGACAGGGCGGCAATATCGTCATCGAGCTTGCGGATGACGGCCGCGGAATGGACAGCGAACAGATTCGTCGGAAGGCCATTGAGATGGGAATTTCCGGCGCGGCGCATTTCAACGAGGCTCAGCTTCTCGAGCTGGTATTCCTGCCGGGCTTCAGCACCAAGGAGGTGGTCACCGATCTCTCCGGTCGCGGCGTGGGCATGGACGTGGTGGCAAATCGCATTCGGGGAGAGCTCAAAGGCGACGTCGTGCTGGGAACGCAGCCGGGCGGAGGCACGCGCGTCACTCTCCTCTTTCCCCTGACACTCACAATCGTCAATGCGCTGCTCGTCCGCGGTGACTCGCAATTGTACGCCATACCCCTCACCGACGTGGACAGCACCGCCAAGCTCCTGGCAACCGAGATCAGGGGGGAGGAGGGCAGCGAGTACTCGTCCTGGATGGATGACGCGATTCCTGTATTTTCCCTGGGGGCGCTTTTCGGCAAGGGCAGACACAAGACGGAAGAGTACTTCGCCACAGTGTTGCGGCATGGCGACAGCAAGGCATTCCTGGTTGTCGATGAACTGATCGAGGAGCGCGACATCGTCATCAAGCCCGTGGACGACCTTCTCAACACGCAGCGTTTGTTCTCGGGGGTATCGGTGCTGGAGGATGGGAGACTTGTATTCATACTGGACACGTCGTTCATCCGCAGAGAAAGAGTCTGACAGGAGGCTTCATGAGCGCCACGATTCTGATAGCGGATGACCTCTCGTTCATGCGCATGATCCAGAAGGAAATACTTACCGAGCGCGGCTACACGATCGTGGGTGAAGCCACGGACGGCCGCGAAGCGGTGGAAAAATTCAAGACGCTTCACCCCGACCTGGTGCTCCTGGACATCACGATGCCCAATATGAACGGGCTTGAGGCCATGCGCAAGATCTTCGCGCTGGAGCCAAAAGCCAAGGTCATCATGTGCTCAGCCCTCGGTCAGCAGAACCTTATCGTGGAGGCCATCAAGGCCGGCGTCAAAGACTTCATCGTCAAGCCATTCAAGCCTGAAAGGATCCTCTCCGCCATCGAAAAGGCGCTCAAGGTCTCCTGAAGCCCACACCGTACCCGGTGTGATTTTGAAGCCCACACCGTACCCGGTGTGATTTGCAGGACAAAAAAAACGGTATGCCTGGACGTCAATAGCATACCGTGTTATGAAAAGAGGAAATGATCCTCACCTGAGAAGATCGGCGGACGGCGGAGAACCTTTAGGAGAAAAGGCCGCCAGGGTTCTGTTCCGGCGCCATCGCCCTGCTGAGAAGCCTCTTTTGCCATTCCGCGGACCCGGCGATTCCCTCATATATGGCTGCGCTGCGGGCCACGATCTCCTCGGGGGTGGATTTGCGATCTCCTTCGCCGGAAATGCCATGGATGACCGACTGGATCAGAAACCCGGCGATATTCCGCGCGGAGACCTCGAGGATGCTCCTGTCAACCTCATCCAGATCGCGCAGGCAGGGGCCGGGATCCCCGCGGGCCGCGATGATCCGTCCCAGCGTCCGAGAAAGCGCCAGTCCGTGCAGCGACAAAGACTGGAGTCTCTCGAGCTGTAATCCGAGCTGCTCCACGGCCGTGGAGAGTCTGTGCGCCAGCCGCTCCCGGGTGGCCGCGTCCGGCCGCATGCCGCGAACTCTCTTCATCCGTTCCTCTATCTCCGGCCTGACCACGGGGAGATCGAGCGCTTCCTCAAGCGTCGCCAAAGGCATTCCCTGGATGGCCGCGCTGTCGGGGGAGAGGGTGAATGACCTGATATCGGATCGAATCATGAGCTGGTTTTCGAACCACCACTTGTAGAGAAGCATCCTTCGATCGGTATGCGTGATGCCGCCCGAAGCGGAACGCACGGGGAAAAGCCCGATTTCGTGAAGAAAGCGAAAAGAGTTTCCTTCGAGTGGCGCAAGACGACTCGAGCCGGAGAACCAGAGTTCCTCCGCATAGGCTCCTCTGCAATGGGTCCTCATGCCGGGGAAGCCGAGATCGAGCCCCGCCGTATAAACCGGATTCGCGCCCATGAGCCTTGCCAGGTCCCACGCGGAAGTGGCCACGGAGCCGCCCGCGCCCAGCTTTCCTTTCTCTCCCACGGCTGCCTCGAGGGTTTCTCCAAGGGGAAAAAGAGAGCTGCAAAGGAAAAATGAGGCGCCCGGCCTGCGGAAGACCCGCGGATTTGCTGACGGTTCCACGACCAGCACGCCGTGCGCGCTCGCGGTCCAGTCCAGGTAGCGCGATGCCCAATACTGCGGATCGACAACGACCGTAAAATCGGGCTCCACCCCCGCTTCCAGGCAGGGCTTCAAAGGCGTATTCACGGCGATCACGAGAACACGCAGGCTCAGCTCGCGGAGGTGATGGCTGATGCCGTCCAGCGAGGGGCCTCCCGCGACAACAAGAGCCGGGATATCCTTGAAAAGACCGGCAAGAGGCGCTACTCCGGGGTACTCGAGAAATGAGCGCATATTGCGTGCCAGATTTCGAACCCAGAGTCTGCCGAACCTGTTGAGCGTATTGATGTTGATGTCTCTCCGGAGCAGCCAGGAGCGTATGACTTCCTCCGCGGCCCGGTAGGCCGCGGGGTCGTTCTCCTGGAGAGGGCGAAGCCGCAGAAAGCCGGGTTTTGCCAGGGGAAGAGACTCCAGCAGCGGCGCAAGAGCTTCCGGCGTGCTGCCGACGTGCAGACTGATGCGTCGGTCCGAAAGAAGCAGGGAAAGGTCCCTGCCCGAGAGCGCGGCGCGAAATACTTCAGCATTCGGTTCGACGACAAGCAGGGGCAGGTCCGGGAAGCGGGTCCGGGCAGCCTCCGTGCCGTAGCCGAGGCCAAAGCCGAGGATGATGACGGCGGTTGCCGCCGGGTCTATTTCCTTCTCCACCTGAATCGCGGCGTCCCGCCGAGGATCGTAGCGGCTGTGCAGGAAAATGCCGTCCAGTGTCGCGGTGGGATGACCCGAGGAGGTGGCCGCGAGATGCACACGGGAGGCGGTTTCGGGAGAATTCTCAAGAACACTGTTCGTCTGCGGGTGATACGCGGCGAGAATCCGCAGGTTTCGATCCCGGAAGCTCACCGCAGCTCCAGGACGATCTTCGATCCGTTCACGATCTGCGTGCCGGGGGGAGGGTCCTGTTTCGCGACGAACCCGCTTCCCCTGATCGTGACGGAGATGTCATTTCGCAGAAGCAGAGGCAGGAGCAGCTTCATCGGCGTTCCCGTGAGGTCGGGCATCACGGGCCCTATCTCCACCTGCTTCGGCGCCGGGGCGGGGATCTGTCCCGGGGAGACCGTCTTTGCTCCTGCCCGGGGCATGCCCGATTGATCGATGAGGCCGACGGCGATGTCGTGGAAGACGGGTGCGGCGAGCGTTGAGCCGTAGTAGCTTTCTCCCTTCGGGTTCTGGATCACCACGTAGACGATGAACTGGGGCTCGTCGGAAGGGAAAATTCCTATCATGGAGGCGACGAAATCATTCTCCGAGTAGGTCCCCGTCTGCGGATTTGCCACCTGGGCGGTTCCCGTCTTGGCGGAGATCCTTACGCCCGCGACCGCTGCCCTGCGCGCGGTTCCTGCCGGTGCGGTCGCCGTTTCCATCCAATCGAGCATTTTGCGCGCCGTATCCGGGGAGACGGCTTCCCAAAGCGGCTCCCGGCCGAACTCCTTTACGACTCTGCCCTGCGGGGAGACGATCTTCTTGACGATGAGCGGCTTGAGCAGGACTCCTCCGTTCGCAATTGCCGACGCCGCTGCGAGCACCTGCATCGCGGAGACCGAAAGCTCCTGGCCCATCGCCATGGTCGGCTTGGAGCGTGCGGACCACTGTGCCACCTTCCGCACCAGTCCGGCCGTCTCCGCCTGCAGGGGCAGGCCGGTCGGCCTGCCGAACCCGAACCGGGTGATCATGCGAAAAAAGCTGTCGTTGTCCGTCGTGTCGGAGGCATACGCCGCGCCCGCGTTGCAGGAAAGCTGGATGATTTTCTGGGGCGTCACATCACCGTGCGGCGCAATACAGCGGATGCGGATCGTTTCGCCGCTGGGAAGCTTCTTCTCATAAAAGCCGGGGCAGAAGAAATGGCTGTCCGGCGTGATGGCGCCCAGGTCCAGAAGGGATGAGAGCGAGAAAATCTTGAATACAGAGCCCGGTTCATACGCGAGGGTCAGCGGTCGGTTCACGAGGGAATTGGGATCGATTTGCGGCGACTCCCTCTGGAACTCGTTCGGATCGAAATCCGGCAAGGCGGCATACGCAAGGATCTCTCCTGAGTGCGCGTCCATGACGAGGACCGTCATGGAATCCGCCTTGTCCGCCGTCAGGGCGGCCCGGGCGACTTTCTCCACGAGGTACTGCATGTCGAGGTCGATGGTAAGGAAAACCTGGTTGCCATAGACGGTGTCGGTGTCCTTGCCGACGGGCTGCGGGGCAAGATCGTCGTTGAAGGTGTACTCGATGCCGTCCAGTGCGACATTGTCCGCTCCCACGTAACCCACAACGTGCGAGGCAAGCCGTCCCTGGGGGTAGAACCGGCCGGAATCTTCTTCCAATCGGACTCCGGGCAGCTTGCCGTCAGCCTTCAGTTGCTGGATTTCCGCAGACTCTGCCGGCGTGATCCTGCGCTTGATCACCGCGTACCCGTCGTGACGCGTGATGATTCCCAGGATTCCGCTTTTGTCCATGCCCATGGCCCGGGAGAGGAGCCCCGCCGTTTCGTCGGCGTTTGTCACCGAGGGAACCCACACGGACACGCGCTGGAGCTGGGTGGAAATTGCCAGGATTCTGCCGCGTCGATCCAGGATGTTCCCCCGCTGTACTTCGGGGAGCACGATTGTTTCGTCACCTTCACGGGCCGGGAGCACAACGGTGAGCCGGACGAGCTGCACGATGAGGGTGACTGCAACGAGGGCGAGCAGGGAGGCGAAAATGAAAAGGCGCCTTCTGGCGCGTACCTTTTCGCTGCGGTCGATCACGGACAGCGTTCCCCTCCCCCGGACGCTTAATAGTAATATGGGCCGTGACAAATGTCGATATGGTGGTAAGAGCAGCTATGATCACAGTCCTCCAGCGCCAGAACGTGAGCAAGCGCGCGGCTCCTTCCGTGCACCTCAGGGCACCCTCCCGCGGTGTGAGCTGGAGCAGTATTGATCTGTCCGCGACTTCACGCGGCCCTCTCTCCCGCGCGGTTCTTGCCTCGCAGGCCCTTAAGAAATCAAGGGTGCCGGGTCTACGTCCCCCGGAAGAGCGCAGCTTCTTGCAGGGCCAGCTCATAGGCCGCAGCCGCAGACGCCTGGCGCAAAATCCGCGGCGTACCGCGGCGCGGAAAGCGGCACGAGAGGCCCGCGCAAGAAACGCCGCGGTGCAAAATCATTGGAACGCCGCGGTGCAAGATCCGCATCGCGGTACACCGCGGATTTTGCATCGCGGTACACCGCGGATTTCGCATCGCGGTACACCGCGGATTCCGCGGGGTACCGCGATGCGAGGGCTCTCGCGCGTCGTTGCGCGGAGGCCCTGGCTTCTGATCGGGTTGATCATCGTTGCCCTGGCGCTGGTTCTCTTTCCCGCCTTTGGCTTGGCCCGATTCCCCATTGCGCAGGCGCGCCCGGCTATGCCCGCACCTCCCGAAGTGGACCAGGCGCTGTACGGGATTCTCGTTCCCGAACAGGCTTCACGCCAGGAGAGCGACGTCAATCCCGTGCTTCTCACGAGCTTGAAGGTGACACCCTACACGACCCGGACAGGGGACTCCCTCTCCACGATTGCGACGCGGTTCAAGCTGAACATAGATAGCATCGTGAGCTGGAACGGAATCCGCGACGCGCGCAGGATTTCCACGGGGACTGCCCTGGCCATCCCCAATGCGAACGGGCTCAAATACTCGGTCCGCCGCGGGGATACCCTTCAGTCAATCGCTCTCTCCTCCGGAATCGAGCTGAACAACATCCTTGATTGGAACAGGCTCTCCAGCTCCGTGATCTCCGTCGGGCAGGAGCTGTTCCTGCCCGGCGCGCGCATGAAGGCAAGTGACCTGAACAGGATTCTGGGAAACCTGTTTGTGTATCCCGTGCTGGGCAGGATCAGCTCGTACTTCGGGGAGAGGCCGGATCCCTTTACCGGGATTCAGAACATGCACAACGGGGTCGATATCGTGAACAAGCCCCTCACGCCGATTGCGGCGGCAATGGACGGGATGGTCGCAAGCGTCGGCTTCAACAACAACTATGGCAACTACGTAATCCTCAAGCACACAGGTTCCTACCAGACCCTGTACGGGCACCTGGCACGGTATCTTGTCTCGCGAGGACAAAAAATCAGGCAGGGACAGGAGATCGGCGAGCTGGGCACGACCGGGTACAGCACGGGACCTCACCTGCACTTCTCGATATTTCACAACGGCGAGGCGGTTGACCCGATGCGGTTCCTAAAATAGAGTAGGGCCGGTGAGCACACATCGAGAACGTCTGCGGAAGTATTTCATGATCCTCCGGGCTGAGCTGCTCATCCCTCTCCGCGCGCAGATCATGACCGCGGCGGCGCTGCTGCTGGTGACATCCGCAGTCCTGCTCACCCTTGACGCACGGCTGCCTTTCCCTCCTCCTTCTGAGAGAATACTCTACGACCCGAGCGATTGGTCCCTGCTGTTCGCAAATCCCGTGCGCCAGCCCGTACGGCAGGAAAAGAGCGCCTCTTCCGTCCCGTCGGTCGGCGGCTATTCCACCCAGCAATCGCCCCTTGCAATCCTCCTGTACACGGTGAAACCGGGCGACACGATCAGCGGCATCGCGACGAAGCTGGGGCTGACCACGGACACGATCTCCACGTTCAACCGCCCTGAAGGGCGCGGAGTGCATACCGTGACGGTCGGGGAGCAGATCAGGATCCCCAGCCAGGATGGAATCTATCTCACCCTGAAGGGCGACTTCGATGAGCTGTGCAGAAAAAACAAGGTCGCGCCGGAGGAAGTCCTCACGGCCAACTCGCTATCGCGAGAAGGGCTTGCGCAGGGCATGCAGCTGTTCTTCCCCGGTGTCCAGCACGTCGGGTACGCGCTTGCGCTGCAGGAGGGCGTCGGCGTTGCCCTTCCGCTGCATGGCTGGGAGACATCCGCATACGGCCGCCGGGCCGACCCCTTCACGGGGCTGCCCAGCAGGCATAGCGGGGTCGACATCGCGGCCCCGATGGGCTCTCCCATCAGATCGGCGACCAACGGCGTGGTCAGGGCGGCCGGGTGGGACGACATGCTGGGCAACTACGTTGAAGTGCGCGCCTTGATGGGCTACAGCTACGTCTATGGGCACATGAGCCAGATCCTGACGCAGGTGGGCGCCGCGGTCTTCACCGGAAAGGTGATCGGGCTCGTGGGTGACACGGGCTATGCGACGGGTCCCCATCTTCACTTCGAGGTCAGGAGGTTCGGCGTCCCGCAAAATCCGAAATATTATCTCCCCGGAATCCGATAATTCCATAGAGGTCCCGGAATGCGAAAGCTCATTCTCGCTATTGTTGCGCTTCTCGCTCTCTTCTCCGCGCTCAGGGCGTTCCCGGAAACCGCTCCCGCGGACAAGGCCAGCGGGCTCGGGGTGCAGCTCCATCCCGGGCTCGTGGAGATAGGAGACGGCTCGGCGAGCCTGGGCGTGGCATTCGGCGTCATGGATGAATCAGACAGCCAGGTCGGCCAGTGGAGTCTTCTGCCCCTGCGCATGGTCTACCGCAGCGGCGACAGGAGTCTCTCCGTCGGGCTGAACGGCCTCTCCTTCCTGCTGCGCGACGGGGCAAGCGTGGGAAGGCCGCAGAGAATCTCCAGCCCGCGCATCGGTGACGTGATCAGCGTGGGCGGCAGGGTAACGGTGGATGCACGGGTGGACGGTGACGTGTGGACCCTGGGGGCTGACGTCCAGCTTACTCCCCGGGCCGATGTGACCGGCGACGTGGTTGCGCTCGGCGGCAGGGTGATTGCGGCCGGGGGTTCGACGGTCCGCGGGAGCATCACCCAGGAGCCGCGTCTGAAGATCCCGTACCTCGGAGTGCTCGGCACTCAGTTCTCCGTGCAGGCGCTGGCATTCGGCCGGCACCTCCTGACCTACATTCTGCTCGGATTCGCGCTCTTTCTTTCCAGCTACTATCTTTCCGCTCACGCGCGGGAGCTCTACCGGGCGATGGGCGAGTCCTGGCGGGCATCCCTCTTGACTCTCGCCCTCTCCGCCGTGCTCGTCCCGATCCTGGTGCTCCTCCTGGTCGTTTCCGTGATCGGCGTGTTCTTCCTGCCACTCCTGGTACTGGCGGTCATGCTCGCGGCATTCGATGGCTTCATCCTGCTGTGCGCTCATCTCGGGGGACTTGTGCGGGGGGGGCCGGCGCAGGAGAGCGGAGGTGATGCGCTTTATCTCTTCTCCTCGGGTCTGCTGGGGCTGTTCCTGATCAAATTGCCCGCGCTCGTGGGCATTATTCTCACGATGCTCCGCTCCGAGCCTGCTGCGCGGGTGGGTCAGGTTCTGCAGCTGGTGAGCCTGGGAGCTGTCGCCGTGGGATTGCTCTACGGGTTCGGGGCCTCCCTGGCGCATGTTCGGGCGCGGGTCGCACGATAGCAGAGAAACCCCTTTGCGGGGGTTCGGCCATCCGCGAGCTTGCGGGTGCGTCTTCTACTGGCCGTGACAGTATTTGTACTTTTTCCCGGACCCGCACGGACAGAGATCGTTCCGGCCGACCTTCGGCACCGTCCGCTTCACCTGCACCTGTTGCGGCTGAGCGCCGCCGCCGTTGCCCGCGTGGAAGACCGCCGAGCCCGCGGCCCCCGCCGCGGTCGTTCCCGAGCTTCCTCCCGCGGCAAACTGCCCCATCGCGTTGTGTGACGCCTGCACCCCGACGGCGGGGCGTCCGGCCGGGGGTTTATCCGGCGCCTGCTGGATGCGGACACGGAAGATCTTGCGCGCGATGGCCGTCTTTATCTCGTAGAGCATGTCGTCGAATATCTGGAAGCCTTCCAGCTTGTACTCGAGCAGCGGGTTTTTCTGGCTGTAGGCGCGCAGGTAGACCGCCTCGCGCAGCGATTCGAGGTTTTCGAGGTGGTCCTGCCACCGGGAATCGATGTTGCGCAGGTATTCGAACTGGATGAAGCGGTTCAGCACTTCTTCACCGATTTCCGCGGCCTTGGCGTTGATGCTCTGACTGAGCTGATCAAGAATGGTGCGGTTGAGCTGCTCCAGGGGAAGAGCGGCGAGCTCCGCGGAGCTCTGCGGGGGCTCGTAAAAGAGGCTCTCCTTCAGCTCGGCCAGGAGAGCGGCCACCCGTGCCTGCGGATTCTCGCCCGACTTCGCGGTAGCGGTCGAAGATCTCGCCGAAGAGCTCCGCCCCGGTGGCGATGACCCTGTCCTTCAGACTGGGGTCGGAGATGATCTCGTCCCGCCGCGAGTAGATGAACTTCCGCTGCTCGTTGAGCACGTCGTCGTACTCCAGCAGGTGCTTTCTGACCTCGAAGTTGCGCTCCTCCACCTTCTTCTGCGCGCGCTCGATGGACTTGTTCAGCCAGGGGTGGACGATGGGCTCGCCATCCTTCATGCCCATCCGCGACATGAGGCCCTTGATGTTCTCTCCGCCGAACAGCCGCATCAGGTCGTCTTCCAGGGAAATATAGAAATGCGAGGAGCCGGGATCGCCCTGCCGGCCCGAACGGCCGCGAAGCTGGTTGTCGATGCGCCGCGCCTCGTGACGTTCCGTGCCCAGAACGTGAAGACCGCCCAGCGACATCACCTCCTGATAGTCGGACTGCCAGGCGCGGTACTCTTCCGCGTACGCCTTGTGGTAGATCTCCTCGCTTGCCTGGGTCCCGGCCTTCTTTCGCGCCCTGAACTCGGGATTTCCTCCCAGCTTGATGTCGGTGCCCGCGGCCCGCCATGTTGGTGGCGATGGTCACCGATCCCTTCGTGCCCGCCTCGGCGATGATCATTGCCTCGCGGGCGTGATTCTTGGCGTTCAACACCTCGTGGCGGACGCCGCGGCCGATGAGCATACGGGAGAGCTTCTCCGACTTCTCGATCGAAATGGTCCCGACCAGCACGGGCTGCCCCTTCTTGTGCAGCTCGCCGATGGAGTCGCAGATGGCGGTGAGCTTTTCCTCTTCCGTCAGGTAGATCTCGTCGTCGGCGTCCGCGCGGACCACGGGCCGGTTGGTCGGGATGACCACGACGTCGAGGTTGTAGATCTTGCCGAACTCCTGGGCCTCGGTATCCGCGGTGCCGGTCATGCCCGCCAGTTTTCCGTACATGCGGAAGTAGTTCTGGAAGGTGATCGTGGCGAGGGTGCGGTTCCTCTGCGCGATCTTGATGCGTTCCTTTGCCTCGATGGCCTGGTGCAGGCCTTCGGAATAGCGCCTTCCGTAAAGGATGCGGCCGGTGAACTCGTCCACGATCTGCACCTTGCCGTCCTGTACCACATAGTCGACGTCCTTGGCGTAGAGCTTATGGGCGCGCAGGGCCTGGGTGAAATAGTGGATGAACTCGAAGTTCTCGTTCGGTGAAGAGGGAGTCGCGGATGAGGCCGCGGCGTTGCAGCAGCTCCTCGATGTGGTTCATGCCCTGATCGGTGAAGGTCACCCGCTTGTTCTTCTCTTCCAGCTTGAAGTCGCCCTTCGGCTGCGCATCTCCCTCCGGGTAGCGGCCGGTGGCGGGGTCCTTCTCGCAATCCACAAGCTGATCAACGAGCTTGTTCACCTCCGCGAATTTGAAGGTATCGTCCTCCGCCATGCCTGAAATGATCAGCGGCGTGCGCGCTTCGTCAATGAGGATGTTGTCTATTTCGTCCACGATGGCATACGCGTGGCCCCTTTGCACTTTCTCGGCGGGGCTCCAGCACATGTTGTCTCTCAGGTAGTCGAAGCCGAACTCGTTGTTGGTGCCGTAGGTGATGTCCCGCGCGTAGGATTCCTTGCGCTGCGCGTTGTCCATCTGGCTGAGGATGACCCCCACGCTCACGCCCAGCATGTTGAAGATCGGCCCCATCCAGCCTGCGTCGCGCTCCGCCAGATAGTCGTTCACCGTGATGACGTGGACGCCCTTGCCGGTCAAGCTGTTGAGGTAGGCCGCGGGGACGCTGGCAAGGGTCTTTCCCTCGCCGGTCTTCATCTCGGTGATCCTGCCCTTGTGCAGGACGATTGCACCCATGAGCTGGACATCGAAGATGCGTTCCCCGAGCTTTCTCCGCGCCGCCTCGCGCACCAGCGCGTACGCTTCGGGAAGGAGGTTGTCCAGGGGCTCCCCTTTTGCCAGCCTTTGCCGAAACTCTTCGGTCTTTGCCGCGAAATCCTCATCCGGGTACCTCATGACCTCGAGCTCGAGGGCGCTGATTTTCTGCATGAGCGGAACCAGGTCCTTCAGGTCTCGCTCATGTTGCGACCCCAGGAGGAAGGTGAGGATTTTTTGGAGCATGATGCCAATGTACCCCCCGAGAGATTGACAGGTCAAGGGAAGGCCGCTACGATGAGGCGCCAATGTCCATTCACCCCCGCAGAGTTCGGGCCGCGCTCCTTGCCGCGGCGTGTATTTCGGTCTTCCTGCTCGCCGGTTGTCAGAAAAAAGGCATCGAGGAGATCGTCAGCAGTGAGCTTTTCTCGCTCACCTTCGGCAAGATGGAAGACCAGATCGACCTTTTCCAGTTCGAAGCGGCGAAAGTCGTGCGCAAGAACACCGTGCGCATGCGGGACGGCTGGTTTTACGTCGCGAACGGGAATGCAGGCAAGATCATGGTCTTCTCCTCATACGGGGACTTGATCTTCCTCCTGTACAATCCGCAGACCAACCCCGTGCCCACTGTCCTGGGACCCGTCGATCAGAGCGCCGGCAATGAGGTGAGCACGCGCGGCTCGGTTGCCTATCCATTCGCCGATATCGGGGAAATCGCGGTTGCCAGTGACAAGACGCTGTACGTCGAGGACGCGGTTGCCGAGGCCAAGGAAGTCAAGGACGCCGAAAGGGGAGTGGTGCTCAGCCGCGTCATCCTGCGCTTCGACCGCAAAGGAAAGCCGCTGGGGTATATCGGCCAGGAAGGAATCGGCGGCACGCCCTTTCCCTATGTGTCTGCGCTGCACGTGGCTGCCGGAGACCAGCTCGTGGTGGTCTGCAGGCTTCCCCAGACCTGGGAGGTCTTCTGGTATTCACGGGAGGGAGTCCTTCTGCACCAGGTGGAGCTGGACAATAAGAATCTTCCCGTGCAGCCGGCCAAAGGGATCACGCCGGTATTGGTGAACATCCTGCCGGACCTGCAAAGCCCGCTCTTGTACCTGGTCATCTATTCTTACAGGGTTTCCACCGACCCCGGCGCCGCGGAAACGCCGGCACAGGACAGCGTCGTCGGGCGCGCCTACAAGCTTGATTTGCGCACCGGGCAGTATGATTCCTCCTTTGTCGAGTTTCCGCAAAACCTTCCCCGGAAGGAGAGATCCGGGCTCAAAAGCACCGAGATCCCGTCCCCGCCGAGCGAGCTCGTCGGGGTGAGCTCCAGCGGCTACTTCTATCTGCTCGCCTATACGGACACCAATCTCTATACCCTCATTATCCTGGACTCTTCCGGGAAGGTAAGAGCACAGCGGCATATGGTGATCGAAGACTCCGAGCTCGTCTTCCGTGACACGCATCTTTCCTCCACGGGCATCATCTATGGGCTCCTTGCCGACCGGACCAGGGCGCACATCTCATGGTGGCGCTCGGACATGCTGCTGAACGGGGAGTAGCCATGAAGATCGTGAGCGCGGAGGCAATGGCGCGTATCGACAGCCGCTCCCGCACCGAGTTCGCGTTTCCCTCGAGCACCCTCCTGGAAGACGCCGGCGTGAAAGCCTGGGCTTCAGTGCGGCGCGTGATCTGGTCAGGCACGCGCCATGGCCGGCTGGTGTTCCTTGCCGGCAAGGGCAACAATGGGGGTGACGCGTTCGTCATGGCGCGCCAGGCCGCGGTGGAGCGTGCGCACCCGCTCGCGATCATCCTGGCGAACGGGAGGCCCACGGATGATTCGGATCCCGGACGCATGCTCGCCATCTGCGAGGCGCTTGGGATCCCCTGCATGAGCTGGCCCGCCCAGGCGGATGCCGTGCGGGCGCGCCTTCGGGAAGCCGACTGGGTATTCGACGGAATTGCGGGCACCGGGATCCGCGGAGCGCTCCGCCCGCCGCTTTCAGATCTCGTGGAGGCGGCCAATGAGAGCCCCGGGAAGAGAATCGCAATCGATGTACCCAGCGGATTGGGGGATGAGTTCCGTCAGGGCCATCCCGCGATTCGCGCTGACTTCACCCTCACAATGGGTCTTCCCAAGCTCTGCCTCTATCTTCCCCACGCGCGCGTGCTCTGCGGGCGCATCATGGTGATCCATGTCGGGTTTCCTCCGCGGCTCCTGGAGGACCCCGACATTCCCGGAGAGCTCCTCCTCAGTCGCGCATGGCGGAAGCTGGCGCCTCCTATTGCACCGGACACCTATAAGAACAGGCGCGGACACCTTGCCGTTTTTGCGGGCGCACGCGGAACCACGGGCGCCGCGTGGCTGAGCGCAAGCGCCGCGGCTCGTTCACGATTGGGTCTCGTCACCCTCTACGTGGACAGTGACGCCTACCCCATTGTGGCGCAGAAGCTCACCTCCGTCATGTGCAGGCCGTGGGATGCCGCCGAAGCGGCATGGGACCACGCGTCCTTCTCAGGCGTTCTCGCGGGCCCCGGCTGGGGACTTGCCGAGGCAAAGGAGCGATGGCTGGAACGACTGCTTGCGCTGCCCGTCAAGGGCGTGATCGATGCCGACGGGATCAGCCTGCTCGGCCGCATTTCCTCACGCGCCACGCCAGACCTGGGAGGCCGCTGGGTGCTCACGCCGCATCCGGGCGAGTTTTCCCGGCTGACGGGAACTCCGCGGGAAGATGTGCTCGCGGACCCGGTGGCCCGGAGCGTTGAAGCGAGCGCCCGGCTGAATGCGGTCATCACGCTCAAGGGACATTGCACCATCGTGGCTACCCCCCCGGGCAGGTACTGGATACTGGACGGCGCGAACCCCGCGCTGGCAACGGGAGGCTCGGGGGACGTGCTTGCGGGAGTAATCGCGGCGGGCATTGCCGGCGGCATGAGCCCGGCTGACGCGGCGCTGTTCGGGGTCTCCCTGCATGCGAGCGTCGGCCGGCTGGCGGCGCGACGCCTGGGGTGGTTTCTTGCGGAAGATCTTGTTCCGCTCATATCCCGCGCTCTCTCACGATGAAGAATCCGGTTCTCCACATCAAGAAAGGCGTCGAACAGTACTTCGATCCCCCACCGGGGAGCGGGCCGCAGCCTCCGGGTCAGAGGAGACCCGGGGACCGGCCAGCTGCAGGGGAAACTCTCACGCTCAGCCCCGCGCCGCAGCAGGCTCACTTTCTTTCCGCTCCTCATCCTGGCAATCGCGCTCGTCGTCGTGTTTCGCATCGTGCCGAGAGCGCCCACGAATCGCGCGACACTGATGGGCTGGAATGTGGTGCTGCGTGCGATGCCCTACGGGGAGGCGCTCCTCGTGAGCGTCACATTCATCGAGAAGGCCCGCCCCGGCGTGGATCCCGGCGGCAGACCTGCCCCCCGGGCCGCGGTGCGCTTTGTTCTGCCGGATACCGGAGAACAGCTCACCTTGTCTGAGGATCTTCTCAAATCCCCGACAACGCTGCACGGCCAGATGCCCTACACGGATGCAGTGAGGAAGGTCCTTGCGACGGTCAACGTCGGGACCGAGACGCGGACGCTGTCACTCGCCGCGCGGAAGGGACCGTGAGGCCGCGTGAGGCTGCGGGCCTCTGACTTTGTGATGACGGTTATTGACCGGCGTGGTCGGCTCACCTATGATCGAAGCGGGAGGGGATCATGCTCCAGTTTTATTTCCTGTCCATCGTCGCGAACTTCCTTGCCGGATTGACTTTGTCCTCCGACTGGTTCGCCCGGAAGTTTTCAGGACTTGCCGCGGCAGTTGCCCTGTTCTCGGGCCGTGTGGGAAAGATGGTGCTGGGACTGGCCTCTCTCCTCGTGGGGTTCGGGACGCTGTTCGTGCCCGCTGCGCCGCCACTGGTGTTCGGAGATCTGTTCCCATCCGTGATGGGCATGGCGATGGGAATCGCCCTGCTGTTCGAGGTATTCAAACAGGACGCGGTATTCCCCGCAGAACGCGGCGAGAAGGCGGAAAAGGTGGAAAAGCTTCCCGTCGGCTATCGCACGACCCTCGGCGTGCTTGGAATAGCCGCGGCGATTCTGCATTTCTTCCTGCCGGAGAGGATGTTTTTGTAAAGGGTCCTACTCCTTCTCTTCCGCCCTGGCTGCCTGTGCGGCCTTTATCACTTCCTCTGCAATCCTTCCCGAAATCGGGCTGTAATGGTCGAAGGACAGCTCGAATGAGCCGGTGCCGGCCGTGAGCGCCTTCAGGTCCAGGGCATACCGCATGAGCTCCGCCTGAGGCACCTGCGCCTTTATTTCAAGGATTCCACCGCCGAGAAGATTCTGGCCGAGGACCTTGCCCCGCTTCGAGCTGAGGTCAGAAAGCACTGCGCCCAGATACTGGTCGTCCACGAAGACGGTGAGATTGCAGACCGGCTCCAGCAGCACGGGTTTCGCGTTGCGCATGCAGTCCTTGAACGCCTCGCGCGCGGCGAGCTTGAACGCGAGCTCCGACGAGTCGACGGGGTGTTCCTTCCCGTCCACGACCCGCGCTTCCACGTCCACCACGGGGTAGCCGGCAAGAACCCCCGCCTCCATGGCCTCGATGACTCCCTTCTCGATGCCCGGGATGTAGCCCCTGGAAATAGCGCCGCCGAATATCGCGTTGGTGAACTTGTACTTCTCTCCGCGGGGAATCGGGTTCACCTCGAGGGAAACTTTTGCGTACTGGCCGTGCCCGCCCGTCTGCTTCTTGTGCGTGTGCTCGGCATCCGCGTCGCCCTGGATCGTCTCCCGGTAGGCGACGCGCGGAATCTTGGTCTCCATGTCGATCTTCTGGTTCTCACGGATCTTGTCGAGGATCATGCCGATGTGCAGCTCACCCATGCCCGAGATGACCGTCTCCTTTGTCTCCTTGTCGTAGGAGACCTGGAAGGTCAGATCCTCCTCCATGATTCTATGCAGCATCTGGTTCATCTTGTCCTCGTCCTTTTTCGCCTTTGCCGTAATGGCAAGGGAATGGACGGGGGTGGGAAGCTCCAGAGACGGGTACACGATGGGCGCGTCCGGAGCGTGCAGGGTATCGTTCGTCCTGAGTGTCGCGCTCTTCGTGATCAGCCCGAGGTCTCCCGCCGCAAGCTCCCCTGCGTCTTCCAGCTTCTTACCATTGCAGGTGTAGACCTTCGTGATCTTCTCTTTCTTGCCTTCCCGCGCGTTCAGCAGGTCCGCGTCCGCCGCGATCTTCCCCGACATGACCTTGAAGTAGGAGAGCTTTCCGGTGAACTGGTCCATGGCCGTCTTGAAGATGAAGCAGGAGGCGGGCTGTGAATCCGCGATCTGCCGCTCGACTTCCTTGCCTCCTGCCGTGCCCTTGGCGGTCCCTTCCGGGGAGGGCACGGCGTAGACGATGAAATCCAGAAGGCAGGACACGCCGGCCGCCGTCAAGGCGGCGCCGCAGAGGACCGGAACGAGTTTGCCCGCCTTCATCCCGCCGGCAAGGCCTTTTCGTATCTCCTCAGGCGAGAGGTTGCCTTCGGCGAAGAACTTTTCGATGAGCGAATCATCTCCTTCAGCCGCGCTCTCGATGAGCTTCTGACGCGCGGTCTCAACCGCGGACTTTGCCGCGTCCGGAATCGCCGTTTCCCTGCCGTCGATATATGCCTTCTGCTCGATGAGGTCCACGACGCCCGTGAATCCAGGCCCGGCGCCGAGGGGAATCACCACCGGCACGAAGCTCGTCTTGAACCTGTCGGCGAGATCGGCGACGCACTTGTCGAAGTCCGCGCGGTCCTTTTCCATCTTGTTGACGAAAACGAAGCGCGGCTTTTCGTGCCGGGTCAGCCACCGCCACAGCTTGATTGTCTCGATCTGCACGCCGACGTCCGCCCCCACAACGAGGGCGACGCAGTCCGCGACACGGAATGCCGAGATCACTTCCCCCACGAAGTCCGCGGAACCCGGCGTGTCCAGGATGTTGATCTTGCAATCCTTCCAGGGGAGATGGCTGAGGGAGGCATGCACGGAGATCTTTCGCGCGATCTCCTCCTCGGTGAAATCGCTCACCGTTTTTCCCGTTTCAATCCTCTCAGCCTTGGGGATCACCCCTCCGGCGGCGAGCATCTCCTCCACCAGGGTGGTCTTGCCCGTGCCGCCGTGACCGGCGAAGGCGAGATTTCGCAGCGAGCGCGTCGGAACACTCATTCTGTGGCTCCTTGCTGTCTGAGGATTGGCTACTTTAGTCCGTCACCCTGCTTTTGTCAACAAACCTACCGCGCGTCCCCGAAACCGCCGACCTTTTCGGCGAAGTGTGAGAACTCCATGGTAAAGGTCGCGCGTCCCTGCGTGGCGCTGCGCAGGGCGGTGGAATACCCGAACATGGACACGAGGGGCGCCTGCGCCTTGACGTGGTCCGCGCCCGGCTTGCTTTCCACGTGCAGGATGAGCCCCTGCCGCGCGTTCAGGTTGCCGATCACCTCCCCGATGAACTCCGACGGGCTGAGCACGTCCACCGCCATGATCGGCTCCAGGAGAATGGGGCTGGCCTTCCGGCAGGCTGCGTCGAACGCCATCGCTCCCGCGGCCTCGAATGCGATCGATGTCGAGGTGGCCTGATGGTACTCCGCCTCGATCAGCTCCACGCCGATATCCAGCGCCGGGTAGCCGTAGACGACACCGGATCCGAATGCCGCGCTCACCCCTCGCTCGACCGCCGACACGAGCTCCTCCGGCAGCGCGCTTTCGGGGAGCGAGGAGCTGAAAGAGTTGCCCTCACCCCGCGGCAGCGGTTTCACGCGGACCGTGATGGCGGCGCTGTGCTCCTTGCCCGCGATCATCCTGTGGTATTTTTCCGTGTGAACGACCTCGGCGCTGATGGTCTCCCGATAGGAAACCTGGGGCTTGCCCACCCGCGCCTCGACCTTGAACTCTCGGAAGATGCGGGTCACCAGGACGTCCAGGTGCAGCTCGCCCATGCCCGAGATGATCAGCTCGCCCGTTTCCTCGTTTTCCTTGACTGAGAAAGTGGGATCCTCTTCGGCGAGGATCTCCAGCACTTCCGAGAGTTTCTTCCTCTCTGAAAGAGTCCGGGGCTCGATGGCCACTGAAATGACCGGCTGGGGAAAGTGCATTTTCTCGAGAAGGATGGGAAAAGCCTCCACGCCGAGGGTGTCTCCGGTCTGAGATGATTTCAGCCCGACCATCACCGCGATGTCCCCCGCCTCCACCTGGTCGATCTGCTGGGAGTGATTGGAGTGCATGCGCAGGAGCTTGTGGACCCGTTCCCGCTTCTTCTTGCTGACATTGTAGGTGGTCTGGCCTTCCTTGATCCTGCCGGAGTACATGCGCACGTAGCAGAGGTTTCCCATTTCCCGGTTGGCCTGCAGCTTGAAGACGAGGCCGAGGGCGAACGCTTCCGGCTTGCACGGGACCTCGACCGCGTCCTCTTTCTTGACGTGATGTCCGACCGCAGGCGGGACCTCGAGCGGGGAGGGAAGGAAGTCGACCACGGCATCCAGCAGCGGCTGGACGCCGACGTTTCGCAGCGAGGCGCCGCAGAGAATGGGGGTGAAGGCGCGCGACAGTGTTCCCTGCCTGATCACTTTTCGAAGCAGGGGAACGGGTATTTCCGCCCCCTTGAGGTAGAGCTCGGTGATCTCGTCCGAGAGGTGTGCAAGCTGGTCAAGGAGCTTCTCCCGCCACTTTCGCGCTTCGGCCTGCCGCGAGGGGTCGAGAGGGCTGAACCCGATCGTGACGCCCTGGTCTTCCTGACTCCAGCGGACTTCGCGCATTTCGACGAGGTCGATCACCCCCTCGAAATCCGATTCCGCGCCCATGGGCAGCTGAAGCGGGATGGGGAGCGTGGCCAGCTTCGCCGCCATTTCCTCCAGAACGCCGAAAAAGTTCGCGCCGATCCGGTCCAGCTTGTTTATGTACGCGATACGCGGCACGTGGTAGCGGTCGGCCTGGTGCCAGACGGTTTCGGACTGGGGCTCCACTCCTCCCACGGCGCAGAAGATGGCCACGGCGCCGTCCAGCACCCTGCAGCGACCTCTCCACCTCAGCGGTGAAATCCACGTGCCCCGGCGTATCGATGATGTTTACCTGGTGGTCGCGCCAGTAGCAGGTGGTGGCGGCCGCGGTGATGGTGATGCCCCGCTCCTGTTCCTGGTCCATCCAGTCCATGGTGGCTTCGCCGTCGTCCACCTCGCCCATTCGGTGGGTCTTTCCCGTGAAGAAGAGAATCCGCTCCGTTGTGGTGGTTTTCCCCGCGTCGATGTGCGCGATGATGCCAATGTTGCGTATAGTGTGGAGGTCTGCCATGCGTTACTCCGGGAAAAAATCCTTGAAAGAGCCCGGGCATACTATATAGAATCCTGCCTGCAGTGAAAAGGGCGCTCTTGTTCGCGGCGCGGTGCTCCGCGCATTCTGCGGCGCGGTGCTCCGCGCATTTGCTCCTCCCTCTCTTCCTCTTTGTCGCCGCCGCCCATACCCAGGGCGACCTCCCTTCATGGGTGAACGGGATGCGTCGTGCCGCGGGATTGGCCGACCTGGTTCCTGACAAGCTTCTCTCGCGGACCGCCGAAAAGTGGGCCATGCGGCTTGCCCAGACAGGAGTTCTGAGCCATCGAGGCGCCGACGGCAGCTCGGCTCTGGATCGGTACCGGGCTCTTGGGGGGACCGAGGTACGCGTGGGGGAGATTCTCGGCGCCGGGCCGAGCCTCCCGGAAGTGGAAAAGGCGTGGGGAAAAAGCGACGAGCACCGCGAAACGGCGCTGGCGCCCGGGTGGACGCACGTGGGGTGGGGGCGATACCCGTCCAAAGGCCGGGAGGTCTGGGTTGTCCTGTTCTGCCAGAAGCTTGTGGAGGAGCTCAGGATTGACGAGCGGGCGGAGGGACTTGCCGTCAGCGGAAGATTCGTCGAAGCGAGTGCGGACCGCCCTCTTCTGTACGCAGGGCTGGTTCCCTATCAGCCCGGCTCCTGGGATGCGCGCTCCCGGCGCTTCTCGTTTCAGGTGCCGGCCCCGCTCGAGGGCTATTTTCGGCTGGGCTACGTGCTTCCCGGCGGGACGTTCAGGCTGACGAACGCGTTCACATGGCCTCCAGGAAAGGAATCCCCAGAAGAGTCAGACCATTCCGCAGCACCTGCAGCATCCCCCTGACGAGAGCGATCCGCGACAGGACGAGACCGGCATCTTCGTTTCTGAGAACCGGGTGGTCCTGGTAGTAGCGGCTGAAGCTCTTGCACAGCTCGAAGAGATAGGCCGTGAGAACCGAAGGGTTGAGGTCGCGCGCAGCGGTGAGGATTGTCTCGGGAAAGAACGCGAGGGACTTGGCAATCTCCCATTCCTCGGGCAGGGAAAGGGCCTCTGCGGAGTATCTGCCCGCGCTGTAGCTCTTCTTCCTCTCCTCGAATTTCCTCAGCATGCTTGAAATGCGCGCACCGGTGTACTGGAGATAAGGTCCCGTGTTGCCGTTGAAGGAGATCGATTCCTTCGGGTCGAAAGTCATGTCTTTGACCGCGGTCACTTGAAGAAGCCAGTAGTTCAGTGCGCCCAGCGCAATCTCCCGGGCCGTTCTCCCGAGGTCGCCCACTTCCTCTTCCCGCTCCTTGTTCCGTATTTCCTCCGCGGCGAGCCCCTCCAGCTCGTCCAGCAGGTCATCCGCGTCCACGACCGTGCCCTCGCGGGACTTCATCTTGCCCTCGGGGAGATTCACCATTCCATAGGCGAGGTGATGCAGATGTGCGGCCCATGCGTAGCCCAGGATCGAAAGAACTTTGAACAGGACGTGGAAGTGATGCCTTTGCTCGGAGCCCACGACGTAGATCAGCCGTGTCAAAGGGCCAGTCCTTCATGCGCTGGATGGCGGTGCCGATGTCCTGCGTGATGTAAAGCGAAGTGCCGTCTCCCCTCAGCAGCACCTCGCGCTCCATCCCCTGGTCCGTGAGATCGACCCAGACGGAACCGTCGGGATCCTTCTGGAACAGCCCCTTCTCGACGCCCGAAAGGATCTCCCCCCTGCCCAGCTTGTAGAGATCGCTCTCGAAGTAGACTTTGTCGAAGGAGATGCCGGTTCTCCGGTAGCTCTCCTCGATGCCGCCGATGACCCAGCCGTTCATCTTCCGCCAGAGCGCCACGACCTGCGGCTCGCCCTCCTCCCATGCGCGCAGCAGCTGCCGCACCTGCTCTTCCGCTTCGGGATGGTCCTGCGCGTATCTGGGCGTAC
Organism: uncultured Spirochaetota bacterium; assembly: GCA_963820435.1. Lineage (GTDB taxonomy): Bacteria > Spirochaetota > Spirochaetia > SZUA-6 > Fen-1364 > Fen-1364. The sequence continues at coordinate 39,736 of CAWGAC010000032.1, read as the reverse complement.
TTCACGTAGTAGTCGCCGACGAAATGGTCGCCCTTGACCCCTTCACTTTCAGGGGTTGCGGATCCGCCGAACATCCGGTAGGCGAGCATGGACTTGCAGATATGCACGCCCCTGTCGTTGATGAGGTTGACCTTCTGCAGGGTGGCCCCTGCCGCGGCCAGGATACGCGAAAGGCTCTCTCCGATTGCATCGTTTCTGAGATGGCCGAGATGGAGGGGCTTGTTGGTGTTCGGACAGGAAAACTCCAGCATGACGCGCCGGCCGGACTGCTCGGTGCCCCTTCCGTACGCCTCGCCCTGCGCCGCGACTTCCGATAGTATATCGTCGATCACGGGCGTCGGCGCAAGACGGACATTCACGTACGGCCCCGCCGCGGTGGCCTGGCCGGCGCCCTGCGCGTCTGGTGACTCTGAGACAAGGCGCGCCACCTCCCGCGCAATAAGGGGAGGCGCCTTTTTCAGCTGCCGCGCAAAAGGAAACATGGGAAAGGCGATATCGCCCATCTCGGGCCGCGGCGGGATCTCGATCACAAGCGCCTGGGCATCAACACCCTCGGCTCCCAGTCGCGGAGGCAAGTTCTGCGAGTGCGGCCGCGAGGATCTGTCGCCATTGTTCTCGGTATTTCTTCATAGCGTGGCGTGTATTTAACCAGAGCAGGCGTTGAGTGACAAGGCGGCGACCTTCAGGTCGCGCAAGGGCTCGCCTTGACGCAGCCCTGTTTTTCTCCGTATATAGTCGCAAGGAGTAACCATTGTACAGGCCCGTCGACCCGAAGGTGAGCTTCCCCAAGATTGAGGAGGACGTCCTCGCTTTCTGGCAGGAAAAAAAGATTTTCGAAAAATCCGTCTCGCAGCGGGAGGGGGCGGAGGAGTTCGTCTTCTATGACGGCCCCCCGTTCGCCACCGGCTTGCCGCACTACGGGCACTTCATTCCCAGCACGGTGAAGGATGCGATTCCCCGCTACCAGACCATGAAGGGCCGGAAAGTGGACCGCCGCTTCGGGTGGGACTGCCACGGGCTCCCCGTGGAATACGAGATGGAGAAAGAGCTGGGGATATCCGGCAAGAAGCAGATCGAAGACTACGGGATCGCGAAATTCAACGAGGCCTGCCGGTCCATCGTCCTGCGCTACACGCGGGAGTGGAGAAAGGTCATCACCCGGCTGGGTCGATGGGTCGATTTCGACCACGACTACAAGACCATGGACCTCGACTACATGGAGTCTATCTGGTGGGTGCTGAGCGAGCTGTGGAAAAAGGGGCTTCTCTACGAAGGCTCCTACATACTCCCGTATTGCCCGCGCTGTTCCACCGCGCTCTCCAACTTCGAGCTGAACCTCGGAGGCTATCTCGACGTCTCGGACCCCTCGATCACCGTCAAGTTCGCCCTCGAGTCGGAGCCGCACACGTTCTTCCTCGCATGGACCACTACTCCCTGGACGCTCCCGTCCAATCTCGGGCTGGCGCTCGGCGCTGATCTCCGCTACGTGAAGGTGAAGGACGGCGAGGATTACTTCATCCTGGCGGAGGACAGGTTGCCGGCCTACTACAAGGATCCCGCCGGCTGCCAGATTGTCGGCAGGTTCAGCGGCAAAGAGCTTGCGGGAATCGGCTATGTCCCCCTGTTTCCCTATTTCGCCCACCTGAAGTCCAAAGGCGCATTCAAGACGTGGATAGGCGATTTCGTCTCGACCGAGGAGGGCACCGGCATCGTGCACATCGCCCCGGGGTTCGGAGAGGACGACTACAACCTGTTGAAGGGCTCGGGCGTCCCGACGGTATGCCCGGTTGACGAGGAAGTGAAGTTCACATCGGAAGTTCCCGATTGGGCTGGACAGTTCGTGAAAGACGCGGACAAGTCGATCATCCGCAGGCTGAAGGACGAGCGGAAGCTGGTGAAGCACGAATCCATCACGCACAGCTACCCGCATTGCTGGCGGTGCAAAAGCCCCCTCGTCTACCGCGCCGTTTCCGAGTGGTTCGTGAGGGTGGAAAAGATCAAATCCGCCATGCTGGCGGCAAATGACGCCATCTACTGGATGCCCGCGCACCTGAAAACGGGAAGGTTCGGCAAGTGGCTGGAGAATGCCCGGGACTGGGCCATCTCGCGCAGCCGCTATTGGGGCAACCCTATTCCTGTCTGGCGCTGTGATTCCTGCAAAGCCACGGAGTGCATCGGCTCGCGCGCGGAGCTGGAAAAGAAAACCGGACAGAAGACTACCGATCTTCACAAGCACTTCATAGACGGCTTCACCTACCCCTGCTCGTGCGGAGGGACCATGCGGCGCATCCCGGAGGTGCTCGACTGCTGGTTCGAATCCGGGGCAATGCCCTACGGGCAGAATCATTATCCCTTCGAGAATCGGAAGCACTTTGACGCGCACTTTCCCGCGGATTTCATATCGGAGTCCATCGATCAGACGCGGGGATGGTTCTATACCCTCGTGGTGCTGGGCGCCGCGCTGTTCGACAAGCCGACGTTCCGCAATGTCATCGTGAGCGGTCTGATCCTCGACACGGACGGCAAGAAGATGTCGAAGTCCGCGCGCAACTACGCCGATCCCATGGATGTCATCGCCACGTACGGGGCGGACGCAATGCGGCTGTTCCTCCTGGACTCCGCGGTGCTGAAAGCCGAAGACCTGCGCTTCTCCGAGGCGGGCGTCAAAGAGGTCGTGAAAAACGTCCTGATCCCCTTGTGGAACTCCTACAGCTTCTTCGTCACCTACGCGAACATCGACCAGGTGACGGTGGACGGAGCGCCGAAGGCGCCCGCCAATATCCTGGATCGCTGGATCCTTTCCGAAGCGGAGCGGATGGTACATGAGATCACCGGGTACCTGGAGCTCTACGATCTGCAGAAAGCCGTGGATGTCTTCATCGAGTTCATCGACCTGCTCAACAACTGGTACATCCGGCGCTCGCGCCGGCGCTTCTGGCGGTCGGGAAATGACTCCGACAAGAAAGAGGCCTATCAGGCTCTGCACACGGCGCTGATGAAGCTCATTCTGTGCGCCGCGCCGTTCATTCCCTTCATCACGGAAGGGATGTATGCCAATTTGAGGACCCCGGAAATGCCGGAGTCGATCCACCTCTGCGATTTCCCTGTTTTCGACGAGTCCCGGCGGGATCCCGGCGCTCGAACGCAGGATGAAGGTGACGATGCGGGCAGTAGGAATGGGGAGAAGCCTCCGCACCGACTACTCCCTGAAGATCCGCCAGCCTCTCAGGGCGCTCCATGTCGTCACGCGGGACGCGGAGGAAAGACAGATCCTCGAGTCCATGGAGGAGCTCATCAAGGACGAGCTCAACGTGAAGAGCGTGCTCTTCCGCGAGAACGAGGACGAGCTTGTGGAGTACCGGGCCAAGGCCAATTTCCGCACGCTCGGCAAGCTGCTGGGCAAGGACATGAAGGCGGCGGCCGCGCGCATTGAGAAGCTGAGTCTCGATGATATTCACTCGCTTCTCGCCTCCCGAAGCGTCCCCCTGGACGTCGGAGGACGCGCTTTTTCCCTCACCCCCGAAGGTGTGGAGATCCAGCGCATTGAAAAGGAAAACCTCAAGGTGATAAACGACGGCTCGCTCACCGTTGCGCTGGACCCCGAGCTCACGCCCGCGCTCATCCAGGAGGGGCTCGTGCGGGACCTCGTGCGAGGCATCCAGAGCCTGCGAAAAGACAAGGGGCTGGAGGTCACCGACCGGATCGAGCTCACCCTCTTCGGCTCGGAGGCCTTGCGGGCGGCCGTGGAGAGCTACCGCGAGCACCTGCTCTCGGAGACTCTTGCCGTGTCATGGAAATGGGAGAAACCCCGGGAAGCTTCCGAGGTCGATTGCGGGGGAGAAATATGCGCCGTGTCTCTGAAAAAGGCCGCGCGCTGATGCGGCCCTGTTTCGGCGCCGCTCCGTTTCTCGCGGCGTGCTGCGCCGTGCTGCTCGCGCTCGCTTCCTGCGCAACAGTTCCTCAACGACCTTCTTCCGAATGGCTGGGCGTGCTGCCCGCTGACGCCACAATGTATGTCTCACTCTCCATGAGCGGGTCCGCGGACCTGATTAAAAAAGCGCTGCAATCAGCGGGGCCCGGCCTGCAGGACGTCAACACCTTGATCGACATGACCAAGCGGCTCGTCTGCTCGGTGACGCTGGCGAAAGGGACGCCCGCCCGGTTTGCGGTCGTGGCCCTCGGAGGATACCCGGGCGGCATTATCGGCATGCGCCTTTCGGGCAACAAGGAATGGACGCAGAAGAAAGGACCTGCCGGCTCCCATTGGGAATGGACCAAGCCGGGCATCCAGATGAGCATCCCCAACAACGGCATCCTGCTCGCGTCCAACGGGGACATCGATTCGCTTCTTGCGCACTGGGCAGCCCCGCTGCCCCTTGTCCTGCCTCCCGAGGTGGCAAGCGACATGGAGAGAACCGACCTCGTTCTCTATATGCCGGAGTTGCCGGGCGGGTTTCAGCAAAGCGCCGAACAGAACGGCGTGCACATTCCGCTCAAGGAAGTCTGGTTGAACGCGGTAAAGTTCAAGGGGGGATATGCCTTTTCCGGCACCGCGAACACCGGCTCGGGACAGGAGGCGGAGCTTCTCACCCTCATCCTGCGGCTGGGGCTCGTCGGCTGGATGCGCTCGGAAAACCTGCCGGACACCACGGAAAGGCTCAAAGCGGTCTCCGTGTCGGCAAGCGGGAACCAGGTCAAGCTTGCGGGCCTGCGTTTCTCCGATGAAGAGGTCATTCCCTTCTTTTTCTCCCTCCTGAAGGGCATGTCTCCCCCCGCGGACGCACCGGAAGCGGAGCTGCCTCAATGACCGCGCGCGCTACCGTTGTCATCGACTACGGAGCCGGCAATCTCAAAAGCGTGGAGAACTGCCTGCGCCATCTCGGCGCACCCTATCTCGTGACGTCCCGGCCCGAAGCCATTGCCGACGCTGATGGCCTCATATTCCCGGGTGTCGGGGAGGCCGGCGCGTCAATGAGCGAGCTGAAGAGAACAGGCCTGGACAGCGCCCTCCGCGACTACACGAAATCCGGAAGGAAGATCCTGGGGATCTGCATCGGCTGCCAGGTGATCTTCGAGCGCTCGGAGGAACGGGACACGGAGTGTCTCGGCATTTTCAAGGGATCCGTTCGCCGTTTCCCGGGCGGAGCAGGGCTCAAAGTCCCGCATATGGGCTGGAACACGGTGCATTTCACCCGGCCGCACCCGGTTTTCGACGGAATACCGCAGGACTCTTCCTTTTATTTTGTACACTCCTATTATCCCGATCCCGCGGACCCGGGCCTCATTGCGGGGGAGACAGAATACGGTATGACATTCGCCTCCTGCGTGGCGTGGCGGAACCTCCTGGCGTTTCAATTCCACCTGGAGAAATCCGGTGCTCTCGGCGTGAAGCTCCTTTCCAATTTCCTGGCCTGGGATGGACGGCTGGAAAGAAGCGCAGCAAAAGGGACCATCCATGCTTAGCAAACGCCTCATTGTCTGTCTTGACGTGAAAGACGGCCGCACCACCAAGGGAGTGCGATTCAAGGACAATGTCGACGTGGGCGACCCGGTGGACATGGCGCGGAAATACTATGAAGACGGTGTCGACGAGCTGGTTTTCTACGACATCACCGCGTCGGCTGAGAAAAGGAAAATCCGGATCGACACGGTGCGCAGGGTGGCGGAGCAGGTCTTCATTCCCTTTTCCGTCGGTGGAGGCATCTCCTCTGTTGCGGAAATGAGGGAAGTGCTCCTGGCGGGCGCGGAGAAAGTGAGCGTGAACTCAGCGGCGGTGCGCAACCCCGACATCATTACCGGCGGCGCATCACTGTATGGAACCCAGTGCATCGTCCTGGGAATGGACGTGGCGAAGGATGCCGGCATGCCGTCAGGCTATGGGGTGGTGATAGACGGCGGCAGGACGCGGACCGGTCTGGACGCGCTCGAGTGGGCCCGATAAGGCCGAGAAGCTTGGCGCCGGCGAGATCGTGCTCAACTCCATTGATGCGGACGGAACTCAGGACGGCTACGAGCTGACCGTGACCGGGCTCATCTCGCGGGGCGTGGGGATTCCAGTCGTGGCGTCCGGTGGCGCGGGCGCTCCCGCCCACGTGCTCTCCGTGCTTCGGGACGCGGACGCGGACGCGGCCCTGGTCGCATCGATCGTGCATTCCGGCGCCTGGAGCATCCCGCGCATCAAGGATTTTCTGGAAAAAAACGGCATTCCAGTCCGAAAGATAAAATGACACCGAGTACGGTGTCTGAACCAAATGACACCGAGTACGGTGTCCGCCCTGATTGCGCGCTCCCGCGGCCGCACGGCCTGTTGCCACAACACGCTATTGAGGCTATATTTAAGAAAATAGATGCGATTATTCTTTTTCTCGGGAGTCAGGAGTTAAAGGCATGCCCACATACGAGTATGTGTGCACCAAGTGCGGTCACAGGTTCGAAGCCATTCAAAGCATGATGGAGAAGCCGCTTTCCCGCTGCCCCGTGTGCAAGAGCGCGATTCGCCGTGTCATCAACGGCGGAATAGGCGTCATCTTCAAGGGGAGCGGATTCTACTCCACTGACAACAAGAAGAGCTCGGCCCTTACCGGCGGAAATGGCAGCTCCAAGGACAGGGACAAATCCGCGGAGAAGCCGAAGGAAAGCTCGACTGAGAAAACCTCGACGACCACTTCCGAGAAGTCCACCTCGGAAAAGAGCTCCAAAGAAAAGACCCCAGCTTCCTGAGCCCGGCTCAGAACGTCACTTTTTCCGTCTTCTCCAGAGCCTCATGCAGGAGAGATTCCACATCAAGGTGCGCGAACGAGAGCTTCATCTTGCGTGGATTGGGATGGATCAGCGGGTGCGCGGGGGAGAACAGGACGCAGCAGTCGGCATAGGGGAGGTTGGAAGTCTCGAACGTGTCGATCCTCTTCGCAACGGCGATTATCTCCTCCTTGTTCATGCCCACGAGGGGCCGAAACACGGGAAGTTCCGTAAATGAGCCTGTGAAGTGCATGCTTTCCACCGTCTGGCTGGCGACCTGCCCGAGGCTCTCACCGGTTATCAGGCACATCGCACCCGAGTCTTCAGCCAGCAGGGTCGCATATCGCGTCATGCACGCACGGAGCAGCAATGTCACCTCCTCGTCCAGGGCTTTTTCCTTGATGCGTGCGAGCACCGGGGTGAACGGCACCACGTAGAGCACGATGCCGGGCGCCCAGGCGGAAAGTATCCGGGCAAGTGTCTCGACCTTTTCCCGCGCCTTCTCAGAGGTAAAGGGCGCTGAGTGAAAGTAGACGGCCTCGATTGCCATCCCGCGCTTAGCCATCATCCAGCCGGCCACGGGTGAATCGATGCCTCCCGAGAGAAGGAGCATGCCTTTGCCCGAGCTTCCGCTGGGCAGGCCGTATGGACCGTCCATCGAGGGTCCGTACAGATAGGCGTGCTCGCGGATCTCGATGTTCATTACCCAGTCGGGGGTGTGCACATCCACGACCAGCGCGGGGAATCGTTCCAGAAGCACCTCGCCGACCCGGCAGGAGATCTCGTAGGAGCTGAGGGGAAAATCCTTGTCCGCCCGCCGCGTTTCCACTTTGAATTTCTTCCCCATGCCCGCGGCAATGAATCCCTCGGCAAGCCCGGCCGCGGCGGACTCGATTGCCGAAATATCCCTGTCCATCTGCAGGGCCTTGCAGAAGGACACAACGCCGAATGTGCGGGCGAGGGCCGCCGCAATGGCATCCTCCTGCTCGGGCGGGAACCGAACAAAGACCCTGTGGAACGTTTCGTAGACGGAGAACTGCAATCCGGGGAGCCTCGCCCGTATCGAGTCCTTGAGGCTCTTCACGAATGCCCCCCGATTGCGCTTCTTCAGCGCAATTTCCCCGTATTTCACCAGGAACAGCTCGCCTGTCATGTCCCGCGCCCCCGGGCGATGGAAAGCAGCGGCGGGATATCCTCCCGAAGCGCGGCGAGCAGGCCGTCGATCTGGGCCGTTGTGGTGGAAGCACCGAAGGACACGCGGATTGCCGAAAGCGCGGTCTCATGAGACAGCCCCATGCTTTCCGGCACGCGGGTGCGATCCTTCTTCTTTGATGAGCAGGCGGATCCCGTTGAGATGCAATAGCCGCGCGCGTCCGCCATCCGCACGACCACCTCGGCGGGGAGGGGAGGGAAGCCTGCCGACACGATATACGGAGAGTATGCCTCCGCATCATCTTCTTCACGCGCCGAGGGAAATATCCAGGCCCCGCGGATCTCCCGCAGCCCATGGACAAGCCGGCGCGCGTTCTCACGCGCGGCCGCACGATCCTGTTCCAGCCGGAAAAGCCGCTTTTCCGCGGCGACGGTCATGGCGCATATTCCCGGCAGGTTTTCCGTACCGGGCCTGCGGCCGCGCTCCTGTCCGCCGCCCACGGAAAGGAAACCCGGCGCCGCGCCTTCCTTCAGGAAGAGCGCCCCTGCGCCGCGGAGGCCGCCTATCTTGTGCCCGCTGAAAGAGGCCGCGTCCACATCCAGCTCGAGCAGTGAGAAAGGAATCTTGCCCAACGCCTGTACGGCATCCGTATGGAGGAGGATCTTCCGGCCGCGTCGTGCGGAATACTCCCTGACCGCACGGGAGATCTCTTTCAGGTCCTGTACGGCGCCGGTCTCATTGTTGACCATCATGACGGAGACCATGACCGTGTCCTCGTCCAGCGCATCGGCGAGAGCCTGGGGGTCCACGGCGCCGTGCGGGCGAGGCGCGACAAAGGCGCACGTGATGCCATGCCCCTGGAGGCTGTTGAGCTGCTCGTAAACGGACGAGTGCTCGATGGCGGTGCTGACGATCCGGGTTTTTTGCCTTTGGATCCCGCCAAGCCTGTGACGGTCGAGCAGGGTGAGGAGGATTGCGCCGTTCGACTCCGTGCCCCCGGAGGTGAAAATGATCTCCGGCGGCTCGACTCCGAGCGCGCCGGCGAAGCGAGCGCGCATCCGTGCCAGCATTTCCCCGGCCTCTCGCCCCAATGCGTGGGGAGAGGAAGGATTGGCGAACAGATGAAGCGAAATTTCCTTTGCCTCGTCGATTGCATCCGGTTCCGGTGGGGCTGAAGCGGCCCAGTCCAGGTAGGTAATTTCCCGTCCGCCCATCCTTGATACAATCGACTCCTCTCGGTAGAATAGACTGGAAAATACAGAAGACCATGGAAAAAAACAAGGTTACGGACAGGAAGAGCACCCCCGGAAGCATCGCGCAGTTTGCGCGCATACTCAAGGTATGCGGTCATCCGATGCGGCTGAAGCTGCTGCGCGCAATCGAGGCCAGCGAGCCATGCGTGTCCGACCTCTGGCACTGCGTGGAGGAATCCCAGCCGGTGGTGTCGCAGCATCTCGCGGTGCTCAAGCGGGAGGGCATCGTGAGCTCCCGTGTGGAGGGGAACCGGCGGATCTATTCCGTCACCGACCCCCTTGTAAAGGACCTCATCAGCAGGATGCCCTAGGGCGCCGCGGTGTCCCGCGGATTTGTGGCGCCGCGGTGCCCCGCGGATTTGTGGCGCCGCGCCCGGACACGGCTTGTGCGACAGGCGCGCGCAACGGTACCCTTCCCCGCATGCATGAATGGGCTCTGGCCGACGCGGTGATAGAAGCAACGGAATCCGCTCTCGCGGGCAGGGATCCGGCGTGCCTGCGCGGCGTCAACGTCCTCATCGGCGAGCTGCAGGCGATCGACCGGGAGATTTTTCATTTTGCCCTCACCACGATACTGGAGCAAAAGTCTTTTCGCGGCGCGCGCTATAATGTGGAGACTGAAGCTGCCGCCTTCCTTTGCGCGGCGTGCGGCAGAGAATGGAGCCTCGCGGAAACGCACAGCCTGACCGCGGAGACGCGCGAGGCCATCCATTTCCTGCCTGAGGCGGCCCACGCGTTCGTGCGGTGCCCTTCGTGCGGCAGCCCGGACTTTCGGGTGCAAAAGGGCAGGGGGGTGAGCATCGCCAGCATTGAGCTGTCCGTGGAGGGTGCCTGCACGTGACGGATCCCCGCACCGCCGTTGTCGGAAAGCGGCTCTCCGGCATCGGCCGCATTGCAGGCTTTTGTTCGGCAAAGGGCGGAGTCGGAAAGACAATGTGTACGACGGTGGCCGGGATCGCGCTTGCCGCTCGGGGCAGGAGGGTCGGCATCCTTGACCTGGACCTGCAGGGTGCATCGGCGCACGTCTTTCTCGGCGTACAGCCGGGATTGCCGAAGGAGAACAAGGGGATCCTCCCGCTTCCTGTCCTGGAGAACCTGTGCCTGATGAGCGTGGCGGCGTTTACGGGCGAGCACCCGCTTGCTTTGCGGGGCGCCGAGGTGTCGGAGGCGCTGCGTGAGCTTCTCGCGGTCACTCAGTGGGGCACGCTGGATTATCTCTTTATCGATATGCCACCGGGCATCGGGGAGGAGGTGCTCGACCTCGCTCGACTGATCCCGCGAATGGAAGCCATCGTCGTCTCGACGCCGTCACCGGTTTCTGTGGCAGTGGTGGAGAGACTTCTTGTGGTTCTCGGAGAAATGCATACCGTGGTGCCGGGAGTGATTGCCAACATGGTGCGGGACGGCGCGGAATCGGTAAACGATCTGGCGCGGCGCTGCGGCGTGACTTTCACCGGTGAAGTGCGATATGAGCCGGGCATCGAAAGCGCCGTTGGCGCGCCCAGAGCGCTCGGCCGCACAGGGGCCGCGGCCGCACTCCTTCGCGCGCTGGAGGCAATGCGGTTTTCATAGTGCGCCGCGGATTTTACGCGCCGCGGGGGGGAAGAGATGAGTGTTTTCGAAATTGCCATGCTCATATGCTTCGGCGCGGCCTGGCCCGTTTCCATCTACAAGTCTCTGAAATCGCGCCAGGTGGCCGGCAAGAGCCTGCCTTTCCTCGTCATCGTTCTGGTCGGATATGGGGCGGGCGTCCTGCACAAGCTTGTGTACCACTATGACGCGGTGATATTCCTGTACCTTCTCAACGCCCTCATGGTGGCATTCGACATTTTCCTTTACCTCCGCAACAGGCTTTACCACGTGCGTCGAAGCCTCCTCGAAGCCGGTGAGAAGACGAGGGAGGGTAGCTGAAGTGAAAGTCCTCATTGCATATCGATCGAAATACGGCACTACGGAAACCTGCGCCCACGCGCTCGCCGAGCAGATCAAGGCGGAGACCGCGCTCGCCGACCTGCGCATCCGCCGCACGCCGGATGTGCATGCATTCGACGTCGTGCTGATCGGCGGGTCGATTTACGGCGGCAGGATCCAGCGCGAGGTGACCTCGTTCTGTGAACGCCAGGGGGAGCTTCTGCTGAAGCGAAAAACCGGGCTTTTTCTCTGCTGTCTCTCTCAGGGGGACCACGCACGTGAGCAGCTTCAGGCCGCCTTCCCCGAATGGCTCGCCGCGCATGCGTTTGCGCGCAGCCTTTTCGGGGGGGCCCTGCGCTACGACAGGCTCACACTTCTGGACAGGCTGCTCGTGCGGGGTCTTCCCCGGCCGCCGCACGGCGTTTCGCTCCTCGACACCGACGCCCTCTCGGCGATGGCAGCTCTGGTGAACTCATTCCTGCCGGTTGCATAGCGCCGCCGCCCTCGGCTTGGAGCTGAGCGGAGGCAGGGTTACTGGACGAGGGCGTCGGCAACCAGCTTCGACAGGAACTCCACGCGCATGCCGAGTCCGTAGTGCGCGTTGATGTCGGTGAGCTGGGTGTGGCAATTCTCGCAGGCCGTGCAGAGAATCGCCGCGCCTGAGGCTTTCATCTGATCGGCTTTGACCTTTGCCGACTTCATCCTGAAATCCTGCTCCCCCATGGCAACGAGCCCGCCGCCTCCACCGCAGCACCAGTTGTTCTCCCGGTTGGGCTGCAGCTCGACGAAATCATCCGTCAGCTTCCTGATGACGTACCGCGGCTCCTCGATCACGCCTCCATTGCGCGCGATCTGGCAGGGATCGTGATAGGTAAGCCGGCCCTTGAGCTTCGCGCCGTCCAGCCGGATTCTTCCCTCTCTCAGGTAGCGCGCAATAAGCTCCACGAAAGCCACGACTTTGAAGGGATGCGCGCCGGTCATGTACTTCATGACCCGGAACGCCGTTCCGCATTCCACGATGGCGACCTCTTTCACTCTCAACCGGACGGCCTCGTCATGAATGCGCCGGGCGATGGTCTGCATCTTCTTCGGGTCACCGAGGAACGCCGCAAAGTTCACTGCCTCGAAAACGCTCAAGGTCCATTTTTCTCCCGCGGCATTCATGATGGCCGCGGCAGGCACGATGGAATGCTTTCCCGCCAGTGCCACGTAGAGAACGTCGGCGCCTTCCGCCTCCACGCTGACCGCGCCCTGTCCGGGAGATCCTTCCCAGAGGGCGCGGATCTCCGGCTCGAGATTGCGCACAGCCTTCTCGAATCCTGGACGGGTTTCCTCGATTCCGTCCGCTTTTGCGATGGACATGTCGGCGAGCATGGTGAGGAGCTTTGGCTCCTTGTCCGCGCCAATAAGGAGAAGCTTGGCGATAGACATGATCATCTGCGTATCGATGCCGAAGGGGCAGAATGTCATGCACCGCCGACAGCCGGTGCACGACCAGGCGGCATCGTATATCTGATCCAGGGAGACGTCATCCATGGGCAGGACCTCGCCGAGCCATGGGGCGATCTTTCCCTCCAGCTTGAAGTAGCGTTTGAAGATCTTGCGGATCACCTCGGCGCGGCCCACCGCCGTGTAGCGCGTCTGGGGCATTGAGGCGTAAACATGGCAGGCTTCCACGCAGACTCCGCACCGGGCACAGGTGTCCAGGTAGAGCCGCATTGCGCCATTGAGCCTGGTCTCGAACAGTTCCTTGAGCTTGCTGCTGGTCGACGCATCCATGCCGTTACCTCCTCCTCAGCAGGTTGATCGGTACGCTGAAGAACGTGTGGATGATCTTGGTGAACGGCAGGAGAATGAAGAACAGATCAGCGAGGAGCACGTGGATTACGGCGAAGTGGTAGTGGGAACCGGGGAGGACCGCGCGTGGATCCGCGAAGGAAAAGCGGATCAGGCCGTCGAAGTATTTTGAAAAATCCTGCTTGGTCATGACGAAGCCGTGCGCCGTCCAGGAGTTCCCCCAGCTCATGAGGTCACCGAAGAGGAAAAGGAAGAGAAGAAGGAGAAGAAGCAGGTAGTCGGCGGGAACGGATATTTCCCGGACCGGGCTCCTGAATCGTCTCATGATGAAATAGAAAACAGGCAGCGTGACCGCCGCTCCGACTGCGCCGGCGCCCAGCATATGGCGGGACTCCGGCCCGACGATATTGATCTGAGGAAGAATGTCCAGGTGGCCGAGGATCAGGAGCAGAAACGCCACGTGGTAAATCATGAGGAAGACCCAGAAGAGGGGCTTATGCGTCCTCACCTGGGGCATCGCAAAAGTGTCCGCCAGGCTGGCAAGGCCGGGCCGTTTTGCAGACGGGTACAGGCGCAGGGAGTACGCTTGCGCGGGGGCGCGGAGGATCGTCACGATGCGCCAGATCACCCCCAGCACGAGCACCAGGACGGAGAAGTACACCAGCGGCACCATGATCACGTAGTCGATCCTGTTCAGGACAAGGGCGAGCCCTGTGGGGGCCGTCGCGGCGATGGACGCCGACGTGGTGGCGTCGACCGCACCCGGGGAGGCGGCCGCCGCGTTGGAAGCGGCCGTCACAGCGTCCACGACTGCCTGTGCTGCCATCTCGGTCTACTCTCCTATTTCTGGCGCTTCACAAAGATCTTGATGACCCCCGGCTCCTGCCGCGATTCAAGGATCGCCTGGCCGGTTGTCTTCGCCCAGGCGGGGAAATCCGCCAGGGAGCCGGGATCGGTGGTATGCACCTCGATAATGTCGCCTACAGCGACCGAACCGATCACCTGGCTGATCTTGATAATGGGCATCGGGCACGCGAGCCCCTTGTAGTCCAGTGTCTTGGCAATCGTATAGTCCGCCATATGTCTTTCCTTCCTCTCCGTTTTAGATGAAGAACTGGATGGCCGATTCCTTTGCGTGGGCGAGCATGGTGGCCACGCCGCAGACCTCCAGCCCCGGGTAGTCGATCATTTCTTCTTTCTTGAAGCCCATCAGGTCCATGGACATCTCGCAGACGTAGATCTTCACGGCGAGCTGCGCTGCCACGTCGTACATCTCGTCGAGGCTGGCGACGTTCTTCTTCTTCATAAGGCCCTTCATCATCGCGGTGCCCATGCCCGCCATGTTCATCTTGGAAAGGGAGAGCTTGTTGCGGCCTTTCGGCAGCATCATGCCGAACATCTTTCCCATAAAGCTCTTCCCGCCCACCTTCTTCTGAGGCGCCCTCAGTGCAGGAAGTCCCCAGAAGGTGAAGAAAAGGACCACCTTCATCCCCATGGCGGCCGCGCCCGTTGCGATGATCATCGCCGCCAGGTGTTTGTCCAGGTCACCGGAGAGCACGATCATGGTCACCTTGTTCTCCGCGCCCGGCATGTCCCCCACCTTCGCCTTGAGCTCGGCGATTTCCTTCTCAACGTTCACAGTCATATCCTCACTTCCTTCCGGCGCCCGCGGCGCCCCTGTTCCGCATGATCGCGGCCGGTGCTTCCCTGTGACATCCTTCGAGGCACCTGACGAGCTCCCGCAGCCGCGGCTCGGCCAGGGCATATCGGGCGAACCCGTCCTGCCGGGTGGCGGAAACAAGGCGGCTCATCCGCAGGATGCGAAGCTGCTGCGACACGATTGCCTGCTTGAGATCCAGTCTCTCCGCAAGCCCGATGACGCTCTCCTCCCCTTCACACAGCACGGCCACGATGCGCAGCCGGGCCGGGTGCGCCAGGGCCTTGAGCACCTCCGCCAGGCGCGCAGCCTGCGGCCGTTCATCCGCAAGGCTTCCCATTTGCTCTCCTCCACTGTCTGTTTGATTGTAGCGATATCACTATATCACGATATCCAAAATATGCAACACCCTTTCGTACTTTTTTTCGCGATTGAAATCGGCGGGAATACGTGAATCAGAACGCGAAAATTATCCCCGCGTTCAGGTGGAAGATTCCCATGTTCCTGCTTCCTTCGAATAGCACGTTGTACTTCGCCTGAACAAACGCATCGAGGTTGCTTACGAGCCGGAATGCCGCCCCGCCCAACAGGCCGACATGGGGCGCCAGGACGTCCGCCTCCGTTGTGAGCCCGGGGCTCAGCCCGGCGTAGATGTCGAAGCCCTCGAGCGGCACGATGAATTTGAAGGCGAGGTCGACATCCGTGGCGTTTTGGGAACCGAACTTGTAGAGCTCGGAAGAGGGGGTGATATGAAAGGTGGAGATGAGGGGGATGTTCACGTAGAATCCCCAGTTGAAGCTTGGCCCCGCCCCGCTGGGAATGTTCGCCGTGCTGCCCTGCGGAAACGCTGCGCCGAAGGAGAACCCGAGGCCTACGGAGGTGGCGGAGGGGTCCGCGGAGAGGGGAACGGCGGAGGAGAGGGCAAGGACGAGAAGGGCGATGAGAGTGAGCACGCGCTGCATGGCTGTATTCCTCCTGTTCACTAATGTAGCCCATTTGCACGGATCAAGTCACGGTACCAGAACGCGCTTTTTTTCCATGCACGGGCCTGCGTGGCGAAGTCGATTCGCACAAGACCGAAACGCATCGACAGACCCCATTTCCACTCGAAGTTGTCCATAAGGCTCCAGTGGAAGTAGCCCCTGCAGTCCACCCCCTCGGAAAGCGCCTTTCCGACCATTGCCACGTGATCCGAAAGGTACGCGATGCGCTCCTCGTCCTGCAGCGGATCCTTCCCGGGCGATTCGGCCAGGGGAAACCCGTTCTCGGTTATCACGCAGGGAGGATTACCGTACTGCTCCTTCAGCCGCAGCAGTGTCGCATGGAGCCCCTGCGGGTAGATCTCCCACATGGCGCTGCGGGGGGAGTCCGGCTTGACGTGCTCAGTCGCGTGAAAGTAGGGCATGAAGCGCGCCCAGCGATAGAGGTTCCTCGCATAATAGTTGATTCCGATGTAGGTGCCCGGCTTTCTCATCTCCGCCAGGTCATCGGCCAGGGTGCGGGGAAGGAGCCGGTGCAGCCTCTTGAGCATCCTGTCCGGATAGCTTCCGCGAAGGAGGGGATCCAGCACGGACTTGTTGGCCGCGTCGTCCATGAAGGCCGCGGCTTCCACGTCCCTGGGGCGATTCTCATCAGCAGGGGAGACCCACACGGCGTGGTGCGCGAGCCCGATCATGCCCGGCCTGCCCGTAGACGCCCAGGCATCGACCAATCGTGCGTGGCCCAGGAGCAGGTGGTGCGAAGCTTGCAGCATCCCCCGAAGAGCCAGCTTGCGTCCCGGAGGAAACTCGCCGGTGCCGAACCCCAGGTAGGCATAGACGGTCGGCTCGTTGACCGTGATCCAGTTCCGCACCCTGTCCCCGAGCGCCCTGAATAGCGCCGTGCCGAGCTCCAGGAGATGATCGACTGCCGCCCGATTGGTGAAGCCTCCCATGCGCGAAAGCCAAAGCGGCTCCTCGAGATGGAAAATGGTGACCCAGGGATCGATGCCCGCCGCCCGCACACGGTCGACGAGCCGATTGTAGAAATCGATCCCCGCCTGGTTCAGCCTTCCGGGCTGCGGGAAGATCCGGCCCCACCCGACCGAAAAACGATAAGCGTGGACGCCAAGATTGCGCAGATGCCGGATGTCTTCCTCGTACCTGCGATAGTGGTCGCAGGCAAGGTCGCCATTTGTGCCGTCCTTGATCGTGCCTCGCCGGTGGGCAAATTCGTGCCAATTCGTGGGGCCTGCCCCGTCTGCCAGGGGAGAGCCCTCGATCTGGTACGCGGAGCTGGCCGCACCCCACATGAATCCTTTCGGGAATCCTATTGTTTCCATGGTGGGCTGATTATATGCTACGCTGACGCATATGGGTAAGGTAGATCGCCAAACGGGCAAGGAATCGCATCTCTCCGCCGATGAGCTGAAAGAGCTGGCCTGTCGCATGCGCGCTCTGGACATCGTCAGCATCCATGCAGCCGGATCCGGCCATCCGGGCGGGACCCTCTCCGTCATGGATATCGCCGCCGTTCTCTTCCTGGATGAGGTGCGCTACGATCCGCGCGACCCTGATTGGGAAGGCAGGGACAGGGTCTTTTTCTCCGCGGGGCACAAGGCACCCGCTGTCTACGCTGCCCTCGTGCAGGCGGGCCTCTACCGTGAGGAGGACGCGGTCACCTTGCGCAAGCTGGGAAGCCCGTTCCAGGGCCACCCGCACGCGCCTAATCTCCCGGGTCTCGAGGTCTCCAGCGGCTCACTTGGACAGGGGTTGGGCATCGCGGTCGGATGCGCGCTGGCGGGCCGTATGAGCGGCGCCGGCTACCGGGCGTATTGCGTACTGGGTGACGGAGAGCAGCAGGAGGGAAGCGTCTGGGAAGCGGTCATGGCCGCCGCTCACCACGAGCTGGACTCGCTCTGCGCCATCGTGGACAGGAATCGCCTTCAGATCGACGGGCCGGTGAGCGCGGTGATGGGCGTTGACCCCCTCGCGGACAAGTACCGCGCCTTTGGCTGGAACGTCCTGGAGGTCGATGGCCACGACATCGAGAAGCTGCAAAAGGCCTTCGCCTCTGCAAGGGCTTCCCGGGGAAAGCCCACGGTCATCATCGCGGACACGGTGAAGGGAAAGGGCGTCTCCTTCATGGAAAATCAGGCAGGCTGGCACGGCGTCCCCACCACCAGCCGGGAGCAGCTGGAAAAGGCGCTCGCCGACATCGGCTGTGCCGCGTACACCAGGGAGCACGTGCAGCGGTTGCTCGATGCCGCTGACAATCACCAGAAACGTGTCGATGCGGAGTTGGAGAAGGAGCTGCCGAAGTTCTCCCGCGCATATGGGTGGAATGCACGCGAGGAGTTGAAGGTTGAGATGCTCCCCACGAGAACGGGGTTCGGGGCATGCCTGTCGAAGATCGGCGACGATCCCCGGATCGTGACGCTGCACGCGGATATCTCCGCCTCGATCTCGATTGCGGACTTCGAGAAGGGACATCCCGAACGGCAGTCCAGGGTGGTCAGTGTGGGCATTGCCGAGCAGAACATGATGAGCGTCGCCGCGGGTCTTGCACTCGAGGGCAGGATACCGGTGGCGGGAACCTACGGGGTGTTCGCGGCAGGGAGGCCCTGGGACCAGATCCGCACGACCATCTGCTACGACAACCTAAATGTAAAAATCGCGGGAGCGCACGGCGGGATTTCCGTGGGGCAGGACGGGGCAACCCACCAGGCCCTGGAGGAGATCAGCCTCATGTGCATCCTTCCCCACATGCGGGTCGTGGTCCCCTGCGACGCCCGGGAAACGGAACGGCTGTGCAGGATTTCCATCCTCGATGTCAATGGTCCTGTGTATATGCGCTATGCGCGGGAGGCAACCCCGGTGGTCACAACGGAGAACACACCGTTGAAGTTCGGGGAGGCCAACGTTATCCGCTACCGCGGCGCGCAAGGCACATTTATCCAGGCTTTCGAGATCACACCTTCCTCGGAATATAAGGACGAGCACGAGGACATTTCCATCGTGGCCTGTGGTCCGATTGTCTGCGAGGCAATGCGCGCGGCCCTCATTCTCAAGGAAGAAAGCGGGCTCGAGACGCGCGTGCTGAATATGCACACCGTGAAACCCCTGGACAGGGACGCCGTGGACCGTGCAGGCAGGGAAACCGGGGCCATCCTGACCTGTGAAGAGCACCAGAAGGGCGGCTTCGGGAATATCATTGCCGGCTCTCTCAGCGAGCGGAAGGAAATGGAAGATCCCTGCGTGTTCGCGATGTTGGGGATCGAAGATCGGTTCGGAGAATCGGGCAGACCTCGCGAGCTCATGATCAGGTTCGGATTGACTGCCGAGCATATCGCCGTGCGCGCTCGGGAGCTCGTTGCGCGCAAGGGCCGCGGAAAAAAGACTCGCAGGAGGCGGGCATGATCGACAGGCCCATGTCGTCCATGGGGCTCTTGAAGACACGGAGGTCGACAGAATGACGTTTCTTTATCTCAATTCTGACACCATGGGGAACGGACCAGACAAGGAGCTTGGACAGAAGCTCCTTACGCTTTTTCTAGAAAAGATTGCAGCGTCCAAGGTCGCAGTGGACATGATCGGATGCGTGAATGGCGGTGTCTTCCTCACAACCTGCGAGGGGCCCGCGCTGGAAGGCCTGCGTCTCCTGGAGGGTCGCGGCGCGCGCATAGCGAGCTGCGGGACGTGTCTGGATCACCTTGGACTTCGTGACTCGCTCAAAATCGGAGAAGTAGGCGCCATGGATATGACCGTGCAGATAATGGCCGCGGCGGACAAGGTTCTCCAACCCTGCTGATCGAATCGGCGGCACTGACTCTCTGCCGGCCCGGAACGAAAGTGAGCTGCGATGGTCAACGGTGCATTCCTCAGCAAGGCGTATCTGAGGACACTCCTTTTCGTCCTCCTTCTTGGCTGCCTGATTCTTTCGGCGTTCCTCCTCCTCACTGGGAAGCCGGCCGTCGACGTGAAGTGGCGTTTCGATTCACTCGCCCTGCTCGCCGTCCTCGCGTGCCAGGTGGGGGGAATCTTCCTCTCCCGGCGCGCCTCGCTCTCCCTCGCTCTGATCTGCATTGGATTGATCCTCGTCATAGTGATTGGACTTCCCCTTGGAGGGCGGATTGAGATCAAGCTCGCGCTCTGGTCCACCCTGTTTCTCGAGGCGGCAGTCGCTCTCGAGCCTCCGCTCACCCTTATCTGCCAGGCCGTGTGCCTCGTCGTCATCATGTTCTTCCAGGGAAGGATTTCCGCATGGGGACAGCTCGTCAGGGGTCCGGAGGTTGTGGAACTCATTGCCGCCACCTTCTTCCTCGCCGTATTGGCCCTCGTCCTGCACGCTCTTCGACTCTTTTCAGCGATCACTACGTCGCAGGAAGGGCAATTGGAGCGGCTCGACGAAGCCGTCGGACGGCTCACGAGCGCGAACCTCAGCTTTCAAAACCTCGCCTCCACAGCCCAGGAGCGTTCTGCGGAGGACGAGCGGAAGCGAATCACGCGGGAGATTCATGATGCCATCGGCTATGCCCTCACGAATCTGATCATGACAATGGAAGCGTGCATGCGCCTCGCGCCCAGGGAGGCCACGACGCTCCGCCAGCTACTTGCCCGTGCCCGTGAGGAGGCCCAGGTCGGATTGAATGAAACGCGGAAGGCCCTTCGCGTGCTCCGCGGCTGGTCGCCGGCCAAAGCACGCGGCCTTCTTGCCGTCCAGCAGCTCGTGAACCTTTTCTCTGAGGCGACGGGAGTCACCGTGAAGACGGAGTACTGCAACGCGGACATGAGCTCCGGGGAAGAGAAGGACGTCGTGATCTACCGCATGATCCAGGAAGGCCTTACCAACGCGTTCCGCCATGGGCATGCGAGCCTCATAAAAGTAAAATTCTGGCAGGAAAAGGACGGGATCACCGTCACCCTTTGGGATAATGGGATCGCCGGGGAGAGTTACAAGGAGGGAATCGGTCTGCAGGGAATGCGGGAGCGGGTCGAGCGTATCGGGGGTACCCTGCGCGTGTATCGAACAGTGGACGGGTTCGAGCTCTCCACGTGGCTCCCCCTGGAAGGCGGCACGGGAGAAAGGACGGTGGTGTATGGGCAGGATTTCCCTGCTCTTGGTGGATGACCACCTCCTCTTCTGCGAGAGCCTGAGGACCGTCCTCCAGACCGAGATGGATGACGTGGAAGTGATCGGCATCGCCCGGGATGGCCAGGAGGCGCTGGAGATAGTCGAGAAGGAGCAGCCTGACATAGTCCTCATGGACGTCCGCATGCCGCGGCTGGACGGCGTCCAGGCCGCTCGGGTGATCCACGAGCGATTCCCACTTACGCGCGTCATCATGCTCACGACGTTTGACGACGACGAATATGTGCGACACGCCATGAGGTACGGCGCGGCCGGCTATCTCTTGAAGGACACGCCGCTGGAGAAGCTCATCGTCGCCATCCGGGCCATCAAGGACGGGATCGTCCTCGTGTCCCCCACGGTCCTTCAGAGGCTTGTTCACGAAACGCCCGCGGCATCGGGCGGCCAAGTCGACCAAAAGCCCGGCACCGAACCTCCCCCGTGGTTGCAGGACCTCAGTCGTCGGGAGAAGGAGATTCTCCAGCTCATCGCGAAGGGATACGACAACTCGGAGATCGCGCGCGAGCTCTTCATTGCGGAGCAAACCGTCAAGAATCATCTCAGCGATATCTACCTCAAGTTGGGGGTACATGACCGGGCGAAAGTTGCTGTTCTGCTCGCCAAGCTTCCCGGCGACCTTCTTCGCCAGTAGGCCGGAGCAAATATAGTACTCCCGTACTAGCAAAAAACGCCTTCTGAGCTCGAATCGGTACTGCTGTACGTTGCCAACGGCTCGCTCCCGTGCCACGCTGGACGGCAGCACAGGCGATCTTCGGAACCAGTAAGAGACATCAGCCCATACACGGGGGCCTGGGCGAGCGTCCTCCGGGCAAGTGGAAAGGAGGTGGATAGTATCTGGAGGGAGGGCGCGCAGATTTTTGGCGGCGCACATCCAATCGGGGGAAGAATCTCCCGTGAAAGTGGAATGGAGGTTTCTATGCGCGTAATGAAAGGGGTTCTGGTCACGCTTCTCCTGCTCAGTGCCTGTTTGCTCTCTGCGCAGGTGACGATCAAGTGGTTTGCCTTCTCACCGGAGAACATGGAGGCGTACACGGCACTTATCGCCGCCTACAACAAGGTGGAGCCGAACGTCAAGGTCGATGTCGAGTCGGTTCAGGCGGACTATCCGACCCAGTTGAAGCTGAAGCTGAACTCAGGGAACGCCCCTGACATCTTTGTCGGCACCCTGGGGGAGATCAAGCTGTTCGCCGAATACTCGGCGGACCTGTCGAACGAGCCATTCGTCAAGAACATCCTGCCGGCCCTGCTTGGTGACGTCACCTATGAAGGGAAGATCGTCGGGCTGCCGGTGAAGCAGGACGTCGAAGGCATCATCTACGACAAGAAGGCCTTCGCCGATGCCGGAATCACCACGCCGCCCAGGACGTTCGCCGAGCTGGAAGCGGCCTTCAAGAAGATCCAGGCCAAGGGGCAGACGCCCGTGACAAGCGGCTTCAAGGAGTGGTGGGTATACAAGCACCTGTTCAACCACTTCATGGGGGCGGAGACCAAGGACATGAGGGGGCTTGCGGCCAGCTTCATCGCGGGGACGACGCACTTCAAGGATCACCCCGCTCTTCTTCGGTACTTCGACCTGGTCGACCTGCTGGTCAAGTACGGTCTCCCGAGGCCCCTGGAAGTGGACTTCAACGCGGAAATGAGCGCCATCGGATCACACAAGGTGGCCATGATCACGGGACAGGGCAACTGGGCGGAGGACGGGATCACCAAGATCGATCCCTCGATCCAGCTGGGAATGATTGGATTGCCTGTCGGGGATGATCCGAGCAAGGCGCGGATCGTGGCCGGCCCCGGACATGCCTGGAGGGTCTACAAGGACTCCAAGAACCTCGCGGCGGTGAAGAAGTTCCTCAACTACTGGTACAACCCAAGCTACAACGCCAGCTACTTCACCGACGGGATACACGCATTCAGCCCTCTGAAGAACGCTCCCGCTCCCAAGCTCCAGATCGCCGTGCAGGCGCTGGACGCCATCAACAAGGCCAACGTTTACGCCTGGGCGTCGAACTTCTCTCCGGACTCATTCCATCAGAGGTTCGGAGAGCTCGTTCAGGACTACATTTCCGGGGCGAGGACGAAGGCGCAGACTATTGACGAGATAGAAAAAGCCTGGATCAAGCTGGGGCCGGGTTGATCGATTGATTTTCGTATGGGATAGTCGGGCGGAGAAGCGGGGTCTCTCCCATTCTCCGCCCTTTTCAAGGTCCTGGCATGCGGCCCGTGAAGGCAGGCACCGGCTTCCATGAAAACGATCGGCAACAGGCGCTACAACCTCCTCATATTCCTGCTTTTCATCATTCCGGCGGTTATCGCGATCGTGTACGCCTTCTACATTCCCTTCATCATGAATATCTACTACGGATTCACGCAGTGGAACGGCATCCAGAAGCTGCCGACCTTCAACGGCATCGACAATTTCAAGGAGATATTCCGGGAGGATGATCGCTTCGCCGCGGCGGCGCTGTTCACGCTGCGGTACGGGATTTTCTACATCGCGCTCACAAATGTATTCGCGCTTTTTCTGGCCATCCTCCTGGACAAGAACCTCGTTACCCGCAACGCCCTTCGCGCAGCTTTCTACGTTCCCAACATCCTCAGCCTTGTGATCGTCGGGTTCATCTGGAAGTTCACCTTCATGTTCGGATCCGATGCCCTGAGCGAGCTGACAAAATGGAAAGTCTTCCAGCTGAGCTGGCTCGGCGACCGCTTCCTGTCCTTCTACTCCGTGCTCTTCGTCTCCATCTGGCAATCCATCGGCTTCTACACCGTGATCTACATCGCGGGCCTTCAGTCGATCCCCAACGACATCCTGGAAGCTTCGACCATTGATGGTGCCGGAACCGTCGTACGCTTCTTCCGAATCACGCTCCCCATGCTCATGCCGTCGGTGACGAGCTGCTTCTTCTTTTCCTTGATCTCCTCTGTCAGGGTCTTCGACGTCATCGTCTCCTTGACCGGTGCCGGCCCTGGTCGGGCAACCGCAAGCGTTACCTTCGACATCTACACGGAAGCCTTCACGAACAACCGCTACGGGTATGCCACCGCGAAGACGCTCCTGCTGTTCGTGGTCGTCCTGTTCATTTCCATCATCCAGGTGCGGGCGTTCAAGAACAGAGAAGTGGAGGTCTGATGCGGAAGCGACAACCCGGCGCGATTCTCCTCGAGATCCTTCTCGTGCTCTTCGCCCTGGTCTTTCTCTATCCGATCTTCCTCATCTGCATCAATTCCGTGAAGCCTTTTTCGGAGATCATGACTCACCTCTTCTCGCTGCCGCGGAAGCTCGCGCCGGAAAACTATTCCACCGCATGGACGATCATCAACTATCCGCGGCTGTTCCTGAACAACCTCATCATCACTGTTGTGGGCACGACCGGTATCATTGCCGTCAGCTCACTGGCTGCCTACAAGCTTTCGAGAACCAAATCAAAATACAGCTGGACGATCTTCATTTTCTGCATCACGCCGACGATCATCCCGTTCCAGACAACCATGATTACGCTGTTGAAGCTGGCGCAGACAATGAGACTGGCTGACAGCGTCCTGGGGCTCGCGGTACAGTACTGGGGGTTTGGTGCTCCCTTCGCGATTTTTATCTATCACGGCTTTGTCAAGACGATCCCCCGGGAGCTCGACGAGTCAGCGATTGTGGACGGGGCAACGCCGTTCACGGCCTTTCTCAGAGTCATCTTTCCCCTGCTGAAATCCGTCACGAGCACGATCATCGTCCTCGACATCATGTGGATCTGGAATGATTTCCTGCTTCCCCTCATCATGGTCAACGGCTCAAAGGCCACCCGCACCCTTACCCTCGCCGTCTACTCCTTTTTCGGTCAATACAACACCAACTGGCAATATGCGATCGCTTCCCTGGTGCTCGCGGCTTTTCCTTCCATCATCTACTTCCTCATCATGCAGAAATACATCGTGAAAGGGGTCACCGCCGGCGCGGTCAAGGGGTAGGGCGAATCAGGGCAAGAGAAAAGAGGGGAGCAATGTCCGGCAGAATCCTTGGGCAGTATGAAAGAGTTCCGGCTGCGAATCAGCTCGTGGAGGGGTATCTCGGCAACTGGGTGCGAAAGAACATTACTCATGAGTTGCTGGAGTTCCCCATAGAGGAATATCTCTGGCCCTACTATTCTGCGCAAATCGTGCTCAAGCATTGGCCGCCGGAAGAGTTCCTTGGCAAGTATATGCAGGCAATGGCCTATGCCTATCAATACGCCGACAAATATGACCGGGAACCGTGGCCGTCTCGACTGCTGAAAAACCGGATGGAACAGATTGCCGAAGCCCTGATCCGCCATGAAGGGAAGATGGATCCTTTGTTTACGCGATATTTCCGTGCGCACAGCGAAGAGGACGAGCTGTGGGATGCGTGGGGATCGAACTATGTCATTCATGGTCTGCTCGCGTACCATGACCTGTTCGGCGACAGCGCCGCGCTTCAGACGGCGAAGGCCACGGCCAAGGCCGTCATCTCTCTGTACGGGGGGAAAGACGGGCTGCCGATCAACAGGAATGGACGGGCCTCGCTGGAGGCATTTACCGCGCTGTACACACACACCGGTGAACAGGCCTATCTCGACTTCTGCAACCTCGTCATGAAAAAACGGGTGGAGCGTGAGTTCGTCGACGAGATGCTCGATGGCGCGGGGAAGGTCTGCGCTATTCCTGATTGCCATGCCTACACCGTGCTTGCGGTGTACATCGGCATCCTTCAACTGTACCTCTGTCAGGGTGGACCCGACCGCTACCTGGAGGCGTGCAAACGGGCCGTGCGCGACATCGTGAAAAATCGTCTGCACGTCACCGGCGGCATGAGCAGCGTCGAGCACTTCACGGAAGATGGGGTGCTGGGAGGCACGCCTTGCGAATTGATCGATGAGGCCTGCGCCGTTGCGCACTTCATCAGGCTGTGCGCGGAACTGTTTTGGGCCACCGGGGATGTGGGCTACATCGATTATCTCGAAGGATCACTCTATAACAGCGGACTGGGATGCAAGAATCCCAGGGACCCATACATGGTGTCCTATTTCACACCCCTTCAAGGATATCGAGTCTGGAAAAGGACGAATGTAAAGAACGGCACTCCCTGCTGCACAACGAGCATGTCGCGGGAGCTGGCTCGCATCCCTGACCTGCTGTGGGCGAAGAAGCGGGAGGGGGGATCGCAATACTGCTCTACAATGAAGCCACGATGACGGAGACCTTGAATCTCGCGTCCTCCGGCCCGGTAGACGTCCGCATCGGCATAGCGACAACTTTTCCGATTCACGGAGATGTCACCCTCACGGTGAGCTCCTCCAGGCCGGCAGAGTTCATACTGGAGTTGCGCGTGCCCGCGTGGTGCAGGAGCTTTGTCGCGCTCGTCAATGGGAAAGAGGAGCTCACGGGGACACCGGGCACACTGCTTGTGATCCGAAGAACATGGGGCGTACGCGATACTATTCAGATCGAAATGGATCTGCCGGTTGCCCTGCTGGACGGAAGTGAAAGCTATCCGGGATTCAAAGCGATCCGCCGGGGGCCTCAAGTCCTGGCGGTTGACCAGCGCATGAATCCGCGCCTGGCGAACATGGACGAATTGAGGCTCGACGTGATGAAGCAGCCGGTGCTCACTGCAGAGCCTTCGGCAGCGCTTCCCAAGGGATGGAGCGGCAGGCAGGTCTATTCGACGGAGATGCTCAAGGGCGTCCTGCTCGTGCCCTTTGCGGAAGCGGGGCAAATGGCGGCCGGCGATCGTTATCGAACGTGGATCCGCGTGCAGGACGGCTGGACGACTGTGGACGATCCGGAGCTGACATATGTGGGCAGCGGGTGGAGGGAGGAAGGATGCCCGGTAGATGAGTTTATCTTTGTCCACCCCCATGGCAACCGGCCGCTGGAATGGACGGATGAGAATTGTCCCGACAGCTACTTTGGCGGGACCGTGCACCGGACCGACGCTGAAGGCGATTACATGACGTTCACATTTTACGGAACGGGGGTAGAGCTGTACGGCTGCGCGCACAAGCATACGTACCGGGGCATCGTGTTTCCCTGCAAGATGGACATATTCATTGATGACAGACACGAGGAAGAAGTGCACTTCTCGGGGAACCAGTTCCAGAGGCTCCTCTTCAAGAAGAGGGAATTGCCTCTCGGGGTGCATACGATAAAAGCAGTCTGCAAGGACGAGACAGCGTTTGTGGATTACCTGCGCTACGCCGGACCTGAGGGAGCATGAGATGAAGTTTTCAGACGGATACTGGCTGATTCGGGAAGATGTGAAGGCGAGCTACGCCCACGAAGTGCACGACGCAGAAAGCGACGGCGAGTCCCTCACGCTGTATTGCCCGCGAATCGCGGTGACCCACAGGCTTCAGATGCTGGATGAGATGCTCCTTCGCATCTCCCTTTCCTCTCCCATGCCTGATGTGATCTGCGTGAAAATGACACATTATGAGGGTATCTCCCCCCGCGGACCGGCATTTGAGCTCCACCGGGACCCTGATACTCACGTTGACATCAACGATGACGCCGGAGAAGCGGTTCTGCGGTCCGGGCATTTGGCCGCTCACGTCAGAAAGAAGAACCCTTTCAGGATCGATTTCAAAGACGGTGAGCGGACCATAACCTGGAGCGGAGAAAAGATGCTGGGATACATGGAGAAGCGCGCAGAGGGCGCCTTCATGGTGGCCCAGCTCAATCTTGACGTCGGAGAAAGTGTATATGGTCTTGGGGAACGCTTTACGGCATTCGTCAAGAATGGGCAGCCCGTGGACATCTGGAATGAAGACGGGGGTTCGGCAAGCGAGCAGGCATATAAAAACATCCCCTTCTTTCTCACGAATCGGGGATACGGTGTATTCGTCAACGATACTGGACGCGTATCTTTTGAAGTCGCATCCGAAAAGGTGTCCCGAATTCAATTCAGCGTGCCGGGAGAGTCCCTCGAGTACTACTTGATTTATGGACCGCACCCGAAAGAGGTACTCGAGAAGTACACGGCCCTGACCGGACGCCCTTCGCTTCCCCCCACGTGGTCTTTCGGGTTGTGGCTCTCCACTTCTTTTACCACGGACTATGATGAGGCAACTGTTTGCGATACCGCGACAAGAATGGCTGAAAAGGGGATTCCCTTCAGCGTATTTTACATCGATGTCTTCTGGATGAAGGAATACCAGTGGGCGGGTCTGGAGTGGAATGCCGACCGGTTCCCCAATCCCGCCCGCATGCTGCAAAAGCTCAAAGAAATGGGAATCAGGACCTGCATCTGGTCCAACCCCTATATCGCGCAGCGTTCCCGGCTGTTCAGGGAGGGAGCACAACGCGGATATCTGTTGAAAAGACACAACGGAGACGTCTGGCAATGGGACAGATGGCAGCCCGGGATGGGCATTGTCGACTTCACCAATCCAGAGGCATGCGCGTGGTTCACGGGAAAACTGAGAGAATTGCTCGATATGGGGGTGGACTGCTTTAAAACCGATTTTGGCGAGCGCATCCCAACCGACGTTGTCTACTGCGACGGATCCGACCCTCAGCGGATGCACAACTACTATACCTACCTTTACAACCAGGCAGTCTTCAGGACGATCAGGGAGGCCAAGGGAGACCGCAACGCCCTCGTGTTTGCGCGCTCAGCCACCGCAGGCAGCCAGCAGTTCCCCGTGCATTGGGGGGGAGATTGCAGCGCGAGCTACGAGTCAATGGCAGAGACCCTTCGGGGCGGATTGTCCTTGTGTCTTTCCGGGTTCAGCTTCTGGAGCCATGACATTGGCGGCTTCGAGGGCACGCCCACTCCCGACTTGTACATGCGATGGGCGGCCTTCGGACTGCTTTCCTCACACAGCAGGCTTCATGGCAATCAGAGCTCCCGCGCTCCCTGGCTCTATGGAGAAGAGGCGGTCGATGTCCTGAGGTACTTCACCAAACTGAAGATTCGTCTGCTCCCTTACATCTATAGTGCCGCCTGCCAGGCCTCGGAAAAGGGCACACCGGTGATGAGAGCCATGATGCTGGAGTTCCCGGAGGATCCGGGATGCGACCATCTGGACAGGCAGTACATGCTGGGAGACGCACTTCTGGTTGCACCCGTGTTGCAATGCATCGGGGACCGCCTCCTATTATCTTCCGCAAGGAACATGGACGAACTTCCTCACTGGAGAGAGAATACAAGGTGGGTGCTGGAGGAAGGAGCAGCACAGCTATTTGAGCATCCCCCTCATGGCTCGCCCCAACTCTATAGTGGCAACCGGGGCAAGAGATAATACAACAGAGTATGATTACGCGGATGGGGTAACGGTCCAGGTTTTCGAGTGGGAAAGCGGCGCCCGGGGCTCGGCCCGTGTCTATGACACAGGCGGCAAGATAGACCTTGAGGTCAATGTGCGCCGACAAGGGGACACTATCGAAACTACATTCGAGTCCTCGGGAAAGCCATGGACACTGCTTTTGCGGGGTGTGAGCGGCTACCGAGCGGCACATGGAGCGCACGCAGAGATTGCAAAGGATGGTATTGCTCTCAGACCCAGCGGCACCGCCGGAAGCGTGCGAATCGATTTGAATGCGTGAAACCTGGGGTGGATGGGCGGGCAACCCCGCTTTCGATTCTTTCGTTTCTCCTTGACGGCAACTGCTGACCGAGGGGTCTTTCTCCATCACGGCGCGGGCCGTTGACCACCCGCGTGTCGAAGAATATCTTTGAAGATGTAATGTATCCCTGCGAGCAAGACTCGTGCCCCCTTCTTCTCCTCGATAGGGAAACTTGGTTTGAGACCGTCTGAGGGAGCGTTAAGGCGTTCACGTGACCGGACCCCGGTTCGGAACACGGGTTCGGCCCCGGTTGGTCGGCGTCCGCCTGGAGGGATACCATGAAGTCAACCTCAATCAGATACTGTCTTATTGCTCTCTGCACCTGGATGGTCGCATGCGTCCCCGCGCTTTGGGGAGATCCCCCCGATCGCGTCGGCCGCCTGAACCTCGTCAGTGGGACTGTCTCGTATCACCCGGAAAGCCTCGAGGAGTGGGCCCCCGCGACCCTCAACTATCCCTTGACCATCGGGGACCACCTGTGGACGGACCAGGACGGGCAGGCCGAGGTGCACGTGGGCTCGACCGCTATCCGTCTTGCTTCGAACACGGAGATTTCCTTCCTGAACCTGAATGACCAGACAATCCAGATCCGTCTCTCGACGGGGTCTCTCGACATGCGACTCCGTCACCTGGGGCCCAGCGAGGAGATCGAGGTGGACACCCCCAACTCAAGCCTGTCGCTGCTTCGCGCGGGCACCTATCGAATGGATGTTCAGCAAAGCGGGGACACCGCTGTCACGGTGCGCGCGGGTGAGGTTGAAGTGACCGCGGGCAGCTCGGTGTTCGCTTTGCGCCCGCAGCAGACGGCTGCGATCACGGGCCTCGATTCTCCCTCATATCAGGTCACAATCGCTCGCCCTCTCGATGATTGGGACAGGTGGTGCCAGGCGCGAGATCAGAAGGAGGACAAGATCGCCTCAGCCCAGTACGTCCCTCGTGATGAAATGAGTGGAGTCGAAGACCTGGATCAGTACGGCAGCTGGAGCGATTCGCCGGACTATGGACCGGTGTGGACGCCGACAGTGGTGGTTGCAGGTTGGGCGCCGTACCGATTCGGGCACTGGGCCTGGGTTGACCCCTGGGGCTGGACCTGGATCGATGATGCCCCCTGGGGATTTGCCCCTTTCCACTACGGCCGTTGGGCTTTCCGCAGTTCCATCTGGGTGTGGGTCCCCGGGGCTCATATCAACCGCGTAGTCTATGCGCCGGCGCTCGTCACATTCGTGGGCGGCGCAGAATGGCACTCCAGCCCGGCCCCGGTGGGAGCATCGGTTGGTTTCCTCTTGGTCCACGTGAGCCCTATGTTCCGCCCTACCGCGCCAACCGAACGCGCATGCACAACGTCGACGTGGAGCATTTCGCCTACGTGAATCGCAATATTCCCGGAGCAGTGACTTTTGTGCCGAACGAGATTTTCATACGCGGGCAGCCGACCGCAGGAGCCGCGTTCCGCCCGCCAAACGACGAGCTCATGAGGGCTCCGGTGCGGGGGGCTGTTGCGCCGCTCGTGCCGCAAAAGGAGAGCCTTCTTGGCGGCTCTATTGCCTCTCATGGCCCGATTGCCCGTCCTCCCGCCTCCGTCCTGTCTCGGCCGGTGGTGGCCCGGTTGACTCCGGCCCCCCAGCCGGTTCCCTTTGCGGCGCGTCAGCAGGCCCTTGCGGCCTATCCCGGCCGGCCGCTTGACGAAGGGACGCTGTCCAGCCTGAGACGAACGGCTCCCGCCGTTCGCTCACCGGTCAGCGTCGTGACTCCTGGATATCGGAAAGATGGCGCCGGGGCACAATCCTTCTCGCCTCAGACGCAACTTGGAGGAACCGGACCCCGACAGCCGGCCGTGCGTCAAGGGGCTGCTCCACAGCCTTCGCGGCAGCCGCAGCTACCTGCCGGGCAGATCAGAAGGCCCGTGCAGCCTTCGCGGCAGCCGCAGCAACCTGCCGGGCAGGTCAGGACGCCTGTGCAGCCTTCGCGGCAGCCTGCCGGGCAGGTCAGAACGCCTGTGCAGCCTTCGCGGCAGCCCAACAGTCAGCAGCGCCAGACCCCTGCCGGTTCCCGATCAAAGATCCTGGAGGACCAAGACAGCGCTCAATGACAGCCGCCCAGGAAAGGAGGGAAGAGATGAGGCCAATAATCTTCTTTCACATTTGCATGGTGGTCTGCATCTGCTGCCAGCCTCGGGGGCCATACATGATTCGCAGGCCATACCAATCGTGCTCGCGGTCGGTGGTGGTTCCGTTATCGTTGGCGTGACAATCACGGCGATTGGCATAAACATGAGGTCTATGATCCGGAGGATGTCTATTTTCCGGTAGTACGCGTTTCAGGAGGTCATCTGGCGTGAAAATCGTGGTCATCGGAGCAACGGGGACAATCGGCAGTGCGGTTGCGGACGCCCTTGCGAAACGCGGGCATGAGGTGATACGCGCGTCTCGCAAGTCAGCAGTGCGAGTCGACATCCAGGATTCCGCAACGGTGAATGCGCTCTTCGAGGGGAGGAAAGATGTTGATGCGGTTGTCTCCTGCGCGGGTGGCGCGGGGTGGGGACCGCTCGCGAACCTCACCGATGACGACTTCGCGTTCTCGCTCCGCTACAAGCTGATGGGCCAGGTCAACGTGATTCGCGTGGCGAAGGACAAGGTGAAGGACGGCGGGTCGATCACCGTGACCAGCGGTACTCTGGCGACCAAGCCGATGCGCGGAGGCGCTGCGGTGTCTCTCGTGAACGCGGGCCTCGAGGGATTTGTACGCGCGGCGGGGCTGGAGATGCCGCGCGGCGTGCGGGTCAACGTTGTGAGCCCGCCGTGGGTGAAGGAAACGCTGCGAGCCAGGAAAATGGATGAGTCGCACGGTCTTGCGGCCGCGGACGTAGCGAAAGCATACGTTGCGGCGGTCGAAGGGCAGGCGAATGGAGAGGTGCTGGACGTGACGCGGTTCGCCTGAGACGCGTCCGTTATCGGGCCAATCTCGATCGACCGGGACGGCGCGAGCCTAGAGAGGATTTGCCCCAAGATAATTGTTGACTAATTTAGTCAGCTATACTAATCTCCATTGTTTAGGAGGAAAAAAGCCTCAAAAAGGCAAAAACTCGGGTGTCAAAGTCATTCGCAATTCCAGATAGGAGGAATACCAAGATGGAAAAGTCACTCAATCGCAAGATTTCATCGATAGCTGTTCGTCGCCTCTTCGTCTTAACAGTCATGACCGTCATTCTCACAACTGCAAGCGTTGTTGCCTCTGCGGAACAGAACACTTTCACCAAATGGGTAACCACAGCCCCAAGCATGGCGGGAGTCGTCGGAGGTGCTGACGGGGACGGCACTTATGCCGGGGAAATCCTCAAGTACACTGAAGGCCCCACCACGGTGATCGAGGCTCTCTACCACTTCAAAGGCTCGATACACCCCTTTACCGCGCTCGTCCACGTCGAGCAAACAGGCCTCAAGGCAGTGATCAGCGGAGTGGTCACGGAAGGGTGGGAGAAAGGCGACCAAGTGGTAGGGGAATACACGCAGATCAAGTCCACGCAATCCCCGAACGGCACTGCTTTCCAGGGTACACTCAATATCATGTCAGCGTCGGTGGCCAGCAACTAAGAACAGCCTGTCTCGGTGTGGAGTGGATTCATAGGGGCGGACGACCAGAGTCCGCCCTGCTTTTTTTGGGGGGTCGTCGTGCATCGCTTGCGCAAACAGCCTGCAACCACAGATTTACGTGTCAGACGATTGAACAGCATAAGGCTCAATCGCGAGGCCTGCAGCGAACACAAAATATGATAGTGGGCAATGCGCGATTCGAACGCGCGGCCTATGGCTCCGGAGGCCATCGCTCTATCCAACTGAGCTAATTGCCCAAAAACACGGAACGTGCAATCCTCGTCCCGCACTCGTGGATTCAACGATACTCGGAAGGTATTCATTTGTCAACCAAAGCGTTTCAGCGCGTGTTCTGGGTCGTGCTCGACGGCATGGGGTATGAGCTCGCGCGGCGCTGCATTTCGACCGGAAGATTCCCCGCGCTGTCCCGGATTCAGGGCCAGGGACATCTCGGGCCTGCCCGGCCTGCGTCCCCTGTCTGCCAGACACCGCCGGCCTTGTTGACGCTGTTCACCGGTGAAGAGCCCGCGCAGAGCGGTGTGTGGGGATACTACATGCCCGATCCGAAAAGGCGTGAAGCCTCGGTGAGCGGGTTCCATGCAAAGCCTCGGCACGTGAGCACCCTCTGGGACGTGCTTGAAAAGCGCGGCCAGGGGTATGCGCTGATGAATGTCGCGTACAGGAACGATCCGGTCTGGTCGCTCCGCGGATCTCATCTCCAGTTCGGCTATGACGGCTACAGGCTCTGGCAGAAGCCTGCTGTGTTCCGACTCGATCGGCGAGGCCGCGGAATCCATTACCGCGGAATTGCGCTTACGCTTGCGCCTTCCGCTGATGGAGTTGTGATCCTCAAGGGGAGTCGTGTGCGAGGCCGGCTGGCCGAAGGGGAGGGGAAGGTAGTTCAGCTCACGCAGGGATTGAGAGCGTTCGTTCACCTGCTGGACCGATCAGTCCTCATCATCCACCCGCTTATCAAGGCGGTATGCAGAGGCTCGATACCGGGAACTGTCGCAGCGGATGGATTCCTCGATACGAATGTGTTTCGTATGGTCCGCAGGTTGAACGAACGTCGCCCAGCCGACGCCTTGCTGCCGGTTGCCGCTGAGATGATGCCCAGCGCGCTTTGCATGGCTCAGAAAGCCGAGCTCATGAGCGCGGCAATTACGAATGAGCGCTCCCGACTCGTCGTAGGCTACTTCCCGCTCATCGATGAGCTTAATCACGCATATTTCGACCTGCTGGAGACCGAATGGCCGGATGGCCGCGTCTCTGAGCTCTACTGCGCCTCCGTGGCGCTCGTGGACCAGCTCCTCGAGCGCGTCATGCACGCAGCAGGTCAGGACACGCTGGTTGTGGTTTCATCGGATCACGGAGCGGCTTCGAGTCGAAAGCTCCTCCACCTCAACGAGCTGCTCGCCGCTGAAGGAATTGTGAAGCGATCCGGGGATGCGTACGACCTGACACGGTCTGCGGCCTTCTATCACCCGTCGGATTGCGGGCAGGTCGTTGCCGGACGCAACGCGGATCGCGCGGCGATCCTGGCCCCGCTTCGTCGTGCGCTGGAACGCGCTCACCATGAGTTCGGCATCGACATCGGCATGCAGGAAGGAAGCAGCGATGACCCTTACGTCGCCTTCCTCTTCCCGCTCGGAGACGGGTATTTCACTGGCAATCCTCCGGGGCGAGGCAGGTCGGTGCTGGACAGCGGACGCCGCGGCGGACATCATCTTTCCCCGCTTTCTCCCACGCCCTGGATCCAGGCCATGCTGGGCCTCTGGAGCCCACGCTCTGCTGCGCTTGCGAACGAACTGCCGGCGATTCCGGCTGACAATAAGGACGTGAAAAAATTTATACTCGAAGTGATGGGGGAAATGTGAGCAGGACATGGAAACGATCATCCTTGCCTCAGGGTCGCCGCGCAGGCGGGAGCTTCTCGCAAAGGTCAAGCTGCCGATCAAGGTCATCCCCCCGGGCATCGTGGAAGACCATTCAACATTCGACTCGGTCCCGGAGCTGGTAGCGAGCCTCGCCCGCGCCAAGGTCGAGGCGATCCTCACCCTGTTCAAGACGGAGTCACCTCGTTGGGTCCTCGGTCTGGATACGGTGGTGGAGGTGGACGGCAAGGTTCTGGGAAAGCCGGCAGGGCCCGAGGAGGCGGAAACGCATGCTGCGCCTGCTTTCCGGCAGGGTGCACAGTGTCTACTCCGGCATCGCCCTCCTGGTGGAGCGGGGAAAACCGATCGAGGAGGAAGTCGTCTGCACGGAGGTGAAGTTCCGGGCAGATGGCCGAGTCGGGAGCTCCATTTCTACCTCGATCCGGAGAATGGGCAGGCGCCGCGGGGGCGTACCGGATCCAGGAGCGGGGCGCATTCTTCGTCGAGTGGATCCGCGGCTCCTACAGCAACGTCGTAGGCTTGCCACTGGAGGCGTTTTATGGCATCTTGGTCAGGAACGAATACCAGTTTTGACCCTTTCTGTTTCATCTCACCCTGCCCGTTTTGGGCGGGTGTATAAGCCAAGGGGTAGATGGGGAAGGAGGACTATTTTGGCTGTCGTCACCATGAAAAACCTGCTCGAGTCGGGCGTCCATTTCGGACACCAGACCAAGAGGTGGGATCCGCGGATGAAGAAGTACATCTTCGCGGAGCGCAACGGGATCCACATCATCGATCTTCAGAAGACGATCGTGGCCATCAAGGATGCCTACGAGGCGGTCAGGAAGACCGTCCTCGCGGGCAAGTCCGTGCTTTTTGTCGGCACCAAGAAGCAGGCCCAGCAGACCGTGGAGCGCGAGGCGAAGCGCTGCGGCATGTTCTACGTGAACAACCGCTGGCTGGGCGGCATGCTCACCAACTTCTCCACCATCAAGAAGTCGCTTCTGCGGCTGAAGAAGCTGGAGAAGATGGAGATCGACGGCACCTTCGAGAACCTGACGAAGAAGGAAATCGCCCGGCTCATGAAGGAGCGGACGCAGCTGGAGAAGAACCTCGGCGGCATCAAGGAAATGAAGGAGCTGCCGGGCATCGTCTTCATCATCGACACCCGCAAGGAGTCCATCGCCGTCACCGAGGCCCGCAAGGTCAACGTGCCCATCGTCGCGGTCGTGGACACCAACTGCAACCCGGAAGGCATCACCTTCCCCATCCCCGGAAACGACGACGCCATCCGCGCCATCAACCTCTTCGCCCAGATCATCGCCAACGCGGTGATCGAGGCGGAGAACGAAGTGGGCCTGGAGGTCGTGGAGACGCTCCAGGAGGAGAAGGGCGAGGAGGAGTTCGCCGAGGCCATCGACAAGGGCGAGTTCGCCGCCCAGTCCAAGTACGACCAGGAAGAGGTGGAAAAGGTCGCCGTGGCCGCCGCGCTCGGCGCCGCCGCAACGGAGGAGGCCGCCACCGGCTTCACCGACAAGGACTACTCCAACTACAATCCGGACGAGGCTGGAAGAAGGAAGAGACCCCTTCCCCCGAAGAGCCCGAGATCGACGAAGACAAGCTGTACAAGGAATAAGAGGGAAGAGACATGGAGATCAAGGCAACCGATGTGAAGAGGCTCCGGGAGAAGACCGGAGCGGGAATGATGGACTGCAAGAACGCGCTCGTCAAGGCGGAGGGGGATTTCGACAAGGCCGAGCGCCTGCTCAAGGAGCAGGGCCTGGCCGCCGCGGTGAAGAAGAGCGACCGCGTCACCAACAGCGGCAAGATCTTTTCGCGGATCCTTCCCGACAAGGGCATCCTGCTCGAGCTCACCTGCGAGACGGACTTCGTGGCACGCAACAGCCTGTTCCTCGAGCTCGGTGAAGCCATCCTGGACAAGGTGGCGGCGCAGAACCTCACCGCGCCCACGGAGGAGCTGCAGCTCATGGTGAAGGAGACCATCGGCAAGATCAAGGAGAACATGCAGCTGCGCCGCATCGTGACCATGCCCGTCGCGGCCAACGAGGTCCTCGTGGAATACATCCACGACGACCGGATCGGCGTCATGCTCCGCTTCGCCCTGGGAGACCCCAAGGCGAAGGACAATCCCGCGGGTGAAGGAGATCACTGTTCGACTGCGCCCTGCACGCGGCGGCGTTCGCCCCCCTGTTCCTCTCCAAGGACAAAGTGAGCCCGGCGTTCCTCAAGGAGCAGGAGGAGATCTTCGCCAAGCAGGCGGAGAACCTCGGCAAGCCGCCAAACGTCCTGCAGGGAATCATCAAGGGCAAGCTGAACAAGATGCTCTCCGAGATCTGCCTCCTCGAGCAGCCGTTCGTGAAGGACGACAAGCGCAAGGTCTCCAAGGTTCTGGAGGACCTGTCGAAGGAGGTCGGGGACGAAGATCGACCTCGTCGACTACACCTACATGAAGCTGGGCGGCCGAATAAGCGCCTCGCAGCGGGAAGCGCCGCGGGAGCGCGCTTGACAGCGGCAGCGCCGCAACCAGATCCTGAAGGAGGTTCTCGTATGACGCGGGACAAGATCAGGAGCCAGGCGGAGGAGCGGATGAAGAAAAGCATCCAGTCCCTGCAGGACGAGTTCAAGACGCTGCGCGGGAGCAGGGCGTCGCAGTCCCTGTTCGAGAAGATCCGGGTCGACTACTACGGCAACAAGGTCCCCCTGAACCAGGTGGCCACTCTCGATCCCCGAAGCGCGGCTGGTCATCAATGATTTCAGATGGGGAATTAAAGCTAAAAAAGAAGAAGTGATTCAGGCTGCGAAATGGATAGGAAATATTCTGAAAGAGAGCCATCCTAAAAATTCAATTTTTTTGATCCCTCTTCGGGGTTGGTCTTATCCTGGAGAACCAGGAAACGAATTCCATGACCCAGAACTGGTCGGCCACTTTGAAAAGTGGATAAAAAAATTCTATCGAGAAGACTCTGTGATTCAGGTCGACCTTTCCATCAATGATCCTCAATTTGGGACGGTGGCCTGTAACCATTTATATCATCTGATGACGGGTCAAAAATAATGTGATCCGGGGAGACTATGGCCTCTCTTTTTTTCTCGTTGAGATTTCTTTTCGAGCTGTCTCTTTCCCGGTTGGGGTGAGGAACCAATGGTCTATTTTTGCTTCTAGGAAGACAAGAAATTCTCGACGTGGAATATGGA
Source organism: uncultured Spirochaetota bacterium (assembly GCA_963820435.1). Lineage (GTDB taxonomy): Bacteria > Spirochaetota > Spirochaetia > SZUA-6 > Fen-1364 > Fen-1364. Next base: position 1,841 of record CAWGAC010000032.1, on the reverse strand, counting down.
ACCAGTGTACAGCGATGGCCATTTCCTTTCGAGAATAACGGGTGAGTTTGTCCGCATCCTTCACAATTCGATCATTTAGGGAGATGGGTCTCTTTCTGGTATCGTGTCCTAAGACAATTCGATAGATTTCTTTTCCCTTTTCAGGAGGGTAATGCAACCCCTCAAGGATCGATCGTGCGATCTTTGCCCCCTCTCGTTCGTGCACTTTTGTTAATTTAGGATTGGATGGATTTGGACCAAAAGCAGTGAGGTGTAGGTTTTCGGGAATGGCGCTCCAACCCACATCATGGAGAAAGATTGCCGGGATGACAATCCCTTCGTCCCCTTTTTCAGATTTTAAAAGTTTTAAGGCATAACGGAGTGCAATCTTTGTGTGGATGAGGTTTTTTCGAGTCTGCAGGAAAGGTTTCGCGAGTTTATAAATTTTCTTATAGGTCGGTTTCATCCTTAAAACCCCTTCAACATTTTTCCTAGAAGATAAGGTAGCTCGATACGGCCAGTTGGAGCGAGGATGCGGCTGCTATAGTCAGTCACATAGTTGGATGTCAATATCTTTGTAATTCGTTTGTATTCATCACTTTCCGGGCCTTGGCAATATCAACAATACTTCTTGTGGTTCCTTCTGCAACGATATAAGGACCCGGTCCTATTACGACCTGCCATCCCCCTGTCATTTTTATCCCTATTTTTTCCATGGTCGGGAAATAATCCTTCGTGATAAACTCCGAGTATTCTTTCTCTTTTCCCAGGGATGATATTAAAATATTCGTTAAATTTCCATACCCTTAATTGAATCGTATATTTATCTGTTTTCACTCTGCCTGTGGGTTTAGGTATCTTACAATAGTTTAAGACATAACACTGGACCTGAGCGGTTACCTTCTCATACTCTTCTGTTTCCATGGCCTTTTGGAGTTTTTGTAACGAATCCACTGTCCCCACCGAGATCACCCCAGGACCTTCCCCCACAACCACATAAAATCCTCCTACCGGATTGATCCCGATCTTTTTCATGGTAGGAATGTAATGATTGATGACAAATTTTGTGTATTCTTCTTCTTTCCCGGGAATGATGTCCCAGTGTTGATTAAATAAAAAGATCATCTTTCCCTCCCAGTGGGTTAAAATATACGAAGGATGATGGGATCGGAGCTGGCGGTCACCTCATAGGATTTTAGCAACGGTTCCTCGGCATACATGTCCTTGAATTTCGCAACCAGTTTTTCGTAGTCTCCGCTCTTCTCATAGGCCTCGACATCTGCCTTGGTATCCCATGCGGTGATAGAAATCCCTTCGTCTTTATTGTCTAAAGACTCAAGGAGATGGACGAAGCGAATTCCCTTATGGCCCTTGTGAGCTAAAACCACCTCCTTGTTGTAAGTCTCGCGCAACTCCTGCATCATGTGCCTGCCTTTAATTTAAAAAAGGTCATTCGGACATACATAAGTTACCTCCAAATAATTGGGTAAAAAGGTTTGATGTCAAAAGGTTAAGGTAAAGATGCCTGTTTTGTTTTTGGGCTACGTCATTTGTCGCTTTTAGACGTAACCCTTTCACCCTTAACGTAACAGGCTTCGTTGCCTAAACACGAAGGCCCTTTATGAACCATTATCTTCTGAAAAGGGAGGACATCATATCGATAATGATATCCGTATTGCTCTGTTTTGGTTTCCCCGCACTTGTCACGGGCCGGGTCTGGACAAGGAAAACATTCTCAGGGAAGGGGAGATCGACATCGATGGCCCACTCCAAATCCTGAGCCGATTCGTAATGGGCTTCAGAAATTTTGCCCAGCCGAACGATTTCGACTAACTCTTCGTCATTTAAGCAGAGCTGATTCT
>CAWGAC010000031.1:0-70635 GCA_963820435.1 uncultured Spirochaetota bacterium | reverse complement strand
CGTGTGAAACTAGGCAGAGTCACGGTCGCCCTGTTCGTTGATGTAGCTCTCTGCGAGTATATATAGTGCGCCAAAAGAATTACGTCAAGCTCTATGTATCGCAATGTATCTGTCTGTGCTGAAGAATAGACCTATGTGAAGGTTCTCGATGTCAGACTCGGTGTCAGAGTGAGCGGAGGACACTCCGTTTGTCCAAGTCCGTCGGAACGAGCCTTCAAACCTGGGCACTCATTCTCGCTCGCACTAGACCCCTTGAAGTAGCCATCGCGATGTCAGGGTCACAGGACTATGCGAGTAATTCTCAGCTTGCAAAAGACATCAGGTCAATCTCGTGTGCCAGGGCTGGAACGGAGGGGTACCCTGGAAAGATTATTGGCGATTGTTAATACAAGGACCCCAAGCGGACTGCCCGTTGAGTAGCCAGTGGCAAGGGTTCGGGGATTACCCGATGCCTTGCGAGTCGGGCACAAGGGGGGGTAAAAGTATAGGGCGGGCCACGCGCGGATCGATCCTGGGCTCGCCACGCGCGATGTTTCGGGATGGCAACGCGCTGATGGCCCTTGGAGTGAACAAAGTGAGATTGCAGCATGCTTAAAGGATCGGGTACCTATGTTTGAACAAGCCTTCAAGAACATCGATGACGTTCTCCGTAAAGAGGCTGGATGCACGACAGAACTCGACTACACCGAGCAGACCTCGTGGCTGTTATTCCTGAAATACCTCGACGACCTGGAGCATGACCGTGCCGATGAGGCCGCGCTGGAGGGAAAAAAATACACCTTCATCCTCGACAAGCCATACCGCTGGGAAACCTGGGCGGCGCCCAAAGGAAAGGACGGCAAGCTCGACCACAACAAGGCTTTGACCGGCGACGACATCTGCGACTTCGTCAATCAAAAGCTCTTCTCCTACTTAAACGGCTTCAAACAGAAAGCCAGCGGACCGAACACCATCGAATACAAGATCGGGGAGATATTCGGGGAGATCAAAAACAAGATCCAGAGCGGCTACAACCTGCGCGAGATTATCGACCACATTGACGAACTGCGTTTCCGCTCCCAAACCGAAAAGCACGAGCTGTCCCAACTCTACGAAGCCAAGCTCAAGAACATGGGCAATGCCGGCAGGAACGGCGGAGAGTATTACACTCCGCGTCCACTCATTCGCGCCATCGTGCAGGTCGTGAAACCTCGTATCGGCGAGCGTATCTACGACGGCGCTTGCGGCTCTGCTGGCTTCCTCTGCGAGTCTCTCAATTTCCTGAAATCCAAGGACGACCTCAGCACCAAGGACCTCACCACGCTCCAGACCCGCACCTTCTATGGCAAAGAAAAGAAGTCCCTCGCCTACATCATTGCGATCATGAACATGATACTGCACGGCATCGAGGCACCAAACGTGCTGCACACCAACACGCTTACCGAAAACCTCGCCGACATTCAGGAAAAGGACCGCTTCGACGTTATCCTGGCCAATCCGCCTTTTGGCGGCTCGGAACGCAAGGAGGTCCAGCAAAACTTCCCCATACGTACCGGCGAGACGGCGTTCCTGTTTCTCCAGCACTTCATCAAGATGCTCAAGGCAGGCGGACGAGGCGGCATAGTCATCAAGAACACATTCCTCTCGAACACCGATAACGCATCGACGAGCTTGCGGAAGCTCCTGCTTGAAAGCTGCACTCTGCACACCGTCCTCGACTGCCCCAGCGGCACCTTCCAGGGGGCGGGCGTGAAAACCGTGGTGCTTTTTTTCGAGAAGGGCGCTCCCACCCGAAAGATCTGGTTCTATCAACTTGATCCGGGACGAAACCTCGGGAAAACCAACCCACTCAATGATGCGGACCTGGTCGAGTTCGCAAAACTTCAGAAGACCAGAGCCAACTCGCCCAAGAGCTGGAGTGTCGACGCCAAGAGCATCGATCAAACAACTTTCGACCTCTCGGTGAAGAACCCGAACGGTAACGAAGAAGTGAAACATCGCAGCCCTCAGAAGATCATGAACGAAATCGCTGCTCTGGATGCAGAGAGTGCGAAGGTGCTGGAAACCATTCGGGGACTGCTGTGAGTTCAGATTGGTCCACCAGGAAGCTTGCGGAGATCTGTCAGGTATTCGCTGATGGTGACTGGATTGAGACCAAAGACCAGTCCACCGACGGCATACGCCTCATTCAAACCGGCAACGTCGGAGGTGGTGTGTTCAAGGCCCGCGGCGATAAAGCGCGTTACGTCTCCGAGGCAACGTTTGAACGACTTCGCTGTACGGAGATATTTGAAGGAGACTGTCTCATCTCCCGGCTACCCGATCCGGTTGGAAGAAGTTGTATTCTCCCGGAGACCGGCGAACGGATGATCACGGCTGTTGATTGCACAATAGTTCGCTTCAACACAAAGCAGGTTATTCCCGAGTTCTTCAACTTCTATTCACAATCGCTCGAATACTTGAAGGCTGTCGAAAGGGAAACGACTGGCACCACAAGGAAGCGAATCAGCAGAAGTAGGCTGGGCGAGGTTCCAGTCCCCGTCCCTCCACTCCCCGAGCAGCAGCGGATCGTCCGCGTTATCGACGAAGCGTTTGAGGGCATCGCCACTGCCAAAGCCAATGCCGAAAAGAACTTCCAGAACGCTCGCGCCATTTTCGAAAGCCACCTCCAATCTGTCTTCGCCCAGCGCGGAAAAGGATGGGTGGTCAGAGCAATTTCAAACGTCGCGAAACATTCACTGGGCAAGATGCTGGACAAAGCAAAGAATAAAGGGGAGCCGAAGCCCTATCTGCGCAACCTAAATGTCCGCTGGTTCGACTTCGATCTGTCGGACCTTAAGAAAATGTCTTTCCTACCAGAGGAATCGACCAAATGCACCGTGGTAAAAGGAGACGTCCTAATCTGTGAGGGTGGCTATCCCGGGCGGGCTGCCATTTGGAATAAACCCTATTCTATCCATTTCCAGAAAGCTCTTCATCGGGTGCGTTTTTTCGAGCCAGAGCACAGTAAGTGGTTTCTTTACTATCTCTATTCTCAGGAAATAAGCGGAGAATTGAAGAAGCACTTTAGTGGTACTGGCATCCAACATTTTACGGGTGAGGCACTGGACCGGTTCGAGCTTCCCTTGCCGCCCTTATCGGAATTACGGCGAGCCGTGGCAAAAGTAGAGAAGATTGCTTACGAATCGCAACGCCTCGAATCGATCTATCAGCAGAAACTAGCTGTTCTGGATGAATTGAAGAAGTCGCTGCTGGACCAAGCCTTCAGCGGGGAGTTGTAGGACGGCGCCGTGAACGAAGCCGAAACCAGAGCAGAGCACATCGATCCCGCACTCAAGGCCGCTGGTTGGAGCGTTGTCGAGAATAGCCGCATCCGCCGTGAGTATGCCATCACGCTTGGCCGGCTCGAAGGTCAGGGACGGCGCGGCAAACCACTGACAGCAGACTACCTTCTTGAATATCGCAACACGAAGCTGGCGGTGATCGAGGCCAAGGCATGGGATGAGGAACTAACCGAGGGCGTGGCGCAGGCGAAGAACTACGCCGGCAAGCTGGCCGTGCGGTTCGCATATGCCACCAACGGCCAGGGCATCTACCGCATCGACATGCAGACAGGCAAGGAGGGCGAGGTCCCGCACTATCCCAACCCTGAGGAACTCTGGAATCTGACCTTTGCCGAGCAGAACGCCTGGCGTGATCGCTTCGCTATCGTTCCTTTCGAGGACAAGGGCGGATCGCACCCAAGCCGCTACTACCAAGACATCGCCATCGAGCGGGTGAGTGAAGCCGTGGCAGCGGGACAGCATCGCATCCTGCTGACGCTCGCCACCGGCACAGGCAAGACCTTCATCGCTTTCCAGATCGCTTGGAAGCTCTTCCATAGCCGCTGGAGTTTGAGCCGAGAACCGACACGCCGCCCGCGTATCCTCTTTCTGGCGGATCGGAACATCCTGGCTGACCAGGCGTACAACGAGTTCTCAGCTTTCCCGGAAGACGCACTGGTGCGCATCGCGCCGCCAGACATTCGCAAGAAGGGCAGAGTTCCTAAGAACGGCAGCCTTTTCTTCACGATCTTCCAGACCTTTATGAGCGGTCCGCCGCAGGACGGGAAGCCGAGTCCATATTTCGGCGAGTATCCGCCGGATTTCTTCGACCTCATCATCGTTGACGAGTGCCACCGCGGAGGGGCAAACGACGAGAGCAACTGGCGCGGCATTCTCGAATATTTCGCTCCCGCTGTGCAGCTCGGATTGACCGCTACGCCCAAACGCCAGGAAAACGCGGACACCTATGCCTACTTCGGCGAGCCGGTCTATATCTACTCGCTCAAGGAAGGTATCAACGACGGCTTTCTGACCCCCTTCAGGGTGAAGCAGATCTCCATGACGCTTGACGAGTATGTGTATACGCCTGACGACAAGGTGGTCGAGGGTGAGATTGAAGCTGGTAAGCTTTACACCGAGACCGACTTCAACAAGATCATCGAGATCAGGGAACGCGAGGCGGCCCGGGTAAAGATCTTCATGGATCAAATTGACCAGCGGGAGAAGACGTTGGTCTTTTGCGCAACCCAGGACCACGCGCTGGCCGTGCGCGACCTTGTCAACCAGATGAAGACGAGCAGCGATCCGAACTACTGCCAGCGAGTCACCGCCAATGACGGCGAACTGGGCGACCAGCACCTACGTGCCTTTAGGGACAACGAAAAGACCATTCCCACGATCCTGACCTCGTCGCAAAAACTGGCAACCGGTGTGGACGCACGGAACGTTCGCAACATCGTGCTGATGCGACCGATCAATTCCCTGATCGAGTTTAAGCAAATCATCGGTCGCGGCACGAGGCTGTACGAGGGCAAGGATTACTTCACGATCTATGATTTTGTGGAGGCACACCATCACTTCAGCGATCCAGAGTGGGACGGTGAGCCCGAAGTACAAAATGAACCGAAGCCGAAGCCCCCAGACCACCGAAGCCGCCGGGACTAGCTCCAGAACCTCTACCTCCCAGGGAGAAGATCAAGGTCAAACTCGCAGACGGCAAGGCCCGAGCCATTCAGCACATGATGTGTACCACCTTCTGGCATCCTGACGGCACGCCGATGTCCGCGCAGCAATTCATGGAGCTGCTGTTCGGCAAGCTGCCCGAGTTCTTCAAGGACGAAGCCCAGCTCCGCGCCCTCTGGAGCGCCCCGGACACGCGCAAGAAGCTTCTTCAGGGTCTCGCCGATAAGGGGTTTGGCCGTGACCAGCTGGCCGAGATGCAGAAGATCATCGATGCCGAAAAAAGTGATCTCTTCGACGTGCTGGCCCATGTCGCCTATGCCATGCCTCCGCAGACCAGAGAGGAGCGAGCTGTCCGAGCCAAGGTCATCATCAGCACCCAGTTCAACTCGAAGTTGCAAGGTCTTTCTCGACTTCGTGCTGTCGCACTATGTCAACGTCGGCGTAGAAGAACTTGACCAGGAAAAGCTCACGCCGCTGTTGAAGCTGAAGTACCATGATTCCATCGCCGACGCTATTGCAGATCTGGGAAGGCCGGACGAAATTGGTAAGGCGTTTGCAGGCTTCCAGAAATATCTTTATCAGCAACAGACGGTCGCATGACACTCATGAACACAAGACGGAATCCAAAGCAGGATCAAGGAAACAGTCGTATCTATTTTCCGCGAAATCTCATGTCTTGATACTGTCGAAATGCCAATCGCACAAGGCGCTTCTCTTCTCTCGATCCGTGCTTTTCGGCATACAAAACTTGCGCTCGTGCCTGTTCCAAATCGCTAAACGCCTTCTCAGCACTCAGCTTCTCGTTGGTAGGCTTGCCGTTTACGATCTTAAGCACCGTTCCGGCTACTTTCTTGGCTTCGGCCATCTTTGCTGAACGTACGGGCGTTGGCTTCGCTCGCTTTTTCGCTACCGCTTTTTTTGTCGTCGCCATGTCGTCGATCATAGCGGCTCAGGGAGCCAGCCGTCAATCTCATTTACCGCTAGCCCATGTTCAGCATTGCGTTTGCTAATTCCTTATGGCATAAGGGGCGATTTCCGGATTAGTCACTACACGGCCACCTCGTCCTCTTCTGGAGGAGTAGGTGGCTTTGTTTCTGTGATCCCCAGAGCCTTCAGAACCTGACGGGCTTGAGCAGAGCCTACGCTCACACCGCTTCGAGAGCGCTTCTGCTCGTGGAGACGAAAACTCACGAGATGGATCGTCGACAGGGCCTGAAGGGCTTGCGGCGCCGACAGCTTGACCCCGGCCTCCTTCAGCCGTCGTTCCAGCAATCGGGTCAGGAGCAACGCCAGGGCGGCCACAAAGATGTGCGCCCGCACCCGACGCTCGTTCTTGTGGTAGATCGGCCGCATCTCCAACACGTCTTTCAGGCAGCGGAACCCGCGCTCTACCTCGCTGAGCTCTTTGTAGATCCGCACCGCTTCCAGCGGCTCGAGGTGCTTCTCGCTGGTGGCGATAAGGTACTTGCCCTCCAACTGCTTTTCTCGCTCCAAGTGCAGCGGGTCTTCCTCGAAATGGAAGCCACCCTCATCCACCTTCCAACGGTAATAGCGCCAGCCATGATGGGCCTGCATGATCCGTTGGGCTGCAGCTCCGATGCGCGCACCATCAACGAGCCTTCCCTCACTCACGCGCCGTTGCAGCTTCTCCAGCTTCTCTCGCACCCGCTCCATCGAGCGCCCTCGCATCACCTGCTCGTACTGGCGCCGCTCATCAGAGTCGATGACGAACACCCGCGTGCCCTCCTGACCCGAAGGAACTTCCTGCACGCGCGTACGCGGAGGATCGCTTTGTTCTGCCGCTGTGATCCCCACCGGACAGTCGATCCACTTATCCTGCTCCACCGCATCGAGCCATTTCGGCATCTGCGCGTTGCCTCGTCGCTTCACCCCCACCAAGTACCCCTGGCCCTGCTCCGTCAATTGTTGAAGGTTTTCTTCCGTCACCATGCCGCGGTCACCGACAAACACTACCCGTCCAAACTCAAACCGCTCCCGCAACTCCTTCACCACCTCGCTGACGGTACTGTGGTCCAGACGGTTTCCCTCCCATACGTGGTGCACGATCGGCCACCCGCCCACCATCACCACTCCCACGATCACCTGCGTGTTGCGAGGCTTGCCGTCGCGGCTGTATCCATGGCGAGCCAACTCGGAGGGACCCGAACCCTCGAAATAGGTGCTGGTGATGTCGTAAAGCACCAACTCGGGCTTCAGGCTGAACAGATCCCGCAGCCGCCCATACAGTGCGCTCTCGATCTCCCCTTTGGCCCCCACCAGCTTATCAAGCGTGCGATACCAGCTGTCCAATTGTCGGTCCTCCACCCGCACCCGACCCCTCTGGTGCCAGCGAGGCAGAAATCGTCTGCCCTGTCGATCACAGAAGAACTCCGTCTCCAGCCACTCCGCCAGCCCGTGCTCACTTGAGGGATGGATCATGCGGCTGGCGATCAGCACAAATGCGCGGTCGGCCCACCCCACCGGGGCCGCTCCTGCCAGAAGCCGATCAAAGAGCTCCCACAGCCCCAACTGCTCGAACAGCTGGCGTACAACCAGCAGGGGGCCCCAGCTGAAGCTGTCCAAGATCTTGATCTCCTGCTCGTGCTCACCCTCAATCCTGGGGGTTCCTTCCAGGATGCGGCGCAGCTTGGGCAGCATGGCGGCCAGCAGATCGCGGCGGCCGAGGTCGGCGATGATGCGCTGCTTGACCTTGCCGTTTTCGCGGTAGGCTTCCACCACGCGCAGGTATTCGTTGACGGAGCCGTTGGAGGAGGGGACTCGGACGGAGCGGACGTACATGCTTAATAATAGCACGACCAATCTATGTAAAGTCAAGAATAAAAATTGATCTTCGAGCTAAAAACAGAGACATATTAGTCACTACACTTTTCGGCTTCGCGGAAGGGCCACCTTCGAAAAACCCAGCAAAAATGGCCAGTTTTTGGAATCGGCGCCTTGAAAGTGGCCCGCTAAACCCTGAACATGGGCTAGGACGACCGCGCGATTTGACAATTCCATGCATGCGAGAGCACGTCAGAGCGCCCACATTCATCTGACCTCACTGCAGGCGCGAGTTTGTAGTGCGCCTCCATGTTAATGTCAGCAAAGCCTCGCGAGCGTCGACTTCGTCGCTTCGGCTCGCTGGAACACGTTCCGCGCGTCGATCCTCATAACCTTGAATCCTTCGCGCCGCACCACTGCGTCGCGTACCTCGTCGGCGCGTAACGCTTCGTCGGTAAGATGGCCACGGCCATCGACTTCCAGATCGTAGCGGATGCCCATCGGCGACACCACCAGGAAGTCTAGCCGATATCGCCCGATGTCATACTGGGTCTTGTGCCAGATACCAAGCTCTCGAAGCATGTCTGCCACAAGCTCTTCCGCCGGAGACTCGGTCACTTGCTGAACCGAAGTGGTGACAATTCCGGCCTGCACAGTGGCAGCAAAATCACCAAGCCTGCCGCCTGCCTCAAGGATTGCGTTCATGTCGCCGACAACGTGGAGCGCCGCCCGCGCACGCGTGATTGCGACGTTTAACAGCTGGTCAGTTTCGGTCACCCATCGCACAAGCCGAGGAAACATCCCTCGCGCAACCACGGGGGAGAAGATCATGACATCGCACTCGTCGCCCTGGAACCGGTGAGCAGTGCCCACCGTGATACGTTTCGCAACCTCACCATACCAAGGAGCCCGCGCGATACGCTCTCTCGCCTTTTCCATCTGGAGTCGGAAGGGAGTTACTACTCCAAAAGTAAGGTGCGGCTTATGCAGAAATCCGTTCGCATGCCACTGTTCCAGGAGGCTAAAGACGCCTTCAACCTCGGCCGCATTCCAGGCGCTCCGTGCGGACTGGGGAACGCTTCCAGGAGTGTCGTGCCAGATGACCCCAAGCTGTTGATCTTCGAGCCGCTTTTTCAACGCGTCAATTCGCGTCCTCAGAACGAGGCGGCCCTGGTAGAAGCTTCTGTTCGAGAACTCAACAATCTCAGGGTGCGACCTATAGTGCTCTGCGAGAAAGCCGATCTTGCCCCCGACGGAAATGCTGGCTTCCTCGGCAAGATTATAAAGCGAGCGCTCGTTGTACGACCATGTGCTGATCGAGTCCGACAGCCCATAGTCTGCAGAGAGAGCCGTTTCATCGGATGTCCGCAACGTGCTGATGTGCCGCAGTTGATGCGGATCTCCGATGATGAGTGCCCGTCGAGCTCTGTACAGAAGCGGCAGGGCCGATGGAATATCACACTGACTGGCTTCATCGATGATGACAAGATCGAAGAGACACGGGCTCAGTGGAAGCGCCCGCCGAGCGGAAAGGCTCGTCACGATCCAGATAGGGAGGTCGGCACCCACAATGGCAACCTGTTGCGCCCACTCTGCAAGGCGAGTGCGACTGCCCGGTTCCGCCGAAGAAGCGGGAAGCCCGGTTAACAAGATCGAAGTACTTGCTCAGACGGTGGTGAGCCGGAGATGTCTTGATTCGGTTCGTCCAACCGATGCGAAACTGGGAGGTGGCAACCTCCGAACGTTGCGCCTGAAGGCTTTCTAAGTGCTCGGCAAGCCTTCGGGCAGGAGGCATTTCGCTGAGGGATGCAATTTTTCTCTCGTAAGACATAACCGCCTGGCGCCATTCACCCAACGCGCAAAGTTCACGAAGCGCCTCGGCAAACGAGGCAAAATCGGCGCGGGGCATCTGGGCAATATCGGAGTGGATATCCGGGGAGCTCGGCGATCATTCCCTCGAGTTTCTCCGATAGACTGCGGAGTGTCCTCTTGCGCAATAGGGTGCGGAGGAACCAAAGGCGGATTCCTTTTTCCGTCGTCGAGGAAAGGGTCCGGCTTGTCCGGCGCGACTCTCTTGCCGCAGGCAACCAGGCGCACTCCCCGATCCAGCCTTCGCATGCAGGGATCCATACGTCGCGAACGGCACTTTCAAGTGACCTGCGCTCCAAATCGAGAGTGCACAATTCACCCTGAAAGGCGGTGAGCTTTGCGATTTTGCTCCGTGTGTTCTCGATCTCGGTGTCAAGCTGATGTACGACCAACGGGGAGACCGGAGCCTCAGGCGTGAGATGCGATGCAGCGGCCAAACGACCGTCCATCTCTTGCCGACACGTCTCCATCATTTCTTTATTGCCAAGCCGGAGGACCCAGTCCTGCTGATCTCCAAGAAGATCCCTCAGCCTCTGGCGGACAACTTCTACGGCCTTGTTATTCTTGCTGGCGAAGAGAACCGATCTACCCGCAAGAGCGCACGACGCGAGAAGGTTCACAACCACCTGCGACTTCCCTGTGCCAGGTGGTCCTGTGACCACGGTCAGTGGCTCTTTCAGGGCGGAATTGGCGGCGTCTTCCTGGCTCTTGTTCATCGGCAGGACATGAATCAGCTGAACTGGGGATCCGCCAGCAGCTGGTTGCGTGCTTGTGGCACCAAAGAACGGTCCCAATGCCGTGCCGCCCATCCTTAAGGATAGACTCTGATCCTGACCGAGTATCTCCAGTTCCTTTCGGAGATGTATGGTGTAGGGGCTCCGTTCGCTCTTGAATAGAATTGGTCTATTGTGCCAGCTTCCATCCATCAATGGCGTTGATGGCCACGGGTCAATTGCTCGCTGTGCAAATCCGGGAAGCGAAACGCCCAATGACTGGAATGCAGATTCCACGCGCGCGGCGAACGTGGGGAAGTCGCCTTCCAACTCCACGGCGAGAGACTTCAACTCCTCGGGCGGAACTCGCTGCTTCTGGAAGAGATGGAGATTGACCTCAAGCCCCTCTGGGTCCTTGACCAGTACGACACCACGGGTGCTGTCCCGAAGCGTCACCTCCACTTCCTGCATGAAAAGCGGGCTGATTGACCAATCGTCTCGATCGAGGAAAAGAAAAAGCGGATAGCCGTAGTAGAAGCGTTCGGGGTCGCCCGCGATGGTCGCACCTTGCGAAAAGAGGGATTGATCGGAACGTGATGTAAGCTCGAACTCCACAGAGGAGGCGCCGCTATTGAAAAGCAATTCCTCGTCGTTCCATGGAGAGATCACCGAATGATGCAGTGCTGAGACCTTTTTCGAGAGCGCCTGCCTGTCTTCCATCTCTATGCAGGCAAGGTAAAACCGAACCAGTTGTTGGACGTTCACCACCTCACAACCCCAGTTCCGGGCTGTGCCATACTTTTGTCCGCTTTGCCGTCTTCTTCGGTTTCATATCTTCCGCGGCCTCTTCCTCCGCATGGTAGCGGTGGTTCAGCTCCAAGCAGGCGCTTGAGCACCTCACGGCGGGCCTGGGGCTGATGGTGAAACGCACACGGTCGTTTTCGGGGAGGAAGTCCACCGCATGGAAGTCATGGCCGAGGACGATATCCGTCCAGCCGTACGCGGCGAGCACTGCCGCATCCATTTTCACGTGCAGGTCGCGGAGGGTCTGGATGCGGGCTGTCGCTTCCGCGGCGCCGATCCTTGCGCCGGATTTCTTAAGCTGCGATTCCAGCGCGGACAAGTCCGTGGCGCCTGGAATGATCCCAGGATCGTGGAACAGGTTGTAGGTCTTTGTGAGCCCGAGCTGCATGTCGAGCATGAGCGCCTGCCTGTGTTCATAGTACTTACGGCCGATGGATTCCAGGGCAGCGGTGTCGGCGGTCGAGTTCTCCCGAAGGCAGGCGGGAAATGGGAAGGTTTCGAAGCAGTCGGAGGGGGCGTAACGGAGATCGCCTTTCAGTGTCGAACTGATACTTCCATGCCCAGTAGTAATGCAAGGTTGACTGGAGGACAGCGAAGTATTCATGTCCTAGGCAAAGCGAACACAACAAGCATATGCGAATAAACTTGGTCATTTCGTCGCAAAGGAGAATGCGCAAGTCTTGCTAGCTTCAGCGATCACCATCACCCTCTCGAGAGGCGCGATGGCTTGCGCAAGCTCAGGTCGATGTCGCATGAAACTCCACCAGTTTTCGCGGCCGAACTTGTCGTTGATCTTCATGTCTCTCCGGCTTCACCTTCTCTTCCACGATCCTGAAGCACTCCGGATACTCCCGCGCCTTCTCCTCCGGCCAGTCGAAGAAGTTGATCACCCACCTGCTCGGGGACTGATCGGGCCGGCTATTGAGGTCCTCACCGTTCAGGTAGGGGAAAAGAACATCCTTGTTCCTGGGGTCCTTCTGGATGAGAGCCTGAGCTTCGGAGGGCTCAAGCACGAACCCCATTCCGAGAACATATCGAACCCTGGAAGCTTTTCCCGGCGTTCTCTTTCAGGCGATACGGGTTTCCGAGCGCCTCCGAATCGTCGAGGTAAGGGGTGATTCGAGTGACTTCCCTGCCGTCGAGGAAGCGCGGTGCATCCCATTTCCCTTTGTGCATCGCAACGAGTGACACCGAAACTGCCGCGAGCCCCGGCCACTTCATAGAACGGATCGCAAAGACGATCTCCCCACCTATTCGTGCAATCGGCTCGAGCGATCCCTCGCGAGTGCCGCCCTGAGCGATGGTGTTGGTCGCTATCAGGCCGAAATAGCCGCTATCTTTGATAAGCGAGAAATTCCTTCGGAAAAAGTACCCAACCAAGTCGCATGGCCCCGGCGGGAGCAAACCGAGACTGAAGGTAATGCAGGTATCTCCCCGCCGATATGTGCCGTAGATATCTTCAGTCCCCCCAAGAACGGCGGGTTCCCGAGGATGCAGTCGAACCCGCCTTCCTCGAAGACATCGGGGAACTCTATGAACCAGTGGAAAAACCTCTGCTCCCGCGCAATCCCGCGCGCCGCCTCGACGCGCGCCTCGTACAATCTGCCGCTCCCGCCCGCCACGTACTGAAAGTAGTCGCCGTCCGTCACCAGGACGCTCTGGTTCTCCTCGGTCTTCGGGATAAAGAACTGCGCTGTCAGCATGTCGGCAAGGTCGCGAAGCCGGATCCATTCGCTTTGGGACACGAGATTTTCGTAGGCAAGCCGCTTTTGCGCCAATTTCCTCGAGGCTGTGCTCGCCCATCCCGTCGACCGTCAGCAAGCCCCTGCGGATTGCATCCAGTTTGTCGCGCGTGGGCTCGTCCAGGTCCAGTGCAATCTGTCCCCGGGTTTCCCGCTCCTTTCGGTTGCGCTTTGCGAACGATGAGGCCGTGGCATCGTCGCCTGGCTGCCTCTTGAAGGCCTCATCGGGAATGCCTTCCAGCAGCTCCTCGCGTCTGGCGATTCCCACCACCGAGTCCCCGCACTTGATGTGGTGGTCAAGAAATCCCAGCGGCTCACCTGGGTCGTGAGATTCCAGCCACAGGGCCACCTTGCACAGCTCCACGGCATGAGGGTTCTTGTCCACGCCATAAAGGCAATGCCGGATGGCATCGCGCACGGCCCGGCGAATATCGGGCGGCGATGGCTGCTCCACTCCGGACCGCACGCGAGCAAGCTCCAGCCCGATCCTGCGCGCGGCGTTCAGGAGGATATGACCGCTGCCGCAAGCGGGATCGCACACTCGTATGGAAAGCAGGGCCTTCTCAGGATCTTTCTGCTTGAGTCGCGAGGAAATTACGTGGTCGAGGGAGTGGCGGATAAGGGGATGGGTCAGCTCCTCAGGGGTATAGTGCGACCCCGAGGAAGACCGCCCCTCACCCGCCTTGAACGAAAAGCGTGGCTTGCCGTCAATCTGGATAACGACAGGGTCTTTTTCCAGAAGACCCTCATAGACCGATCCGAACTCCTCGACGTTCAGCGCCCCATAGTTCACCTTGATGGTCTGATGGGTCTCATGGTCGTCGAAGCTGATCGAGGCTCGACAGGCAGGCAACCAGATGCTCGTTTGATATGGTGCACGAGGCAAGCTGCCCGAGAGCGGTGGGGCTGAAAAGGTCGCCACCCAGGGCGGAGATCCCCAGAGGATCGCCCTTATCTTCTTCCTCGAACAACCGGAAGGTCTTGCGCAGAAGCTCCCAGAGATCCGTGTTGCGGCCGTCCTCCGGCCGGGCAATCTCGGCGAGCCTGCGCAGCCTGCTCGCGGAGTAGAAATCGTAGTAGATGTCGCGCTTTCGCGGATCGGCTTTCTGCAGGAATACAAGGTCGCGCTCCTCTATAACCAGGAGGAAAAGAAGGCGATACACGAGCACCAACAGGTTGTGATACATGGCCTGCACGGCCGCATCGCCCTCAAGAACCGTCCGGCGCAGCTCCTCGTTCTCCGGCGCGCTTAAAAACCCATCAGCAAGAAGCTCGAGGGAACGCTCGACGGCTGAGGAAAGCCCCCCGCGGATGCGCTCGCCGTTCTCCATGGCATCCTGATGGTAGGCCTCCAGGATGCAGCCGGCCGCATCCTCGCTGCGCGCGGGCATGCGGGAGGCGTGAAGAAGCCTGAAAAGAACGGCGAAATCCGAATACAGCTCCTCCTCCATCATTCGCTGGAGGTCGAACTCCACGTAAGAAAGCCGGACCAAGCGGCTTGCATCCCGCAGCAGCCGAAGCTGGAGGCCGTTGGTCACAAGAGCGTAGAGTTTGTCATCGGCAAGGTTCAAGTATTCCTGCGCCAGGCTGTGGGCGGACATGAGCTTGTCCTCGCGCGCATCCATCGACTGTGTGAAGCCGATCACGTGCACGGGCATGTCGCCCCTGTTGGCCGCGCGATGGCTGATGGGGTATTTTTTCCCTCCAATCTCAGGTGCTTCGCGGAGGTATTCCAGCTCGTAGCCCAGAAGAGACATGAAGGGCAGGATCCATGTGGTCCGCGTGCGGGTGGTGCCCAGGCGGTCCTCCGCCGGGGAGCGCTCGCGCTGATGCGAGAACACGCTCCAAAGGGCGCGCGCATCCGCCCATCCGCGAGATATCTCGTCGCGCACCCTGCCGTCTATTCCGAAATCCGCTGGCGCCCTGGCCCGCGTACTCTCCCTCCGCTATTTGATCGACGATATCGGTCGACAGGATGGGTCCCTCGATGCGGATGCTGGGATGCTTCATCCAGGGATCTCCGGCAGCAAGACGAACAGCCCCATCAGGTCCATAGGAACAGCGGGTGCTGCCGCTCGATAGCGCGCTGTGGTCGTCTTCCGCCGCTCGAGGGCACGGCGGAACCGCTCATGGCTTTCCGCCAGCGCTGCTGCCCGCGCCTCCGCCACCTGCAGCCATTCGGTCTCCAGGCCGGCCACATCGACTATCTCGCGTGCTACTATGTCCCGCCGTGCCTCGTCCGACAGGTCGGAGCTGGCGGAAGCGTTCTCCATGAGGGAATGGGCCTTCTCTTCACTCAGAAACTTTCGATCCTGCGCGCTTCCTTCGTACCCGCATAGGACAGTCTCCTCCGCCACGAGACGAACCCCTTTGCGCGTGTCTTCCACGATGTGACGGGCTCTGAAAAGAAGGAGTACGGTCTTCTCCGATACGTTCTTCGTGCGCACAGCGGCTACTCGACCGAGCCTTGCCTTTCCGCCCCCTTCGAATCCTTGCGTCATCACCTGCCTGCACAGCGACTCGACAAAGGGATGCATCCTTCCGATGTACAGGAAACCGTCGGGCACGGGAGATTCGAATCCGACTCTGATCTCAGTCCGCGATCGCACCGGCTTGCCCAGTCCAAGGGCGGGGATGCGCTGCAAGTCCTCTCGAAGCGCCGCGGGCAGGTTGGCGGTAGTGATTGAATGGCACCGCTCGCCTTTCAAGCGTTTGGTGGGCGCACCGATTACCCTCTGAACCGCCTCCAGGGCGAAGCCTTCCACGGCCGAGGGGTCGCCCAGCGCATGGTCCATGCTCGCCAGGTCCTCCTCAATCTCCTCAGGGTGGATGGAGCGTTGCGCGAACACCGAACGGGTCGCTTCCTCTCGGCGGGAGGCCTCCTGCAGCTCGTTGCTCGCCTTCAGGATGGCACTGCTTTCGGACTGCGAGGTCCAGCTCGAACTGCACGGCCTTTTCCGGCACAGGGTCCGAAAGCAGGACCGCCTGCATCACCGCGTCCATGAGGGTGAGCGAATCCTCGGGGAACGGGATGGATATCCCGATGGAGCTCTTGATCTCCCGGACCTTTCTCAGCAACACCTTCAGTACGACACCATCGATGGGATTGTCCGCGCCATACAGGAGGCATGCCTTGACTACAAGAGCGGTCTGTCCATACCTGTCGACCCTGCCCTCCCTCTGCTCCAGACGGTTGGGGTTCCAGGGCAGGTCGTAATGCAAGACCGCGGAAAATGAGTCCTGCAGGTTGATGCCTTCCGAAAGGCAGTCCGTGGCGATCAGCACCCTGCGCTCGGAGTCGGCCATGTCCTCCACCCGCGCCTTGCGCACCTCGTCGGGATCCTCGCTTGTCACCACCTCCACCGCGATGCCAGGAAACGCGCGCTCCAGAGCAGGCCTTAAGAGCGTCCCGAGGTAGTTTGCCGTTTGCGATGAACTTGCAGAAGACGACCGGCCGCAATCCCTCGGAAACCCAGGAGGACACGATCTCCAAGGCCTTCTTTGCCTTTGCGTCATTCTCGAGATTTGCCAAGCCGGAAAGCTCCTCAGCCAACGCATTCAACGCGGCGCGCTGCGAGGCGCTCCAACGAGCCCTTACTAGCAAAGGTCCTGCGGCGGCATCTCCGATGCCCTGCTCCTCACGATCGTACAACGGGTTTTCATCGTCTCCGCCCTCTGCGGCGTTTTCCTCGGTCCTGGTCCGGATCATCTCCAACCCGGAGGCAGGCGACGACATGGCTCCACGCAACAGGGTAAGGGCGGACCAATAACGCATGCGACGTACTCCCTCGTGCCCGGTTGCATCGGCAACCAGCGCGCGGGCAAATGCGTGCAGCCGTTCGTAGAACCGCCGGTAGAGCGGAGTCAAGGAATAGGGAATCTCCTGCGGATCGCGCTTAGGAAACGGGGTGCGCTCGGAGGAATGAAGTCCCTGCCACAGCTCCACGTCCTTTCTCCTGCGCTGGATGTAGCGCTCGGCAAGCTCGCGGCGCTCCTGCTCGCCTGCGGTCAGGATGTCCCATCCCTCGTAGCGCTGATCGAGGAGTCCCAGGAGTGACCTGAACTCGTCGGTCTTGCCGCTGTGTGGCGTGGCGGTGAGAAGCATCAGGCCCTGGCCGGGACGGTCTGCAATCTCGCGCACAAGTCTATAGCGCTGTTGCTGCGTCTCGGAGGCCCCCGAGGGCCGGGCGCAGGTGTGCGCCTCGTCCACGATCACCAGATCCGGGCACTCGTTGACGAACTGGCGCCTGTGCCGTTCGGACTTTATATAGTCGATGGAGACCACCTGGTAGGGATAGAAGCTGAATACGCTCGCATCTCCCCGTACCCCCCGGTCCAATCGGGCCTGGGTGCTGGATCGTACGATCACTGCCTCGATGCCGAACTTGGAGGAAAGCTCGTAGCGCCATTGCTCGCAGAGGTGGGGGGGACAGACCACGGCGAAGCGTTCGATCTCGCGCCTGTCCAGGAGCTCCCGCACGATGAGCAGCGCCTCGATGGTCTTTCCCACACCCACGTCGTCGGCGATCATGAGTCGCAGAGGGTCCTCTGCCTGCCGCAGCGCCATGATGAGGGGCACCAGCTGATAGCCTCGGGGACGGAAGGACAGCCTGCCCAGGGATCGGAATGGCCCTGCGCCTGTCCTGAAGGAAAGACGCAGGGCATTGTAGAGCAGCTTGGCTGAGGAGAGGTCGCCGATCTGGTCCGCACGTGGCGGCGGGAAGACCGTCGAACGAATGTCGGAGTCAAGACCGAGGGGAAGATAGATCCCCGTGGCCTCCTCCTCTACGCCGTGCAACGGCTTTATCATCAGGAGGTCCGGGTCCTTCGAGGGCAACACCACCCAATCCTTGCCCCTGACATGCACGAGAGACCCCGCGGCAAAGCCCATCAGCGTACCCTCGGGAACACATCGGGACGCCGGTCGACGAAGGCAGCGATGTCCTCCGTGTAGCGGAGCACGAGGTATTGCAGGCCAGCGTTTCTCAGCGCTTCGCGCTGCTGTCTGTCACGTTCGCGCTGCTCTGGCTCGTCGTGCACGGAGCCGTCGCAGAATACATATATGTCGGGACGGTAGAGAAAATCGGGCATGCAATAAATGCCCGGCACCTTCGGCTGCGCCTCGTCGGGCAGGCGCAAACCCCGGGAATGAAGGTAGTCGAGGAACTTTCGCTCAAGCTCGGAATTGGGATCGGTCTGATCGAGCAGAGCGCGGTAGTGTGCGTGGTAGTCCCCGGCTTCTGGATTCGCTTGGATTTCCACCGAACCTGCGAGGAGCTTGTCCAGCGCATCCTGGATGGTGAACCTGTCGATGGTCCGATGATCGACCTGGTTGTAGTAGTCCAGAAGATCGTCGTAGGAAGCAGCCTCTTTGTACTCTTTCTCGTCAAATCGGCAGATCTCGCGCGCGGCGGCAATGATGGCCGGGAACGCAGCCGCATCCTCGACAATCCGTCGAAGGATTCCCAAAGAGCCCTCAGAGGCTTCGTAGATGAGTATGTGGGAGCCCTTGCCAATGACCTCCGTGGCGATCTCCCGGCTTTCCGCAACATAGATTCTCTCAATAGCTCGCTTGATCGCATACTGAAGGGTTACCACGCCCGCCTCTTCCAGGCCGAGTGATGGATCAGGCTCCAGAGAGAGCGCATCGGCCGTGAAGTCGGTCATGAGCTGAACGAGCGCGACAGGGTCCTTATTTTTCTCCTCCGGCTTGGCCTTTGGATCGGGTGACTTGCGCCAACGCCCGGAGGTCGTACCGATATAGAATCCCTGTTCCCGCGATATCCTCCAGCGCGCGTTATGCAGAAAGATGCGGCAGGTGGGAATGTAACGGAAGCACAGAAGCGGCGTTCCCGACGCATGCACTCTGCCGACCCTCATGCGCCCCAGCCCACCGTCCACCCCGAAGTAGGTTCTGACGTCGTAGCCGTAGCTCGTTCGCATCTCCTCCTCGCAGGAGATGCGCTCCCGCTTCCTTGTACGCATGTCCGCAAGATCCAGATACGGACCCACGACATCCGGCTTGTTGTCGCCCTCCAGGGGCGCGCCGTTGAATGGCGAGGTGGAGCGCGCGGCCTCAGCTTCCCGCAGGAGGTAGCCGCTGTCTGGCGCAAGCCGCGCGATGCGGGTCCTGCCCTCGATATCCGACACCGTCATCTGATCGATGCCGTACTTTTCGCCCTTGTGGTAGATGATGTTCTGCGGTCCGAACTCGTAGATGGCAAGGGCTCGGGGACGTGACACGTATTCCCCAACCTCGCCGAAGGCTCCCGAGCCAATCCACGTCCGTACCGGGAGCCGCGCAAAGTTGTACCCCGGCAGGAATCCCTCCGAGGCCAGGTATCTGAAGGGATAGAACTCGGAGAGCTCCTGCCCGGCAGCCTGGTTCAGCAGGAGGTCCCTCTCGCGGAGAGCCCGTGCCTGCGCCGCGCGAGTCTGCCGCATTTGCTCGGAATGCGCGGTAAACTTCCCGCTCTCGATGATCGTGCTGGTCTCCGCGATTTCACGGTTGACCCGGCGGTACATCTCACGCCATCGATCAAGGGCGCGATCGAAGGACTCAGGGATCTGCGCAACGGCTTCCTCGATCCATCCCTGGGGGAAGCTGCCAGGCTTGCCGGCAAGCTCGCGTGAAAGGTCGCTCAAGACCGCCTCGAAACGCTCGGCGATCCTCGCCTTCTCGTGCTCAGCCAGCTTCACCTCCTCACGGACCGCGGGCAAGAGAGGCAGGGCTGGATCGTCTCTGTCCACGAGGTCGACCAGGGAGTCGCGAAGCTGCGGAATGCTCTTCTCGGAAAGAAAGAGCGCATCCAGGTGTGCGAGGAGAAGTTCGCGATTGGAAAGGTCGATCTTCGGCTCGGTGACGCTCCCCGTCACCATGGCCAGCGGGTTGTCGAAGAAGTGACGGTCGTGCGGGGAGTACGTCGAACATGTAGTGAACACCAGCGCCGCCTGCCCGCTCCTGCCCGCGCGGCCGCTGCGCTGCGCGTAGTTGGACGGGCTGGGAGGCACGTTTCTCATGTGAACCACCGCGAGATCGCGGATGTCGATCCCCAGTTCCATGGTAGGCGAGCAGAAGAGCACGCTCTTCTCGCCTTTTCTGAACTCATCTTCCAGGCGCTTTCTGTCCGCATTCCCTACCTGGCCCGTATGCTCGTGAGCCACCAGGCGCTTGAGAGAATTGAAATCCGCGCGATAGATTGATTGGAAGTACCGGTTGGGCTTCAGGGTATACGCGCCTTGTCGGAAGGCGCGGGTGCGGACAGGGTCGACGGGAAGCGTCTCCCCGTCTCCGGCCACCCAGACGATGGATTCCAGGTTGAGACGGTAGATATTTACTTCATCTCCGCCCGTGCCTTTTACCGCCTGCGATGTCAGCCACGCCGCTTGGTTCATGCGCTGGAGAAGCGCGTTCATCATTTCGACGTAAGTGTCGCGTCCGAAGGTGAAGCCATCAGCTTTTGCTTCCTCCCGGAGATAACGGCCGAGGGCGCTCATGAAGCCGACGCTCACGACGCTCAGCCTGGCCTTCTGCCTAACGACTTGCACCGCCACGTGGCAGGGGCCTCTGGATCTCCTCCTCGTCATCAAGAGTCCATGGGGGCTTCAGCCGCTGGCGGATCTCGTTCTGCGCCTTCTCGATGGCATGGGCAGATAGGTATGGCTCGCTCTCGATGGCGTATGCCTTTCGAATGTAGTCGAGCACTTGTCGGACAATCTCCATGCGCCTCGCCGCCGGGCATTCCCCGATCCATGGAACGTCTTTCCATTTCTCCGTCGGCGAGCAGTTCTCCTCGAGGTGACGGAACGCAATCTTCAGAAGCGCGCATGCCTCCAGGTTTGGTACCGTCACCCTCCACCCTCTGCGCAGATCGGCAAGCGCCCGATAGAAAAGGTATTTCTTGAGCAAGTCCTCGTTCTCGCGCGCGGCCGCGGGAAACTCAGCGGGGGCCCGCGCGTAGTCCTCCTGGGCAATACCCAAAGCGTCGAACATTCCCTGACTCAACGTGGAGTAATCCAGTGACCCCTTTGCTCGCAAGGCCTGCAGCACGGCAGAGCGCGTCTGCACAACGCGCAGGAAATCATTGAAATGACCGGATTGCAGCGCCGCGTCCTGACGGTTGTCCGTGAAAGAGAGGAGCTTGGCGGCATCCCGCGACAGTCCCGCCGCAGACAGCTCGCGGAGCACGGCGAGGGACACCATCGTAGTCGAGGAGGTGCGCCCTTCGCTGCCCAAGCGCGCGAGCTTCGTGGATTCTTTGAGTCTGCCGTCGTACAAGGCGCCGCTGGTGGGATCGAAGGCGAGCGGCGCCGGCATGTACCAGCCTGTGTGAGGGAGGCCCGATGACTGCTCACTCGACCAGTTGCCTTCACGGTCGTACCAGATCGGCTCTGGCATGCGTTCCGCATGGCGCTTTTCCAACAAGGGAAGCCCGTCTTCTCCGTATCTGATGGCGCCTTGGCTGTCCTTCTTGAACCATGTATCGGGGAGCTTTTCCAGATCTTCCCTCGGGTCCCATGCATCTGGATCCGGCAAGAGGTAGCCAAACGCAAGTGCTTCCCCTTCGTCCTCGCCGGGGTCCACGATTTCATCAAACTCCCGGGACAGGATCTTCCCCAAATCCCTATCCAGTCGTACGCAAAGAAACTCCGCGCCGGAGAGCCTGCTGAACAGGGCGGGAAAATAGGGAATCCGATTTCCGTCTACTACCTCGTGCAGCTTTGGGTCCAGGGAAATGAGGCGTTCGCCAGACGTCCCAAGGGTTAGGAAAACGGTATCGGTCTGAGAGATGAACTGATGCAGCTTGAAGGGCAGAAACGCCTCGCGATGGGTTGCCCCGGAACTGGATTCCTCTTCGATGCGCGTGTTCGTACGCGCTATCCACAGGAGGAGCTCACGAATGCGCTGGATACATAGGGCCTGTGCCGCTCCACTTGTTTGCGCCAGGCGTTTCGCGATATCGCCAAGGGACCGGGGGATGCCGCGTGCCAGGGTCGGTCCTGTTTTATCCAGGGCGATCTCGGATTCCAGCCAGCGCGCAAGCGGATTGGCCATGAGCTGAGATTCAGACCCAGTGAGCGAGCCGGGAACTTGAAGGGCGGCGGCAATCTCGGCCGCCGAGAGGGCACTGGAATCGTTCAACGAGGGAACGAGCGTTTCGGCGACAACCTGCTCCGGCCCAATCTTCGCACCGAATATCCGCGAGGCGACATCCGCCACCTTCCGCTTGCGCTCCTCCTCCGTTCCGCCGGAGATCATGGTAGCCGAAGTCCCGACGCATAGAAGTGGGTTTTTCGCCATGTTTTTGATTCGGCGTATGAGGAGGGCTATGTCCGCGCCCTGCCTTCCTCTGTAGGTATGCAGCTCGTCGAACACGAGGAACCGCAGGTTGGCGCGGATGGCTGAGCGCAGCCTCGATTCGCCGGATCGGGTCAAGATCAGCTCGAGCATCATGTAGTTGGTGAGCAGGATATCTGGCAGCGAGTCCAGAGTTGCTTCGCGCTCTTCCCGGTCCTCCTGCCCCGTGTAGCGTCTGCATGAGATGGGAAGGTCCTTCCCCGCCCGCTCGCGATATGCCTTCTGGTATTTTCCAAACTCCTCGTATTGCGAGTTGATAAGCGCGTTCATCGGATACACGATGAGCGCGGTGAGGCCTTTGGCCTCTTCCCGGTGCCTCAGAATGTAGTCGTATATCGTGGCGATGTAGGTGAGCGACTTGCCCGAGCCCGTTCCGGAGGTGACCACGAAGCTTTTTCCGGCCCGCCCCAGTTCGATCGCCTCGGTCTGGTGGCGGTACAGACGGTAGCCATGAAATATGCGACGTATCTCAGGGTGCAGAACCCCTGAGTCGCAGAGCTGTTCCGCGGTGCCCCCCGAAGCGTAACCAGGATTGAACTGTATGAGAGGGTCGGGCCAGAACCTGCCGCCCTCTATCTCGGACTCAACCTTCTCCCGGATTGCCTTGTCGCGGATGTTCAGGAAGCTGGAGATGAAGGATTTGTAGTCGTCCATGATGCGGTCATGGACACCGAAAACATCGATATTTTTATTCATTGCATTGCTTGGAGAGCATTATAAGGTGAGAATATAGAAAATGGAATCCGTTGGATCGCTTCATCAGAAATTTTCCTGAATCCAAAGTCCTTGCCTCATCTATTGGACAAACAACCGCCACAGCAGGGGAAAGACGGTGTCACCGTACACGGCGTGAACTTGCGCTCAAGTCATAGGGGAAGTATGCTTCCTGCGCGGAGTAGTCCAGTCATGACACGCATCCTTCATTGCGCTGATCTTCACCTATCCGTCCAGGAAAAGGTGTATTCGCTGTCCGTCCTGTCTGAGATCGCCATCCTTGCCACAGAGAAGAAAGCAAACCTTCTGCTTTTCGCGGGAGACACATTCGACAGTTTCGCCGACGCGGAAGCGCTCCGAGGGGATTTCAAGCAGCGGATTGACCCGATTGGGGATACGGTGACCGTGCTCGTTCTCCCCGGAAACCATGAGGATCTCCAGACGGGGAGCGAGGAAGCTGGGGAGCTTCGAATTTGGCAAAGCCCGTTTGCTCGATGAAGAGCCTTTCGGCATTCTTGATCTCCCGGACATGGATTTAGTGTCAATCCCGCACAGAAAAAGCTATGCTGACTATCGAGAGTGGGCTATGCCCGCCAAGCACCGGAGGTTTCGCATCGTCACGGCCCATTGCGTCGTTTCTGGCCTGGGCATCCCGTTTGACGAAGGCGAGGAAATGGTCTCCGTCATTGATCCCGACCTTTTCCAGCGCGCGGGCGCGGACTATGCCGCCCTCGGCCACATCCACTCGGCGCGCACGATTCGGCTGAAAAGTACAGCGCCTGATGCGCCCGTCCGGACCAGCGCTCTTGTCCTGTCATATCCGGGCTCCGCCCGCGTGTGGAGAAGAGGGGAGACAGGACCGCGTAGCGCCAGCATGATAGAAGTAGGGGATGACATCCGTGCGACGCCGCTCGTGCTGAAATCGGCGGGTCAGTACCGGGAGATCCTCCTTGACGTGGGTCTCGACGGGGCTATTCCAGATATCGAGCATCTCTCACGCGAATGGGATCCGTCCGACCGCGTGGAGATTTCCATTTCCGGAATCGTTGAGGACGAGAACACCTTCAAAGCCGCGGCTGACAGCCTTGCCCATGCTCTCAGGCCGCGTGTGCGCGTCTGTAAATGTCATTCGCGACGGAGTCTCGGTCCTGGAGGGCATCTCCTCCGAGCCGATTGCGCGGAAGTTCCTCGAGCTCTGCGAGAGAGTGCGGCCCGCTGCTGACGCGCCTGACTTCCCAGTCTGGCGGAAAACGCGGGAAATCGGTCTTCTGAAGCTCAAGAAGGTCTTGGAGGAGCGCGCGTGATTGCGAAGCTGACCGTAACCCGATTTGGCAAGTTCGCCTCCCGCACGTTCCCACTCGGTCCGGTAACTTTCTTCACTGGCGGGAATGAGACGGGAAAGACTACGCTGTTCGATGCTCTCTTCGATGCCTTGTGCAGCCCCAGCGGAGCAACGACGCACGGCAAGCGCCTCAAGAGCCGGTACGGAGACGAGCGACGAGCGGAGGTATCGCCCGCTGACACCGGGTTCTCCCCTGATCCCGACGAGTTCATGAACATCCACGCGATCTACTCAGGGGACATGGAAGTCGACTTCGCGCAAGGCGCGAAATGGACCGATAAGATCAAGGCGTCCCTTTTTTCCGGGGGAGTGGATCCCAAGCGGATAAGGGTGGAGCTGGAGGCGGAAGCATCCACGAGGGGCAGCACTCGTCAGATGAGAAGCCGAAAGCAGAAGGCGGACGAGCTTGCGAAGGCGCAGGAAGAGAAGGTCGAGTTGGAGACGCGACGCGAGCAGGTGCTTGCTGCAGAGCTGGAGACGCTGGCGAACGCGGATGCGCTGGACGCCATCGACAAAGCCATAGCGCAGGACAAGCTGAAGGTTGAAGAGCTGGAGCGCATCCTTGCCCAGCAAAAGGCCATCCGCGAACAGGAAGAAAGCAAGGCTGTCCTGGCCTTTCTCGCGGAAACTGATGAGCTTGCCAGGGGTCTCACCGAGCTTCCCCAGACGGACAAGGCTCGCGATGAGACGGATCTCGTTGCCCTTGAAACAGCGGTCCAGAATGCGCGGGGGAAGCTCGAGCGCGCACAAGGCGCGCAGGAGAACGCTGAGAAGGATTATCGCGAGCAGGGAGACAAGGTTCTTCGCCTGGAAAAGGCCGTACTTGAGCAGGCCCCGCTTGCGGCGCTCTCCGCGAGGCTCCTGGCAGAGCTCAATACGCTCACGCATACTCGCGGCCGCCTCAGCCGCAGTCGTGTGGAATCCGTTGATGCTCGTTTTGGCGGTCGTCGCGATTGCCGCGGGCGTGATATTCGGAATCCTGGTCGATAATACGACGGTACGCATCCTGCTTGCCGCTATAGGCGTCGCCGCCGGCGCTACACTATCCGTTTTTGCACGGAAGACAATTATGAAGGAGGATGCCGCCAAGATGGCGGCCGAGACGAGGCGGATCCGGGACGAGTGGCGTACCGTCGCGGGTGAGGCTCGCGCGCTTCGAGGAGAAACCTACCGAGGTCCTCGCTGGCGAGTTGCGACGGATGGAAGTCGAGAGGGATGCGGCGTCTGCTCCGCGTGTCAGAGGAGAAGGACGGGCTCGCCAGGAGGGAGCGCGTCCTTGGTGAACTGCGTGCACAGATCGCTACCCTCCAGAATGCACAGGCGCAGGCAATCGCCGCTCTTGAAGAATGGCTGGGGCAAAGGGGTGCGCGGTCTGGCGCCGACTATCGAGAAAAAATGAAAGATCGAGCAAGCCGCGAGGAAACGTTGAAGAAACGGGAAGCCCAGCGGACCGGCGCTTCTGGAGAAGTGGAAGTGCGCGGACGCAGCCTCTCTGAAGTCGGAGTGCATCTCAAGAATCGAAATTCTCGACAGGACAATTACGGAGAGCCGCCTCCAGGACCCGGATGTCAAACTTAAGGAAAACGAGAAGAACGCCTTGCGCAGAGATTTGGAGTCACAGGAGACTGACCGCGCACGCCTGCTCGAGACGGTCTCAGAGGGCAGAGGGCATGTAAAGGGTTCGCTCGCTGATATCCCTGAGAGGATCGTGCAGATGGAACGGGTTATCCTCGACTGTGAGCGGGAGATTGCGGATCTTGAGCTTGTGCGCCAAGCCAGTGCGCGTGCGGCGGAGATATTCGGAGAGATTGAACGTGATGCAGGCGCCGTCTTCTTCGGGCTTACGCGGGACATCGGCGCTTTGTTTGGCGAAATCCTTCCAGAAACACGGGAGATCGTTATCGGAGATCTGGACGGGGGATCAATCACCGTCAACGATGCGGGAGGCGCAGCGCGGCCCTTGGATGACCTTTCCCAAGGAACACGCGATTCCTTCCTGTTCGCAGCCCGCCTTGCGCTGAGCGTTCGCGCCGCACCAGAAGGGGGCCTCCTGCTACTCGACGAGCCTTTCCTCTCCCTGGACGCGGACCGTGAGGAACGGGCACTTCGCATGCTGAAGAATTACCAAGAGAAAAATGGTCGGCAGATCATTATCTTCGGCAAAGAAAAAAGCCTCACAGAACGCCTTCGGAAGCTCTTTCCGGATCTTGTAGTTCACGATCTGGAGGCGTGAGGCCCCGGCTTTGAGAACTGGATTGAAATCCATCACCCGCCCACCTAAGAACGCGCTCGCCGCGCGTCCGACCGCAGCAGATTGAACAACTGCAGTCGGTTCTTTGTCCCCGCCTTCTGATGTTTTTGTACAGATGTTTCTCGACCGTGCGTGGAGAGATGAAGACTGACTCCGCCACTCTGCAAAGAATATCAGTTTTCGCTATAGAGTGAGTCTGATGTCTCAGCACGGCCGAGATCAGATATCCTCTCTCTTGCTCGATCAAGAGCAATGGTCAACTAACTGCCTTACAAAGCTGACGACATCTGCTTGAACTTCATCATCTGGCCCACCTTGCAGGAACTCTGCAACTCGCCGCGGACCGATGCCATCATGGCTCAGGAAGTCGTCCCGCAATATCCTGAGAGCCTGTTGAGCTTCAGAAGCCACAAGCAGAGGGAGCAGGCATGCAGCTACCTCTGCTGCTCCGGCTCCGAAATTGCGAATCACATAGTAGAGATCGTAGGCGTCTTTGTTCAGCCCACGGCTCCCCATGGCAAGCGCCTTTAATGCGACAAAAGCCCCGGGCCCGCACACCCATACAGATCGGGCGGCTCTTTCCCCGAAAGGTGTCTCGCCATCGATTCTAATCCGTGGCGGTCCGTGAATGCGAGCTTGAGCCCAGGTGTAATGAACGCAGCGAAGTCCTTCTCAATACTACGAAGCCCGCCGGCCTTGTCCGTTTCCTTCGACGGCGGTATAAGAAAGTCGACAGTCACAGACCTGGGCTTGACGAGCTGCCAGGTTTGCCGCATCGGGCGTCCCTTGTCGTTCACTGCCGGTTCAAATCCGGCCTCACGTAATCGTTCTGACAGCGTGTGGTAGAGCCCTTCATCCAGAATCGCCAAATCCAGCCCGATATCGAGGTCCATCGTTCCGACATGCTCGGGAGTTTCTTGGGGCAATCTGCTTTGATCGATCAGAAGCGAGGGTACCAATCCGCCAACGACAACGATCTCGTCCATAAGATCCCCGAGTTTCGTTGCAACATAGAGGCAGGTTGACCGAGCCAGCTTTCCTTGCTGGGGCGCATACTCAGACGCTCGACTTGGTTTTTGAGCCACTATGATACCATTTCAGGTATTCGTCGCGTAGTCGTTGTGCTGCTTCGGGGGATCTCTCAGGATGTCCTTTCAAATCAAGATATGCTTGCACGGGGTGAACACATCTAATGCCTTCTTTCTCCTCAACTCCCTGGAATACTCCGGCGTCGTTAGGGACCACAAGCCAGAGGTTAGCCCCACGCGCGTCTTCCCTGAACCCAAGTTTCTCAAACAAATCGTCCAACGGAGTAACAGAGAGGTAGACTGAAGTTATTCGAAAGGCAGCAAAGTGCGTGTAAGCCCATGCTGCCGCAAGCCCAGTCGCCGCGTATTCGACGTTCTGCGCCGATAGTATGGCACAGGCCGACCTGAGGAGGGACTCTCCCGAGCGAGCTGCAACGTTTCCTTGAAGGATTCTGTGCTTGGAGAACTGATAAACTTCATAGAATGCGTCCAGGAGCAGCGCGGGATCTTTTGGTCGGATGGCCGAACCCTTTTCACGAATTATATAACCATCCAATGCCAAGCGGGCTACTATTTGGCTTACAAAGCTCTCGGTCATATCGACTGCGTGGGCGATCTCCCGTTGTGTAAACGACTCATAGGGGTGCATCAGAAGCCAACGGGCCACACGGGAGCTCTTAGAGGCGAACAAGTTAGCCGGTCGTCCAACAGACTTGAATCGATTCGCTCGACCTTCGACTATGATTCGGACGCCTCTTGCGACAATGTGGGCATTCCCACTTAGGTCAAACCAATTGACGTCCGCCTGGGCACAGATACGGCGGCCGACGTTCCCCATGAAAGGTACGGCCAAGACCGGGACCAGGCTTCGTCGTTCTCTTTTCACTATTTCCAGAATCTGCCTTACTGTTTCCGCAATGGGGGCAGCAGATGTACTCTTCTTGAAAGCCACCACGAAGACTTGGCCTGCTGCACGCATCTCAAAGTCGATAGCCGGTCGGCGACCAGGATGTAACTGGTTGCTGTCAAGCCGTACTCCAAGCAGCTCGGCGAGAGTATTGGAAGCCTCAAGTGACAGACGCTCGTGTTCACTCTGATGAACCACGCTTAACTAAATATCCCAACTTAAACGTTCTGTCAAGTCGGCTAATTTAGTAAAGTGAACGATTCTATGTCGAGTCGAAACAGGGCAAAACACCATATCGGAGCTGTCAGGGTTTCGTCGATCTCCTCAGAGGCAGCCCGGAGCATCCCGCGGACACCGGCGCCCAGTCTTCGCAGTCGCCGCCGCCCTTGTCAAGGAACTGGTCGGGGTCCAACCCAGGTTGCGGTAGTGCGACTATTCATGTCCCGTCACCGCCCATGGGCAAGGCAGATACGGCAGCTGCATGGCCGTCTTCCTGTGTAGTGACGAACCCCCACGCAACGGCCTCCCAGGCGATCCGCAAGGCTTTCAACCCTATCCCACAAGAAAGTCTCTTGATTCTCAATGAAACGCCGCAAGCCGAAGGCACAGAGATCGGCTATCTGGATCATGCTCGTGAGGGCACTGTCCACAAAAAGCGGCGTTTCCACGATGTTCGGAATATCGCGATAGAGAGTACCCGTCTTGTGGTACTTGCGAGACAACTCGGTGAGACGCGGAGCAACCTTTGAGTTGTTATCACTAACGAGGATTCCAAGGTCATTCTGACTCGCGAGATATGCCTGACTCCTGCTCAGAACTTGCTCAAACGCCATTTCATACGGCGTTCCGTGGAACCCGGGCGGGAAATCCGGCTTGCTGATTGCGTCTGCAAAAATGCGCACTGCCTGGAACTCAGCAAGCTTGCTTGCCAACGCTTCCAGACACCCGCGGCGCTCCTGATGCGTGAGATGGATGTAGGGGCGTATGGACCGAACTTCGCGGCGGTAAGCTTCTATTTTCTCTTTGGTACCCCTGACACCGATGTTTCCAGCTTTCCTGCGAAATTCATTCTCTACCTGGGTCCGCCTTTCAGGCCTGCTTGATTGAGCAAAGCCAGGAATCGAATCCTGCTCAGAGTAGCGGCGGTGCATCCATCCCGAGTGAATCTCCACATCTCGCAGGTCATAGACTTCTTTTACCGCTTCGAGCTCGGTCACTATGTCCTTCCACGAGTCTGCGGGGATCATGACGCCGAGCAAGACGAAGTGTGCCGGTGGGGAGTGAAGCTCTTCAACCCCCGACTCGTCCATGTACAGGATGAACATTTTGACTCCTATGCCAAAAAAAGAGCGTCTAGAGTGGCACCCAAAGGTACCAGAGGAGTCGCATCGCGTCTCCGTCTCTAGTCGCCTATCCTTATATTATCACCCTTCGGGACTGTTGTCAAACTTTTTCTGATTTGACCGCCGGGCAGTGATTTGCGGGCGATGACCGGCGCCCAGCCTCATCGCCAGGAATCTGCTTCAACCCGCTTTGAGAAGGGTCCAACCCAGGTTGCGGGTCATGGTATGATGCTGAGCAGAGGTGCGGGATGCAGGTGCTGCTGACGCCGCCGGAAATCCCTTGGTGTGACCCAGGTGGCCGCGTCTGCAACGAATTATCAGTTCTCTGAATATCAGTTCTCTGGGGCCGCGCGTGGGTGAGCGCTGCCAAGAGCCCTTTATGGTCTTTCCCGCGGACGATGCACGGCATGCAGGTGGTCTATTACTACATGACTCGAACGATGAGGATGGCACAGGTGGTTCGTGTAAAGCCGGTGCAGTATCACCGGCAAGAAGAGAACGGGAAAGGTTGCCCTCAACCCTTCCCGTTCAGCTTCCCACATTCTCCATGCCACTTTTCAAAGGGGTCTGTAAGGCGCCCTTGCGATCGAGTCGGGCATTCAGGGCGCTCAGAACCTCTTTACGCGGAGCGCTCCTTCCGTGATGGAGTGCGGCGCAAACGTGCCCTTCTCAAGGACGATGGCGGAGAATGTACCTTCGATGAAGCCTCCGACTCCTCCGACTGTTGTCAGGGTTACGGTGGCGCTGCCGGAGTTCCCGCTGGAGTCGTAAAGCTTGCAGCTAGAACCCGGCGATTGGTAACTGAGCTGATAAATCTCGTGGAACCCGTCCGAGAAGGTGTACGTCCCGGAGGCGGCGGCTGAGAGCCCGGTTCGCCTATCAGGGTAATCCCTACTAAGTAGGTGGCGTCCCCGAGTTCCGTCAGGGGCTGCCCTACTGGAGCTGCAGTGATGTGCGTTCTATCGTACACGTGGCCGTCATGCTGCCAACCAGTCTCCGGGCCTGCCATCGGAACATTCCCATACTCCAATATGCCTTCTGTGAAATTGACCGGGGTGCCGTCGAACTTGAACGAAACGAAGTATTCCGACTCCTCTCGCGAGGCGCTCGGGTTGGGGCAGCCGGCCAGCAGCACGACAAGCGACGCTGCAACGCAGACGGCCAATGGTGAAAGACTCCTGGTTTTCATAGTCCCTCCTCACTGCTCGGGCGACGGAGCCACGTTCAAGATTGGCCCGGCACCCGCCTTGAGCAGCAACTTCTACAATCATCCGCCTGATGGCTCATAAAATGATCCGACCATTCATGCACTACTCCTCCTTTCTGAATTGGCGTTTCCAGCATGTGTTTCGATGACTCTCGCTTGGATCATGCAAAGGGGATGCCAAGAAGAGCGGGCAGTGCTTATTCCTTTTAATGAAATGACTTATTGCTTTTTACGGGCATGAGATGACATCTCCACCCCTGCAACTCACGTTGCTTTTCTCAACCTCGGTTGCAGGGGGGAGAGAGAATAGACAACAGAGTCCTTTGTCGAATCCAGTGGCGTCAGCCCAGGAGTGGCACAAAAGCAGAGGCCGTCGAAGTGCTGAACGCGCTCACCGGGCGGCGCAGGCCGTCAACGGCCAGTCGCTCTATGCGCCCCGACCTGTCCCCTTACAGAGGGCGTGTGCAAAGAAAGCCAGTCTTCTCTATATCGGAGCTTGGTTGATCATGTTGCTCAGCGGGCAAGGCAAAAAGCACGCTTCATCAAGGCCCTTGAAGGCGAAGGCCCAGCTTGGTGACGGCACTTCCCGGACCTGATGAGATCCAGCCAGCTGGGTGGGTGTAATCGCGCATGCGGCTGCCCGACCACGTGTCCCCATATGGAGACAAGCCGCTTTCTCATGTAAACTACCGGCATGGTGCGGGAGATAGCGGATCACAAGAAATCCGTTGCGGCGTTATGCCGGGATCTCGGAGTTGAACGGCTCTTTCTCTTTGGCTCGGCCACACGTGGAACGACCGTCGCAGACGTCGGAGACCTCGATTTCGCGGTCCAATTCAGGCCAATGCCTCCCGTTGAGTACGCTCACAACTACTTTCGCCTGGCGGAGCAGCTCGAAGTGCTTTTCAAGGCGCCAGTCGATCTTGTGGAGCTCGATTCGATAAAGAACCCCTACTTCAAGGAAGAGGTAGA
Organism: uncultured Spirochaetota bacterium; assembly: GCA_963820435.1. Lineage (GTDB taxonomy): Bacteria > Spirochaetota > Spirochaetia > SZUA-6 > Fen-1364 > Fen-1364. The sequence goes on along the minus strand of CAWGAC010000031.1, from coordinate 38,619 downwards.
CGAGACGAAAGTAGCTGTGTATGAGATCGCGTGAGGTCCGGAAGCTATTCTTCGATGTGGAGAAGGCTTGCGATCTCGTTCTGAAGTTTACCAGAGGAATTACTCTCGACGCGTTTCTACGAGATGAAATGGTCCAGTCCGCGGTAGAACGGCAATCGGAGATCATCGGAGAGGCCCTGAAGCAGGCTGTTAGCCTTGATCAGACTCTTTCCGAACGAATCTCTGATGTGAGCCGGATCATCGCCTTTCGCAATCGTCTCATCCATGGATATGCCAGCGTCTCTCCCCAGGTTGTCTGGGGCATCGTGACGAACGACATCCCCAAACTCCTCACCGAGATTCGTGTGGTCATGCGAGAGACCCCCTCACACGATACCTGAGGTCGCCCGCTGAGCATGTGCCCTTGGCTGCTCGTCTCCGCGTGAGGGATGCGGAGGGCGCTCCCAGCGCTCAGGCCGTTCGAGCGAAGCGAGACGGCCTGAACCCCTGGGCGGTCCGAAGGACCGAAGCGAAGCGGAGCCCTAGGGCGGCAGGCGTTGGAGCCGCGAAGCGGCGAAACGCCGAGAGCCCCGCAGCAGCCCGACCCGCACGCCGATGGGGAGCTGGAGGCATGGAGGGGACAAAGTTTACGGTGGTGACCGTCTCTCCGTGCGGGGCACGCCCATAGGTTGTGCGAACCATACACGGTCAACGAGAGGTCCCGGTGTTACGCCTGAAGTCCCTCAGCCCCCTGAAGTCGCAAGCAGAAGATCTCTTGTGCCAGTGGTCCACGGAACGAGGCCGGGGTGTCGGTCATGCCGTGCCGCTGAGTCTCCAACTATCTCATTCAAACCTTCCACGACATCCGCCAGCTGCTCGGCAGATACCTGGCCGATTCTCTTGCCAATACGATCCGCTGAGAGGGTGCGAATCTGGCTTATCTTGACCCAGGCTTTCTTTGATTGAATTGGCGTCTTCAGTTCATACGTAAGCGGGAAACCCGCCTTCTGCTCCTTGCTGGTGATGGCGACCGCGATGATTGTACCAGATCGTTCGTTGAAAACATCATGGCTGAGGACGAGGACGGGACGGGTTCCCGCTTGTTCATGCCCTCGGACAGGATCGAGGTCTGCCCAGTGGATCGCTCCCCTTAGAATTCCGGCCAAAGCCTTTGCTCCGTAGCGAGGCCTTCCTCCGCCAGTTCCTTTTCTGCCTTTGGATCGAGCTTTGCCGCTTCACGTGCAAGCCTTGACTTGTCAAGGCGAGCCAGCTTTTCGTGCATCGCTTCCTCAATGGCCTGGCTTCGATTGGAGAATGTCCTCTGCTTCACCAGGCGATCTATTCTACCCACGATCTTCTCGTCGATCGTGATAGCAATCTTTGCTTTTCCCATGTTTCACCCCTTGGTATGATATTGCATCATACCACTGAGAATCGTCAAGACGCGCTCGTCCAGCAGAGCAGATCATCACCGGCAACACAACGGCCCTGGCTGTCGGGCTGGTGGACCTAGGGATTGGAACAAATACGGGCTGCTCTATTCGGCCCCCCCTCTGCGGCGTGCGGCACGGTGGGACTGAAGCCGCAATGGGGAGGAATGGGTGGCAGACATCCAGCGGCTGGGCGCGCGCTTAGTGGAAGCGAGGGTGCCGGATGCCACCGCCAATACGTTTCCACAGATCTCTCTCGATTTTGTGCTGTCGCACTACATTAGCATTGGTGTGGACCTCGCGTGGCCGTGCGAGCAAAACGGCTATGCATGGCCGTATCGCCGCGCCGAACTCATCGACCAACCTATTGTCCATATCAAAGTCGATCGTCACTCAGCCATCGCCCCAAAAGAATGTTTCGCCATACGTCCGCGACAAGATCGCCCACGGTCAGCGAATCGGAAGACGGCACTACTACGGCATGCGGCGATATGTCAAAAGATGCTGGGAGCGATATTGGGGCACTCGCCGACTTGCTGAGGTGCGTCGTACGGGCTCGCCTCGGGGGCGCCGTACGCCTTTCCAAGATTGACATCCTACCATGATGGGCCTACCCTGATTTCAGCGGGGCATCCCGCAGGAGGAAGTCGAAATGTTGAAAGCTGGTACGATCGTTCTCCTGGTCTTGTTTGTTCTTACTGCCGCATACTCGTTCGTAGATATCATCGCTCCATGGATCACGCTGGAAGGCGACTTCCAGGCCGTCACGGGCAGGAGTTTCGAAGGTGTTCTGGAAGCCGGATCTCTGTTCGTGCCGATGCTCTACCTGCGGCACCTGGGGGTGGCGAACCTTGCCATATCGATAGCCGCCGCCTTCATCCTGCTCGCAGGCTTCAGCAAGGCGCAGCAGTGGGCATGGTGGGCCCTGCTTGTCACGGGTGGTCTCGTCCTGGGGTTCGGAACGGTCGTGAACCTCGTGATCGCCAACTGGTTCGATTTCACCACGCACCTGGTCGCGCTGTTGTGGCTTCTGGCAGGCCTGTTGATTCCCGTGAAAGTCTTCTTCACGAAGAGGGCATGATAACTCCTGGAGCACCGCCTCATGTGATGACCAGCGTGGCGATCAACAATCACGGCGACGCGACGGCTCTGGCTGCCTAATCTCCATTTTCGCCTTGACGTTCGAGAGGGCGAGTTCAGCCTCGCGCTCGTTCTGCCCCTGGATGGCCTTCTCCGCGAGCCTGCCTAATACCAGCATGGGGATCGTGTACTGCACGTCGAGGTCCAGGCGGGTACCCTCGGGTGTCGCGGTGTAGTCGAACTGCCAGCGGTTGCTTATCGCGCCTTTACCCTCGGTCACCATCCTCTTGTTGGCGACGTACTCGACGAGGGTCGTCTGGCCTTCGAACCTCAGCCCGGCCATCTTGTAGGCCCAGCGGAAATGGGACCCCACGTGCTCGGGAGTGTCGTGGACGTCGGTAATTTCCATAACCCCCGGCAGCCACTCCAGGTTCGAGCGAGCGTCTCTCATATAGGTGAACACCTTTTCGACTGGCGCCCTGATGACGATGCTCTTCTTCAGATTGACCATGACTTTCCTCCTGGACATTTTATGATGGGAGCGTACCACCTTGGACCGCTACATGCAATCGACATGGACCCTGAGATGATCCAAGTTGCAGGCGACAACGTCGCGAAGGCTGCGACTGAGCTTCGATTTTTACGTGCCGGTCTCTGCTTCTGAGCGCCCCGAGCCGACCTACACCTGCCGTCTCACTCGCACTCCGCTCTCGGTCACGACGGAAAAAGCGCCGGCAAAATCTGCTGCGCGACTAACGAAGACCTTGGTGGCAATCGTCGCCTTCCTTTGCGGGGTCAATCCGGACAGGCGCAAGAGTACTACTCCGGAGTTCTGCTGCCTTCGGCGGTACACCAGCTCACCGAAGTCTTTATCACCAGTGATAAGGACCGATGACTCGCGATTCGCTCGTGCGAGCACGTCGGGATCGGCTGCGCCAGGCGCTACCTCGGCAACATAGTCAACGTCATAGCTCGCCTGACGAAGTGCGTCCACTACCTGGCGCTCGACGCTTTCGTCCGCGAGATATCGCACTCAAGCGCCTATTGGGTAGACCACATCGAGTCGAAGGACGTCGGCAGCGTACTTGATCGCCGCGAGCACACCCTCCCGAGTCAGCGTTGGGTACGAATCGAGTATCTGGTCGACGGACTCGCCGCCAGAGAGCTTCTCGAGAATAAGCTCGACCGTGATGCGGGTCCCTTCTACTACGGGCTTGCCAAGCATCACGTCTGGATTGGACACGATCCGCGCAGCGCTCACGGAGGCCTCCTACAGCCCTGAAGATAGCACCATGCGCAGACCGTGTACAGACTGACGTAGACCTTCGCAGCATGTCGAACGACCGGGCAACTGGAATGCAGCGCCCGATTGACAGAGCCCGCGGTTGGCCTCTGGCGGCGCCGAACTCAGACATCACAATCTTCCAGGGGGAAAAAAGATCAATTTTGATTCGGAGACCAACTGTGGTACAATTGGCTCTTCCAGCTTTCCTGCGAAACTCATTCTCTACCTGGGTCCGCCTTTCAGGCCTGCTCGACTGAGCAAAGCCAGGAATCGAATCCTGCTCAGAGTAGCGGCGGTGCATCCATGCCGAGTGAATCTCCACATCTCGCAGGTCATAGACTTCTTTTGCCGCTTCGAGCTCGGTCACTATGTGACGCCGAGCAAGACGAAGTGTGCCGGTGGGGAGTGAAGCTCTTCAACCCCCGATTCATCCATGTACAGAATGAACATTTTAACTCCTGTGCTAAAAAAAGAGCGTCTAGAGTGGCACCCAAAGGTACCAAAGGAGTCGCATCGCGTCTCCGTCTCTAGTCGCCTATTCTTATATTATCATCCTTCGGGACTGTTGTCAAACTCTTGCTGATTTGACCGCAGGCCAGTGATTTGCGGCGATGCCCGGCACCCAGCCCGACGCCGCCGGAAATCCCTTGGAGTGACCCAGGTAGCCGCGTACTTTCCATATCGAAAGTCTGGTTGATCATGGGGAGATTGGGCAGGCGCTGCTGGAAGAGCGGCAGCCGAAGGCACTCCGTCCCTGTTCATTCCTTCTGCGGCGTACTTGTCGGCTTCCTTGAAAGATCCTGCCGCGGATCGTAGCTCCCGCGCAGAGCCCGCTGAGTTTCCCTCATGATCAGCGACATTTTGAGCTTTTCTTCCCACGATAGCGCGGCGCGATTGCGCTGCCACTCCGCCTGTCGTTCAAGCAGCTCCTTTATCCTCTTGTCCATGGCCTCATCCCTTGAACCGGGCTCTGAATCGCTCAGTTGGCCGGACAACCCGTGCCGTTTCGCCAGGACCACCAGCCCGGTAAGGCTCACTGAGCCGTTTTCCGCCAGTGCCAGAACGCGCGCGTAGTCCTTCGGCCGTCCAGCGCTCAAGGCGATGAGTGCAAGGTAGTTGGCGCTCACGACCCTCAGCGGAACACCTTCAATCTCGACAATTTCGCGACCCGCTGCATTATTCGATAATAGTCGCGATCGGAGTGCAGATCAATCACGGTGGGTCCCCATCGCTTCGGCGGTCGAGGTTGCCGAACGCGAAGGATGAGTCTTACGGGCAATTTCCTCTTCCCTAACGGCCCCCCTCTGGCGGTAAGCTCCTGAAACACCGACAGTCTGATACTATGAAGCCCGAAGGAAGAGTCGATCCGAAAATGTGTACAAACATGAGAAGAGGCAACTGAGAGTGAACAGGATATTCGAGCATAGCAAAGCGTCCATAGTGCTTTCTGCAGAAGCACAGCATCCGACGCCTCTCACTATTCGGATCTCAGCTCGAGGGTCACTCTCATCCCGAGAGCGATATAGATTTTCTGGTAGAATTCGACCATGGGAAGGAACCCGGTCTCCTCGGTCTGGCTGAGATGGAACAGGAGTTGTCAACCATACTCGGAGGGCGGGCTGTTGACTTGCGAACCCCCAACGACCTTAGCCGCTACTTCAGAGATGAAGTGATTCGCCTCTTTGCGGCTCGAAAAACGGTAGCCCGGCCCGGCGAGGCCCTATAGCTTTCTGGGTCGCTTGCGAGGCTCGTGAAGGGTGACAGGAATGTGCTTCGCGTAACGCGTAAAGTCCTTGTCCATGGTCAAGATCGATGCGCCACTGGCTTCAGCAACCGAACAGATGAGAAAATCAATGTGTGATCCCTGAACTCCCTCGTGGCGACAGATGTTGGAAAACTCCGCCGCGCGCTCATAGTCGAGCCCACGGATACTCAGATCGTTGAATGCCCGAAGCCGATCCCGGAGATTCTTGAACTGCCCGGCATCGGAAATCCCTGAAAGCAACTCCTGTCTGATGGGCCCCATCAGGAGCGCACGGCCTTCCCGTATGAGCTCCGTGAGTTCTGCCACCACCTGTGCGTCCGACTGGGAAGAGCCGCGAACCCTTCTGAATGCAAGAGACCATACGGAGGTGTCAACGACAACATTCATCTTCGTGATCTGCGCGCCTTGTAGTCATAGTCGGGCGCATAGTCGATCTTGCCGAAAAGTGACGTCACCTTTAGTTGCTGCCGGCGCTGTATATACTCCTTGAGAGCTTCGGTGACAGCGGCTTTCTTTGTCCGGTGTCCTCCAATCTTCTGAGCTTCAAGTATCAACTTGTCGTCGATCGCAAGATTCGTCGCCATCATGCCACCTCTACACAGAACATCACACATACAGGCGTGTAAGTCAATATCGACGATCGAGCCCAAGGTATTGACGATCACAGCGCGTCGGAGCGCAGCAGATTGTACAGCTGCAGTCGGTTCTTTATTCCCGCCTTCTGGTAGATGTTGGAGAGATGTTTCTCGACCGTGCGCGGGGAGATGAAGAGACGCTCGGCGATTGCGTTGTTGCTCAGTCCCTCGAGCACGCCTGAAACAATCTCCAGCTCGCGGCCGCTGATGCCGAAATGCTCTGCGAAATAGGGAGAGGGTGCTTTGTCGGCAACGTACTTGGGCCTCATCAGGCTTTTTCTGGCGTGCAGGGTGGCTGCAATTGAGGTGGCCACTATCAACACATCGCCGGCCAGGAACGGGAAACGGGAAGAAGCGAACAGACCGAGGTCTTCCAGTACCACGAATGGAAACAGCAAGGCGAGCGCGCCGGTCTGGACAATAACGGCCTTGTAGAGGCTCCGGTCGGGAAGTCGCGACTGATAGACCAGGGTGAGAGCAAGCGCGCCGCCGATCAGCACAAACAGGAAGATCCGCAGGACGCTGTTGGGGAGAGCTGCAACCGCGGAGGCCTCCTTCCACCCTGTGACAACGCGTATTGCAGAAAGAGCTGCGACAACCGCCGTTGCGGCGTCGAGAAGACGATACGTCACCGTACGAGGTGCAGCTCCAAAAGCCGCCAGGAGAAAGCGCGGCAGCGCGTGGGCGATGATCACGGAGCCGAGGGCCTGCCAGAGGAGGTTGAAGCCGCGCAGACCCGTACCCTGCCCAGCCCCGGCCGACATATTCGCGATCTGCAAGACCAGGGTGGTGAGAGCAAACCATGAAAGCCCTGTCATGCACATGGAGAGCCAGAACGCGGTGCGATGTTTGAACATGCCGTAGTAGGCAAGGCACAGGGTTGTCGCGGACGTGGCAAAGAGAAGAACGACAATTGAAATGTACAGCGAAAGTGCCACCATCGAGCCAGGATACAGCAGGTCCGCACGCCCGCCAAGTCGCGTCCGATAGTCAAACACGTGGAAACACGTAGAGAAATACGTGGTTTTCCGCATTGTTCGCATATATCGACCGCGGCACCATCTTGCTCATGAACCAACGGACAATCAGGTCGGTATGGATGTATTTCCTGCGTTTTTCCACACGATGTCCAACCTCACCTGGCAGCTTTTCCCCATCGATGGCTCATTCTACGATCCTCGGGTTACGGGCCCGATCCTGGCCCTGGCAGCGGCACTGGTTGTCGTCCTATGGGGATCGAAGACTTTCACACGGAGGTCCCCATGATCAGGCAGACCGCTGACGGTTCAAGGGGGGCAGTCGAGCACACCCTTGGCTTGTCGAACCTCGTCCTGTTCTTCTCCCTTCCTTTCAAGCCGACGGGAGAGGAATCTCTCTCAACGGCCACATCGCGCTGGGCGTGGAGGGCACGATCTACCAGGCCTACGATCGAAGCGATCGAAGGGCGACTTTCTATTGCGCACAATTGTTCTTCGATCACTGCCGCCGCGCTCGCCAGGGGTGGCTTGCTCGAGACACGCGCTCCGAACTGCATTCCCGTGAGCCTTTTCAAGAGTTTTGTGAGCGGCTGCCCGGGAATACGAGGTGCGCCTTGGGAAATTGGCGATGTATGACAATTCCGCGTTCGAGCTTCATCGGTACTGCATCGGCACCGGGATGATGCATCCAGAGAAAGCAGTCGACCGGTGGATTGCTGCGCAGATATATCGTCACAGCACGCGCCGATCTTTCTGGCCGCCGCGTTCCACGGCCGTGGAGGCCGAGAGATGAGACTTCTCGAGATCATCTTGGCCGTTGCGAATGTCCTGACACTGGCCCGCCTGGCGATTCCGCGGCTTCGCGCCATGCGCGGGATGGGCCTGGTTGCGCCCATCACGGCGTTGATAGCCGTGATCCAGGTTCTCGTGGAGGGTCCGCGCTGGCAGATACTCCCTGCCTACGCCTTGACGGCCGTCTTCGTCCTGACCTGGCTGCTCGGCATTGTCGTGGCCGGTCACGAGCGTGTCGGTCGACTCGTCGCAGGTCTGGGCATCGGGCTGGGCGTGTTCGTGCTGGCGGTTTCCATCGCTCTGCCGACAGCCCTTCCGGTGTTTCACTTTCCAAGACCAACCGGGCCATACGCGGTCGGCTCGATGACTTATCACTGGGTGGATACCAGCCGCCCGGAGCTCTTCACCGCAGACCCGAATGATCATCGCGAGCTCATGGCCCAGGTGTGGTATCCAGCCAGGGATGATCCGTCGGAGCCGCGCGTTCCGTACATGGAAGATGCCGGCGCCACTACGACCGCAATGGCGCGGATAGTTCATTTCCCAGGCTTTTTCTTTGCCTACTTCAAGTACGTGACGACCAACGCCGTCAGCCATGCACCTGTGGCAGACGAAAAGTCCAGGTACCCCGTGCTCGTCTTTCTCTCAGGCCTGGGCGGGTTTCGCGCCTCCAACTCGTACCAGATCGAGGAACTGGTCTCGCACGGCTATGTCGTTGTCGGCCTGGATCAGCCGGGCGGTTCCGCGGCCGTGCGCTTCCCGGACGGACGCCTGGTGTCTGTGCTGCCAAGGGATCAGATACAGGCTCTCATTCAGCAGAGTACAAGCCCGAAACAGGATACCCCTGCTCTTAACGGCCAGGTCCTTGAGAACGGGATCATCCCCTACTTCGCGCAGGACGTCAGCTTCACGATAGATCGACTCATCGAGTTGAATGCGAGCGACCCGAATGGCCGCCTGGCCGGACGGTTGGACCTGCAGCGCGTGGGTGTATTTGGAGTCTCCCTGGGTGCGATAGTTGCCGGTGAAGCCACTCATATGGATGCGCGCATCAAGGCGTCCCTGATGATGGATGCCGCCATGCCGGCGGATGTGGTCCAGGCTGGACTTCGCCAGGCATGTATGTGGATAACCCGGCCTGCCGGCGATATGCGACTGGAAAGGTCCCGGTCCGGCGGCTGGCCGGAGGCGTCTATCACCGAGACCCTGACCACGATGCGCGCCGTATTCGACATGCACGCGTCGGGAAGCGCCTACTATCTCGACGCTCCCGGCATGTTCCACGTCAACTTTACCGATGCGCCGTTCTGGTCGCCGCTTACCTCGCAGCTCGGCCTGACCGGACCCGTCGACGGCAAGCGGATGTTCGACATCGTCAATGCGTACTCCCTGGCGTTCTTCGACAAGTACCTGAAGGGTCAGCGGGAACCGCTGCTTGATGGGCCGGCGACACAATTTCCGGAGGTACATCTCGAAAGGCGGTAGCCCGGCTGAAAGACTACGTCGAAACGGGAAAGGGCAGGCCTGGCCCCGCTCCCTTCCGGGGTTTGCATCGGCCGACCATGCCCATGTCACCTGCGACGCCGATGAGTGGCGGGACGGTCGACAAGCCGGTTCACATCTGGGAGGGGCATTACCTCAATGCGATCATCCAGTGCGTACCTGGCCTCCCCGGGGTAGACCACGGCAAGCCGCTCCAGGCCAAGGTCCCGCATGGCGATCCGCATTGACGGGGTAATCCGAGGTGCGTCCTGGAGTTTCGCTTCAACGCCGTAACGCTTGCCGCCCTTGAACAGAAGCAGGTCGAGCTCAGCGCCGGTATGTGTGGCCCAGAAATACGCGGATTCGGGCTTGATCCGATGGATGGCCTCTTCCAGCGCGTACCCCTCCCAGGACGAGCCGGCCTTGGGGTGGGACAACAGGTCACGCTCCGAAGAAATCCCGAGGAGCGCGTGCAGGAGCCCGCTGTCCCTGATAAAGACTTTCGGAGCCTTTACCTGCCGCTTGGCCAGATTCTCGTGCCAGGGCTGCAACTGCCGGACCAGATAGAGGTCGGTGAAGAAGTCCAGGTATCGCCTGACGGTCGGCATGCTGATGCCGAGAGAGCGTGCCGGGTCGGCGGCGCTCCAGGCGCTGCCATGCGCATGGGCCACCATGGTCCAGAACCGCAGCAGCATGGCCGCGGGGAGGGAGACCCCCAGCTCAGGGAGGTCACGCTGAAGATAGGTCTGGATGAAGCTCGATCGCCAGGAGAAGCTGTCCGCCTCCGTTCGCGCCAGGAAAGACGGTGGGAAGCCCCCGCGACGCCAGTGCCGCCGCAGGAAAGAGATGCCGATTTCCTGCAGATCGAAGCCGTCCAGCGTGACAACCTCCACCCTGCCTGCCAGAGACTCCGAAGACTGCCGGAGGAGCTTCGGAGAGGCGCTTCCCAGCACCAGGAACCTGGCAGGCAGCGGCCTTCGGTCGGCCAGAACACGCAAAACGGGAAACAGCTCGGGCTGTCTTTGCACCTCGTCGATCACAATGGTGCCGCGGAGCCGCGCAAGGGCGGTCATAGGCTCCGACAAGCGAGCAAGGCCTCGAGGGTCTTCCAGGTCGAAGTAGTTCGGTGAGTCCGGTGAAACCAGATGGCGGGCCAGCGTTGTCTTGCCGGCTTGCCGAGGGCCGGCAAGGATCGTCACACGGTTGCGTTTCAGTGACCTGCGGATCTCAGCAAGGCGCTCGCGACGGTCGATCACGAACATAGTCTACCATGAAAAATGAAATATTCAAGTTCATTTTTCAAGGTTTTGGACGACCACCGTGCGGGGCACGCCAGGACCCTGGGAAACTGTTATCCTTCTCAAGGAGAGACTCAGGTGTCTGACAAAGAAACCCACGTGAGCGCAGATCCCTATAATGCAATCATCACTCGGGCCGACCCGCCTGTGGAGCCGCCAACCGCGGCCGCCGCTGGGTCAGCGGCCACGGGGCCCCTGGCGGGGAGGACGCTGCTCGTCAAAGATCTGATCGATACGGCGGGGATCCGAACAACGTACGGTTCGCGCCTTTTTGCAGACCACGTCCCCAGCCGAAACGCCACCGTGGTCCAGCGGGCCATCCGTGCAGGAGCCGTTGTCGTGGGCAAGGCGAACCTGCCGGAGTTTGCGTGGAGCGTCCTGGGCAGGAACCCGTGGTATGGAACAGTTCACAATCCGGCAAAGCCCGGAAAGACGACAGGTGGTTCGAGCGCAGGGAACGCGGCGGCCCTGGCTGCCGGGCTGGTCGATCTGGGGATTGGAACCGATACGGGCTGCTCCATTCGGCTCCCCTCCGCGGCATGCGGCACGGTGGGACTGAAGCCGCGGTGGGGGAGGATTCCTACCGATGGCGTCTTCCCCCTGGCCCCATTGCTCGACACCGTCGGGCCGATGGCGCGCTCGATCGCTGACGTCGCCCTGCTCTGGTCGGTGCTCGCGGAGCGGCCGGTTCCCGAGCCGAGGCTCCGCGGGTTGGTGGTCGGACTCCTGCGGCAGCCGCCGGGGCTCGGCGATGGCCGGCCAACCGAGACGAGCGACCTTGCCGAGGAATGGGTGGCCGACATCCAGCGGCTGGGCGCTCGCGTGGTCGAAGCGAGAGTGCCGGACGCGACGGCCAATACGTTTCCACAGTTCCTCCATGAGGCAAGGCAGTCGCACGCGGCGACGTTCCCTTCGCGTGCGGGCTTGTACACTGACGTGGTGCGGAGGAAGCTCGAAGGCGCCCAGAAAGTGGATCCGGATGAGGTCGCCCTGGCATATCGGGCAATCGAGGAATGGCGTCGCTACAAGCCGGAAGTAGATCTTTTTATCAGCCCTTGCTATGCAATTGAGCTGCCGCCGGAGGACGCGGAAGAGGGGGATATCCGGCTGCCTCTCTCCTCATTCATGCGCTGGGTCAACCTGACTGGCTGGGCAGGCCTTGCCATCGGGAACCTTCAGCTCGTGGCCCCCAATGACGAAACGGTGATCGCGGCAGGGCTCGCGCTCGACAGAGGATAGTTGTGTAGCTCGCCGCTTTCGAATGGCAGGCGGCGATGCCTGCCTCGCGTCGCCCGCTGTCGTGCCAGGCGTCACGACTCACAGCGCATCCGACCGCAGCAGATTGAACAACTGCAGTCGGTTCTTGATTCCCGCCTTCTGATAGATGTTCGCAATCACTTCCGTCATACAGGTGTGACGAACAAGATACATACGATGTGACAAGGAGATCAGCGTCGACTGGAGGTTCTACGCCCGGTTTGGGTTGCTCGCGAGCTTCATGAAGGGTGACAGGAATGTGCTTTGCGTAGCGCTTGAAGTCCTTATCCATGGTCAAGATCGACGCGCCGTTGGCTGCAGCAACCGAGCAGATGAGGAAGTCAAAGTGTGATCCCTGGACTCCCTCGCGGCGACAGATGGTGGAAAACTCCGCCGCGCGCTCCTGAAAGCAGCTCCTGTCTGATCGGACCCATCAGGAGCACACGGCCCTCCTGTATGAGCTCAGTGAGTTCTGCCACGATCTGCGCGTCTGCCCGGGAAGAGCCGCGAGCCCTCCTGAATGCAAGTGACCATACGGAAGTGTCGATGAGAACATTCATTGTCGGGATCTGCGTGCCTTGTAGTCATAGTCGGGCGCGTAGTCGACCTTCCCAAAGAGCGAGGTCACCTTCAGTTGCTGACGGCGCTGTATATACTCCTTAAGAGCTTCGGTGACAGCGGATTTCTTTGTCCGGTGTCCCCCGATCTTCTGAGCTTCGAGTATCAACTCATCGTCGATTGCAAGATTTGTCGCCACATGCCACCTCTACACATAACATCACACATAGAAGCGTGTAGGTCAATATCGGCGATCGCTATAGACTATGCAACCCAAGGGTTGCCCTTCCCGCTGTGCCGGGGACGTACGGCCTCGTTTCCGATTACCACGCCGCGGGCGTTGATTCCCATTTCAGCGCCGCGCATCCACACCGGACGGGAGAGCAGGGACGGCCAGCGCGGCCCAGAGGCAAGCGTCATGACCTGCGGCTCATCCGGATTCCGATCGGAGTTCTTGCCGAAGAATGCCGAGCCGGACGATGTGGCGCTGGAAGGAACGAAAAGGGTGTCGCACACAGCCCCATCATAGGGCCGCCCCGGGACGGCTGCAAGGTGGCCGGTATCAGATGCGGAGGCGTAAGGGCCTGAGGCGTGGTCCGCGCGGGTGCAGTTGCTCATCGCAAATGATCTCGAAGAATCAATCACCATGAAGAATGGACCCGTTTCTTGGAAGGGAGGACAGTGAGACATTTCGGCAACTCTTCTGGCCGAGTGAAGATTGTACATTACCAACTTTATTTGGTATAATGGGAGGATGAAGCAAGGTGCCTCTCAGCGGCAAAGCAATGCTGCGGCTGTACAGGAGGGCGGGATGGATTGTCCTTCACAGTCGGGGGTCTCATGTCAAAGTCGGCAAAGGCAACCTGCGTGAGATCATACCGCTCCACAAGGAGCTGGCCTTCGGTCTCGAGCAAAAACTACTGAAGCGGTTGGCACGTCCGTGAGGAGAACGGAAGGAGCGTAATGCAGTATCATTTCCGGGTTCACCCTGGGCAGCCTGCCTGGGCAGAGTGTATAGAGCTGAAGGGATGCGTCACGCAAGGCAGGACCCGCGCAGAGCTGGATAAGAACATGGTGGAGGCCTTGAACCTCTACCTCGAAGAACCAAAGTCATCAAAGGTGTTTTTTCCGCCGCCGGAGCGTATTCCACGGAGCCAACACGTTGTTTTGGTGGAAGTTGATCCTCGCGTAGCCTTCGCGGTCCAGCTTCGGCAGTCCCGGCTCAGAAGCCGCCTGACGCAGAAGGAGGCCGCGCGGCGTCTGGGATTACGCAGCATCTACAGCTACCAGAGGCTCGAAAGACGCGCAAACCCATCGCTTGCCACCATCAAGAAAGTCACAACCCTTTTTCCGGAGCTTTCGCTGGACTCCGTCCTCGGAGGCGCATGAACGCGCGCAGTCTGATAGGTGCGATAGAGAGCAAGGAGAAGCGCCACGCGCTGTATGAGCAGTGCGAGCAGAGGCTTGAGGTTTTAGCGCCATGCCTCCACGGGAACCGAGGTCCGAGGTGTTCGTCACGCCGTTCCGCTAGTCTCCAATTATCTCATTCAAACCTTCAACGACATCTGCCAGTTGCTCGGCAGATACCTGGCCGATTCTCTTGCCAATGCGCTCTGCGGAGAGGGTGCGAATCTGGCTTATCTTGACCCAGGCTCTCTTTGATTGAATTGGCGTCTTCAGCTCTGAAGTAAGCGGAAAGCCAGCCTTCTGCTCCTTGCGGGTGATGGCGACTGCGATGACGGTGCCAGATCGTTCGTTGAAAACATCATGGCTCAGGACAAGGACGGGACGGGTTCCCGCCTGTTCATGCCCTCGGACAGGATTGCGGTCTGCCCAATGGATGGCTCCTCTTAGAATTCCGGCCAAAGCCTTTGCTCCGCCGCGAGGCCTTCCTCCGACAGATCCTTTTCCGCTTTTGGATCGAGCTTTGCAGCTTCACGTGCAAGCCTGGACTTGTCAAGGCGAGCCAGCTTTTCGTGCATCGCTTCCTCGATGGCCTGGCTTCGATTGGAGAATGTCCTCTGTTTGACGAGCCGATCTATTCTGCCGACGATCTTCTCGTCAATTGTGATAGCGATCTTCGCTTTTCCCATGCTCCACCTTCCAGTATGATATTGCATCATACCATGCGAATCGTCAAGCTTGGAGCCTTCCCCCCTCACGATCTGGAGGCGTGAAGCCGCGGTCACTGCGAATTGTGCCAGGCAAGTTACATATAATCACGCGACTGTCGAGCCCGTTCGGGGTCAATTCGGCGCCTCATCGCCCTGCTCAGCGGATGCAACGAGTTCGTTCTTGGGCTTCTGAGGGCCGGACAGCGGGAAACTACTCTATCGTGTTGACTGTGACTTCGTTCGATTGGATCCACTGAAGTGACTGGTTATCGTCCTCCAGCAGGACACAGGTCTTGTCGGATTCTGTGCTCTCGAAGCGAACTGCGAGGACCTGGTAGATTCTGTCCAGCGCGAAGGTCCGCTCCTTGTGGGGACCCTGGATGACCTTGACTGAGAAGTTGTGAAAGTACATCTCTCGTGCCTCCTTGCGTTCGCGGGTCTCATCCTATGCGATAAGCGGGCAATTATCGATCATGGAGCTGATAAACGTGTGGGGAAGGTATTCGACTCCGGCGAGGACGGCCTCAGGATCTTGTCGATGAGACCGTACTCGACGGCATCCTCGGCAGACATGTAGTAGTCTCTCTCAAGGTCCTTCTCCACGGTTTCGGGGGACTTGCCCGTGTGTCTGGCGAAGTACGACACGATGAGCTTTTTAATCCGGATGATCTCCCGGGCCTGGATGCTGATGTCCGTCGCCTGGCCGGACGTCCCGCCCCATGGCTGGTGGATGAGGATGCGCGATGAGGGCAGTGCCATCCTCTTGCCCTTGGCGCCGCAGGCGAGCAGCAGGGCCGCCGAGTAGGCAGCCCCCCCGAGACAGATGGTCTGCACGTCCGGCTTGATGTACTGGATGGTGTCATAGATGGCGAGACCCGCCGTCACCGCGCCGCCCGGGGAGTCGATGTAGAGGTGGATGTCCCTCTCGGGGTCCTGGCTCTCGAGGAACAGGAGCTGGGCAACCACGAGATCGGCGTTCAGGTCGTAGATCTCTCCATCGACGAAGACGATCCTGTCTTTGAGGAGCCGGGAGAATATGTCGTAGGCCCGCTCTCCGAGGCCGGTCTGCTCGATGACTATGGGGACGAGATCGAGGTCTTTCTCATCCATGAAGCCGATGCCTCACCTTCTGCTTAAGGGTACAATCGCGCTTGCTCATGGCGCACCCCCTGGGCGAGTGCTCGCGCGTTGTATCGCTGCGTCAATCTCTTCGAGCGCAATCTCTATTCCGCGTACCAGACCATCCCCATAGACAGAGGGCGGCGATTCACGCTGCGATTGCAATTCCTTGACTATGCGTCGGCGTAATTCTAAACCGTCGATCATCATGTGCTCATCACTCCCGCCACGAGGGCGTAATCAGAAGCAGCCATGGCGCGCTCTGATCACTTCGGATAATCGAGAGGCCATCCGGGCGGCAGCTTGTAATCAGCTCTGATCTCTTCCCAGAGCGGATCGTTTTGCTCGTTCTCCTCTTCCCCCTCAGCCTCCGCATCTTCTTTCATGACCTTGCCTATCTCGGCACGCCCCATGTCCTCGTGCTCCTGCACTTTTTCTTCCTGCTCATCGGCGTCATAGTCTATCCACAGCTCTTCCAGCGAGGTATGAAGGTCGATCATTCCACGATCCAGGTCTGAGAGCCGCTTGGCGCCTTCGGGGTTTGCTACCTTCATTTCGATAAGGAAGTCTATCGCCGCCTTCAGTGTGGCATGGACATGCCTCAAGACTTCATCCGCATCTTCTTGACTATACTCTGCCATTGCTTCCCCCTCCGCGGATGCCCGCCGGAACCTCACATGATGCCCAAAGGGTCACGCAGTCACCCCCTCCCCTGCCGGGTGACATCATTATACACCCCCTTTTCCGTTGCACGAGAGCTAGAACAATTACGAGGCAATGCGCGGCCTTGACTTTGCGATGCGGCGATCCTACGATTCATTCCATGAGGCTGTCGGACCGGGAGAAGAATACCATCGTGAGCGCTGTCCATCGCTACGATGCGCAGGCCCAGGTCTTCCTCTTTGGCTCTCGCGTTGATGACGCGAAAAAAGGGGGGGACATTGACCTCCTGGTAAGGTCCGCCGTCATAGGGCCTTTAGAGAGAAGCCGAATCCGCAGGGCTATCTGCGACGCCATCGGAGAGCAAAAGATCGACATCCTCGTGGCGGCCGACCTGTCCAATCCCATGGCACGAGTGGCGCAGCGCTCCGGAGTCCTCCTCAAATGACGGCTGACATTCACGCAGTGCTCCTGGAAAACCTCGAGGGGATGCGAAAATCAGTTCTATGGCTCAAGCGTTCCTATACAAAGTGCACCCGGATCGGAGTGAAGGATCAGTACACGGAGGATGAGTTCGACGATTTCGAAAACCTTGCCAGCAGGTATGCGCGGATGCTCGATGTCATTCTTAACAAGGTGTTCCGAAGCATTGATGCGATTGAGCTGGAGGACGGCGGGACGCTTCTGGATGTGGTGAATCGCGCAGAAAAACGGGGGATCGTCGATTCGGCCGAGCGCGTGAGAGACCTTAAGGACCTGAGAAACGATATCGTCCACGAATACGAGACGGATGATCTGAGATCCGTCTTCCGGCAAACGCTCGATGCCACGCCTCAGCTTTTCGACCTCGCGGAAAAGATCGAAGGGTATTGCAAACGTTTTGCCGGGGCGTAATGCCAACCATCGTGCCGACCACGATGGGATGTCATACGAATTATCGCTCAGGGCCTTTCGTCTGGACACGAACTGCTCCCCCGTCCGGTTGGATGCTCTTGCCGCGGCGGCGCGCGGAGACCCGCACGATCTCGGCACCCAGCAGCAGGACCATCATGGAGATGTCGATCCATATCATAAGGATGATCACCGAGCCGGCCGCCCCGAACACTCCGGCAGAGCTGAGGTGGCTGACGACGAGCGCAACGAAGTACTTGCCGGCGTTGAAAAGCACCGAGGTCACTATCGCACCCAGCCACACGTCTCTCCAATCGACCCTGGCGTCAGGGAGGATCTTGAACATGGCCGCCGCCAGCAGCAGGATGGCCCCGACGGACACCAGCCAGTTGCCGCCCCAGAGGATGAGGGCGGTTGTCTCCACAGTCAGCATTTTCCTCAGCAGATGGCCGAAGGAGGAGAAGACGACGCTGGCGCCGAAGAACACCAGCATCAAGAAGGCGGCCGCGGCGACCAGCAGGACGGAAAGAAGCCGCTTTGCAACAAACCGGGCCATCCCTCCTTTCTTCAGGCTCGGCTGGACATCCCAGGCGGCGTTCAGAGCCCTCTGAAGCTGCAGGAACGAGCCGACCAGTCCGTACATGAAGAGCGCGATGGCCAGGACGATCGACGGCGTGCTGCCGGTCCACTGGGCCCGCACGTTGTGGATCATCACCTGCACCTGCTTGACTTCCAGCCCGCCCAGCAGCGGCTGCAGGTGGCGGTACAGGACGACCTGGGTGGTCTCCGTGCCGAGGATCCGCCCCGCCAGCCAGATTATGCTCACAAGGATGACGGGCAGGAAGAAGATGGTGAAGTAAGTGGTGGCAGCCGCGACCTGGGAGGCCTTGTGCCTGGAAAACCCGCTCAGGGTCTCCTTGATGAAAGGCATGACTTCCATTGATCCACTCCCTCCTGTGAGATTGTAATGACAACAACAGCCGCGCTCTGTACGGAAGCACGCATAGTGTGCGGCGAGCATAAGCACGAGTTGTCGCCCCGCATTCAGTTGCGTAAGTTAAACAGCAGAATCATAAGAACCCGGGACAATTCAAGAAGGAGTGTCCTATGTCTGAAGAAATCAAGGTAATGCGTTTCCACGAGTATGGCGGTTCTGAAAAACTGGTCCTGGAAAACATCCCCCGGCCTGCGCCCAAGGCTAATGAGGTTTTGATCAAGGTACATTTCGCCGGGGTCAATCCCGTCGATTGGAAGTTCAGGGCCGGCTACCTCAAGGATTACATGCCCCTGCAGCTTCCCTTCGTCCCCGGCATCGACGTTTCCGGTACCATAGAAGAGCTTGGTTCCGAGGTGAAGACCCTGAAAAAAGGACAGGCCGTATTTGGTATTGCAAAAGGGGGCTACGCCGAATACGCAATCGCATCGGCCGGCGACGTCACAGCAAAGCCTGATAGGCTGAGCTTCGAGCAGGCCGCAACTTTGCCCGTGGGAGCGCTGACGGCCTGGCAAGCCGTCGAGGATGCGGAAATCAAGGCCGGACAAACAGTTGTCGTCCAGGGCGCCGCTGGAGGCGTTGGACTTTTCGCGGTCCAGTTCGCCCGAGCAAGGGGAGCGAGAGTGACCGGGATTGCTTCCGCTGCCAACAAGGACTTTGTGAAATCCCTAGGGGCGGAGAATTTTGTGGACTATGCAAAGGGTCCGCTGGAAACGGAAATAAAGAATGCGGACGTCGTCATCGACACAGTCGGCGGGGAAACGCTGGAAAAATCCTATGATCTATTAAGGAAGGGAGGCACCCTCGTGACCGTGTCCGGCATGATTTCGGAAGAAAAGGCCAGGGAACATGGCGTGAAGGCCCTGGGTTCAAGAAGGGGTCCGACGGAGAAGCTGAAGATGATCGGCGAGATGGCGGCCGAGAAGACGCTGCGTACCGAACTTGGGAAGATCTTCCCGCTCGCTGAAGCCGGGGCCGCCCAGGACCTGAGCCAGACAAGGCACGGGAGAGGGCGCATCCTCTTGAGAGTGCGTCCATAGCATAGACCAGTTGCGCGCGGCCGACTGAGCTGGAGGACGGCGGGATTCGACCGGTGCCCAGAGCCGGACCGCGCAGCATCTACAGTTACAAAAGCGATCACCTTGGAAATTGTTCGGCAATAAGGGCATCAGCCACCTCGCGTGAATATGACGCGTTCGCCAGCTTCAACCGCCCGAGGTAGTAAGCGACAGCGTCTTCACATGTGGGTACGCCAGGATCTTCCCATCCTTCGTGACGATGGTCGCTCCGAGTGACAAGGCTGTGGCAATGATGATTCGGTCTGCCGGGTCGGCGTGGATCGGCTCGGGAAGTTCAACGGCGAGCCGAGCGATTGTATTGTCGACCGGCACAAAGTGGAAAAGCGCCAGCCGTTCGCATTTCTCCACCCACAATGCTGCGGGGATGCGCAGCTCGAGCCGGCCCTTCCGCTCGAGCATGCAGACCTCCCAGACACTGATTGACGAGATCCCTACAGGCTCCCGCCTGCTGCGGATGGCACTCAGTGCCGGCTTCGGCAGCGACGCCGGATCGTCGATGTATCCGATCCAGATATGCGTGTCGAGGACGATCATCGCGCCGCTTCCCAGTCTTCAGAGCCCACGGGCTCGAACGGCTCACGGTATTTCACCACGAGGCCGCGCAGCGCGGAGAGCTCGTGCTCGTCAGCCTCATCGACCGGCGAAATCCGCGCAACCGGCCGGCCGTGATCCGTAATCAGAATTTCCTGGCGTTTTTCCTCGACCAGCCGGAAATACTCGAACGCTTTCGGCTTGAAGCTCGACTTGGAAACTTTGACCGGTGAAACTCGCTTCATAAGACCATAGTAATAAGTCCATGGTCCTATTGTCAAGGAACGCGGCACACTCTCGTCGAATCCGGCTTCGACAGCCTCCCGCCGGAGCGCCGGGCGGAATCCTTTCGAATGAATGACGGGGGTTGGACCGAACAGATCAAGAACATCGAACGAAATGTCGGCAAATAGCACGGCTGCGGCGAACCCGGCTCATGTGGCGCCGGTCTTCGCGGCCCTTGGCGATGCAACCCGGCTGGCGCTTGTCGCCAGGTTCCGCGCAGGCCTTGTCAGCGACCTCCGCCAGGGGCGGGAGCGCATCTGGGCACTGGATCCGGTCCACCTGGAAGAGGCGTGCGGCTGCCTGGATGAGATCTCGATCCAGTGGGACAAGGCGCTCGATCGCTTGGAGAAGTTTGTCGAGGAGTGACGGACAGGCAGCCGCACGAGGTGGATGTCGTAGTGATCCGCGGAAATGGCCGACTAAAACGGCGTGATGGCGCGCCCGTTATTCCATGCATGAACTGCGATGGGATAGAGCTTGTCCTTGACTGAACTATGGAGGACTCATTAGCCTTATGATGATGAAGTACAGGGTCGTGTTGGTCGAATCGGAAGAGGGTTTCTCGGTCAGTTGTCCGGCACTTCGAGGATGTCATTCTCAAGGCGCAACCCTTGATGAGGCACTGGAAAATATCAAATCGGCAATCCGTGAATGGTCGGACGCGGCATCAGAAGAAAAGTCGAAACTCCCCATCATAGAGCGGATCGTCACCGTGTAGCCCCATGCCGAGGATACCCGGCATCAGCGAAGACGATGCTGTCCGTGCTTTCAAAAAGGCCGGCTGAGCGCTCGTCAAAGCACGCCGGCGTGCTCCTTGCGGTCCTTCACGAAGAAGTACCACAGTGCGGCCATTTCGATCCCGGCCGCGCCTTCTATGATGTTCTGGATGTCCTTGATGCTGATGACCTTCTTGCCCTTGTCGTCCTTGACGTCCTTGCCGTCGAATTCCGCAACCTTCTTGCCATGGTTGTCCCGAAGGTTCTTGCCCTGGATTTCGCCAAATACCGCGCCGTTCGTGGACCGAATGTTGTTCCTGTCGACTTCTGCGAGCTTCTGGCCCGAGCTTTTCTTTATCAGCCGCCTTCCGTCAAATGTATAGTCAGCCATCTTTTGCCTCCGTTTCGATCGCCATTATCCACAAATATAGCATCAGTACGCCCATCTTTTCCGTCAATTGCTGCTGCCTCGGCAGGCTGACCGCTACCTGTGCTTTGCCAGCAGCCACTCATAGAACGCGGGATCGCTGTAGGTATCCGTCCAAACGTCGTGGCCGTGGTCAGGCCAGTACTTCCAGGTCACGTCGATGCCCGCTTCCTTCATGGCGATCACCGTCTTCTTCACGGCCTCCGGCGGGATGATGGGGTCCATGCCGCCGTTCACGTAGTAGAACGGCACCGCGGCCGCGGCGCTGTACGGCCGGGTGAGGACCTCGAATCCCTCGGACCGAAGCGCAGCCGCGTAGCGGATGTCCCCGAAGCTCAGGGGCGCCGCGGCGGCCACCAGCTCGGGATAGCTCAGCACGAACCTGATGGTGGCCTCTCCGCCCATGCTGAGCCCGGTGACAAGGACGCGGCTGCGGTCAACGCGGTATCGCGAGAACAGCTCCTCCAGGACGCCGCGCATGTACGCCGTGGGGAAGGATCGGTAATCCCGGGTGTCGCGAAGGCCGGGCGCGGCGATGATGCAGGGAAGGCTGTGCCCCTGGCGGATGTACATGAAAGGGCTGGCCTTGGCCAGGAGCTCGATGTCGGTCCCGCGATCCCCGGTCCCACAGAGAAAGAAGATGAGCGGCCATTCCTTCGATGACGATGGATCGTACCCGGGAGGCAGGTATTCGAGGTATCCCGCGCCGAAGCGCGCCAGTTCCGGGTTCTCGAAAGCCCGCGCGTGGATTCCCTTCTCGGCCAGCCATGCCGGGTAGTCCCGGCAGACAGTGAACGTGCGATCGCGCGTCAGCCTGACGTCCCATACAGCCTGGAAGCCCTGGGACGCCTTGAACGCGGCCCGACCCATGAGACTGCCGGACGCCGGGTCGAAACGGAACGTGAGATCAGCGTGGGCGTTGGGCCATGTCGCCCTCCAGTACAGAACGGGCTCGGGCTGCAGATCGACCTTGAAATGGACCTTTTTCATGTCCCTGGGCTTCTGGAGGTTGGTGCCTGCCCACAGGAGGGCCGTTCCCTGTCCGTCGGAAATGTCCTGCACAAAAAGGACCACCTTTATGTCCTTCGGAACGGGGTATCCGTAGTCATACCCTTCCCACCTTCCCATGAACGGCTGCAAGGGGGCCGGCACCGCGGAAGAAGACGCCGCTGTTTCCAGGCTGCCGAAGATGAGCGATTCGTTGGCGCTTCCGTTGAAAGAGGAATGCAGATCCCCGAAGCCGCGTCCCGCCAGGTCCTCCCAGGAGGTGCGGCCGAAGTCCCGCGTCGGCTGCGGGGCCGTCGGCTGCGCGGCCGTCGGCGTCGACGGCGTTGCTGCGCATGCGGCCAGCAGCAGGCAGGCGAGAGCAGACATCATCATGCCTTTCATGATTCGGCCACCTTTCGTCCTTTTGTCGCCCATAAGGTTGCACGGCAGCGAGCCTTTACGCAAGCACGTAGAAGAAAGGGGCGTGTGAAAATGAGTGATGAACAAGCTCGGATGGCTTGGAGGTGTGTTGAAACGTGTGTATAATATTGCTCAGGTGGTCAGTATGGAGCGCGTGCGGAGGAATATCATGATTCCAGCCCACTTGGACAAGGAGCTGGACACAATGGCGGAAGTCCTGGGACACACCAGGAGCAACGTGATAAGCAATGCCCTCTCCTACTATTTCGACATGCTGGACCTGGATATTGCAAGGGAGCGGGCGCGTCGGATTGAGGCGGGAAAAACCAAGCCTCTCACGCCCGCAGAACTGCGTAAGGCGCTGGGAATCTAGCCTTTGTCCTGGGTCATTGAATACGACCCCGCGGTCCTGAAAGACTTCAAGCGGATCGATCGACCCGACCAGCGTTTCATTCTTGACAGTCTGGACAGATTCATCAACAACTATTCCCGGAGCTACGTGGAGGCACTGATCCGAACGGGCAGATTGAAGAGGCTCCACGGTGACTGGAAGGGATACTATCGGCTTCGATTGCGATCGTACCGTGTGATCTATCGTGAGTATTCACATAGACTGTTGATTCTCGTGGTACGTGTTGGACATAGGCGGGACGTTTACGAATGAGAACAGGCCGCGTGATGCCGGTCCGGCCTCAGCACTTGGGCGTCCTGCGCTCGGCTCCTTCCGCCCTCGGTTCATTCCGGCCGGCGTACGCGAGGTGCCTCGAGTGGATGACGCCAGCGCAAGCCTGGGAAACGCGCGTAGTCCCTGTCTGTGCTGATCCATTCGCTGCCCGATTCAATCGCCAGAGCAGCAAGGTACGCATCCGCCACAATGTTCCCCCGCGCTTCGCTCTTCTCACAAAGCTTCGTGAAAATGCCCCAGTGCCGAGGTCCAGGGGAAATCACAACCGCGTGTATGTCCTCCCGCAACTGGCGGACGAAGGCCATCGCCGTCGGGGCAGGAGTCGGCGGATCGAAAATCCGCGGATGGGTGAGGATGCGAAGACAGCCGCTGAGCACCAGGTCGGAAACACCGTACGCTGACCCGCCCCGCATCACACCTTCCAGCCACTCTCGGTATTCATCATGCCGCTCGCATTCTTCGCGATGGGCATAAATGAGAACGTTGACGTCACAGAGAATCATCGAACGTCGTCCATGACGTCCAGCAGCTCGCTCATGCTGTTCAGGTTCACGCCTCGCTGAACGCCTCTGCCCCGGAATGTGACGATCGGACGGCTTCCCGCAGTGGCTGGCTCAGACCGACGCAGCACCAGCGCCGCCCTTATGGCATCTTCTATAAGGTCTCTGAGCGTGCGATTGGTTTCCGCAGCTACGCGTTTCAGCTCGATGAGCAGATCGTCCTGAATATCAATTGTCGTTCTCATACATAAAAGCATATCTAGAGGCCATAAATATGTCAACATATTGGATAGGGCTGCTGGCGACTTCCAGTCGACTTCCCAACCTAATCCATGCATAATTCATGCATGGCCACAAAGACCATCTCCCTGGTACGAAGGGCTATATTCCCGGGAACCCCCTCAACTCCCGGGGAGGTATTGGAAATAGTGAGGCGTCGGCTCGCAGAAGGGAAAACCTTGCTTCCCCCGGAGTCGCTTGAGGGTTCCGGGACTTACGGCGATAGGATACTAAGAGAGCGCCTGCCTCACCGTCACGGTCGTGCCATCCCCGGCAGAATCAATCCCAGGTAGTCCAGGAACGGCTTCATGGTCTTGAAGATGGCCACGCTCGATTGCACCACTGAAGGTGACAGCAGCTCCTTGTCGGTGACAGTATGCATGACAGTGATCTGCTTCAGGCGGAGGAGCTCGAGATCCGGATGATCGGCTGCGTAGCCCCTGGGCGCCTTGGCCAGTTTTTCTCCCGTGAGTCCGCCAAAGGCGGCAACGAAGTCCTTTTTTCCGATGAGCTTCTTCACGGTCGAGGCGTCTTTGTCTACTGCGCTCCGCCACCTGGCAAGCTGTTCTGTGGACGCCTCGTGACACCCTCCGGCCAGCATGGAGTGATTGCCGGGTGCGATATGGAGGTAGTAGGGGTATCCCTTCGACTTGCGTCCTGCAGGGCCGATCGACGCTCCCATGTTCGTCTTGTATGGGCTCTTGTCTTTGGAGAACCGCACATCGCGGAATATGCGGAACATGCAGTCCTTCGGAGCAACTCCCGCCAGGTCCTCGAAAGCCGAGATCTCCATGATGAGGGCTGCCACGAAATCCTCGAATCGCCCCAGGGCGTTTTCATAGTCGGATCTGTGCGCCTCGAACCACGCCCTGTCGTTGTTCTTTTCAAGCTGCTTGAGAAACGAGAGAACAGGAGCCAGATCCACGGAGTTCTTCATGGCCACCCCTTTCGCGGCTGATCTACGCCTCCTGCTTGCTTCCGAACTTTATCTTTCCCTTTTGCGCGAGACGGGTCAGGAAATAGATCGTGCTCTCCGTTGAAAGCTTGAAGCGCTCGGCTGCCTTGTCCACGTCCACTTCCCCTGATTCCTTGGTAAACTGCAGCATCTCTTCCTCGATCTGCGCCGCCCATTCGTCGAATAGACCGCGCACCTCAGGAGTGGCGAACCGCGAGGTCTGCGCGCCCTCCGACATCGCGCCCATCATCTTTCTGCACATGTCCCATGGCGATTCGCCGCCTGCTTCCGCGGTTTTTCCGCCGCCCATCATCATGCGCATCATTCCCATTGGGCCCCCCTCCCCCATCATTTTCGGCATCATGCCGGCCATCATCTTGCCGCGCTCCTCTGCGCTCATTCCGCCGAGGAACTTCTCCATCATAGTTTCCATTGCCTTCAGCTTTTCCTCGGCGGACATCTTGTCCATCATGCCTTCCATCATCTTCTCCTTGATACCCACAGAATCCTCCTTACGCGAGAAAGCGATTGAGTGACGCGATGATCTTGTTGTCAGTGAGCCGATAAAGCACAAAGGGTCCGTCGCGCGTGGTTTGTACGATCGCGACCTGCTTCAAAACCTTCAAGTGATGGGAGACAAGGGGTTGTGAGAGCTTGAGAGCCTTCACCACCTCGTTCACCGAGCGCTCAGCCTTCTCCAGGTAGAATATGATCCGAAGGCGATTCACGTCTGCAAGGGTCTGAAACAAAGCGCTCAAGGTTTCAAGCTCGTTCATATAAATAGCCATAGATATAAATGCCTGTTGATATAATAGGGGCGAAAATAGATCCTGTCAAGGCTTTTTTCAAAAAGATACGGAAAAGGCGGCTCAGTAGTCTTACAAGTAGGCGTGCTCTCCCAATTGCGCTGAATCGAGACCCACCTCCTCCTCATTTTCCGCCACGTGAACACGCGTGATCTTGTTGATCACCCACAAGGCGGCATAGGTGAAGAGAAAGGCGTAGGCGGCTGCGCCGAATCCTGCCACAGCCTGTTTCCCCAGGAAAGCCCAGCCGCCGCGAAGGGCCCCGTCGAAGCCGGACGGAT
This sequence comes from uncultured Spirochaetota bacterium, assembly GCA_963820435.1. GTDB lineage: Bacteria > Spirochaetota > Spirochaetia > SZUA-6 > Fen-1364 > Fen-1364. The sequence goes on along the minus strand of CAWGAC010000031.1, from coordinate 12,352 downwards.
TCAGTGCCGCGCTCCCGAAGACACCTAGGCAGAGAATGCCGAGCACTCCGCCGACACCATGCACCCCCCACACGTCCAACGCATCATCCCAATGCAGCCTGTTCTTCAATGTAATGGCCATGTAGCATATGCAGCCGGCTCGCGGGAGATGGGCCTGCCGAACGTGGGGGTCACCATCGACACGGGACATTCCTTCGTGGGTCCCCTGCCATCCCCCTGCTGGCGCCCCCCCTGCCGCACGGCTATACTGAGGTAAAAGGGGCCCCAGATGGAAAAACTGAAAGTCTCCAACGGCATTTTCTGGGTCGAGGTGCCGGAAGCTGATCTGCGAATCCTCTGCGGGTGTCCGGCGGACAGCGTCAAGCACCTGATGAAGCGCGGGCTGATTGCGCAGCGCCAGAAGGCGGGGATCAGCCATGAGACGGGCCCGAACGCCATCCTGCTTTGCGACTCACCCATCCAGAAGGGCTGCTTCACCAATCTCTCCGAGTTCCCGGTGCTCCAGATGCTCTACCGGCAGGGAATGATCATTCCCGGCCATCTGAACAATACCGGCCGCAAGCCGATGCTCATCGGCCTGGAAGACCAGGTGCGCTCGCAGGCCCAATACATATTCCGCGGCAACTACGGGCTGGCGTCTGAAGAAGAGATCATGGCGTGCGGGGTGCCGGCGGAAGAAGCGCATGAGATGATGCGCATCAGAACCCGTACAGGCAGTACAGGCACTGGTGGGGGCAGCCCAGCTTGGTCTGCACTCCCACCACTTCGTCCTTGTAGGACCGCCACTGCGGGAACGCCTCCTCCACGTCCTCCAGGTTCATGTCAGGCTCGATGAGGTCGGGCGGCGGCTGGATACCAAGGTACTGGAAGAAGGTCTCCAGCCCGCCTTCCGGAAACACCCGCACGCGGCCCGGAAGCCGCCCGCGGACCCTGTCGGCGAAGATCCTGATGCTGGGTCCGCCGACTGCGACCTGCGCCGAGGGAACACGCAGCAGTGCGCCTGATGATGCCGATGTTGCGCGCGATCGAAGACTTGTAAACGGTGATGTCCGCGAGGCCGTGCAGGGCGGCTCCCGCCTTTTTGAGGAGCGAGGGGTCGTGGAAGAAGACGAACGCATCCCTCATCGCACCGTCCAGGTCTTGTGGAGAGAAGATCTGCATGTCCCGCCACGAAAACGCGATTGCGTCCGGTCGGAACTCCGCGGCGGTTTCCATGACCAGGCGCATCCGGTCGGCGGGTTGCGAAAGTGCCAGATCGAGCATGCGGAGACGGGGCCGGGGCGTGCCGCGGTTGAGGGCGGAGAGGAGGTACAGCGGTCCGGTCGGGAAGATCTTGTGGCAGGGCAGACGGATGATGAGGACTCGCGATGCAGGCATTCGCCCTCCCGGATCAGGTGTGCTGCAGTACGAACGTACCCGCGGTCTCTTTCAGCAGCTTACGTATCGGGAGCCCCTGCGGGCAGATATCCTCGCATTCGCCGCACTCGGTGCAGGCGTCGGGCTTTCCCCCAATCCGACTGTAGCCGGTGAGCCACGGATCCTTCGTATCCCATATCGAGGCGGCATTGAGCGCGGCCAGCAACTCGGGAATCTCCACGCCCTGCTCACATGGTTGGCAGTAGCGGCAGTCGCTGCAGTCAGCCTTCATCCGAGCTCGCATCGCTGCCCGCGCGGCGTCGTACACCGCGAGATACTCGGGGGTCAGGGAATTGGGTTTGGCGACATCGGCGACTCGTAGATTCTCTTCCAGTTGCGCTGGATCGTTCATGCCTGACAGCAGGAGGCTGACGCCCGGCTGTCCACAATAGCGCAGGGCCCACTCGGCGGGGCTCCAACCCTCGGGTCGCTTGTCGAAGACCGCCCGCATCTCAGGAGGCAGGTTCTTGGCGAGGCGTCCACCTTTCAATGGCTCCATCACCACCACGCCCAGACCCTTCTCGGCCGCATGACGCAGTCCCGCGTAGCCCGCCTGGTAGCTCGTATCTATGTAGTTGTATTGAAGCTGCCCGAAGGCCCAGCCATCGTACTCGTTGATGATACGGGGAAAGTCATCCGAATGGCCGTGAAATGAGAACGCCGGGAAGCGGATACGCCCGCGTTCGCGTGCGCTGTCCAGAAACTCCCGCACGCCGAGGTCCCGCATGCGGTTCCACGCCTCTCCGTCAAGTCCGTGCACGAGGTAAAAGTCGATATGGTCAGTCTGAAGCCGTTTGAGCTGCTGCGCGAGAAAGCGGTCCATGTCCTCCCGTGCTTTGATGATCTGCTGCGGCAGCTTCGTTGCGAGCAGAATCCTATCGCGCCATCCGCCTGACAGTGCGCCTCCGACGAACGGCTCACTCTGCCCCGCCTGCCCGAATTTCGTCGCATGATAAAACCACGCGGTGTCCACGTAGTTGACGCCCCGCTCGATCGCATCGTGAAGCAAGCGTGTCGCAACAGCCACGTCGATCCGGTCCGGAGCGCCCAGGGTAGGCAACCGCATACACCCGAAACCCAGGGCTGAGACATCGATGCCCGTACGCCCGAGAGTGCGATAGTGCATATAAGACCCCCTGCTTCCCCGCGTCAAAAGATCTCCACAGACTGACTGGATCCTGACTTCTATGATGGTGGGCGATAACCGGAAGAACCGTGCGGCTGGCTGGATTCTTGCGACGAACCCGGTGGCCGCATCTGTCTGAGCTTACACCGAATTCCCTCTCATGTTCAATAGCTCCTTCCACTCAATTCGAGCCCTGCAAAGCTCCTGGTTGTCTTGGGATCCCCCGGATGCTGCATACCTCCACGTCATCCGTTTTTGCCATGCACACCGAAATACGATCCCCCAAAACGGCTTCAGAAAGATAACTGATTTCCACAGCCTTCAAATCCCGGGTCGTCAACATTTCTATCGGGCAGCTATCCAGAATCCATTGCAGATATCTCGTCGCAGTCGCATGTTTGTTGACATCGATATCGCTGTATGCAACATGGAATTCGCTGCGGGATTGACCGCCGCTCACTTCAGGGATCTTTTTCAAGTTCGTATCAATTACGCTGCGTTCGGGAATGCAGGGAAAATCTTTCATCAATTGATCCAACTTCTGCGGTCTGTATGATTTCCTATCAAGTATCAACCATGCCGATGTTGCCAAGCAAAGTTTGTCGCCGCCAGTTGAAAGGACCAGAAAATCTCTGAGGGCACACAACTTTTCAATACCTTTGCTCCATGTTTCAATGACTATCTGATCTCCCCAGTCTGGCATCCTCTCGATTGATAGCTGCAACTTGGATAAGACCCATATAAGGCCGCGCGCAGACATTTTCTGAAAGCCGATTTCCGTGTTCTGCACGTGCTTCCAAGCGCTATTCAACAAGAAAGCAGAAAGCGCATGACATTTCAGCTTCCCGTTCGTGTCAACATCGAAGGATTCGATTGTTCGCTCTTCTTTCCAGACGGAAACCGTGGGCTGCATTTGCGGCGACTCCTTTGCGTTATTCATGGCGCACGCTTTCGCCATTCCTCATCGAAAAGATGCGCCCTGCTCTTGAAGAAATTTCTTCAATGTGGACCTGTGACATTTCTCTTCATCTTCGCAATAGCAGCCCAATGAAAAGTTGGTTTTCTTTGAAAGGGCAGCCAGAAAAATCAGCAGCCTTTGGTTGTCCGGAGATAACATTTCACGAGTGTATTGCTTCTCGAACAATTTCCAACTGGCGGCCGATTCCAAGCCCTGTCTTGCCTGCCTGACCAGATCTGCGCTCGGAGCCAGTTGGGGAAGCCATACATCATAGAAATCGTATTTTGCGTAGTCAGCCTTCTGTATGCCGCGTGGCGGTCTTCGAACGGTCCCAATTCGTAGCCCTTCGTCTTTGTGCCTTGAACTTCCAAGTTGAACCATTCGAATAGACATATCCTACTCTCCTGTCGCAGAATCATCGTACTTTCGCGATTCCACATCGCGGAAGCTACGCCACGGGCAAGTATCCGTCAAGGACAGGCTCTCTTCTCGCGCCTTTCCCTTCCAGTATTCAGGCGCTACATTGGCAGAGTTGATCTGCCGCCCCGCCCGAAGCAATATACCCACAGTTCAACGGGACAAGGCCGCGGGCTCCGAACTCCTTTCAGGCGGACAACTCCGAGGACTTGTCATGTGGTTGTCATTTCGGATAGTCCGACAACTTTCCTGCCACGTCTCGGGCGTCATACAGTGCAAGTATACGAACCAGCGGCCATGCGATGGAATGATTACAGTTATATTTCTCAATCCGTCAGCGAGCTTATGGCTATTGGAGCTCCGACCAGACCATTCATCGTTACTCTTTTCAGCGTGTATGGTGCGCTTGTGATCGCATTCTGAATGGGCGTCTGGGGATCGGTTGCTCGAAAACGCTCCCTGCGCTTCACGAGAGTCCTGTTGGTCGGATACGGGCCGCCGGACTCGTGACGTTGCTGTTTTTCCCAATGCATCTGCGCGGAGCCGAGAAGTCAGACAGCGGGGAAGCGGCTACGCCTCTACTCGATCGGGACAATCCTGATCCTACCAGTCTTTGGCGTTTTGGCGGCCTTGGACGCTCCACGCATCAACGCGCAATTGCCAACCCCATGGCTCGGAGTCACGGAGCGCGTGAACATATTTTCTTACTTGCTATGGGTATAGTGCTTGCCATTGTCCTCTTGCGAGCGAAAAAGGGTCACGTCGCGATTGCCAACAGCGATGCCTAACATGGGGGGAAAAGAGACTGCAAATACTATTGCATTATTGATGCAAAGCGCCTGGTGGTAATCAAGAACTGTTTGTTCTTCTCAATTCAAATCGGTCACTTTTTTACCTTCAGTTCACGCGCTAAAAACCCCCGGACTGCCTAACATAGAGTTGAGTTGCGCCGCCGACCGGAGCTACAGACAGATGCGCGATCCAAAGGTCCGCTTCAATTATTCAGCAATATGATCTTTAGGTCGGCTCTTAAGCCTAATTCAATATTGGATCTTACTCTACAAAAATAGATGCTAACACAAAATCACAGATTTCCTTAGTCGCACCTGCTTTGCAATCGATGCACGATTTCAGAGTGCAATCGCAAGCTTCTCGAATCGTCTTTCGGGCCATTTCCGAAGTAATGCACTTCTTGTCCCGTGGCAATAGATCAGCGAGCCCCAGCCTGTTTCAGAAGCTTTGTCATTTCTGCTCCCGCTTTGTCAGTTGCGTATCCTAATGCTGTTAACCCGTTCCTTGCCACAGTGTTCAGATTAGCCCTGAACTTGAGGAGCAACCTTCCGCTTTTGACATCATTTCGGCTGGCTGCAAACATGAGAGCAGTTTGCCCGAACTTATCTGTAGCGTTTATGTTGCCCCCTTCCTTCAGAAGGAGTTTCACAGCATCCAGCTGTCCGCTCTCAACTGCAATTATTAATGGCGTCATACCATTTCTGTTCCTTGAATTAACACTACTGCCACTCCTAACATGATTTTCCAGAGTCGAAAGGTCACCAGCCTTAGCGGCTGCGAAAACGTCCATGGGGCGGCCTCCTTTTTGCCTGTCTCACCAATATAGTCAATTTTTCCAATTAATGCAATTTATCTTCTACACACAGACCACAAACATTACTCTCAACTTGAGCTCCAGGACACCAGTGGGCAAGTGCTCAATCGAGTTCGCATCGATCATGCCCCCGGAGCCGTTTCCTCCTTTTTCTCCCAACTGCCAGGTGGAACTCCCGTTGCCCTTGAGAGCGTCGGCAATTGGTACTGGATCGCAGACGAGATCGAAGCCGCAGGTTGTCTCCCTCTGCTGACAAACCCCGCCAAGGCCAAGCTCATGATGGGCCACGTCAACAAGACCGACAAGCTCGACGCGAACGGACTCGCTACCCTCCTTCGAATCGGCAGCCTGCCCACCGTGTGGCTTCCCCCCGCTGCGTTGCGTGACCAGCGTGAGCTTCCCCGTACTCGCATGGCCCTTACCGCACTGCGCACATCCATCAAGAATCGCATCCACTCTCTGCTGGCCAAGTATAACCTCTCTCCGGCGGATGGCGCCCAGCTGTTCAGCAAGAAAGGCAGATCCTGGCTTGAATCTTCTCTCTCACGCCTACCCCCGGAGACCGGCCGCTGCCTCGCTCAGCAACTCGAGCTACTCGACTTCCTTTCTTTACAGATCGCCACCCTCGAGGAGCGAATCCATAACCTGATCGCCCTCACCCCGACGATGCAGCTACTGAAGAGCCTTCCTGGCGTCGGAGACATGCTGGCCATCGTCATCGAGCGGGAGGTGGGCACTATCAGCCGCTTTCCCTCGGCTCCTCAGTTCAGCAGCTACTGCGGCACCACGCCGCGGGTCAGTTCCAGTGGCGGCAAGACTCGCTACGGCAAATTGAGAACCGAGTCCAATCAGTATCTCAAGTGGGCCTTCATCGAGGCGGCCAACGCCATCTCGGCCCACCACGCCCAACGTGGCTGGACTGCCCGCCACGTCTCGAAGCTTTACCTGCGCATCCGCTCTCGCAAGGGATCCTCCGTTGCCATCGGCGCGGTGGCCCGTCATCTGGCTGAGTCGACATTCTGGGTTCTTTCGAAAAATGAGCCGTATCGAGAACCGTCGCGGTCTCACCGAGGCAGGGGTGAGCACGGGCATAACATGTGCCGCCTCAGGCACGCGATTTGATTGTGACACCCCTGCTGAAGGTGATCATGCCCCAATGAGGGCGCATAGATGTTTCCGGTAGGGACCGGCTCAATCGATGTAGGGACAGGAGGAGAAAAGAATCTGGATTATCTTCTTGACGCGGGCGCTGTTATAGATGTTATGTGGGTTCCGACAGCGGCGGTGCCCGCCGTTTCAAACATTGGATTAAGCTTGTAAATCAACAGACGCCCTCAGAAAGCAACGCTGCTTCTGTCCCGATTGGTTACATCTTTCCCGGTAGCTTCGAAATAAAGCGTCTCTGGAGCGATCTCCAGGCTCCCCCCCAGACAATTGTTCCGTACTTGACTCCGAAGCTCTTGAAGGTAGTCAGATCTTTGAGTCTGGCAAGGACCGTTCCTTCCTCTATGATATTTTGCCAAGTCAACTTTGCCAGAAGAACCATCCGCAAAACGAATATCGATCTGGTACTGTCCCAGACTAGATAGCTTCAGTAACGTCAAAATACATAGGTGGCTCCTATTCCAAAGGCGCTATTGGTTCGAGCGCCTGCTTCCGTATTGCCAAGTCCCAGTCCCGTCTCAGTTCGTCTTGGTGTATCTTTGCCCACTCCACGACCAAACCAAGCGCTTTCGGCGGCAGATCACCATGGAGGATGCTAAAGTCCAAAATTCCGATGACAGCCTTGTACTCGTTGTAGATCACATGGAAATGGGGAGGACCATGATCGGCGTAGTACATCTGGATAATTATTCCGTAGAACCGGCATACCGTCGGCATAGCGTAAGGCTACCATTCGAGCTGATGCTTGTCAATTTTCTCGCAGAGTCCACGCCTTCTCCCGTCCGCTGACGTCATCAGGTGCGAGCAGAAAGGATAGGCATCCTGCAGATTGGGCGGCCCTCACCCCACATAACATAGAGTTCAGTTGCCGCCCCGAATCAGCCGATCAGGCGCCCGTTCGGCGGACTGCATTCCTTCTCAGTAGGCTGCCCAAGGCGACAACTGCAACGATTTGTTATGACGCGACCGGCGTACATTGGGCCCAGACCGCCAGCTCACAGCGCTCAGACCTATCTACCTCCGAGCCCGGGATGGCGAGGGCGTGGGATGCAGCGCGACCGCGCCGCCGTGGACAAATGCCTTTCGAAGTGGGTGCGTTCTCAAATTCAAGCATCCTTATGGTGACAGTAGCACAGACTTCTCACTAGATGTTTTTCATTTTCCTTGCGCTCTGGACAAGATCCCTAACCTCTGCGGGCAACTGCTCATCTTGCCACTTTCTTTCGTCATCTATCGATCCGCCCGCACCTTTGACAGCTTTCAACGCATACCATTCCGGTCCCGAATGAATGATCGGCCATATGAGCCGTTGCCACGGCGTGTCCGACAGCCCGAGCTACGGCCACGGCCGTCTTGTTTGAAGTTTCCCTTGCTACCGCGATTGCACCCAATGATGCTTTTCGGGCGTCACCGACCGACGCTTTTTTCCTGCTTCCACGCTTTAGCTACCGGCTAGCGCCATTCCCAGCCGCTGATCGATGGGTTCGCCGAACAGATGCAAGACATGTTCCGCACAGTCACATGCCCATTGGATCAATTGATAGTGCTGTTGCCTTTTGAGGGGTCCACCACGGTGTTCTGCGACAAACCTTCTATCCCGCATTAGAGTCTCCTACGGGGAGAAACCCCCTCGTCTTCAGACGAAGACTTTAGTAGGCTTGCGGTACGATGAGCAAGCAGTATCGCAAAGCATCGCACTGCGTGTATGACTTGAAGTATCACATCGTATGGATCACCAAGTACCGCAAGCCAGTATTGAGGAAAGAGATAGGAACCCGGGTAAGGGATCTGATACGGATGATTTGCGCGAGCCTGGACGTTGAGATCGTGAAAGGGAATATCAGACGGGACCATGTGCATCTTTTGGTGAGCGTGCCGCCGACGCTGGCGGTGTCCAGGCTCGTGCAGCGCATGAAGGGGCTGACGTCACGGAAGCTATTGCAGGAGAACCGAGGATTGAACAAAGCATTTTGGGGGAGGCATCTATGGGGCCGCGGGTATTTCGTGGCGAGCACAGGGAATGTGACCGAAGAAATGATCGCGCAGTATATCGAGAACCAGCAGGAAAGGGAGCGGGACCAGGATGCCGACTTCAAAGTGGAACCGTGATGGCAGCCCCAGTCGGCTTTAGCCGACGGGGAGAAACCCCCTCGTCTTCAGACGAAGACTTTAGTAGGCTTGCGGTACGATGAGCAAGCAGTATCGCAAAGCATCGCACTGCGTGTACGACTTGAAGTATCACATCGTATGGATCACCAAGTACCGCAAGCCAGTACTGAGGAAAGAGATAGGAACCCGCGTAAGGGATTTGATACGGATGATTTGCGCGAGCCTGGACGTGGAGATCGTGAAAGGGAATATCAGTCGAGACCACGTGCATCTGCTGGTGAGCGTGCCGCCGACACTGGCGGTGTCCAGGCTCGTGCAGCGCATGAAGGGGCTGACATCACGGAAGCTATTGCAGGAGAACCGAGGATTGAACAAAGCATTTTGGGGGAGGCATCTATGGGGCCGCGGGTATTACGTGGCCAGCACAGGGAACGTGACCGAAGAAATGATCGCGCACTATATCGAGAATCAGCAGGACCCGGAGCGGGACCAGGATGCCGACTTCAAAGTAGAGCCGTGATGTCAGCCCCAGTCGGCTTTAGCCGACGAGCGCAAACCCCCCGACTTTAGTCGGGGGTGGTTTAGCTCGCGCCAAGCAAGCTTGGGAAAGGAGGAAGTCACAGACGGAAACCTTTCAAAGTGACCCTGCTGGTAACCAATCCAACCCGACAAAGCTTGGCCAGCAGTCGGAAGCGAGTCTTGCGCGATCACAGGTGACTGTGACCGTGAAGCGTAGACAGTTTTTATGATGCGCCCTGCAGTTTCCTGGAGGGCGTTTGATGATCAAGGTGGTTGGTGGCTGTATACTGGATTCCTCGATGACCCGGGACTCCAAGAGGAGGACGGTAGATGGCCTTGCAACGACTTGTGGCACGAGCAGTGACCACGTTAACAAGTTTGGCAGGCCACCCACCGCCGTTCCGTACCAAAAACTTAGCACGCCACAGGCGATGCTGAATAGTAGGATGGAGTCACCAGCGCCTTCCAGGAAGTCTCCTCGTTTAGACCCGAGGTTTTTCGAGAAGGGAGGGGGCATGAGGTATCACGGAATAGATCTGCACAAGAAGTATGTCACGATCTCGGTGCGCAATGAGGAAGGAACGGAGGAGAAGTTCGTGCGAGCCCGGCGGATATCATGGGCTACGTCGAAAGCCTGGGTAGTGAGGACGCGGTGGTGCTGGAAGCCTCCGCGGGAGCGATGTACTGGGCAGAGAAGGTCCAGAACCAGGGAGCCAGTTGCGTTGTGATCGACGCCTACCGCTTCCGCATTATCCGTGACTCCTGGCAGAAGACGGACAAGCGCGACGCGGCGAATTTGTCCCTAGCGTTGTGGCTGGCCTCACGCAGCGGGGAAATGAAACTGCCGGAGGTTTGGCAGCCGGGGCCGGTGGTGCGGGAGTTGAGAAGATTCTTCGGGCTGTACGAGCTGTTGAACAAGCAGCTCCGTCAGCTGAAGAACGAGATCCACGGGGTCCTGTTGGACAATGGAGTTCGCGATCGAGCGCTGGGCAAGCGCCTTGCGGACAATCCCGCCAAAGCAGAAGAGTTTCTGAAGACGGTGGAACTCTCCGCGGCCAGTCGGATGTGCATCCTCACCAGCCTGACAATTCTGGCGAGCGTAGAGGAGCAGAAGAAAACTCTCGCGCACGAGATCTGCCAGGCAGGTAGGCCGATAGAGGCCGAAGTAAAGCTGCTCATCAGCATTCGCGGGGTGACTCCACTGTTGGCCTTGGTCTTCCTCTCCGAGGTAGGAGACATCACACGGTTCAGGAGCGCCCGGCGGCTACACTCTTATTTGGGGGTGGTGCCCACGGTGCGCTCCAGTGGCGGGGTGACACACAACGGGGCGATCAACCGACGCAGTCGGGGGCTTACCCGCACCCTTTTCACCCAAGCAGTGATCCATCTAGTAGACTCCTCCCTTGTACTGACTCACTTCTACCGGGAGTTGGTTGCTCGGAAAGGGTACGGGCGCGCTCGAATCGCGCTGCTTCGCAAGATCTTTTCCATGATGCGACGAATGCTTTTGGCGGGCGAGGTATATCGCTGGACTGAGTCGAAGCTTTACGAGAAGAAGCTCAGTAGCTATGCGAAGGAACTCAAGAAAGGGGAAAAGCCGCGTGCAGCGTAACCCGCCCCATAGTCCACGATTTCTCTCGCTCGTAGCGGGCCGCCAACGCATTTTCGAAAAGGGGGCGATGTGTTTATACCCCTCGAAAACAAGGCCTTGCAACGGAATCGGAACTGCGCGACGACGGTTGTCCACAGGTGTCCTGCGGCGAGTTTTTGATGACCCGCCTTCGGACCCATGTGGACAACCTATCGAATGGGGCGGCTGATGTCGCGAGCAACAGTCGGCGGAAAGGAGGAGAGGGCGTAACCGACTTGACGCGCATCATAGTAGGTGTCCTGCGGCGGGTTTTTGATGACCCGCCTTCGGGCCGTGAAACATCAGCGAATGGGCGGCTGATGCGCAAGCAATAGTTGCGGGAAGGAGGTGAAGGCGTAACGACTTGACGCGCATCATAGTAGCGATCGTAGAAGCCGTGCGATTGAGCCTCGATAGAACAGAATGCGGGAGTCTTCGCAGTTGCTAATGCGGGGACAGTACCGAAACGTCGAATGGCCTGACGTAGAGGTCCCGCCGGGGTCGAAGAACAGGGCAAATACGAACAAGGGTCACCCAGGAACTTGGGAGATCTCGTTGTCTCCATGCCTTCGGAAGCCGGAGAAGGGTCACCGAAGAAAGAAACCCCTGGCCCGTGGGCAGAAGCGTCCTGAAGCCCAAGGGGAGCGAAGAGCAAGGACGCAGGCAATAAATGGTATCGCCGAGTGAAGGAAACGAAGCGAGGCGAAAAGGGCAGCGAGAAGTCGTAGCGCCTTCACAGTACCGATGAAGCGGGGGAACCGAACCCACAGGAACCCCGTGGAGGGAAGGGAGGCGTCGGGTCATAGAACTGTCGGTGGGACACACGGAGGATGCGATGGAATCCGCAGACGTGTCAACGAAACAGCGGCGGATAGCGTAGCTCGCGAGGATTCATCCCGAGGTGAGCTTCACCTCACTGGCTCATCACATCGACCTGCGGTGGCTGCACGAAGCCTATCAGCTCACGCGCAAGGACGCGGCGGTGGGGGTGGACGGACAGACTGCCGAGGAGTACGCGAAGGATCTTGGGGGTAACCTCAGGAGCCTGCTGGAGAGGGCGAAAGCGGGAACGTATTTTGCTCCTCCAGTTAGGCGCGTATACATACCGAAGGGAACGGGGAGTGAGACCCGCCCGATTGGTATTCCCTCCTTTGAAGACAAGGTGCTGCAGCGTGCGGTGCAGATGATCTTGGAGCCGTTGTACGAGCAGGAGTTTTTGGATTGCTCGTACGGATTTCGGCCCGGGAGGTCTGCGCACGATGCGCTGCAGGCCTGTGGGACGGGCTGATGAGGATGGGCGGCGGGTGGATAATCGACCTTGACATTCGAAAGTTTTTCGACACTCTCGACAAGAACCACCTGAGGGAGATCCTCAAGAAGCGGGTGTGTGACGGGGTGCTCCTTCGT
>CAWGAC010000030.1:0-28354 GCA_963820435.1 uncultured Spirochaetota bacterium | reverse complement strand
GAATCAAGCTTTTGACCGCAGCGATTCTCGAAGCCCTCGCGGAGATCAGCGGCGGCGATGCGCCTGTCGCTCTTTTCATGGGGGACCTCGACGCACGGCAGAAGGGAAGCAAGCTGGACGACTATCTGCCCTCATACCGCCCTTCGGCGGATCTCCCGCTCGACCCGACTCTCCGCGACCTGCTGGCAAATGGCAGGGCAAGCGCCTCCCGCTTCGATCTGCAGAACTCCCCCCTCTCCCTCTTCATTTACCTCCACCTCGGCGCCGATGGGCTGCGTACGCACCTCGACGCTGCCCGCCGGGTCTTCGACGGCACACGGGCGCCCAGAGGCTTTCTGGATGCCCTCCCCGGGAATATGATCGCCGCCATCGCGGAAGGCTGCGGCCATATGGCATTCACACGCAGCGAAGAACTCAAGGCTTACGCCCTCTCCCGGCGGCCCCGCGCATAGGGGGAGCCGCGCTTTTCGGCTGCGATTTCACCGCGGCGCCCGAATCCGCTGCCTGCCGCGGCGCGCTTCCGTTGCAGGCCTCCATGCACTATAGTGGTGACCATGGGCAACAGGACGGTGCTCGTCATCGAACATGATCCGCTGAACACGAAGCTCCTCCGCACGCTCCTCACTCTGGGGGGTATCTCACCGTGGAAGCGGCAGACGCGGAGGACGGCATTCGCGCCGCGCGCGAGTGCTCGCCTGATTGCGTCATCATCGACGTGCGTCTGCCCGGATTGGACGGCATGCGGACAATCCAGATCATCAAGGAAGATACCGCCCTGCGGGCGTTGCCGGTGATCGCGGTGACCCCGGACACGACGGACCTGAGGCAGGAGGCCATTCAGGCCGGCTGCGACGCCTACATCACCCGGCCGATCGCCAGCAGCTCCTTCCTTGAAACAGTCGGCCGCCTTGTCGAGACGCCGGCCGCGCACACGCTTGCGGGGACCGCGCGCGTGCTCGTGGCGGACGACGAGCCGATGGTCGTCGATTCACTCGCCCTGGGCCTGCGCAGCAAAGGCTACGAGGTCATCAAGGCGTTCAGCGGCGAAGAGGCGATCAGAAAGGCGGCCGAGGAATACCCCGACCTGATTCTGCTTGACGTGCGGATGCCGGACCTGGACGGCTACGAGGTGACACGCCGACTGAAAGGCGACGTCCGTACGCTTCAGATCCCGATAGTCCTGGTGACTGCGCTCTCCGATGCGCACGACAAGGCAGTCGGACTGGAGGCGGGGGCCGACGAGTTTCTCTCCAAGCCTGTGGATCAGGCCGAGCTCCTCGTACGCATTTCCTCGATCCTCAGGCTGAAGCAATACAGCGAACAGCTCCGGTTCCGATCGATGTCCGGTGAAAAAACCGTCCCGGAAGGGGAGGCGGATTTCGCCGGTTCGGGGGAAGCGCCGCGCATCCTTCTTTCTTCAGCCAACGGGGGGCTTGACGGCCTCCGCGACCTGCTCGCCTCGAAGGGATTCGACGTGCGGGCCGCCGGGCACGCGGAGGACCTGGGCCGCGCCGAGGGCCTCGCGGGGGCTTCCCTGATCATACTCGACGCGGAGGGCCGCGGCGCGGAGGCACTCGAGATCTGTCGGAGGCTGAAACAGCGGGAAGAGACGCAATTCACGCCGCTCGTCGTTCTGGACCCGGAAAACGATCCCGAAAGCAGGGTACGCTTCCTGTCCAGCGGAGCAGACGATATCATGATGCCCCCCGTGGACGCGCGGGAGATCCTCGCGCGCGTCGGCCGGCTCCTGAAACAGAAGGGCGAGCTGGAATCGCTGCGGGCGCGCTATCACTCGGCCCTCAGCGCCTCCACCAACGACACGCTCACCGGGCTTTTCAACCAGGGATACTTCAAGCGGTTCCTCATCCTCGAGTTGAAACGCTCGCTCCGTCAGAACCACCCCACCTCGCTCGTGCTCATGGACATCGACGATTTCAAGACCATGAACGACACGCTCGGGCACCTGGCGGGAGACCAGATCCTGGGCGAGCTGGCCGGCCGGATCAGGAGCTGCATCCGTGAGATCGACCTTCCCGCCCGATACGGGGAGAGGAGTTCGTCGTCGTGCTGCCCTACACCGGCAGGGAGGGGGCGGTCGTGGTGGCGGAGCGCATCCGCGCGGCCATTGCTGCCCGGGAGTTCCTCCAGGGCTCGTCGTTTCCCCAGGTCCAGGTGACCGTGAGCATCGGCGTGGCGGCAGGGCCGGAGAACGGCTCCCTGCCTGAAGAGCTCATCAGCGCAGCGGATGCATTACTGTACAAAGCGAAGCGGGGCGGGAAGAACAGGATCGCCGCCGCCGCGACGTGAGCGCGCGCGTATCGAAACAAATTAGCTGAACCTTTGCTACAGTTGCACGTTCAGGACGGCGTCGCGGCCTCCGCGATGAGAAGGGAGTATGCAACGTTGACGTCCTTGCAGCGCTCCAGTCCCGACGGATCCACGTCGGGATGGTGGCGCATCATCAGCTCACGATAGCGCGCGCGCAGGGCATCCGGCGTCACCACATGACCGCCGAAACCCATCACCTTTTTCGCCCACGCATGCCGGGGGGAGCCTTTTCGGCCCTCCGAATCGGGTGCATCACTTGCGCGTGCGCGGTCCTCGGGATCAATGAACCCAAGTTGCGCGGCGGCGAGCCTGAGCCGTTCCTCGAGCCCGGCAAGAAGGGCTCGACGATCCAGCACGTGCCGGGCGAACATTCTTTGAAGGTAGCGCCTTGCGGTTGCCCGGCCGACAGCCGGGATTCCCTGCAGGACCCGGAAGGACTCGGCGCTTCCGTCGACAAGCGCTTCGAGGTCGATATGAGTGTCGAAGTAGATCTCGATTGCCCCGCGCACGGTCCCGGTGTAGCGCAGCATCGCGGCGAGGTCATCCACGCGCACCTCGTGGGCTGCGGCCAGGCGCCGCGCGCGGAACAGGAGCTCCTCGGTCAGCTCGATGCCGCGCGGATGCGGCACGAAAAGGCCGGCCCGGGCCATCATTTCTTCGGGCCCGACGCCGAGCAGGCGCTCCAGGACGGTCACCAGATCGCCCACGCTGTCCGCGCTCCAGCCGTCGATCGCGTCAGCGAAAGCGATCCGGTCCCGGGTCTCGTGGATGGCCCGCCAGAAGGGTACCTGTCCGACACCGAGGATGCCCGCGACTTCTTCCGGAGAGATCGTCCAGCCGCCGGTCTCGTCGGCACGCGCGGCGAGCTGTTCGATCAGTGCGGTCAGTTTTTCATGCACGAAGGAAAAGCTCGATCAGCGCGGGGACGGTCAATTCCTCCAGCCGCTTCCTGTCCTGAAAAACCTCGATGATCGCGTTGACCCGCTCCGGCGGGAGCTGGCCGGAAAGGTTCTCCCGCAGCTTGGCGAACAGGAGTGGCAGGCTTTCGGCGCGCCTCCGGCGATGGCCGATGGGGTACTCCACCGCGACCTCCTCCGTCGCGCTTCCGTCGTCGAAAAAGATCTGCAGCGAGTTGGCGATCGACCGCTTCTCGGGATCCAGGTAGTCGGCGCTGTACGCGCGGTTCTCCTCGACTGTCGTGCGCGCGCGCAGCCGGTCGATCCGCGGATCGCGCGCCGCTTCCTCCTCATAGTGCTCGGCGCGGAGCTCACCCTGGATAAGCGCGACCGCCACCGCGTATTGGAGGCAATGGTCGCGGTCTGCGGGGTTGTGCAGGGGGCCTTGCTTGTCGATGATCCTCATTGCCGGCTCCTGGGTGCGGATGCGTATCCGGCGGATCTGCTCCAGCCGGTCCTTCACCTTTCCATGGAGGGCCAGGCCGGCCTCGACGGCAGTCTGGGCATGAAACTCGGCAGGGAAAGAAATCTTGAACAGGATATTCTCCGCCACGTATGAGCCGAACGGTCTGCCGATGCGCAGGGATTGCCCGCCGAATACCGCGTCCTGGAATCCCCAGCGAGGGGCGGAGAGCGCCGTGGCGTAGCCCGGCTCGCCCGCCAGACCCATGAGGGCAAGACGCACCCCGCGGGCCGTTGCATCACCCGCGGCCCAGGACTTGCGCGCACCGGTGTTCGGCGCGTGACGATATGTCCGAAGCGGCCCGACGTCGATCCACGCATTTGAAAGGACATCCACGATCCGCTCACGGTCGCCTCCCATCAGCCATGTCGCGGCGGCGGCGGTTGCCACCTTGACCAGGATGACGTGATCCAGGCCGACCCGGTTGAAGGCGTTTTCCAGCGCAAGTATCCCCTGGATCTCGTAAGCCTTGATCTGCGCCTCGAGGAGCCGCCGCAGCGTCACAGGCTCCCCTGCCCCGGTCCTGCGGCTCCACCAGTCTGAGACGGCCAGCAGGCCGCCGAGGTTGTCGGAAGGGTGACCCCACTCTGCCGCGAGCCAGGTGTCGTTATAGTCCAGCCACCGGATCATGGCGCCGATGTTGAACGCGGCCTGAACGGGGTCAAGCTCGAGTGTGGTGCCCGGCACCCGACTGCCCGAAGACATGATTGCGCCTTCCACCACCGGCCCCAGCCGGCGGCGGCACTCGGGGAACCGCAGCGCCAGAATGGCGCAGCCCAGGCTGTCCGCCAGGCTCCAGGATGCGGCATCAAAAGCAGACTCGCTCTGGATGGGAAAATCGACGAGGTAGGCTGCTATTTCGGCCAGCAGACCGTCAACCGCGCCGTCCCCTCGCGGCCGGTCAGGGCTGCTCATCCCCTTTCTTCCGCAACCAGTGGAACGTACACCCGGGGATCCGGGCCCGTGTACCGGCTGATCGGACGGATGAGCTTGTTGTTCGACCTCTGTTCGATGATGTGGGCCATCCAGCCGCTGATGCGCGCGAGCACGAACATGGGCGTATACAGCTCGGTCGGGATGCCGCAGAACCGGTAGGCCAGGGCGCTGTAGAAGTCGAGGTTGGGGAACAGCTTCTTTTCGTCCCACATCGCCTTTTCGATCCGCTCGGCAACGGCGTACAGCCTCTTCTGCTCGCTGCTCCTGGCCAGCCTCAGCGCCCATTTCTTGATGACGACCGAGCGGGGATCGGAGACCGTGTAGATGCGATGGCCGAAACCCATGATCTTTTCCTTGCGCTCCAGCCGGTCCTGGATTCCGCGCTCCGCTTCCTCGGGGTCGGCATATGCTTCGATCAGCTTCATCGCCTCCTCGTTCGCCCCGCCATGCAGGGGTCCTGCCAGCGCGCCAATGGCGCCGGCCACGGCGGAGTGCACGTCAGACAGGGTGCTCGTGATGATGCGCGCGGCGAAGGTCGACGCATTGAACTCATGCTCCGCGTAGAGTATCAGGGATACGTCGAGGCACCGACGAAGGTCATCGGGGGCCTGACGGCCGTGCAGTCCGCGCAGGAAATAGCCGGCCAGGCTCTCCTCTCCGTCCGGCAGCTCTTTGCCTTCGCGCGCGAGCACGATCGACGGCAGGATGGCCAGCAGCCGGTCGGCGAGCGCCAGGGAATCGCCGTTCTTGCGCTCGGGTTCCACGTTTCCCAGCAGGGAGACCGCGGTGCGCAGGATGCCCATCATGTTGTCCCCGGGCGGAATCTGTTCCAGGAGCCGCGCCAGGTCCGGCGGGAGCCTGCGCATCGTCCGCAGCGTGCGGCGGTAGCCGCCAAGCTCGCCCGCCGTGGGCAGCTCTCCCCGAAGAAGCAGCCATGCCACCTCTTCGAAGCTGCTGTACGCGGCAAGATCTTCGATCGAGTAGCCCCGGTAGCTCAAGCCCCGGCCCTCGATCCCCACCGTGCAGATGGCGGAGTCCGCGGCCACGATGCCGGCCAGCCCGCCCACCTTCTTCACGTCCGCGAATTTGCGCTCGTATTCAGCCCTGTTCTTGCTGTACTCAGCCTTGTTCTTGCTGTACTCAGCCATGTTTTTGCTTCCGTTCGAGCTCTTCGTAGCCGAGGAGCTCATACAGCTCTTTGCGCGTCTGCATCTCCGACACCACGCCTGCCTGCGTTCCGTGATCCCGTATTGCGGTCAGCACCCGAAGGGCGGCGCGGTTCATCGCCCGGCTTGCCGACAGCGGGTACAACGCCATGTCCACTCCCGCGGAGGCGAGCTCGGCGGCGGTGAACGCGGGGGTGAGACCGAACTCGGTAAGGTTGGCCAGCACGGGTAGTCCTGTCGCCGTCTTGAACGCCCGGTACTGCTCCAGGTCAGCCAGGGCTTCGGGGAAGATCATGTCGGCCCCTGCACGGGCATACGCCTCCGCGCGCTCCAGGGCCCGCTCCATCCCCTCCACCGCGACCGCGTCTGTGCGCGCCATGACCACAAAGCCGGGGTCGCTTCGGGCATCGACGGCAGCCTCGATCCGGTCCACCATCTCCTGCCGACTCACGAGGGCCTTGCCGGGCCGGTGACCGCAGCGTTTGTCGGCCACCTGGTCCTCCATGTGAACCGCGGCCACCCCGGCGCGTATCATCTCCCGCACGGTCCGGCCGATCATGAGCTCTGCCCCGAAACCGGTGTCCACATCCACGAGCAGAGGCACGCCTGCCGCGCCGGTGATACGCCGGGCGTCCTCCAGAACGTTGTCCAGTGTGGTGACCGCGAGGTCCGGCAGACCATAGGAAAGATTTGCCACCCCCGCGCCCGAGAGGTAGATTGCGCGGTAGCCGGTCCGCTCGGCCATGAGCGCCACAAAGGCGTTGGGTGTGCCGACAATCTGCAACGGCTTTTCTTCGCCCAGTGCCCGGCGGAACCGTTCGCCGGCGCTCCCGCTCCTCAACATGTCTGCATCCCGTTCATTATCCGCTCCTGGCATCAAAATAGTAATTTGCAGGGACGTTTCCAACAGGTATTGGGCGCGCGGGAATTTTGCAGACGAACGGCCGGCTACTTGATCAATGCCACCTGCTCCTTCATTTTCTGCCAGCTGAAGCGCTGGGCGGTATTCAAGGCTTCCTCCCTGGAGAGGCCTTTGAATGTGACGGAAAACACGGACTGAAGGTCCGCCTTGCTTTTGGCCTCCTGGAGCAGAACGATTATTCCTCCCGATGCTCCCTCCTGCTCGAACACGTAGAACACCAGGAAGCCGTTGATCTTCTTGACCTCCATCACGCCTTCCGGGGTCTCCGTCTTGAAGCCGTCCCGGTAATCGGGCATCCAGGCCGCCGCCGCCTGTATGCCGATCAGGATGGTGGCCTCGAACGTGCGTTCCCCGTTTGAATAGCTTCGATATGCCGTGATGGCGCGCACTCCGGAGGCGTTGACCTCCGCACCGTCCGCCTTCTCCGCCTCCCAACCCGGCAGATCGACAATCAGGGGAAGCAGCGCGTCAAAGCTTTCGGCATAGAGACCGAAAGGCGCGAGGACCAGAACAAGAAGCACCAATAGACTCGTGAATCGTTTGTTCATGAATGAGATTGTACACCACTCCCCCCGGTCGTCCAGCGCAACGGCTTCTACTTGACCGCCTTCGGCCGCACCTCTTGCCATTCAGAAGGCGCCGCAATTACCATGGCCTGATGAAGGAAAAGAAAACGGGAGATTTCGTCGGGGCGGTCGTCATCAACATCATCGTCTGCGTCATCCTGAACACGCTGCTCCTCTGGAGGCAGTGGACACGGGGGGTGATCCTGGAGAGCTGGATCGACATCCTCTGGGCGGCGAACATATCCCTCGGCGTGCAGGTAGTCGGGAACCTGCTG
Source organism: uncultured Spirochaetota bacterium (assembly GCA_963820435.1). Classification (GTDB taxonomy): domain Bacteria; phylum Spirochaetota; class Spirochaetia; order SZUA-6; family Fen-1364; genus Fen-1364. The sequence goes on along the minus strand of CAWGAC010000030.1, from coordinate 20,742 downwards.
CTTGCCTTCTACCACCCGCCAAGGCTCCAGGCGCTCATGCGGGCGCTGTTCGCCGCGGCCGGCCTGCTGTCAGCCATCGTGTTTTTTATCGTCTTTCCAATGGACTTCTCTCACCTTGTCGGCGGCTGGCTGAACACGCTGCTGAAGATACTGCTGATGATCGGCATTGGCGTGTCCCTGATCGCATGTGTGGTCGAGTTTGTGCGATTCATCCTGGGGAGTCCGGTCGCGCAGGAGTAGTGTACGACGGGCACCATTTGCGCGCGTGACAGAGAGGCCGGGAGACGCTATGCTTGCAGGCATGCGTAGAGACGATCCCTCCATACTGAACATGATCCTTGAAAAGCAGGAGAAGCTCCACCACATCAGGGACCTCGCCACTCTGCTGGACAGCCTCCTCTATGAAACACGGTCGCTTACCGAGGCCGATGCCGGGTCTATCTTTCTCGTGGAGAAAAAGAAGCTGCAGTTCAGCTATGTGCAGAACGACTCGCTCTTCCGCAAGGACTTTCTCTCCAACAAGTACATCTATACGAACAACCAGATCGACATCAACGAGAGCTCGATCGCAGGATACGTGGCCTCCACTTCCAAACCCCTGCTCATCGACGATGCGTATAGTATCGATTCGTCCTTTCCCTTCTCATTCAACCCCTACTTCGACCAGATCTCCTCCTATCGAACGGTCTCCATGCTTATCGTTCCCATCCGGACGAGCAAGAACGACATGGTCGGGGTGCTCGAGCTCATCAACCGTCTCGATGGGCACGGCTCCGTGATCCCGTTCACCGAGGACCAGAAATTCTATATCACCCAATTCGCGTTTTATGCCGCCATCGCCATCGAACGCGCGCTGCTGCTGCGTGACGTGGTCTTCAAGATGGTGAGGACCACCGAGCTGCGCGACCCGGAAGAAACCCAGCCGCACGTGAGCCGCGTCGGGGCGTACGCGGTGGAGCTTTACCAGAAATGGGCAGATGCGCATGCGGTCCACCGGGAGGAAGTGAACAACTTCAAAGATATCCTCAGAATCTCTTCGATGCTGCACGACATCGGAAAGGTGGGCGTTTCGGACGCAATCCTTAAAAAGAGGGAGCAACTCACCAAAGAAGAATTCGCGGCCATGAGATATCACACGCTCTACGGGGCGCAGTTCTTCGAGCATCCGACCTCGGAGTGGGACACCCTTGCCTACGAGGTCGCGCTCAACCATCACGAGAAGTGGGACGGCACCGGCTACCCCGGGGTCGTGAAGGACATCCACGACAAGAATCTTCAGTTCGGGCCGGGGAAGAAGGGCTCGACGATTCCCCTCTCGGCGAGAATCGTCACCCTGGCGGATGTCTATGACGCGCTTATTTTCAAGAGAGCCTACAAAGATGCCTGGGAAGAGGATCGCGTTCTGTTCTACATCAAGGAGCAGTCCGGCAAGCAGTTCGACCCCGAGCTGGTTTCCCTCTTCTTCGAGATTTATGACGTAATTCGGGCGATCAGGGAAAAATGGACCTGAAAGTGTAGGAAAATCGCTCGGGCGGGGTTTCATCTCCTGTACCAATCAGGAGGACAGAAACATGAAACGTATCCTGCTCTTTGCCGTCATTCTGACGTCGGCGGCGGTCTTTCTGCTCAGCGGCTGCAAGGGACCTGCCGGTGATGTCTTCATTGCTCTCGACTGGGTAAACACGCCCATTTCGATCACCAGCACCGATCCATCGATTCCCGCGCGGGTCTTCCCGGGAGCATACTATCAGACCCTGCCCGGCATGTACTACGTGGAGTACAGATATGCAAGCTACGCCGCGGGCTTCTCTCGCTGGCTCTATTACACGCTGACCCCTATTCAGGGGAAACCCGGCTTCCAGCCCGGAGACGACGCCCTTTTCACCGTCTGGCTTTATGAGAATTCGAACCCGACAATCGTGCTGGACGTGAGGCCGAGGGCGGCCGCCACGCCGGGCGTGCAGGATGCATCCGGGGTTACGCAGTCGCCCCTGTCTTCAAGCAGTGGAAAGCGCGTGCAGCAATTCGAGTACACCGAGACCCTGGGCGGGTACGATCTCCATGTGACAGGCGGGGTGATCGAGCCGGCTCAGTGAGAGTGTTCTTTCTCGAGTGTTCTTTCTCGATTGACTCGGCGGGTGCAGCCGGATTAGGGTGTGCGCCGGCGGAACAAGTCCCATCAAACCGGGGGTTTCCTTATGAAATTGAAAGTGCTTGTCGGGGCGGGAGACCGGGTCATGGCGCTCACCCTGCCCTTTGCTGCCATCGGCGTGGCGCTCAACATTCTCCGTCCCGCCTGGTTTCACCTGGGGTGGGGAAATCCCGGTCTGATCGCGGGAATAGTCCTGATGGCTGTCGGAGTGCCCCTGTGGCTCGTGTCCGTGGTTCAGGTACTCGTTCATGTGCCACGGCGCAAGCTCATCACCCGGGGACCATTCGCCCTGATGCTCCACCCGATTTACACGTCCGTGGCGCTGCTCGTGCTGCCGGGGCTGGGTCTCGCGCTCGACACATGGCTCGGAGTCGCGGTGGGAGCAATCCTCTATGCCGCGTCACGCATATTTTCGAAAAGTGAAGAGAAGATTCTGGCCGCGCTTTTTTCGACTGAGTATCAGGCTTACCGCGCCAGGGTGCTCCTGCCCTGGCTTTGAGACGCGCCTGAGCAGCGCCGTCAAAGGGCGGAGACCATAGGGCAGGCGACTGCCCGATCTGTGAAAGCCGAACCTCTCAGCGCGCGAGCCGCCTGACCTCGCGGGCAACAGCCTGCCCGAGAGCCTGATGCTCCCTTTCGTCGAGATGAATCCCATCGATCTCGCTCGACTTGATAATTGCACCGGTATCGATGAAAGAGCATCCGCGAAGGCGCGCCGCCTCCCTGTACAGCTTTCCCAGCTCCCGCGATTTTTCCGCGCCGCCTTCGAACATCCCGCCGAATGCGGTCGTGCTTGAGGCTGCCAGCGGCGGGGGCGCAAGGAGGAGGATTGCCGGTGGGGCGCCCGCCTTCCCGGCACCGCTCGTCAGGACGATATCCATCAGCACTCCCGCCCCTGCCGCGATGTCGCACGGCGGCGCCGAGTATCGCTTCTTGAGATCGTTCGTCCCGAGAAGAAGGATGACAAGGTCGAGCGGCGCATGGGAGTGCAGGCAGGGCAGGAGGTGCCTCTTTCCCATCTTGTCGCCTTCCACTTGGTCTTCCCAGACCGTTGTGCGGCCGTTGAGGCCTTCCTCTATGACGAGGAAATCACTCCCCAGGGATGCCTGGAGCACTCCCGTCCAGCGCACCGACCGCGGGTATCGATCGCCCGTTCTCGGAGCATAGCCCCATGTGTTGGAATCGCCAAAGCACATCAGCTCGAACATTAAAGCCGCCTCCTGGATCAGGATTCGGCCCTCCATGATAACCGACAAATGCGATCCACGTAAGGAGAAATCGCTTTTCTGGATTTCGCCCCCGTCATTATATTCCCCCCATGGCTCTCACACGCACACTCGGCAGATCGGGTATCGAGGTCAGCGCCCTTGGCATGGGCTGCTGGGCAATCGGGGGTCCCTTCTGGAACGGTGACGCGCCGCTGGGCTGGGGCCAGGTGGATGACAAGGAATCCATTCGCGCCGTGCATCGCGCGCTGGATCTGGGCGTCACCTTCTTTGATACGGCGGACGTCTATGGGGCGGGGCACAGCGAACGCGTGCTTGCCCGCGCTCTGGATGGCCGGCGCAGGAACGTGGTCATCGCCACGAAATTCAACTCGGTTTTCGACGAGAAGACAAGGCAGGTGAGCGGCGGCGATGCCTCCCCCGCGCATATCCGTGAGGCATGCGCGGCCTCGCTTCGAAGACTGAACACGGACTACATCGACCTCTACCAGTTCCACGACAACGGCTACCCGGCGGACAAGGCAGGCCCGGTGCGCGATACACTGGAGGCGCTGGTCAAGGAAGGGAAAATTCGGGCATACGGCTGGAGCACCGATTTCCCGGATCGGGCCCAGGTATTTGCCGAGGGGCCGAAATGCACCTCCATCCAGCTTCAGCTCAATGTGCTGGAGGACAATCCTGCCGTGATTGCGGTATGCGAGAAGAACGGCCTTGCCGCCATCAATCGCGGCCCGCTGGCCATGGGGCTCCTCACCGGCAAATACACCGCCGAGACAAAACCCTCGGCCGACGACATACGCGGGGAGAAGAGCCCCGAATGGATCAAGTGGTTCAAAGCCGGGGCGCCGAGCAGGGAGTGGCTGCAGAAGCGCGATGCAATCCGCCAGATTCTGGAAAGCGGCGGACGGTCCCTCGCGCAGGGCGCCATCGCATGGCTCTGGGCGCGGAGCGAGCGTACCATTCCCATTCCGGGCTTCCGCACGGTGAAGCAGGTGGAGGAGAACGCCGGGGCTCTTGCGTCCGGGCCTTTGAGCCCGGACCAGATGACCCAGATCGAGAGAGTGCTGGAGCGATGAGCGCCCGGGAGGCACAGCGAGGGGCGTGGTGAACTTGACGATCCGGTTTCACGGTGCTACCATTGTAAGTGGAGAGAGGGCACGTCCCTCATCCACCAGTTGATCCGGGATCGAAACCGCCAACGGCGGTCCCTCGTCCGGATTTCTTAAAAGCCGGCAGCAGCCGGCTTTTATTTGGCCCTTTGCCTTCGGCTTGCCAAACCCGGCAAATCTGCTAGAATCGCACCGTGGCCACGAAGCGAGCCTCCTTCTTTCACCCGGAGTCTCCGCTGCCGTTCATTCTCTACTTCCTGAGCTACCTTTCCGTGCTTATCCGCGTTCTGCTGCGCTCGCCGGAAGAAGGAGCGGTGCATGAAATCGTCTATGGCCTCCTGGCCGTTTTTCTCGCACTGAGCATCGTGCAGCCCGCGGGAAGCGCTGAGCAACGTCTTCAAGCATGCCGGCGTCGGGGAAGCCGAAGTGACGCTCGTTTTCAGCACCCGCGAGGCGGCGCTGCGTGTCCGGGACGGCGGCCGGGGCTTCAACCCCGAAGGCGACCGGCGGCCTGAGAGCTTCGGGCTGCAATCCCTCCGCGAACGGGTCGAAGCGCTGGGCGGCACGGTCTGCATACGCCCGGCGCCGGCGGAGGGAACGGAGCTCGAGGTGCGGCTTCCGTTGGATCCGGGAGGAGCATGATGCCGAAAAAGTCAGCCGATGCGGTACGGGTGATGATCGTGGACGACCACGCGGTTGTCAGGGAAGGACTGCGGAATTTCCTGGGCATGGTGAGCGGCATAGCGGGAGGCGCGGAGAACCGTCCCGAGGAGCTGCTGACCTCCCGCGAGCAGGAAGTGCTGCGTTGTCTGGGACGCGGGCTTTCCAACAAGCTGATCGCGGAAGAGCTGTTCATCAGCGAGAAAACCGTGAAGACCCATGTCGGCAGCGTCCTGGCGAAACTCGATCTCGCCGACAGGACGCAGGCGGCGCTTTTCGCGGTGAAGCGCGGCCTGACCTGATCCCGGAGCACTCCCCTCCCCCTGCGACCAAAGTACGAGATTGTCCTCAGACCGAAGCCCCGTAAAAAACGGTTCCCGGGACCGATGCGCGCGCGCGGCAGACGCGACATTCTCCTTATCGTGCGCAGCACGGGAGGTATGGACATGTACGAGACGATGGAAAAGGAAAACCTGACCCAGCCGCAACGGCATCATGCGCGGATACCCGCCAACCGCAAAACCCTGCGCAAGCCTCCGGTGACGGGCCAGGGAGAGACGGACCAGCAGATCGCTGAAATGGAGCGGACCTTCACTGACCGCTGGGAATGGTAGCCGGGTGAGGGGGCGCGCTGATGTTCCTGAGCGGGGTCTACCGCATGGAGAAAGATCCCGACTCATCGAAACTGAGCGGAATCGGTTCTTTGCGGATCTCGTCGGGCAGCTTGAGCGAGGCTTTTCCCTGGATGCCGAAGGTGCCCCGCCTGTCGCTGAAGAGCTGTTTCACCCTCTTCGACATCTTCGAGGAGCTGAACACGTTCGTCACCGTCACCAGGTCTCCGTCGGCATTCCGGACGACTTCCGTCGCGTCTCCCGCAACCAGGTGCTCCTCGTTCACGATGAGATTGTAATGCAGGCTGTTGAACGCGAGCGGTCCCTTTGCCTCATTCTTGATTGCGATCGTAAACTGCACCGTGAGAGGCACGTCGAGGTCGGCGGGATCGATCACCGGCGCGGCGGGTTTTCTGCCGGCCAGAACGTCCTTGAACACCCCGAGCGCCTTGCCGGGATCCGTCTTCTTGCCCGCTCGGATGAGGGCAGCTTTCACCTGGTCTGCCGAGGGGGGCCTCACCGCAAAGTTGAGGACCTCGACCTTCGGCTTGATTGCCGGGATTTTCTTTGACAGCTCGTACGTGAATGTCACGTTTTTCGGCAGGCCCGGCATGCGCGGTAATGGGATCACCAGGGTGCCGTTTATCACCGTGTTGAGCCATTCCTTGGAAATGTAGTCCTTCACGAGCTTGATGATGGCGTCATAGGCCAGAGTGACCGTGAATGTGTTCGTCTTTTCGCTTTTCGCCCCGACGGAGAACCCGCCTTTGCTCGACGTGGTGAAGACTTGTGTCCCCTCGACAGCAAAAACGAGCGTGACGCCGTCAAAGGCGATCTTGATCGGGTACGGATTCTTCACGGACAGGTCAAAGAGGAAGGTGACATCACGCAGGCTGATCGCCTCGACCTGGAAACGCGTGATCTCCGCGGTCGGCTTGGGAATGTCAAAGGCCCAGAGCGAGGCAGTGAGGGCGACAAGCAGCGTCGTGAGGGCGACTCGTTTCATGGCGTGTGATCCTCCCACCGTTTCATCATTGTACTCCGAACTCGCTTGACGCCGCAACAGGGCGACAGTGCACCGTGGGGCTGTACGCTGATGCCCACGGCGGCAACTGGGGCGATCTCGACGACGTAGAGCTCATGATGCAGTAGCGAGCGGTCAGGTCATGAACGCCGCGGTGACCGAGCCTGCCGCCCGGGCAACGGCCAACTTGACGGGATTCGCGCTGTGCGGGAAAAAATAGCTGCACCGCCGGGTATCGAGCCAGCCCCTGTCATTCCAATAGGCGAAGTCGATGGAGTCGGGAGCCGACTTCGCCCATCCTGACTGCTGGATCCTGAAGACCATCAGCGAAAGAAAAGACGGTTTCATGTACGCTTTCCGATGCACGTCCTGAAACAGCCTCCGCGCGGCACGGATGAGCGCGGCGGAATGCCGCCCCTTCATATCCTCAGCCGGCATATTGGCACCGGTAACGAGACCCAGCTTCCCGGCGGTTCTGAATCCCCACGTCCAGAGAGCCACCTCCATGGTCCGCAGGGCATGTTTCACGGGCGTTCCTCCGGTCGTGGCGATCAGCAGGGCGGTCTTTCCCGCGAACTCGGGGCGGTGACATACGTGCGCCATGCGGTCAATCCAGTTCTTCATCACGCCATTCACGTCATTCACATAGACCGGCCCCGCAAGGACGATCCCGTCGGCCGACTTCATCCGCGCCTTGATCGAAAGAAGATCATCCTTCAGCGGGCAGGCTGTCTCGCCCTTGTCGAAGCAGATCCTGCACCCCGCGCATGGCCGGATGTCCGTCTGCGCGAGGTGAATAAGCTCGAGCTCGAGCGGTTCTCCTCTCGTCTCTGCTTCCGCGCGCAGGGCGGCTTCAACGATTGCCAGAGCGCGGCTCGTATTGCCGGCTGTGCGTCCGCTCGATTGGAGCAAAAGATATCTCATCGTCATTCACTCCCTGCGCAATCGCGATTGGCTCCATGAAGGATGGCACATACAAGGCGGAGAGTCCATGTTACGCCCACGCACTGACTTCGTTTTCCCTGCTTTATTGACAGGGGGGAAAAGAAGGCTGAGACTCGGCACATGGCTCATGCACAGCCGCGGATCGGGTTTCTCTTCGGCTATCTCGCCTACGAGTATGGAACCGGGGTGTGGCGCGGACTCCTGCGGGCGGCGGAAGCCCGCGGCATCGAGCTGATCGCCATCGAGGGCTCGCCGGATCCGGCCGAACCGCGGGCCGCGAAGCTTGCCCAGATCTCCCTGATCGAGGGGTTGGCCCTCGACGGCATCGTCGTCTCCGGCCTCATGGGCTTTACATTCCTCGACGAGCAGATCGAGGCATTCCTCGCGTCATTGCCCTCCGTGCCAAAGGTGCTGATTGCGAGAAGCTTCGCCGATAGACCATCCGTATTCGTTGACAACCGGGCGGGCATACATTCGATGGTCGGGCATCTCGTTCAGACCCACAATCGGCGCAGCATCGCATTTATCGCGGGGCATGCGCATGGTGGGGACGCCATTCAGCGCTACAACGCATATCGTGAGGCGCTTGACTTGCACGGTCTGGTGTATGACCCCGCGCTCGTCTACCGGTCCAGCGGCGAGTACGATCCGTTTGCCGGGGCCAAGGCAGTGAAAGCAATCTGGGGAGATGCCGGCAGAAGACCGGACGCGCTCGTCGCCAACAATGATGACGCGGCCATCGCCGCCGTGGAGGAGCTCGCCCGACGTGGCTTCGACGTGCCGGGGCAGGTGGCCGTCACGGGATTTGACGACATCGGTCCCTGTCTCGACGCAAAACCGCAGATTACCACCGTGCGACAGCCGCATCTGGAAATAGGCGCGGCCGCCCTCGAGCTCGTGCTCAAGGCTATGCACGGCGGTGTGATGGATCCGACGCCGATTGCCGTGCCGGGAGTCGCCGTATTTCGCAGGTCGTGCGGATGCTCGTATTCGAAGGCGGAAGCCTGCTCGCGTTCGGGCATTTCCGCCCGCGTCGCCGCGGCACAACCGACAGTCATGGAGGGACTCGAGCGGTTGATCGACGCCAGTCTCGCCTCCCGTGACGCGGACGGTTTCCTCGACGGTCTCGAATCGGCCATACGCGAGGAGAGCTCTCCCGATCCACTGTTCGAGCTGTGGCTCGACAGGCTGAAGCGGCTCTTTGCCTCCCGGATGGAGGCGGACGAGAGCGCGCATCCGGGCGCCGCGGCGCTCCTGTACCAGGCGGCGCTCGAACGGCTCGGACGCGCCACGAACATCATCGAGCGGTCGCGCACGGCCAAGACGCGCAACTCTTACAATGTCCTGAACAATTTCTTTTCCTGGAGCGCGTTCTCCTTCGGCACCGCAGGCTCGGGTGAAGCGCTCCTTGAAAGCCTGCCCCAGCTCGGCATCAGGGACTTCATGCTGTGCGTCTATGAGGAAACGTCCGAACGCGCACGGGTTCAGCGCGTGATTCCCGCGGGCATCAGTCCCGGCCCCCTGCCGGGCGCCACGGGAAGCCCGGGGGAGCTTGTCGGCCGGTTCATGGACTCGCGTGCCGCGCGGGGCCGACGCGGACCACTGGTCCTGATGCGTCTGTACCATGACGGGGGGGACCTGGGTTTCGTCATCTGCGGCGTAGGGAGCCCCGACGGCTCTCTCTACCTCGCCCTCCAGAGCCAGTTGAGCAATGGGCTGAAAGGCAACGCGCTCCTCGAGGCGGTGCGCGGCTACTCGCAGGATCTCGAGAAAAAGGTGAAAACCTTGAGCGGCTTTCTCCCTATCTGCTCCTCATGCAAGAAGATCCGCGATGACAAGGGATACTGGAACCAGGTGGAGGCATACATCTCAGCCCATTCGGAAGTCGAGTTCAGCCATAGTCTCTGCCCCGAATGCTTGAAAAGGCTCTACCCTGATCTGAAAACGGGCGAGACGAAGAGTTGAGCCGGAGCCGGGGGCTGCGACTCAGCGCCGCGCTTTGAAGCCCCTGAAATAGATGAATCCGCCCAGTGCGATCAAGAGGGCAAATACGACAAGCAGGTTGCCGTAGGCAACTGCCTTGTCGTCGGAAACCAGCGGGAGGAGCCGGAAATCAAGCCAATGACTCTCCAGCACCCGCGCGACGAGAGCGGTTCCCACCGCGCCGGATATGAACGTGATGAGATTGAACAAGCCCATGCCGACTCCCGTCTGATGCACCGCGAGAGTCTGGGAAACACTGTTCACCAGCGCCGTCTGGATAAGGGTAAATCCGACAAATGTCAGGAGAAGCGCCGCGGAGATCAGCCAGGGGGTGAATCCGAGCAGGAACGATATGAGCAGCAGGCTCGCCACAAGGGAGATGATCCCGATGGAGATCACGAATCCGTTGCCCTTTTTATCCGCCAGATTGCCGCCGAGCGTTCCAAAGACAACCCCGCTGATCGCGCCGGGGAACATGATCAAGCCGATTTCACGCGTGCTCAGGCCGCGGAGGGCGTTGAGCATGAGGGGAATCAGGAAAATGATTCCGATTGCGGCGCTGAAGATGATGAATCCCACGAACAGGCCGGCGCGGAAACGCCGGCTCTTGAACAGGGAAGGATCGATGAACGGGCTTCGCGAACGCCGAATATGGACGGTGAAGGTTCCAAGTGCCAGCAGGCTGGCAGCGAGGTAGTACCAGGCCGTGAAAGAGAGAAACAGGATGAACGCCCCTGTGCCCAGGCCGATGAGACACGCACCGAGAAGGTCGATTCCGCCTTCCCGTCCGGGTTCCTCCGGCAGAACGCGAAAGAAGAATGGGATGGAGATGAGGGTGAACAGCGGAATAAGAAACAGGTAGGTCCATCCGAACGTTCCGGAGACGAAACCGCCAAGGACGGGCCCGACACCGGCCGCAAAGGCGACCGTTGAGGTGATGGAGCCGAAAACGCGCCCGCGCGTTTCAGGGGGAAAAAAGCGCGCGACGATGACCATGATCAGGGCGGGTATCGCGGAGGCGCCCGCGCCCTGTATCGCGCGCGCCGCAATGACCGCCGGATAGTGGGCCTGGAAAATGAACCCCCCCATCGAGCCGGCGGCATAAATCAGCACGCCGATCACAATGAGCCTCTTCAGGCTGAAAATGTCGGAGAGCCTGCCGTAGATGACCGAGCCGATGCCGAAAAGAACGATGAAGGTCGTCATCACCCAGCTCACCCCCGAGGGGCTCAAACCATACTGCCGGGCAATCGCGGGAATGGAAACGTTGAAGACCGTCTCGTTGAGCACCCCGAAAAACACAAGAAAGACGATCCACGGAAGGGCTTTCCTCGCATCAATCGGTTTGCGCAGAGGCATCAGCCCAGGCGCGGCATTGTCCATGATCGCTCCTTACTCGACCTTGAGAACTTCCTTCACGAGCTTCATGATCGCCGCCTTGGGCTGTGCCCCTACGGCCAATCGCGGCGCGTCGTTCATCGGTATGAAGAGAAGGCTCGGGATGCTCTGGATGCCGAACGCGGCGGCGACATCGCCCTGCTCGTCGACATTGACCTTGTAGACATTCAGCTTGCCCTCGAAGTCACGCGAGATCTCCTCCAGAATCGGGGAGATCATCCTGCAGGGGCCGCACCATTCCGCCCAGAAGTCGACGATGGCGGGCGCGCTGCCGGCATACTTCCACTCTTCGTTCTTTTCGTAGTCGAATACCTTGGCGGCGAATGTTTCATTCGTCAGATGCTCTGTCATTGAGGCACTCCATGTATATAGGATTTACTATACAGGAATATACAAATATACTGGCCCCGCGTCAATCGGGAACGGAGCAGGGAAAACTATCTCGGCAGAGTTGACAACGCCAGAGCGGCGGGCATCGCATCCGGCCGCCGCCCTGGGCGCGCCCGCAACCAGAAATGTATCACTCGATTCCGCTGCGGGGCAAGGTGGGACACACCCGCACGCACGGACCGTCGACGGCGTTCCGGGAATTCGGTGGAGCTGCCTCTCAGCCCTTCCCGCCGCTCCCCGATCCGCTTCCCCCCTTGGGGTCGGCAGGCTCGGCCGGTGGCAAGGGAGGCGTGGCGGGCGGATTGCTCCAGCCGTGATGCCATCCCCACCCGAAATGGTGCCAGAGGAATCCCCATCCGAAGCACCACGCAATTCCATTCCCAGGATTCGGTTCAGCTGACACCGAGAGAGGGACCGCAAAGACAAAGAAGAGCACGACGACAACCAGGAGCGCTTTTTTCATCCCTTCCCTCCTTACCGCAGACGATTCCCGTTACCCCATTGGGCGCTCTTGAATTGTAGCCCCGATTGTCAGCATTTCCATTGCGGCGTTCCCTGGAGGAAGGTGCACGATCCCGACACGCGGTGACGCGCGGCAAAGCAGAGCTGAACGATTCCCTGTCGCGGTTCAGTACAATCCAGTCTGGTACTTCAGATTCAGGAGGAGGGAGAAATCCCGGCGGGGGCTGCTGTTTGTCACGCTCGTCGGCCCGGGGTTGTTCACGTACTTGGCCCCCGCTGAAAGCACGAGGCCACGCAGCACCTCGCAGCCGACTTCACCCCAGAGGATATGGCCATAATTGCCTGCATAGGGAGTGCCGGAACTTGCCGAATACCGGTCGAGAATCCACTCCAGGTCGATCGAGACTCGATCGACGGGCTGGAGAGTAAAGCGCGAGATGATCGACCAGTTGTAGCTCGAGTCGAGGTCGCGATTGGTCAGGAACCGGGCGCCGAGGCTCCAGATGCTCCCCTCGTAGGAAGCGCCCGCTCCATAGAGGAAGTCGAAACGATACACGACCGAGGTCGGCGCAAGCGTCGTGTTGCCGGGCGAGTTCGCGACCACGGTCCGGCTGGGGTTGGGATCGTAGAGCATGGCGGTCGTTCCCCAGAGATGGAGCCCTCCGAACCTGGTCTCCAGCTCCACGGTAGCCTTGTGAGTCGTGAACCAGGTCGATCTGTCGTACTGGAAGTTCGGGATGTCGAGCTGGTAACCGAGCCCTGCCCGCAGGAATCCAGTGAACCAGTGGGATACTTCGGTCTGGATCCGCGGATCGTACTGGTAGGCGCTCGAGTCCGGTACCGGCTTGTTGGCCCCGGTATAGTCATAGCCGTAAAAACCAAGCTTCAGCTTTGCGTATGATTCGGGCAGAAAGTACCAGTACGCCGTGGCAAAGCCCTTCCACGAGTTGTAGAAGATGTTGTCGGTCCATCCGCCCCCTGCCAGGAGCTCGAGCTGATCGATTCCCCCATACCATAATTCCCCGTCTGCCGCCGTGCGGGAGGTTCCCGGCTCCGTGCCTCCGAACCAGCCGAGAATGGCGAGCCCGCGGGAAAGCTTCAGGCTGGCTAGATCGTCGCGCGCCTCGGTATCCTTCGGGTCGAGAACAAGGGCCTTTTCGAAGGCGTGCCTGGCCTCGTCGAAACGACGGAGGGACTCCTCGGCCCACGCTATCCTCTTCCATGCTGCGGCGCTTTCCGAATCGGCCGCCATCGCGGCCTTGTAGACTGAAATGGCTTCTTCGTAGTCGCCCTGGTGACGCAGAGCGTCTCCACGGGCGAGCATGTCCTCCATTGACGTCTGTGCGGAGACAAACGCGGGAAGTGCCACGACACAAATAAGAGCGAGGATGGCGGAACGCATCGGCTCCTCCTCCCATGCACGCAACATTTCAGGGATTGCAGCCCGACATCAGTACTGCCTACATTCCCCGGAAGCCATGCGGAACCCGCTGAGCCCGGCTCCCGTACCGGAAAACCATAACGCAGAGAAAGCCGGATTGCAACGGCGCGAAAGGCGTCACCGGGGGGAGGCGTCTCCTTGACCGGGGTATTTGAAACATCGATTCCCGGGGTTATACTCTTGTGAAAGTCGTGGAGGGATTCATGACAGTCTGTATGACAAAAGGTGCGGCCCGCGGAGGTGACATGCCATGAAAGTGTCGTTGCTGGCCTACGAAGTGATCGGACACACCTTCGTCATGACGGCATTCCTCGTCATGGTCGTCTATGTCCTGGGGAGCCGCCGCATCCTGCGGAGGAGCGTGCGCCGCGCCGCCCCCCTCTTCTGGTTCATTCTGGCCGTAGGAGTGGTATCCTCTTTCCTGAATCTGACCCGTCTCGTATCCCTCATTTCACGCGGCGTGGGCATACCGGCCTCCGTGCTCGACGTGGCCTCGGAGTACGTGAGCATGATCGGCCTCAGCATCGTGGTCATCCTCCTGATCGGCCTGCGGGTGATCGCCGAACGCAAGGACGTTCGGCCATGGCGAATCCTTGTCGTCGGGGCCCACCCTGACGACATCGAGATCGCCTGCGGCGCCGCAATGGCGAGGATGCACGACACCGGACATGTCATCTGGGGCCTGGTAATGACCCAGGGAGAGCAGGGAGGAGACAGCTCGGTGCGTCCCGGCGAAGCGCGCAAAGGCGCGAACTTCCTCGGCCTCGACAGCGTACGGGTGTGCGACTTCCCCGACACCCGGCTGTCGGAGCAGGCCGTCCCCTTGATCACGGCAATCGAGGAGCAGATCGCGCTGTGCAAGCCCGACATGATCTTCACCCACTCCCTCCACGATCTCCACCAGGATCACCGCGCGGTGCACGAAGCCACCCTGCGCGCCGCGCGAAATCATGACACGATTTTTTGCTATGAGAGCCCCTCCGTGACCCAGGAGTTCGTCCCCACTTTTTTCGTCGACGTATCCGACTATATCGATGTGAAGATCGAAAGCATCAAGGAGCATTGGGACCAGCGCGGCAAGCCATACGTGCAGTCGGAACGGGTGAAGGGAGTGGCAGTCTTCCGCGGCGGGCAGGCAAAGCTGCGCTATGCAGAGGCCTTCGAGGTCGTGCGCGCCAGCTTCTCCCGCATCGGGTAATCCCGTTGGCACGCGTCCTCGTTACCGGTGTGGGCGGTCCCGCCGGCCGCACCGTCGCGGCAATGCTCCTCGAGCGAGGCCACTCCGTAGCGGGGGTCGACGCGCGGGAGGTGCCGGCGCCGGGCATCGATTTCCAGCGCGTGCCGCTCGCCGGCAATCCCGACTTCCTCGGAGAGCTTCGCTCCGCGGCGGATCGCGCAAAGGCCGATCTGCTCATACCGACCGTTACGGAGGAATTGACTATCATCGCCGAGCAATGGAGCCTGGTTTCGGCGGTGCCGGTGATGATCGGTCCGGCCCCGGCGGTAAAGGCAGCCAATGACAAGTACCTGACCTGTCTGCATCTTTCTGAGGCTGGAGCGTCTGTCCCCCGCTTCTGTCTTCCCTCGCAGGTGCGCTCTCCGCAGGAAGTGGAGAAGGTCCTCGGGTGGCCATGCCTCAGCAAGCCGCGCACGGGGCGGGGGGGGCGGGGGGTGGCGGTCAGGTACCCCGAGGACTGGCCCGCAATAGCGGCACTGGACGATCTGTCCATCCTACAAGAGTTCCTTCCCGGGACCGACTACGCCCCCAACCTCTGCGTCCCCCGCGCGTCAGGTGCCGCTGTTGTTGCGGTTATTCTGGAGAAGACCCGGCTCAAGGAAGGGATCGTCGGCAATGCGGCGGAGGTCCGCAGGGCCGTAGCCCCTGACGTGATGGCATTGGCCTGCGGCGCTGCCCGTGCCATGGGCTTTGTCGGTCCCCTGGACGTGGATGTGCGCCGCGGGAAGGACGGACGGCCCGCGGTGCTGGAGATCAATGCCCGTTTCGGCGCGAATATCGCCTTTGCACCGGAGGTCCTGGACGCCGCCCTGGCGGAGTGGGGATTCGGCGGGTGAACATTCTCCTTGCCGTGTTTTCCGTGATTGCCTTCACCTGTTTCGCGGTCGGACTTCTCACGCTCGTGTATTACCCGCTGGCTCTCGCCTTCGCGCTGCGGCGCCGCAAGCCTCCCGTGTTCCAGACGGCAAGGCCCCTGGTATCAATCATCGTGCCGGCCTACAACGAAGGAAAGGTGATCCGTCACTGCGTGGATTCCATTCTTGGATCGGCGTATGGAAACCGGGAGCTCATCCTGGTGGATGACGGCTCCACCGACGACACGCTGACGCAGATGCGGGAGTACGAAACACAACCCGGTGTGACGGTACTGGGCAGGCGGAACGGCGGCAAGGCCGCCGCGCTGAACGCGGGGCTTGCGCGTGCGAACGGCGAGATCGTTCTCTTCGTCGACGCCGACGGCATCTTTGCTCCTGACACAATCGACGAGATGCTCTCTGCCTTCGAGAGCGAACGGGTCGGCGCCGTATGCGGCAGCGACTCCCCGGCCAACCTGGACAGGCTCCTCCCGCGGCTGGCGAGCCTTCAGACCCACGTGGGAACGGGCTTTGCCCGCCGTGCCCTCTCGCTGATCAACTGCCTGCCGATCGTGTCGGGGAATCTCGGCGCCTTCCGCCGCAGCGTGCTCGAAAAGACAGGCCCCTTCCTTGAGGGATTCATCGGGGAGGACCTCGAGCTGACATGGCGCGTGCACAAGGCCGGCTACCGTGTCGCCTTTCAGCCCCGGGCCACCGTGCGCGCCGAGACGCCGTCCACAATCAGCGGGCTGTGGAAGCAGAGGGTGCGTTGGGCGCGTGGACTTCTCCAGACCGCGCGGATCCATCGCGATATGTTCTTCAACCCGCGCTACGGCGTGTTTGCGTTCTATCTCGGCATCAATATGATCACCATGGTCCTCATTCCGCTGCTCCAGCTCGCCTCGATCGTCATCCTGCCCATTCTGGCGGTGCAGGAGTCCAGCCCCGTTCCCGTGAACGTGCTCGGGATCATCGGCTGGCTCGGCTTCGGATTCGCGCTCGCGGCTTCGGTGTTCTCCATCGCCCTTGACCGCGCGTGGAAGGACCTGCGCCACCTCTACGTCGCGCCCCTCTGGGTCCTCTACTCGTTCTTCATGGATGTCGTGACCGTCTGGGCCGTCATCCTGGAGCTGCGCGGAGGGCAGGCCCGTTGGAACAAGCTCGAGCGGACCGGCACGGTGAGCGGGGGAACATCGTCATGAGAACGCGCACCGCCTGCGCCATTGCCCTCGCCCTTTGCGCCGCGCTTCCCGCAGTCGGTCAGGAGAAGCCAATCAGGGCCGTTCGGCTGGATTATGAGAACATGGCGCGAAGCCGCCCCGGACTGGACGCACTGGAGAAAAGGCTGATCGCCGCTCACGTGAATACCGTTGCCCTGGGCGCGGGCAGGGCCGATTGGACGTACTTCAAGTGGCGCGGGCACCGGGGCTCCTGGTCGAGTGACGTCACGGACACGGCTGTCGATTTCCTCTCCCGTGACGTGGGGCGCTTCGGGAAATGGGCGGCAGTGGACGCGGTGGTCGACGTGCTGGCGCCCCGCTACGTCGCCGCGCACCCCGGTACGGCCGCCATCTCATGGCGCGGTGTGCGAAGCAATGGCCTCGTGAGCACCGCGCAGCTCGTGAACGGCGAGTTCGGCGCCCTGCTCGTGGACATGGTGGACTACATCGCCGCTCACTATCCGGTGAGCTCGATATCTCTCACCGAGCTTGACTACTACATCGACGGGTATGGAGAGGATGACCTGGCAGCCTATCGGCTTTTCACGCGGCGCCGCGACTGGCCGCGCAGCGCGGACGGCTCGATCAATATCGACGAACCATCCATCGGGAAGTGGCGCTCCCACGAGGTGGGTCAATTCCTCCAGAGGGCCGCCTCTGCGGCCCATTCTCACGGGAAGAAGCTCTACCTCGACGTACAGGTCGAATGGGACCACCCGGAGCTCCACGGCGCATCCCACGGTCAGGACTACAGCGCGATGCTGCGCTCAGCCGACCGGCTCGTGGTCTGGGACTATTTCGGCCTCGCCGGCCGTCCCCCGGAGCGCACGACGGAAGTTGTCCGTTCACTGAAAGCATTCCGCCCGGACAGCATCATCCTATCCGTCGGGCTGTGGCCGAAGGAGGGAGCTCCTGTCTCTCCTGAAGAGCTTCGCATCGCGCTCTTGTCCGGGATGGCAGGAGGGATTGCAAACCAGTGGGTGACTCCCAGCCGTTTCCTGACACAGGATCACTGGTCGGTGCTGGCGGATGTATGGGCCGGCTCGGGAAAATGACAACGCAGAAGACATGAACCTTCACGGCCCCATCTGCAGCTATCTGGGAAGTGCGACGCTCCGCCAGCATTACGACGTGAAGACGGGTCGATTGAAGGAAGTCCCCGAAGCAACGGCCGTGGGCAAAGCGCGGTAAAACGACATCGGGATCCGGTCTGCCGCCTCATTTGTACGAGGCGGCATGGTTTCATCGCATTGCCTCGTTATTGGGCGTTTCTCAGGTAGAAATAGGCCGCGGTAGTTCTCAGTTTCACGTTCTGGCGGAGATAGTCGAACGCGGTCATGCCGAACTTGTCTTTGCACCTTACGTCTGCACCGGCGGAGATGAGCAGCTTGACGATCTCGGGCTGATTGTTCGTTCCCGATGCGTAGATGAGCGGCGTGAGGCCGAACTGGTCCTGGTCGTTGACGCACGCACCGGCCTCGATGAGCGCGGTAAGGATTTCCGGGTTGGGATTCGATGCGGCGGCACGCATGAGTGAAGTCATGTCATACTGATCGCGCTCGTCGAGCCTGGCGCCTGCGGCTACGAGGACCTTTATCACCTCCGGATCAGGGTTGCACGCGGCGGCGATGAGGAGGGGGGACGCGCCCTGCTCGTCGCGGCCGCAAATGGGCGATCCCTGTGCGAGCGCGGCTCGCACCTCAGCCGCACCGCCCGCCTTTACGATGGCCAGAAGCGATTGTCCATGAGAATGAATCGGCAGCAGGAGAAGAATCGACGCCAGTGCGAGCGCATGGCGTGTTCCAAGGCTGTCACGCATAGTCATAAAGCAGCAACTTTCATGCCAACGACTATGTCGGCCGGATATTCTTAGAGCAATTGGCCTTATTGCTTATATCGTCTATATCTGCAAAGAGTCTACCTGACGGATCCACTTGCCGGTCGTGCCTTGGAGCGCACGGAATGTGCCACATATGGAACACCCTGGAACAGCAATGAAGGAGCAACCAGTGGATCAGGCTCGCCGTCTATTTCCTCATGGAGGTGGCCAGCATCCTGCGGAGCTTCTCCCGGTTGGCCGCGTCGTAGTATTCGACGGGGTTGTAATCGTCGGTCAGCACGATCCCGGTTCCGAGATCCGGCTCCAGCGTCCTTGTGAATGCGGAGCGCACCTCGTGGAGGGCATCAGGATGCACGCGGCCGTAGTCCGGTTCGTGCAGGACAGTGAGCGGCGAACGAAGGGAAGCGACGAACAGCGTGTTTGCCCCGCGTACGCCATGGATGCGCACGCTGGGGAATACGGCGGAAAGGGTCTTATACAGAGACGCTCCCATGTAGTCTCCGGGAGTGTCGAAGTCCACAAAAGTGTTGATGACCAGAGCTCCATCCGGCTTGAGGACGCGCCGCACGGCCTCGAAAGCCTCGCGGCTCATCAGGTGTGAGGGGGTCCCATCGCCCACAAAGGCATCGAGGATCACGGCGTCGTACTTCGATCTTGTCCTGTTGAGAAACCATCTGCCGTCGCCAATCGTGAGGGTGAACGCGCCGGTGTCCAGCCCGAACCACGCGCGCGCCACGTTCACCACCGCGGGATTGATCTCCACCACGTCCACGCGTGATCCCCCGGCCGCAAGCTCACGGGGCACGATGCCGATTCCCATGCCGATGCACAACACATCGTCCAGCCGCGGCGTGTACGCGCGCGCCAGATCCTCCAGCATGTAGGTGAACATGACGGCGCTCGTGCCGAGGGTTGTGTCATAGACGTTCTGAATGAGGTAGTCCGTCAGGTAGTAGCGATAGGACTGGCGGGTCTGCAGGACCTGGATCATGCCGAAGCTCGAGTTGCCCCTGTAGAGCTCTTCGCCGGCGGGCAGCCGGGGGCCATCCACGCTCAGCCCGTACCAGCCGAGACCCGCGCCCGCAACAAGGCACAGGGCAACGCCGGCCAGGGCACGGCGCGTGCGTCCCCAGAAAAGGAAGTAGATGCCCGAGACCAGGGCCAGCACGGCGGCGGTGCCGTACATGGTCGAGGAGTTGGGCACAAGCGGAATCAGCAGGTACCCGATTGCCGCGGTCCCTATGAAGCTCCCCAGCGTGCTGATGGATGAAATGCGGCCGACCGTCCCGCCGACGACGGAGAGGGACTGTGCCACCACGCGCACGAGGAACGGCCCTGTCATGGCCAGCAGGAACAGCGGAATGAAAAAAAGGCACACCGCGGCGAGGAGCGATCCGGCGGGAAGGGGCAGAGGAAGAAGCTGGTAGGCCAGCCACTGCCGCACGGCAACGGTTGCCACCAGTGCGACAGCGGCAGTCAGGATGGCAAGGTAGAGCCTGCCCAGCCGGGCGGAGCGGTCCACGAGGCGCCCTCCCGCGTAGTAGCCCAGAGCAAGCGCCGCCAGGGTCACGGCGATCTGCGCCGTCCACACGAAATGGGACGTGCCGAAATAGGGGGCGAGCATCCGCGCGCCGAGAATCTCCACGATCATGATCGCGGCCCCCGCGATGCACGCGGTGACTAAGAGGTAGCGGCGAAGCCCCCGGGAGGGCGCGGCCTGACCGGTTGGTGCCTGCGGGACGGTAAGCGGACGCTTGTTCTTCATGCATTTACCCGCGTGCAGTATATCCGCCAGAGGCGTTTTCGTCGAATGATCGGGCAGACGTCCGGCCCGCCCCGTTCCGCTTGAACTCCCGCAGCGGTTTTTTATTTTATTGACATTTCATGATTATCCTGTAATATGGCGTTAAGTTTGCTTTTGGAGGTTCTATGAAAAATCTCGTTCTCGCTGTAGTCCTGCTTTGCCTGATCGGCCCTTTTGCCTCTGCACAATCCCCGCTCCGCATGCAGGCAGGAGTCACTCTCGGCTATGATCATTATAATCTCACCGATACCCTTGGCGCTCTCTCCGCCACGGACGACAGGAGTAATTTCGTAATTGGCGGGTTCATCGATGCAGTTTACGTGCGCTTCATTGCCGAATACCAGCGCGCCAGCTCCGGAACCGTATCCATACCCGGATATGGCTCA
>CAWGAC010000029.1:0-61929 GCA_963820435.1 uncultured Spirochaetota bacterium | reverse complement strand
CTACACTTGCATTGAAACCGAGGCCTTGATCGGGACCACACTGGAGCTGATCGAGAGGCAACATGTCATACCTTTTCCTCGCCTTGCTGCCTCCATGACTTCTCTGCTGGTTGTTGACTGGACAATCTTCTTGTTCTGCATTATGGTGCAATACGTAATAGATGAGATAATCTATCTTCGCAGTGAAAGGAGGTGGCGCGGTTTCAAGTGCCAAACGCCATAGAGATCTGCACAGATGTTGCGCCAAGGCATTTCCTAGTCTCTAAACAAGGAGGAGAATCCTATGAAAAGAGCATTCTGTGTTATTGTTCTATGCATTGGCGTTAGCAGCATCCTTGTCGCAGGCGGCAAAGCCGAAGCCCCCACGATCAGAGTCGGCGTGGTGGCCGAGCTGACCGGCGACATTCCGGCAGTGGGCGCATCGTGCAAGAACGCGGCCGAAATGGCTGTCAAGGAAGTCAACGACGCGGGCGGTCTGGAAGTCGGCGGCAAGAAGTACAAGGTTGATCTGTTCATCGAGGACAACGCTGGCAAGGCCGACCAGTCCGCCTCCGCGGCGCAAAAGCTCATCACCCAGAACAACGTTGTGGCCATCATCGGCCCGAACGCCAGCCGCTACGCCATTCCGGCTTCGGAAATCGCAGAAAGCTCCAAGGTCGTGTTGATCACGCCCTGGTCCACCAACCCCAAGACCACGCTGGACGCCAGGACCGGCGCGCCGAAGAAGTACGTCTTCCGCGCCTGCTTCATTGATCCCTTCCAGGGGCGCGTGGTCGCCAAATTCGCCCTGGACAATCTGAAGGCCAAGAAGGCCGCTGTGCTCTACGATGTGGCCTCGGAATACAACAAGGGCATCGCCGAGTTCTTCAAGTAGACCTTTGAAGAAATCGGCGGCACAGGTGGTGGCTTTCGAGACCTACACCACCGGCGACAAGGACTTCTCGGCGCAGCTGACCAAGATCAAGGAGACCGGCCCGGATGTGATCTTCCTGCCCAATTACTACAGCGAGGTGCCGTTGCAGATTCAGCAGGCGCACCGGCTGGGCATAACGGCGCCGTTCCTGGGCAGCGACTCCTGGGGCAGCGCGGATCTGATCAAGCTGTGCGGCCAGGATCTGGAAGGCTATTACTTCAGCACCCACTATGCCGCGGATGCCGCCACGCCCGTCGCCACCAAGTTCATTGCGGCATACAAGGCCAAATACGGCAGCACGCCGGACGATGTGGCCGCGCTGACCTATGACGCCTTCGGACTGCTGTGGACAGCGCTCAAGAACGCCGGCAAGGTGGACCGCCAGGCGGTGCGCGACGCGCTGGCCAAAGTTCCCCAGTACGAAGGCGTAACCGGCAATATGCAGTTCCAGGAAGGCTCCGGCGACCCGATCAAGAGCGCCGTGATCCTGCAGATCAAGAACGGCAAGTTCGTCTGGTTCGCCAACGCCAACCCGTAATCCTATTGCAGTGACAAGGTGGCCCTCACCTTGTCACTGCTTTTTTGGCGGCAGGTATGACCTACATCCTTCAGCAAACGCTCAACGCCCTTCAATTGGGAAGCATCTATGCGCTTATCGCTCTGGGCTACACCATGGTCTATGGCATCCTGACCATGATCAACTTTGCCCACGGCGATCTGTTCATGGTCGGCGCGTTTTTTTGCTTTCTCGCGGCCACGTTTCTCAGGCTCCCGTTTGTCCCCACGCTGCTTCTCTCGATGGCGGGTGTGGCTGTGCTGGGTGTAGCGATTGAGCGGCTGGCGTATAAGCCGCTGCGCCAGGCCCCGCGTGTCTCGGCCATCATCACGGCCTTGGGTGTGGGCATCTTTCTGGAAAACTTCACCCTGGCCCTCAGTCCGTATCCCCAACACATTCCTACGCTTATGCCAATACCACCTGGACGGTCGGCGGGGTATCCATCTCGTCGCTGCAGGTCATCATCATCACGCTTTCGATTGCGCTGATGGTGCTGCTGGATTTTATTGTGCGGCGGACAATGGTCGGCATGGCCATGCGCGCCATCTCGTGGGACAAGTCCATTGTGCCGCTGATGGGCGTGCCGGTGAACCTGATCATCTCGATCACGTTTGCCCTTGGCACCGGTCTGGGCGGGGCGGCCGGCGTGATGTACGCGCTGGCCTACCCGGTGATTGATCCCTATATGGGGATTCTGGTCGGCTGGAAGGCCTTTATCTCGGCAGTGGTGGGCGGCATCGGCAATATCCGGGGTGCGATGATTGGCGGTTTTATCCTGGGCGCGGTGGAGATTCTGGTGGTTGCCTTTTTGCCGTCCACCTACCGTGATTTTGTCGCCTTTACGTTGTTGCTGGTCCTGTTGATTTTCCGACCGTACGGCATTTTGGGCAAGCCGCGCCCGCAAAAGGTATAGGAATCATGAATCAGGCAACAACCATGGGGATCTGGCGTATGTTGTGGGAATCTCTCATGGCCAATCGCTGGCTGTTACCCGTCTTGCTGGCGCTGGGTTTTTTGCTGTCCTTTGCCATCCCCTTGCTGGGTCTGCTCTATCAGTATGTCCAGCTTATCCTGATGTACGTGGGGATCAATATCATTCTGGCCGCCAGCCTCAATCTGATCAATGGCTATATGGGCGAATTTTCGGTCGGACACGCCGGCTTTATGGCCATCGGAGCATATATCGCCTCCATTTTGACGGTCACAGTTTTTCCCTCCGGCGCGGGTGCCTGGCTGTTCCCTATAGCTGTGATTGCGGGGGGGTTGGGCGCTGCATTGGTCGGGATGGCGGTCGCCATCCCGTCGTTCAAAACCCGAGGAGATTACCTGGCGATTGTGACCCTGGCGTTCAATATGATAGTCAAGTCAGTCCTTGAAAACATCGAGGCGGTCGGAGGTCCGCGCGGTTTCTTGGGAATGGAAAAGCTCACCACGCTCCCGTGGGTATTTTTCTGGACAGTGCTCAGCCTGTGGATCATGCGCAACCTGGTTTATTCGAACTTCGGGCGTGGGGTAATCTCGATCCGTGAAGACGAAATTGCCAGCGACTTGATGAGTGTGAATACGCGCCAAGTCAAGTTGGTCGCCTTTGTCACCTCGTCGTTTTTCGCGGGGATTGCGGGCGGGCTGTTCGCACACCTGTTGCAGTTCATCAATCCGCGGATGTTCGACATCCTCAAGTCCACAGATATATTGATCATGGTATACCTCGGCGGTATCGGCTCGATGGCCGGCTCGATCCTTGGCGCAACCATATATACGGTGCTGTTGGAGTGGCTCAGGCCACTGGGGATATGGCGCATGGTGTTGATGCCGCTGGTGTTGGTGCTGCTGATGATATACCGCCCTCGCGGCATCATGGGGCTGCGTGAAGCTCGGTGGTTCGTGCCAGCGCGCGACCTTGTGGCCGGCAAGCGGTAGCGGGAGCTGAAGTGCGAGGACATGACTGATGCCTCTCCTGCAAGCCAAGAATGTCACACATTACTTCGGCGGACTGTGCGCCGTATCGGACTTCAATCTCGACCTCCAGGCGCACGAGTTGGTGGGCCTTATCGGCCCCAACGGCTCGGGCAAGACCACCCTTTTCAACCTGATCACCGGCGTTTATCGCGCAAGCCAGGGCAGCATCGTGTTCAATGGCACCCAGCTTGTCGGCAAGAGCTCCAACCAGATTACGCAGTTGGGTATTGCACGGACATTCCAGAATATTCGACTGTTCAATGACATGACGGTGTTGGACAACGTGCGCACCGCTCACTACGCTCAGACGAGCTACAGCCCCGTCGAGGCGCTGCTGCACATTGGGCACTACCGCGTGGAGGAAGAGCGCGTCGCGCGAAACTCGATGGACTTGTTGCGCGTGTTGAAACTGGACAGCTACTCCGATGAGCTCTCCAAAAATCTTCCGTACGGGCTGCAACGGCGCCTTGAAATCGGACGTGCGCTTGCCACGAAACCTCAGGTGTTGCTCCTGGATGAACCTGCTGCGGGGATGAATCCCAACGAGATCAACCAACTGATGGACCTTATTCAGTGGGTGCGCAAAGAGTTTGCCCTTACCATCATTTTGATTGAACATCAAATGCGGCTGGTAATGGGCATTTGCGAGCGAATCAAGGTACTGGACTTTGGCGCGACGATTGCGGAGGGGTTGCCCCGAGAGATCCAAAACAATCCCCGAGTCTTGGAAGCCTATCTGGGCGAGGAGGCTCGAGCATGAACCAGGATAGCATAATGCTCGCAGTCCAAGACCTCACTGTGTCCTATGGCAACATCAAGGCTGTTAAAGGAATTTCCTTTGAGATACGCGAAGGAGAGATCGTTACCTTGATCGGCGCCAACGGCGCTGGTAAGTCTTCTACGCTGCGGGCCATCTCCGGTATCGTTCCCTATGCCGGTCGCATTTCTTACCAGGGACAAGAGCTGCGCAATATCCCGGCAGACAGACTCGTGGCGATGGGTATTGCCCAGGTGCCCGAGGGTCGTGGCATCTTCGGCAATTTGACGGTAATGGAAAACCTCAAGCTGGCCACCTGGCAGCGCAAGGCCGCTCGCGCAACCGAGATTGCACGAGACTACGGGCGCGTCTTTGACCTTTTTCCGCGTCTGAAGGAGCGTACGAATCAACTCGGCGGTACGCTTTCAGGCGGCGAACAACAAATGCTGGCGGTGGGACGGGCGCTTATGAGCCGGGGCAAGATTCTGTTGCTGGATGAGCCTTCGATGGGGTTGGCGCCGGTGCTGGTGCGAGACATCTTCCGCGTGTTGACCGAAATCAACAAAGCCGGTATTACAGTTCTTTTGGTCGAGCAAAACGCGAACATGGCCTTGCGGGTGGCCTCGCGCGGCTACGTGCTGGAGACAGGAACGATTGCCCTGTCCGGCACCGGGCAGGAACTGATGGGAAATCCAAAAGTCAAGGAAGCATATCTGGGCGGGTAACGGCGAGCGCAAGCGGCGGGATTTTTGCTTGACGCCTCAGAGACGTCCATGGCAATCGGTGGAGCAGCCATGTTAGCAGGAATTGTTACCTGGGCAGAAATCGACCTGGATGCCATTGCGTCTAACGTGTGCGCTTTCAAAAAGCATGTAGGCGAAAAGGTTGAGATTATCGCAGTAGTCAAAGCCAATGCGTACGGCCACGGTGCAATCCCGGTGGCGAAGGCGGCCCTGAATGCCGGGGCGACGCGTCTTGCCGTGCATCGCGCTATGGAGGGCGTGGAATTGCGCCGGGCCGGCATCGAAGCGCCTATCCTGGTCATGGGCTACACCCCGCCTGATGGTGCCAAGATGGTTGTACGCTGGCGACTTACGCCCAGCATTATCACGCTCGAAGTCGCCCGCTCACTCTCTCTTGAGGCCGCCGCTGTGGGAGCGACCGTACCCGTACACATCAAAGTGGACACCGGCATGAGCCGATGGGGCCTCTTGCCCGATGAAGCAGTGGAGTTTGTGCGCGGCCTGCGCGACCTGCCCTGCCTCCGCCTCGAAGGGGTTTTTACCCACTTTGCAACCGCGGATTGGGTGGACACGAAGCACCTGCTCGACCAACTGGAGGTCTTCAAGCGCGTATTGGTTGATGTACGGCAGGCCGGTTTTGATGTGCCCATAATCCACGCAGCAAACAGCGCTGCCACAATGCGGCTGCCCGCGGCGCACTTTGATGCAGTACGGATCGGAATTGCTATGTACGGGATGGAACCTTCCAGCGAATGGCCGCCTGTGTTCCAGATCCGACCGGCATTGACCCTTAAAAGTACTGTGAACCGCGTCCGGATGTTGCCTCCCGGTTCGGGTATCAGCTACGGTCGCACATTTATCACCCAACAGTCAACGCTGGTAGCGCTTGTACCTGTGGGCTACGGAGATGGATATCATCGCGTTCTTTCCAACAAAGGCTGTGTGCTCATCCACGAGCAACGCGCACCAATCCTGGGGCGTGTGTGCATGGATCAGATCGTGGTGGATGTCACTCATATTCCCGAAGTGCGGCAGGACGACGAGGTGGTACTGGTGGGCCGGCAGGGGCAAGGGGTTATCCGTGCTGAAGAAGTGGCGCAACTGGCTGGTACAATCAACTATGAAGTGACTACCTCCCTCCTCCCACGCGTGAGCCGAGTGTATCTGCGGAAGGGGCAGATCGTATCTGTCACTCCGTTCGCCGACTGAAGTAAAGCCTTCACGCGGCGCGTACTTGATCGAGAGCTGACGGCATATCGCCTCAAGACTCTCGCCCTGGCTGAGGAACACCTCGGCTTCTCGCAGCAAGTTGATAATCTCTTCGACGCGGAGGGCTCGTCTTTGCATCTGCTCCTCCTGATTCTATCCCAGCAAGTGTAACTCACCAGCTGGACTAGTTTTCGGGGGGCAGGTCAGTGGCGCGGTAAGGCACCGGCATCCGCCGTTTCTGCGAACAGGAAGGGCAGGCCAATCTAGAACAGCCGATAACGCAGGCTGTTGACGCTACCCGTATCATGCAAATCACTCGTACAAGAATTCGTACAAATCTCGCGCAATCGATGGAAACGGATGGAAACGCAAAATTCATAATTCTTTACTAGAGATAGCAATCCGCAACAGACGGCAACGGATGGCCCGTAACCATCGAAGAATACAGTGACTTTCAATGCCCATTCTGCAAGGAGTTCGCGGACCATGTGGAGCCCAGGATCATCGATGCGTACGTGACAAGCGGCAAAGCCCGGATCGTATTCCACTCGCTCGGCAACTGGGTGTCGCGCAAGGCGGAGGGCAACACGGAATCCCTGCGCACAGCGGAAGCTGCCTGCTTTGCAGCCGACCGAAACGGTTCTGGCAGTTGCACGATCTTCTTTTCTCGCTCCAGGGCCGACCGAACTCAGGAGTATTCTCCGATGAAAAGATAATAGCCGCCGCTGGTCAGATCGGCCTGGATGCCGGGAAGCTGCGAACGAGCCTGACACGCCAGGTGTTCGCCGGCCGCGTGCAAAAAGACCACGACGAGGGCATCGCGCGCGGGGTAACCAGCGTACCAACTTTCTTCATAAACGGACACATGATCGTAGGCGCGCAGCCGTATGATGCGTTCAAGAGCGTGATCGACGACGCGCTGCGCGCAGGCGGGGAGACGAAAGTGCGTCCCTGAAGATCGCGGGGGGTGCCGGGGATCATGAGAGGCAGATAGAATATGCACATAAGGACGAGTACATTGGGGTGGCAATAGACTGGCGCTGATAGTGTCTGCCGTGAACGGCCAGAACCTGAAGTTCGAATCGTAGAAGACGCGCCTCTCTGCTGGACCTGAGGTTTTTAGCTTCTCGGATAGCGGCCTAGTTGTTGTCCCTTCAGGCGAATCTTGATCGCGGGGGTCGCTCCTTGGTATAGACGGAATACTCGAACTTATTCGCGATGATGAGAAGAATTCCACCTCGATGGGCCGTCTGTCACTCTGCGTGATGCGCCGGACCATCAGCAAAGGAGCCCCTTCCGGCCCGTTTCTCCGCCTCTGAGGGGCTCGCCACCTTGGCCGTGATGTAATCTGTGGCCGCCTCGATATTGATGGCATACTCCTCTTCCAAAGAAGGAATAAAGCGACTTCATTTTCAGGATCTTCTTCACGATCCCTGGCACGAGGTCCGGCAGGAGGTAGTTGGTGATCAAGGCAATCGGTTGCAGTTCAGGCTCCGGCGGCAGGAAATCTCCCACCTTGACGTCCCCACTTTCCATCTGCGCTCTCAGCGACGTATACACTCGCAGATAAAGCGGCCTGTCCCTTACCCCCATTGACAACCCCGGTCTCCTCACTGGTCAGCCGATCATCGGAATGGAGTTGCGTGACCGGTCTCCTTATCAAAGAGCAGCAGCTGCTGGCGGTCAACTGATATGCGCACAGGAGCACCAGGAGAGGACCGATAGTGTGGGGCCGCAAGCACCTGAAATCGCAAGTCCTCCATCTGGACGGTGACGACATTCATGTCGCCGAGAGGCTCGACCACAAAGACTTCTGCCCCAACGCTCCCATTGCTTTCGCCGTTGATTGGATCCTCAGATGGCTGGGGCGTATCCCGAGAACAAGCAAAAACCATTCTCCCAGGCAAGCGCGGAATGACGTTCGAGTGCTTCGCATCAGGCTTTTCGGATTATGAAGGAGAATACATCCAGCGGAAGATCGCCAGAGGGGGGCATTTCTCGAGGATCTTCGCCCAGATCCGCGCAGGACAGGTCGAGAAGTGGATCCTGCCACATTTCCAAGGTCAAACCATCCGCAGCATATGCCGGCCTTATCCACCGCGATCTTCGCCTGCCCCGCCAGGCACGAGTTCTCGCATCTCCCCGGATCTCGATGATGCTTCTGCGCGCCGCACATTTGACCGGTGCCTTCATGCGTTCACCCTCGCCCCTACGCCTTCGAAATAGGGAACGGTCTGCGGGCCCTCTGGGAGGACGCAGATCTTCGCCGTGGGCCCATATTTCTGCAGGAGCAGCCTCAACTGCTCTTCGATGGAGGCGCACGGCCTGAGCATTGCCTGGGTGACCTGCGCCGCGGTCAACCCGTCCGCGTATACGAAGACGTCGGTATTCTTCACGATGAGGGCCAGGATCTGGGCCTGCCACTGGTCGTCCATCATGAAGCCCTTCGCACGGATGCGCGTCAGAAGCTCATCGGCGTCCCGGGATTCCCTGAGGAGCCTTCCGAAGGAGCCATGGTCAGGAATGCCATCCGAGCATTCGGCGGCCACGAGGATGGATCCGCCCCGGCGTGTGATGCGAGCCGCCGCGCTCATTCCCTTGACCGACTGGTAGAGGTTCAGGTCCTGAGGATAGCCCGAGTTGGAAGTGAGGACGATCTCGAACAGGGAATCCACCTTCATCATCGCGGTGGCTTTCACGAACTGCGTTCCCGCCGTGTATGCCTTGCCCACGTCACCGGCAAATGAACGGGTGACCTCCTTGTCCCGGTTCAGCGCGACGTTCACGAGGAAGTCAGGCTTCACCAGCACCACCGCCTCCTCCACTTCACTGCGGATGGGGTTTCCGCCGAGCACCGCCCACTGTGCGTTGGGGTTGTCGATGTTGCGCGCGTTGTGGTTGCGCATGACAGTATCCAGGTGCGCCATCCCCGGCATCACCGCCTTGCCGCCGCCTGAGAATCCGGCGAAGAAGTGCGGCTCGATGAAGCCCGTGAGTATCTTGAAGGAGCAGGCAAGGAAGTCTCTTTGGATCTTCACCGTGTTGCCGCTGCGCGTCACTCCCACCGAGACGTGCTCATCCCGCGCGCGCGCGTCGTTCTGCACGATGCGGTAGGATGCCACGATCTCCTTTCCCAGCATGCCGACCAGCTCCTGCTGCGTGTTGAGTCGATGCGTGCCAGTTGAATTGAACAGCGTGATCTTGTTCTTCGGGACTCCTGCAGCTGCGAGCTCCGTGAGGATCGCGGGGATGATCTGGTGGTTCGGCGTGGGACGGGTAATGTCGTTGAAGACGATCCCGACCGTGTCCTTCGGCCTCACACTTTCCCGCAGGGGAAGGCTGCCGATCGGCGCCCGCAGCGACTCGGTGATTGCGCCTGCCGGATCGGGGGATGCGGGCACGAATTGGGGTTCGACGATTGTGACGGGCACACCGTCCGGGAAGTTAACCTCGAGGCCGGTTTTCCCGTAGGCAAGCTTGACTCTCATGACGCAACTCCTTGCATTCGGCCTGAAGCTACTAAACTAAGGAAACGAGGGGAATGTCTACGGACCAACGAGAATCAGGGCCTTATGGGGCACGTGCAGACTCCCTGCCCGCGAACGTCCTCCGGTTCACCGCTGGGCCACGCGAGGCGTCGCCCCCTCGAAGCTGATGGCCACCGGCGTTCCTTCCGAGAGGATCGATTTCCTTCCCGCCTCGACCACGAGCACGTTGATGCTGCTGTTGGCCGGGGTTGCAATGATGCCCTTCGCGTCCACCTCGTGGATTGCGCGCCACCGCGCCTCCAACCCCTGGGCAGCCGCCAGCCCTTCGCCGGCCTGCTCTACCCGTGCCACAGTTTCCACGATGGCCTGGATCGAGTCGTAGCCGTACCCGACCGGGCGCAACCCCTCGCCTTCCCACGGGACCAGGCGAAAGAAATCCGGGCTCACGTAGTTGAAATGAGAGCCTCCAGGGCCGATGCCCTGCAGGTAGGCGTAGCTCACTCCCCGGTCGTGGTCGTCGTGGCGGATCATGCCGTTCCTGCCCTCTCCCTCGCAGTACATGAGAAGGCCCTGGTCATTGCTTCCCGCAGCGAGGTCAGGATACCCGAGACCGTTGGTAACGGATAGCAGGGCGCCGTTTTCCCATCGCACCCGGGCGAGCGACCAGAGGAAGCCCTCCTTGCCGTTGGGGAAGCGGCGGCGCACGCCGGCCACGGAGACCTCGGTCGGCCGAAGCCCCGTAATGAAGTACACCAGGTCGATGTAGTGACAGCCGATGTAGGTGAACGGGTCGGTCATCTCCGTGGTGAACCAGTTCTGGAAATTCGAGTTGCGGTAGGAGTACGGCTCGATGAGCCTGGCCTCACCGAGCATGAACTCCCCGAAACGCCCCATGCGGTAATCCCTGCGCGCCACGAGCGATCGCCGATCGAAGCGCTTGTGGTACTCCACGCCTACGAACAGCCCGCGCTCGTGCGCCTCCCGTTCGATCTCGAGCGCCTGGAGGTGCTCGAGCACGAGCGGCTTCACGCAGAGCACGTGCTGGTTCCCGCGAAGCGCTTTCATGACCACGGGGTAGTGCATCTGGTCGGGCACGGCCACCACCACAAGCTGCCGGGGTGCCATGCGGTCGATCAGGCTCGCGTAGAGGTCCGGGTACGTCTTTTCCACGGGCTCGCCGAGCGACGGCTCCGCCACGAAGGAGCTGTCGGGGAACGCCTCGCGTATGCCTTCGTTCTCGGCAAGCGCGCGCAGCGGCCCCGAGCTCAGCGCGCACACGGTGATCTCCGCGAGGAGGTGGCGCCGCTGCAGCTGGTACAACGAGGGAAGGATGAGGTCGGCTGTGATCATGCCTCCGCCGACAACGAGAATCCTCAATCCGCTCATGAGCTCCTCCTCAGAACCCGGTCGAGCGCCTGGCGGAACAGAGGATTGGCTCCGTCCCCTCGTGCACGGTGTATTCGTGCACGGTGTATTATAGAAGAAAGCAGAGCAGAGATCACGGCCGCTTCCCCGCCTCGCGCTCCAAGGTTTCCTCCATGGCCTCGCCGAGAGTCTCGATGCCCTCGGCCAGGGCCTCACGCGAAATGTCCAGGGCAGGGGCGATCTTGATGCACTCTCCGGCAACGCCGACCGGCGCAAACATAAGCAGGCCCTTATGGAAGCAGCGCTCGTTCAGCGCCAGGGCGGTAGCAGGATCCGGTTCCCGGGTGCCCGGCTTCACGATCTGGATCCCGGCAACCAGGCCCCGGCTCTGCACGCAGCCTGCCTGTCGGGGATGCAGCTTCTGCAGCCCGAGAAGCCCCTCCCGCAGCACGGAATCCAGAGCAAGAGCGTTGGCGAGGAAGTTCCCCTCCTTGAGGCAATTGATGTTTGCCACCGCGGCTGCCACGGGGAGCGGCGAGCCCGAATGGGTCGAGGTCATCGAACCGGGCGGGTAAAGCTCCATCACGTCGCTCCTGCCAAGCACTGCGGAGAGCGGAAGCGAGCTCGAGATGCCCTTGCCGCAGGCGATGAGATCGGGCTTGATTCCGTAGTTCTCGAACGCGAACCACTTCCCCGTCCTGCCAAAGCCGGCCTGCACCTCATCCATGATGAGCAGGGCGTCGTTCTGACGGCACCACGCCTCGAGTCTCCCGGCGTACTCCGTGGGGAAGAAATCCGGGCCCACCCCCTGGAAGCTCTCCGACATCACGCCGCAGACCTGGTCCGGGGTGATCCCCTTGGCAGCGAGGGTCTCCAGGAACAGGTCGAACCGGGTGTCCGGGTTCTTGTACCCGTCGGGGAACGGCACGTGCACGAAGCTGTCGTCGGTCCTGCCCAGCCACCTCTTCTGCCGTTCGCTGCCCCCGGCCAGCTGGGCTCCCATGGTCCTGCCGTGGAAGGCATTGGCGAAGCTCACCAGGACGCGCCGCTTAGGGCCGTGGCGCTCCAGTCCGTAGGTCTTGGCCAGTTTGATGCAGTTCTCGATTGCCTCCGAGCCCGTGGAGAGGAGGAAGGCCTTGTAATCGGGGCTCGGGGCGAGGCCGACCAGGAGCTCGACGAGCTCGGCCCGCTTCTCGTGGCTGAAGACGTATGTGCTGAGCAGGGGACGGTCGAGCATCTCCAGCAGCGCGGCCACGATGGCGGCGTTGGAGTTCCCAATGTTGGAGATCAGCACCCCCGAGGACCAGTCCAGCCACATGTTGCCCCACCGGTCGTACACATGCCAGCCCTCGGCGTGATCAATGACGATGGGCGGCTGACCCTGCATCGAGGAAGGCTCGAAGCGCTCAAGGCGCTCGAAGATGGGCAGCGACTCGGGCACCGGCAGCCGGGTGACGATCCGTCGGTGCGCGGTCTGCACGCGCGGCACATCGCGCGGGACCAGGGAGTACTTTCGGGGGTGAGCGGCCATGCGGGCCTCCTTGGGCAATTAATAACCTTGTCTGTTAATGGTCAGCCTGGCGAGCGGGGGTCTTCAAGCCGGAGCGCCGTCCGTCGATCCACCCGCGCCGCCGCCCCCCAGGGACCACCCTGATGCGCCGCCCTCGAAAAGAGTTTCGTCGTCGCGCATCCCCAGCAAACGCTTGTCGATTTCCAGGCGAGCCGATGCGCCTCCTGCCGCGGTCGCACACTGTGAAAAGCGGAAATCGGCAACGGCGCTGAGAAGCATGACGGCGTCTTCCATGGACATTGCGAACCGGTCTCTGAGAAATTCCGCGAACGCCAGAGAAATCCCTTCAACCGCCTCTTCGAGCGTGGGATAGAAGCAGCATGCGAAAATGGTGTTGCCCTTTTCGCCCATGGGCACCTTCAGCTCTCGCCCCTTCACCAGGCCCACCTGCAGGTCCACTTCGCCGCTGGCTTCCATGGCGAGGCCGCACAGCTCTCCGTCCCCCATGCTGGCATGAAGATCACCCACGAACAGCAAGCCGCCCGGGCAGAAGACCGGTAGATAGATGGTGCAGCCGGCCGTCAACAGCTTGTTGTCCAGGTTGCCGCCGTAGGTGCCCCCCGCGACGGTGGGGAACGAACACCCTGCGGGGGCAGTGGCGATGACCCCGATCATTGGCTTGACCGGCAACCGGATCGAGGAGGTGAACTCGATCTGTCCATCCCTGATCCTGCACACCTTGGTGACGGGTGCCTGAACGCTGCCTTGGCACACGCCGAGTCCCGGCCCTAGCTTGATGTGAGGCCCATCGTTCACTCTGACATCCAGTATATGGACGGCCAGGATGTCTCCGGGAGCGGCGTTCTCGACCCTCACAGGGCCCGTGGCCGGATTGACCTCGGTCACGGGGATGTACTCGGTGTTGCGCGAGTCCTTCGTCCGATTGGTGCTCGCATCCAGCGTCTGGATCGTGACCCTCTCGGTGGCACGGATGCTCCCGACGGGTTCCTGGTCGGATGAAATCCGGTACGTGTAATGCGTTGCGGGAATGTACATCGCTCCTCCTGTGAGACGGCTCTTCACTCTTTGATTCCCGATATGAAACCCCTGATGAAATGCCGGCTCAACGGGTAAAAAAGGAAGAGAACGGGGATGATCACTATCACTCCTCCCGCAAGGAGCTTTCCCCACTCAATATACTGGTCCGCCATGTAGGTCGCCAGTCCGAGGGGAACAGTTTTCTTGAAATCCGAAAGGATGAATATCGATGAGAAGAGGTACTCACCCCAGGACATGATGAACGTGTAGATGGTTGCCGTCGCGATGCCGGGAGCCGCGAGCGGCAATGTAGTCTTGATGAAGGCCTGAAAATAGCTCGCCCCGTCAATCAAGGCGGCCTCTTCGAACGAAATAGGAACCGAATTGAAGAACGACCGGAGCAGCCATATACAGAAGGGCAGCGAGAAAGCCGTCTCGATGATCACGAGGCCAAAGAACGAATCCGCAAGACCGATTCCTGCCAGAAACTTGAACAACGGGATAATGACCACGATGGTCGGGAAGACATAGACGAATACGAGGGTCTGCGCGATCGCGTCGCTCACCTTATTCTTGTAGCGCGACAGGCTGTACGACGCGAGCACCGCGACCACCACGGTACAGGCAGCGGTTCCAAGACCGATGACCAGGCTGTTGAAAAGGTTGAGAGGATAGTTCTTCGATGAGGTGAACTCGGTGAGCAGGTTCCAGTAGTTCTGCAGCGTAAAATGCTTCGGCAGGTAGCTACGCCCGCCCATGATCTCCGTTTCCGACTTGAACGAGGAGGACAGGACCCATAGAAACGGCAAGAGCACCACCAGGATGATGAGCACCAGAAGAGCGTAGTTGAGGATGGTCTTCAGTGCTTTCATAGTCGTGCTCTCTCACTCATCTTTCGGTCGGAATACCTTGAAAAACAGGATTCCAAGGAGAATCAGGAATATTGACACGACGACCGCCATGGCCGACGCGGAACCCATGTTGAACAGCTTGAACGCGGTTCGATAGATCATGATCGGGACGGTTTGCGTCACACTCCCGGGTCCCCCCTCGGTCAGCAGCCAGATCAGGTCGACGACATTGAACACCCAAATCGTACCGAGAAGGCCGACGAACCAGACAACCTTTCCGACAAGAGGGAAGGAGATGTTTTTGAACTCCTGCCAGCCAGAAGCTCCGTCTACACGGGCCGCTTCATAGTATTCCTTTGGAATCGTCTGCAGGGCTGCGAGCATAAGCACAATGCCCAGGGGCGAAAACTTCCAGGTGTTGATCCCGATGATCGTAGGCAGCGCGAGCTTGAGACTTCCCAGGAAGGGCACAGGCCTGGATCCCCAGAGGAGTTCCATCAGATTGTTGACAACGCCTACAGAAGGCTCGAGCATCCAACGCCACATGATGGCGCACACGATCGTCGGGATGATCCACGGCGTCAATATCAGGCTTCGCGCAAAGTCTTTTCCCCGAAGCTCCTTGTTGAGGAAAAGCGCAACCAGCATTGGCAGGATCATCTGCAGGACCGTGTTCCCCGAGAGCCACCCGAGCGAAACGAGCGCTGACGACCAGAATGTCCCATCCCCGAGCACGCGAAGGTAGTTGCTCAAGCCTACCCACACCATCGTACCGAACCCGTACGCCGACTTCATGAAGGACATCCGGATCGCGTAGAAGAACGGGAAGATCACCACGCCAAAGATCCACACGAGTGAGGGAGCGAGCAACAGCCAGCCTGTAAGACGGTTTCGTTTCAACCCACTATCCTTGTCCGGGCAAGAGAACGCGGGGGCGGGAAAGGTCCCGCCCCCGCAGACGACGATCGGGCGCTATTGCGCCGCGGCCACGATCTTCTCGATTTGCTCTTGTCCCCACTTGGCCGCTTGCGCGGGGGTGAGCTCCCCGATATAGACCTTCTGGGCTATTTCCCCGATAATGCTGGATCCATCGACCTGGCCGATCGCCAGGTTGGCCCACCCGCCATGCTCAAGTCCCATCATCTTTCCATACGGCAGCGAGTTGAGGATGGCCTTTCCCGATGACGCAAGCGGGGCGATCATGGGGTTCTTCCAGTACCCCTCGTATTCCATCGCGGTCTTGGTCACCGGCAGGAAGCTCAAGGGCTCCATGTTCACCATAGGCGCGTTGTTCTCGGGCATCATCATGAAGTTCACGAACTTGCGCACGGATTCGTAGGCTCCTCGTTCCTTCGCCTTGTTGAAGATGCACACATTGTTCGCGGCGCTGAGCCCGCCCCGAACGCCGTCCGGGGGGTAGGGCTGTTCAGCGGCGGCGATATCGTAGTTCTTCATGTCCATAAATCGACGTGCGTCCGGCATACCGTTGCCAAGCATCATCGCGGCCTGATTCGACGCGAAGGCAAGCTCCTGCTCTCCCCATGCCCAGGCCGTGATGCCTGGGGGCGCATACTTGGAGAGCTCCTTGTAGAAGGTCAGTGCCCTCACGGTCTGCGGTGAGTTGAAGGCGACCTTGCCGTCCTTATCGAAAATGAACGACCCCGCGTTCAACATCAGGGTATAGATCTGCTGCCCCCCGAACGCGTTCTTGGCCCCACCCAAGGCAATCCCATACTGGTCGATTTTTCCGTCCCCGTTAGTGTCGACCGTGCATTTCTTCGCGTAGTCGAGCAACTGATCCCACGTTTTCGGTGGATTCTTGGTGCCGACATACTTCTCAAACATGCTTGGCCGATAGGTAAGCGCATACATCATGGTGAAAACCGGTACGCCCCAATAGTGGCCCTTGTACTTAAACAACTCGGCCTGTCCGGGCACATAGGTTTGCTTCTTGTCGATCTCCTGAACGAGCTCATCCACGGGCATTATCGAGCCCGTCTGGTAGAGCGTAATCGTATGGAGCGGATACGAGAAAATAAAGTCCGGCGGGTTGCCGGCAGCCAGGGCCGCCATTACCTTCGTCACGGAGTCTCCCCACGGCACGACGTGCTGGGTGACGGTGATCGTCGGATTGGCTTTCTGGAAATCGTCGATCACCTTCTGGAACGCCGCCACCCGGTGGGTGGGACTCTCGTGATGCCAGAAATCGATTGACATTTTCCCTGCTGGCTTGGAGTCACTCGGCCCCGCAGCAAAGACCGATCCCAAACCTGCCACAAGGATCAGCGCGAACACCAGAATCTTCTTCATCCTTTTCCCCTTCCTCCCTCGATGTAGACTTGAATACCTCTCGATTCTTCACACGACGCGAACCTCGCTTGCATCGGCTCGTACCATCAACCCGGCTGCCCCTCACCTCCTTTCTCTTCCCTGCGGCTTCAAATGCTGAGAGTCCCGTTTTCCGAACTGTTCTTCACCCATTCGATGGCTTCTTCAAAGTGGCTAATCAGCCGTTCGCCCGCCAACACAGCATCGTGCAACTCAATGGCCTCGATGATCCTTCGGTGGTGCTCGATGAAGGTTGTGGGATCGCTTTTGGTTAACCTCTTCAAAATGGTCAGGTTCTTCTGGATGGTTGAGAAGATCTTGATCAAGTTCATGAGCAACTTGTTTTCTGAGCGCCGGTACAGCTCGCAGTGGAAGCGACTGTGGATGTCGATGACATCTCTCAAGTCCTCGCCCGATAGATCCTTTTCCTCTAGCTCCGCCAGGATGATCTTCAGCCGATTGATGTCTTCCGGGGTGTACGTCGCGATCAGTTTCTTCAAGTAGTGAGATTCCAGCACGATCCGAATTTCCAGGATGTCCCTGAAATCGTTCAGGTGCATTTCCAGCATGTAGGGCAGATTGTTCAGCAGGGCTTCGAGATTGAAGTCCTGGACGAAGCATCCTTTTCCCTGCACGGCATGGACCAGGCCGACTGCCTGCAGCCCTTTCAGGCTTTCGCGGATGGCGGTTCTGCTGATGCCTAGCTTTTCTGAAAGCACGTTCTCAGAGGGCAGCGGGTCGCCCTTCTTCAAATTGGAATTGACGATGTAGAACTTGATCTGCTGCTTGATCAGATCCTGGAGATTCTGCGCCTTGATGTTAGGGAGATCCGTCATCTCATCCATCCTCACCTAGACAAGGCGAATCCGCCCCTTGTACTTCTGGATGAGCTTCCGGTTCATCTCATCCCCTCCGGGCAGGTTCCCGCTGACCCAGACGGGGGGTTCGTACCCCTTCTCGCGCAACAACCGCACTGTTTCTATGACGATGTGCTCAAGGGTATAGGTGAGCGCGAGCGTCGATACGGGCGCCACTTTCTGCGGCATCCCCTCGAACTCGATGACAGCATCCCCATAGGGCATGTGGCAGTTCACGTACACGTCGACGAGCTGGTAGAGATTCTGCCCGCTGGGATGCCTTGCCGGATGGTCCGCGGGAACCTTGTCCCCAAACTCGGGGCTGGTGACGCCAATAGTCGGGATCCCCCTCTTTCGCCCTTCCAGAGCA
Organism: uncultured Spirochaetota bacterium; assembly: GCA_963820435.1. Classification (GTDB taxonomy): domain Bacteria; phylum Spirochaetota; class Spirochaetia; order SZUA-6; family Fen-1364; genus Fen-1364. Next base: position 43,985 of record CAWGAC010000029.1, on the reverse strand, counting down.
GAATCGATCGTCATCGCATTGATGCCGTACGCGTTTATGATGACGAGCACGCCGCCCTTCACATCAAAGGAATCCAGAACAGCCGCGGCATAGCCCGGCGTCCTTTCGATGCGGGTGGACCGCAAACCGCCGCTGCTCAAAAGTGTTCCCGGATCGAGAATGCCGTTGACCGCAGCCAATCCTCCCGCGCGCATGAAAAGCTCATAGGTTCCGATGTTGGAATGCCCGCCGGTGCCAATGACATGGATCAGCTCATCCTTCATGATGGCCTGGCTCATGAGGGTAGCGGCCTTGTTGATCGACGTGTATTCGCCATCGATCTTCTTAAGCAATCCGGCAACCGTCTGGGAAAATTGATTCCCGTATTTGTTCATCATATTGCCTCCAAGAATTGGCTTCCCATAGCTCCTCACTTGTCTGACATCTTAAGTCTAATAACATACCAGTGGGAGATTGTCAAGCACTTTTTGTGATGTATTCGCTCCTCTTCAGAGACACCGGCTACGAAGAGCAGATCGGCTGGTTCAGGTCAGGGTTCACGACAGCGGGTGGCGTCAAGGCTCCGATGGTCTACGTGGGTACCGGGAAGGAAGACCGGTCCCACCTCCGACGCGGCAGGCTACGTGCCGGAGGCGGGCATACCGGTGGTCTCGTGGATCGGCTGCCCCTACTACCTCCTCGACCAGCACGACACGCTGGACAAGGCGGCCATCGTCCCTGTCGCCGGGACCGTTGCGGAGATGATCGGGATCCGAATGGCCGTGACGTGAGCGCGCGCAGTTTCTTTGCCCAAATCCGCGGCGGCGCCGGTCACCGGTTTGGAGCCCCGTGCGGATTGCGGGCCGGCTCTTTTCGCCTGAGGCTAGCCGCCGAGCCGCATGTCTGTCGGCAGGAAGGGAAACAGCGTGTGAACATCTGCGCTTCGGAGCCCTGCCCCGTATTCACAGAACTCGAACGCTTCGACGTACCGAATCGAGCTCGCCCGCTGCGCCCCGTACATTGCGGCCAGTGGCCCCTGAAGATCTTCTCTCATGGTCCTGAAGTATCCGACAAGCAGCGTTTCGGTGAGCCAGGAACGCCGTTTCATGTCATCGCCGGGGACCTGATCCAGGATCCCCTGATTGAAAGGGATCCACTCATACATCTGCGATCGGTGGCAGTCTAGCATCTGCGCCTTTTGCTCAACGACCTCATCAATCGGAACAATGACATCCGGCTTGAATGGACTGGGTTTCGTGAAACGGTCAAACATGTAGCAGATCCTGGGAGGCCGAGGCAGGAAGTCGGTCAAGGGGAGCATGTTCGGGACCGTGACAATGTATGACGCATCCATGACCAGGGTAGAGGTGGTACGATGGTCAGGATGATAGTCATTGGGTCGGTGGGTGATGATGAGATCCGGTCGATACTCACGCATGCACCGTATCACCTGCTTGCGATTCGCAATCGAAGGCTCCAATTCCCCCGTGTGATTGTCCATCACCTGATACTCGCTGATCCCGGCGATGCTCGCGGAAGCTTGGGCCTCGGTATACCTCCTTTGCGCAAGCTCGATTCCCCCGATGCGATGATGTCCGGTGTCCCCATTCGTCAGGGAAAGGAACTTCACATGGTGGCCCCGCGAGCTGTACATGATCGCGACGCCTCCGCACAGCAAATCAGGATCATCCGGGTGGGCGCCGATCACCAGTATTCTCAATTTTGTCGGGTTCATCGCCTTCCTCAATGCAGGGCGCGGTCTCTCGACAGCAGCCGCGTCATCGATGTCTGCCATATCCTGACCTTAGGATCCGCAACATAGAGTGTTCCGTATTCATGATTCCAAATTACTATGACCTATCTGTCAAGAGGTGAGACTTCACGGGTGCGATTCCTGCCCGAAACGAGCGGCCAGCGCCTGGCAGTGACCAACTCCTGCCCCACGTTGATGAGCTTCGCGAACTGATCAACCGAGCCAAGGAGGCGCTGAAGCCAAAGACGGCGATTCTGGTGGTCCGCACAAAGTACGAACTGTCAGTGAGCTACGCTACCTTCAAGCGGTTTGCCCGAAAGCCGGGGCTGAGCCATCAATCCGCTGCCCCTGCCTGTTTTCCGTGGTGATAGACTTGCCAGCCGAGATAGTTTCCACACGCCTCCGCGAGGTCGGCCGCGACGCTCCCCCTGACCATCGCGACGTGATGTTCGAAACCGTTCTTGACGATGTACTTCATGAGAGGCTGAAGGTCTTTGACGCGCGTCACTGCAATTCCGCCATCCATCGGGAAGGGATCATCGGTGAAGTCGCCCTCGCCCGTGTACATCTTGATCTTTCCTCGACGGTCATCGGTGGAGAGGCGGAAGAAAGTCATGTGGCCGGGGGCAACCCGCCCCTTGATCGCGCCAAAGCAGCGGTCGGGTCCGAGTGACTTGCCAAGGATATCGAGGTTTGAAATCTCGATTTCGCTGCCCATGAAGCTTTTCGGGTAGTTGCTGCAGTGCGTGCAGACGCACATATCGCGATCCGCCCCGTAGTTGTTGTTCCAGTCGAGGATAGCGGACGCGCTGCCGCTCGCCAGCACGAGGGCATACATAGAGATAACGCCTGCAATATCCACTTCGCACGCGGCCGGCATCAGCTTCTCTCCCATCATGCTCATCGTGAGACAGGTCGCACACCCGTAGTTTTCCTGTATCGAGGACCAGCACTGGACTGCTGCGGCGTCCAGCTGGTTCTGTTGCATCCATGCCTCGATAGCCAGTCCCAGCTTGGCCTGCTTCGTGATGTTCTCCCTCAGGATCGAGGAGGGAATCCTTCCGTAATCGCCGATCTCTTTAAGCCGCGACGTGAGCTCAGGCGAGTCTCCCATCTTCTGCGCCGCCGATATTATCTCTGAGAGATCCAGCGGTACCACTGTGATGCCTGAGGCCTGGAGGAGCTTCTCGCTCGCCCTCATAGTCTGGAAGGCGGCCGGTCTTGCGCCGATGGCGCCGATGCGGGCGGAACGAAGCCCCCGAACCGTGCGGCAGACTGCTGCAAAGGAACGCAGGTCGTCCGACAGTTCCTGCCCCGCGAGCGAATAGGTGTGGTACGTGGTGTCAGTGAAGGGAATTCCGTACTGGTAGAGATTGTTGCAGACGGAGATCTTGCCACAGAAGGCGTCCCGACGGTGGTTGAGATCGACCTTGTCGACTTCGTCGTCGCAGGCGATGACGAGGACGGGGACATCGAGCTTCGCCAGGTTGAGAGCGCTCGCAATGGCGACTTCGTCCCCGAAGTTGGGGAGGACGATGAGCACTCCGTCAATGTCCTCCCGCCGTTTCTTGAAGAGCTCCGCACATGTCATCGCGTCCGCGTAGCTTTCCACCGCTCCGGTTGCCGTGGCACCCTCAGGAAGTATCACATTTCCGTACCCCAGCTCGGCCAGACGCTTCAGAATGTCGGTCCGCCCTTCACGGGCAAGCTGCGCGTTGAAGAACCCCCGAGTCCCCACCATCAAAGCAAAAGTGACCGGCTTGTTCACCGTCTTCATATCTACCTCCAAAAGCAAAACAAGCCCGCGCGGAGAAGTTCCGTGCGGGCTATCTTCATCCGACCGTCGCAGAAGTGGGCTTCAAGCGAACGGTCATGGCACCTACTGTGAAAGGACGAAATTGTTCAACTTTCCCGCGTTGTCCGGCGTGATCAGGATGCAGTTGACGGTCTGCTTCTCCGACTGTCCGGTCGAACCCGTCTTGAGCCATTTGTCCGCTTGATCGACGGCCTGCTGGGCCAGCATGACGATAGGCTGCAGAACGGTGGCCTTGACCTGACCCTTGGCGATGGACGCGGCTGCATCAGGACTGCCGTCGAACCCGACAACAATGACTTCCGGCCGGTTCGACGCGATCAAAGCCGCCTGGGCACCAACTGCCATCGTGTCGTTGCCGCAGATGACGCCCTTGATGTCAGGGTGCGCCTGCAGGATGGTCTCCATGACATTGTACGCCTGCGTCTGGTCCCAGTTGGCGGTCTGCTGTGCGGCCATATTCATGTTCGTGTACTTGTCGATGATGCTGTGATAGCCCTGCGACCGTACATGGGCGTTGGTATCGGAGTCCTTTCCCGTGAGCTCGACGTAGTTTCCACCTTCCTTCATGAGCTTCACGAAGTACTGGGCCCCCAGCGTGGCACCCTGGAAGTTATTCGAGACGATCTGGGCCGCCGCGATTCCCTGGGCGTTGATCTCCCGGTCCACGCAGAACACGGGGATCTTGGCGTCTTTCGCCTTCTGGACCGCCGCTATGGAAGCGTCCGCGTCCGCGTTGTCAAGGATGATCGCCCCCGCGTGTTTCGCGATTGCCGTGTCGAAAAGCTGGTTCTGGGTGTTCACGTCGTCGTTGTTGCTGGTGATCGTGGTATCATAGCCGAGCTTTTCGGCCTCCGCCTTCGCGCTTTGGGCCATGGTCACGAAAAAGGGGTTGTCCAGCCGGGCAGTGATGATGAAAATGAGTTTCTTGCTTCCCGCAGCGGCTGCTTCATTCCCGCCGCTGGCGAAGGCTCCAACAGAAACGAACAGGAACGCTAGTGAGGCTGCGATAAGCAGCGCCACCGAAATCTTCTGCCTCTTCATATTCAGGTTTCTCCTTCTTGAACATCTGATTCTCTGAGAGCGCAACATCGCGCATCCTCCCCCTCGCACACGTACCGAAAAAACCGGTTTCAGTCTTTTCCCCCGCATCACCCCCTTTTCTCCTCCTGGATCGCGGCGATCCGCGAGATGTTGGACTGGAGCTGATCAATTGCCACAGCGACCACGATGACAACTCCTTTGATCACCATCTGCCAGAAATCGGAGACCCCCAGCATGACTAGACCGTCCGCGAGTATGCCGATGACGAATGAGCCAATGATTGTGCCGCCGATCGAGCCGCGGCCCCCCATGAGCGAAGTCCCGCCCAGCACGGCGGCGGCGATGGCGTTCAGCTCGTACGTTTCTCCCGACGCCGGATGCGCGGCAACGAGCTGGGAAGTGATGATCAGACCGCTGAGGGCGGCCAGCACACCTGAGATGACATAGACCGTGAGCCTGATCCGGTTGACTCGGACCCCTGAGAGCGCCGCGGCCCTCTCGTTGCCGCCCACCGCATACACGTAGCGGCCGAATGGCGTGCGCCGGGACACGAACGCCGCCAGCAGGCCGATGATCAGAAGCAGCCAGATTGGGAGCGGAATGAAAAGGATCTCCCCCTCCCCGAGGAAGGGGAAGCCGGTATTGCCAAGGGCCGCTTGGCCGGAGAGGAAGGGAAATGTGGAACCGTTATTGCTCAGCAAGGCAAATCCGCGCGCGACATAGAGCATCCCAAGGGTTGCAATGAAAGGAGCCACCTTGAGCCGCGTGATGACCGTCCCGTTGATCGCGCCGATCAATCCTCCGGCCGCCAGCGCGACGATAATAATGAACCATGTGTGCAGGTAGATGACGATGCCGAACAGATGAAGCGGGATGCCCACGTCGATCAGTGCCCCTGTGATCATCCCTGCCAGGCCCAGGATCGAGCCCACCGAGAGGTCGATCCCCCCGGAGAGGATGACGAAGGTCATCCCGATGGCGAGGAAGCCGTTGATTGCGACGTGCTTCGTCATGATCACGATGTTTTCGAAGGTCAGAAACGTCCTCGAAAGGGAAGCGAAGATGACGATGATGATCAGGAGCGCGATCACGGTCCTGAACTTGAGCAGCAGCAACTTGAAGTTCATCTGCGCGCCGGTGGCTCCAGTGTCAATGCCCTGCATGTCAGCTCCCCGTTGTTCCTTTCCCATTTGCCGCACTCGATCGGTCCATAGCTGAGGCCGCCACAAGATCTGTTTCGCTGTACGCGCCGCGCGTAAACTCTCCCGTGAGTCTGCCGGCTGCCATGACAAGCACACGGTCAGAGAGTGCCACGATCTCCTTCAGCTCAGAGGAGGCGAACAGAATACCAATGCCCCGCTGAGCGAGTGAGTTCATGATGCTGAAAATTTCCGACTTCGAGTTGACGTCGATCCCCCGGGTCGGCTCATCCATCAGGAGGACCGTCGGTTGCGTGAGCAGCCCCTTGGCAACCACGACCTTCTGCTGGTTGCCGCCAGAGAGCGCGGTGATTTGCTGATCGGGAGATGACACACGGATGGACATGTCATGCGCCATGCCGAGGATTTCCCGCAGGCCCGGCTTGCGCGGCAGGACGCCCATGCGGACATAGCTCTTCACGTTCGCAAGGATCATGTTGTTGGCCACGCTCATCGTCGGGATGATGCCCGCGGCCTGGCGATCCTCGGGCACGAGTGTCAGCCCGCGCGCGATTCGGTCCGTGGTGGAGAGCGCCTGGTCAAGCGGCTCCCCGCCGAGGATGATCCGTCCCTGCGCTTCCGGATGGAGTCCAATCAGACATTCCAGTGTCTCCGAGCGTCCCGCCCCCATCAAACCGTAGAGCCCCACAATCTCCCCCTTGTTCACGGAGAAGGAAAGATTGCGGATGTAATGCCCGCCTTCAGGACGCGGGTATGTGAGCCCCTCCACTCGAAGAGTCTCGGTCTTGATGCTGTGCGCGGCGCGCGGCAGGAACGCCGCCAGGGACTTCCCTATCATCTTCTCCACGATCCAGTTCACGTCCACGTCGGCAATGCTGGCTTCCGCCTGGACCTTCCCGTCCCGCAGGACGGTGATGAAATCACCAATTTGCAGAACTTCTTCCAGGCGATGGGAAATGTAGATGATCGAGACGCCTCGAGTCTTCAGCTCGCGCACGATGCGGAACAGCACCTCCACCTCGCCCGCAGTGAGCGCCGAGGTGGGCTCGTCCATGATCAGGATCTTCACGTTTTGCGCCAGCGCCTTGGCAATCGCAACAATCTGTTTGGCGCTCACCCCCAGCTCGCCGACCAGGCTGTCGGGATTGATGCGCTGCTCGAGCCGCCCGAGCAGCTCACGGGCCATCTCACGCTGTTTCTTGAAGTCGATCACGCCCCGCCGCGATATTTCACGCGTGAGGAAAATGTTGTCGGACACGCTCATGTTAGGACAAAGGTCCAACTCCTGGTACACAATGCCGATCCCGTGCGCCGATGCTTCTATGGGGCTTCGAAAGCTGACCGCCTTTCCATTGAGATACAGCGTGCCGCTCGACTGCAGCTCTGCTCCCGCGATTATCTTCATCAATGTGGACTTGCCGGCGCCGTTCTCTCCGACAAGGATGTTCACCTTGCTCTCATAGGTCGTGAACGACACGTCATCCAGGGCGATGGTTCCCGGGTAGATTTTGGTGATGTGCTCGGCGCGAAGGGTGATTGTCTCGTTCACCGCCTCTGCTTCCCCCTACTTCTCCAAAGTGAGCACGACAGGCGTCACCACCACTGTTCGAGGACTTGAGCTGTCGTACGTGAAGGCGCCTTCGATGAAAACGGTCTTGCCCAGGAGCGCTTGAGGCTCCACTCCCGCCAGGACCTTCTTGAGCACCCGGTTGTTCAGTTCGTCCCCGACGTCCCCAAATTGCATCTGGTTGGTAAATAATCCAAAGGTGATGAAGCCTACCGCATCACGCAGGGCCGTGCCCGAAATGATCGGCCCGACTTGAACCTGCACATCTGTCGGCTGCCCTCCGAGTGGCAGGCTGACCGTGATCAGGCCGTTCATCGACGAGGTGTCAATCCTGGTCACTTTCCCGTTGAAGCGGATCAGAAAATTATCGGCCCCTCCGACATCGTGTCCGAACTGCTTCGCTGTTGCAGCCGGGTCCTTTCGAAGAGCGGGAATGAGGATGCGCGCATCCGTGGCCTCGCTTCGGACCGCGGGAACTACCTTGGCATCCCAGATCCCGTCCACATAGCTCACCTTGTTGAAGGTCTCTCCGGCAGGATTCAGGGTGCTGTTCGCAGTGTAACTGCCGATCGGTCGTACTGTTGCAAGCTGTCCACTTAACGCAAGCGCCACCAGCACGACGACAACTGCCACGAGCATAAGAATGCGGATAAGACGCCTATGCTTTTTCGCTTCGGTCATGACTCCTTGCCTTCTCTCAGACGCAGTACAAGACTCCCAAGTCTATCGAATTTTTCTTTGCCGTGGCACACCAGGCCGAGTTCGAAGCTTTCTTTCATTTTCGTCTATTTCCGTTACTACGCGAAATTATCGCGAATGTGTTAATTTGTCAAGCGATAAAAGAATAATTATAAAACTTAAAATAAGATAAAATGGCTTTGACACTTTTTAATATTTGTGATATTTTGTCTTTCGACATGCAAGTCAATAAAATATCGAAGGTTACGCTGGACAATCCCTTCGATGCCTCCCCTGATGAGGTAAGAAACAGAGCGAAAGAGATAAGAAAAAAGATAGTCTGGATGAACTCACACGCAGGCCAGGGTCACACGGGCGCAGACCTATCGGAAACGGATATCCTGGCTGCCCTGTTTTTTCGAGTGCTGAAGTATCGACGAGACTTCCCGCAGGATTCGGATCGAGATAGATTCATCCTCAGCAAGGGTCATGGCGTCGGCGGGCTCTACTGCACCCTCGCAGAGGCGGGACTTCTGGAGGAGTCACTACTGCAGACCTATCTGCAGTTCGATTCAAGGCTTCCCGGTCACCCAGTCCGTCAGAAGACCCCTTTCATAGAAATCAACACGGGCGCCCTGGGCCACGGTCTTTCGGTTGGTGTCGGGCTCGCTTTGAGCGCGAAAAAGAGCGGCCGCGGTTTTCGCGTTTTCGTCCTCCTGGGGGACGGTGAGCTTCAGGAAGGCTCCAACTGGGAAGCCGCGATGAGCGCGGCCCATTTCAAACTCGACAATCTTGTCGCCATCGTAGACAGGAACACCCTGCAGCTGGCTGACAGGACGGAAACAATCATGGCGCTGGAACCATTGGACCGCAAGTGGGAGAGCTTCGGCTTCGACGTGAAGGGGGTGGACGGCAACGATCCGGCGGCATTCATCGAGGCGGTGGGTTCGCTGGATCCCGCGTGCGGCAAGCCGCATGTGATCATCGCGCATACGGTAAAGGGAAAGGGAGTGTCATTCATCGAGGACCGGGCGGCCTGGCATCACAAGATCCCCGTAGGGGACCAGGTGCGCGAGGCCATCGAGGAGCTCGAGTGATGGAGCAGGCCCGCAAACAGGACCTGCGTGAGGTCATGGTGCAGGCGCTCATCCGGGCGGTCGATGAGGGCAAGAACCTCGTCGTCGTGGTGAGCGATTCCGCGAGCACCTCCCAAATCGGGCCGTTTCAGTCCCGCTTCCCCGAGCGGCTGATAAACGTGGGAATCGCTGAGCAGAACCTGATGGGTATTGCCGCCGGTCTTTCCCTCGGGGGGTACACGGCTGTCACGGCGAATGCAGCCCCTTTTGCCACTTCCCGCGCCAACGAGCAGCTGAAGAACGACATCTGCTATTCTCGAACAAACGTCAAGGTCATGGGCCTTCACGCGGGGGTCGCATACGGCCCGCTCGCGAGCACTCACCATGCCATCGACGACATCTCGATCCTGCGCGGCCTGGGCAATATCCTGATCTTCGCGCCCTCGGATCCCCCGGAAGCCGACGGCGTGTTCCGCTACTCCTTCGACTACGACGGCCCCGTGTACGTCAGGATGGATAATGTCGCGTTTCCCTTTCTCCACGAGCCCGGCTACCATTTCCAGCCCGGGAAGGTCGACATCCTGAAGGAAGGAGAGGATCTGGCGATCTTCTCCATGGGTTCCGTGACGTGGGAGGCGCATTCAGCAGGTGAGGCGCTGGTACGGCTGGGGATTCATGCGGAAATCATCAACGTTCCATCGATACGGCCTGCTGACCCTGAAGGCATCTATCGTTCAGCTTTGAAAACTGGACGCGTCCTTACTGTAGAAGAGCATTCGGTACACGGAGGGCTGGGCAGCCTTGTCTCGGAAGTTCTGGCCGAGCGCGGCGCCGGCGTGCGCGTGAGCCGGCTCGGAATCCCCGAAGGCGAGTTCTCTAAAGCTGGACCAAGATCGGCCATCCGCGCATATTATGGCATCGACAAGGATGGCATACTGAGAAAGGCGCTGGAGGTCCTCGGCCGGACAGCGTGAAGCTGTCCTGTGAGCACACGGGGGAGCCTGCTTCGAAGGCATGGATGGAGCATGAAGGACAGGTATATTCTTGCCATAGACCAGGGAACGAGCGCCACCAAGACGGTCATCTTCGACTCCGCGGGACAGATTGCCGCCAGGGCGAGCGCCCCCCTCGCTTCCTCGTTTCCCCGGCCCGGATTCGTGGAGCAAGACCCCGAAGCCATTTATCGCAGTGTGCTCGATTCCGTTGGATCCTGTCTTGATTCATTTCGCGGCCGGATCACCAACGATTTCTCCTGCATCCTCGCCTGCGGGATTTCCAATCAGAGAGAAACCTTCGTCCTCTGGGACAGGAAGGGCGTCCCCCTGACACCGGCGGTTGTGTGGCAGTGCAAGAGATCGGTCGATATCTGCGAGCGGTTGCGCTCCTCTGGTATCGGGCAGGAGATCAAGGAGCGGACTGGATTGCTCATTGACCCCTACTTTTCTGCCACCAAACTTCTCTGGCTCGTGGAGAATGAAAGGAGCGTGCGGAAGGAGATCGACGCGGGGCACGCGTTCTTCGGCACTGTGGACACATGGCTCGCATTCCGATTGACCAAGGGCACAACCCACGCCACAGACCACACGAACGCTTCTCGTACCCTCCTTTTCAACATCACACAGCTCGACTGGGACAGGCATCTCCTTGCCGAATGGCACCTCGAGGGGCTGCGGCTCCCCGAAGTGCATCCATCGTCACACCGCTACGGCGAGACGGATTTCGATGGCAGGCTCTCCACCCCGATCCCCATCTCCGCGATGATCGGAGACTCACACGCCGCTGCCTTCGGAGAGCAGTGCCTTACCCCCGGGACCGCGAAGGCAACCATGGGCACGGGATCTTCGATCATGATGAACGTGGGGCAACGGCGTCGCGAAGCCCAGGGCGCGATGGTGAGCACGATCTGCTTCAGCTTGAAGGACCGGGTCGACTATGCTCTTGAAGGCATTATCGTCAGCTGCGGTGCAACCATTGCATGGCTGCGGGATCAGCTGGGCATGCTGGCGGAGAGCAGGGACTCGGAAGCAATGGCGCGCGCTGTGCCAGATAATGGGGGTGTCTACCTTGTGCCCGCTTTCAGTGGTCTGGGCGCCCCGTGGTGGAGGATGGACCTGCGTGCGGCGATCCTGGGCTTGACATTCGGTTCGACAAAAAATCACATTGTCAGGGCTGCCTTGGAGTCAATACCCTATCAAATCGCGGAAGTAATCGCCGCAATGGAGGCGGACAGCTTGGTTCAGCTGACTGAGCTCAAGGTGGACGGGGGAATCACGGAGAACGAGTTCGTGATGCAGTTCCTCGCGGATCTTCTCTCCGCGTCTGTTGTATGCAACGGGGTTGAGGATGTGTCCGCCCTCGGAGCAGCTGGGCTCGCGGGTCTGGAAACCGGGCTTTACCCCGACCCTGACGCATTGGCGGGATTCAGAAGCACGCCCAGGCGATTCAGTGCAGGCCTTCAGAGCATCGGAGCAAAAAGATGCCAGGGACAATGGAAAAAAGCAGTAACGACGCTTCTCTAACGATGCTCGCTCTCCAGAGGCGGCGGAAGATCCTCGAGCTGCTTCAGGAGGATGGCAGCGCGCGGGTCAGCTCCCTCAGCAGGCTTTTCAAGGTTTCCGAGCCTACCGTTCGCCAGGACCTCGAAAAGCTTGAGGAGGAGGGATTCATCATCCGTGAGCACGGCGGGGCCTTCCTCAAGAGCGTTCCTCAGCAGGTGAGAAGCCTGAGCCTCCAGCACCTGGAGAACATGGACAAGAAGTCCCGCATCGGCCGCCGGGCAGCGGAGCTGGTGCAGGATGACGACTCCTTGATCCTCGATTCCGGTTCCACTACGACAGAGGTGGCGAAAAACCTCACGCTCAAGAAAAACCTCAAGATCGTGACGAATGCGCTGAATATCGCTCTGCTGCTCGGAACGGAGATTTCCTTTGAAATTATGGTCACCGGGGGAGAGTTCAAGCCGCCGACGCTCTCCCTCACCGGCGAGAAGGCGGGGAAGTTTTTCGAACAAATTCACGTAGGAAAATGCTTCCTTGCCGCGGGCGGGGTAAGCCCGGAGGTGGGCCTGACCTATCCCGGGTTCATCGATATCCACGTAAAAAAGGCCATGATCGAAGCGGCGGCCGAGGTCTATGTGGTTGCCGACTCGACCAAAATAGGAAAAGTGTCTTTCGCCTCGCTGGGTCCCATCGACCTGGTCGGCTGGATCATCACGGATGACGGCATTTCCGACTCGGACAGGCGGGCCCTGGAGTCGAAAGGCGTGAAGGTCATCATAGCGTAAAAACGGTTCCAGATTTTCCTCGGCGGGTCCACATCTCTGCTACTTTCAAGGCATCGCGAGAAAAGACTATCTATCGATGTCCTTGCGCTCGCGTTTCTTGCTTCTTGAGGCGTATACTGCACGCTCGAAGGTCTCCATGCAGCGTTTTCTTACAGCATGATCATAGGTCTGAAAGACTTCCTTCGAGAACTTCGCAAGGTTTCTGCTGATAAGTTCGTACGCATCGGCGAGATCCTTCGCTGCGATTTCAATGCCAGACTCCTGCAATTTTTTCATCGCAGAATAGAATGTCGATCTTTATTCCCGTCTCGCTGTCGACACAACTGTCAATACCCTCGCTGGAGATCACGCCTTTCAGCGGCAGCATTTTGCGCCAGGCATCCTTGAATGTGAGGATATCGACATCCGTGGTGGTGCGAGGGTAGCCATTGCGGATAACAGCCATGCCACCGACGACGCAGTACGGCAACTCCCGCGAACCAATCAACGCGTGGAAACGACGGACCACCTCCATCATCGGAGAATCTCGCAAATTGCCGTTAAGCCGCAGTATCTCTGCCGCGGTCATCTCCCTGCACTCCTCGTTATGATCCTGCCCTCTTGATCATAACATAATAACGGCACAGGGGATCGAGGGCGCGGCCAGGCTCTGAGAAGGTTTGAACACCCCTATGCCCCCGCGGCTGAACGCATGGTGGAAACGAGAAGGACCTGCTCTGTGCGTCATGGCCCCGCGACAAAAGCCCGTTGAAGACATCCGGGAGCCAGTGCCCCCTGCCAATTCTGCCGAAAAGTGGACCAACCCCGAGTACAGGTTGCAGCGGGCGGAATATGAGATGTCTCGCACATACTTCGGAGGAGAGGCATTCCCGTATTTCGACTCCCATATCGGACCAGGAAACCTTGCAACATTCATTGGGTCGGAGCCGGAGTTCGCGGAAGATACGGTATGGTTCAAGCCATGCATCATCGCCCCTGAAGCACATCCTGCCCTCTGCTTCGATCCGTCCAACCGTTACTTCCGCGATCAAATGGCAATCATCTCAAAGGGGGTTTCTCAAGCCGCAGGGAGATATCTGGTCGGTGTCCCTGATCTGATAGAGAACATCGACATTCTAGTTTCTTTGCGAGGCATGGAAAACCTGCTTTCAGACATGATCGACCGGCCGGAATGGGTGGAAAGCATGGTCGCTGAGATCAACAAGGTATGGTTCGAAGTCTTTGACATCATCCGAGAGAAAGTAGCGGACCCATGGGGCGGAAATACCTGGTCCGGTTTTCGCATCTGGAGCCCGGGCCGCACTGCAAAGCTGCAGTGCGACGCCTCGGCGGCTTTCTCCCCCGCCATGTTCCATCGATTTGTCGTTCCCGCTCTTATCGAGCAGTGTCAGCGTCTGGACCGTTCACTGTATCACCTCGATGGCACCCAGTGCATATGCCATCTCGACGCGCTGCTTTCCATTCCCGAGCTCACGGCCATTGAATGGACACCGCAGGCAGGTAGACCGGGCGGTGGAAACCCGGTGTGGTACGACCTTTATCGAAGAATCCTTCGGGCAGGAAAGTGCGTCCAAGCCATCGACGTATTGCCATCTGAGGTGATACCGCTGATCGACGCTGTGGGCCCAAAAGGGCTGTTCATCATGACACGAACCGAATCCGAAGAAGAGGCGCGCAGGCTGGAGAGCAGGATTCATTCGTACTGATGAAGGAGAGGCAGAGAGGGATCGTCGATCTTGGGCGGTTGAAGAACATCAGCGGAGCTTTCCTCGATGAGTTTTAAAATGTCGTTGTTCGGATTTCTGTTGATGTCCGATAGTTGACAATTCCTCGCATTAGCCGTACAATTGTACTTCTGAGGATGAGCCGTGGACGTCATCGTTGATGCATCTGTTCTTGTAGCGGTTCTCACAAGTGAGCCCGAAAGGGCGGCGATTGTGAAGATTACGCAGGAAGCAAACCTACTCGCACCTGCATCAGTGCACTGGGAGGTCGGCAACGCACTTTCCGCAATGATCAAGCGGCGACGGCTGACGATTTCCCAGGCAATGGACGCCATTCAAAGCTATATGCAGATCCCAATTCGATTTGTGGAAGTCGATCTCGCCGAATCTCTTGAAATGGCCGCAAGCCATAACCTGTACGCATACGATGCGTATCTTCTCGCCTGCGCACGATCGCAACGGACTCCATTGCTCTCTTTAGACAAAGCTTTGCTTCGTGCGGCAAAGGCCTATCACATCGGCACAGTGGAGGTACCAGAACTGTGAAAGAATATACCTTTTCCGAAGCTCGGCAGCGACTTGCCTCGCTTCTTGAACTTGCGAAGAGAGATGGCGCAGTTCGCATCCGAAAGCGCGATGGACAGAGGTTTGTCCTGCAGCCAGAAAAACGAAGCAAGTCTCCCCTGGATGTGCCTGGCCTCAAATTGAGTATTCGGAGAGATGAAGTCGTAGAAATCATCCGATCGAGCAGGAGACCGGTCAAATAGGCCCCGCTACAACTGTGACTTTATCTGTGGAACAGCCGGCAAAAAGCAAGTTTCCGCAGGCAAGCGCGGACGCCGGTGCGGCGTATCGAGCGATCAAAAGCTTTCAAGCCTGCAGAAAAACGCTGTCCTTGAATGGGTGCAAGTACCGCGCGGACATGACGGCGAGCGGCTTGACGGCAAGGGTGAACTTATCCGCCAGGGTCGCAAGCACCTCGCTTCGTCCCCGCGCCCTGATGTCGCTGTGCCGGGCTGCAAGCCTGTAGAACGTGACGCCTTCGTGCACGTAGTCATCCTGGGTGCGATTCGCCCGGATCCTCATGCCCTCGATCTTCAGAGGGTCCTGCGGCGCATCCGCCGGCGCGGGGGCGGAGAGGATACCCAGCGTGAAGAGGCAGATGTCCGCAATCCGCTTGTATACAGGAAAACGCTCCGACTCATCGATTGCGCTGCCATACCTCACGAGGCTGTCGATATCGAAGTCGCTGAAGCGGACCCGTCGCCACAACCCGGGCCTCACCCTTACGCTGAAGGAGAAGCTGTTGATTCGTACGAACGATACGAGGAGCTCGGTGAGATATCTGCGAAGCCGCCGGTCGTCGAGCAGTTCGACGATCTGGGGCACGTCGAAAAGCACCATGGAGAGTCTCTTGCTCCGCTCCAGCGTATAGGGCTCATTCTCCAGATCAGCGCGCACACGGGCAAGGAGAATGGCAAAGAAAAGGGCGGGAGACACCCTCAGGACGGACAGTGGATCAGTGAGCATCCGGCGGAACACCCTCTCATCGGCAAGCATCGCCTCGCGGATCTCCGCATCCTCACGGAGCACCCGTGCCATGCGTTGTCTGTCATCAGCTTCCGGCATGAGCACCCGCACGAGGAACTGCAGGTCATCCTCGCTGAAGTCCATACCCGGATCCGCCATGAGAATACCCCTCTCCGGGAATATAATATATCGGGAGCCGCCGGGGCTTTCAGCGATAGGTGAGGCCCGTTTCGGAACTTCAGCCGCCGCGCTTCGAGAGCCAGTCCAGCAGCTTCTCCGTCGGCCACGTGTTGATGACGTCCTGCGGCTCCAGCCACGCGCGGCGCGCCATGGCAACGCCGAAGTGCAGCATGTCGAGGTCGGCTTCGCTGTGCGCATCTGTATTGATGCTGAGCAGGATGCCCAGCTTCTTCGCGCGCGCCGCGTAAACGTCTTCCAGGTCCAGCCGCGCGGGATGGGCATTGATCTCGAGTGCCACGCCGGTCTCGGCGGCAGCGGCCAGCAGGGCCTCCATGTCCAGGTCCGCGCCCTCACGGTCCGGGATCAACCGCCCGGTCGGGTGGCCGATGATATCCACGTGCGGGTTGCGGATGGCTTTGATCACCCGCTCGGTGACTCGATCCCGCGGTTGGCGCAGCGATGTGTGCAGGGACGCCACGACCAGGTCCAGCGAGGCCAGGAACTCGTCCGGATAGTCGAGAGTCCCGTCAGCCTTGATCTCGACTTCCGAGGCGTGCAGGATGCGGATCATGTCCCCCAGTTCGGCCTGCACCTGCTCGATCTCCTTCTGCTGGCGCTCGTGATCTTCCATGGTCAGGCCGCCTACCATACCCAGGCTTGCCGAGTGATCGGTGAAGGCGATGACCTTGATGCCGCGCCTGGCGGCCGCCCGCGCCATTTCGAGCATCGAGAGCTTGCCGTCGGACCACGTGGAATGCGTCTGCAGGTCCGCGCGTATGTCCCTGAGCTCGATCAGCCTCGGCATCCGACCTTTCCGGGCGGCCTGCACTTCGCCGCGGTCTTCGCGGAGCTCCGGCGGAACCCAGGCCAGGCCGAGAGTCTCGTAGACTTGTTCTTCGGTTGCGCACAGGATCTCGCCGGAGCCGTCGGTCCTGGTCAGGGCGTGCTCGGAGAGCGACAGGCCCTTGTCAAGCGCGATCTCGCGCAGGCGGACGTTGTGCTCCTTGGATCCGGTTGCGTATTGGAGTGCGGTTCCGAACTTTTCCGGCGGATGGACCCACACCTGCGCGCGCACTCCATCGCCGAACTCTATCGAAGACTTGGTCTCGCCCTTGCCCAGGACGCGCACGACGCCGGGGAGCGTCGTGAAGACCTCCATGACCGGCGCGGCTTCAGCTGCCGCGACCAGAATGTCCAGGTCGCCGACCGTCGCGCGCATGCGCCGCAATGAACCCGCCGGTTCCGCGGCGACCACGCCCGTGACCTTCTTCAGAGTCGCGATGATCTGCCGGGCCAGGGGGTACGCCCGCCCCAGTGGGATGCGTGAGGAGCGACGGGAGAGTGACTCGATCCCGGCGATGATTTGAGCCTCGGACTTGGCGCCCATGCCCGGAAGCTCGCGCAGCCCGCCTGCGCGTGCGGCCTTCTCAAGTTGAGCCAAGGTCGTGATGTCGAGCGCCTTGTGGATGAGAGCAACTTTCTTTGGACCCAGACCGGGAACCTTCAGCCATTCAGCCAGCGAGGCCGGCACTTCTTCCTCGAGCTTCTCGAGGGATTTCAGCTTGCCGGTGCGCAGCAACTCGTCGATCTTCTCCGCGATGGTCTGGCCCACACCCGGGATCTCGCGCAGCTTGCCTTCTTTCCAGTACTCGTTGACGTCCCGTCCCAGAGTGGACAGGCTCTCGGCAGCCCTTCGATAGGCCAGCGTCTTATAGACGATCTCGCCCTTGATTTCGGAGAGGTCGGCGATCAGGGTGAAGACCTCGGCCAACTCACGGTTGTTCATGGTGCCACCTCACACGGGAAAACGGGAGATCTCGTCGAAAACGTCGCGCAGCCGGAGATAGATCTTCTTGAACGTCCCCCGCCTCTCGCCGTAGGTTTTCGCGTTCTCGGGCAGCGGCTGCAGGATCTCGTTTGCCGGGCCATGGAAGTTTTCCAACGGAATCACGACGCCGAGCCCTCGCGCCCCCGCGACGGCCGCTCCCAGCGCCGAGTAGTCGGCGAATTGCTGCCAATGCACGGGGGTATCGAGCACGTCCGCCAGGATCTGTCGCCATGTGCGGCTCCTCGAGCCTCCCGCATAACAGGAGACCTTGTTGACGGGGAGCCCGAGCTCGCGGAATATCTCGACGGATTCCACGAGGGAATACGCGACGCCCTCCATGATTGCCCGCGCCATATGTGCGCGCGTGTGGGACAGGGTCAGACCGACAAAGCAGCCCCTGGCGTTGGAATCCATGTAGGGGGTTCGCTCGCCGTTCAGATAGGGGGCGAAAAACAGACCATTCGCTCCCGCCGCGATATCGCCTGCCCATCGGGAAAGCTCTTCCATGTCTACTGCGGCCGGCGCGTCACCCGCAGCAGGAAGCGGCGTGAATACCTTCTCACCGGCCCACGAAAGCGAGAGGCCTGCCGCAAGCGTTGCGCCCATCATGAGCCATTGACCATCGTACGCGTGACAGAGAGTGTGGACGCGGGAATCGAACCGGGGAGTGTCAATCGGTGTGATCACAGTCCCGCCGCTGCTTATGGCAACGGCCACTTTGCCGGGTCGATCCACACCGAGCGCGAGCGCGGCCATTGTCTGGTCGGAGCCGCCGGCGATCACCGGCGTGCCCTCCGGCAGACCGGTGAGCAGTGCTGCCTCCCGGGTAAGATTTCCTGCGACGTCCACAGTCTCCACCATCTCAGGAATCAGACGATCGGCAACATGGAACGCGTCAAGCATCTCAGGCGACCACTGTCGTTTGCTGAAATCGAAGAGGAACGTTCCGGAGGCATCGGTCGGTTCGGTCGCGATCCTGCCCGTGAGCCTGAAACGCACGTAGTCCTTGGGCAGCATGAAACACGATGCTTCCTCGTAGACTTCGGGCTCATGTTGTCTCACCCATTCGAGAGAGGGAGCGAGAAATCCGGTGGCCAGCGGCAGGCCGGTGATCGCGTGAAACAGCTTCTCATCTCCGGCCTTTTCAGCACAGATGGCGGCAGTCCGTCGGTCGGGCCAGATGATGGCGTTGCGAAGCGGCCTGCCGTGCCTGTCGATAAGGACGAGCCCGTGCATCTGTCCTGAGAGCCCGATTGACTTGATCTCCTCCACGCTCAGGCCTTCAGTGAGGAGCATCTCCCGAATGCAGTCGCACGTCGACTTCCACCAGACTTCAGGCGATTGCTCCGCGTAGCCCGGCTGCGGATGCAGGATCGGGTATCCTTGAGCCCGCAGAGCCCGCTGCCTGCCCGACTCGTCCACCACGATCACCTTTGCGGCTGATGTACCGAGATCTATGCCGAGAAAGCATCGCATTGACGCATCTTTCACTACTGATCTTCCCGATTGTTTCTACAATATCTTATGCGCGTCGAACAATTCAACAGCGCGCGTGCTGTCACTCGCCGATGGGGCAAATGGCGCCCCGGGAAGGACCGTCGCGCCTTGAGGAGAAAGCGGTGACCCCATGGCGGAAAGTCGATTGCCTGGATAGAATCTGCCTGTCATGTCCCTCAGGGCCGTCATTCTTGGAAAGATTCTTCTCGTCCGCCAGCCGATTGCGCAATCGCTGAGTGCCCTGGATTTCGAGACGTTCGAGTCCTCTGATTTTGCGGAGGTAATCTCCCACCTCGATTTGACCTCACCCTCACTCATCGTCATGGACGCGGACGGGATGTCGCGGGAGTGGCGCACGCTCGCGGCAGGCCTGGGCGCGAAACAGGGAGCCGCCGCGCTCGTCCTTGTAACGAGCCGTTTCAGCTTCAGCGAGGCGCATGAGGCGATGGCGCTCAAGGTCGCGGGGGTTATCGTGAAACCGTTCCGCAGCGACCAGCACACGGCAAGGCTCCTGGATCTCGCGCTGCGGCAGATGAATATCAGGGCGCGACGCTCGTCCCCGAGATTCGTGGTCCCGGCGACCATGAATGCGGAGCTCCGGCTCTCGGAGCCCGGTGGCAAGGATGTATTTCCCCTCAAGAACATCTCCGAAGGGGGCGCGAGGATCGACACGGGAGCGGGAAGCGTCAGCTCCCTGATCGATCCCGGCACTTTTGTTCCACTGGCTACCCTTTCCTGGGGTGAGGTGCAGCTCGAAGCAGCGATTGACGTCGTTCACAAGGATGAGCACACTGCGGGCATACGTTTCTCCAGGATCTTCGATGGCGGGCCGAAGCTCCTCCGCGCCCTGAAGGAGCGTCAAGCAAAGGCCACGGGGCCACAGGGGATAAAGCGGAAATGGTGATATTTCTCCTGCTCTATCCGATTATTGTTGCGGCCGGTCTTTTCGCCCTCGATGCGGCCCTCCCTATCGAGCTGGTGAACATCATGGCCGGTTCCTTTGTGTTCACCGCGGTGTTGTCCCTGTTCGTGCTGACAGCGGTGCTCGTGGCCGCATATCGAAAAAGAGACAACCCGGTGCTGATGAGCGCGTGGCTTTTCCTGTTCTGCGGCCTGGCTGTTCTCTCCCTGAGTTCGCTCATAGATCCTTTCCTCTCGGGGAGCCAGTCCTGGGCTGAGGAGCTTTTCTCGACAGCCTCCTTCTTTCCGCTTATGTTTTTCTCGCTCTACATCGCGTCCCCCATGCGGCTCGTGATCTTCTCCCGGCGCCAGCGCGCGCTCTATCTTGTCGCGGGGATCGTCGCGCTCCTCGCGGTGTTTGCGATTGTCTTCCTTCCCTGGCTCCTCATGTACGAGGGCCCGCGGCTGCACGCGTCCACGAAGCATCTCCTGCGCCTGGCGAAACCGGTCCTCGATACGCTCCTTGCGGAGCCCCTTGCTCTGCTTGTGCTGGTGATCGGGCTCACCAGCGGGAGCGGTCCGTACCTGCTCATAGGGGTTGGCCTCCTCTTTCTCATCCCGGAAGACATCCTTGAACATTTCCAGCTGCTGCAAAAGCTCGATCCCCACGGTCAGCTCTCCAACCTCATCTCCATCACGTCCCGTCTTTACCTGTTGAACGGGGCCATGCTCGGCATTTTCAAGCGGTAAGCAGGACGGCGATGGACCGACTTCTGGAAACGGGCTAGGCACCGAGGTGCGGCAACTCCCCGCGGCGGTCGCCCACCGGCGATCCCGCCTCGCCCTCTCCCGCGTGAGGCCTTCAGCGCTTGCCCTCCTGCGGACCCTCGGCCCCCTCTACGCGAAAGCGGCGCTCGGCCTCGACCGTCTCGAGCTCCGGGGCGCCCAGCGGCTCATCAGCGCATGGAGGAACTTCCAGGAAGGACGCGCCCGGCTTATCCTCGCCTTCCGGCACCCTTACGGAGATGAGCCGCAGCTCTTCTCCTACCTCTTCGACCTGGTCCTGCCTCGCGAGGCCAGAATGCGCGGCACGGCCCTGCCGCGCAGGACGCACGCCCGCTTTGTCCACGGGTACGAGGTCCCCTTGTGGAGCGGGGCTCTCGTCCGCTGGCTCCTTCCCAGGATCGGGGCGATCCCCGTCTACCACGCCCGCCACGATTCCGCCAGCGTCGCCCGCATCAGGGCCATCGCGCGCGATGACGTCTTCCCCCTTGCCCTTGCCCCGGAGGGGCAAGTCTCCTACCGGAGCGAGACGCTGCCGCGGATCGAAAACGGGGCCGCGCGCATCGCATTCTGGTGCGCCGAAGACCTCGCACGCGCCGGGCGATCCATGCCGGTCCTTGTGCTCCCGCTTTCCGTGCACTATCGTCGCGACGAGTCAGAGATCGCGAAGATCGAGGCGCTCGTGGCGCGCGTCGAACGCCGCTGCGGCATCGCCCCGCCCGCCGGGCCGCCGTCGCAGAGCGCGCCGCGGCGGGCCGCCCTGAAGGAGAGACTTGTTGCTCTCGACCTGGCCCTTCTCAGCCTCGCCGAATCCATGTACGGGCTCCATGCCGCGGCGCGCGCGATGCCCGCGGCGCCGCTGACACGGGACTCACGACTCGATGCCCTCATTGAAGCGGCGCTCGAGCGCGGAGAATCGATGCTGGGGATCGGGAATCGGAACCATGGGGCAAAAACCGTGAAAACGGACGCAATCGGGCGGCTCTACAGGATCCGCCAGGAAGGCTGGGACCGGATTTATCCGGATCGCGACCTCGACACGATGAAGCCCCTGGAGCGCGAGCTCGCCGATCGCCGCGCGGGTGAGGCGTGGTACGCGATGCGGCACATGGAGACGGTCGACCTCGCCTGGTATCTCGATTCGGACTACATCGAATCACACCCGGCGGAGGACGGCCCTTCGTTCGACCGGCTCGTCGAATGCGCCTACAGCCTCGCCGATCTGGCTTCCCGACTTGTCGGAGGCGACATTTCAGACAGGCCGAACCTGCTGCGCAAGCGTGCGGTCGTCATTGCAGCGGAGCCGATCGACGTCGGCGCCCGCCTCTCGGACTATCGGCGCGACCGCAAGGCGGCCGTCGGAGCCGCGACTGCAGAGATCGCGAGGGCTTATTATCAGTGCATCCAGGAGTATCTTGGCAAAGGCTTGCAGGGGGACGCGGACTCTTGAACCGGTCACCTCCGGGATCCGGGACTTCGCCCGCTTTCCCGTACCAGTACGCGGAATACGCGGCTCAAGGTGAAAGCGACCAGGATCACGAGCAGGAGCATTACCGGAAACGGGAGCGGGACGGACAACACGATTCCGCCCTCTGCCAACAACAGTCCGAGGCCGAGAGTCAGCCCAAGAGACCGCGCATGTCTCATTTCGAATCGTCCCGCGGAATGTGCGGATCCGCTGCCCGCCATCAAGCGGTCCAGATTCATCAGGTCCCAGGCAGCCAACGCAAGGGTGGCGCCAGGGAGCATCAGATGAGGCGATGCTCCCGCGAAAAGCCCGACCGCGGCAGCGCAGAGCATGCATGACAGGAAAGCGGGCGGCAGCCAACGGCCGGGAATCTTTCTGTGGAACAAGGGGAACAAACCCGGGAGAACCACCGCACAGGCTCCCTGCCAGCTCCCGACCAGTGCGTATGCGACAGCCAGGCACGCCGTTGATGCGACCAGACAGAACAGAAAAAGGGTCTTCCGCAGCGACATGCGCCCGCTCCTTCCTAACTGCCTCGTGCGCGCGCCACTCCCAGTGCATCTCGGACCAGTGGCGGCAGCGGCTGGTGGACCTGCCAATCAATCACACGAATGCCGAGCTGGGCAATGCTGCGCAGCATCAGCCGGCGTTCAATGCGGGCAAGGCGCATCGCAAGCCGGCCGGCAGGATCCCGGGGTGAGCTGCTTCTCCTGAAAGTGATCGGGTCAGGAGAGATGAGCAGGCCTTGGTTGCCCCGCGCCCGCAGCCGGGGGAAAACCTGCACGTCGGAGGCAGTGAGCGGGCTGACAATCACGATAAGGGCGCGGCTTCCGAACATGCGCAGATGCACCTGGTCGAGGGAAAGGTAGCCGTGTTTCGAACCAGGCCGAGCTTTCGCAAGGCTGTGCAGGATCCTGTTCAACTGGACTTTTCCGTATCCGGGATACACGGCCGTCATCTCGTCTCCCGGCATGAGCAGGCTCACACGGTTGCCACGCCGCAGGAACAATTCAGCCAGAGAAGCCGTTGCCCCGAGGGCATGCTCGAAAAGACTGTCTTCACCGGATCTGATGTCACTCACCTGACGCGCATCCAGGATCAGCCCGATGTCGGCGATCTCCTCCTGCTCGAATTCCTTTGTGAAGAACTGACGCGGGTGCCGGGCAGTGCGGCGCCAATCCAGCCGGCGGAGCGGGTCTCCCGCGTGGTACTCGCGCACGCCCCAGAAGTCGATACCACTGCCGCCGATGCGGGCGGGGATCGACCCCGGCGAATGCAGCGTACTTGCCGGCCGGAGCGGAAAAGAACGGAACTTCTTCACCCGGGGCTGGACCAGAACCTCGGCGGCAGCGGGCAGATCGAGCTCGATTTCAAAAAGGCCGAACGGGTCGCTCACAACCGCGTGCACCGTTTTCCAGGGGAAGCCGCCGCGCGCGGCCTGGAACGTGTACGTGAGCTTCGTCTCTTCCCCGGGTTCCAAAGCGGCGAAATGCCGGAGGGCACCCTCCGTGATAATCGCGGCGGGCTGGGGCAGGTCGGAGAGTTTGAGCGCGCTCACGGCAGATCCTGTATTGCGGACCGCCACGCTTACCTCGACGGCCGCGCCCTCCTCGGTTTGCCTGATCCCGAGAGAACGTGCCGCGGTGAGCCGGATCCTCCCCCGGGGCGGCGATTCCAGGATCCCGATTCCCAGGTACACAAGGAGAGGCAGCGTCATGAAAGCCAGCGTGCCGTTCCGCGTGATCAGGGCCGCCAGCAAGAGGCCAGCGCTGAGCAGGGCCAGAGTGAGGACTTTATCGTTCATTTCCCTGCGGCAGCACCGGTACGGGAACCGAGCGGATCACCTCCTCGACAACCGCTCTGTCCGATGTCTTGACGTCCCACAGGGTGGGGTCCAGGACTATGCGATGGGCAAGGACCGGCTGGATGAACGGCTTGATGTCGTCCGGCAGGACATAGTCTCTGCCCTGGATCGCGGCCCACGCCTTGGCAAGCTTCAAGAGCGCGATCGAAGCGCGCGGGCTGGCG
The DNA here is from genome assembly GCA_963820435.1 of uncultured Spirochaetota bacterium. Classification (GTDB taxonomy): domain Bacteria; phylum Spirochaetota; class Spirochaetia; order SZUA-6; family Fen-1364; genus Fen-1364. The sequence continues at coordinate 19,694 of CAWGAC010000029.1, read as the reverse complement.
CCCACTACAACCTGGCGATGCTGCCTGGTCTTTGCCACCAGGTCGACGATGTAGCGGCGCACGTCGGGATCCACGTACACGCCCTCCACCGCGGCGCGCATCGCCAGGAAAATCTCCGGGGTGACCACTGCCTGCAGGTCCACGCCGTCTTTCCTGCGTTCGGAGCGCTGCCTGAGTATCTCGTCTTCCTCCTCCGGCTTGGGATAACCAATGGACAACCTCACAAAGAACCGGTCCAGCTGGGCCTCGGGCAAGGGGAAGGTGCCTTCATACTCGATGGGGTTCTGCGTGGCGATGACGATGAACGGCAGCGGCAGCCCCTGGGTTTCCCCTTCGAGCGTGACCTGGTATTCCTGCATGGCTTCCAGAAGGGCAGATTGGGTCTTGGGGGAAGCCCGATTGATCTCGTCCGCAAGCAGGATATTGGTGAAGATCGGGCCCTTGCGGAGCATGAACTGATTTTGACTGCTGTTGAACACGTAGCCGCCGGTAATGTCCCCGGGCAGCAGATCAGGAGTGAATTGTATCCTTTTGAAGCTCATCCCAAGAGCCGCGGCGAAACTGTTGGCGATCAGCGTCTTGGCCAGGCCGGGGAAGTCTTCGAGCAGAATGTGGCCGCCCGAGGACAACAAGGCCGCCATCATCAGGCCCAGCACCGGCCGCTTGCCGACCACGGCCTTTTCAACTTCCTGAATCACCAGGGCGCATAGGTCGGCGGTTTCACGACATGCGATGGACTTCGGGTGTGTCATATTCGTGCCTCATTTCCAGTGAAGTCTCCATGAAGGTCAGCACCTCGTCGATCGCACGCAGGTAGTCCGCAGTTTCGCGTCCTGTGCGTCTGCGAACCCTTTTTTGCATGGCCCGCACGGAAGAATCGATCATCAATCTCAGACGCTCTACAGGATGCCGCAGAAAGGACAGCCTCGGCGCCGGCCGTGGAGTGAAAAACAGGAAGGCAAAGATGGATTCGGGAAGGGGAATGCGATGTTCCAGAATCGCATCCCGAATCTGATACTTCGCCTCCCCCTGCTGTCGTGTGGAATACAGCGTGGTGAACAACCACATCAAATCACGCCGGAAAGAATCTTTGCCGCCGGCGGCGCGCACGTTGAGCAGGATGGATTCCCGCCAGGAGCCGGCGCGGTCCCGCGCCGGGTTCGAATCCAAAGCAGGAAGACGGGGATCGATTGCAGACCCGGGATAAAGGCCGCGGAACGCAACTATTACAGACAGGAAAATAACGCCCCACCAGAAAAGCTGCTGGTGAATGCTCAAAACGAAAATGCGCAGAACAAGCCAGACGGCGGTAGCGGCCGGCAGGAGAATGCCGGCCACCACGAATTGCCGGAAAAGCAGCGCGGCCATGAGCAGGAGGCCGAGGAATAGAGCGAGGAGCAGATACCGAAGACGGCTTTTCATCTCACCTCGTGCCGTGCCTCGTGGCTGTACGCGAGGATGGCATCCAGGCAATGGAGGGCTCTCTGCTCCTCACCGGATGCCGGCTGTCGGCGGCTGTATCGCACGGAGTCAAAGAGCCGGGTCAGCTGGTGGACCGGATCACGGGGAACTCCCTTCGCGGACAGCAGCAGCTCGAACTCCCCGGTAGTCATGAAGGATTCTCTTTCTATCTGCTGTTCCTGCTGGAGCGCCTGGCCCATGCGCATGTAGCATTGAATAATCACCTCTCTCAGGTCCCCGCCGGCCAGAAGAGCCTGCCGGGCATTTTCAACCTCCACTTCCCAGGAGCGGGAAACGGGGCGGCGCTTTGCGGCGATCATCCGCGCACCGAGGTAGAGAACTATGCTCACAAGGCCGAGCCCCACGAACCAGATCAGAACCGGGGGCACGGGGCCCAGCGGTCCGGTGACCAATGGTTTTGGCAGGGGCAATGGCTCCGCAGGGGAGCTGCCCGGGGAGCTGGGCAAGAGAGCCACGACCAGAACAAGGAGGGGGACGACGAGCAGAAGTTTCCAGAAAAAAGACCACAGCACCGACAACAGCTTCTTCCATCGAACTCCCTTGACTGCCTGGAAAATCAGGAACACCAGGAATACGGCCAGGATGATCAGTAAGAGGATTCCCGCAAATGCATTCACCGGCAGGCCCACTGGGGAAGCATCCGCGGCAGGCAGAGCCACCTGGCCATTGTCAAAAGAGGGAAGCGGCATGCCCGGCTTGAATCTCAGATGCGGCAGCCCCGCCCCGATCAGCGCAGTCAGGATCAGGGAAATGAGAAGGAATACCAGTGCACTCCGCTTGGATTCGGGAGCCAAAGCTCGCCTCCAGTCTGGTCAGGGTCGCGCAGACGCCAGTGCCGCCTGCTGCGCCGCGATAATGCGGTCACAGAGGGCATTGAACTTGTCATCGATCGTGCAGCGCTCGGGATGCTTCTCGAACCACTGGACCGACTCTCGCACGCCTTGCGCAAAAGGGACCGTGGCCGCATAGCCCGGTACGAAAGTCCTGATTTTCGTGTTGTCGAAAACGCCGCACTGCGCCTTGTCACCGGTGAGGTTTCCCCGCTCCTCGGGGTCGAACGCCGCGATGAAATCCGATGTGACATGAACGATATCCGGCTGCGCACCGGCCGCGGCCCCGATGAGCCGGTAGATCTGGTCCCAGGTCAGCACCTCGTCGGACGTGATATGGAAGGCGTGGCCGACAGCACGGATGTTTCCCATCAGCCCGACAAAGCCCTTTGCGAGGTCGGAGTTGTGCGTCATGGTCCACAGCGAGGTGCCATCGCCGGGAACGATGATCGGGCGGCCCTTCCGCATGCGGTCGACGAGCGTCCACGGGTGGTTCCAGCTCCCGACCGCGGCCGGGATCTGGGTGACTCCGTAGGTGAGACTCGGCCGCACGATCGTCACTGGAAAGCCCTTTTCCCGGTACTCGCGCAGGAAAAGCTCTTCGCATGCAATCTTGTCCCGGCTGTACTGCCAGAAGGGGTTCGCCAGGGGCGTCGACTCGGTAATGAGGTAGTGAGTCGCCGGCTTCTGGTAGGCGCTCGCCGAGCTGATGCAGAAGAACTGGCCTGCGCGGCCCGAGAACAGCTCGATGTCCTGGGCGGCCTGCGCCGGCGTGTAGGCGATCCAGTCCGCAACAACGTCGAAGGACTGTCCGCGAAGCGCCTCTTTCACCGCGTGCGGATCCCGGTGGTCGGCGATGATCTGTCGCGCGCCCCGGGGAAAAACTCCCCCTTTTGGCCGCGGTTCAGCAGGGTAAGCTCGATTCCCCGCTCGACGGCGAGCCGGGAGACTGCCGAGCTGATCAGGCCGGTGCCGCCGATAAAAAGAGCTTTCATTGGGCAGAGGATAGCAGAAGGAACCGCGCGAAGGAAGGCCGGACATTGCGGCGGCCGCGCGGCGGAGAAAGATCGACAGCGTCGAAATCGCGCGGCTTGCCGGCGTGGCACGGAGCACGGTGAGCAAGGTGCTCAACGGATACCCTCACATCGCCGTCGCTACGCGCGATAGGATCCTCAGAGCGGTCCGTGCGTACGGCTACTATCCCGACCATTCCGCGCAGGTGCTTGCGGGGAAGCGGACGAACACCCTGGGTTTCTTATAGCTCGATGTCCCCCCGTTCGCGTTTCCTGCTTTTTTAGGCTCTTCGTGCGCTCCTGATCAGCGAAAAGGATGTCGATCGTTACCCCTGTCCTGTTGTCCACGCAGTTTTCAAGCCCCATGAAAGCGGCGGAGGCGATGTTTGACGATCATCCCGACGGGCGAGACTCGAAAATACTCAAATGCTATTCTCATACGGGAGAAGGCGCATGGCAGGTTCGCTTTTTGATCTGACAGGCAGGGTGGTTGGACGGGGGAATGCTGGCGGCGCTGTAGGGGCGGCTCGCCGCAGAAGAAGGAGGCGGCCATGTCGGTGCTCATCACAGGGGGATCCGGGCTCATCGGGTCCACGCTTGCGCGGATGCTGGCAGCGCGCGGCGAAATGGTCTGGGTTTTCGACCGGGCGGTCATGCCGGAGCGTTTCTCCGGGATTGAAGACAGGGTCAAGACAATCCGAGGGGAGCTGGAATGCTTCTCCCATGTGCTGGACGCCGTGAAGCAGGCGAAGCCCAGGGTCATCTACCACCTCGGGGCCATGCTTTCGATCCCCGCCAATGCCGATCCGCCGGCCGCCTTCGCAACGAACGTCGAGGGCACGTTCCACGTCCTCGAGGCCGCCCGCCTGCTCGAGGTGGAACACGTGCGGTTCACGAGCACGACCGCTACGTACGGCCTCGACATCGAGGGGCGGTCGATCGGTGACCGTACCCTGCAGCGCCCCGCCACGTTGTATGGCACGACCAAGGTATTCGGCGAGCTGATGGGCAGATTCTACAGAACCCGTTTCGGCATCGACTTCAGGGCGGTACGCTTCCCCTCGGTTGTCGGCCCCGGCGCCACTGTTCCGCACGTCTCGATCTACAATTCCTGGGCCATAGAGAAGGCAGTCCGCGGGGAGCCATATGACATCTTCGTGGAGCCGCACATCCGGTGTGCGGTTCTTTACTTCAAAGATGCGGCCCGGTCTCTCCTTGTTCTCGATGCTGCTCCCCGAGAAGCAGTGAAGTCCGTCTGTTACACCCTCGCGGGCGTGGAGCCAGAGCCTTCAGCCGGTGAGCTGGCCGCCGCCATTCGTGAGCAGTTCCCCAAGGCCGCAATCGGGTTCAAGCCGGAGGCCTTCCCCATGGAGTTTCATATGAACCTTCAAGGGCTGTTATTTGACGAGGGGAGCGCCCGTCGAGAGCTTGGGTGGGCGCCCGAGTACTCCCTGTCGGGCATGATCGCAGACTTTGCAGAAGAGTACGGGGCCCATCCCGAACGCTACCGGAGGGAGCCATGAAGGACGTCCAGCTCTGCCTGGCGTAGTGAGCAGTATACCCACCATCAATCACTGGATTCCCGTGGGCGGGCGAACTAGGTTTCGAGGAGGATCGCTTCGACATGCAGCTTGTCGCTCCTGCTCAAGAAGCGAACTAGTTGCGACCGCGTCGCCTTCTCCATCTCATTGAGGATGAGTCCGACCTGCACCTCGTCTTTCCCGGCCTCCTTCCACTCTCTAAGTCCCGAGATGATCAGCTCTGCAGGGTCGATCTGGGTGTTCACAAGCTTCAGAGTGACGACGGCACGATCCTCATTCAGCACGTACCCTTCCGTGAACAATAGATGAGCACCCGAGAGAGAAATATTTCTCACCCGGCCGATTTGCCTCCGCGCCCCCCCCCTCTCCAGGAACAAAGGCCACTCGGAATCTATCCTTGGATATACCCTTTTGTCCTCTGTCATGGGAGTCCTCCCTCTCTCGTTTTCAGATAGTTGCGCATGAATACAGGAAGAACAGCGAGATTTTTCGTCCGCGCCCTGCCGACGAACTTTTCGCAATAGAGTTCATTGAATCGCTTATTGGGGAAGTATCCCTGCTCATCCTCGGAAAGCTCGGGGGAGATCCGGTTGAGGAAATGCATGCCTTTGGGACCGATATTCTTGATCTCCTGGATCCCTCGATATTCGCAGGTGAATAAATCGCGCACCTCCTCGGCGGTGTCCTCGGAGACGTTGATCTTGTCAGGAACTCCCGCCTTTTCCATGCGGGATGCAATGTTCACCGAGTCTCCCCAGATGTCATACGTGTATTTCTTGAACCCTACCACACCCGCTATGCAGCCCCCGGTGTGGATGCCCATTCTGATGGACCAGTTGTTCAGGTCCAGACCACCGCTCCGGTTTTCCGGCTGCCTGCTTGTTTTCTCCATGTGGTACAGAATGGTGAGAGCGGCCAGGCAGCAGTCCACGGCGTGGGAGGGCTTCTTCTCTGGAATGCCGGACACGCTCATATAAGAGTCTCCGATTGTTTTGATTTTTTCAATCGCAAACTCTTCCATGACCTCGTCGTAGAGGGAAAAGTAAAAGTTGAGGCGGTGGATGAGAGAGACGGGGTCCATCTTGGATGAGAGCAAGGAGAAGTTCACTACGTCCGTGAACATAATCGTGGTGTGGGAGTACGCCTTCGGCCTGACGGTCTTCTGAGCCACCAGTTTCTCGACGATGCGTTCCGGGAGGATGCTGTAGATGAGGTTCTCCAGAGGGGAGCTTTTACGCGCCTCATCCCCCCGCTCCTCAACCCCGCAGGCATCCGCGGCGAAGGCGAGCACGCCGTTCTTGAAGCTCGCGAACTCCCAGTACAGTGGCGCGATCCTCCCGTCCCGCGCAACGCGTGTCGCGATCTTTCTTTTTGCCGAGGCAGCCAGGACGCGGACTTCCGCATAGCTTTCCACATTGAACAGGGCGCGGAAGAGGGCGCCTTCTGCCGCGAGGCTGGACAGGAGCTTCTCTGCATGGCGATTGAGGGGAAGGACGCGCTCGCCGGCGTCGAGAAAAAGGATGAATTGCTCAATGCGGTCGGCAAACGACTTCGCGTCAGGGGTTGTCATCAGATCTCCGAAAAGTCTTCGAAAGTGGTGCGCGTGCCGATATCGGGCTCGTCAACGTTCAGCAGGATGGGCAGGGTCTCCTGCTGCCAGTCATCTTCGCGCAATCTTTTCACGGTGACATTCGCCGAGAATACATTGTAGATGATCTCGACGATGTCCATAATGACATAGAACCCGTTGGAGTTGCAGAAGTTCAGTTCGGTGAAGTCCAGCTCGATTGCATTGACCTGCGCGGAGGGCAGGCGCTCCTCCAGCTCGCTCACGTAGGCGGAGAGGAATCGATAAGGGTTGTCAACGCGTATGGCCCCGCTGAATGAGACGATGAGCTTGGGCGCATCCAGCTTTGCGACCGTGGTAAAGACGCTGGTCCCCCCATCCATAATGTCGCCGTATGTGAGCACTCTCACAGGTGACCTCCTAGTTGGATTTCTGATTCGACGATGAGAAGCGGCTCTTTGTAGTCCACCGATATCCGGGACTTGTTCTCCAGCGCGAGCCGTATGAGGCCCAGACCGCCCTTGAGCTGGAGCTTCCTCCTCTCGTGGATCGTCTCCGCCATCAGCCGCCGGATATCGGTTGAATTGATCCGGTCCACGTGACTCTTGATTTTCTCGAACTGCTCCTGCCGGGCCGCATTGGTCATCTTGATCCGCAGCAGTGCGCCGTTGATCTGTACCTCGAGGGTGATTGTGCTTGACGGATCGATGCTGTTCTCGACGGCGTTGTTGAAAAGCTCAGTGATAACGGTATTAGCCCTCTTGCTGACGACGCGGGGATAAAAGGAGCCCACCAGCTCCTCGCAGAATCCCGCAATGAGCCCCCCGATGTCCCCGATAATGTTTTTCTGGGGGGAAATGCTGTAGTGCATCGCAATGCGTGTTGTCTGGAGGTCCGCTTCGCTGAGCATCGGCCTACGCCTTCTTTTGCAGCGCTATGAATGTGATGTCGTCCGTGTCCTTCTCCCTGAAGCCCTGGTAGTCGCCGAGGCAGATGCGCACGACCTCCGCGACGCCTCTCTCAGCAGCGGAGGACACCAGCCGGTTAAGGCGAGACACGGTGTAGTCCTCGTTGTGCGCGTTCTTCGCCTCCACGATTCCGTCCGTATATAAGACCAGGAAATCGCCTTTTTCAAAGGGGAGCGTGTGTTGGTGGAACGGCTTTTCCCGCAGGCCCAGGAAGTTGTCACGCTTCTGAAAGAGTGTGGGCTCTCTATGACGAAGAAGCATGCCGAACCCGCCCGCACAAGTGTACGTCACGCTGTTCGGCCCGAACACAACGAAATTGACGGTGGCGTATTTCTTTACCTTCCGCAGGAATCCGAAACAGGAGCGATTCACCTCCTCCACGATTTTCTCGGGGTTGACGTGAGTCTCCATTATCTGAGTGAAAAGAGCCTTCAGATATGTCATCACCAGTGCGGCCGACACACCGTGACCGGAGATGTCGAAGACCCCGATGGCATAGTCTCCATTTTTCGTCCTGAAGAAATCGTAATAGTCGCCGCCTACCTCTGCGAGTTGTTTATGATAGACGGCGATGTCCAGCTCGGCCGCCATCTTCCCGGTGGCTTTCGGCTGCAGAGCCTGTTGCACCTGACTGCCGACGGTGAGGTCCTCCTGGATGATGGCATAGGCCCTGGCGAGCTCGCGTTCCTTCTCATCGAGCTTGCCGTACGCGATCTTGAGGTTCTCATTGGTGGCTTCCCAGAATGCCTTGTCTCTCCCCCTCTCCTTCAGGAGGCCCTTGTATTTCCTCAAGAGCTTTGCGAAGTCTTCCTCGCTGAGATCACTCTTCGTCGTCTGCGTTTCCGAGGCCAGCAGCTCCTCCAGGTTCATTCTCCCCTCCTTTCAGCCGAACTCAATGCGGAAGTGGTGCGGATCCTCGTCATTGTTGACGTCGATATAGTCCAGATCCCCGGGAGCGGCCAGTCCTCCGATGATGACCCCCCTTTCGAGGTCCTTGTCAAAAGGGTCCGTGCTGTGGATAAGCGCCCGCCCACGCTTCTCGTCGATCTCAACGAGGTTGAAGCTGCCCACCTGGTCCTTGGGTCCTTTCACAACGCTCGCGTATCCCTGCGAGCCGCTCTGGAAGTAGAGGAACTCCACCCCTCGCTTGATAATCTGCTTGCCGGGCCCCGCGTTGTACCAAATGCTCATCATCTCGATGCCGGCCCGTTCCATGATCGGCCCACACTTCTCGTAGGATTCGACGACCATCCGCTCGATCTCCCGAAGCCGCGTGAAGGGGTACCATCCGTTCACCTCAATGCCGCTGATGAGATTCGTCGCTTGGGATCCCGCAACGATGTTGAGGTTGATGCACGCGTTCGCGAATCCGAGGATGGTCGCGCCAAAAACTATCAGTTCTTCCGCATTCCCTCCACTCGACATGTTTCCTCCTTGCGCCTCGCCGCCTATAGCGTATACGCGAATACAGCGACTACTGTTGTTTCGTGATATTTCAAGCGCACCAGGCCTTCCGAGACGACTCCGGCGCAGCCGGCGGGAAGCTCCACCCGGCGGCTCACCCTGTCGAAGGGCTTCAGCCCCGCCCTGTTCAGCCGCAGGAGCCAGGAGTCGTACAGCTCATGGCGCTCGCAGCGAAACCGGTCGCTGACGCCGAAGATGTCACGAATCTCGCGGCCGAAGAACTTCTCTTTTATCTGGAATTTTTGCGATGGGTCAAGGTCGGAATCGTCGATGCACTGGAAAAGGCAGCCAAAGTGTTGCCAGCTGTTATGCAAGCGTCGAGAAAGCTCCTCCGTGTCATGGTTGGAGTTCGGCTCCACAAGGGTGAAGAGCAGTGGCCTCATCCTGGCAATTCTACGGAAGAGCTCCGTCCGCAGCTCAGTGTCGTTCACAGGGTGTGCGGTATGGTGGAATGCAAAGGCACTGTTGACAATAAGGTTTCCTGCGCCAATCCGTTTGATTTCCTCGAACTGCCCCAAGGAGAGATTTTCGATCAGCCCATTGACGGGGTGAAAGGATACGCGGAAAGGAAACTCGTCCCGCATCTTTTCCGTTTCCGTCTGGAACTCGTCAAGGTTCCTTTCATCGGGATCCAGGCCTATCAGCGAAAGGGATTTCAGACTGTTCGGCGATGATGCGAGCATCCTGCAGAGCGCCTTGAGCTGGACGCCCTTGCCGACTCCGATGTCGAAAACGGCGGCTTCCGAAAGACCTTCCAAACCGCTGGCAATGAACTGGTTGGCCAGGAAGTGGCCGGCGTTCACAAAAGGAACCGCCTTCGCCATGTTGTAGAACATGACGATCTGAGGGATATCGAGCTGCTGGATATATATATTCTTGCTTTCGAGCAATTCGCGGTCTATCCGTTTCAGGAGTGATTCAGCGATGAGGTGAGTAAGCAGATCCTCACTCGGAAGGGCAGCGTCAACGTTCCTGCAAATGAGCTCTGCGATCTCATCCTTGGCTATCTTCTGGCGATGAGTCATGATTTGCTTGCAGATTTTCATGAGTTGATCGTAGCGCAATTGATAAATCACGTGATTTGCCCTTTTTTATAAACCAATCTTTATCTTAGGCCACAGGCTTCGATTTGTCAAATATATCCAAAATATTGCAGTGTCAAGCTGGCAAGACCTTCCAGGAAAGTTCGTACGCTAAGGAATTGCTCAACGGGAGGGGATGGATCAGCCGACCGCGCTGATTCCCGCGTGCCGGACCTGCCCGCTTCTTGTGCGGGCGATCTCCAGCAGGCGATCGATGTAGTGACGGGCCGCCACGTCGGCGGGATCTTCCGCCAGGACCGCTCGGAACCCCGCCGTGGCTTCGGGGTACCGCTGCTGCTCGAAACTCCGGACGGCCGTATCGAAGCGCTGGTGCGTGCGGACGCGGCTTTCGTCCACGACGTCGATGATCTCGTACAGCGCCACAACCTCGGATTTCCCCCTGACGGGAACGCTGCCAAGATAACGTCGGGGATATCCGGCGGTATCCGGACAGGCTGCAATCAGATCCTTGCTCACGATGATGTTGGAGCCGAACATTCTCGTGAGGCCCTGCAGGCGCGACGTGAGGTTCACCACGTCGGAGATGACGGTGCCCTCCATGCGCGACGCCTCGCCCACCGTACCGAGCATGAGCCTGCCGCAGTTGATTCCCACGCCGATGAAAATCGGTTGGTAGCCCGAGTTGGCCCGGTGGCGATTGAACAACCGCACCGTCTCCAGCAGCTCCACCCCCGCGTGCAGGGCGTCGTCGGGCGAGCGCGGGAACAGCGCCATGATGCCGTCCCCCATGTACTTGTCGATGAACCCGCTGTTGCGCCGGATGACGGGGGAGATCCGGCTGAGGAAGGAGTTGAGGAAATTGAAGTTCTCCCTCGGGGTCATCTTCTCGGAGAGAGCGGTAAAGGAGCGGATGTCGGCGAACAGGACCGTGAGATTCATCTCGATCTGATCACCCAGCTCCACGTTCACGATCGACTCCTTGCCCAGGAGTCTCAGGAACTCGCGGGGCACGAACCTGCTGTAGCCCGAGGCGAGCCCCTCGGAGATCTTCAGATTGTCCCGGGCAGAGGTAAACGCATGGGCATACCGCCGCGCGATCAGGGCCGACTGAAGGAAAATGAATATCACCACCGCATAGGAAGTGACGAAGATACCGAAGGTGTGGAGCTGGTCGATGATGATATCGTAGGTCGCGCCTCCCAGCATGATGACCAGGCCCGTCAGCATGAGAATGGCGCCCTCGCGATGCGCAATGAGAGACCGGATGAGCCATACCATGAGGAGCACTCCTTCGGCGAGAAGGAATATCTCATAGTAGAAGTGAAAAACGACGATCGTGCGGATTGGCGCAAGGATGGCAAAGAGGCTGTATGCGCCGCTGACGGTGAGCACGGGGATCCAGACTCCCCCGGGCCTTTCCCGGGGAAAAAGGTGATAGAAGCAGAAGAAGACAAAGGCCCCGGCCGCGTAGACTGTTATGAACTCAGCGGCAATGACGCTGTGGAAACCCAGGCTTCCCGCAAACTGGTGGAGAAGTCGGGAGCCGGTCAATGCGCCGCGCAGGGCGAGGTCCACGGCGAGCAGGCCGAAGTAGAAAGACGCCTTCTCCTCAGGGTGAATTATGGAAAGAAGGATATGGTAGAGGCCCATTGCGAGAATGAATGCATAGATGATGGCGTCAAGAATCGTCTCCCGGGCTCCTATGGGTGCAATGGCCGACTGGTAGCCAAGACGCGGCGGCGTGTTCACGCCCGCCTTGACCTCTTCAGCGTTGCTGACTTGAAGAACGATCTCGAGCCTGCCGTGTGCCTCGAAAAAGACGGTCCGCACGGCATACGTGCCACGGATCTGGTCGATGCGGGGAGACACCGTGCCGTTTTCCGCAATCAGCCTGCCATTGCAATAGAGGCGATATGCGCTGGCGATGTTCCTGAGATAAAGTCCCAGCGGCTCCGTTGTGACGTCCGGCAGGGCCACGAGGAGGCGATAGGTGGCGGAGCCGGCTCCGGGAAGCCATTCGCGGTGTCGTTCCAGGATCCCGGGACGCGAATGGGCCACGGCGCGGCATCGCTTCCCGGGAGCCCGTCGCCGAAGTCCCGTGGATCGAGGAGCCTTCCCCAGTACAGCTCCCACTCGCCGGCCAGATCGATTGTGTTGTGCAAGTCCGCATCGCTCACCTGAATCCTGCCGGATTGCGCCTGCACCGAGGGCGCGTTGCCGGCGGCGTGTCCCGAGACCACGGTCATGAGCAGAACAAACGCAGCCCAGGCGCGGGGCGTCCGAAGGATGGGCGGCATGCGCCGAAGTATAGCGGCACTCTCATTGTGCAACAAGCGGAAAAAGCATTATCCTGGGCTCGTGGTCCAAGGAGGCATCGTGTGATGCGGGATCTGCCGCGCGCGAAAACGATCATCGAGCCGTTTCGCATCAAGTCCGTGGAGCCGATCCGGTTCCTCTCCGCTTCGGAGCGCGCGCGCGTGGTCCAGACGGCTGGATACAACCTGTTCAAGGTGCCTGCCCAGGATGTCACTTTCGACCTGCTCACCGACTCCGGGACGTCCGCCATGAGCGCTCGACAGTGGGCCGGCATCATGATCGGGGACGAATCCTATGCCGGTTCACCCAGCTTTCAGAGATTCGAAAAAGTTGTGCAGGAGCTCACCGGGCATGGAGAATGTCATCCCCACACACCAGGGACGGTCTGCGGAATTCCTCCTCATGCAGGCCCTCAGGCTGGCAAAGGGCGACCTGGTGATCGGCAATACCCACTTCGACACTACGCGGGCGAACATCGAGCATTCCGGCGCGGAAGCCGTCGATCTGCCCTGCGCGGAGACGGCGGACACGCAGTCGGAAGCCCCCTTCAAAGGGAACATCGATCTCAATGCCCTCAGCCAATTCCTTGAAAAGAACTCCGGTCGGGTGCGTCTCGTCATCCTTACTGCCACGAGCAACTCCGTGGGAGGCCAGCCCGTCTCGATGGAGAACATCCGCAGCGTCCGCCGTATTCTCGAACCCTTCAGGGTTCCCCTCTTTCTCGACGCGGCGCGTTTCGCCGAGAATGCCTTCTTCATCAGGAAGCGGGAGAGCGGCTACCAGGACAGGAGTGTCCGCGACATCGCCCGGGAGATGTTTTCCCTTTGCGACGGGGTCCTGATGAGCGCGAAGAAAGACGCGTTCGGCAACATCGGCGGCTTCCTCGCCATCCGTGATTCGGAGCTTGCCGAGTCCGTCCGCAGCCTGATGGTGATTACCGAGGGGTTTCCCACGTACGGCGGGCTCGCGGGGCGCGACCTGGAGGCTCTCGCCATCGGCCTGGAGGAAATCCTCGACGAGGATTACCTGACCTACCGGCTGCGCTCGACTGAGTATTTCGGGGAGGGGATCCAGGCTGCGGGCATCAGGGTGATCCGGCCCATCGGCGGTCACGCCGTGTACATCGATGCGGGAGCGGCCCTGCCGCACATTCCCTGGCACCAGTTCCCGGGACAGTCTCTCAGCGTTGCCCTCTATCAGCACATTGGGATTCGCTCCGTCGAAGTCGGATCCGTGATGCTCGGTTCACGTGACCCAGAGACTGGGGAAGAACGGCCGGCTCCGAGGGAGCTGGTCCGTCTGGCCATGCCGCGCAGGGTGTACACGCAGAGTCATGTGGACTACATGATCGAGATGATCGGGCACCTTGCGCGGCATTTTGGTGAGCTCCGCGGCTATGCCTTTGCCTACCAGGCGCCGGTCCTGCGGCATTTTACGGCGCGTTTCACCCCTTTGTAGAACGCAGCGGCCAGGAGGGCTGCCAAGAACGGGCTGTTTCATGAGCTCCTCCCATGCGCCTGCAGGAACCGCTCGACTTCCGCCCGCGTGGGGATGCCTTTCTGGCCGCCCACGCAGGTCGCCTTGATGGCCGCCGCAGCCGCGGCGAACCGCACCCTCTCGCTCATGGACATGCCCCGGACAAGACAGGAAGCGTAGGCGCCATGAAACACGTCGCCGCAGCCGTTTGTGTCGACGACTTCCACGGCAAAGGCGGGCTGAAAGCACGCCGTTCCCGGCCGCTCCTTCGACACGAACCAGGCGCCCTCAGATCCCATGGTAACGACCACCGCCGCGCGAGAGGCGCCATTCCAAAGCGCCTCTGCCGCGGCCCGTGCGTTCGGAGATCCGGTCAGCACGCACGCGAAATCCCGCGAAAGGATGAGGTGGTCGGTCAGGGCGACAAGCTCGTCGAAGGGCGCGGGTTGACGCTCCTCGAAGTCTCCCACCACGGGGATTCCGGCCTGACGGGCAATACGGGCCGCGCGGAGCATCCCGACAAGGCCCACGTGGTCGACGAACAGGACGCGGGCCCTTCGAATGAGCCGCTCGTCAGGGAGCGAATCGTGCGCGCCAATGGCCTCCGAAGCGTCCCAAAGGATAGTGCGCGTCTTCCCGCGCACGTCTTCCACTATCGTCGATCTGAAAGGCAGCGCTCCCTCCTGCCTGACCACGTGCTCCACGGAGACTCCCTCAGCGGAAAGGCTCTCTCGGATGAAATTCGAGAGCTCGTCGGAGCCCAGCGTGCCCGCGTACGCGCAGCGGCTGCCCAGGCGGGCGGCTGCCACAAGCGCCGTACCCGTGAGCCCGCCCGGGTGTCGTTCGCGCCGGATCACCCGATACTTGCCGTCAGGCTTCGGGAACTCTTCCAGGAAGAGCAGATCGTCGACGGCGACGGCGCCGAACCCCAGGACGTCGATGCGCTCGGGCATGCGCCTCTTCCCCTTTTCGCGCGCTCCCGGGCGTCCTCTCATCCCAGCGCCCGCATCAGGTCCCTGCCCCCGGCCCCGCGCCCGGCCGCGTATTGCCTGAGCTGCACGGGGTCGGTGATCCCGTGTTCCGTGTATGCCGAGTAGGCCGCGATGATGGCCCGCACGCCTGCGGCAGGACCGTCCGGGTGGCTGTACACCGATGTGCCTGCCAGGAACATCCGGCCCTCCCTTCCCAGGAGCTCCATGCTCCGCCCGATATTCGACGGCCCAAGGCCTCCCGCGATGGCCAGCGTCATTCCCGCATTGCCTTCCAGGCCCAGTGCCTTCAGCTTTGCCAGAATGGCGCTCTTTTCAGTGTCATCCGGCTTGAGATAGCCGCCCATGGTGGTGAGCTGCATGAAGGCGGCGCCGTACAGGGCGGCCAGGGAGTAGGTGATGCGTGGGTCCAGCCCCCACGTCGCGCAGCCCGTGACGACGTTCATGCCCGCCGTGTGGGCGTAGACGGGAACGTCGTGCGCCGCGGTGATTTCGGCCATCAGGGGGAAGCCGCCGCCGTAATAGGGGGAGAACATGAGCGCGTTCGCCCCCGCTTCAACGGCAGCCCGTGCATAGTCGCGCATCCGGTCCGCGTCCGCCGTGATATGAGGCGCGAACAGGAACCTCCTCCCTCGAGGGGATGCGGATCTGCCCATGTCGAATCCGGCCGCCTCGAGGTCCTTTGCCACGCGTCCGACGAACCGGGGAACCTCCGCGAGGGAGAGGTGCATGTTCTCGTCCGCTTTTGTGAAACGGGCCCCTGCGAGCGCGGCCTCCACGACGGATCGGGAGAAAAGCTCGGGGGTAAGCCCTGTCTTGGGCTTCACGATGGTCCCGATGATGGGCTCATCGGTGTCCAGGCCAAGGTACTCGCGGATTCGTGAATGGGGCCAGCGGCGCCGGGGGAATCGGGCGAGCATACCCGGAGGAAATGCGACGTCGACGATGCGCGCCCCTTGCGTAAAGGAGAACGCGGAGAACGGCTCGCTCGCCATGGCCATGAACAGCGGTGCCAGGGGAACCCCGCCGTCGTCCCGCGTGTCGAAGAATCTCAGGGGATAGGCAATCGACACCAGCCCGCTCTCCACGCCCTCCGCCTTGTTCCAGCCCAGCAATCGGACGTCGGTCGCCCAGCTCATGTAATCGTCGTAGCCGTCCGGCTTGCGGAGGGCGGAATCCCCCTCCTGGTGCCACGGCTTGAGCGTTCCGTGCTCGAGCACCATCCGGGCCGCGTTGACAAGGCCGGCCATGGGCTTCCCGTCATGCACGACCTCGAACCAGTACGTGACCTCCACCGCCTCACCCCTGCCGTTCTCCCGTCCCTTGTTCAGCAGCTCCACGGCCTCGCGGGACTGCGCGAGCGTGGAAACCGGCTCATGGCCGAGGTAGGGATGCGTTGAGCGCTTCCTGATGGTTGACCCGGTTCCAAGAGTCTTCATGCGATGAATTTGAATATCTATTCGACATTTCTTTCAAGAACGCGTTTGCCGGGTCCGATGACTTGCTCAGTCGTCGGAGGACAGGTCGATGACGCCGCCATCATGATTGTCGTCATGGAAGGTCGTCAGATCAGCCGAGCCGGAATAGGCGACAATAAAGCGCACCTTTTTCCCGTCGAAGGGAACAGCACCGGCAGGCACATGGAACTCGATGGTCGTGACACCTTCGTGTTCGCCTACGGCGAAGCTGTCGGCGGATCTGCTCGAGCGCTGGCGATGACTGTGGCCCTCTCCGATTTGCTCGCTGAACACGGGCGTTCCATTCTTCACATAGCCCATGAAGATGTGCGCGCCGTCCATTATGACTGAACCCAGGCCAATGCCCACCCAACCGGTAGTCGTGGCGGAGACGGCCAGATAGAGCCCGCCGGCTGCATCGGCCTGGTAGTACACCGTTGCCGAACCATCCACGAGGGACAGCGACCGGCTGTATTCGCCGGCCATGATGCTGCCATCCACTGTCGGGAGGGACCAGGCAAGAACTGCAGGGAGAAGGAGCGCTGCAAACACCATTGCCGCCTTGTTCATATTCGTCCACCTCCCTGCAACCCTCATGGTCAATTTGAAGGAAGCAGCCCCTCCGGGCTTATTGAGTACTCCTTGATAGTGGCCTTGTAGGTTTTCAGATCGAGGCTCACGGTTCGGAATCCCAGGCCCCGGTAGGGGTGCGCGGAGTCCCACGCCACGGGGTTCGGACTTGCCACCGAGCCGGGTGCCGGCAAGGGAAACATCATGCCCGGAGCGGCATATTGTGTGAATCCATCCGCGGCATCCTCCCGTTCCTGGTGGATGTGCCCGTAAAAGAGCTTCACATTCTTGAAAGGCTTGAAGAGCGCCAGCGCCCTGGCGCCGTCTTTTGTCCGCCAACCCCACGGCGCGTACACGTCGATCAGAGGCCGATGGGCAAAAATGATGATCTGAGAGTCCTTGTCATAGCCCTGCAGCACTCCCGCCAGCCACTGGAGCTGGGCGTCGCCGAGGCTCCCGTCCGGAGTCGACACGTTGTCGAGCACGACGAAATGAACGCCCTTGAGGTCGAAGGCATAGTGGGGATCGCCGAAAAACTCCCTGTAGGCCTGGGCATTGTCCAGCCCGGCATCATGCTCGCCGGGGATGAATTTGATGGTTGTGATGTTCAATCCGGCGATGATCTCCTTGAATTGCGTCATCCGCTGACGCCTGACGGCCGGATCAGCGGTCGTGTGGGTCTCGTCGCCGGTAAAGATCAGAAAGTCCGGATTACCCTGCAGGGCATTGATTTCGGCGATGCCCTTTCTCAAGGTTCCCTCGTAGTCAGGATTGATCTTGGGATTGTTGAATCCCCAATGGGTATCGGAAACCTGGACAAAAAAGAGGGTATCGTTGCCCGCAGCCTGGGCGGACAGGGCACCGGTGAGACCGAGCAAAAGTCCGAGGCAAGCCAGGATCAACCTGCCGGTTCGGCCCGCCTTTTCAGTGAAATGAATCGATGGCATGTCACAGCCTCCTTGATCGGTATTACACCGGCGCTGCCCGCCCGGATTGCATCGATTGCCGGCTGCTCGAGATAGCGGTATATCAGAGCGCAAGGAGGAGTATGACCGTGTGCCGAAACATCAAAACCCTGTTCAATTTCGATCCTCCCGCAACGGAAGCGGAGATTCAGGGGGCCGCGCTGCAATTCGTGAGAAAGATCTCGGGATTCACCAGGCCTTCGAAAGTCAACGAACCAGCCTTTGAACGCGCCGTTGACGCGGTTGCCTCGGCTGCCCGGATATTGTTGATCTCGCTCGCCACCAGCGCCGTGCCGCACAATCGCGAAATCGAAGCGGCCCGTGCCCGTGAGAGAGCAATCCGGAGATTCACCTCCGGCGCGCGCGGTCAGTCATCCCCACCACCGACGATGCCGGCCTGACTGCTACAGGGGCTGAAGCTATGCAGTCAAAAGCGTGCACGGGCTGCCCTGGTATGCGCATGAACCGATCCTGTCTCTCTTGCGCGATCGAAATTCTCCCGGTACTCTGAAGGCACCATAGGAGATCGATTCAGATGAAAGTCGTGGGACCGACACGATTCTCCACGCGCCCCCTGTCCTTCGTGCTGGCGGCATTCGCGGCGCTTCTTCTCACCGCATGCGCCACGCTTGACTTCAAGGCGCAAAAGACGTCCGCCCCTTTCCCTCGGTATCCCGAGACGAGCTTCGCAGTGTTCTCAGATCCGCACATCTTCCTGAATGAGCTGGGGATCGGACAACCGGCATTCGAGAAGATCAAGTTCAGCGACCGCAAGATCTTCGAGCACAGCATGAGCCTTCTCGACACGGTGATCGGCAGGATTCTCGAAGCGAGGCCCCATTTTGTTCTTGTCACGGGAGACCTGAGCAAGGACGGAGAGGAAGAGGTGCATCTTGCTTTCGCGGCAGCCATGAGAAGGGTCGTGTCCGCCGGGATTCCCGTATTCGTCATTCCCGGAAACCACGACGTGAACAACCCGGAAGCAGTGAAATACGAGGGCGACACAACCTTACGCGTTCCCAACGTGACGCCTCAGCGCTTTGCCGAGATCTACCGGGACTTTGGCTATGACAAGGCCATCGAACGTGACCCCGGCTCCCTCGCCTACGTCGCGGAGCCTGAGCCGGGACTGTGGCTTCTCGCAATTGATGCCTGCCGCTACGATCTCAGCCTGAAGGAGAAACACGAGCACACGGCGGGATCCTTCACTACCGAGAGGCTCGCATGGGTCAAGTCGATGCTCGAACGGGCGCGCAACGAGAACAAGGCGGTCATCGCAATGATGCACCACGGCGTTCTGGAGCATTTCGACGGGCAGAAAAAACAGTTTTCACAGTATGTCGTAGCGGACAACGACCCGTTTTCCCGCATGCTTGCCGAATATGGGGTCCGGGTGGTCTTCACCGGCCACTTCCATGCCCAGAACATCGCCGGCGCCTGGTGGGACTCACGGGACAGGAAGATTCAACCTCCGAGCACCCGCTTCCTTTATGACATCGAGACCGGATCGCTCGTCACCTATCCATGCCCCTATCGACTCGTCCATCTCGGCTCGGATCAATTCATGCAGGTCCGCAGCGGGCGCATCGACTCGATTCCCGAAATGCCCACTGGTTTCACCGAGTACGCCCGCGAATATTCGCGCAAAGGGATGTTCCCTTATATCGAAGGCGTGCTCATGGGTTACGGAATCTCGAAGAAAGAGGCCGATACCATCGCAGAGCCGATCACCGACGCGGGTATCGCACACTTTGCCGGAGACGCGCATTTCCAGGGATCGGAAATGTACCCGACCAGGAATCTGAGTTTCATGGGCTCCATCGCGATCGGCATGAAAAAGGACGTGATCGAAGGAATGTGGAAGGGCGAGCCCCCCCACGCCGACAACAATATCGACATCAACCTGGCGGACGGAACCTACGAAAAGGTCGAGGCGGCCCGGCCGTGACGTACCCGGTCGCGGTGCGTGTGGTGTCCACGGCCCCCGCGCTCGACAGCCTCGATTTTCATCCC
>CAWGAC010000028.1:0-276097 GCA_963820435.1 uncultured Spirochaetota bacterium | reverse complement strand
GGATGCGACTGCAGGAGGAAGCTGTTTCCGGACGATTGCCCTGTTCACCACGATCGCCTTGACCAGAGACTTGAAATGGTCTCCGACTATCTCGATCTCTTCTGCAAGGTGTGTACCCAGGCCCCACTGCCTGCCCGGGCGGATTGGTGAGCAGGGCGGAAGGATCCAGGGCCACCAGGCGGCACATGACCGCGTCCAGGGCAACGGGGTCTTCGGAGAAAAGCGGAACTTTCATTGGACACGGCTCGCCGCCGCGAGGGCCGTTGCCTTGCATCGCGACGATGCCGTCCATGACGTACAGGCGCGGCTTGAGGCAGAGAGTAAGGGCAGTCAACATGCGCCCGAAATCGGCCGGGTCCTGCAGCTTCAGGTGGAAGCTGGTCTTGCTCATTCCTGCCACGCAGCCGAACTGGTTCTTGACGGCTCCCGTCATCCGCATGAACGCATGGCTCTTCAACTTCGCGATGCTCACGATCCCATCGCACGAAAGGACGCCCTGGGCGAGGAAAAACCTACGGGTGAAGGGCGATGCGGGGAAGCTGACGTCCCGGCCGTTTGTGAAATCGGCTGGCAGGGCCCCTGATTCTTCCGCGGCGGCGGCGAGACCTGACTTGCGAAGCGCGGGCTCCGGCCTGCCGAAGCTCGGAGAATCCCCGTAGGTGAGGCGGGAGGTGCGCTCCCGGGGCAGTTTCGCAACAGCTCGAACCACCGAGGGATGTGGAGAAACGAGCTTCCCCGGGTCATCGCCGACCAGGACGTTCGGCTTTAAGAGGATGGTTTCTTCCGGCGCCGCGAATCGGGAAAGGCCGCCCAGGAGTTCGATGCCCTGGGACACTGCGCTGAAGACGGGCTCTCGTCGTATCCGTCGCATCGAATGAGAGCAACGCGGGATTTCTCCATGGTTACCTGGCAGGATCCACCCTGTAACGCTGGCTGTCAATCTGTTGATACCCGAGAACCCTGCATCTCTAGCATTAACGAGGAGCATGTTTTTTCAGCAACGACGGTGGTTATATTTAACGCATGCGCAAAGCCAGGACGGCGGCCCTTGCCGGGATCTTCCTTGCGGCGGCGACCAGTCTCCTTTCGGCGCTTTCCGATCTGCCCCGCTACGACCACATCGTCGTCGTCATCGAGGAAAACCATTCTCGCGCGAGGTGATGGGAAGTCCCTACCTCTCCTCGCTTGCCGCGCGGGGGATTCTTTTCACACGCTCCTTCGCCGCGGCGCATCCCAGCCAGCCGAATTACATTGCTTTGTTCAGCGGGTCGACGCACGGCATCCGCGCAAATGCCCACCACGACATCACCGCGGCGAACCTGGCGTCTTCCCTTGCTGCGGCCGGACTGACCTTTGCCGGATTCAGCGAGGACCTTCCCGCAGTCGGTTTCCGCGGCGATTCTTCAGGAGCGTACGTACGCAAGCATAGCCCCTGGGCGTGTTTCACGAACGTGCCCGATGGGGTCAACCGTCGAATGCTCGACTTTCCGACCACGGCCTTCGATGGCCTGCCCACAGTCTCCTTCGTCGTGCCGAACCTTCGCAACGATATGCACGACGGGTCGGTGGCCGCGGGAGATTCCTGGCTGCGCGCGCACATCGACAGCTACGCGCGCTGGGCGGTGTCCCACAACAGCCTCCTGATTGTCACATTCGACGAGGGACCCGGCTCTCAACCCCCCGCTGACATGCTGATCGCCACGATTCTCGTGGGCGCGCGCGTTCGGAAGGGCACTTCCGATCAGCCGGTGACCCATTACTCGATCCTCCGCGCAATAGAGGACATCTATGGCCTGCCGCACCTCGCCGAAGACAGCACGGCTGCGAAGATCACCGGGACATGGGAATGAGACGGGCGGCTTTCCGCTATCCTTGCCTACGGCCAAGCGCTTCGTCCACCCTCGCAGCGCTGCTGACATTGCGGTCCGCCTGCGCGTGGGCGCAGGGAATGGACCTCTTCCCTCTCCCCGGAACCGAGGGTACCGGTGAGTGAGACTCAAGGCGCTGGCCAGCGCTTACCCCGATCGGATCGTCGCGGCCGTCGTGCACGACGGCGACTGGGCCCTACAGGTGGACGGGCAATGGTATTCCTGGACCCACGGCCGGATTCTTCCCCAGGCACAGCGCGTCGATTGGGAGCGCTACTCCAGGTTCCGCTTCTATCCCTACCCGTTGGGGGGCTCCCCCCTCTACCCCGGTGGGACGCTGAAAGCGCGGCAAGGCTGAAAAGCTTCTGGAAGAATCGAGGATAAGGCCGCCGCGGCGCTCGGAGGCATTCCTCGAGTGTCTTGGGAGGCGGCTCGAAGAGCAAGATCCTTGGTCGAATCATGACAGTCGACTTTCTCGGGTTTCCCGTCGAGGTCCACGAGCGTATCGCGGGGCGCTCCGCGACGTAGCCAGCGAGTGCGACGCGCTCTGCCTGTCGGATCCGCAGGTCTCAGGCTTCTTCGGCGGCCTCTCAGAGGTCGATGGTTTCAATTATCGCGACGTCGCAGGCACGCTGACCCGCAGCTATCACAGCTACGGGCTCGCGCTTGACCTCATCCCGAAAAGCTACGACGGAAAGGTCCCATACTGGCGCTGGGCAATGGAAAAGAGCGAGCAGTGGTGGACCACCTCTTACGAGCGGCGCTGGATGGTGCCGGATGCCGTGGTTGCTGCCTTCGAGCGCCACGGCTTCGTGTGGGGAGGGAAGTGGCTGTTCTTCGACACGATGCATTTCGAGTACAGGCCCGAGATCCTCATCCTGGCGCGGCAGCGGGGGCCTCGTGAGGCCCCATTACTCTGACGTGATGGAAGTCTCCGCACTCCACCGTGAACAAGGGGGTCGTGCTCTTCGTGGCCGCAATGGCCTCGTTCCTGACCCCCTTCATGGCCTCCTCGATCCATATCGCTCTCCTTTCGATCGGGAGGGAGTTCGCCATGATCCAGTCCATCGGAAGGGAGGTCACATGCACTGCGCCTCCTGTCGCAAGGATAGTACACGAACGCGCGGCATGCTACATCTTGATCCCCGAATCTCGATCCCCTCCACTAGATAACGCTGGAAGACGAGGAAGATGACGACGGTGGGGATGATCGTGATGCAGGAGGCAGCCAGCACGAGGTTCCAGGCAACCGTGCGCTCTCCACGGAAGTTGGCTATTGCGATCTGGATGACCCACAGCTCCCGCTTCTGCGTCACGATCAGCGGCCAGAGGTAGCTGTTCCAGTTTGCACCAAGAAGGCCACAGCAAGCGTGATGGCAATCGCGGCGGACAGGGGTGCGACGATCCTGAAGAAGATGCTGTAATGGGACAGGCCGTCCATCATGGCGGATTCCTCCAGCTCGCGGGGGATCCCCAGGTAGAACTGGCGGAAGAGGAAGATGCCATATGCGTGGGGGATCGCCAGCAGGATGATACCCAGAGGAGCTCGTGATCCCGAGGTTCCGCACAAGGATGAAGAGCGGGATCATGATGACGGCGAAAGGAACCATCAACGTGCTGAGGATCCATACGAATATGAGCTGGCGGCCGGGGAACCGAAGCCTCGCCAGCGCGTACCCTGCGGTGGAGTGGAAGAACAGAGCTACCACGGTCACTGTCACTGCAACGAACAGGGAGTTGCCGATGTAGTGCGGGAAGTTCTGGCTCACGAGCACCTGGCGGTAGTTGTCCAGCGTCAAACTCGACGGGCTGGGCAGGAGAACGAGGTCGAAGATCCGCGAGAGCGGCTTGAATGAGCTCAATACCATGATGTAGATGGGGAGCAGGATGATGACCACGGCGAGCACGCCCGCGGCAACGACAATCACCTGACTTCCTTCCGGGACTTCATTGGCTGCTCCTACTACTGACGGGCAGCGCCGAACACGCGCAGCTGGACGAGCGTGAGGGCCATGATGATGATGAACAGGATGAAGGCTGTTGCCGAGGCATAGCCCAGCTGGGAGATCTCGAACGCCTGGCGGAAGATGTAGTAGACGGTCACGTTCGTGGCGGCCGCGGGGCCCCCCGGGTCATGACCTGGATCTGGTCGAAGACCTGGAAGGAACCGATGGTGGTCACGATGGCGACAAAGAGGCTCGTGTCGCGAACGGAAGGGAACGTAATGTACACGAGCTTCTGCCAGGCGCTGGCGCCGTCTATCTCCGCGGATCTCGAGGCCGCGGAGATAGACGGCGCCAGCGCCTGGCAGAAGCTCGTGTACATTACGTTCCCTTCCGTTCGCGACACGAGCCTCTTTGTCGCCATCGTGACCACCATCGGTTCCTTCCAGGTCTTCGACCAGATCCAGGTCATCACCCGGTCGAGGCCCCCGCGGCCGCCACGAACGTGACCGTCTACTACATCTTCCGCCAGGCGTTCGAGATCTCCCAGCTGGGCTATGCCTCGGCAACAGCCTTCATCCTGTTCATCATCATCATGGCCCTCACGTTCTTGTCCAGCTGCGCGTGTTCGGCGCTGCCCGTCAGTAGTAGGAGCAGCCAATGAAGTCCCGGGAAGGAAGTCAGGTGATTGTCGTTGCCGCGGGCGTGCTCGCCGTGGTCATCATCCTGCTCCCCATCTACATCATGGTATTGAGCTCATTCAAGCCGCTCTCGCGGATCTTCGACCTCGTTCTCCTGCCCAGCCCGTCGAGTTTGACGCTGGACAACTACCGCCAGGTGCTCGTGAGCCAGAACTTCCCGCACTACATCGGCAACTCCCTGTTCGTTGCAGTGACAGTGACCGTGGTAGCTCTGTTCTTCCACTCCACCGCAGGGTACGCGCTGGCGCAGGCTTCGGTTCCCCGGCCGCCAGCTCATATTCGTATGGATCCTCAGCACGTTGATGGTTCCTTTCGCCGTCATCATGATCCCGCTCTTCATCCTTGTGCGGAACCTCGGGATCACGAACTCCCTCGGGGTATCTACCTGGGCGGCGATCCCCCACGCATATGGCATCTTCCTCTTCCGCCAGTTCTACCTGGGGATCCCCCGCGAGCTGGAGGAATCCGCCATGATGGACGGCCTGTCCCATTACGGCATCTTCTTCAGGATCGTCGCACCCCTGTCCGCCGCCGATTGCCATCACGCTTGCTGTGGCCTTCTTCGCGGAAAACTGGAACAGCTACCTCTGGCCGCTGATCGTGACGCAGAAGCGGGAGCTGTGGGTCATCCAGATCGCAATAGCCAACTTCCGTGGAGAGCGCACGGTTGCCTGGAACCTCGTGCTGGCTGCCTCCTGCATCACGATCATCCCCACCGTCGTCATCTTCCTCGTCTTCCAGCGTTATCTAGTGGAGGGGATCAAGATGTCGGGGATCAAGATGTAGCATGCCGCGCGTTCGTGTACTATCCTTGCGACAGGAGGCGCAGTGCATGTGACCTCCCTTCCGATGGACTGGATCATGGCGAACTCCCTCCCGATCGAAAGGAGAGCGATATGGATCGAGGAGGCCATGAAGGGGGTCAGGAACGAGGCCATTGCGGCCACGAAGAGCACGACCCCCTTGTTCACGGTGGAGTGCGGAGCTTCCATCACGTCAGAGTAATGCGGCCTCACGAGGCCCCCGCTGCCGCGCCAGGATGAGGATCTCGGGCCTGTACTCGAAATGCATCGTGTCGAAGAACAGCCACTTCCCTCCCCACACGAAGCCGTGGCGCTCGAAGGCAGCAACCACGGCATCCGGCACCATCCAGCGCCGCTCGTAAGAGGTGGTCCACCACTGCTCGTTCTTTTCCATTGCCCAGCGCCAGTATGGGACCTTTCCGTCGTAGCTTTTCGGGATGAGGTCAAGCGCGAGCCCGTAGCTGTGATAGCTGCGGGTCAGCGTGCCTGCGACGTCGCGATAATTGAAACCATCGACCTCTGAGAGGCCGCTGAAGAAGCCTGAGACCTGCGGATCCGACCGGCAGAGCGCGTCGCACTCGCTGGCTACGTCGCGGAGCGCCCCTGCGATACGCTCGTGGACCTCGACGGGAAACCCGAGAAAGTCGACTGTCATGATTCGACCAAGGGTCTCGCTCTTCGAGCCGCCTCCCAAGAGACGCTCGAGGAATGCCTCCGAGCGCCGCGGCGGCCTCATCCTCGATTCTTCCAGAAGCTTCTTCAGCCTTGCCGCGCTTTCAGCGTCCAGCCGGGGCAGAGGGGGAGCCCCCCAACGGGTAGGGATAGAAGCGGAACCTGGAGTAGCGCTCCCAATCGACGCGCTGTGCCTGGGGAAGAATCCGGCCGTGGGCCCAGGAATACCATTGCCCGTCCACCTGTAAGGCCCAGTCGCCGTCGTGCACGACGGCCGCGACGATCCGATCGGGGTAAGCGCTGGCCAGCGCCTTGAGCTCTCGCTCGCCGGTACCCTCGGTTCCGGGGGGAGGGAAGAGGTCCATTCCCTGCGCCCACGCGCAGGCTGACCACAATGTCAGCAGCGCTGCGAGGGTGGACGAAGCGCTTGGCCGCAGGCAAGGATAGCGGAAAGCCGCCCGTCTCATTCCCATGTGCCGGTGATCTTCGCAGCCGTGCTGTCTTCGGCGAGGTGCGGCAGGCCATAGATGTCCTCTATTGCGCGGAGGATCGAGTAATGGGTCACCGGCTGATCGGAAGTGCCCTTCCGAACGCGCGCGCCCACGAGAATCGTGGCGATCGGCGTGTCAGCGGGGGGTTGAGAGCCGGGTCCCTCGTCGAATGTGACAATCAGGAGGCTGTTGTGGGACACCGCCCAGCGCGCGTAGCTGTCGATGTGCGCGCGCAGCCAGGAATCTCCCGCGGCCACCGACCCGTCGTGCATATCGTTGCGAAGGTTCGGCACGACGAAGGAGACTGTGCGCAGGCCATCGAAGGCCGTGGTCGGAAAGTCGAGCATTCGACGGTTGACCCCATCGGGCACGTTCGTGAAACACGCCCAGGGGCTATGCTTGCGTACGTACGCTCCTGAAGAATCGCCGCGGAAACCGACTGCGGGAAGGTCCTCGCTGAATCCGGCAAAGGTCAGTCCGGCCGCAGCAAGGGAAGACGCCAGGTTCGCTGCGGTGATGTCGTGGCGGGCATTGTCGCGGATGCCGTGCGTCGACCCGCTGAACAAAGCAATGTAATTCGGCTGGCTGGGATGCGCCACGGCGAAGGAGCGTGTGAAAAGAATCCCCCGCGCGGCAAGCGAGGAGAGGTAGGGACTTCCCATCACCTCCGCGCGAGAATGGTTTTCCTCGATGACGACGACGATATGGTCGTAGCGGGGCAGATCGGAAGGCGCCGAAAGGAGACTGGTCGCCGCCGCAAGGAAGATCCCGGCAAGGGCCGCCGTCCTGGCTTTGCGCATGCGCTAAATATAACCACTGTCGTAGCTGAATTGACACCCGTGGTTGCGATCGGAGCGATCCTGGCCGCCGCAGGGGGGCCATCTCATGAGTATGGTCTCGGGAAACGAGTTGCTGAAGAAACATGCTCCTCGTTAATGCTGGAGATGCAGGGTTCTCGGGTATCAACAGATTGACAGCCAGCGCTACAGGGTGGATCCTGCCAGGTAACCATGGAGAAATCCCGTGTTGCTCTCATTCGATGCGACGGATACGATGAGAGCTCCGTCTTCAGCGCAGTGTCCCAGGGCATCGAACTCCTGGGCGGCCTTTCCCGATTCGCGGCGCCGGAAGAAACCATCCTCTTAAAGCCGAACGTCCTGGTCGGCGATGACCCGGGGAAGCTCGTTTCTCCACATCCCTCGGTGGTTCGAGCTGTTGCGAAACTGCTCCGGGAGCGCACCTCCCGCCTCACCTACGGGGATTCTCCGAGCTTCGGCAGGCCGGAGCCCGCGCTTCGCAAGTCAGGTCTCGCCGCCGCCGCGGAAGAATCAGGGGCCCTGCCGGCCGATTTCACAAACGGCCGGGACGTCAGCTTCCCCGCATCGCCCTTCACCCGTAGGTTTTTCCTCGCCCAGGGCGTCCTTTCGTGCGATGGGATCGTGAGCATCGCGAAGTTGAAGAGCCATGCGTTCATGCGGATGACGGGAGCCGTCAAGAACCAGTTCGGCTGCGTGGCAGGAATGAGCAAGACCAGCTTCCACCTGAAGCTGCAGGACCCGGCCGATTTCGGGCGCATGTTGACTGCCCTTACTCTCTGCCTCAAGCCGCGCCTATACGTCATGGACGGCATCGTCGCGATGCAAGGCAACGGCCCTCGCGGCGGCGAGCCGTGTCCAATGAAAGTTCTGCTTTTCTCCGAAGACCCCGTTGCCCTGGACGCGGTCATGTGCCGCCTGGTGGCCCTGGATCCTTCCGCCCTGCTCACCAATCCGCCCGGCAGGCAGTGGGGCCTGGGTACACACCTTGCAGAAGAGATCGAGATAGTCGGAGACCATCTCCAGTCTCTGGTCAACGGCGATTTCGTGGTGAACAGGGCCGTCGTCCGGAAACAGCTTCCTCCTGCAGTCGCATCCATTGTGAACGCCTGGGTCGCCCCCCGTCCGGTGATCGATAAGAAGCGCTGCTCCCGATGCGGGACCTGCATCGAGGTCTGTCCGGTGACGCCAAAAGCCGTGGACTGGCGGGAAGGTTCCCGGACCCTTCCACCGCGGCACTCCTACGAGCGGTGCATCCGCTGTTACTGCTGCCAGGAGGTCTGCCCTGAAAAAGCCATCAGCGTCAGGAAAGGGCTTTTCGGCGCCTGAGCCAGCGTGAATACCGTTGCTTTCCTCGCTGCCATGAAGATCGAAACGCGCCCCTTCCTGAGACGGATCGGCCGGTACAGAAGGGGGTCGATCGGGCGGTTCACCTGCTATCACTTTTCCATTTCGGCGCAGCCCTGCGTCCTCGTTGAAACGGGCGTCGGCCGGTCTCGCGCGGCTGACGCCGTCGAGGCGCTCCTGCACGTGGAAACGCCAGGGCTCGTTGTTTCGTTTGGCATCGCGGGAGCACCTTTGGCGGGATTGCGTGTAGGTGATGTCGTTTTCGGGCTCAGTGTGTGCGAGCTGGACGGCGGAATCCCTGGTCCTTTGCGACCACTTGCGCAGATGCCTTCGAAGGCGTGGCACGCCGCGGAGCTGGCGACGCGATTTTCAGGAGCCCGCGTGCTTCATGGCGTCATGGTCACGACGAGGGCGGAGCAGATCATCGATTGGACCAGGTCAGAGCACCCCGTCCTCGAGATGGAAACCTCCGCAATAGCGGAGGGGTGCGCCAAAGCAGGTATTCCCCTGGTTGCCCTGCGATCCGTCAGCGACTCGAGGGATGATCCCCTCCCTTTCGATCTGCCGCATTTCGTTGATGATCAGCACCAGGTGATGACGGGGAGGTTCCTCGCCGCGATTCTTCGGCGGCCCTCGTTCCTCGCGGCGCTTCTGCGGCTGCGCGGGAACGCTGTCAGAGCCGCCGAAGCGGCAGCTGCCGCGGTTGTCGCCGCTGTCGCGGCTATTGCACCCATACCGTCTTGACGTTCACGAACTCCCGGATGCGAATGGCGGGAGTTCCCGTCCCACTCCCCCCAAAAGGAAGCCGAATGATAGCAACTACTATAGCTTGCCTGCAGGCCCATGGGCAGTCTGGAGATCTCGAGCTTGCCACGGACAGGCCTTACGCAAGATGGGCTGCGGGACGGACTGATCCCCGGGGTGCAGCCAAGAGCGAAGAATCAGCAACAAGGCCAGAAGGAGGTGCAAGACGCAGCAGTTGAGTGTTGGGTGTGACGCTCACAAACACTACTCTCAGCTTGAGATTCAGGATCCCAAGGGCCTGTGGGGCGCAAGACGTGTCAGCGCACATCTTTCCGCTGCCACGCGTCCCGCGGCATCAGGCCGCGGACGGCGCTCACGCAGGTCACCCCGCCGCCGTCCATGGCGGCGATGCAGCGATTGCACAGGTCGCAGTCTGATTCGCGCACCGCCCCCGAGCGCAGGTGCTCCGCAAATGCCGGGTCGCGCACCGTGGCCCTGCCGAGCTCAACGAACCGGCAGCCGGCCTGCAACGCTTCCTCCGCCTGGTCAAGGGACAGGACACCGCCGACATAGATCACCGGTATGCTAACCGCCTCAAGGATGTGGCGTGCCCCTTCGAGTAGGAACAGCGGCGTGTAGGGGTAGCGCTGCACGAACAGCCGCCCGAAGAGCTGCGTGGCGAACCGGGCCGGGAAGCCGGTCTGGTTGGCGGCCATGTCCCCGACCGGAACGTTGCCACGCATCATGTACAGGGGAGTGCGGGCGGCGTAGCTGCGGCAGCAGCTCGTCGCGCATCCACAGCTCGTGGGCAAAACCCCTCCCGTCGGCCGAGACGGCGCAGTAGCCAAGGGTGGTCATGGCGATGCCGCCCCGGGCCAGCTGGAGGTGGTGCTCCAGGAGCTCCTCTGTCACGTTCCCGTTCCGGGCCAACCCTTCATAGCAACCGGCCCGGATCAGCCGGTGGGGAAGCTCGAGGCTCCCAATCCGGGCGGGATTGAAGACGGTGCTCTGAGTTTCCATGGCGTCCCTCCGGGCGACATGGTAGTGGGGACGGACGGCGCTCGCAATACCGGCCGCGGACGCATGAGAGTGCGCCGCCAGGGCGATCGGCTTCAAAGAAGGAATCATCGTTCAGAGTGCGGGGGATCTGGAGAATTCTTTTGATATCGAGAACATGCAGCTGATCGAACAGCAGCACACGAGGCGCTTCCAGGATCTCGCAGCAGTGCTTAGCGCCACCCATCCCCTCCCCGCGTCCTGGCCCTGGGCGCAGGTGGCTGCAACCTCTGCGAGTCCTGTACCTATCCTGACGCCCCCTGCCGATTTCCCGACAAAGCGCTCTCCTCGATGGAAGCCAACGGCCTGTGGATGATCGTCGTGTGCGAGAAGAACGGCGTGCCTTACAATTACGGCCCGAACAAGATGGCTTTCACGAGTTGTATACTGATGAACGATTGAGAGTAGTTTGCCGCCTTCATGTGTCAATGGGTTAGTGCGGTTTCAGACGCTACAGTCGGAAACGGTGGAATCCATGTTTCTCAAAGTCGCATGGTGCGACTTTGGGCAATCGTTGTCATGAAGGGTGGCTTGAGCCAGAACACGCCCAGCATAGACCGTCGCGCCGACCATCAGCAGCGACTTCTTTCAAGGGAGTGGATCTGGCCCTACTTCTTCGGAAATCCTACACACTTTGACTCAATTTCACGGTGTTCGGGGCGGGTAGCGGAAATGGCGATCCGGCGCGCCTGCCTCACGCCGCCCTGAGCGCGCCCCGCGCGTAACGGCATTCCACACGGGCGCGTCGGAGATCGGCCGAGACCGCCGAACCGTCGCGAACGTCCATGGAACGCCCGTTCTGCGCGGCGGCGCCAGCTGTGGAGAGGGTGGTATTGACGAGGGGGAAGAAGGCGCTAGACTGGTGCATAGAAGACCGGGGTGGAAGTCCGGGCCTGAATCTTTCTCCAAGGAAAGGGTATGCGCATGCAAGCTAACGGCCACGTATCCATCAAGGACAGCACATCCAACCCCGCGCCTCTGGGTCTGCTGGGCTTCGGCATGACGACGGTCCTGCTGAATCTCCACAATTCGGGGCTTTACTCGCTCAACGCCATGGTCCTGGCCATGGGGATATGCTACGGGGGAATCGCGCAGATCATCGCCGGCATTATGGAATGGAAAAAAGGCAACACCTTCGGCTCGACCGCCTTCACCTCCTACGGACTGTTCTGGCTGTCCCTGGCCGTCCTTTTGATCCTTCCGAAGCTGGGCATGGCCAACCCTCCCGAGAGCATCGCCACGGCCGCGTACTTCGCGATATGGGGCCTGTTTACCCTGGTGATGTTCGTCGGCACATTCAAGATCAACTGGAAGCTCCAGCTCGTCTTCGGATCGCTGACGGTCCTCTTTGTCCTTCTGGCGGTTCGCGACATCCTCGGGGCAACCGGCGCCGGCCTCACCGTCGGCAAAGTAGCCGGCTTCGAAGGGATACTCTGCGGCCTTTCGGCGGTGTACGCGGGGCTGTCGCAGGTCCTGGCTGAGCTGTTCAGACCGAAAGAGGAGAAACAGACGAACATCGACTAAAAGATCGTCCGCAGGATCGCCAGATCCGCTTCGCTGAGCACCATCAACTCCGTGACCCCTAAGATCGTGGGCTACGTGAAGAAGAGCCTGAAGCAGCTCTGAGATCAACGGCACGCCTCCCTGGATTCCTTCTCCTTCCGGGGTGATCTGCGCCACAGTGGACACGTCTGCCGCGGTACCCTTGGGGGTCCGCCACTAACACGGGGGCGGGAATCCCGGCGCAGCGAAAAACTGAATCCGACGACCAGATCGAACAGAGTTGCATCCAGAAAGCCAAATAGGCGAACAGGTGCGGTTGGAGCGATCTATTGCCGCGCTGGAAGGGCAGAGATCCGTCCTCGGGGACGACGTGGTGGGAGGAGAATGATCTCCTGAACTACGCGCAAGTCATGTGCAACCTCGCTGACCTCGGAGCTGTCGTTCGCTATGGAGAGCATGGGCGTGCTGGCGAAGATCCTGGCCCGACGAAAAGATTGGACCCGCGAGAATCTGTGGGCGGTTCTCGATGACCTCTTTGACGGGCTGGACACCACATGAGGTGGAGGTCGAGATAGCGAGCACCGGAAATAGGCGAAGGGCCGCCCGGCAGACCGGACGACCCTCAGCCCAGGGTCCGCTTCCAGAGTTGTGATGAACACCTTTCACGTGGACCCTTTCAGCTCATCAAGAACCTTGAAGGCGTATCGAGCCGGTCATTGCGCCGGTCCGCCGCCCATCATCAGGGCTACCGCGACGGTCTCTATGATCTCCTGCCGCGTCGCCCCGGCGGCCTGTGCGGCTCCCGTGTGGTACTCGATGCACCCGTAGCAAGAGGAGACAATGCTGGTGGCGATGCCTATTAGCTCCTTGTACTTTCGATCCAGAGCACCGCTTTGCAGCGCCCTGCCCTCCATCTCCTCAAACTCGCGGAAAATTGGAACCCCGCTGGCAAACATCTTCCCGTTGTACTTCTTGCGAAGGTCCCGGAACTCCTCGACTGACTCGAACATGGCTCCTCCTAAAAACCTTGCGGTCTTTATCTGTATCGCCTCCGCCTTTGGCGGATCTCTGCGCCGGTCCTTCAAGAAGTCCAAGACAATTATAGCAACTCACGGCAGGCCTTTTGGGCTTCGGCGTATGCACAGACGACGAACCTTCTTACGCTGGTAGAAACTGGCCCCCCAGAGCGTACAAGCCGCTATCGACACAGGCGCGGATGTGAATACTCCGTACAACGGCAGGACTTCTTCTCATGCTCGCAGTTGCCGCTAACCAGGAACCCGACCCGCCTACGGCCCCCACGCGCAAGGTTTTTCCGCTAGACACGGTGAGACACGCACGAACGAAGATGCTCGCCACCTTCATGGTCTAGTGCTCGCAAGGGCATGGAATTGTAGGTCCTCTTCAGGGTTGAGCAGGCGTTTCGTGTTAGAGAATCATAAAATGAACTACTTTCGGTTCTCACTTCGACATCGTCTTTGAACTGAGCGGAGGGGAATCAAAGCGCGAAGATGCCGATGCTTTTGCGCGGTTATGGTGTCACCCTGAGTGTCACCCTGAGAGAGTACAAACACAACAACATGCGGCAATTCGCGGCAACACTGGTCTACACTGCACTTGATCTATTTATTGTCCTGCAATATGCTTATCAACAACGGACTACGCAGGGCGACGACGAAGCAATAGCTTTCGTTATCTTCACACGGTAGAAGTCACTGGTTCAAATCCAGTATCGCCCATACAAGTCCCTATTTTGTAGGGAGTTAGGAACCTACCGGACAACCGACGGTTCCATGTAGCTCCACTCTGACCCTGACTCTGACCTTGAGAGCCGGGGGAGGGAGGACGACATGGAACGCCGAAAGCGTCCGTACTCCATTCACAAGCGCCCCACCGTCAATCACCGCCACATCTACTACGCCAGGTTCCGCGATGAAGCAGGCGCCTACCTCACCGCCGTCTCCACGGAATGCAGGCGCATCGATGACGCGGTGCGCTGGTGCGAAGCGCACCTCAGAAAGGCCACCGAGAAGAAGGAGAACATCACCCTCGCCGAATGCGCCAAGGGTTTCTGGGAGCCTTCGGCCCCAAAGGCAGGATCGCCGAGGTCTATGAGTTTATCGACAAAAGCAATCGTAGATCGGCCTGTGCACCTTCCCCGGGCCATACACGCTCCCTATCTCCCGGTGCGCGGCGTGCGCGTTTCGGTTATGCTTTCGGGAGGAAACGTGGACCTCGGTGCGCTCCCATGGAGGAGCGCGCAGGAGGTCGCCGAGAGAGCGTCATCGATCAAAGTCGGAGGTGCTCCATGAGTGATCTGGGCGCGTATGATGCCATCGGGCTGGGCGAGCTTGTCCGCCGGCGAAAGATTTCCCCCGCGGACCTCCTGGAGGACACGATCCGCCGCATCGAGGCGGTCAACCCAAGCCTGAACGCAGTCATCTGCACGCTCTGGGAGCGGGCACGGGCGGAGGCGAGGAAACGCACGGAAAAGGGTCCCGCCCCAGGCGAACGCTTCCCCGGCGTTCCCTACCTGTTGAAGGACCTCGTGACGGACATGCAAGGTGCGCCATTCGCTGACGGATCCCGGTTCGTGCACGGCCACGTGTCCGCGGTCGACAGCGAGCTCGTGAGCCGCACTCGTGCCAGCGGCCTTGTTATCGCCGGAAGGACGAACACGTCCGAGCTCGGCGTGCTCACCACGGCGGAGCCGCTTCTCTACGGCCCGGCGCACAACCCGTGGAACCTCAGGCTGACGACGGGGGGATCCAGCGGCGGGTCGGCGGCCGCCGTTGCGGCGGGCATGGTGCCGATGGCGCACGGTAACGACGGCGGTGGCTCCATCCGCATCCCCGCGTCCTGCTGCGGAGTCTTCGGCCTGAAGCCGACGCGGGGCCGCAACAGCCTGGGGCCTCTGTTCGGCGACTTTGCCAATGGCATCGTTTGTGAGCATGCCCTTACCCGCACCGTGCGGGACTCTGCGGCTCTCCTCGACGCCACATCGGGTGCCGTCCCCGGTGATCCCTACGTTGCCCCGCCCCCCGCGCGGCCCTTCCTCGAGGAAGCGCGCCGAAGCCCGGGCCGCCTGAAGATCGCTTTCCTCTCCCGCGTGCCCGACGGCTGGAACGAGGAGACGGCGCTGCACCCTGACTGCGCGGCCGCCGTGCAGGATGCGGCTCGGCTCTGCGAGTCGCTTGGCCACACGGTGGAAGAGGCAGACCCGGCCGCTCTTGCCTGGCCCGACCTGCCCCAGCGTTTCATCACGATTTTCACGTCCTTCGTCGGGCACGCGGTGGCGTACTGGGAGCGCACGCTGGGGAAGTCAGTGACACGGGAGGATCTGGAGCCGGTGACATGGGACCTGTACCAGGCGAGCCAGGGGATCACGGGTGCCGCTTACCTCGTAACGTGGGAGGAGTTGCAGCGCTTCTCACGGAAGGTGGCGTGCTGGTACCGGGACGGCGGGTGGGATGTCCTCCTGTCCCCCACGATGCAGGTCCCCCCGACGGAACTCGGGTCCTTCGACCCGTCGCCCGACGACCCGGGGAAATCGATCAGGCTCGCGCTGTCTTTCGTCGCCTTTACGCGCACGCAGAACATCACCGGGGATCCGGCCATGTCCGTCCCCTTATACTGGAACAAGGAGGATGTGCCCATCGGGGTGCAGTTCGCCGCGCCCTTCGGCGCCGAGGCGACGCTCTTCCGGCTCGCCGCGCAACTGGAGAAGGCGCGGCCGTGGGCGGCGCGGAGGCCGCCAGTGCACTGCTGAGCCGCCCCTTGAGCGGGGCCGCCTCCGGGGGCAAGCCAGTGCCCGCATCCTCTCACGAACGCTGAAGTCAAGAAACTGTTTGCAAAGCAATCTGCAGACCATTCTCAACGTCTGCACCAAGCACGGACTGCTATCAGCTGAACCAGAACTCTGTTTAGCGCCTATCTTCGCCGTCCAACTGTTGGTCATTGTACGCCTCGCCCTTCCCGGGTGATCGCTC
The DNA here is from genome assembly GCA_963820435.1 of uncultured Spirochaetota bacterium. Classification (GTDB taxonomy): domain Bacteria; phylum Spirochaetota; class Spirochaetia; order SZUA-6; family Fen-1364; genus Fen-1364. The sequence continues at coordinate 260,165 of CAWGAC010000028.1, read as the reverse complement.
CCCAGTGGGTATTGCACTCTGCAACTTCTGTCTCAAGTTGCAACCTGGGTTGCAGGGGTAGGCCTTCCGGCCGAGGCCCCAACAAAAGAATAAGTCATTCATCAGAAAGGAAATAGAAGCTAAGGCTCTTCCTGGCATCCCGATTGCATCGAAAAAAACAGATAGGTAGGGGGCAAGATCATATGAAGACGAGTAAGTGGATTCCAGGCACAATTTACGCCCTATGTTTCTCCGTTCTCGTTGGCGTGTTGGGTACATGTGATCTCCAAAAGGATCCCCCCCCAACGGCGTTCTATAGACTGATGGCGACTGGCTTTGGCGATCCAATCCAGATTGATGCGGGGTACGGATCCCAATCCCAGGTAGTTGATGTGAAATGGCATGACACCTATCAGGGACAAGGTTGGTGGCAGATGGATTTAGCGGAAGAGAGGGCGAAAAGTGAGGCCAGCCGCCCGTACCTGTGTGTGCAGGCGCGCGGCCCAAATGCAGTCGGTACTCAGATTCTCCATTTTGACTACAAGGGAAATCCTCTCCCTGATTCGACGTCAAGCTCCGGTGGCAGTGGAACTATGGTATCAGCTATCCAAATGCAGGCGTCCGGAGGTGGTGGCGGAGGTGGCGGCGGCGGCGGTACTCCTGGCCCCGGCATACCTCCGACTGAGATTTGTGCTGAATTGTACCGCCAGGGACTCATGCCGGAGGATATTTTTCACGCCGATCAATTATTCGGCGAATATCTGCGAGAACACCAGAATGATGTGCTCATAGGCTATAAATTCCTGGACAAGCCTGTCGTAAGCCTGATGCGAAAATCGAAGACGTTCACACTGATTGTGAATGTTGTCGCAAAGCCCTGGACCTATGAGATGGCCTATCGCATGGGAGCGAGGGACGAAGGCGCCTTCGTAGGCATGATTGTGATGGACGTCGGCGTGCCGCTCTGCAGGACTGTCGGCAGGGCAGTGACCTGGGCCAGGGAACATAGGTGCCTGTGATGACGTCGAAGGCCTTGCGGACTGGCTACGAGACCAGAGGTGGCTATTTCCTCAGGTGAGGAGGTTCGTATATGGGGTGTAGGAACTGTCAGTTCAGCTACTCATCGAGATGCCTGCGGTCATCACTCATCGTCGTTCTGATGATGTTGCCGCTGGCAGCCCATGGAGAGCTGGAAATCAATGCTACAGCCTGGGCCTTTGTAGGCGACAACAGATTCAAGATAGACGTGGCAGCGAATAGCTCACGGGACTCAATACAAGGTCATTCCCTGCCAGGATTCGGTCTTGGTCTGGTGTATTGGTTCCCAAGGGCTCCTCTCTTCGGGGTAGGAATAGAATATCTTTCTTCGCAAGTGGACTGCGGCTATTCGTATACAAATTTCTTGGATGTCCATTGTTGCGTGCTCGTTCGAATCCAGGCCGGTCAGAATTCTGCCTTCCCACATGGCAGAATTGTTCCCTATCTCGGAATAGGGTACGTTGGTTTTCAGCAACTGAGCGGGGACTTCTATGTACTCCGCCAGGACGGCTATCATAATCAAGGTGTGGAAGTCATGTCATCTCAACTGGTGCTCAAGGCCGGCCTGGAGTGGATGATGCTTGGCTGGGCGGCGATTTTCATTGAAGGACGGATTATGACCGACGATCTGGAAGGTTCCGAAGAGGGTGTATATTCCACACGCAAAGAAGCGGCGGGCATCCCCACGGCTCAACTTATCATCGGGATAGCCCTGCATATCTTTAAATGACCCGCGTCATCGGGACCCAGAAAAACACAACTTTCATGGGATTGAGCGGGGTGGAGAGCCTGCGGTCCACGATGCCGCCACTGAAAGGCACTGCGGGTCAGCGCTCGATGTTGCCGCGGACCAGGTCGGTAAGTGTGTGCGGGTTGGTCTCGTCCAGGCGCGCGAGGACACGTTTCCACCTGTAGGCGAAGCTGCCGGGTTCCTGCGCGGGCAGGTGCAGGAAAAGCGAGTCGAAGGCCTTCCGTCTCCGTCGATAGTCCTCCTGGATCCTCTCGATCCGCTCTTCGAACGCGGCGCAGTACGCATGCGCGAAGCCGTCCGGGTCGCGGAGATAGCCCCGCCGGCGGGTGACGGGCAGCGCGTACTTGACCGTGAACTCCCCCAGCGGGCAGGCGTAGTCGTTGAACGTTCCCGTGTGATCGGCCACCACAATGTCCTGCGGCATCCCGTCGGCGTCCAGGACCATCACTTCGTCCCCGTCGTCGAACAGCGGGCTGCCGGTCCCGTCGCACCGCCCCACGATGATGTTCGGGGCCGCGGCATGGCCCAGGAGGCGCGCGCATCTGAGGGCGAACTCCGGGGAATCGAACAGCGCCGGGGGAAGCTTGTCGGTGGCGACGCCCCGGATGTATTCCCTCTCGAAGTAGGGTGTCCAGATCGGGTACCCCGCGCCCTTCCCCGGCGCGTACCGCTCGCTGATCTTCTTCGCCGTCACACGCAGCGGAAGGTTCATCCCGAGCTGCCGGCAGCCCAGCCGCCGGTCGAGGATGTACTCGGTGTACTCCTCGGCGCTGATCATCGCGTCCAGGAGGGAGAAGCCCTGCTCGAGGTACTCGCGCACGCCCTGCTTCTGCAGCCTGATGATCGTCACGATCTCCGCCGGGTTCTGCCGCTGCTTGAGTGACGCGATGTACACGCCCCGTCGGCCCGGCATGGCGGCTCGCCGGGAGAGGGAGCCGATCACCCGGCCGACGTTCACGAACTCCAGGTCGCCGTACTCCCGCACGAAGTTCAGGATGAACTTTCGGGGCTTCTCGTCGCGCAGGTGCTCGCCCGGCCCGCCTTCGGTCTCGGCGAGGTCCAGCGACGGGTCGAGCACCAGCTCGCCCTCCTCGATCCGTCCCCCGGGCAGCCACTCGATCTGCATGAAGAACTCTGCGCTCAGTCCGAGAAGCGTCCCCTCGGTCACCAGCTCGTTCTCGCGGCCGATGAGCGTGGCCACCATGGCGTTCTTCCATTCGAGGTTCTCGGGATCGTCCCGCAGGAGCCCCGGCTTCGCCGCGGCCCGAAATTTCTCGACGAGCGCATTGAATGTCTCCCGGAGTCCCACGGAATCCAGCGTCTCGAAATCGATGCGGGTGAAGTCGGCGCGGGAAAGGCCCGTGCCTGTTCCGAAGAACGCAACCTCAGGGTTGCCTGCCGCATTCCTCCGCCCGAGATGCCGGCCGATTTCCGACAGATGGAAGCGCAGTTCGCCGTCGTCCAGCCGGCCCAGCCCCTGGAACTCCTGGAAGGTGAGAGAGCGGGTGCCGGTCAGCTCTCCGTAGTAGTAGATCTCGCGTCCGTGGATCCCGATGCGGGAGGAGTCGATCATCGCCCGCATCTCTTCGGAGGTTATCGGCAGCGGCGTGATCCGCCACAGCTCCCCCCTTCGCTTGATGGCCTCCCGCACCCGCTCGTTCAGGACCCCGAGAAACCGAATGCGGTGCTTCGCGGTCAGGCGCTGGAGCAGCTCGTCGGCGAGGAAGGCGAGGGCCATGTTGTGGGGATCGGGCCGGATCTGGATCGCGCCCTCCACGACGATAAGGTCCACCGCCAGGCCCCATTCCCTGTCCCTCTCCTCCTGCGTGAGGGGCGCCTCCGCCCGACTCCGCCGGAGCTCGTCGAGGTGGTCGAGGAACGCCTGCCGTTGGGTGACGTGGATTCCCGGCACGGTCACGATCGTGTCGTGGGCGGGAAACGCCGTGGCGATCCGCACTTTCAGCTTGCCGCCCGGGGTTCGGGCGAAGGGATTTTCGCCCAGGATCGTGACGCCCGAAGTCGGAAGGTTTTCGCTGGTCCTCATGGATGCCGCTGGGATTTCATCTCACACGAAGATGAGAGTGTCAACGGCGCTTCGCGATCGATTTTTGGCAGCTACTTCTTTTGCTTGGCTCCGTTGGCCGGGGGGCGTATCAGGTCCAGGAATGCTGTTGCCGCCCGCGACAGGGCGTGCCGTCGGTGCGCGCACGAGGTGTCGGCGCAGGTCGACGCCCTCCTCAAGATGCACGAGCGGCCCCGCAAGGATTTCCACTACTGAGCGCGTTAAGAAAGTTTACCGCGCCGCGCCTGCCTTACCGGTGTGCATTACGCTGTATTGTGGGAACCAGGTCACACGCCTCGGGAGGCATCCAGTGCGCGTCCATGCCCACCCATTTCACATTGCAGCCGATCGGATTGGTCAGGGGCACGCGGATCGGTTTGCCTTGCGCCCAGTCGGTGAGCGCGTTCTCCAAGTCGTTCACGGTCATGCTCGCCGTATCTTTCGGATTGTCGACGCCGCGACCCGTGTAGAGAAGCGTGCGATCTTTTCCAAAAACGTAGAAGTGGGGAGTCCGCAACGCGCCATAGGCAATCGCCGTCTTCTGGCTCTCGTCCCTGAGATAGACCCAGGGGAACTTCTTCTCCTTCATGCGATCGACCATATGCGAGAAGTCATCTTCGGGGTGCGTTGCTTCGCTATTCGAGTTGATGGCGACGAACACGACGCCCTGGGTCTTGAACGTCTCGGCCGTGTGCCGCGTCACCTCATCGGATCCAAGGACATAAGGGCAGTGGTTGCACGTGAAAAAGATAACCAAGGCTGAGGCATCTCGAAAGCCATCTAGGCTGTATTTCTTTCCATCCGTCGCCGGCAACGAGAACGCCGGGGCTTTCGCCCCCAGTCCGAGTGTGAATCCCATTCCGTACCTCCCTCTTTCGGAAGCCCATTATAGCCGATTCGCGAGTGCGCGCGAATGCTTGGTCTGGTTCGGATTGCTTGCGTCCTCTCGCTCGCCTTCGGCTGGTGAGCCGAAGGGTGCTCTCCATGAGTATATTTGAACTGACGCCTCATCTTCACCTGAGCTGCGCATGATGTTTGTGCGAGGCCGGAGGTGATTCGTGAAAAGCACCGGGAGACCGGTTTTGGGGGCGGCCTTGGCCGCTTTCCTTCTGATATGGGGTCCGGGGAGTTCCCTGCTGGAGGCCCAGAATGTGGAAGATGCCATGCGGGCGATTGTGCGGGTACGGGCCGCCGTGCCGGAGGAAGCGACTACGGCCCGCACTCTGGGAACAGCGCGAGAAGGCAACGGGATCCTCATCGACTCGAGCGGCCTCATCCTCACCATTGGCTACCTGATCGTCGAGGCGGACAGCATCGAGGTGCAATCGTCCACGGGGACTTTCCAGGCCGACTTCGTGGGATACGATGGGGACACTGGCTTCGGGCTGGTCCGGGCCCGCTCCATGGCCGGAATACCGCCCATGCCGCTCGGCGAATCTTCCCGGGTAGAGGTGGGAGATCGCTTGCAGGTCGGCGGGTTCGGCGAGGACGCCCAGCCCGTCCGCGTCATCTCGCGGGACGAGTTTGTAGGATACTGGGAGTATCTTCTGGACAGCGCCGTCTATACGGCGCCCGCTTATCCCGATTTCGGAGGAGCCGCGCTCATCAGTGAAGGAAAGCTGGTTGGAGTCGGATCGATCTTTGCCACCTTCACCCTATCCGGGGTCGGCCGTCTCGCCTGCAACATGTTTGTGCCCATCGATCTCCTGAAGCCGATTCTCCAGGCGTTGGTGCATTCTGGTCGCTCCGGCTTGCCCTCACGCCCGTGGCTGGGTATTAACACCGCTGAGACCGAGGGGCGGTTGGTGGTGACAATGGTCACCCCTGGGAGCCCAGCGGAGCAGGCCGGATTGCGGCGCGGGGATATCATCCTGGCGGTGGCGCAGCAGCCGGTAGCCGGGATGGCCGAATTCTACCGCCGGGTGTGGTCGACAGGCTCGGCGGGGGTGAGCGTGAGCCTTCGGGTGCTGCAGGGGGACCTCATCCACGAGCTTACGGTGAAGTCTGCGGACCGCAACGAGCGGCTGAGGCTTTCGCCCAGCCGGCCCGGCAGTGCCCCGGCGGGCCCGACAGCACTGCTGAGCCGGTACGAATAGTTAACCCTTTTCCCTATACATTTCTCCTTCAAGACTCAGCCGCCGCCGTTACGTAACTACCAACGAGCTCGACGAAGTAGCGATGCATTCTGGTGTCCCCCGACAGTTCCGGGTGGAACGCCGCAACGAGCATGTGCCCCTCCCGTGCCGCAACGATCGTTCCGTCCGGGAGACGGGCGAGCACTTCCACTCCGGCCCCCACCGAGGCAATGGCGGGCGCACGGATGAAAACGGCGCGCATTGGCGGGTCGCCCAGCACCGGAATGGGGAGCAGGGTTTCGAAGGACTGGAGTTGACGACCGAAGGCATTCCTGCGCATGCGAAGGTCCATGAGCCCCAGGAGAGGCTGATCGAGCCCGCCGATATCGCGGGCGAGCACGATGGCGCCGGCGCACGTGCCGAACACCGGCATTCCCGCCGCGATGCGGTCGCGAGACGGACCCAGCAGGCCGCAGTCGTGCATGAGCTTGCCGATGGTCGTGCTCTCCCCGCCGGGAATGACGAGGCCGTCCACCTCTGACAGCTGTCGTGTCGTTCGAATCTCCACGGGCTCGACACGCCCGAAGGGCTCCGCGCTCAATTCGCGAAGAATGGCGACGTGCTCGGAAAAATCCCCCTGGAGGGCGAGGACGCCGATCCTCATCGCGTCACCTGCCCCGAGCGGCCAGGAGCATCTCCCGCGGAATGGTGTTCATCTCGAGGCCCGGCATCGCCCCGCCCAGTCCCCGGGATACCCGGGCGATGACCTCGGGGTCCCGAAAGTGCGTCGTCGCCTGCACGATGGCCGCCGCGCGCCGGGCGGGGTCCTCGGATTTGAAGATCCCCGAACCCACGAAGACTCCGTCGGCGCCCAGTTGCATCAGGAGCGCGGCGTCAGCCGGGGTGGCCAACCCGCCGGCGGCGAAGTTCACGACCGGCAGCCGTCCTTCGCGGGCAACCTCTGCGACCAGGTCGTAGGGGGCGTTCAGGTTCTTCGCCTCGGCAGCCAGCTCTTCATGTGACGCGGCGTGAAGGCGGCGGATCGCGCTCTGCACGGCACGCATGTGGCGCACCGCCTCCACGACGTTGCCCGTCCCCGCCTCGCCCTTGGTGCGGACCATTGCGGCCCCTTCCGCCATCCGTCGAAGGGCCTCCCCGAGGTCCCGGCAGCCGCAGACGAAGGGAACACGGAAGGCGTTCTTGTCGATGTGGTGCTCCTCGTCGGCAGGGGTGAGGACCTCGGACTCGTCCACGTAGTCGACGCCCAGAGACTCCAGCACCTGCGCCTCGACGAAGTGGCCGATGCGGCACTTCGCCATGACGGGGATGGTCACGGCATCCATGATCTGCTGGATGAGCTGCGGGTCGCTCATCCGCGCCACGCCTCCTGCGGCCCGGATGTCGGCGGGAACGCGCTCCAGCGCCATGACGGCGCACGCGCCGGCGTCCTCCGCGATCCGCGCATGCTCCGCGGTGCCGACGTCCATGATGACGCCGCCTTTCAGCATCTGCGCCAGGCCCTTCTTGGTGAGCCACGTCGACTGTTCCATCGTCATTCCTCCCCGGTTGAAAGATACCTTGCAAATGGTATAAGAAAAGAGCCAATATTCGATTGATCGATTGGGCCATTGGATGCGGCAGGGAGGGGTCGAGGAGCGGGAGATGTGGGCGGAAAACCTGATCATCACGCTGGACAATACGAAGCGAGGGTCGCCGCGTCCTCGCCATCGGCAGGTGTTCACGCAGATCCGCGACGCCATCCGGGACGGCAGGCTCCGATCCGGCGATCGGCTCCCGGCAACCCGCGAGCTGGCGCTCACCCTCGGGCTCGCGCGAAACACCGTGGCGCGCGCATACGAGGACCTGCTCGCCGAAGGCTATGTCGAGGGAAGGGTCGGGTCCGGCACGTACGTGTCGTCCGGTCTCGGCGAGTGGCCCCTCGGCACGGGAAAGCTCGGAACACGCAAGGGGCCTCCGGCGCAAGAGTCGGGAAAGGGCCCATCGGGCCGGCACCTTCCCCTGCGCGGCGGACCGGAGGGGCGAACGCCGCGTCGCTGCAGATCGACTTCCGTCCCGGCATCCCGGACTGGGATGCGTTTCCCCGGGCATTGTGGCTGCGGCTCCTGGGCAGGGCGCTGCGCTCGAACGCGGCCGAGCTGCGGAGGTACGGTGAGCCCGGCGGGCACTTTCCTCTTCGGGAGGCCATCGCGCGCCACCTCGCCGTCTCACGGGGCGTCGTCGCCGAGCCCGGCCAGGTGGTCATTGTCAACGGGTCGCAGCAGGCCCTTGATCTCATCGCGCGCCTGTTCGTCAGGTCCGGCGACACCGTCGCCCTGGAGGACCCCGGCTATCCTGATGCACGGCACGTGCTTCGCCGGCCCCGGCTCCCGACCCCTCTTCGTTCCCGTCGACGAGGACGGGATCGACGTGGGCGCGCTGGAGAAGATGACGCGCGCCCGCGCTGCGCCCCGCCTTCTCTACGTGACGCCTTCGCACCAGTTCCCTACGGGCGCGGTTCTGACCCTCTCCCGACGCCTGGCCCTTCTGAGCTGGGCGGCCCGTCGCGACGTCCTCATCGTGGAGGACGACTACGACAGCGAGTTCCGCACTCCGGGACGTCTTGTGGAGTCCCTCCAGGGCCTCGACCGCTCCCGGAAGGTCGTCTACGTCGGGACGTTCTCCACGGTCCTCTTCCCTCCGCTCAGGGTCGGCTATGTGGTGCTTCCGCCCGAAATGGCGGAGTCGTTCATGCGGGCCAAGTGGCTGGCCGACCGGCAGACGCCGACTCTCGAACAGCTGGCGCTCACCGATTTCCTTCAGGAGGGTCACTTCGAGCGTCACCTCAGGCGGATGCGTCGGCGTGTCGCCGCGCGGCGCGCGGTCATGCGTGCGGCGCTCGCCAGACACCTCGGTAAATCGATCGAGATCTCCGATTCCAGCGTGGGAATGCACCTCATGGTGCGATTGGCCAACGCGAGCCGCGGGGTGCCCGCCGCGGAGATGGAGAGACGGGTGCTCGCCTTTTCGGCGGAGCAGGGGCTCGCGGTCTACCCCGTCGGTCCCTGCTATTCGCGGCCGCCCCGGCACGCGATTTTTCTTCTCGGGTACGCTGCCCTCAGCGAGGAGCTCATCTGGGAGGGGGTGGAGAAGCTGGCAGAGCGGTAGCGGCTGCTTTCAACCGCCGCCTTTGAGCCGGCGCGCGGACCGCTTTCCTACATCAGTTCATCAAGAATCGCGGACATCTCGAGATCCCCCCCGCGGGGGGGGACCAGTCCACATGCACCACCTCGAAGCCCGCACTGCGGAGGCTCTCCGCGAAACCCCGCACTCCCAGGTTGACGAATACGGGCTTTGCTCCGATCAACTCGTCGAATCGCATTGCCATAGTCAGCCCTTTTCCTTCCTGCCGGCGAGCAGCAGCGCCACTTCACGGCTGAAAAGCGCCGCCTGGGCGTTGCTGGGGAAGACGAGAACGCCCGCATCACGAAGCACGCGGGATTGGTCTTCCAGTCCCTGCGCGTCATCACTGGTCCCGCAGACGGATGCGACCACGCTGAGGTGACCGCCGCGCGCCTGTGCGCCGGCCTTTGCCTCGCTGATTGCGTCGATGAGGTCCCCGACGGGGTTGGATGACGAAATTGCGCCAAGGATGAAATCCAGGAGGAGGAGCGCCACCGCGGGATCCCGCCCCTCGGCAGCGACCCTCCCCTTGCGCAGGGTGGCATCGATCATCGGATGGGGGCGCCCTTCCACGAAGATCTCCGCGCCCATGTCCACCATGGAGTGCTCGTGACTCACCCGGGGATCGTCCAGCTCGCGCATTCCGGGAAGCGGGGAGTTCGAGTAAAGGTGGAGCCCTGCTTCGCTGAGAATAGCCTGCGTCTGGTAGCAGAATGTGCCTCCCGCGAACACTCCGCGCACATAGCGCTGCGCGGGGCTCATACGCGCCACCTCGGCAGCGGCAATCGCGCGCATCGACACGGTGTTCCCCAGAAGACTCTCGGGGGGCTTCACACCGACTGCTTCAAGGGCCTCGACCGCCGCCTCGTCGATCGTGGAGGCATAGCGCGCGCGGCCGCCCGGTGCGGGCGCCGCGGGCGCCGCGCGCTCCCAGCACGCACACGACGGCGGGCTTCCCGCAGGCAGCGAGTCTCCGCATGACCCGCTCGGTGGTTTCCACGCCTGACGGCTTTGACAGGAGCACGACGACCTTCGTGCCCGGATCCCGGTCCAGCGCGTCGATTGCCGTCATGGTCGAAATCCCGCCGATTGCGTCCGACAGATCCCGGCTCCCCGTTCCAATGCCATGCGAGATCCCCGAGCCTGCCTGGTGAACGAGGCTGGCAAGCTCCTGCATGCCGGTGCCGGTGGATCCCACGATTCCAATCGGGCCCCGGCGAACGGCGTTGGCGAATCCGATGCCCGCCCCGCCAAGGTAGGCGGTTCCGCAATCGGGCCCCATCACGACAAGACCCTTTTCACGGGCCTGGCGCTTCAGCGCCAGCTCGTCCTCCACGGACACATTGCTCGAAAAGAGAAAGACGCTGAGGCCGCGCGTGATGGCGGCGCGCGCCTCCCGTGCCGCGTATTGACCCGGGACGGAAATGACGGCGACAGTCGCATCCGGGCGCATCGCGAGTGATTCCTCCAGCGAGCGGGGCTCGCGCTCCTCGGCGCTGCCGGCCGGTGCGGCGCCTTGCGGGCTCCGGGACAGCCACCTGTCCGGGTCGGCGGCCACAGCCTGGACCGCTGCTTCATCCCCCTCGAGGGCAAACACGAGGTCATTCGGCGCGGCTGCGCTGAGCTCCGCGGCGAGCGCGCCGGCGCCATAGCCGAGCTCCGCGAGCACCTTGCGATTCGCTTCCGTCCCCATGACAGCGGACGCGTCGCGGATGCCGGGCTGGCCTGCCAGCTGGTGAGCAACCTGCATCAGGAAGACCGAGTCGAAGTACCGGTTCCTGCGCACGATCAGGCGCTTGGCCATCCCTTCCCCCGTCAGCCCCGGTACTTTTCCGCGAAACGCTTCAGCGCCTTCGTGAAGCATTCCATCGGCGGGCGCACAATGCCCCCTCCGATGATCCCGTGCCCGGGCTCCTTATGCGCGATGGCGGTGTCGATGACAGGCAGCATGTTCGTCTGCACAACCTTGCGGATGTCGATTCCGACCCCCGTGCCCTCGAAGTCCAGCGCGGGCATCAGGAACTCGGGGCTGCGCGCCACTGATATTCCGTGCATGTCGCGGCTGAAGGCCAGGGCCTCCGCCGCCGTGCCCCCCGTGAAGCTGAGTATGCCCGGGCGCTCCGCCGATCACGAATCCGCCCCACCCCACCGTCTCAGTGATTGCCGAGTCCCCCATGTCGGCGCCCGCATCCTCGTCCTTCCACCCCGGGAGGAACAAGCCTTTCACGCGCGGCGCGGGGGCCGTGAACCATTCGCCTTCCAGTCCGCTCACCTGGATGCCGAACTCGGTGCCGTTCCTTGCCATGGCGGTCACCATGCTGCTCGCCTCGACGCCGCGCGCAGGGTCGGCGGCCGACTTCGCGGCTGCCATGGACAGCCCGAGGAAAAGGAAGGGGTGATTCCCCGCGTAGCGCAAGGTCGCCACCACCTGCTCCGCCGGCAGCCCGGACTCCACCAGCGCGGGCGCCACGGCATTTGTGAAGATGCTGGAGGAGGCAACCACCCTGTTGTGCATCTCGTCGCCCATCTGGAGGGCGCGCGTGATGAGCGGCTTCAAAGGAACACCGCCCATCTTGCGCACCGCGGCGCGCAGCGCGGGTCCCCACACGTCGCGCCAGCTTCACAAGCGCGGAAAGCGCCTGCGGGGAGTAGTCGCCGAATTGCTGGAAGCTCTCCACCTGCCGGCAGAACGCACGATTGCCGAAGGCCTTGTTCTCCACCACCCACACCCACATGTGAGGCGTGATGGTTCCGGCCATGGGACCCACGGTGGAGTGGTGGTGGTTTGGCTCGAAGGAGATCTCACCTGCCTCGATCCTGCGCGCAGCCTCTTCATGGTCCTTTCGCCCATCCCTCGAAGATGCACATGCCGATGGCGGCGCCCCTCTGCGCGCCGCACATCCGCTTCCAGTCCACGGGCGGGCCCGAATGGAGGACCAGGCGGTCCCTCATCCCGGGAATGACCTCCAATGCGGGTGCCACGTCCACCAGCACCGGGTCCGCGGCTATGATGCGGCGAGCCGCTTCCGCGTTCGCCGCATCGACCTTTTCCTTTATGCTCATCCCTTACTTCGCCTGGCCGATCACGCCTTCCACGAACCAGTCGAAGTCCCCCATCTTATCGCCGCCCCAGGACTCGCCCTTTGCAATGCGCACGACTCCCTTGTTGTCCATGATGGGGCCGGTGAACGGGTTGAAGCCCTTGTCCAGGCTGGCCACCGAGTCGTTCACGAGCTTCTGCGTGTCCGCCGGCACGGAAGGCCCGAACGGGGCCACCGCCATCATGCCTTCGGCAATCCCCTGCCGCACGAAGCCGGGCTTGAATGTGCCGTTGATGACGCTTTGAGCCGTCTGGGTCATGAACTTGCCCCAGGTGAATCCCAGCCCCGTGATCCATCCCTTGGGCGCCAGCTTGCGCGACTCGATGGACTGGAACCCGATGGACATGGCGCCGCGCGCCTCGGCGGTCTGGATGATCGTGGCGGGAGAGTCGACGTGCATGGTCAGGATGTCGCAACCCTGATCGAGCAGCGCATTGGCGGCCGCCGCTTCCTTGGACTTGTCCGACCAGCTGTTGACCACAACGACGATGGTCTGCACCTTGGGGTTGACGGACCGTGCGCCCATCTCGAATGCATTCACGTTGCCCAACGCGTAGCCGATGGGCTGTCCGACGATGAAGCCGACCTTGTTCGATCTTGGTCATTTTTCCCGCGGCGATTCCGATGGGGTACCAGGCCGTCTGGGTGTTGCCGAAGAAGTTGCCGAAGTTGGGTGCAACCTTGTACCCGCCCGGGTGGTAGAAGAACACATCCGGGTGCCTCTTTGCAACGTTCAAGGCAAAATCCATGTGGCCGAAGCTGGTGGGGAATATCAGCTTCGCGCCCTGCTGGACCATGTTCTCCATGACCCGCTCCGATTCGGCGGTCTCAGGCACGTTCTCCGCCTCGATGAGCTTCAGGCCGGGGATGTTCTTCTTCATCTCCTCCAGGCCGTCCTTCATCGAGCGGTTGTATCCGAAGTCGTTGACGCTTCCGACGTAGATCGCGCCCACGATCAGCGTCGGCTTGTCCTGCGCGATTGCGGGAGCAACCGCAATGCACGCCGCCAGCAGAACGGTAACCGCGATGCACTTCAATGTCTTCATAGCTACGCCTCCTTCGCAAAATCCTTCGCGCGGCAACGCCGCGTGTCCTTCTTTTTCATGATATCACGTTCACTCCGTACCATAAAAGGTTCTGCCCAGGCCGGCAGGCGCCGCTGACCTGCGCGCGCCGCCCCAGGCAATGAGCACCGCCAGCGTGAGAATGTAGGGGAGCATGTCCAGAAGAAACGGAGACACCTGCGCGCCCTGGGCCTGGAGCTGGAGCTGCAGCGCCTCGGCCCCTCCGAACACGAGGGCGCCCACAATCGCCCTCAGCGGATGCCACTTGGAGAAAATGACGAGGGCGATGGCAATGAAGCCGCGCCCGGACGTCATCCCTTCGTTCCACGTCATGGTGAGGGACACGGACAGGTGGGCGCCGGCCACGCCGCCCAGAAGACCGCCCAAAAACAGCGCCTGGTATTGCAGAAGCTCGGGCCGCCGACCGGCCGCAAAAGCAGCGGTAGGGCTTTCCCCCACCGCGCGCACCCCGAGGCCCCAGCGCGTACGGAAAAGCAGCCACCAGGCGAGGACGGCGACGGGAATGGCGAGGTACACCAGGATGTCCCAGTTGAACAGGGTGGACCCCTTCACCCAGGGAAGGTCGGAGAGCCAGGGCACCCGGTATTTCGGGAGGCCGGCGATGACGCCTCCCACGAAGCTCTTCCCCACGAGGGCGCTCACCCCCATTCCGAAGAACATCATGGCGAGACCGGTTGCAAGCTGGTTTGCCCTGCGGCCCACAACCAGGTAGCCGAACAGCAGCATCGCAATTCCTCCCGCGGCGGCCGCTGCCAGCACGCCGAGATACGCGCTGCCCGTCACTGAAGCGATTGCGAAGGCAACCGACGCCCCGATGAGGAGAATGCCTTCAAGGCCGAGGTTCACGATCCCCGAACGCTCGACGATCACTTCCCCGAGCGTGGCGTACAGGAGCAGTGTTCCCGAGAGGATGGAGCCTGCCAGGACCCCGCGCAGAAGCAGCGCCGATCATCGTGATGCCCTCCGCACGGACCGCCGTCCGAGCACCACGAACAGGATGACCGCCATCAGGATGTTCACGACCGAATAGGGAAGCCCCTGCGTGATCTGCAGAATGTCCCCCACCGACGTGATGACGGCAAAGAGGAATGTCATGAGGAGTATCCCCAGGGGATTGCCGCCGGCGAGCCAGGCGATCAGAAAGCCGGTGAATCCATACCCGGGGGAAAGACCCTGGCGCAGCCGCCCCTGGATGGCCGACACCTCGCCCATGCCGGCCAACCCTGCAACACCGCCGCCGATGGCCATGACGATCACCATGTACAGAACGAGGGGGATGCCCAGGCGCTCAGCGGCCTCGGGGTTGCCGCCGATGGCGCGCATCTGCACGCCCCACCGAGTCTTCTCGACAATCGCCCAGTACGCGAGAAGGGACACGAGCGCGAAAAGCAGCCCGACGTGGATGCGCGTATTGAAGAAGGAGGGAAGGCGCGCCCCGTCGCTGAAGGCGGGGGATTGAGGATAGGAGGAGCTCTCCACGCCTCGCCAGGGACCGAAGACAAAGTAGCTGATGATCATGGGAGCCACGTAGTTGAGGAGCAGCGTGGCGATTGTCTCATTCACGACCTTTTTTGCGCGCAGAATACCGGGGATGGCGGCCCAGACGGCGCCTCCGATGAAGCCGAGAAGCGTCATGAGCGGAAGCAGCGCCCACGCCGGAAATCCGGAGAGCGCCAGGGCGCCTCCGCTGGCAAGCCACGCACCCATGTACAACTGGCCTTCCCCTCCCACATTGATCATGCCGATGCGCGCGGGAAAGGCCACCGCCACGGCCGTGAGAAGGAGCGGGATCATCCGCACGATCAGCTCCGAGAACCCGTACACATTGCCGAATGTGTAGGCAAACGTGTCGGCATAGGCCTTGAACGGGTCCTTCCCCGCCGCCACCAGGATCAAAGCGAAGATGCCGAGAGCCAGTGCGATGATGAAAAGGTAGCGGAGGAAGAGGGGAGCACGGGAAATGACGCGCCGGACCGATGCCGCGGCGCTCAGGCCCGCGCTCATGCCTCTGCCTTCCCGTCCGGTCGGCCGGACCCGGTCATCAGGTGGCCCACGACGTCCGCGCTCCATTTGCCGCGTGCGAACTCTCCCGCAATCGCGCCGCCATACATCACGAGGAGCCTGTCACTCATCTCGAAAAGCTCTTCCAGGTCTTCGGAGATCAGGAGCACACCGGTTCCGGAGTCTCTGACCGCGCCGAGCAGCCTCCTCACCGCCACCGCGCTCATGACGTCGAGGCCCCTCGTGGGATACAGCGCGATGATGAGGCGCGGATCGTGGGCCATCTCCCTGGCAATGACGGCGCGCTGAAGGTTCCCTCCGGAAAGCGAGCGGATCGGAGCGTGCAGGGCAGGCACGGGAAAACCGAACCGGCGAAAGGAGCCGACCATGGTGGATTCAAGCAGGCGCCAGTCCACCGTCACTCCGCGCGCATATCTGCGGCCCGTGCCGAGCGCCAGGTTTTCCCGCACGGACATGCCGGGCACCGCGGCCATGCCCAGCGGGTCTTCGGGTACGAAAGCGACGCCGCTCTTCCGCACGCGCCCTATGGACCAGCGCGAGGCATCCTCCCCATGGAGAATCTTTGAGCCGCGCCGGGCGGATCGGAGCCCGAGGATGAGGTCACCAAGCTCTTTCTGGCCGTTCCCCGAGACGCCGGCAACTCCGACGATCTCTCCCTCATGCACCGCAAGGTCGATGTCCCGCAGGGCTGTTTCGCTTCCCGCCGCGCGGGTGCACGCGCCGCGCAGCTCGAGGAGCGCCGTGCCGGTGTGCGCGGCCGCGCGCGCGCCGCCGGTCGTGTCCGCGCTTCCGCTGCCGGGGATCTGATCGGCCTGCCCTCCGAACATCAGGGACACAAGCGCGGACTCATCCGCCTCCCCGCGCGCGCGGGTGCCCGCGATCCGTCCCTGGCGCATCACGGTGATCCGGTCGGCGCTCGCGAGAACCTCCCGCAGCTTGTGCGTGATGAAGAGGATTGCATACCCTTCATTTTTCAATGTCCTGAACACCCCGAAGAGCTCCTCCACTTCGTGCGGGGCCAGGACTTTTGTCGGCTCGTCCAGAATGAGCACCCGTGGCGTCCGCGAGCAGGAGCTTGAGGATCTCCACCTTCTGCTGATCTCCCACGGAGAGTTGACGAACGAGAGCCGAGGGTTCCACCGAGAGGCCGAAACGACCTGCCAGCCTGCGGATGCGGCGGGAGATGTCTCCCCTGCGTACGACCGGCGGCAGGTTCGTCAGGAAGAGCGCGATGTTCTCCAGAACGCTGAGGGCGGGTATGAGGGTGAAATTCTGGAAAACCATGCCAATTCCCAGGGCCCGGGCGTCATGCGGCGAGCGGAGCGGCGCAAGCCTCCCCGCGACGAGAATTTCCCCCGCGTCGGGCTGTGTGAACCCGTAGAGAATCCGAGAGAGAGTGCTTTTGCCGGCGCCGTTCTCACCAAGGAGGGCATGGACCTCGCCGCCGCGCAGTGCGAAGTCCACGTGATCGTTGGCAAGCACAGTCGCATACCGCTTCACGATTCCGCGTGCCTCAATGAGGAGCGTTCCTGTCTCGGTGCTCATCGGCAGCAAGACTCTATCCAAATCATCCGCTCTCCGCAATGAATCATTTCGTTGACCTCTCCCCGCCCGCCAGACTACATTGGCGCTCGTCATGCACCGTTTCGTCGCGCGTGCTCGAGGCGAGCTGATAGGCGATGCACCCTGGACAGGGCGTGTCCTCTCCCTGCACGCGCGTGCGCTCAACATCCTGCGCGCGGACGGCCTGGCGGTTTCGGTAGTGGCTGATCGCATATCCATGAGCGCCATGGGGGTCCTCGCGACTGAGCTTTTCGAGGCACCCCTGGATGCAAACCTCGTGGATAAGTCGGTCACAATGGAAAACGCGGTCATTACCCTCGACCACTTCGCCTCCATCGACTGCGCCAATTGCCCGAGATGGGAAGGCAGGATAGACCCGGCAGCGGTGCGCATGATGCCGGCCGAGATGGTCCACGCCATACGCAATGCCCTGTTCATCCACGGAAAGCCGGGCGGGCTGCTCGACGTTCTTCGTGGCGCCCCCGCCGGGAACTCGTTCGTGACTCGCGCGCGCAAATCACTCGAGGAGGGAACGCCGGAGGGGCTCGTCGGTTGCGGCCCAGGTCTGACTCCGTCGGGGGATGACTTTCTCACCGGCGCCATCCTCGCATCCTCGACAATGGCTTCGCATATGCGGGCGCGGCTCGAGCGCGTCTTGCCCGGCACGACCCCTGCCGGGCGGACGCTTCTGTGGATGGCGCTGCAGGGTCGATTCCCCGCCTACCTCGTAGACTTCATGGATGCCGCTGCCCGGACCGCTTCCCTGGACGCAATCAGCAGCGCAGTCCGTGCCGCCTGCGCGCAGGGGGAAACCTCGGGCACGGATGCGCTCGCGGGCTTCTGCTGGCAGATGCTGAGCTCCCCGAATCGCGCCGCTTGAGTCGCGAGCTTCGCAGTGCGATACTTCGGCACATATGGCGGCTAGTCGAAAAAGAGCGTCTGGGAACGGCTCGGCGGATCAGCTTCGTTCGTACGAAGAGAAGCGGTTTCAGAGCATCTTTCAGCACTCGGCAGTCTCACTGTGGGAGGAGGACATCTCCTCGCTCCGTG
Organism: uncultured Spirochaetota bacterium; assembly: GCA_963820435.1. Lineage (GTDB taxonomy): Bacteria > Spirochaetota > Spirochaetia > SZUA-6 > Fen-1364 > Fen-1364. The sequence goes on along the minus strand of CAWGAC010000028.1, from coordinate 242,259 downwards.
CCGCGCTGGATGCGCTGCGCGCGCGGGGCGTGCGCGACTTGCGAAGGTACCTCGAAGAGCACCCGGAGTTCCTGACCGAGGCGGCCCGAATGATCACGGTGATCAACGTCAACGAGGCGACCCTTGCGCTGTACCAGGTCGCTGACCGCCGGCAGCTCCTGGGTCCGCTGGATCGGACGCTCGACATGGAGGATCCGGTGACGCGTGCGTCTCTGCGGGACGATGTCCTCCTGATTGCGGAGGGAGGGACAAGCGCGGAGAGGGAATCCAAGGCCACGACCCCATCGGGCAGGAAGCTCGACATCGTCATCAAGCTGTCCGTCCCCGGCCCGCACGACTCCTACCCTCACATGCTGGTGAATGTCCTGGACATCACCCAGCGCAAGCACGTGGAGGAGGAGCTGCACAGATCCCGTCAACTCCTGCAGTTGGTGCTCGATCACGTGCCGCAGCGCGTCTTCTGGAAGGACAGGAGTCTTCACTATCTCGGATGCAACCGTCTCTTCGCGGAGGACGCCGGCCTGTCCGACCCCGCATCAATCGTGGGCAGGAACGACCTCGAGCTCTCGTGGCGCAGCACCGCGGAAAGGTACCGGGCTGACGACGCATCTGTAATCGAGACGGGCGTCCCGAAGGTCAACTACGAAGAGCCTCAGTCCCGGGAGGACGGGAGCCTCCTGTGGCTTCGGACGAGCAAGGTCCCTCTTCGGGAGCAGGACGGCCGGATATTCGGAGTCCTCGGGACCTATGAGGATATCACCGAGAACAGACAGGCCGGGGAGGCGCTGCGTGAGAGCGAGGACCGCTACAGGACCCTCGTGGAGAATCTCGGAGAAGGGATCGGCATCGTTGACCCCGCTGAGAACTTCCTCTTCGCCAACCCGGCAGCCGAAAAGGTGTTCGGCGTCGGCCGCGGAGGCCTGACAGGTCAGAACCTGCGACAGTTCATGAGCGAAGAGGAGTACCAGCGCACACGCGTGGAGACGGGAAAGCGCCGGCTCGGGGAGAAAACGACGTACGAGCAGGAGATCATCCGGCCCGACGGGACGGTGCGCCGTATCGAGCTGACCGCGACTCCCGAGTTCGACAAAGGGGGCGCGTTCTCCCATACCCTCGGGATCTTTCACGACATTACCGACGAGCGGCGGACCGAGGAGGCCCTGCGGAAAAGCGAAGAGAAGCTTGCCCAGGCCCAGAAGCTTGAGGCTGTCGGCCGTCTCGCCGGGGGGGTGGCCCACGACTTCAACAACCTGCTCACCGTCATCCGCGGCTACGCAGACCTCCTCGATGAGCAGCTGCACGAGACTCACCCGATGAAGGGCGACGCAAGAGAGATCAAGAGGGCCGCTGACCGCGCGGCGGCCCTGACCGCCCAGCTCCTCGCCTTCAGCAGGGGACAGGTGATGCGGCCGCGCATCCTCGACCTGAACGAGGTCGTGCGCGGGATGCAGAGCATGATCGGCCGTCTGATCGGGGAGGACGTCGAGCTGCGCACGATTCTGACGCCCGACCTCGCCACCATCAAGGCGGACCAGGGGCAGCTCGAGCAGGTGACGATGAATCTCGCGGCCAACGCCCGCGACGCAATGCCCCGCGGCGGGATTCTCACGATCAGCACGGCCACATACTCATGCGGCGCCACGGGGACGCCGGAGCATGCGGAGATGATTCCGGGCGACTACGTCACACTCGAAGTGTCCGATACCGGCGTGGGAATTGATCGGGAGACGCTGGCCAGGATATTCGAGCCCTTCTTCACCACCAAGGAGGTGGGGCGCGGGACCGGGCTGGGCCTCGCCACCGTGTATGGCATCGTCAAGCAAAGCGATGGCTATATCTACTGCACAAGCCGGCCGGGAGCCGGGACGACCTTCACCGTGTACCTGCCCAGAGTCCGGGAGGCCGTCCCCGGGAAGTCGACCACCGTGGAGGCACGTTCCCTGCCGGGAAGTGAATCGGTGCTCGTGGTCGAGGACGAAGAAGCGATCTGCAACTTCATCCTCTCCATCCTCCGCAAAAACGGCTACGACGCAACAGGGGCCCGCAGCGGCCCCGAGGCAATGTCGATCTTCTCTTCCCGCCCGGGCGGCTTCCAGCTCGTCCTTGCGGACGTGGTGATGCCCCGGATGAGCGGCATCGAGCTCGGCCGCTGGATCGCCGAAGCAGCTCGGGGCGTGAAGGTTCTCTACATGACGGGGTATTCGAAACATGCCCTGGTGCAGGCGGATGCTCCGGAGGGCGGCCTCGATATTCTGCGCAAGCCTTTCACCGCGGAACAGCTCCTCAAAAAGATCCGCGAGGTGCTCGACGCGGACTGAGGGAGCGCAGCCGGAACTATTCGGCCAGCAGCGGCTTCAGCTTTGCGCATATGCAAACTCGATTCTCCAGAGCGCCTCGTTGCCGGGTTGTTCGGTTGGGTGTATAATCCACCCCGCTGGAAAGAAACAAAACGCCATATTTAAAACAGGAAAGGTCAGGGTGCCACGATGTCAAGAAAGGCCCTCCTCACCGTACTGATCCTCATCGGGTTGAGCATGTCGGCCGCGGCCCAGGACGGGAGCGGCTTCACCCTTTCACTGGACCCCGCCGTCACCTTCCCGTTTCCCGGCACCGCCAGCGCGTCCAGCTTCTCCACAGGGTTCCAGGGATCCATCAACGCCGACTACGTCTTTCCCTCGCTTCCGTACCTGATCGTCGGAGGTTCCTTCGACTATGGGTACGCTCCGGGGACGACCTGGGTCCTCAACAGCATCGGGCTGAGCGCCGGTCCGGGATTGAGGCTGAGACTCCTGCCCACCCTTTCCGCGATCCTGTACGGCCGCGGCGGGTACATGTTCGGAATGCTCGGTCAAGCCTCGGCGCCCAATCCCTACCTGCGTACGGGAATCGACATGAGCCTGTACCTCGGGCCGACCTTTCGGCTGAGCGTCGGAGGCGAGTATGTGCACCAGTTCGCCGCCACCCAGGCCCAGTACCAGGGTCTGGCTGCGCGGCTCTCCGCCGGTTTCAATTTCAGCCAGATGAACCAGCGCTCGCGTGTGGAGATCCGTGATATCATCATCGACCCCGTATTTCCCGTTTTCTACAAGTATTACAACGACAACAAGGTGGGGACGGCAAAGATAAAGAACGCGGAGGATGGTCCCATCCGCAACGTCAAGGTCTCCTTCTTTGTCCCGCAGTATATGGACGGGCCAAAGGAGTCCCCCGACATCATACCGGAGCTCAAGCAGGGGGAAACACGAGAAGTGAAGCTCTACGCTCTTTTTGATCACCGCATCACCGATCTGCTCGAGCCGAGCAAGGCCCAGGCAAAGATCGCGGTAAGCTATTCCTACGTGGAAAGCCAGCGGGACGTCAGCACGATATCCGTGGCCACGATCAACCACAGGAATGGGATGACCTGGGACGATGATCGTCACGTGGCGAGCTTTGCCACGGTAAACGACCCTGCCGTGATGACGCTCGCCAAACAGGCCGCGGGAATTGCGCGGGGCTCGGGCTTCGAGTCCTTTGACACGAACCTCCGCCAGGCCGTCGGCGTCTTCGAGGAGATGGGGCTCTTCGGACTTCGCTACGTTCCCGACCCGAACCTGCCTTACTCGGAATCCTCCAAGAACACATTGGCAGTGGACTATCTCCAGTTTCCAATCCAGACGCTGCAGTACAAGTCAGGGGACTGCGATGACCTGTCGATCCTCTATGCCGCCATGCTCGAGGCGGGCGGCGTGGAAAGCGCATTCATCACCGTGCCCGGGCACATCTTTGCGGCGTTCGCCCTCGGCATGAAGCCCGACAAGGCACTTGCATTTTTCAGCCGGCCGGAGGATTTCGTCAATATCGACGGAAAAGTGTGGGTTCCGGTCGAGATCACTCTTGTCCAGGAAGGCTTCCTGCGCGCCTGGCAGATCGGCGCCCGGGAGTGGCGGGACGCCACCGCTGCGGGTCAGGCAAAGTTCTATGCCACCCATGATGCATGGAAGCTCTTTCGAGCCGGTGGCCGCTTTCGGAAGCGAACAGTCCGTCGAGCTGCCGAAAGCCGACAAGCTGACCGACCGGTACACGGCCACGATGAAGGCTTTCATCCAGAGAGAGATCGGCCCGCGGGTCGACTCACTTACCTCCGAGATCTCCGCGGCGCGGCAGGACCCCCGGCCCCTGAACAAGCTTGGCGTGCTGTACGCACGCTACGACGTGTACGACAAGGCGGAGCAGACCTTCCGCGCGTCACTCGCGCTGAAAGAATCCGGGGCCGCGTATACCAACCTGGGCAACGTGCTGCTCATCAAGAACGATTTCTCGGGCGCCCTGAAAGCGTACCAGAATGGCCTGCGCCTGGCCCCCAATGACACCACCACCCTGCGCGGGCTGGTGCGCGCCACCTACGAGCTTGACGATCGCGCGGCATCAGCAAAGTGGCTCGACAGGCTGGCTCAGCTGGACAAGCCCGCGGCGGACAAGCTGGCATACGTCAAGACAGGAGACGCATCCGGTGCCCGGGCGGCCGACGCGGGCCAGGAGGAAATGCCATGGACGGAATGAAAAAAGTAGCGAGTGCGACTGCACGGCGCGCCGCTGCGGTCCTGTTCATCGCAGCAACGGCCCTGCTGCTCGCTCTTTCCTCCTGTTCCGACGCGATTCTCAACGAGATGAAACGGCTGGCAACGGAGGCGAACAAGCCGGACATCCTTCCGCTCGACAAGACCATCATCACCGCCCATGAGACGATTACGCTTACGCTGGGGAATGCAACCGAGGGCTCAACGATCCTGCTCACGGGCAGCATCTGGCTGACTGTTGCGCCGCCGGCCTCGACCCTCGGAGCGGACAAGAAGATCGTATTGAATGGGGGCGTCCCCGCGGTGGCGTGGAAGGCCGGACCAGGCATGACACTGGGCGTGAGGGTCACCTCGGCTGGGCAGGAGACTACGTATACCTATACCTTTGACGTGTTCAACGGTTCGTATGTGTCTAAGCATGACCTGCATGGCAACGTTACGAGTGATTCCAACCCCGGCACCTACCTCGCACCGACGGCTACCATACAGGCGGGTATCGCGGTTGCGGCGAGCCTCTATTCCCCCAGTCCTGCGAATCCCGCTGCGGTCAAGATAGGACAGGGCACATACGCATCCGCCTACAGAGGCGGTTCCGGAACTGTCGCCGTGGAGATGGTGGAAGGGGTTTCGATCTACGGCGGATATACCGATGGCAATTGGTCGCTCCGAAATCCCGCCGCCCAGATAACTACTATTCAGGATTCAACTGCGACCACGGAAGCCACGACGCTTACCGCTCCAAACCGTGCACTTAGAGCAGCAGGCACAATCACAAGAGCCACTATCATCGATGGCTTAACGATCACGGCAGCGACCGCGGGCAACTTTGGCACCGCCGTCTTGTGCGTTGGTGGATCCCCGACTGTCCGTGCATGCACGATCAATGGTATGGCCACATCGGGAACAAGCAATTCGTATGGCGTCTTGTGCATCACCGGCGCTTCGCCTGAGATTATTGGATGCACAATCAACGCAAGCGAGAAAAACACAAGCTATGGAATTTATACGGATTCCTCATCCCCCTCGATTCATGATTCGACCATCAACGGGGGCACCGCCTCTGCAGGCACTCTCTATGGCATTTATTCAAGCAATTCCGGCTCGAAGATATACAACTCCTCGATACTCGGAAGCACCACAGCCTTCTATGCGTACGGGATTTACGTGAATGGAACAACTGCGCAAGCGAAGATCTATAATTGTCTCGTATCCGGAGGTACTGGCAACACCACCGGAAACGGCACGACTGCCGGAAACGCGTACGGCATATACTGTAACGCCGCCGCCCCCATTATCAAGAACAATACCATAGACTGCGGCAATCTCTTTATTCGCGGGACAGTGGATCCCGCATGTATCTATTTGAGCAATTCAGCCTCCACGGCGCCATTAATTGAAAACAACATACTTTTTGGGAGGAAATTCGTCATTCGGCTACGGCATATATGAGGCGGGAGCGTTGGGCGACCCGGCGACCATCAAGAACAACGATTTCGTTACTTTCACGGGGGGCGCCCTGTACTACGACGAGGGTACAACTGCCGTCACCTTGATTGCAACGATAAATGCGATGGCGACCGCAACGAACACGAACCAGAATGCTGATCCGCTTTTTGTCGACAAGCTGAATTACGATTGGCGCCTGACCACCTCTTCCCCGGACGCGGTGAAAATAAGTGGCCTGGATCTTTCCGGGGAAACGGATTTTCCTTCAAACGCAGGCGGCGTCAAAGTAGACAGATCCGGCAGCACGGTTCGAACAATACCGTGGTCTATTGGGGCATATGAGATGGACTGACACGAACTGAATCGTCATAAGGAGGAAGTTATGTCTGTTGTTATTGGGGATATTGCGCCTGACATGGCGCTGATGGATTTTACAAATGGACAGCCAAAGAGCTTTAAGGAATCTGACTATCCAAATACAGTGATCCTTCTCAGCTTTATTGAGATCAAGAGTGCGAGTGACGTGTATTTTCAGAAGCTTCTTGAAGACAGGGTCACCGATCCGGGGATTCGGAAATTTGCAGTCTTCTATTCAGGAAATGACGGCGGTGAGAACTTCCCACCGGTACCGCCGCCGGCACCATCTGCCTTCAATCCATCAATAATGCAGAGCTGGATTCAGGCGAAGCAAAGCTACTATAACCTCAATCCGACCGGGAACTCCCAGTGGCTTTATCTGGATAGCCCCTTTGCAAATAGCGACCTTGCGACCTATCTCCTCGATTTCAACCAAAGAACCCCTGCCCTATTCGTCCTGAATACCGGGCATAAAGTCGTTGATGCTTTCTGCAGCGCAAGCACGGACAACGGGAATGCAAAGACGCCCACCGGAACCAACTGGAGCAGCAACGACCTGATCAATCTGGACTGGGCCACGATCCCGAATCCGGCCAATCCCGGCGCGCCCTGGCCGCCGGCAGATCCAAACATGCCGCTGGTGGACAAGATCACAAGCTATGCCGTGCAAAGGATCCAGGACCTCCTGAACGCGAACCCCGTAGTCCAGGTTGGAAACGCGAACGGTACGTGGGTGACGGATTCTTCGGTTCTCACTTTCGCGTTTCGAGGGAAGGTCAGTCCAAACTACTATTCAAAAAAGGCGCGCGGGGCCTGTGATCCCAACAACTATCTTCTTGATGCGAATCCGGGCCTCTTTCAGTCGGTTGCCCCTGCCCAGGTTCTCAACGTGAGCCAGTATCTGAGCAATGCAGTCGGCGAGGCGCGCAGCGCAATGCTGCAAAGTAACATCACGGCTACTCTCACGGGGCAGAAGCCCACGCTGTCCCTCACGGCCCAGCTCGTCGACCTCAACGGCGTTCCTTTTCAGCTCGAACCTGCCGGTCCCCAATACGAGGTGCTTTCAAGCGGCCCCGTCGCGTATCTACGCGACAACCTGGAGGTGGATTTCGGGTACCCGCACAACGGAGCCCTCGCCTGCAGTCCAGACATAGTTCTGAAGCAGGTCGCCGTTGCCAATCCCCAGGCTGATCTTGGCGATACCAACCAGAACGTCTATGCCCTCTCGGACAACGCGGAATACGGTCAAAGAAACTACGTGTACGTGCGCGCATACAACCGAGGGGCAACGGCCGTACCTGCCGGAACAGTGACAGGCACAGCCTATTGGGCTGACGGCAGCACGATTCTGCTTCCCAATAGCTGGAATCTCATCGGGTCCAGTATTTTCAACACTGCGATTGATCTCGCACGGGGCAGGCTGGTTGTGGCTCCCGTCATCAATTTTGACAACGTGCCCGTGCCCGGCCATTACTGTTTCCTCGCCACGCTCGTCAGCGGGAGCGAAACGCCGGACCAATACAGGAATACACTCGCTTCCCAGATCACCAGCGTCTCCGACTATTATCAGGTGATCCGCACGGAATACAGAACTACCTGGCGCAACTTCAACGTCGTCGACCTGGTTCAGCCTCCCCCTCCCCCACCGGTGCCGCCTCCTCCCAGCCCAGGCCCAGGGCCCAGGTCCCGGCCGCTCTGGTTCTTCTTCCCGGACTGCCGGGAAAAAAGGCGGCCGTTTCCAGCTCCAGGTCATCGCTCGTCTGACTCATGCCGCGCAAATGCCGGGCCATAAACCCCTGCCGGCAGGGATGGCAGTCCATGTTGACCTGCCCGATGAGATGCTCCGCGCAATGCCCGGATGGGAGAAGCAAGAGCCGCGCCATGAGAAGCTTGCCGGATATGCCAGATTTCAGATGAAACTGAACGAGGCAAAGCTCTTCCCGGCCGCGACTCTTACCGCAAAGAACAAACCGAGAATATGGATCCATGTGCCGATTCCAGAGACACCGTACCTGCGCAACAGCTCACTGGTCGTGCGGCATCTTTGGGAAGGGAAGGAGATCGGGCGCATGACCTGGATATTCAGGCCGATAAAGCCGGTGCCAAAACGCTGAGGGCCTATATCGCGATCGTCGGATACAGCCGGGAACCCACGCCCACGAAGAGCGTCGTGGCAAGGGCCAGGATGCCCAGGTCGGTCCCGACGCCGAAAGCACTCACCCCGCCGGAAAGCATGAGGGCGCGAAGCGCATCCACCTGGTAGGTGAGCGGGTTGGCGTGAGAGATCACCTGCAGCCAGTGCGGCATTATCGAGATCGGGTAGATTGCATTGCTTGCGAAGAACAACGGCATGGTGAGGATCTGCCCAATGCCCATGAATCGCTCGCGCGTCTTGACCAGGCACGCGATGATCAGAGAGAACGTGGAAAAGAACGCCGCGCCGAGCATCACGGCAGCAACCACCCCGAGCAGAGAAAGCGGGTTCCAGTCCATCGACACTCCGAGGAGCACTGCCAGGAGGTAGACGATGAATCCCTGCGTCAGGCCCCGCAGGCCGGCCGAAATCGCCTTTCCCAGGACGAGTGCGGATCTCGGGGTAGGGCTCACGAGGAACTTGTGCAGGATTCCCAGGTCCCGCTCCCAGATGATCGAGATGCCATAGAAGATGGCGATAAAGAGCACGCTCTGGCACAGGATCCCGGGAGCCATGAAATCGATGTAGCGCATGCTCCCCGTGGGGATGGCGCGCACCCGCGTGAAGACCTGGCCGAAGACAAGGAGCCAGAGTGCCGGCTGTATCGCGCGGGTGAGGAGCTCGGTCGGGTCATGGAGAAGCTTCCGCGCCTCCATCCCGGCAATGGTGAGAGTCCTCCCGACGTAGCGCAGGAGCCAGGTGAAAAGGTCGGTCCGCAGCGGTGTGGATTCAGCCGAGACGGCGAGCAGACCTGCGCGTCCTTCTAGTTTCACGATATGTTCCTCCTGATTCGAGATTGCTCCCCGTGTAGTGGATGAAAACGTCATCAAGGGTGGCCCGTCGCGTCCCGATCGAGGCCTTCAGCTCTTCCGGGGTCCCCAGCGCGACAAGGTTCCCCTGGTGCATGATCGCCACCCGGTTGCACAGGGTATCTGCCTCCTCCATCTGGTGCGTCGTGAGGACGATCGTGGCCCCCGTGCGTTCCCTCAGCTCCCCTATGTAGTCCCACATCGCGCGTCGGGCCGCGGGGTCGAGGCCCACGGTCGGCTCATCGAGGAAGAGCACGCGCGGATTGTGGATCATGGACTGGGCGATCTCCAGCCTCCTTATCATTCCGCCCGAATACTGCCGGACGAGCTTGTCCGCGGACTCCGCAAGCCCCATGAAGCCGAGCGCATCCTCCACCCGGGGCCGGCGCTCCCTGCGCGGAACATCGTACAGTCGCGCAAAGACAAGAAGGTTCTCCCTTCCCGTGAGCGTTCCATCCGCGGAAAGCATCTGGGGGACGTACCCGATGATCCTGCGCACCGCGCCGGCGTGGCGCACGATATCGAGCCCGTCCACGCGCGCGCTTCCCGCGCTCGGGGGCAGGAGCGTCGTGAGCATTTTGATCGTGGTGCTCTTTCCCGCGCCGTTGGGACCGAGGAGCGCGAACATCTCCCCGCGCTCGATTGTGAGGTTCAGCCCGTTCACGGCCACAAGTGTCGAGAACCTGCGCGTGAGATCTTCCAGCTCAAGTATTGCCATTGGAACGGGACCTCCCTTCGGACAGAGGGTACGCGCCCGGCGCAAAAACGCGCCTCATGTCGGACATCGCCCGTGCGATGGTGGAGAGCTCCTCACCGTTGAGGGAACCGAGCAGACAGGAGAGGCTCTTCTGGGCCGCGCTGCGCGCACTGGCGAGCGCCTGCGCGCCTTCGGCTGTGATCTCGATGGTCAGGCGGCGTCGGTCACCGGTTGATTCCCGACGCTTGACCATCCCCCGATTGGAAAGCCCGTCGATGAGCTTGCTCACTGAGGGAGGGGTCAGGCCGAGGTGCGCGGCCACCCCGTTGAGGGGCGTGCCGGCCGTCCGCTCGATGAACACGAGGGATCGGAACTGGGGAACGCTGAGATCGAGGGCCCGGTGCCTCCGCATCTCCGTGCGGATGAATCTCATGACTGCCGGCACGACGTCGAGCACCTCGCGTGCGCACGCATCCGAAAGCCTTGCCAATTCATTCACCTTTCTAATAATTAGATAAACTAAATATATGACTCGGCGGGAGACATTGTCAAGCGGGGCAGGGCCAAGCCGCTTCGGTGCAGAATGAATGCGCCCCCTGTGCGGGAAGGAGTGGATTTCGCGGAAAGTCCAGCCGGAACGCCGCCCCCGGGGCGGCCGGGCAACTCGGCATTTCCGTGGCGACATTCGCGGGGAAGAAGTATTCGATCACGGCGAGCCGTGGCCCGGAACCCGGCAAGGTCCGGATCACCGCGGACTGGTCGCCCTGGACCTACCTCGTCAACGCGCTCCTGCTCCAGCGGGCAGTGCTTCCCGAAGGCAAACTGGCAGCGGCCCGCTGACTATCCGGCTCGACTGACTGCCGCGGCCCGTTTACCCCTGCCCCTTGACTATCCGGACCACTTCGTGCCGCGCAGGTCCTTCCACGGGCCTCCGTCCGCGTAGCGCTCGGGATGCAGCACCCGCGGCCGGGGATCCTCCGCCGCGTCCAGCTGGAGCACCATCCACTTCGGGTAGGGCGTTCCGGGATCGGAGACGGAGTCCAGGAGCTTCGTGTCTTCCTCCGAGAGGTGAAGGTCCACTGCCTTGATGTTGTCCTCGAGATTCTCGGGCTTCCTCGCGGCGATGATCACGCTCGAGACCGCCGGACGTGCCAGCACCCAGGCAAGAGCAACCCGCGCGCAGCTCACCTCGTGCCGTCCGGCCACCTCCTTCAGGGCATCCACGACACGGTAGCCGGTTTCCTTGTCAAAGGGCACGAACTGGCCTGCCTCCGCGAAACGGGTCCCTGAAGGCGGAGGATTCGTGCGCCCGTACTTGCCCGCGAGAAACCCACCGGCGAGCGGGCTCCAGACGAGGATCCCGAGGCCCGCGTACTGCGCGTAGGACTGGAACTCGTGCTCGAGGCCCCGGCCCACGAGGCTGTAGTACATCTGGGCGGTGGCGTACTTTTCCAGCCCCATGCGTTCCTGCAGGGAAAGGGCAACCGCTGCCTGCCAGGAGAGATGGTTGCTCAACCCGATGTAGCGCGACTTTCCCTGGCGCACCACGTCGTCGAGGGTCCGGAGGGTTTCTTCCAGCGGCGTGTTGCTGTCCCATCCGTGCACCTGGTAGAGGTCGACGTGGTCTGTCTGCAGGCGCTTGAGGCTCGACTCGATCCCCCGCATGATGTTCACGCGCGTGGCGCCGCTCCTGTTGAAGTTCTCGCTCATGGGGAGGCGCACCTTGGTGGCCAGAACGATCTCCTCCCGCACGCCCTTCAGAGCGTTGCCGAGGAGGGTCTCGCTCTCCCCGAGGCTGTACACGTCCGCCGTATCGATGAAGTTGATCCCGCGGTCGAGGGCCAGCTTCACCATCTTCGTCGTAGCCTCCTGGCCGAGGTTTCCCATGTTCATGCGGCCGCCGAACTGCATCGAGCCGAGCGCCACCTCGCTCACAATGACACCCGTGTTTCCCAGCCGTCGGTATTTCATGCGCGATTCTCCTCTGCTCCGCAACTATAGTTTGCCCGTTTTTCCGCGGTCAATACGGGTACTGAGGATCCGTGCCCACCGGGCAGGAACGCTTTCAACCCGGATCCTTCCTCCGGAAACGACGAATGTCTTCCCCGGTTCGAGAAGGTCGAAGAGCTGTCCGTCGGCAAGCCCGGGTACGTCACAGTCGAGTGATACCGGCTGCAGACCCCTGCCGCGGACATTGTGAGTGGACTCTAAAGCCGCCCCAGGGCCCACTGGATTCCCCGGGCAAGAAAACGGAGGTAGGCGGGATCCGCCAGCACTTCGTTGTGGTGCCCCGGCGTGAAGCAGAAGACCCTGCCCTTTCCGCATGTGTGCGCCCACGCTGCGGTGGAGCTTCCATAATCCGGAGCAGCGACCTCGAGCAGCCGCGTGGTCTGGGTGGAATCAACGTGGATGAAGTACATTTCGTCCCGCAAAGAGAACTCGTGGAAGCCTTCCCGCAGGACGTGTGCCGCGTCGAGCGGACGGACCTGGAACTCGGGATGCTCTTCGGGATGGTAGATGAAGCTCCCGTGCAGCGTCTGGCCATAGATCCCTTTGTGTGGATAGGCCAGCCCCGCGTGCAGTCCCACGAGGCCTCCGCCTGCCGCAACGAACCCGGCGATGGCACGCTCGTGGCTCTCCGAATTCCATACCGCACTGGACTCGCGGGGAGCGATCCGGCCTTCCCGCGCCATGACGAGCAGGGAATACTGCGAGAGCCTGTCCCACGGCACGGCTGTCGGCTCCGTGAAGAAATCGATGGAGGAGCCCTGTCCATTTGCTGTCGCTTCAAGGGCGGCGCGCATGGGACCCGCCTCGTGGTAGAAATCGCCGACCAGTGCGGCAATACGAATCTCAATCATGACTCGAAGGATACTTTCTGCCTGATCGCTCCCAGGTGATAGGCCACGTGGGCCAGCGCGCCGATCACTCCGCCCATTGACTCTTTGCTGGAGCTCGCGTACAGCTCGATGTCTCTCCGCATGTCCTGGTAGCTTACCTTAAGCTTGTCGAGCATGCGCGCCCATTCCTGGTCATTCACGCTGCCCGTGGTCCAGCTCTCTTTCCAGTTATGCGTTGTACGGTCGCCTTCGATCCATCGGGCCGAGGCATTCAGCCCGTAAATGACGTGGTGCACGTGGGCGGCGATGCTGGTTTTCCCCCGGGTGCGGGACGCATCCGCCGCGGCAAGCTTTCCAAGGGTGCCGAACAGGCCGGCATCGCTGCGATTATCCGTGAAGTAGCTCCATCGCTCCTTCGGACCTTCGAATGCCTCCCTGAGCACGTCGAGGATTTGTCCGACAACCTCATGCACATCGATCGCAGCCATGCACACCTCCCATCGGCCACGCGCACTGTGGAGACGGCGCTATTTTTGATGAAGCTTCTTCTCGTACTCGTTGATCAGCTGCACCTTCGGGGCCGAGCCGCCTCCCTCGAACTCCGACTTGAGCCAGGCATCCACCACCGTCTTTGCCAGCTCGGGACCGATGACGCGCGCGCCCATCGTCAGGATCTGCGCGTTGTTGCTCTTGCGGGCGCGCTCGGCGGAATAGGTATCGTGGCAGGTGGCTGCCCGGATCCCCGGGACCTTGTTGGCCGTGATGGCCATGCCCAGACCCGTCCCGCACATGAGGATGCCGCGCTCATGTTTTCCTTCGGAAATTGCGACGGCCACCTTCACGGCGATATCCGGATAAAGCGAGGGGCGGGTATCGAAGACCCCGTAGTCGGTCACCTCGATATGAAGAGTCTGGAGGTGGCTCTTGATGATCTCTTTCAGTCCATAGGCGGCGTCGTCCGCGCCCAAAGCAATCGTCATGCATCGCCTCCCCTGTCACGCCAGAGCTCGACTATGGCCGGCTGGGCATACCGGCCGTTCCCGGCCGCCTGGCCGGCAACGTAGATCTCGTGCGCCGCGGCGGTCATGGGAATGGGAACGCGGCTCTCGGTCGCCAGAGCCCTCGCATAGCCGAGGTCTTTCTCGATCATATCGATGGTTCCCCCCGGCGTGTAGTCCCGCGCAACTATCGCGGCCGCGCTGACGTCGAGCACCTTCGAGCCTGCCCATCCCTCGCGGATCGAGTCATAGAGCACTTGCGGATCGACCCCGTTCCGTGCCGCGAGCGCAAAGCCCTCGGCGATCACCGCAAATGTCGATCCAACGATCATGTTGTTCACCAGCTTGGCCACTCCGCCCGCGCCGACCTCGCCGACGCGCACAATCGATTTCCCGATGGATGAGAGAAGCGGCACGCAGCGCTCAAAGGTCGCCTGCGAGGCGCCCACCATGATCGCCAGGGCCCCGGTTTTTGCGCCGGCTTCCCCCCGCTGACCGGAGCGTCCGCGAACTCGATGCCCTTTTCGGCAAGACGTGCCGCAATGCGCCGGGAAACCGAGGGCAGGCTGGTGCTGAGATCGATCACGAGTGATCCTCGCTTCAGTGTCTCGACCAGGCCGCGGCTGCCGATCGTCACTTCCTCCACCACTGCCGCATTCGGAAGAGACAGGCACACCGCCATGCACTGCCCGGCAAGCTCGGCGATCGTGGCCGCCCTCGTCACCCCCGCCATGCCCTGGAATCGGGACGCGTCCAGGTCGTATCCGATCACCGGGAAGCTCTTCGCGAGATTCGTCGCCATTGGACGACCCATGATGCCGAGTCCCACGAATCCGGTTCCTGCTGCCATTGTGCCCTCCAAAGACGCTTGCCATAACATACATTCGCGTGGAGGATGTGGCCAAGCCCGGTAAGGCCATGTCCGATACGGCCTTGCCCGGGTGGAGAGGGAGGGTGGTCCCCGATGGAATTCAAGAAACACACGCTTGCGAAGCTGCACATGCCTTACCCGCTCGGAATTGTCGTCCGCAACGGGAAACGGTGCGTGGTGGGCGCCACGGAGGATCACGGACCGATCATGCTCGCGCAGCCGCCTTTTCGCGAAGCGGTCGAGATGGTTCCCGGTCCGGGCGGATGCATGGCGCTCGTCGCGGACAATGAGCGGCCCGACACATTGTTCACCGTCATGGGGTGCTTTCTCGGCTATAAGTTTCAGACGGGGGGGGTCTACCGGATCGGTCCGGAACCGGGCAACACCGCGGAGAAGATAATCGACCTTCCATTCGCCCATCGAATCGATTTCGTGGACCGCGGCGGGACCCGGTTCCTGATCGCGGCGACGCTCGCCGCGGACAAGAGCGACCCTGCCGATTGGTCCAAGCCGGGAAGCCTCTACGCCTCCCGTGTGCCCCGTGCCGCAGGAGAGAGTTGGGAGCTCACTCCCGTCCTCGAAGGCATCCATCGCAATCACGGCCTGCTGGTTGCGCAGTTCATGGGCAGGCGCTCGGTGCTGGTGTCGGGAGCGGAAGGGCTCTTTGCGGCTGACCTGGGCTCCGGCGGGGACGATTGGGCATTCCGGCAGGTCGTGAGCCGGGAAATCAGCGAGATTGCCGTTTCGGATATCGACGGCGACGGCGCAGAAGAGCTGATCACGATCGAGCCTTTCCATGGCAATTGCGCGCGCGTCTACAAGCAAGTCTCCAGTCGATGGCAATTGGCCTGGGAGACCGAGCTCGAATACGGTCATTGTCTGCTGGCGGGAACGCTCAACGGGGTTCGCACCATCCTGGTCAGCAACCGCGCGGGGAGCCGCGATCTCCTCCTGTTTCAATTCGAGGCACCCCGGCCGGCGGCGCCAAAGGCATTACCAGTCCGAAACGGCATGTCGTCGACCCCGGCGCCGGCGCGGCGAACATGCTGATCGTGAGCCACGAGGGCACGGACCGCATCTTTGCGACGAACCAGGCCGCGGGAGAGATTGTTTCCTATACGCCTTATTGACGGGGAAGGGCCCGCACGGCCCCCACGGACATCCCGCCATCGACGAGGAGGGTTTGCCCGGTGACGTAGCGGCTTTCCTCTGAGGCAAGGAACAGGACCGCTCCATCAAGGTCATTCGGGGCGCCCGGCCGGCCCAGCGGGATGCGCTCGCTCAGGTATTCTACCCACCCGGTATCCTCGTAGAGCACCGCGTTCTGGGCGGTCTTGAACCATCCCGGCGCGAGGCAGTTCACCGTGATCCCGAACTCACCCCAATCGTGCGCAAGGCTCATCGTGAGCTGCTTGACGCCGCCCCGGCTGGCGCCGTACGGCCCCAGCCCCGCATAGCCGGCAACGCACGTTTCCGACCCGATGTTGATGATGCGGCCGTAGCGGGCCTCGATCATGAATCGGGCGATGGCCTGTGAAACGAAGAACGTCCCCCGCAGATTCGTCTCCAGGATGAGGTTCCAATCCTCCCACGTCACTTCGAGCGCGCGCTTGCGCACGTTGCATCCGGCGTTATTGACCAGGATATCGATCTTCCCGAATGCGCGCTTCGCGGCGCCTGCCATGCGCTGGATGCTGTCATGGTCCCGCACATCGAGGGCGAGGGGGACTACCCTCCTTCCCAGCCCTTCGATCTCGGCGGCAAAATCCGCGAGCGCGTGCTCGTGCCGGCTCGTTATCACCAGGTCCGCACCCGCGCGCGCAAGAGAGCGGCCGAAATACTGGCCGAGACCCCGGCTTGCCCCCGTCACGAGCGCCACCTTGCCCGTCAGATCGAAAGAGTGTGAGCCCCTCATGGCTCCAGGATCACTTTCATCAGATTGGGCTCCTGCCTGTGGAGCCTGTCGAACCATTCCGCGCCGTCGGCAAGCGGAGCCCGGGCGCTGATCAGGGACCCGAGGTCGATCCGTCCGTTCGCAATAAGGCTCAGACACGCCGGGTATTCGCCCTGGGAGGCACACGAGCCGAGCAGAGCGATTTGCCGGGTAACGATGGTCTGCAGAGGAAGCTCGACCCGGGGCGCGATATTTCCCACCAGCACCAGCCTCCCTCCCTTCCGCACGGCGCCCGCCGCCGTCTGTAGTGCCGCGCTCACGCCCACTGCCTCGAAGGCCAGATCAGCGCCGCGGCCCTCAGTCCTCGAGAGAACCGCCTTTGAAAAACCGCTTGAGCTCGGATCCAGTGCGAGATCCGCGCCAAGCTCCCGGGCGCGTTGGAGTTTCACCGCGTCGAGGTCCACCGCAATAATTGTCCCGCAGCCCGAAGCCCGAAGGCACTGCACGATGAGCAGCCCGATCATGCCCGCGCCGACCACGACTGCCGCCTCTCCGATGTCGGGCCTGGCCAGGCGCACGGCATGGACCGCCACCGACAAAGGCTCCGCCATGGCGGCGTGGATGAAATCGACCTCTTCCGGAATCCGGTAGAGGATCCGCTGGGGAACCGCAACATACTCGGCAAACGCCCCGTCACGCCTGTATTCATCGCAGGAGACGCCGAGGACCCGCCTCTTGTCACAGAGGTTGATCTCTCCTCTTCGGCAGTGCCAGCAATCGCCGCAGGAAATCATGGAATCGAATGTCACCCGGTCCCCCACGCTCCATCCGCTCACCTGCCCTCCGAGCCGCGCGATCACGCCGGAGGCTTCGTGGCCCATGATGACAGGAGGGATTCGCCGGCCCGTTGATCCATCCATTCCGTGGACGTCGCTTCCGCAAATGCCGCATGCCTTGATCTGGACGAGGACTTCGGCCGCCCCGATTTCAGGTTCGGGGACGTCGCGGTGCTCCAGCATGCCATATCTCTGCAGTACCAAAGCCTTCATGCACGCTCCCTTCGCTGCTCAACCCATCTGAATATCCTACAAGGGGCAGGCGGTGGCAAGCCATGAGAAGGAGGCGTCGCGCTGATAGCCCGGCAATCAGGGCTGGCGGTCCACCTTTGTCCAGTCGATTTTCTCTCCGATCCGTGCAGCGATGGCCTCTACATCTCCGTCAGAATGGTAGAGCATCGGAGCGGCGCCGACGGACAGGCCGGAGGGGGCGCGCGTGACCCGTACCTCCTGATGATGGGGCGATGTAAGGTTCTGCGAGAACGCCCCGCCATCGCCCTCGAGGTGGATTGCCCCGTTGCTCCTTCACGCGAGAGCCCGCGCGACTAGAAAGTTCGGCTTTTCACACCACAGGGTCAAGCCAGGTGACCACCTCCTCAGCCGGGCGCCCTGCTTGTCCATCGGGAAGACTTTCCGATACTCTCATGGATCAAATGACATCCATGACCCCGCGTGAGCGTGTCATCGCTTCCCTGGAGCACCGACAGCCCGATGCCACCCCGTACCATGTCACCTTCACTGCGCCGGCCCGGCGCAAGATGATCGAGTACTATGCAGACCCCGAGTTCGAATCCCGGCTGGAGAACTGCCTGGTCCTCATCGACACTGCGCCGCCGCAGCGCGACGTGCCCGGCAGGCCCGGGGTCGAGGAGGATGAGTTCGGCGTGCAGTGGGACAAGTCGATCGATACGGACATTGGCAGCGTCTGCAACACCCGGATCACGCCGGAGACTTTCAAGGCATACACATTTCCGGACCCCGAGGATCCGGCGCGCTTTGTCGGGTTCACTTCAGCGATTCGGCAGCGGGGTGAGAAATTCGTTCTTGCGTCCCTGGGATTCTCGCTTTTCGAGCGTGCGTGGACCCTGGCGGGAATGGAGAACGTTCTGATTGCCATGATGGATGACAAGAGGTTCATCAACGACCTGTTGGACGCCATCCTGGAGCACGCTCTTGCCGTCACGCGCAAGGCGCTCAGTTTCGATATTGACGGGATGCGGTTCGGTGACGACTGGGGACATCAACGTGGTCTGATCATGGGTCCGGCGCTGTGGCGCGAGTTCATCAAGCCGCGGATCAGGAAGTTGTACGGATTGGTGAAGTCCGAGGGTAGAAAGGTATTCATCCACAGCTGCGGGAAGGTCGATGAGCTTTTCCCTGACCTTATCGAGTGCGGCGTTGATGTGTTCAACCCATTTCAGCCCGAGGTGCTGGATGTCGAGGGGATCAAGGAGCGGCATGGCGCGCAGATGACTTTTTTCGGGGGGATCAGCACCCAGAAGACTCTTCCCTATGGTTCAGTGACGCAGGTGAAGGACGAGGTCACGCGCCTGATCCGGCGCATCGGCAAAGGCGGCGGCTATATCGCCGCGCCCGCGCACGATATACCGAAAGACGCGCGGCCTGAGAACATTGCGGCAATGCTTGAACTGCTTAAGGGGCAATAGAGGAACGAAAAACATTATTCATAAAATACCGCCAGCAGGAAGATACCCCGCTTTTACATTGGAAAAACTTTCTGTCTTTTGAATCACTTTCAGTTTGACTTTTTACAATACCTTCCTGCTGGCGCTCTTACTTTATGCCCCAATTATGCACGGACCCGCGTCCCGTGCAATAGTCCAAAAGTCTCATTCTGGTGAGTTTATTAAGTTGATGAGTTGGATTTTATTCGTGGCGCCGGTTTTCTGGTAAATATGATAGACGTGATTTTTCACAGTCAGTGACGAAATAAAAAGTGTCTCACCAATCTTCCTGTTTCCATAGCCCTGAACGATCATTGAGACGATTTCGCATTCCCTGGGCGATATGCCGTACTTCTGCACGAAATGCTCCGGCAGGCTGCATGCCAGCTTGACTTCCGTATTGAACAGATATCTCAGTCCATAGATGAGAAGCAGCGTATCCGCGCCAATATACCAGACAACCTCAGCCAGCCGGTATTCACGCAGGATGCTGGGGGCTGTGGGCAAAGATTTGACCACGAGTTGACTCAACGCCAACACTATCATGACGGAATTGAAAACGAGGCCGACACGCACGAAGGATCGAACAGCCGGATTCTCGATGCGATTGAAATTCAGAAAGAGTATAATCATCGCGTACACCTGAATGCATTCAAGCGCGAGAGAATTCACCACCGGCAACACGGGGGCAGGCAACAGATCATCAAGAACACCGATCGCAACAAGAACAGCTGCTCCGATTACATGGACGGCGAAGCGCGGCCGTGTGATTTCGCGTTTCACGATCCTGAACACGATGACCGGAAGCATGTATCCCAAAAGACCGTTGCCCGCCGCCGTGAGAACCATCCCGATGAACGGGAACGCGCCTCCGAAGACTCCTGCAAAGGCTTTCTCATACAGCCTGAGAATATCGTGCAGTATGAAGAGCAGCGGCGCGCAGAAGAAGACGATAAACTGCCTGAACAGGAGCCGGCCCGACCTCATGAACGAAAGAATGCTGAGGATAAGGACGGCGATCCCAAGAGAGAACGAGGCGATAAAGAGTGCAAGGAAAATAGGCAGCACTCAACCCCTCCTAAGTCACTTTTCGTAGATTTATATCACAAGCAGAGTATTCTTGAAATATCCAAAATGTCAAGTGCAAAGAATCAGACGGGAAATACACGAATTTTCGGATCGAGGTCGCTCTTGAGAAAACCCTCGATATAATCCAGGGTTCCCACGGATGCGCTCGGACATCCTTTGCAGGCGCCAAGGTACTTGATGTATACGTCGGTGAACCCGTCAGCATCTTTCATGTCCATGACCTCGAGGTTTCCGCCATCCTTGAGGAGATTGGGCCTGATTTTCTCGTCGAGCACCTTCTCGACCGCCCTGTGCTTCTGAAGCAGCCCGAGCTTCGCGAAGCTCTTCGCCTGTCCGCTTGCGGCGGCGGTCCGCTCCATCTCCGCGCGGGTTTCGGCAAGAATGTCCACAAGATAAAGCTTGCGCGCTTCGTGGCCGCCGGGCCGGATGCATGACTTGCAGAAGGCGCCTGCCTTGGTATAGCGGGTGATGTCTTCCACGGAGCGCAGGTCGTTGACGCGGATCACGTCCTTTACGGTGCGCAGGCTCACCCGGGCGCATTGGCAGACGATCTGCTCCTCCTCCAGGGAGTCCATGTCCACTCCCTTGTACTCGGAAACCGCCTTGCGAATGACGTCGTACGCCATGACGCTGCAGTGCATTTTCTGGGGCGGGATCGATGCGGTGTCCTCCACGTCGCGCAAAGCCCGCTCAACGTCGATGTTGGTGATTTTCATCGCCTCGTCCACTGTCTTGCCGATGATCATTTCGCACATCATGTCGCTGGAAGCGATGGCCGTCCCGCACCCGAATGTCTTGAATTTCGCGTCCAGGATTCTCCCGTCCGAAACCTGAACCGCCCAGAAAGCGCGGATGGCGTCGCCGCAGACCTCGGCGCCCCAATCCGCAACCACGAGCCGCGCGCCGAGCTTCTCCGCGTCCGCGGGCGTGATCTCGCCGAGATGGCGGGGATGCAGCATCCGGTCGTTTACCTTGCCCGAATAGCTTTCCCACAGCGTGCCGCCGATAAGGTCAGACTTGGCCATTCTTCATTCCTCTTTCAGCTCACCGCGGTCGGTGAGATCGTCCGCAGACGCGCCACGCTGGAGCGGATAGCCGAGATGGCTGCGTCTATCTCCGCCTCGGTGGTGAACCGGGACAGGGACAGGCGCACGCCCGTATGCGCGAGCTCGCTGTCAAGACACATCGCCACGAATGTCGGGTTCGGCTCCAGGGACTCCGACGCGCAGGCGCTGCCTGTGGAGGCCGCCACACCCTGTCGGTTGAGATCCCATATCATGGCCTCCCCCTCCACGCCTTTCACGCTGGCGAGAATGGTATTGGGAGTCCGGTCCTCACGACTTCCGATGACCGCGACGCCCTCTACCGAAAGGAGGGCGTCCTCGAGCCGATCGCGCAGCCTGCGCACTTCCGTCTGCTCGTGAGGAAGGCTTTGCACCGCCAGCTCCATTGCCAGACCCATGCCGACCAGGAATGCGACGTTTACCGTGCCCCCCCGCCTGCCCCCCATCTGTTCGCCTCCGTGCAGAAGGGGGGTGATCTTCAGGCCCTCCCGCACGAAAAGCCCTCCGACTCCTTTGGGTCCATGGAACTTATGCCCGCTGAAGCTGAGGAAGTCGATCGGCGCATCCTGCACGTCGACGGGAAGCTTCCCGATTGCCTGCACGGCATCCGTATGGAACAGGATGCCGTTCTCCCGGCACACCGTGGCCAATTCTTTCACGGGGAAGACCAGTCCCGTCTCGTTGTTGGCCCACATGATGGAGACCAGCGCCGTGCGATCGCGGTGGATGTGCTTCTTGAGTATCGTCGCGTCGACGATCCCCGCGGCATTCACAGGCAGGTAGATCACCTTGGCGCCCATGCTCTCCAGGAACCTGCACGTGTTGCTCACGGCAGGATGCTCGACCTGCGTGGTGACTATCTCCGATCGCTTTCCCGTGCGGACCAGGTCGTACCACACGGATTGAAGCACGGTATTGTTCGATTCGGTGGCGCAGCTCGTGATAAGGATGTCGTCGGCGTCGCGCGCGTGAATCCCGGCATACAGCCTGTCGAATGCGAGGCGCATGTACGGATGCACCTCGGTGCCGAAAGAATGAAGCGAGTTCGGATTGCCGTACAGCTGGCACCAGAACGGCTCCATCGCCTCCTTCACGCGCGGATCGAGTATGGTCGTGGCATTATTGTCGAGGTAGATTCGCTCCATTCTTCATCAATATAGCGAACGATGCAGGGCAGAGCAATCCATCCGTGCGCTTGCGGGCTTAGCTGGCGCTACTTGAGCTTCTTTCGGAGCTTTCGCCCAGTGGGGTGAGGCGCATCCGGGAGCTGTGACTGCCGCTGGGCGCGGGCCCGAAAGACGGCCATCATGACGAGAGCCGCCCCGATCATCAGCACGTTCAGGATCTGCCCTGTCGTGAAGTTGAAGGGACTGAACTGGGCGTAATAGTTGTCCAGCGGCGCGAGGATGATGGGGTAGCCGAACCCGCCGGGACCTATGCCCTTGTCCGGCTGTCTCGCGTACTCGATAAAAAACCTGATGATCCCGTAGCCCATGATGTAGCAGGCGGTCGTGAACCCCTTGTACGGGCTGCGCTTGCGTACGATGAACCAGAGCACGAGCCACAGCACGAGGCCTTCGAAAAACGCTTCGTACAACTGCGAGGGATGCCGGGGCAGATTCATCAGGCCGGTGGAAGGCGCGGGGAGACCGACACTCGTGGCAAAGTCTTTCACCCATGGCTCGCTTACGGGAAAGCTCTCCGCGTGCGGGAAAACCATGCCCCAGGGGACCCTCGTGATCCTGCCGTAGAGCTCCGCGTTGATGAAATTTCCCAGACGGCCGAAGGTGTATCCGAGCGGGATGCCCGCCACCAGCATGTCCGCCCACTCCAGCACGTCCAGCTTTTTCACCTTCAAATACGTAATGACTGCGATTGTCACGCCCACCACGCCGCCATGATAGGACATGCCGGCGATGCCGGTGAGACTTAT
The DNA here is from genome assembly GCA_963820435.1 of uncultured Spirochaetota bacterium. Lineage (GTDB taxonomy): Bacteria > Spirochaetota > Spirochaetia > SZUA-6 > Fen-1364 > Fen-1364. The sequence goes on along the minus strand of CAWGAC010000028.1, from coordinate 218,987 downwards.
CCTGCCGTTCACAACCGAAAACGGGAGAATGATCTGCAGGGGATGCTGCAGGTAGTAGCCGGTTGAATCATAGATGGTGACGGCAAAGGCGCGCGCGCCAACGAGCAGGCCGACGATCGCCCAGAAGAACATGTCCAGGACCGAGTCCCTGCTGACGGCGATTTTCCGCTCCTTCAGCTGCCACGTGAACAGCAGGTAGGCCACCACGAACGCGCAGAGGTACATGAGACCGTACCAGCGGATGGGAAGGAAGGGGACGATTTCGGGTCGTATCCACGATGGAAAGTTGATAGAGCCGAGCATGCGGCCTCCTTACGTACGTCCATGTATTCGTCGGCCCTCGCCCTCCATGGCTACGGGCCTCCTTAGAGTTTCTCCACGATCCTTCCCTGCATCGGATCGAAGCGCAGGGTGATCATTTTCTTTTCCGTCCTGACCTCGTAGCGGCGGCCGTGGCACTCCAGTACCGCGCCGGGATAGAGGGTGCCGCGCACCAGGACCTCCGAGGGCACGTGCTCGTCGAACTTGTCGCGAAGCCCGATCAGCCGGAGCTTGCGCTGCTCCATCACCTTCATGCACGTCAGCTTCTGGGACCGCGCGCGCGCGAGTGCCTCGGCATCCCGCTGCCGCGCGCTTGCCGCATTTGGCTGGGCGCTGTTCTGCGTCTGGGTGCCCGCCATTCCCCCGGCGGCCTGGCGCGCCCGCTTCTGCAATATGAGCATGGCCGCGTCCAGGTCGGTGATCTTTTTCGCCAGGACGGCGACCTGCTGCTCCTCGCGCTCGATCTGGTCCCGTACAAGGAAGTCCTGTCCGAAAGAGACGACGGTGTGGGTGCCGCCGGGGGAGCCGATATTCTGTGCCACGACCCCGCGGCTCGCACGCACTTCTCCCCCCACGAGACTGCCTTTTTCCGAGTCCAGGAGAAGCCTTCCATTGCACTTGACCTGGCAGCGCACGCACGCGCCACGGAGGTGGACGTCACCAACGGCGAGCAGCACCGACTGCTCCGCAAAACTGCTCTCGATGTCCTTCCCGGCACGAAGGATCGCTTTGCTTTCTCCTTTGACGCCCTCGACTACAGTGATCGTGCCGCCTGAGGAGAGCAGGGCTCCCTCCACGCCCTCCCCGACTTCCAGGACGCCTTCCGCAATAACCGTGAATCCGGAGCGGATCGAGCCGGTGACGTGGACGATTCCGGGAAAGTTCACGTTGCCCGTGGACATGTCAACGTCCCCGTGAACGGTGTGTGCGTCCATGACGGTCAAGAGGCCGCCGTCCCGGATCAGCTCGCCGTCGCTCTCCGCCACAAACCGGACGCTCCCATCCGTCTGCATGTCCGCCCGCACCCCGCGTCCTGCCTTGAGGGCCTCCTCCGGCGGAGGCGCGATCGGCGCACCCGTCACATCCCATCCATCCTCTGAGGCGGCATCGCGAAGCTTCACGGTCGCAAGAAGCGCTCCCTTGCTGACCCGGGTGATCCGGTCCTGGGCCCGGAAATCCGCCCTGCCGTCCGCCCGCAGGGCGACGGCCTGCCCTGTCGCAATGTGGACGTGAAAAACGATACGCTTCTGCGTATCCTGCGTCGGCTTCCTTCCCTCCGCAATCAGGATCTCCTTGAGGGTCTCGGAACGGGCAATGCTTTCCAGCGCGGAGAGCAAGCGTTCCTCGTTGATGCCCTTGCGCACACCGGCCTGGCCGATCCTTGCTCTCACCTCCTGCGTGGAAATCCGCGCTCCATCGCCCTCCGGAGGGAAATAGGACAGCGTGGCTTTCATACGGTCTTTGGAGACGGAGACACTCAGCTCCGCGTCCCCGTGGGGGCGCACCCGGAGGAGAATTGCCATTCCGTCACTCCCTTTTTCGAGAATGCCGGACTCGGCAGCCACCACCATGTCCCTGCGCAGAGCGAGCCCCTCGTAAAGGCGGACGTCCGGCATCGTGCCCTTGGGCGGAGGTATTGTTGCGCCGAAAACATCGAGGCCAGGCTCGCCCCCGATGGACGGCACGATTCTCAGCACTTCCGCCTCGGGTTTCACCCGCGCCACGGCCTCCACCTTCTCCAGGGGGAACGGCAAAAGGGATTCGAGCCCCTTGAGGTGTTCCGCATTCGAGAGGGCCTGGGCTTTGATCTTGTTGGCCTCCCCCGGGGAAAGGAACAGCGCACGCCATTCGAGCCTGGGCTCCCCGCCTGGTTTCGGCGGCCGGCCTTCTACGAGCGCATAATCGGCAAGCTCGGTTGCTGCCCCGTCGAAAAAGGCGCGAAGATCCTTTTGAACCGTCTCCAGGTTGAATCCCCTCACGGCGCTCTTCCGGATTGCGGCGCTCGCGTCCGCCGGGCTGAGCGGCTTGCCCCCTCCCCTGCCTTTGCGAAGGTAGAGCACGGCCTTGAGCTTGTCCGGAGACACCGTGACGGTCGCCAACCCGTCTGCCGTGGGTGTGATCGGCTTCCGCACGAGCGGGCTCTTGTGCGCAAGCGCATCCCGTATGAGGCCTTCGATCTGGGGTTTCGGAATCAGGGTCTCCGGAGAAAAGCCGAGCTTCTGCGCGCGATCGAGAATCTCCGTGACGTCGGGTGCGGGAACGGACGGGTCTCCGGGAACGAGCGAAAGCAGGCAGGTCTGGTGATCAGCCGAAGCGACAAGCTCGATGGCATGATCCCGAAATGCCACCACGTCGCACCAGTTCGCGCCTTTGCGCAGAAAGCCGGTGACGGTCGCCTTCACTTCGGAGCCTGCGCGAATGAGCCCGTTGCAGAAAAGGTAACCCTGCTGATCGAGGCGAGGCGCGGGAACGAGCCGCCCGAACACGCTTCTCCCCTCTCTGCCGGGCTTGCCCGGCTGCACGCGCGCAACGAGATACCCCTGGCCGACGAAACCCGTTTCCGTGACAGAGGGGTCTATTTTCACCTCTTCACGGATGGTTTTCTTCTCCATGACGACCTCGATCTGCTCCTTGGCGCGAAGAAAGGGCAGCGCACCCTTCTTGAGTACTTTTTTTTCTGTTCTGACCTTTTCCTCGCGGACCCGGAAGCCGCGGGGCTGCGGCGCCGCCGCCAGAACGCTCCGCGCGATCCGTGCAAGCCGCGGCGGGATGGGTGAGCTCTCGAACTGGACGCTTTCCGGTGACGGCTGCTGGGGCGGGGTGCCCGCGGCGGCAATGAAACTTACCGGATCGATCTTTTTTCGCAGAAGTGTACGAAACGCTTTGTCGATTGCCTCGGAGTCTATGCCGGAGCGCACCCTCTTCTCGGCAAGTAATGCTTGAAGGCTTTCCGGTGAGATCTCGTCGCCATTCTCATCTGGAACGATCGTGATGCGGACCTCGATGCCCTGCTCGTCGATCTCCAGATTTAGATCGCCCTTTATTGTCATGCGAGAGCTCTTGCCTGACCGGGGGAGTCGGCCCCCGTCCTGGACCCGGCGTCCACGCCCACTCTCAGCATATTCAAAGGGTTGTCATCCGACAAGGGTGAAGACCGCGAGCCCCGCGAACACGGCGGCCAGGCCCAGTTTCACCTTCCCCATGTGCGCCCGGAAGAAAGTGGTGATGCGGGCGGAGCTCACCCCGTAGTAGGTGCCTGCAAAGACGAGCAGGAGCGGCGCGATGAAGCAAAGATTGTACAGCACGAGCAGGCCGACGGCGTCGAGCTGCCGGCGCACGCGGGCAAGGTACGTCAGCGTGGGAAGATACACCTGGGCGGTGCACGCGAACTCGAAGACGGAAACGAGAAAGCCAAGCACAAGGGAGCTTCCCACGAGGGCGGCGGTGCGCACCCTCGTGCGGATGGAGGCATGGATCTGCCTCTTCAGCGCTGAGGGAAGCTGCAGCACCATTTTGGTGGGGCGGCCTACGCGGATCAGGGCATAGTCGTAGACGCTGAGCCCGGCAAAAAGGAAGAGCACTATCACCAGCGCCCATCGAAGGAGAATCGAGACGATGGCCACGGCGCTTGCGGCGCGCAGCGCGGCGAACAAGCCGAGGCCGATGCCGAGATAGGTGAGGAAAACAGCAAGAGAGAACATCACGCCGATGACGAGCACTTCCCGCCGGCCCCTTCCGGCAAGGGCAAGGGATGCCAGGAGGAAAATAAGGGTCGTGAACGCGCAGGGGTTGATTCCGTCGAGGAGCCCCGCCGCTATGACGGGAAATACCGCCAGCCTGTCGGCGAGCGGCGCAGGGACGGCGGCGGCGGAGGCGGGTGCAGGGGGGACGGCTGACGTCAGGACTTCCGCCAGCTTTGCGCGGATCTCCTGGTCCCCCTGCAGGAGCGTCATGCCGGCGCGCAGGGCCGGAATTGCCCGTATGCTCTGCCCCTGGGAGATGGCGAATGAGGACAGCTCCTCGTACAGCGCGGGGTCTAGAACGTCTTTCCTTTGAATGTCGATGCGGATGCCCAGCTTCTTCTCCAGCCGCGGCACCTCCGTGGAGAGGAACTCCTCGCAGCTGCGGCACCCCGGCGTGTAGTAGTACGAAAGGGTCGCCACGGCGCGCACGGTATTCCGTGCGGTTTCCGCGGCCACGGTACTCCGTGGCGCGATGTCGGTCGTCCCGGTCCCCTGTCGGATCCACGAGCTGGCAGGAGCCGGCGCATCCCGGCGCTCGGCCCGTACCGTGCCCCGGAGAACATAGGAAAGACGCTGAGTGCCGGGCGGATCAGTACGGACGATGAATGCCTTTGCCGTGTTTCCCGTGTCATCCGAGGAATCGTAGCCGAGGCGGAAGCTCGCCTCGCCTCCCGCGGCAATGATCCGGCTGTTCGGCTCGACGGTGAGGCAGGAGCAGGTGGACACAAAGGTCACCGTGACAGGAGTGCGAGAATGGTTGGCCACGACGACCGTGGACTCGATTCGTGCCCCCTGCGCGATCATTCCAAATTTCCACACCTCGGGAGAGAAGGTGAGGGAGGGCGCGGCGGCGGCATGCAAAGGACCCGTCGACAGCAGGAGAGCGACGAGAATGACAGGAAACGAGGCGCGATGACGCTGCATGTCAGGCCCGAGCGCCTTCCCGAACCGCGCGCAGGAGCCGGGCGCGCAGGATGGCGTTTTCCCTGCGGAGGGTCGCGAGCTCGAGCTGCTGGGTACGCACCGCCTCCACCAGGTCCCCTGTCGTGAGGGCGCCGGAGTGGAGAAGGTCTTCCAGATCGCGCCGCATGGCCTGGAAATCCGACTCCGCTTCAGACTCGGCGGCCTGAAATCCCGCGTCGTCGGATTCCGCGGTTTCCGGAGGCGCGGGCCATCCTTCATTCGCGGTTTCCACGGGCGGCGCCGATACGATCTTTTCCGAAATGCGATACACGGCCCGGGAGAGGACCGAGCCGGGCTTGTAGCGGACAATGGGAATGCGGGATCCCAGCGCGACACCCTGCAGCTCGTCCCTGTAGATGACCCCCAGGTGCGCAAGCTCGATGCCAAGGTATTCACGGGCCGAACGGCGCAGCTTTTCCATTTTATCCGCGTCGGCCGGATCCTCCAGCATATTGAGCACGAGCCGGGGCTTGAGCCGGTCGAGGACCGCTGAAAGCTTTGCATGGCTGACCGTATCCACCGCCCTGATCTTCTCCATTATCCGAGGAACGTAGGCTTTCTGCAGACCGCCCGGATCCCTGCGCATTTCTTCCAGCACGCCAAGCGCCCCGGACCCCTTGTCCACGGTGGCATACATGAGTCGGAACACGACGTTCTTGAGAAATAGATACGCATTGAGAATGGCGGTCAGGGCAGGGGTGGTGACGACGATGCCGCAGGCACTCAGAAGGAAAAAATCGAGCGTGTTCGCACCGGCACCCGGCCCAAGGTCGAGGACAAGGTAGTCAGCCTGGAGCGCCTCCAGGCAGCGGGTGAGCCGCCTCTTCTGCGCCGCCTTGAGATTCGCGATGCCCGGTATGTCCGCATCACCGGGAATGAATGACAACCCATCGTATTCAGTGGGCAGAACGATGTCCTCGAATTTCATTCTGGGAAGCGAGAGGAACGTGCCGATGCCCCGGCTCACCGTGCGGATACCGAGCATGGTATGGGCGTTGGAGGCGCCCAGATCGAGATCGGCGAGCACGACCTTCCGCCCCGTTTCCGCGAGCGCGACGGCGAGGTTGGTGGCCAGGAGTGACTTTCCTACCCCGCCTTTTCCACTCCCGATCGGGAGGATCACCATTGCGTGCAGGTCCTGTGGCTAGTGAAAATCTTTCGCCTCCGTCTCCGTGTACTCGGCAAGGCCGGCTCCCGCGGCGGGAAGCTCGCGCCGCGCCTCCCCTGGCCGCCAGGCAAGGAGAACCGCCAGGAAAAGCAGATCCAGCACGAACACGGCGAAAAGCACGGCGGCGAGCGTCACGGCAAGTCCGCCTATGGCGAGCACCTGCAGTCCAATGGCCATGCGCATGGCGCCGGAAATCAGGAGAAGCGCGTAGGAAAAGAGGGCAAGAATTTTACCGAGGCGAAGCAGCCCGACCAAACCGCCGTTCTTATCTGGAAAGAGAGAGAGCATGATCCCGCCCGCGCCCACGAGCAGATTGCCCGAGCCGCACAGGAGGAGCCACGGGAACACCCATCGCCCCGTGCCGCCGGCCGCGTGAAGCAGGAAGGCAAGAAGGGAGATCAGGAGGAAGAACCGCACGATCTCCCACAGGGAGCCGGCAAAGAGCAGTACACGTCGGGCGTTCATGTTCAGCGGAAGTGTAGCCACGCGGGGAAATCGAGGTCAAGGGCGCGTACTGTCAAGGGCGCGTACGCGGCCTGATGTGATTTATGTACATTGACAATCAGGGGCAGGCGCATAGAATGATGCCCTTGGGGAGATGTGAATGAAATTCTTCGGATCACGTGAACGCCTCGTCTGGACCGTCGTCACCGCGGTCCTTCTCGCCGGGCTGGCCTTCTTCGCAATTTCACCCCGGCTCCTCGCAGGAAGCACTGAGGACGAGACACAGGCGTACATCAGCACGATAGGCGACATGATGCGCTATGTCCGCGACACGTACGTGGATGCGGACAAGGCACAGCCCAAGGCCCTGTACGAAGGGGCAATGAAGGGCATGTTCGAAGCGCTCGGGGATCCCAACTCCGCATATCACAATGCAATGGAATGGCGCAAAATCTCCGACACCACGACGGGTGTATTCGGCGGTGTGGGTCTCGTCATCTCGAAGGTGGAGAAGGTGGGCGCACAGGTCGAATCCGCAATCGAAGGGACGCCCGCCTACAAAGCCGGCGTCTCCGCGGGAGACATCATCATCAAGGTGAATGGGGACCCTGTGGCGGCAATGGCTCTCGAGGCCATCGTCGACAAGCTGCGCGGGACTCCCAAGACCAACGTCACGGTCACCCTCAAGCGCGGCGATGCTGTCGAGTTCGACGCCACGATCACCCGGGACATCATCGAGGTGCCGACGGTGAAGTCCACCATCATGCCGGGGAATATCGGCTACCTGCGCATCGCCGAGTTCACTCCACAAACGGCCGAGCGATGCCGCGTCGCCATCAAATCCTTCATCGACGGCGGCTACACGGCGATGATACTCGATCTCCGCGGAGATCCGGGCGGGCTTCTGACGGCGGCGGTTGATGTGGCGAACCTGTTCATCGACCAGGGGCTCATCGTGCAGCGAAAGAGCGAGCGGGTGGCCAGTGAAAACCTGATGTACAATGCGCGCAAGAACCGGATGATGGTGGACACGAAGATCCCCGTCATCGTGCTCGTGGACAAGTGGTCCGCTTCCGCATCCGAGATCGTCTCCGGCGCGCTGCGCGACTATCACCGCGCGACCCTCTTCGGAGAGAAGACCTACGGGAAGGGTTCGGTGCAGACGGTGGAAGCGCTGGGTGACGGGGGATTCCGGCTCGACCACCTCACGCTACTATCTCCCCTCGGGCGTGACGATCGACAAGGTGGGCATCGAGCCTGACCGCAAGTTCCAGGAGCCCGACCTCACGGATGCCGAGCAGAAAGCCCTGAACGACCTCTTGAACGGGACCTGCCTCAAGGACTTCGCAAAGGCAAACCCGAAGCCCACGGAGCGATCAGGTGACGCAGTTCATAGCCGGCCTGCACGCCAAGGGCATCACTTTGAACGACCGTTATCTGCGGCGGCTTATTCGCAACCAGGTGAACCTGACCAACAACAACCCTCCGATGTACGACCTGGACTTCGACATCGTGCTGCAGGCCGCGGTGAAAGCTCTGGAGAACCACCAGATCGGGGTGAAGATCTAGGGATTGAAACAGTTTCTTCTCCCAGGCTGGTACGGGGGCGAAAGCCGCATCTCCCTTACCGGCGAGGATTTCCGATACCTTGCGCGGGTGCTGCGAAAGCGGGCGGGGGACACGCTCGCGGCGGTGGACACAAGCGGCGCCGCCTTTGTGATGCGGATCGTGCGGGTGGGACGCACCGGTTGCGATGCGGAGCTTGCTCCCATGGCTGCCGCGCCCTCCTTCCCTCCCGGCGATCCGGATCACGCTGATGCAGTGCTTGCCAAAAGGACGGAAAATCGATCTCATTGTCCGCCAGGCCACGGAGGCCGGTGTGGCGCGGATCGTCCTTGTCCTGAGCGAGCACTCACAGGTGCGGCCGGACGAAAAGGACGCCAGGGTGCCGCGGCTGCGGAAAATCGCCCGCGAGGCGCTCCAGCAGAGCGGTGCGGCGCGGCTGCCCGAAATCGAGGAGCCGCGAAGCCTCGTGTCGATCGCGCAGAGCGCCGAAGAGTGGGGCACGGCGTTGTTCTTCCACGAGCGGCCCCTCGGCGGCGCGACGCTGCACCAGCTTCTTGCCGGCACGCCCCGGTCGGTGTGCAATTCTGATCGGCCCCGAGGGCGGTCTTTCAGCGGATGAGGCGGCGCTTCTCCAGGGCGCGGGCTTCCACCCCGCGTATCTCGGCGGCAGCGTGCTGCGCGTGGAGACCGCTGCCTTGTACGCTCTCGGTGCCGTCAAAACGATACTTCAGGAGAGAGACGCGTGGATACCGGCGCAACAAGAGTCAAGAGGATAAAAGTTCTCAATGTGCCCGTCGACAGCATCGACCCCGAAATCTCGGGCAAGGTGATCGAGGAGCTGCTGGACAACGGACAGCACAACCAGGTCGTATTCCTCTCCCTGCGGGGATTGCTGCGGGCGCGTCACGACGCCGAGCTCATGCGGTGCCTGCGTGATGCGGCGCTCGTGCTGCCCGTGTCCCTGCCCATCGTGCAGGGAGCGCGATTTCTCAAGACCGGTCCGATGAGCCTCTACAACTCGTTCGAGCACATCATCCGGATTCTCAGCGTCATCGAAAAGGGCAAGGGCTCCGTGTACATGCTCGGGTCGCGCAAAGAGGTGCTGGAGGTGGCGGAGCAGAACCTCCTGGGCTCATTCCACGGGATCCGGGTGGTCGGCAGGTTCTATGGATTCTTCCCGAAGCTGGTGGAAGGAGACATCGTCACCGCGATCAAGAAGTCCTCACCCTCCGTGCTCATGGTCGGCACGGGAGTCCCCGGCAAGGACAAATGGATCCTCCGGCACAAGAAAGAGCTGAACCCGGGAATCTCGCTGTGGTCGGGCAACTGTTTCGAGGTGTTCGCCGGCCGGGAGAAGCAGATGTCGAAGCGCCTGCACGCCGCGGGGCTCGGCGTGCTGTCCGGCATCGGGCGCAAGCCGTGGCGTGTCGCGGCCGTGTTCCCTTACCTGTACTATCTCATCCTGCTGCTGGGATACAAAATCTTCAGGCTGTAGGGCCGCTGGCCGCCTCGCTTACAGGGAAGACAAGCGCAGATACTGATAGATTTCCTTGAAGCTCTTCTCGAGCTTGCTCTTGAGGATGCCGCGGAGGCCGTCTCGAAGGGCAGGGATCATCAGGAGGTAGCCGCAGAGATCTGTTATGAATCCCGGCGTGATGAGAAGGATTCCGCTCACGATGACGCCCGCCAGGTCCGCAAACTCCCGGCCGGGGTATCTGCCCGCGCGAAGCTGCGCCTTGAGCCGTTCCATCGCTCCCTGCGCCTGGCTGAACGCGATCAGCGCCCCCCCCATGCCCGCCACTGCTGCTAAGACTAGGACGAGATAATTGCCGATCAGCTCACCCAGATAGATGAAGAGAAAGATTTCCGCAAGCGGCACCAGGGAATAGAGCAGGAGGATCAGGATCAGCTTGAAGAAGAAGTCCTTGCCCGCAGCATTGATGAAATGATGTGTCTCTTTCATGGGCCGGTCCTGCGCGGAAGGGCGTGAATGGCTTCTCAGGCGGAGACGTCGATTCGCGTTCCGACCGTGGAGTCCTGGATGGTCTGCGCGACATCGACTTTGAGAAGTTTTTCGGCCATCTGCATTGTCTGCTCATTGGAGCTCTTCAGCAGGGCGGCCAGGGCATCCAGCGAGCGTGAAAGGTCCGCAGCGCCTTGAGAGATTCCTGAAATCATACTCATGTATCGTCCGCCATCAGCACGATCTTGACCCCCCCACAGCAACAGGCTATATTGGCATAGGCTGTCTATGTATTGGCTGTCGATGGAGAGGAGAACTGTCCATGATCGCCCTCATCGTACTGCTGGATCATATAATCCGCCTTCTGTTTTTTCTCGGCGCCGCGTATTTCCTGGTGCTTTCCATTTCAAACATTGTCTGGCTGCGTCTCAGCTCCCACAGGCCGCGCATCACCCGCGGAAGAATGGTTTCGGTGCTCATCCCCGCACGCGACGAGGAGAAAAATATCGGGCCGTGCCTGGATTCGCTCCTGGACCAGACGTATTCCAATTACGAGATCGTCGTGCTGGACGATCAGTCCACCGATCGGACGTGGGAAGTCCTTTCCGACTACGCGCGTCGCAATCCCGGCAGGGTGCGCGCGATAAGTGGCGAGCCCCTGCCGGGCAGGGGCTGGAGCGGGAAACCGCACGCCATGCAGCAGCTCTCCCGGCACGCGCGCGGTGACTATCTGCTCTTCACGGATGCGGACACGGTGCACGGCCGGGAGAGCATCGCCTGGGCGGTGACGAACATGGAGTGGCACAAGGCGGATTGCGTCTCCGGCTACGTTTTCCAGGAGCTGAACACCATTGGCGAGCAGTTCATCGTACCGGCCACCTATATCATGTCCGCCATGGTCCTCCCGCTCTGGCTGATCGCCGCGCTGCCCGCCCCCGGCCTTTCCTTCGCCATCGGCCAGATGATCATCTTCCGGCGGAGCGCTTTCGAGGCCATCGGCGGGTACGCGCGGGTGGCGGAAAAAATAAGCGATGACCTGGCAATTGCGCGTGAGCTGAAAAGGGCCGGCTACAGGCAGGTATTCCTGGACATCCGCCGGCACGTGCGCTGCCGGATGTATGAAGGGTATCGCGCCTCTTTCAACGGAGTTTCCAAGAACATCTACGACCTTGCGCGCCACCGGACCATGTTCTTCGCCGCCGCGGTGACGCTCCTCGTGACATTTGTCGTGCTTCCCCTCGCCCTGCTGCCGATCCAGATCCTCACCGGAAGCCCTGCCGCGCAGCTTACCTTCCTCTGCGTGCTGTTCTTTCTCGCCGCATGGGCGCTGGTCCTCTACGATCGCGGCCTGCGTTGGTGGACACCGTTCCTCTACCCCGTGCTCTTCGCTCACCTCCTCTACATGGCGTGGTGGAGCTTCGGCCGGGCAAGCTCGGGCCATGGCGTTATCTGGAAGGGCCGGACCCTCCAATAAGGAGAAAGCGATGGCGTACCGCAAAGGCGCGAACATCATCGGATTTACCCCGCCATTTCCACCGTTCATCATCCTCTATCACCTTGTGGTTGCCCTGGTCAGGATCTTCGATTGGTGCGTGTACCGGGTGAGGATCACGGGAAGAGAAAACCTGCCCCGTACCGGTGGTGCGATCCTCGTGAGCAATCACACCCTTCTTCTGGACCCCGGCATTCTCGCGCACGCTCTCCGCCCACGTAGAACCTACTTTACGATGCTGGAGGAAACCGCGCTGATCCCGTTCCTGGGCACCTTCGTACGGCTTCTCGGCGGAGTGCCCATCCCTGAACGCCCCGGTGCGCTGCGCGCCCTTGACAGGGCGGCCCGCACGGCCTTGCGCGAGCTTGGATTCATACATTTCTTCCCCGAGGGGGAATGCTATCGCGAGAATCAGGTGATACAGGCCTTCCACCCGGGGGCCTTCCTGCTCGCGTGCAGGCTGAACGTGCCGCTGGTGCCGATCACCACCGTTCTGCACGAAACGCGCTGGCGCGGAAGGCGTTCCTTCCGTGTCGCGGGGAAGGACATCCTTCTCCCCCCACGCGTGACAATCGTGATTGGCGCGCCGGTGCCCGTTCCCCTGACGCTTCTTCCGGCCGCGGGCCAGGGCGAGGACGGCGCGTCACTGAAGAGAGCCGCGAAGAACCTCAGCGAGCAGGTGCGCGCGGGCATGCAGGCCACGATCGACCGGGAGAGGGGCAGCAAAACGATGTACCGCGGCATCATGCCGCGTCTGGTGAAACATCCCCCGCGGGAGCAGGCGGATGTGCCGCGCCCCCTCGGCGACGAGCGGGCGGTCAAAGCCATCTGAGCGAGGCAAGCGTGGCACCGCACTGTTGTGTCCTTGCTCAATTTGATATATAGTTCTCCCCATACCTGTATCGAGCGGGAGAACACACCACGTGATGACCTATCGCACAATGGGCGCAACGGGAGTGCAGCTTTCCTCCCTTGGGTTCGGCTGCATGCGCCTTCCCATGAAGGACGAACGGACCGTGGACCGGGACAAGGCGATTCCCATGCTGCTGCGCGGATATCAGCTTGGTGTCAACTACTTCGACACCGGCAAGTGGTACTGTGCCCAGGACTCGGAGAGGACGCTCGGGGAAGCCCTCAAGGCAATGGACAGGGGGAAAGTATCCGTTTCCACGAAATACGCCCAGGAGAAGCCGACCGCCGCGGATCTTCGGCAGAAATTCGAAACAAGCCTCGCACTTCTCGGCCTGGAGTACGTTGACTTCTATCATCTCTGGGGCATTTCATGGGAGTTCTTCCAGACCAAGATCGACGTCAAGGGAGGACCGCTGAAAGCTTTCCTTGCGCTGAAAGAGGAAGGCCTCGCGAAGCATCTCTCCTTTTCCTTCCACTCGGACGCCGCAGAGATTCGCAAGCTCGTCGACACGGGGTATTTCGAGAGCATGCTCTGCCAGTACAACCTCCTTGATCGAAGATGCGAAGAGGGCATTGCGTATGCGGCTTCCCGCGGCCTCGGTGTGGTCATCATGGGACCCATCGGAGGGGGCAGGCTCGACAGTCCGAGTGAGGTGATTGCGCGCATGCTTCCCGGAAGCGACAATGTCAGCACTCCCGAGCTCGCTCTGCGCTTTGTGCTTTCCAACCCCTCGGTCACGGTTGCGCTGAGCGGGATGTCCACGATGGAGCAGGTGGAACAGAACGTGGCCACCGCGTCGCGCGGCTCCTGGCTCAGCTCAGGCGAGGAGCAAAGGATACGCGTCACGGCGGAACAGAACCAGAAGTTCATGGACCTGTACTGCACCGGCTGCAAGTACTGCATGCCCTGCCCGCAGGAGGTGAACATTCCCCGCATCTTCGAGGCGATGAATCATGCCCATGTGTGGGGACTTGAAGAGGCGGCAAAGAAGATGTACCGCGAGATCGGCACCAATCCGTGGGTCACGGGAAAGAAGGCGGACGCCTGCATTGAATGCGGTGACTGTGAGGAGAAGTGTCCGCAGAAGCTGCCCATCATCGAGCAGCTCAAGGAATCTCGCCGGGCGCTCGAGTAGGTTCCCCCAGGCCGATTCATCGAAAAAACGCGACCGCGGCCGCGCTCAGCATCAGGAGCAGGAAGCCCGCGATTCCCATCGCGGATTGGGCGCCGCGGTACCCCGCGGATTCGGCAGCCCCGCCCCTTCGGAAGGCGTGCGCGTAGCGAATTACCCCTTCCAGCACAAACCCGACTGCAACGAGGTACGCGGGCGCCATCTGCCATCGCGCGCCTTCCCGCACCAGATGCGCCGCGAGCGGCGCCAGGAGAACGAGCGGCAGGAGATTCGCCCACTTCGGGCGGCGTCCGCCCATCACGGCCACGGCCAGCGCAAGTTGTCCTGCAAGCACGATGAGTATGGCTTCGAAGAGGCGCATTCAGGCTTCCTTGGGGGATGCATACCACAACTGGGCATCGCTTGACAGTGGGCGGCTCCAGGCATAGAATGAGAGTGAAAATCAGTCACATATGGACCAGGCGGATCACTTTCGCAGCTACCTGAAGGAGAATGGTCTCACTTTCACCTCCACGAGGAACGCGATCCTCATGGGGATTATCGCGGCGAAGGGCCACTTCGACGCGGACGAGCTGCTCGACTCGCTGAAGAGAAATGGGCAAAAGCTCTCCACGGCAACGATATACCGGACCCTCCCCTTGTTCGTGAAGAGCGGGATCATCAAGGAGACACTGCGCTCACGGGGGCGTGCCCGCTACGAGCACGTGTGGGGCCACGAGCACCACGACCACCTCGAGTGCATCGTCTGCGGAACGATCATCGAGTTCAAAGACGACGAGCTGGAGACACTTCAAAACAAGGTGTGCGGGAAGCACGGTTTCCAGCCGGTCGAGCACCGACTGGGGATACGGGGCATCTGCGCGTCATGCAGGAAGAAGTAGCGAATGGCGAACGAGAAGCGTACCCGCAATTTGAGAATGAATCTCATTCGTAAATCAGCGGGCGCTGGAACAAGCACGCAAGAGGCCGCAAGCCTTCGGCCAAAACGCATCGACATTGTCGGGCTGCCGAACAGCGGAAAGAGCCAGCTTTTCAACAGCCTCACCGGCGCGTACAAGCTGGTTTCCAATTACCCCTCGACAACGGTGGAAGTGGCAAAACAAGTCTGTTTCGAGCAGGAAGAATGCTGGGAGGTGGCGGACACACCGGGATTGCACGGTCTTTACATACAATCGGAAGAGGAGCTGGTGGTGCGCTCCCTGCTTTTCGAGGACGCACCGGACATCCTGGTCCAATGCGTGGATGCCAATCGGTTCAAGGAATCGCTGCTCCTTACGGCCGACCTGATGGGGCTCGGTATTCCCCTCGTCCTGGTCCTCACCGCCGTAGGAGAAAGCGCACAGAGAGGTCTACGGCTCGATGCGGAGAAGCTGTCCCGTCTGCTGGGGGTGCCCGTGGTACAGTCTCCCGCGCCCGGCAGAGGCATCACTGAGCTCACCCGGATCCTCGTGGCACCCGTCTCTGCACCGCTTCCGCTGCGCTACGGGAATCCCCTCGATACGGCAATCAGCAGGGTCGCCGGCCTGCTTTCCCCGCGCTGTCCCCACCCCCATGAGGCCGCCGTCCTTCTCCTGGAAAACGATCCCTCATTCCGTGACTTCCTCTCGAGCTCTTTCGGGAACCCGGTGCGCGAAGGCCGGGAGGCCGAGCTGGAGGGGATCCGATCAGGCTTTGCCGGCAAGGCGGGAATGACGCTGAGCGCGCGCAGGAACCGCTGGGTGGATGAGGTGGCGGCCGCCGTTTCGAGCTCCACAGCGGCGCCGCGGCCGCGCTTCTCGGAAACCTTCGCGCGCATGTGCCGCCACCCTCTGTACGGTTTGCCCATCCTCGGGTTCTTCCTTGGTGTCGTCTACCTCATGGTTGTCGGCGTTGCGGGCGCACTCTCCCTGTTCCTCACCACGGCGCTCTCGGACCCCGTGGTGAGAGAAGTGGGCACTCTTCTCCCCGCGGGCTTGTGGAAGGACCTCCTCATCGGGCCCCACGGACTTCTCACCCTCGGTCTTTTCAACTCCCTCACGACGGTCCTCCCCATTCTTTCCGTCTTTTTCCTCGTGTTCGGCCTCCTGGAGGACATCGGGTATCTGCCGAACCTGGCCATCCTCACCCGGCGGTTGTCCGAAAAGATCGGGATCACCGGCAACGCGGTCATCCCTCTCGTTCTCGGGTTCGGGTGCAAGACGATGGCCACAATGACGGCGCGCAACCTGCAGTCCCGCAAGGAAAAGATCATCGTCATCGCCCTCATTGCTTTTGCAATTCCCTGCTCCGCCCAGATGGGACTGGCCATTGCCATCCTCGGCCAGCACGGGCTTTCGTATTTCGTCGTTGCCTTCGCGTTCCTTGTGCTCGCGGAGGTCGGCGTCGGCCTCGCGCTCAACAGGGTCCTGCCCGCTGAAAAGGGGAGCCAGTTCATCCAGGAGCTTCCCCCCATCAGGGTGCCGCGCATATCCGCGGTTGCCAGAAAGACCGGATACAGGCTGCTCTGGTTCCTCCGGGAAGCGATCCCCATCTTTCTGGTCGCCTCGCTTGCCATGTTCGTCATCGACAAGCTCGGAATCCTGGCGCTCCTGAAACAGGCCCTGAAGCCGCTCATGACCGGCTGGCTGGGGCTTCCCCTGGACATGGTGGATGCCCTGCTGCTCACGCTGGCGCGCAGCGAGGCCGCGGCCGGCCTGATCCTCAGGATGTCACGGGAAGGGATTCTCAACGGCGTGCAGAGCATCGTCGCGGTGGTGCTCCTCGTCACATTTGCGCAGTGCTTTGCCAATATCGCGGCAATGTTCAAGGAGCTGGGCGCGCGGGTCGCCGTCATCATCGTGATCGGCATCTACCTGATGTCCTTCGTCCTCACCGGCGCCGTGCATGAGTTCCTGGTTCTCACGGCGGGAGTGCTCGGTCTATGAACGGCGCGAACGAGCGGGACGAAATGCTCGAACGCCTCTGGCAGCTGCGGGAGCGGGGCTGCTCCACCGTGCCGGCCCTGCGGGGAGAGCTTGCGGACCGCTATCGGGAGGTGGACCTTGCCGAGCTTGCGCGGGACAGCCTCGTGGTCCTGGCCGGTGAAGAGATCTCACTTACCGCGGCAGGCTCCGCGCACGCCGAGCGGCTCATCCGTGCCCACAGGATAGGCGAGCGGCTCATCCATGACGTGCTGGGCAGAGAGTTCGAGCCGGGCGCGTGCGAGTTCGAGCACATTCTCAACACCGAAATCGTGGAAGGGATCTGCACGCTCCTCGGGCATCCCCGTGAATGCCCGCATGGGTTCCCGATCCCCGAGGGCGAATGCTGTCGTGTTTCGGCGCGCTACGTGCAGAAGCTGATCGTGCCTCTTACCGAGCTGAAGATCGGGCAGTCGGCCCGGGTCGCGTACGTGTACACAAAAAGCGACCAGCAGCTCCACCGGCTCACCTCGCTGCAGATACGCCCGGGGAGGGTCGTCAAGCTCCACCAGGAGTACCCTTCGTACGTCATCGAATGCGAGGGGGCAAGCATCGCCCTGGACGACGAGGTGGCGCGCAGCATAAACGTCTGGGTCGAGGGGGGAAGCGCTGTCGCGGTTGACCCCGCGCCGACGGATGGCCCGGGCAGGCCGAACTTCACCCGGCCGCTCTGGCGATGGCGGTGGGGACCACGCGATCGACGCTGAGGGCCGCCGGGCGGAGCGCCCGCGGAAATGACAGCGTTGGAATACACGCAGGATAGTGAAAAGCTGAAAGGCACTGACGCATATTGGCAGGTTCAGGGCCGCCCGAGGAGGCGGCTGTCGGAGCGCCGGGGGAATCATGCACGCGTGTTGCACGCTGACCACCCCTCTGCAAAAGCCGCAAATGCGATGATATTGCGGGAAGCTCTCTGAGATGATAGAATGAGAGGTACGAATACTTAAGTAGATTTCAAAAAAAGGTGCGCCAATGAAAAGGGTCATGTTTGGATTGCTTCTTGTTGGCTTGCCGGCCCTGATGTTCGCGCAGGTCCAGTCAACCGAAGCCGTAGCCAAGGTCACAAATCCCCCAGCTCAAACCCTTTCGCTTTTGTCCGTGCAGGTGACTCCCGGGCTCAATATTCCTCTGGGCGCGAGCAGCCCGGTATTCGGTTTGGGCGGGGGAATACGGTTTGGAGCGGAGTACCGTTTGCCCTTCCTACCCCTGGTTTATGTATCTGGCGGATTGGGCTACGACTACGACACGGCAACCGGCGGGGCTTCTCTGTCTGCTTCGGTGACTTCCGCCTCACTGGGTAGCGGTCTGAGATTCGACCTCCTGCCATGGTTGTCCGCAACTGTGGGTATCTCCGGGGGATACTTTTTCAGCTTCCTCAATAATGACTTTTCCACCTCCGGGGGCAACCCGTTCGTCTCGGCGGAAGCAGGCGTGATCCTCCTGCCCGGCCCCTGGCACGTGAGTGTTGGGGCTTCATACGTTTATTACTTTGGCCTGTATAACGGCCTCAGTGCCTCCATCGGGCTCTCGTATGACCTCGCTCCTTCCAGTGCCACGACCCCTGTGAAGATGCAGCAAGCGCCTCCTGTGAAGGCCCAGCCTTTGAACGAGCAGGCTCCGAATGAACAGCCCCCACAGAAGCCCGCGGCTTCCCTGGAGCTCAAAGAACTGTCCTTCGATGATGTCTATCCTGTGTTTCACACCTACTACGACACCCATCCGCTTGGGAAGGTGGTGCTGAGCAACACATCGGGACAGCCCATCACAGGCATCAAGGTGAGCTTCCAGATCAAGGAGTTCATGGCCGACCCGAAGGACTGCCCGGCTCCCTCGGAGCTTGGGCCTGGGGAATCAAAGTCGGTGGATCTCTTCGGCCTGTTCCTCCCAACCATCTTGCAGACGACGGAAAAAACTAAAACCCAGGCACGGGTGGACGTGGAGTACACGCTGGGCGGGCAGGTACAGCACCAGAACCTGGTGCAGAGCATCCCCATCCTGGACAGGAACGCCACCACCTGGGCAGATGACCGAAGAGCGGCAGCCTTTGTGACCACCAAGGACCCCGCGGTACTTACCTTCTCAAGAAACGTGAACAGCATGGTGAAGGGGAAAATCCAGGGCGCGGTCAATCCCAATCTGCTCACCGCGATCGCTTTTTTCCAAGCCCTCCAGCTTTTCGGGCTGACCTATTCGCAGGATCCCATTCCTACCGTCACGGCAAACAAGCAGGTAGCGGACTACATCCAGTTCCCGCGCCAGACCCTGCAATACAAGGGCGGGAAGTGCAGCGATTTCTCGGTTCTCTATTCCGCGCTCCTGGAGTCGGTGGGGATAGAGACGGCGTTCATCACGATCCCTGGGCACATCTTCATCGCCTTCTCCACCGGGGTGAGTCCCGATGAGGCAAGAAAGACTTTCTCCCGTGCGGATGACCTGATCTTCCGAAATGAGAAGAGCTGGATCCCTGTCGAGGTAACCGAAAGCGCC
The DNA here is from genome assembly GCA_963820435.1 of uncultured Spirochaetota bacterium. Classification (GTDB taxonomy): domain Bacteria; phylum Spirochaetota; class Spirochaetia; order SZUA-6; family Fen-1364; genus Fen-1364. The sequence goes on along the minus strand of CAWGAC010000028.1, from coordinate 199,856 downwards.
GGATTCCTGCAGGCATGGCAGGATGGGGCCAAGGAGTGGAGGGAGAATCTTTCACGCAACCAGGCCGATTTCTATCCCCTCCATGATGCGTGGCAGCTGTACGAGCCGGTCGGACTCCCTGGAGCTGAAGTGGCTGTGAATCTTCCTCCTTCTGAGAAGATCGTGAGCGCAGTATCAGGAAGAGGCGGGCAAGTTCATCGATCAGGAGATTTTCCCTAGAGTTGCAGCGTTGGAGAGTCAGATCAAGAAGGCGCAGGATCCTCGAAAACCGGCAAACGCGCTGGGGGTTCTCTATGCTCGGTATGGCCAGTACGATCGGGCGCAAAAAGAGTTCGAGAAGCTCCTTGCGAGAGCGGAGTACGTTCCGGCTCTCTTAAACATAGGCAACATCCTCTATCTGAGCGACCAGAAAGAGAAGGCCTTGGATTACTACAATCGCGCGTATGCCAAGGACCCCGAGAATCCGAGGGTGCTTTTGGCGGTCGCCAAGGCCAGTCATGACCTCGAGGACTACTTCCGCGTCAAGAAAGTCTACGCAGAGTTGAAAGCCAAGGACCCAGACCTCGCCCTGCAGTTTGCCTACCTGGACCTGAAAGGGGAAGAGGCCACACGCGCTGCCAACGTTGCCGGCGTAAGTGGAGTCGTCGTATGGGAGGAGTGATGAAGACACGAGTTCAGTTTCTGCCCATTTTTGCGGCGCTCCTCTCGATGGTCTTGGCGCTGTGGGGCTGTGAGGACATATCGGTACTGACCGCGTTTAAGACAGCGCAGCAAGGCAAACCAAACGCGACAGGCCAGGTCGCAACGCCCGCTTTCAACTTCACCAGTGGGACCTATTCGTCTGACCTGAGCGTAACCATAACCGACTCCACCAATGGGGCGACGATTTACTACACAACGAACGGCGAAACACCGACTACTTCCTCGACACTCTACAACGGAGCTATCTCTGTTCCGGCAACGGCACAACCGAGACGATCGAAGCAATCGCCACAAAGTCAGGAATGACGGCTTCGGCTGTTGCCTCGGCCACATATGTCATCAACTATTCTCAGGTATCGACTCCGCAGTTCAACCCGATTGCGGGGACTTACGCTACTGCGAAGAGCGTGACCATCAGTACTACGACAGCAGGGGCGTTAATAAACTACACCACGGATGGTAGTACGCCGATGAGTAGTGGCGGTGCGCCTGCTCCAGTCACGGTTACTGTTTCAGCGAGCGAGACGATAAGGGCCATTGCGTATAAAGCCGGATATGCTGATTCAACCGTACCCTCTGCCACCTACATCCTCCTGGTTGCCGCACCCACTTTCAGCCCTCCCGCTGGGACTTATAACAGCGCGCAGACCGTGACCATCAGTACCACGACGCGCAGGCGCCTCTCATAAACTACACCACGGATGGTAGTACGCCGACGAGCAGTGGCGGCGCGCCCGCTCCAGTCACGGTTACTGTTTCGGCGAGCGAGACAATAAAGGCTATCGCGTACAAATCCGGCTGGTCGGATTCCACGGTCTCCTCTGCCGCATATACCATCCACTACCCCGGGACTCTGGACACCGGCTTTTGCCACGGGCGCCGGGCCAAGTAGCCAGGTGTGCTCGTTCGCGGCGCAAAGCGACGGCAAGATCCTCATCGGCGGGGTCTTCACCACCTACAACGGCACAAGCCGGGGGTATGTTGCGCGGCTTAACAGCGACGGCAGCCTGGACACCGGCTTCCTTGCCACAGGCGTCGGGGCGAGTGGACTTGTGTGCTCGATCGCGGTGCAAAGCGACGGCAAGATCCTCATCGGCGGGGACTTCACCACCTACAACGGCACAAGCCCGGGGGCATGTTGCGCGGCTTAACAGCGACGGCAGCCTGGACACCGGCTTCCTTGCCACGGGCGCCGGGGCGAATGGCGATGTGTACTCGGTCGCGGTGCAAAGCGACGGCAAGGTCCTCATCGGCGGGACCTTCACTACCTACAACGGCACAAGCCGGGGGTATGTGGCGCGGCTTAACAGTGACGGCAGCCTGGACACCGCTTTTGCCACGGGCGCCGGGGCGAATAGCCAAGTGAACTCGGTCGCGGTGCAAAGCGACGGCAAGATCCTCATCGGCGGGGACTTCACCACCTACAACGGCACAAGCCGGGTGCGTGTGGCGCGGCTTAACAGCGACGGCAGCCTGGACACCGGCTTCCTTGCCACGGGCGCCGGGGCGAATAGCCTGTGAACTCGGTCGCGGTGCAAAGCGACGGCAAGATCCTCATCGGCGGGGACTTCACCACCTACAACGGCACAGCCCGAGGGCGTGTTGCGCGGCTTAACAGCGACGGCAGCCTGGACACCGGCTTCCTCGCCACGGGCGCCGGGGCGAATAGCCAGGTGTAATCGGTCGCGGTGCAAAGCGACGGCAAGGTCCTCATCGGCGGGTTCTTCACCACCTACAACGGCATAGCCCGTGGGGTATGTTGCGCGGCTTAACAGCGACGGCAGCCTGGACACCGGCTTCCTTGCCACGGGCGCCGGGGCGAATGGCGCTGTGGACTCGGTCGCGGTGCAAAGCGACGGCAAGATCCTCATCGGCGGGAACTTCACCACCTACAACGGCACAAGCCGGGGGTACCTTGCGCGGCTATGGAATTGAGGGGAACTGCTCTAGTGAGGCGGCGGACGCCGTACGGGCACCACAGTCACTATCACCGGGGGCAACGCCACGATCCAGGCGGGCCTCCCCTCCGCAGTCTCAGGGGGCGTTCACTTGGCACCTGGGATTGAGTCCGGGGCGCTTTAAGCATTGCAAGCTCGCGGGCGGCCATGCCCTGGCGCTGGACCGCCTGAAGGATTGCCGCCTTGCCGCCATACAGATCGCGGTTGAGTTTGGAGGCGGATGCCCCCGCCCTGCGTGACTCCTCTATAAAACCGGAGAGTCGGCGGGGGGCCGTGCCCGCCAGGCGAGGAAGGCCCTGGCCGCTCGACGGTAGGCCTCTGTGGAGAGGCCGCCCCTATCCCACATGGTCCTGCGGGGGCAATCGCTGAACAGCGACATGGAGGTCCCGTGAGCCCGGACGTGTTTTTCCGCGCGTGCCGAGATGTGATAAGTTCTTGCGGGTCCAGCCATATTCTTATACAATCCCTGTCAGAAAGAAAGTACATTCGGGATGGTAAAAGTCCTCTTCATCGACGACGATCCCCAGGCGCACCGGACCCTCGACATGGTGCTCCCCGAGCCCTATGTGCTGATTTCGGCATATACGGCCCGGCAGGGCATCGAGGCCGTTGCGCATGAATCAGCGGATGTCGTTCTCCTCGATATCAATCTCCCCGATCTGGACGGCATCGCGGCGCTCAAGGCAATTGTGGCCCGGCCCCTGCCGCCGCCCGTCGTGATGCTGACGGCGCTGACCGACCCCCGGCTGGTGAAAGAGGCGATACTGGCGGGCGCGTGCGACTACATCGTCAAGCCCTACGAGCTGAAGGAGCTCCTGGGCACGCTCCGCACGGTGGTCAGCGGGGCGGATGCGCGCCGGGCAGCGGCGTCCGCGGCAGGCCGGGCGCTTCTGGAATCGTTGATCGGGGAGAGCGCGTGCATGCGCGAGGTGAAGGAGCTCATCCTTCGCTACGCGCCGTCGGACTCTCCGGTTCTCATCCTGGGAGAAAGCGGGACGGGCAAGGAGCTCGTGGCCAGGTCCATCCACGAGGCCTCGCGCCGACGGGGCGGTCCCTGCGTAGCCCTCAACTGCGGCGCGCTGCCGGAAACGCTGCTGGAGACTGAGCTGTTCGGCGCGGAGAAGGGCGCATTTACCGATGCGGTGTGCCGCGCGGGCAGCTTCGAGCAGGCCAACGGCGGCACGCTTTTTCTGGACGAGATCGGAGAAATGTCCCCGGCAGCGCAGACCCGGCTTCTCCGGATCATCGAACAGAAAGAGCTGACACGGGTAGGCGGCAGCCGCGCAATCCCCCTGGACGTGCGCGTCGTTTCTGCGACAAACAGGGAGATCAAGGCGCATGCGGGAGACGGCAGGTTCCGCGCCGACCTTTTCTACCGGCTCGGCGTCCTGCCCATCAGGATCCCCCCGCTGCGGGAGCGCAGGGAGGACATCCCGATTCTCGCGGCGCACTTTCTCTCGCTCCTGAAGAGACCGGGGGCCATCGGGGCGGAGGCGCGGGAGAAACTCTGCGCGCACGACTGGCCGGGCAACATACGCGAGCTTCGCAATGTGATGGAAAGGGCGGCCTTGTCCGCGGACACCGGAACGATCGGGGCCCGCGACGTCACGTTCGACTGAATGGAATGAGCGGCCCCAGGCTGCGGGGGCAGGCTATTCGATGGTCCTGATGTAGGCGCCCGCGGCGCGCACGTGCTTCTCCCCCTGGGGGGTATTCACGATGTCCAGCGGGCTGCAGACCACGACGACCCGCGAGTTGAGGCTGATCACGTCCGGGGTGGCCGTGCGCGGCGGCCGCGCGGGAAAGACCTTGAAGAACTCGGGGCCGCTGAACTCGACGTAGCACGCGTACGCCTTCACGTCTTCCAGTCCGATCCATTCTCCGGTAATCAGCTCGATCCTGACTTTGAAGCCCTGCGCGTCCTTGTTGAGAATGTTGACGTCGGAGACCGTGCCGGAGAGCAGGAGCATCTTCCCGGTGGGGAGGGGCGCCTTGCCGTCCGCGACCGCGGCGAGCGTCTTCAACGTGACGGAGAAGTCCACGACCCTGTCGAAGTCTCCTCGTGAAAGAGCGGGGAGCACGACGGCGCCAAGAAGGAGAATCACGCATGCCAGGAGCTGAACTGATCTGCGCATCGAACGACTCCTTGCTGCACATACTATGGAGGATCAGCCCCCGGGTCAATTCCCCTCGTCGATGAGCGCGGCGCCGGGTGTTTCTTTGTCGCGAGTCCCGCGATCTTGCGAAAGGTCACCCCCAGCCTTCTTGCCTCGCTCACGGAGAGACTGGCCCGGGCCAGGATGTCCTTGAAAAAGACGGCCATCTGCTCCGGTCCTACGATAGTGAAAAAACCGATTTTTGAGAGAGACCCGGTGACCACGGACACCAGCTCGTCCACCGCCTGGGCGCTGATCGGGGAAAACGGCGAGAGGTGGTCGGCGCTTTGCGCGCGGAAGATCTCGTAGCAGATCACCTGTACGGCGTGAGAGAGATTGAGCGAAGGAAAGTCCGGAGAGGCAGGAATGGTGACCGCCACGTGGCACAGGGCGAGCTCGTCATCGGTAAGTCCCGTTTCTTCGTTTCCAAACAGCACGGCCACGGTTCCTTTCCCCATGGAGGCGATGCGCCGGCCCAGCTGTTCGGGGAAAAGGGTGAAATACTTCCTGTTTCGTCCCCTGCGGCGCGTCGTCCCGGCCACGAGCACCGCGTCCTGAATAACGTCCCGCGGGTCGGTGCAGATCAAGGCGCTCTCCAGCACGTCCGAGGCGTAATGGGACACTGTCCGCGCCTGCCGCGGATCGATCGGCTCATCCATGACGATTGCCAGTGAGGTGAATCCCATGCACTTCATTGCCCGGCAGGCCGCCCCGACGTTTCGGGGATCCCGGGGTCTCACCAGCACGATCCTCACGTCCATCTTGCCGCTCATATGCCCCCAGAATAGCCGAAAGGAGAACGGGTTGCCCACACCGGCCATGGTACCCCTGGCATTCCGCCGCCGTGGTACCCCATGGCATTTTCGCGGGTTCCGCGATATAACCTTTCTCATCTCAGCGAAAGTCTCAAAGAGGAGGACACACAATGAAACGAATCGCAGTCTTGTCGACTCTTCTCATCCTGGTGAGCGCCTTCGCGGGGTTCGCCGCTGACAAGGGCCCGATCCTGATCGGTCTGCAGGGCCCCATCACGGGAGCCTGGGCCTATGAGGGGCAGATGGCCAAACAGTCCTGCGAGATCGCCGCCGCGCTGATCAACCAGAAAGGCGGGATCCTGGGCGGGCGGCAGATCCAGATCGTCGCGGAAGACGATGCCGGCCAGCCGCAGACGGGAGCCCTCGCCGCCACCAAGATCGTCGGGCACAAGGGCGTCGTCGCCTCGATCTCCTCGTACGGCTCATCCATCACGGAACCGGCCTCCAATATCTACGAAAGGGCGAAGATGGTGAACATTGCCTACGGAGCCACGGCGGTTCGGCTGACCGAGCATGGCCTGAAGTATTTCTTCCGCACGTGCGGACGGGACGATTCGCAAGGCAAGTTCTTTGCGGACTTTGTCCCTCAGAAGTTCGGGGCAAAGCGGATCGCAATCATGCATGACAACACCGCCTTCGGAAAGGGCCTCGCGGAAAACACCCGTGACGCACTGAAGGCGATGGTGGATTCCGGCAAGGTGCAGATCGTCTACTACGATGCCATCACCCCCGGGGAGAAAGATTTCCGGGTTCCTCTCACGAATATGCGCGAGGCGAAGCCGGATCTCTGGTACTACACCGGCTACTATGCCGAGGCGGCGCTCCTGGTCGCCCAGGCCCGCGAGATCGGGATTACCTGTCCCTTCGTCGGCGGCAATGCCGCCATCAATGACGAGTTCGTGAAGATCACGGGGATCGACATCGCAAAAGGCTCCTATATGACCAATGAGCCTCTGCCCGGCGACCTGCCTACCAAGGAGGCGGCCGAGTTCCTCAAAGCCTACAAGGACAAATACGGGGAAATCCCCTCCAGCCCGTGGCCCGTGTACGCGGCGGACGCCGTGAACATCATCGCATACGCGGTGAACACGACCGGCTCCATGGACGGGACGGTGCTCGCCGATTTCTTCAGGAACAAGGTGAACGGAGTGCAGGGGATCACCGGCAAGATCGGGTTCACGGACAAGGGTGACCGCGAAGGGGTGCCCATGTTCCTGTACGTGGTGGACGACCAGGGAAAGATCGTCATCTCCAAGTAGCCCGACGCAATGCGGGTATTTCTCGAGCAGTTGATCAACGGTCTCACCATCGGCTCGTTCTACGGGCTGATCGCGCTGGGCTACTCGATGGTCTACGGCGTGCTGAAGCTGATCAACTTTGCCCACGGCGATTTCTTCACCCTGGGCTCGTACTTCGGTTATACCCTGCTGGTGCTCGGCGCGGCTTTCGTGACGACCCACCTGGGCTTGTGGGGCGGCCTGGCGGTCGCCATGATCGCCGCCGCCCTCTGTCTGGCCCTGGTGGGCGTCCTGGTCGAGCGGGTGGCCTACCGGCCCATCTATCCGGCGGGCCGCCTGCCGGCCGTGGTGTCCGCGCTCGGCGCATCACTCATCCTGCAGAACCTCATCATGATCGTGTGGGGACCGCGCTACCAGGCGTATCCCGCGAAGCTGATCCCCAACGTGCACATCGTGGTCGGCGGGATCAGCCTGACCGCGCTTCAGATCCTGATCCTCGCTGTTTCGTTTCTCCTCATGACCGTGCTGTACTTCGTGATCCAGAAAACCACGTGGGGGGCCGCGATCCGCGCAACGGCCCTGGACCGCGACACGGCAGCCTTGATGGGCATCAACTTCAACAAGGTGATACGGTTCATCTTCATCCTGGGACCCGCCCTGGGCGCGCTGACCGGAGTGATGGTCGGCGTGTACTACCGACAGATCAGCTTCACCATGGGCTGGAACTACGGTTTGAAAGCCTTCACCGCCACGATCCTGGGCGGAATCGGAAATCTTCCCGGGAGCGATGTTCGGCGGCCTTATCCTCGGCGTGCTGGAAATGTTCGGCAGCGCCTATATCTCCACGGCGTGGAAGGACGTGTTCGTCTTTCTCATCCTGATCCTCGTGTTGATCTTCCGCCCCAACGGCCTTTTCGGTGAGAAGATAGCGGAAAAGGTCTGAGAATGGCCGGCACGCTCACCCCCGTCCTCCGCCGCGCGGCGCTTCCGTTCGTGATCGCCCTCTTTGCCGCCTACCCGTTCGTGACGGCGGGCTATTTCATCGACGTGGGTTTCTTCTTCGGCATTTACGCTCTCCTGGGGCTGAGCCTGAATATTGTCCTGGGGGAAGCGGGCCTGTACGACCTCGGGCATGCCGGGTTCTATGCCATCGGCGCGTACACGACGGCCATTCTCAACACCCGGTTCGGCATTCCGATCCTCATCCTGCTGCCGGTGAGCGCCGTGGCAGCCGGCCTCTTCGCCTACCTGGTGACGTTCCCCATCATCCACCTGCGGGGAGACTATCTCTGCATCGTGACGATCGGCATGGGGGAGATAGTCCGCCTCGCCCTGATCAACAACCCCTTCGGTCTTACCGGAGGTCCCAACGGTGTGAGCGGGATCCAGTCCCCTTCCCTCGGATTCCTGACCATCGACAGCTCCCTCGGCTACTACTTCCTGGTCTGGATCGTGGTCGGCGTGAGCATCTTCGGCCTGCTTCGGCTGCAGCGCTCACGAATCGGCAGGGCGTGGAACTGCATCCGCGAGGACGAGGTGGCCGCGCAGGCCGCCGGCATCAACGTGCGCGCGTACAAGCTCCTTGCCTTCGTTCTGGGCGCGGCCCTGGCGGGCATCGCGGGGAACCTCTACGCGAGCAAGCTCCTCATCGTGTCCCCGGAGAGCTTCAGCTTCTGGGAGTCATGCCTGATGTTCAGCATCGTGCTGATCGGCGGCATGGGATCGGTGCCGGGCGTGATCATCGGCGCGGCCGCGGTCAGCCTCTTTCCCGAGATCTTCCGCTCGTTCGCCAACTATCGCATGGTGGTCTTCGGGGTGGCCATGATCCTGATGATGATGGTAAGGCCCGGCGGCCTCTGGCCCCGACGCCGAGGGGGAATGGAAGGGCGGGACCTGCTGCGCAAGCTCTGGAGGCGCGATGGGTAGCCTGCAGGCCCGCGATTCAGCGGCGGAGGACACATTCACGCGGGACGGCGCCATCGTCCTCGAGACGGCGGGACTGACAAAGAGCTTCGGCGGGCTTGCGGCCGTGGACTCCCTGGACATGCGCGTGCACAGAGGAGAGATCGCGAGCCTGATCGGGCCGAACGGCGCGGGCAAGACCACCGTGTTCAACGTGGTAACGGGGATTTACCGGCCGGAGCGCGGGAGCGTTTTTTTCGAAGGAAAGGAGATCACGGGCCGGCCGCCGCACCGGATCGTGGAGAAGGGGATCGCCCGCACATTCCAGAACCTCCGCCTGTTCTCGAACATGTCCTGCCTTGAAAACGTCATGGCCGGGCGGCACTGCCGCACCTTCTCCGGTGTGGCCGCGTCCCTGTTCCGCACGAAATCGCAGCGCAACGAGGAGCGCGAGATCCGGGAGCGCGCGGAGGAAAGGCTCCGACTGGTGGGGCTCTGGGAATTCCGGGACGAGCTTGCGCGCAATATCCCCTATGGCCGGCAGCGGATGCTGGAGATCGCGCGCGCCCTGGCAACCTCCCCGCGTCTCCTGGTTCTGGACGAGCCTTCAAGCGGTCTCAACCCGCGCGAGACCGAAGACCTCATGGAGTTCATCCGGGCCATCATTCGCGACGAGCAGCTCACCGTGCTCCTGATCGAGCATGACATGAACGTCGTGATGGGCATTTCCGACTGGGTCACCGTCATGGACGGCGGGGAGAAGATCTCCGAGGGTCCTCCCGCACACATCTACCATGACCCGAAAGTCATTGAAGCATACCTGGGCGTGAGGTCATGAGCATGTCGGCCCTGCTGCAGGTAAACGACCTCCGCATTCGCTACGGCGCGCGCGTTGCGCTCAAAGGGGTGAGCCTCTCGATGGAGGAAGGCGAGATCGTGACGGTCCTGGGGGCAAACGGCGCCGGCAAGAGCACGCTCCTGCGCGCCATATCCGGGCTTCTCCCCCTGCAGGGAGGAGAGGTGCGTTTCCAGGGCGCGCCGCTGCATCGCGTCCCCGCTTATGACATCGTGCAAAGGGGCATCTCACACGCCCCTGAAGGCCGGAGGGTGTTCGCCACCCTCACCGTCGACGAGAATTTGACCCTTGGCGCCTTCGTGCGGCGCAATGAGAAGCGGGAAATCGCGAAAGCGCGCGAGAGGGTGTTCGCGTTGTTTCCGATCCTGAAAGAACGTCGGCGGCAGCTTGCGGGCACTTTGTCCGGGGGAGAGCAGCAGATGCTCGCCATCGGCAGGTCTCTCATGAGCACTCCCCGGATCCTTCTCCTTGACGAGCCCTCCCTGGGCCTTGCGCCCATCCTCGTGCACCTCATCTTTGATATCATCCTGGAAATCAACCGCCAGGGCGTGGCGATTCTCCTGGTGGAGCAGAATGCCCGCCAGGCCCTGGAGCTGGCCGGGAGAGGATATGTGCTCGAAATCGGCAGGATCGCGGTTGAAGGGTCCTCGGAAATGCTGAAGTCAGACCCGCGCATCCAGGAAGCATACCTCGGCCGTTCCGCGGGCAAATAACCCTCTTGTCTCACCGCGGGAGACGTCCGATAATGGGGCCATGAAAAAAAGTATGGCCCTCCTCCTGTTCTTCGCCTGCCTGCCTGCCTGGTCCCTTGACTGGAAGCTTCCTGTTTTCACGCTGAGGTACGAGGCGGCGGAGGGTGAAAGCGAAGACCCTGACGACGAGACCCTCCAGCCTTCCTCGCTCCGCAATACTGTGAGCCTGCGCGTGAAGGAGGATGTCGAGTCGGCGTCATTCGGCCTGACGCTCCGAAGCTCGATGAAGGATTACTACCTGCAGGCGGGCGACTATTCATATCTTGATCTGGAGCACGACGGGACTTTTCACCTTGGAGAGGCATGGAAGCTCGGCTACCTCATGGGGATGAAAGGCAAGAGCTTTCCCGAGCTCGATTGGCAGGGGCTGCCGAAGGATACCCTCGCCTTGAAAGCGGGAATGAACGCCGCGTTCACCGTGGTGAAAGGCACGACACTGGAAGCGGGTACCGCCGGCCGCTGGGAGCTGGCCGACAATGCGCAGGACTCCCTGCAGGCGTATGTCCTTACGGCGGGTTTCTCCACCCGGCTCGGAGAATGGCTCCTGGGCGCGCGCTACAGGGGAGAGTACCGGCTTCCCCTGGGCTCTTCGAGCGGGGTGGGGTCCAGCACGTACAACATGGGCAGCGTGTCCCTCCAATGGGACCCGAACAGGTAGGCGGCGATCCGTGGGGACATCCAGGTACCGGTCATATTTGACAAAAAAAACGAAAACCCGTAGAATAAGTGATTATCACCAGGGGATTTCGTCGGTTGGAGCCCTTGCGGCGCATGTCCGTGAGGACTATACTATAATGGGCCAAATGGAATTATTGCAGGCAAAGGGGCGCCATGAGTAACAACGAGATTGTTCCAGGGTTCGACGACGAAAAGGACGACAGCCTCAAAATACGCCTCCAGAAAATCGAGGACACGGACGGGTGCCTCGTGCTCTATCTCACCGGCTACATAGATACCTACAATTCCAACTACTTTCAGAAGCGCGTGGCCAAGGCAATAGAGGCCTCCTTCATCAAGTTGATCTTCCATTGCAGCGGCCTGAACTATGTCTCCAGCACCGGCATCGGCTCCTTCACCGCGTTTCTCAAGGCCGTCAAACCCCGCGGAGGCGACCTGGTGCTTCTCGAAATCCAGCCCAAGGTCTACGAGGTCTTCCAGCTGCTCGGATTCTCCCAGTTCTTCAACATCAAGGAGAATCTCGACGAGGCCGTCTCCTTCTTCGCCGCGCGCGGGGAGGAAGGAAAGGGCGCCACTTTCCCCCGCATATTCAAATGTCCCATCTGCAGCAAGAAGCTGAAAGCCTCCAAGCCGGGACGGTTCCGCTGTTCGGAGTGCAAGACTATTCTCGCCATCGACAACGCGGGCCAGGTATTCCTCGGTTGAGGAAGGTCGCATGAGCCCGCGGGACAAGATCGAGAGCTACCTCGTCAAGCTCACCCTCTCCTTCCAGGCAGCGGCTCCCAACACCTGGGTGGTGCGGGACACGCAGAAGGGCCTGGAAAACCTCCTGATTGTTCTTACCGAGCCGCTGGTCATCATGCGGATCCACGTCATGGAAATCCCTGCTGTGGGCAAGGAAAAACTCTTCGAGGAGCTGCTGCGGCTCAACGCCACGGACATGGTGCACGGGGCATACGCCGTGGACGGAAAGAACATCGTCATCATCGACACCCTGGAAGCGGAGCCCATGGACCTGGAAGAGTTCGAAGCGTCAATCGACGCAATCGGGCTCGCCCTTGCCCAGCACTATCGGCCCCTCTCGAAGTACCGAGTCAAGGCATAGCAGGAGGAATCCATGGGGATTCTAGATCGGATACGCACGGTCCTCAAAGCCAACATCAACGCCCTCATCAGCAAGGCTGAAGATCCCGAGAAGATGCTCAACCAGCTCATCATGGACATGAACGAGCAGCTTCTCGAGGCCAAGAAACAGGTGGCCATGGCGATTGCGGATGAGAAGAAGCTCGAGCGGCAGGCGCTGGAGAACAAGTCACAGGGAGAGGACTGGGAAAAGAAGGCCATGCTTGCCGTGAAAGCGGGCAAGGATGATCTTGCAAAGGAAGCGCTCGTCCGCAAGCAGGAATACGACGGCTACGCGGCCTCATTCCAGAAGGAGTTCGACAGTCAGCACGCCGCCGTCGAACAGCTCAAAGACGCCCTGCGGCAGCTCCAGGCCAAGATCGAGGAGGCCAGTCGGAAGAAGAACCTGCTCGTTGCCCGCGCCAAAAGGGCGGAGGCGCAGAAGCAGATCCAGCAGACCATGGGCTCGCTGTCGGCCAATTCCTCCTTCGATACATTCGACCGCATGGCGCAGAAAGTGGACCAGGTCGAAGCGGAAGCAGAGGCCATGAAGGAGCTGGGCGAGGTGACGGCGGATCAGAAGCTGGAAGACAAGTTCAAGGAGCTGGAGTCCTCCGACCAGAGCTCCGACAAGCTCCTGGAGGACCTCAAGGCCAAGATGGGCCAGATTGAAGACAAAGACAAGAAGTGAGAAAGGGCGGACGATCAATATCGTCGGCTGCGACCCCGTTGTGTGCGAACGTATCCGGGCTTCTCTGCGGAGAAGCCCTTTTCATTTCCTGACCACCGAGGAGCCGCTACCGGCGGACGAGGCCGAGCTGTACGTCGTGCCCGCAGCGGAGGCGCAGGGGCTTCCCGGCCGCGGAGTGCCGGTGATCGCATGGGGCCCCGCGGAGCTCATGCGGACCGCGTTTCTTGCCGGCTGCGACGATTTCCTCAAGGAGCCGTGGACACCCGAGGAGCTGGGCCTGCGCGCGCACGCCGCGCTCTCCCGCGCGGAGAGGCGCTACAGCTTTCCCTGGGGTGAGGTTTCCTTTGAAGGAAAAGACCTGCGCACCCCCGGCGGCCTGGCGACCCTCACGCTCCAGGAATCGCGCATTCTCAGGGCGCTTCTGCGCAACCGAGGGCGCCCGGTGCCCCGCGAGGCCCTTGCATATTCCATTGCCGACGCGCCCCCCTCCCGTGCCAGCCGCGCCGTGGACGTGCACATCGTCGCCGTGCGGAAAAAGGTGCGCGGCGCGGCCGGCGAAGCGGGCCGCTTCATTGTGTGCGTGCGCGGCCAGGGGTACATGGTGCCGTGAGGTCTTTTATGCTACGATCAGCGCCAGTGAAAGAGCCCCTGAAAGCGCCGTTCATTTTCCTGTTCATCCTCCTGTGCGCCACCCTCGTCCTTTCCGCCTTGAACATGCTGTACACATGGGGCATGTATGACTCGGCAACCCGCGCTTTCAACCCTGCCTATGTCGCGCAGAGAATCCCCCGCAGCATTTCCGAGGCGCTCATACCTTCCGTTGTCCTCTCCATCGTGCTTCTGGGTCTGCGCATGGCCAGGAAGCCCTTCTCCCGTTTTCTCGGGCTGGTGATCGTGCTCGTCGTGAGCTACGCCGTGCTCGTGAACGGCATGATCTGGATTCGCACGCTGAGCGCGAAATCTACTGGCCCGGCGGAGGTGCCGCGCCAGTACATCCAGCCTTCCACGTTCATCAGGATAGGAGACTCCGTGCTTTCCGCGCGCGCCCTCACTGACGGCAACGTCCAGGGGATATTGTTGTACGATCCGGCGCGAGCGGAGAATCGATTGTCCGTCTATCCCGCGGGCAGCGCTTCCACCCGGGCCGGCGTGCTTACCGTGACAACCCTCAGGCCGCAGGTGACGCTTTCCGGCAGCCCTGCCCCCTCGTGGACCAGTGTCTTTGCCGCTGACAGGTTCACGGATCTGTTCCTCCGGGACATCCATACGCTCACGGCGGATTTTGAGAAGCTGCGTGACGGCTCCCTGGGCGAGTTTTTTGCCGCCTGCTTTGCGCTTCTTTTTCTCTGCGCCGCTTCCCTTGCGCTGCTCAGGCTCACACGCTGGCCGCTTGCGAACATCATGCTGCTCGTGATTGCCGTGCGCGGCTACTTCTCCCTGTATCATCTGCTGGCCACGACAATCGCACCGCAGGTGGCGGGGGCGGTCACCGACCCGCTCCTCGTGCGGTTGTTTCCGTCAGCCGCGTTTGCGGCATTGGGCGTCGTCCTGATCCTCGTCGACATTCTCTTCATTCCCGCGGACCGATGGACGAAGACGGAGGCGGCATGAACAGGTCGCTTCTCGGCCGCATCGCATCTTTTCTTTTCGCTTTCTACGCCTTGAGCCTTCTCGCATTCTTCTCGTATGCGCTTCTCACGTTCTCCGCCACCCAGTTCCTGCCCTCGATGCGCTGGGAGTACGCGCTGAAACGCGGGTTCGTGCTCTTCATGGACTACCTGATCCCCGTGCACGCGGCGGCGGTTGCGGTGGGCGCATCCCTGGCCGGCGTGACACAGGCCCGGCGCGCGCCCGGCGCCGCCCCCGAACCGTTCAACAAGCTGGTTTCCTCCACGCTGGTGACGTTCCTTCTGCTGACCGCGGGATATTCCGTGCTCTACGAAGGACTGTATCCGGGCGCGCGCCGGGGACTCTCCGACATGCAATACCGCAGCAGCCTCGCCCGTCAGTTCATGAGCCAGGCTGATGCTGCGGTGAAGAGGGGCGACTACCGGGCCGGCCTCGACTCGGTGGACCGCTACCTTGCCATCGATCCCTCCAACAAGGCTGCCGCAAACCAGCGTCTCGAGCTGGTGGCGCAGGTAGCCAGGCAGTCCGCCCCGGCCCCGGGGCCGTCGGTGGCGGGCCTTGCAACGACGCCGCCGGACACGAGCGCACAGGGACTCGTGGAAAAGGCCAAGTTCTATGCCGGTCGCCAGGACTGGTTTTCCGCCCACTACTACGCACAGGCGGCCTCAGCGCTGGATCCCCGCCGCACCGACGCGCTTCGCCTCGCCGCACAGGCGTCGGAACAACTGGGGGCCATCCTCGAGTCCGAAAAGGACGCGAAGAGAGCGGAGCTTTTCCGACAGAAAAAGGCGGCATACACGCTGCTCCTCAGCGGCAATGTCGTCGCCGCCTACTACCGTTTCCTCGAGCTCAAGAAAGAGAACCCCGGGGATTCGGATATCGCCACCTACCTCGCCGTTGCAAGCGAGAAGGTGGCGCAGAGCACCTTCTTCCTCGACGACGCGCGCAAGATGGAAACACTGCCGGGAACGCAGAACATCCTCTTCCTCAACGGAAGGGAAAAGGACGCCACGGAGGCCGTGTATATCGGCAAGATGGTGGAGCAGTCACAGGGGGACGCGTACTTCTACGACATCGAGGCTGTCCGTTATGACGCGGCGGGCGCCGTGACGTGGCACTTCAATGCGGCGTACGGGAGAAGGGAGGGAGACTCGATCCTGATGAACTGCGTGGACAGGACCGACAATCGGCTCCGGTTCCTCCCGCGCTATGCCCAGGGGACCCGCGCGCCCGCCGAGATGAACGTGCTCGCCCTGCGGCCCACCGTCGAACAGATGCGCTCGCTGTCCCTTGGACGTGACGCGCTCGCCGTGCTGGGCCTCGCGGAGCTGTGGAGGATGCGCGGCGATCTGGGCTCCTTCGGGCTGTCCCGCGAGGCGCTGACCGTGGACATGGCAATGAAGATGCTGATGCCGTGTGTCTTCCTCATCCTGTCCATCTTCGCGCTCTCCCTGGGGTGGGCGTTTCGGGCGCGCTATTTCGGACGGCTGTCCCTATTCGCCGTCATCCTGATACCGCTGGTGCCGCTCGTGCTTTCCGTTCTTTCACTCCTGTACGTGCACGCGCACCGGGTCATCATCGGTTTCACCGTCCTTGCATTCGGCTTCACTGCCGCGCTGGCCGTGCTCGTGGCGCTTCAGGTCGTTCTGCTCGTGGTCGCGCTCATCATGCTCGCCGGGCAGTCGACGCGTTAGGCGCCTGACGTGGCGATTACCGGAAAGCTCATCGGCGCCCTCATTGGCTCCATTGCGGGGCCGTTCGGCACCCTCTTCGGGGGCCTCATCGGGCATCTATTCGACCGGGCGGCGGAAGACCGGCAATTCCTCGGCGCTGCTTCCCGTTCCCGGGTCCCCCGCGGGGATCCCGTGTCCAACGCCCAGGTCAATTTCCTCACCTGTCTCATCGGGCTTTCCATCTCCGTTGCCGACGCGGACGGGAACGTGAAGGTCTCCCATATCGATGCAATGAAGGAATTCTTCCGGAGGAACTTCAGCTTCCCTTCCGTGGACCAGGAGGTCATCCAGCGGCTCATCGACGAGATGTATCGCAACAGGGCGCGGATCGATGTGCAGGGGCTCTGCGCCTACTATGCGGCGGTGTCCTCATTCGAGGGCAGGGTGCTGCTGCTGCGGCTCTTGTTCCAGATTGCACGCGCGGACGCGCAGGGCATTTCAAGGACCGAAGAGGCCCTCATCAGCCGGATCACCTCGCTCCTGGGACTGGGAGAGCAGATCTTCCGCCAGGTGCGCGCCGAGTTCCTTCGGGAATCCGGAAGAGCGTGGAAGATCCTCGGTCTGAGCCCCGAGGCAGACGTCGAGCAGATCAAGAGCGCCTACCGGCAGCTCTCCCTTCAGAATCACCCGGACAAGGTGGCGAACCTCGGCCCTGAATTCGTCAAGGTGGCGGAGGAAAGATTCAAGGCCATTCAGCAGGCGTACGAGGAGATCCGGCGGGAGCGGGGGTTCTGAGCCAGGAAGCCGGCCGGGAGGCCGGCTTCTTCTAGTCGAATACGACGATGAACCTGGCCTGGAGGTAGCCCGCGAAGGCAAATCCGCTGAGATACCCTCCGAGCTCGCTGCCGAACGGGGCAAATATGAACATGCCGGCGCTCAACCTGAACCAGTCGTTGACTTTGTAAGCCACGTTGAAATCGGGGAGAATCACGCTGTGGAATCCCGAGAGGGTCGCGATATGGTTCTGCTCCAGTACGCTGCTCAGAAGCCCGAACTCCAGAAACGCGAATCCGCCGACATTGAGGCTCAGCACAATGGGATCGATCGCGTACTCGATGAACGCCGCGGGGTACAGGATGTTCTCTATGATGAACGTAAAAGTCCGAGCCCCCACACCACCGTGGAGCGCGCCCTCGCCGAACTGGTAGGCGAGCTGGATCTCGGGAAACGGAATGAAGTAGCTGTTGAACCCGCTCGACTCGTAACCGCTCGCATAAGCCCCGAGATACAGGGGGAAACTCACGCTCATGTCCAGCCTGAGCTGTGCGCTCACGTTCAGGGCGCCGGCGCAGAGCAACAGGACCACTACCAGGGCGAACAAGGCCTTCTTTTTCATGATATGTTCCTCCGCTTTACTGGCTATGAATACACTTCTCTACAATGGTATCACGAGACCAGGACATCCGCAATGTAAGGGGGGTTCACGAACAGCCCGCGGGCCGGCTCACACCTCGATCTCTCCCGCAAGGTAGAGAACGGCACGGCCGCCGATCTTCACCCGGTCCCCTGCATCCTCGCATGAGAGCTCACCGCCGCGTGCGGAGACCTGCCGTGCGCGCAATCGCGTCTTTCCAAGCCTGCGCGCCCAGTACGGAATGAGGGTGCAGTGCGCGGAACCCGTGACAGGATCCTCGGGAATGCCGATTCCAGGAGCGAAGAATCGGGACACGAAATCCGCTTCCCGGGGATCGCGCGCCGGGGCCGTGACGATGACGCCCATCCGGTCGATGCGCGCGAGGAGCGCCATGTCGGGCGCGAGAGCGCGCACGTCTTCCTCCGTCGCGTAGACAGCCAGGTAGTCCCGGGCGCCGCGCACCTCCACCGGCTCCCGTCCCAGCCCGCGCAGGAGGACCGTGGGCGACTCGCAGGGCAGCGCGGGACGGGAAGGGAAGTCCATCACGAGCAGGTCATCACGGCGCGTGACCACCAGCGGCCCGCTTTGCGTGTTGAACTCGATTGAAGCGCCGGGCCAGCCGCGGTGAGAGAAGAGCACATACGCGGCGGCAAGGGTGGCGTGGCCGCAAAGGTCCACTTCCACTGCCGGGGTGAACCACCGAAGGTCGCAGACCTCTCCGCGGCGCGCGACAAAGGCCGTTTCAGGGAGATTGTTCTCCGCCGCGATCTTCTGCAGCACGCCCACGGCCGGCCACTCGTCGACAATGCAAACCCCGGCAGGGTTGCCGCCGAACAACGCGCCGGCGAAGGCGTCCACGTGCCAGAAAGGGATCTTCATGGGCAGTCCCCGGTCCGCGTGATCCGGGCGCCGAGTGACTGAAGGCGCTGAACGAGGTTCTCGTAGCCCCTCTCGATCTGGTAGACGTTCTGGATCGTGCTCCGCCCCTGTGCGCACATGGCGGCGATGAGCATGGCCATTCCGGCGCGCACGTCGGGGGAGACGAGCTCCGAGCCGCCCAGGCGGGACGGGCCCGTTCACAACGGCGCGGTGCGGGTCGCAGAGGATGATCTTCGCCCCCATGCCGATGAGCTTGTCCACGTAGAACATGCGTGACTCGAACATCTTCTCGTGGATGAGCACGGTCCCCTCCGCCTGGGTGGCCACCACGAGGGCGATGCTGATGAGGTCCGCGGGGAAGCCCGGCCAGGGTGCGTCGTCGATCTTCGGGATCTGGCCGCCCATGGTCGGCACGACCTTCAGGCTCTGGGGCGCGGGAACGCGGATCGTGTCGCCCGGAGGTCTCCCACGAGATGCCCAGCTTGGCAAGCCCGAGCTTCATCATGCGCAGGTTCTGCGGCGCCGCGTCCTCGATCTCGATCTCCCCCCGGGTGGCCGCGGCCAGCCCGATGAGGGAGCCCACCTCCATGAAGTCGCTGCCGATCCTGAAGGTCGGCGCCCGAGAGCTTTTTCACGCCCTGGATCGTAAGGATGTTCGAACCGATTCCCGTCGATTCGCGCCCCCATGGAGACCAGCATCCGGCAGAGGTCCTGCACGTGCGGCTCCGAGGCCGCGTTTTCGATGACGGTTGTTCCCTCCGCCAGCACGGCGGCCATGAGAGTGTTCTCCGTCGCCGTGACCGAAGTCTCGTCCAGGAAAATCGCGGCGCCCTTGAGCTTGTTGGCGGAAAGGGCGAAAAAGGTGCCCGACTCCACGCGGGTCCCCAGCTCCATGAGCGCGAGGAAGTGGGTGTCCAGGGGTCTGCGTCCGATCACGTCGCCGCCCGGAGGCGGCAGAAGCACGCGGCCCCTGCGCGCCAGCATCGGCCCGGCAAAGAGGATCGAGGCGCGGATCTTCTGAGCGAGTGGGGGGGATTTCCTCCCGCTTGATGTCCAGCGTCTGCAGGCGGTACTCGTTGTGGCCGATCTTCTCAACGGAGCAGCCCAGCACCTTGAGGATCTCGATCATCACGTGCACGTCCTCGATCTCGGGGAGATTGCGAGAGGACGACGGGCTGGTCGGTGAGGAGCGTGGCGGCAAGACAGGGGAGCGCGGCGTTCTTGTTCCCGCTCGCCTTGATCCGCCCTTTCAGGGGAAAGCCGCCCTCTATTGCGTACTCATACATGGACTGATTATAGTGTCCGGGGACGGGAGATCAAGTGAGCACCTGCTCAGCGGCGAAGGCCGCCGTTGATTCACCTGCGGGGCCTCCGGGCGTCGACCCGGGCCGCCCGGGCTTGGACCCGGGTAACCCCGGGTCCGCTTTACTTCCCCGGGGATTTTCGCTACGTTGATATCGCGCCTACGGGCGCGAAAATCCCCACGCTGAGGCGCCCGTTACGGAAAGGAGCAAAAAAATGTTGAAAGAACAGGTTCAGACCGCGCTGGACGAGATCAAGCCCGCCCTCGAGGCAGACGGCGGTGACGTGGAGCTGGTCGACGTGTCGGACGAGGGAGTAGTGAAAGTCCGGCTCACCGGCGCATGCAGGGGCTGCCCCATGGGCATGCAGACGTTGAAGCTGGGAATCGAAAAACATCTCAAGCAGAAGGTGCCCGAGGTGAGCGAGGTCATCGGGGTCATCGAGTAGATTGAGAATCGGGAAAGGAGAAAACCATGCCGGGAATGAAGGATCTTTACCAGGCCGCTGACTGGAAGAAGGAAAAGCACGTACCGGTGATCGAGGCGCCGGCCGCCGTGAAGAAGGGGGAGACCGTGCAGGTCGCGGTGAGCGTCGGCAAAGAGATCGCCCACCCCAACACCACCCCGCACCACATCAGGTGGATCGAAGTATACTTCCAGCCCGCAGGAGCGAAATTCCCGTTCCAGGTGGCGCGCTGCGACTTTGCAGCCCACGGGGAGTCGCCCGACGGTCCCGACACGAGCACGGTCTACGCAAACCCCAGCATGGTGTGCTCATTCAAGACCGAAAGGCCCGGCACGATCATGGCATCCTCCTACTGCAATATTCATGGCTTGTGGGAAAACTCCCAGGCATTGACGCTCACATAGGCGGAGCAAAAGGAGATCACGCATGGATAAACAGCTCGAGAAGCTTATCCAGGACCAGATAAAGAACGAATGGTATTCCGCGTATCTTTACACGTCGATGGCGGCGTGGTTGAATCGGAGAACCTCGAAGGGTTCGCCCACTGGATGTACAAACAGGCTGAGGAAGAGACAGAGCACGGCAAAAAGATGTTCGACTTCCTCATTGACCGGGGAGTGAAAATCGTCCTGCAGGCCATCCCCCAGCCGCCGTCGGATTTCCCCTCGCCCCAGGCGATATTCGAGCAGAGCCTCGAGCACGAAAAGAAGGTCACGGCTCTGATCTATGGCATCGCTGATCAGGCGGACAAGGTGAACGACCATCCCACCAAGGTGTTCATCCAATGGTTCATCACCGAGCAGGTGGAGGAAGAGAAGAACGCTTCGCAGATCCTCGACCTTCTCAGGAAGATCCCGCCCAATTCAGCGGGGATCTTCCAGCTCGATCACAGGCTCGCGAAGAGGGAATAGGCGCCGGCTTCCCGCGTCGCGGCCCCGGCTTGCTGCGCAGCAGCCATCTTTCCGTCCCGAGCAATGCCAACCGCCTCCTTCCTCCCCCCGAATGCTTGACAGCTGTCCGAGGGCTCCGTATGCTTTTTCACATCAATACGGAAAAGGAGACCACTATGAGGAGACTGTTCGTATTGTTCTTCGTGGCCTGTCTGGCCTTCACCGTGTCCTCTCTCGGCGCGCAGACGCTCGTCTATGGCACCACGGACAAGATTTCGGACATCGACCCCGCGAATGCCTACGACTTCCACACGTGGGAGATATTCTACAACACCATGGACGGCTTGGTCGGTTACGAGCCGGGCGGCAGCACCCTGGTGCCGGCGCTCGCCACCGGCTGGTCCTCGAATGCCGCGGGCGACGAGTTTACCTTCAAGCTCCGCAAGGGCGTGAAGTTCTCAGACGGCACCCCGTTCGACGCGAGTGTGGTGAAGTGGACCATCGACCGCAACACCGCGATTGAGGGCGATCCCTCATGGCTCATCACGGATTTCGTGAAATCAGTGGAGGTCGTGGATCCGCTCACGGTGAAGTTCATCCTGAAGAACCCCGTGGCCTTTTTCCCCAAGCTCGTGGCCAACCCTCCGTACTATCCCCTCAGCCCGAATACTTTCCCCGAGGGAGCCAAAGGACAATACGTGAAGGATCCCAGTGAGCTGAAAGGCGGCGCCCTGGCCGGCCTCGGTCCGTACAAGATGACCTCCTTCAAGCGTGACGAGGAGATCGTGCTGGACTACAACTCCAACTACTGGGGCAAGGAACCGCCGTTCCGCAAGGTCATCATCCGCTACTTCGCGGATGCAACGACCATGCGCCTGGCGCTTGAGAAGGGTGAAGTCGACCTGGTGTACAAGTCTCTGAATCCCTCCGACATCAGTGACCTGGGCAAGAACTCAAAGCTGACCGTGTTCAAGAACCAGGGACCGTTCATCAGGTATCTGGCGTTCGAAACTTCGGAGAGCGTGTTCAAGGACAAGAAATTGCGCCAGGCTATTGCGTCCCTGGTCAACAGACCCGAGATCGCTCAGAAGGTCTACCTCGGACAGGTCATCCCCCTGTACTCAATGGTTCCCAACGGGATGCAATACCAGAAGACGACGTTCAAGACGGCGTTCGGGGACGGGAAGGTCGCTGCCGCGGAGAAGATCCTGAAGTCTCTTGGATACACCAAGGACAAGCCCTTCAGCTTCGACCTCTGGTACAGCCCCAGCCACTACGGTGACACAGAGGCGAATCTTGCCGAAGTCGTGAAGGCGCAGATCGAAAAGACCCCCCTGGTGAAGGTCACGATCAAGAGCGCCGAATGGGCTACCTACAAGCAGCAGTGGCATGACAAGCAGATGGCGGTCTTTTTCCTCGGCTGGTACCCGGACTACGTCGACGCTGACAACTATACGGCGGCCTTTGCCGGAACCTCGGGGTCCATAGGCAATGGCATCTATTTCTCCAATCCGCAGTGGGACGCCCTGTTCATGAAGGAGCAGACCTCGACGAAGGAAAGCGCGCGCAAGGCGATCTTCGAACAGGTCCAGACTATGTGGACGGACGAAGTCCCGACTGTTCCCCTTTTCCAGGGCTACCTCATCCTGGTGTCGAAGAAGAACCTGACGGGCGTAAAGATCGGCCCCCCCATGATCTTCCTTTACAATCAGCTTAAGTTCGTGAAGTAAGGAATCGAGGAATCCGCCGGGCCCCCGACCGGGGGCCCGGTTTTTCCCCATGCGTCACCTCCTGAGCTACGTCATCACGCGCGTGCTTCTCGCCATCCCGATGATCTTCATCATGCTCACCCTCGTGTTCGTGGTGCTGCGTGTCATGCCCGGTGACCCGGTCTCCGCCATGCTGGGCGGTCATGCCCCCGAAAAGGTGATTCAGCAAAAAAAGCTGGAGCTCGGGCTGAACAAGCCGATTGCCGCCCAATACATGGAGTACCTCGGCAAGCTCGCGCGGCTGGATCTCGGCGACTCGATGATTTTCAAGCAAAAGGTGAGCCAGCCCATTCTCGAAAAGCTGCCGGCTACCCTCGAGCTCACCTTGTTCGGGATGCTGATGAGCCTGGGGCTTGGAATCCCGTTAGGGGTATTCGCCGCGCGCCGGCGGCGGTCCGGCGGAGATTTCGCGGCCCGCCTCTATGCAAACATCGTCTACTGCATCCCCGTGTTCTGGATGGGCCTCATGCTGCAGCTCATATTCGGCGTCTGGCTGGGATGGTTCCCTATTGCCGGACGCACGAGCGCACGCCTCGAAGTATCCAGTTTCTCGAAGACGGGGTTCTACATTATCGATACTCTGCGTCTTGGAAATCTCGCGGCGTTCGGCGACGTGATGTGGCACCTCGTGCTCCCCTCCCTGACCCTCGGGGTCGTGCTGTCGGGCATCTTCGTGCGCCTCACCCGGGCCAACATGCTCGACGTCCTGAAGAGCGACTACATCCTGGCGGCGCGCGCACGTGGAATACCGGAGCGAAAGGTCGTCTATAACCACGGGCTGCGGAATGCTCTCATTCCCATCGTGACCATGCTTGGTCTTCAGTTCAGCCTTCTCCTTGCAGGGGCCATCCTCACGGAGAGCACTTTTTCCTGGCCGGGCATGGGGCGGCTGCTTCTGGAGCGGATCTATCTCCGTGACTATCCCACCATCCAGGGAGTGATCGTGGTCTACGCTCTCTTCGTGAGCGCCGTGTCACTTTTCGTGGACCTGCTCTATGCGGCCATCGATCCGCGGGTGAAATACTGATGGCCGTCCAGGCTGCTCGTTTCTCCCCCGCCGCGGGGATCGCCTCCCTCTTCCGCTGGTTCACCCGGACGCGTAGAAAATACCGCACGGAGTGGTGGATCATGCTCGCGGGGGTCGTCATCATTTCGACTATCGTCGCCATGACGCTCTTCCCCCACGTCTTCACGCGCTACAGCCCCACTGATCAGGCGGCAGGCGGTCAGATGACCGCCCCCAGCCGGACGCACATCATGGGCACGGATAACCTCAGCCGGGACGTTTGGGCCAGAATGGTCTATGGTGCAAAGACCATTCTGGGGGTCGCCATTGCGGCGGCGCTCCTTTCGGCCATCATCGGCATTCCCCTGGGCCTGCTTTCGGGATTCGTGGGAGGCGCGTTCGACCGGATCCTTTCACTGGTGATGGATTCCGTCTACTCGTTCCCCGGCTTGATCCTGGCCATCGCGTTTGCCGCGATGCTGGGGCCGGGGGTCATCAACATCACGCTCGCGGTGGCGGTGGTGTACATTCCCACCCACTTCCGTCTTGTCCGCGGCCAGACACTTTCGATCAAGGAAGAAGTGTACGTGGAGGCGGCGCGTGCCATTGGCGCGCGGCGCGGCACGATCCTCAGCCGCTACATATTCCCCAACGTGATCGCCACAGTGGTGGTGATACTTTCCCTGAATATCGCGGACGCCATCATGACCGAGGCCGCCCTCTCCTACATCGGCCTGGGTCTCCCCGCGGGCATCCCCGACTGGGGAATGGACCTTTCCATGGGGAAGAAGTTCCTGCCCTCCGGTACCTGGTGGATGATCACGTTCCCCGGCGTGATGATCGTGCTGCTCGCCCTGGGCTTTACCATGCTGGGCGAAGGTCTGGCGGAAATCCTCAACCCACGGCTGCTGGAGAGATGATGCCGGCGGAAAAGACCATCCTCGAGGTGCAGCACCTTTCCATCGCCTACCCGATCTCCATCGGCGTGGTGCGCGCCGTAGAGGATGTCTCCTTCACTCTGGCGGATGGGGAAGCGCTGGGCCTGGTAGGCGAATCGGGCTGCGGGAAATCCACCCTCGGCCTCTCCATTCTCAAGCTCCTGCGGCCTCCGGGGAAGGTGACGGAGGGGAGGATCCTGTACCGGGGCACGGACGTCCTCACTCTCGACAATCATTCCCTCCTGAAGTTGCGCGGACAGAGCGTCTCGATGATCTTTCAGAACCCGCTCACTTCGCTGAACCCGCTCATCACCATCGAGGGGCACTTTCTGGAGACAATCCACTGCCACGATGCCGCAATGGAAAGGCACGCGGCACTGGCGGCCGTGCGGAAGATGCTGCGGACGCTGGGTATAGAGGAAAAGAGGCTGAAAGAATACCCCCACCAGCTCTCGGGGGGGATGCGGCAGAGGATCATGATCGGCCTGGCATTGATCATGAACCCCGACATTCTCATTGCGGACGAGCCCACCACCTCTCTGGATGTGATCGTGGAGGCGGGGTTCACCGAGCTGCTCGCGGCACTGCGCAAGCTCTACAAGCTCTCGATCATCCTCATCACGCACAACCTTGGCCTTGTTGCGGAAATCGCCGACAGGATCGCCGTGATGTACGCCGGCCGATTGATGGAGATCGCTTCCAGCGCGGAAATATTCGCGCGGCCGCTCCATCCCTACACGCAGGGCCTTATAGACTGCGTGCCGAACATCCTGCTCGACCAGAAAGAGCTTGTCACCATGCAGGGCAGCCCGCCTGACCTGGTGGATCCCCCGAAGGGCTGCAGGTTCGCGCCCCGGTGTCCGAAAGTCATGTCCCTCTGCCGGGAAGAAACGCCTCCGCTCCAGGAACACGCGCCCGCGCACGCCGCTGCCTGCTGGCTTTACGGCAGGGAGGACGCCGCAGCGTCTCAAAGGGCCTTGGCGTCTCGAGGGAAGGACTGACCAATGGCGATCCTGGTAAGGGCGAGCGATCTGGTCAAGGAGTTCCCGCTCCGCCGAAGCCTCTTCGACATTCTCTCCCCGAAACGGAACAGCGTGCACGCCGTGGACAAGGTGAGCTTCGCCATCGAAGAAGGGGAGGTCCTGGGGCTTGCGGGAGAGAGCGGCTCCGGTAAGTCCACCACGGGAAGGCTCCTCCTTCGTCTGATCGAGCCCACCTCGGGGCACGTGGAGTACCGCGGCAGGGAAATCACGAGCTATTCGCGGCGCGAGCTGGAACAGCTCCGCGCCAAGGCGCAGATCGTGTTTCAGGACCCCAACTCTTCGCTGAGCCCGAGGATGAGTGTCGGCCAGGCCATCACGCATCCGCTGCAGATCCACGGCATCGGCACCCCCTCTGAGCGCAGGGAGAAGGTGCTCGATCTCATGGAAAAAGTGGGGCTGTCCCCGGCGGCCTTTCTCTACCGCAAGTACCCGCACCAGCTCTCCGGCGGCCAGAGCCAGAGAGTCGTGCTGGCCCGGGCGCTCGTCACGCGTCCCGATTTTCTGGTGGCGGACGAGCCCATCGCCATGGCGGATGTTTCGGTGCGCGCGCTGATCCTTCAGCTCATGCGCCAGCTCAAGCGGGACATGGGCCTCACCTACCTCTTCATCACTCACGACCTGGCAACGGCGAAATACCTGTGCGACAGGATCGCGGTGATGTACCTCGGAAGGATCGTGGAGCTGGCGTCCCGGGACGAGCTCTTCGGCAGCCCGCACCACCCCTACACCCGTGCGCTCCTGGCCGCGGTGCCCGTTCCCGACCCCACGGCACGGCGCGACAAAGAACTGCCCAAGGGAGAAATCCCCAGCGCCATCAATCCGCCTGCCGGCTGCCATTTCCACCCCCGATGCCCCTATGCCGTGCCGAAGTGCCGCGAAGCGCGTCCGCCGCTCCGCGAGATTTCGCCCGGCCACCTCTCCGCCTGTATATTGGACTGAGAGGAGACCCATGCAGAAACGAAGGCTCGGCAGGACGGACATCGAGATAACACCGGTCGGTCTGGGGTGCTGGCAGTTTTCCCAGGGCGCCAACTGGATGTCCAGGGTCTGGGACACGGTTCCCCAGGAAACGATCACGGCCATCATCGACACCGCCCTCAAGGGAGGGATGAACTGGTTCGACACGGCAGAGTCATACGGAAGCGGCAGGTCCGAACAGATGCTGTCCGCCGCGCTTTCGAAGCTCGGTGTGAGGCCGGGAAGCGTTGTCGTTGCCACAAAGTGGTTCCCGATATTTCGCACCTCGCGCTCCATCCCCGCCACGATAGACACGCGGGTAGCCTGTCTGGGCAGCTATCCGATCGACCTCTACCAGATCCACCAGCCCTGGAGCTTTTCCCCCATCCCCGCGCAGATGAGGGAAATGGCGAAACTGCTGCGCGCCGGGAAAATCCGCTCGATCGGGGTGAGCAATTTCTCGGCGCGACAGATGGAAAGCGCTCACGCCGCGCTGGCCTCGGAAGGGATCGTCCTCGCGTCCAACCAGGTCCGATTCAACCTGCTGGACAGGGGCATCGAGCGGAACGGCCTGCTGGAGGCCGCAAAGCGGCTCGGGATCACGATCATCGCCTGGTCACCGCTTGCCCAGGGCGCCCTCACGGGAAGGTTCCACGAGGATCCATCCCTCGTGCAGAAGGCTGCCGCCCATGCGCAAGATCATGGGCGGGATCAGCGCGTCGGGCGTGGCCCGATCGCGGCCGCTCATCGACGAGCTGCGATTGATCGCCCGCGCGCACGGCATCAGCGTTGCCCAGGCTGCCCTGGCATGGACGGTGAGCTTTCACGGGGAAACTGTCGTGGCCATTCCAGGTGCCACGAAGGCCGCGCAGGCCGAACAGAGCGCTGGTTCGATTGGCGTCCGTCTCACTGACAAGGAGCTCGCGAAAATCGACGAGTTGTCCCGGGCAGCGGGGAAGCGATAGCCGAAAAGCCGGCCAATCCGGCCCGGCCGCGAATTTGATAAACGCTCTCAAGACGGCTATCATTGCAGGTTGAAGGAGCTGAAAATGAAAAGAGCATTCCTTGTCATAATTGTCCTCCTCTCGGCCACAGCCGTTTTTGCCGTCAACTATTCAGATTTCCAGAGCGGCTTCAACGAGTTTGCGCAGGACCTGGCAAACGGCACGCCCTTCGCCACGTCCACTGGTCTAGGGTGGTCGCAGGCATACATCGGTCAATTCCCGCACTTCGGCCTGGGAATTACCGCGGGCGTGACCACGATTTCCGGCGGAGCAATGCAGACCCTTGCGGATGCAATGGGCGTCACGCTTCCCTCTGATTTCAGCTACGCGAGCAAGTACGGATTGCCCCTTCCCGGCTACACAATCGACGCTCGTATTGGAGGCTTTGTTCTGCCGTTCGATATCGGCTTCAAGCTGGGCTATATCCCGCCGGGCACTTTTCCAAAGGTCGATGTCAACTACATCCTGTTTGGATTGGACGTCCGCTACGGTCTGCTCAAGGATGAGGGGTGGACCCCTGCCTTGTCCGTGGGGCTTGGCTACAATCACATGAAGGCAAGCGTGAATGTACCCGGATTCCTGGGAAGCAACGTCACAATCGCGCAGGTCAGCAATGGAACCAACTCATACAACCTTCAGTCTTGCAAACCCCGATTTCGGTCTTGACTGGAGCACGAACGTCATCGAGGCGAAGGCACAGATCAGCAAGAAGCTCATATTCATCACGCCGTATCTTGGTGTTGCCGCGGCCCTCTCCTTCGGCACATCTGCCAGCGGCAGCGTCACATCGCAGCTCTATTACAATGGCATCCCGATCACGCAGACGGACATCAACAACATCACGGCGTATTACAAGGGTCTGGGACAAACGCCTCCGGACTTCTCAGCCACAGGTTTCACCGCCAACGCAAAGAACGCCACTGCATTCGACTTCCGCGCATTCGGCGGAGTCTCGTTCAACCTTTTCATTCTCTACCTGGATCTTGGCGGCGGATATGACTTCTCAACGAACGCATTCGGCGGCGCAATCAACCTGAGAATAGCATTCTAGTCTTACGCTGCACGCCCCGGGCACCTGCCCGGGGCGGGCTGTTTTCCCGAGGCACTCGACCCGGCACGGGCGTTCTGCTACAGTGTGCGCTCCATGCCGTCCCGTCCGATCCGCGCCTCGTTCCTGGCGAACTATTTCTTCCTCTTCGTCACCTATGGGATACTCACGCCCTATCTCCAGCTCTACCTGAAGGCGCGGGGCATGTCCGCCTCGCGCATCGGGCTGCTTCTGGGCAGCCTCGAAGTTGCGGGTCTTGCCGGGCCGATTCTCCTGGGCCGGGTGGCAGACAGGAGCTCCGCGTATAAGGCGCTTTTGGCGGGCTGCATTCTGATTCCCATCGTCGCGTTCATCCCCATGGAGCTCACCACGCGCTTCCCTCTGTACATCGTGTGCGTCATCATGATGGGATTCACCTTCCGGGCCGCCAGTCCGCTGCTGGATTCGCTGGTGAGCCGGACTCTCCCTGATCCCGCGCGGCAATACGGCAAGTTTCGAGTTGCGGGGAGCGTCGGCTTTATCGCGGTATCCCTGCTCTTCCAGCTTACCGGCCTGGTGACAGGGGAGTCTTCTCTGCCTATCCTGCTCGCATTCATCGCCACGGCCGTCTGCACGGCGCTGATCGTCGGAACGCTCCCCCCCAGCCCGAGCACGGAGTCGCGGAAGGCACGGGACGCTCCGGCACGGGAGCATGCGCGGCCGCACGTCTATGACGGGTTCGACGGAAAATTCTGGGCGATAATGACCGTCATCTTTCTGGGCAGGTTCGGGATCGGCGCCTACTATTCCTTCTTTTCCCTGTACCTCCAGCACACCTTCCCCCGGTCCGGTGTGAGCATCTTCTGGGCCATCGGCTCGGCTGCCGAGATCGCCACCATGTGGTTCTCCGGAGCGCTCATCCGGCGGTGGGGACTTCGCGTTCTGCTCGCGGTCTCCCTTGCCGCCATCAGCGCGCGTCTCGGGCTCTTCGTCATCGCGCCGTCACTCCTCGTGGTGTGCCTCGCCCAGATCCTCCACGCGTTCACATTCGGCACATTCCACACCTCCGCGGTCGCATACGTGAACCTCAAGATCAGACATGATCAGAGAGGAACGGGCATGGCGATCTACAACGCCGTGGGCATCGGCCTGCCCTCGTTTCTTGCCAGCGTCGCGGGGGGATACATTCTCGAGGCGCACGGGTTCGCCGTGCTTTTCCTGGCATACGCCGCGGTCCCGATCGTGGGTATCGGTATCCTGGCTGCGTTCGGAAGACGGCTGCTGCCGGCCTCCGCTCCGGTTGAAGCCTGATCCCGCGCGACAGGGAGCCGCGTTCTTTACCAAGCCACCCACCCCTGCTATCCTTCTGCCATGGAAGCCGCCGGCCTGGTGAAGGAGCTTACCGAAGCACGCGGTCCTTCGGGCTACGAGGCCGAGGTGCGCACAATCGTCAGAAAGCGTTTCGAGCAGCATGCGGACGAGATACGGGTGGACCCGGTGGGCAATCTCATTGCCCTGCGCAGGGGAACCGGCAGCACGGGCACGGGGGACGCGCGCGTTTCCCTGATGCTTGCGGGTCACATGGATGAGATCGCCCTCATGGTCGCCCAGGTGGAAAAAGGGTTCCTCAGGGTCGCGCAGATCGGCGGGTTCGACGCCCGGGTCCTCTTCGGCCAGGAAGTGGTCGTGCACGGGACGCGCGAGCTTCCCGGCCTCGTCGTGAGCGTGCCGCCGCATTTTACCGATCCCGCGGACCGGGAGAAGCCGGTTCCGCTGGAAAAGCTCTTCATCGACGTGGGCCTTCCGCCGGAGGAACTGGAGGCAGCCGTGCGCGTCGGGGACGTCGTGACGCTCCGCGGCAGGTGGACGCCGCTTGCCGGCGGGTACGCGGCCTGCAAGTCCATGGATGATCGTGCGGCGGTGGCAGTGCTCATATTGTGCCTGGAGGAGCTCTCCCGGCGCAGACATGACTGGGACGTGTACGCCGTGGCCACCGTCCAGGAAGAGGTCGGGGGCGTAGGAGCGGTCACGGGGGCATTCAGCATACAGCCGACCCTCGCCATTGCCATAGACGTTACGTTCGGCATGCAGCCGGGGCTTTCAACCGCCGAAGCGGTGAAGATGGATGCCGGCCCGAGCATTGCATTAGGCCCGAATTTTCATCCCCTCATACACGAACGCCTCGTGGCAACGGCAAAGGCCATGGAGCTTCCCTGCCAGGTGGAAGCCATCTCCGGGGCAAGCGGCACGGATGCATGGGCCATCCAGGTCAGCCGGGAAGGAGTGCCCTGCGGCCTGCTCAGCATCCCGGTGCGCTCGATGCACACGCCGGTCGAGACGGTGTGCCTGAGGGACGTGGAGCGCACGGCGAAGCTCCTCGCGGAGTTCATCTGCCGGCTCGAGCCCGGCTTTGCCGAGACCCTGGTGACGCGTGACGCGCTGGCCGCGGCCGCCGCTCCTGCGCCGGGAGGCCCTGCCACATGATCCTTCAGCGGCTCTCGGAGGCGCACGGCGTGTCGGGCCACGAGGAGGAAGTCCGTTCGATCATTCTCGAGGAGATTCGCGGCCGTGTGGAGGAGTGCCGCGTCGATGCAGTGGGCAATCTCATCTCCCGCAGGAAGGGCTCCGGCGGTCGAAGCTCCGGGTGCTGGCCGCCGCGCACATGGACGAAGTCGGTCTCATGATCACCCAGGTCGAGGACAACGGCCTTCTGCGCTTTGCCAAGGTCGGCGGCATCGATGACCGTGTGCTTCCCGCGCGCGCCGTGCGGGTCGGGCAGAAACGCGTCCCCGGGGTGATCGGCATCAAGCCGGTGCACCTGACGGAAAAAGCTGAGCGGGACAAGGTGATCGAGTGGAGGCAGCTCGCCATCGATATCGGCGCCACGGGCAAGGCCGAGGCGGAGAAGCTCGTGCAGCGGGGGGACTGCGCCGTGTTCGCCACGGAGTTCCGCGAGCTTGCCGGGCCCGGCTCGCGATGGCGGACCGTGCAGGGAAAGGCCTTCGACGATCGGGCCGGCTGCGCAATACTGGCCGAGCTGCTGAAAGAGCGTTTCCCGTTCGACCTTTCCGCGGCGTTTACCGTGCAGGAGGAGGTAGGTCTGCGGGGAGCCAGGGTGGCCGCCTATGCGGAGAGCCCCGAGGTCGCGCTGGTGCTTGAATGCACCGGCGCGAACGAGGTGCCCGCCAAGCAGGACATCAGTCCTTCGACGAGGCTGGGGCTGGGTCCGGCCATCACGATCAGGGACAGCAGCTTCATCGCTGATCCGCGGCTGGTGGAGCATTTCGGCGCGGTTGCCCGCTCACTGGGCATCCCGCACCAGTACAAGCAGCCGAATATCGGGGGCACCGACGCGGGAGCCATCCAGCGCGTGCGGGACGGCGTGGCGTCGATCACCCTCTCGGTGCCGGCGCGCTATATCCATTCCCCCGCGGCAATCATGGAGCTCGGCGATTTCGAGAATGCCGTCACGCTCGCGCGGGAGGCGCTCCTGCGTCTGCCCGAGGCGCTGCGGACATAAGGAGGGACGCATGCACGACCTCATCAGGAAGCTTGCAGAATGCTTTGGCCCCTCCGGGTACGAGTCCGGCGTGCGGGAGCTGGTGCGCGCGGAGATCCCGAAAGGAATAGAGACGCGCGTGGACGCCATGGGCAGCCTGATCGCGCACCGGAAGGGAACGGGCGGCGGACGCCGGCTCATGCTGGCAGCCCACATGGACGAAATCGGCGTCGTGGTGACGCACGTGGACCAGAGGGGGTTCCTGCGCTTCGGGAATGTCGGGGGAGTGCGCCTGCTTCCCCTCATGGGCGGCAGGGTGCGGTTTGCCAATGGAACCATCGGCGTCATCGGCCTGGAGAAGGTCGAGGATGCGTCCAGGATTCCGCCCATGGAGAAGTTCTACATCGACGTGGGCGCGCGTGGTCCCGGGGACTGCCCCGTGAAGGTGGGTGACGTCGCGTGCTTCCAGCGGACGTGCGAGATTGCCGGCACGAGGATCGTGGCCAAGGCCATGGACGACCGGATAGGGTGCGCGGTGCTCCTGCAGCTCCTGAAGGAGCTGGAAAAGTCTCCCCACGACCTGTTCTTCGTATTCACCGTGCAGGAGGAGGTGGGACTGCGCGGCGCCACGACATCGGGATACGGCGTCGAGCCCGAGATCGCCGTTGCCGTTGACGTCACCCTTACGGGGGACACTCCCGAGTGCGCGCCAATGGCCGTCGAGCTCGGAGCAGGCCCGGCAATCAAGATCAAAGACGGCGGCATGCTCGCCCACGTGGGCGTGAAGGATTGGCTGATCCGCACCGCGGAAGCGGCGGCCCTCCCCTTCCAGCGCGAAGTGCTCACGGCCGGGACCACAGACGCGTGCGCCGTCCAGACCACGCGGGGCGGCGTGCCGGCCGGCTGCGTCTCCATCCCCGCCCGGTACGTGCACTGCCTTCCGAGATGGTCGACTACGGGGATGTCCTTGGCGCCGTGAAGCTCCTCAAGAGCGCGCTCACGGGGCCCATCGACATCGGGTAGAGCAGTGGGCGAGCACTCCGAGGTACGGCGCGGGCTTGATCCGCGCATATTCGTCGCCATCGTGGAGGAAAGCCCCACATCGGTCATGATCACCGACCCCCAGGGAAGCATCGAGTACGTGAACCGCAAGTTCTCCCTGCTCACCGGCTTCTCCCGGGAGGAGGTCATCGGCAGGAATCCCCGGCTGCTCAAGTCAGGGGTGCAGCAACCGGAGGTGTACACGAATCTCTGGCGGACCATCTGCGGGGGGCAGCGAATGGCGCGGAGAGCTGTGCAATCGGAAGAAGGACGGCGAGCTGTACTGGGAGCTCGCCGCGATCTCCGCCATCCATGACGCGGACGGCGCCATCGCGCACTACCTGGCGATCAAGGAGGACATCACCGACAGGAAGACCATGGAGGGGCTGCTCTGGCAGGCCAAGGCCACCGCGGAGGCGGCCAACAGGGCCAAGAGCAGGTTCCTCGCGGACATGAGCCACGAGCTGCGCACGCCGCTGAACTCGATCCTCGGTTTCAGCCAGCTCCTGGAGCTGCAGGGCGGGGAGAGCCTCACGGCAAAACAGCGCGAGTACCTGCGATGGATCCGTGACGGCGGCGAGCACCTCCTGGACATGGTGAACGACGTCCTGGACCTCTCCAAGGTGGAGGCGGGCAAGGTCGAGCTGGAAAAGTCGCCATTCGACCCGGCCGCGCTCATCCGCCGGGTGCTGACCACGGTGCGCTCCCTTGCCGCGAAGAAGCACCTGCGCATGGAGATCTCCCTGCCCGCGGAGCTGCGGCCTGCTGGACGCCGACGAGGTGAGGATCAAGCAGGTCCTCTACAACCTGCTGTCCAACGCCATCAAGTTCACCGAGCGGGAAAAGCGCATCGGGGTGGAGGCGCGCGCGGAGGCCGGCAGAACTTGTCGCTCACCGTCTGGGACGAGGGGATCGGCATCCCGGCCGGCGGACCTCGCCCGGATCTTCGATCCCTACGTCGCAGTCGCGTCCAGGCGCGACGCGGGGAGGGCACGGGACTCGGGCTGGCCATCGTGAAGAGTCTCGTCGAGCTGCACGGCGGCATCGGTCTCGGTCAAGAGCGAGGTGGGAAAGGGGAGCAGGTTCACCGTGCGCCTGCCCGGGCTCGCGGCCCCGGCGGTTTCCGAGCCCGTGCCGGCAGCGGCATCCGAAAAGAGGTCGCCCGCGGGGTCCGAGGAGATTCCCGATCTGGCGGGAAAGACAGCGCTCGTGGTGGACGACAGCCCTGCCAACCGCGCCCTGATGGAGAAGATACTCACCGCATTCGGCTGCACGGTCGTGCTGGCCGGCAGCGGGGAGGAGGCGCTCAGCGCCGCGGACCGCTCCCCGTACGATCTCGTCTTCATGGACATCCAGCTTCCCGGCATGAACGGCGTCGACGCCATGCGCGCGCTGCGGGAAAAGGGGGCGCGGGGCCCCATGGTCGCCCTCACCGCTTATGCAATGAAGGGCGACGCGGAGCGGTTCCTTGCCGAGGGATTCGACGGCTTCATCGCGAAGCCGGTGCGGATCTCCGAGGTCATCTCCTACCTGGAGGGCGTGTAAATGCCCGGGCTGGGGGTGGGCATCATCGGCTACGGGTTCATCGGCAAGGTCCATGCATTCGCCTATCGCAGCATCCCGTTCTTCTACGATCCGGCGCCCGTGACGGCGCGCCTGGTATGCGTGGCAACCTCGCGGGCTGAAAGCGCGGAGGCGGCGCGGGAGCACGGCGGCTTCGCGTCAGCCACCACGGACTGGCGGGAGCTCATCGAACGCCCGGACATCCAGATCGTCCACATCTGCTCCCCGAATGCGCTGCACGCGGACCAGATTTGCGCGGCCATGCGCGCCGGCAAGCACATCTACTGCGACAAGCCGCTGACCGCGACCCTTCAGGAAGCGGCGGCCGTGAAGCGCGCCATGGCCGGCTGGACGGGCATCGGCCAGATGACGTTTCAGAACAGGTTCTTCTCAGCCACCCAGAGGGCCCGACAGCTCATCGATGAAGGTTTCCTCGGCGCGGTGCTCGGTTTCCGCGGAGTCTACCTCCATGCGGGCAGCGTGGACCCTGTGACCCCCGTGAAATGGAAGCTGCGGAAAGCGGAGGGGGGCGGCGTCCTGCGGGACCTCGGCTCCCACCTGATCGACCTCGTGGACTGGCTGGCAGGCCCCTTCACCGAGATCCGCGCAGAGAAGCGCATCCTCTATCCACGCAGGCCCGACGGCCGCGGCGGCACGGAGAGCGTGGAGGCCGAAGACCAGGTGGTGATGACGGTGCGGACCGCTGCCGGCGCCCTCGGCACCCTCGAGGCGTCCAAGATAGCGACCGGCGCGGAAGACGACCTTCGCGTCGAGATCCATGGGAGCCGTGGCGCGCTCAGGTTCGACCTGATGCAGCCCGACTACCTGGAGGCGTATTCTCTCTCGGATACCCCGGCGCCCCTCGGGGGCACGCGCGGCTGGAAGAGGATCGCAACGGTTCAGCGCTACCCTCCCCCCGCCGTATTCCCCTCGCCCCGCGCCACCTCCGGCTGGCTGCGCGGCCACACCCACTGCCTCTACAATTTCCTGCGCGGCATCGCCCAGGGCGCTCAGCCCGAGCCTTCCCTTACCCGGGGGATCGAGATCCAGCTCATGATGGATTGCGCCGAGCTGTCCTCCGAGACGGGAACCTGGCAGAAGATCCGCTCGGACGCCTGAGGCTCAACGTCCGCCCGGTTCCTCCCCTATGGCCTTCAGCTCCACCGCGGAGAGCTTCTCCTTCTTCGCAAGGCTTTTCAGGACGTCCCTCTCGTTGTAGAGAAAGAAGACCGCCATGCCGGCCAGACAGATGAAGACGGAGACGATGGCGCTCATCCTGATGCCGACAGGGTGCTGCACGGACATGCCGAGGGTCAGGAGCGAGGGAAAGAGGATGTTCGCGATGGAAATTCCGAGGTTGCTCTCGAAGGACCTCACGCCGAAGAACATCCCTGCCTTGAAGTTCCCCGTCTCGATTCCGTCCGCCTCCGCAATGTCCGCCACAATGGCGTTCGGGACGATGGTGAAGATTGCGATAGGGACGGCGGCTACCACGACCGTCACGACGGCGAATATCAGTCCCGGCAGGGGGAGGACGCCCATCAGGGAGAAGGCAACGAACAGCACGGCCAGAAGCACGAATCCGAATATGAGCACGCGCTTCTTCTCCAATTTGATGGCGGCCATGGTGATGAAAGGGTAGAAGACGAAGGAGAAAACGAACATCAGGAACATGAGCCAGGAGGTGACCTCCTTTTCCAGCCCGAGGAGCGTCACGACGTAGTAGACGATGCCCATCTGGATGATGGTCTGGCACACGTTGTAGAGCAGCTCGCTCACGAGAAAGCGCGTGAAGTTCCGGTTCTTCAGTGACGACTTCAGCGCCTGCCACATGCGCTCGCTGGAAACCGAGTAGCCCGCGTAGCGCCGCTCGTTGATGAAGATAACAGGTAAAAGCATCAAGACCAGGGCAAGGCCGGCAAACATGATCTCCACGGTCTGGAAGGCCGAGGTGGAATCCATTCCCCCGTGCTCGAACGCCCCCTGGAAAGAGTACACGAAGTTCCCCACTGCGAAGCCCAGAGACCAGGTGACGCCGATCACCGCACTGATGACAAGGCGTTCCTTTGGATTATGTCCCAGCTCGCTGATGAGCGCGTTGTACGGCGCCGTGTACATCACGAAAAAGAAGTAGAAAATGAGGATCGTGACGGCGAGCCACGCGACATTCATCCAGCTTGCCGAGGGGCTCGGGTTCTGCTGGAAATGCTTGAGCGGGATGAAGACGAGCACGGAAAAAACGGCAAAAGGAGCGGCGCTCAGCGCCATGTAGAATCGCCGCCGCCCCAGGCGGGAGCGGGAGCGGTCCGACCAGGAGGCGAGGAGAGGATTGGTGACCGCGTCGAAGAAGCGCGCGCCGAAGTTGATGACGCCGATGATCGTGAGAACGCCGAAGACCGCCCCCTCGAAAATGAAGGGAGGAAAAATCCTCGTCGCGGCCGCAGTCTCGGGCGGCATGTAGAAGTACATCACGAGGTTGCTCACCCCGTAGGAGGCAAGGGACCAGCCCATCTGGCCGAGGGCGAAGATGATGAGTTTCCACAGGGGTAATTTTTCTGGAACATGCTCCGTGAGAACAGCCGCGCGCATGTCACCCGGAGAATAGCGTATATTGCCGGGAAACGCTACTGGCCTTCCGCCGGTTTCAAGTCCCCGGTGTCGATTGCCGCCTTGAAGTCATTGCCCTTTGCCGGATCGATCGTCAGGTCGAACACGTACTCATCGTCATTCTCGTCGGCGGCCATGAGGTTGTAGGTGACCTTGTCCTTGCCGATGGGAATCACGATGCTGTGCGTGTCTCCCGCGGGGAGCGTCGTCTCCTCGTCCAGGAGATCCACTCCCCACGCGTCCGAATCCTCAGGGGATATGAAGAGGTATTGCAGCTCGTGGCCGGTATTATTCGTGACTTTCAGAGTGGCGAAGGTGAACTCCGGCGCCTTGCTGTTCAGGTTCTTTTGCGTAAAGGTGATCGTGGATTCCTTGCCGTCCGTCAGCACGTAGTTGTAGACCTCGAACATGTGCCCGGCCTCGTCCGTTGCCATGATGTCGAATTTGAACGTCTTCTCCGGGTAGTGGATGTAGTAGCCGAGCGATCCTCCGTCCTTCACGACGAAATCAGCCCCGACGATGTCGGGTCCCCAGTACTCGCTGTCCGAGGGAGAGAGAAAAATCATCTCGATTTTCGTTCCCGTTGAGTTCTGGAATGTGATCTTGTTCAGCTCGGCGGGATCAAAGGCAAATGCGGACGCCGCGGCCAGTGCCGCCAGCAAAGCCGCCATCGACATGACCTTGCGCATGCTCGCTCCCCCTTTTCTGTCGAATGTGAGACTATAGCGCCGATGCAGAAGGATTTCAATTTCACTTCCGAGTCCGTGAACGAGGGGCACCCCGACAAGGTCTGCGACCAGATTGCGGACGCCCTGCTGGATTGCCTGATCGCGCAGGACCCCGATTCCCGCGTCGCCGTGGAGTGCATGGTGACGACCGGCAGCGTCCACGTGGCGGGGGAGGTCACCACGACCGGGTTCGCCGACGTGCAGAGCATCGCGCGCCGAATACTGAAAGAGGTCGGCTACACGAACCCCGAGTTCGGCATCGACTGCCAGGACGCGGGCGTGTGGGTCTCCCTCCACGCGCAGAGCCGGGAGATCGCGGACGGCGTGGGCGGCGCGCAGGGAAAGCCGCAAGGGGCGGGAGACCAGGGCATGATGTTCGGCTTCGCGTGCGACGAGACCCCCGAGCTGATGCCGCTGCCCATCATGATCGCGCACCGGCTCTGCATGCGCCTGGCCGCCGTACGACGGGAGAAGCTCATCCCGGACCTGGGGCCTGACGGCAAGAGCCAGGCAACGATCGCCTACAGGGACGGAAAGCCCGTTCGCCTGGCCGCGGTTGTGATCGCCCAGCAGCACGGCAGGAGCATCGTGGAGAGCCGGCTGCGCCAGGAAATCATCGAAAAGGTCATCAAGCCCGTCTGCGGGGCGTTGTATGATGCAGACACGCGTACCTACATCAATGCCGCGGGCACTTTCACGCTGGGCGGCCCCGAGGCGGACACCGGGGTGACGGGAAGGAAGCTCATCGTGGACAGCTATGGAGGCATGGCCCGAAATGGCGGAGGGGCCATTTCCGGAAAAGACCCCTCCAAGGTGGACCGATCAGGCGCCTACGTCGCGCGCTGGATCGCCAAAAACCTCGTGGCGGCGGGCCTCGCGCGGCGGTGCGAAATCCAGCTCTCCTACGTCATAGGCGAGCCAAGCCCGACGAACATATTCATCGACACGTTCGGCACGGGCGTGCGTGATGAGCATGAGCTCGAGGCGCTCGTGCGAAAGCATTTCCCCCTCACGCCGAAGGAGATCATCGCTGCCCTCGACCTCAAGCGGCCGATCTACAGGAAGACCGCAGTCTTCGGCCATTTCGGCAGGCTGGATCCCGACTTCACATGGGAAAGAACAGACAAGGCCGACGCGCTCAGGCGGGAGACATCCGCGGAGGCCCGGCCGTGATCCGCGCAGTCCTCTTCGACTTCGACGGCACCCTTACCCGGCCCGAGGCCATCGACTTTGGCGTAATCCGACGTCTCCTCGGCTGCCCTCCCCAGACGTTCATCCTCGAGTTCATCCAGGCCCTCCCGACCGAAGATGAGCGGCGGGAGGCGCTGCGGATTCTGGACGAGTTCGAGCTGGCCGCGGCGCGCGCCTCGGTGCCCAACGACGGCGCGGAGGAGCTGATAGGTCTCTTGTCACGCAAAGGCGTGCCGCGGGGAATACTCAGCAGGAACAGCAGGACCTCGATTTTGGAAGCCATGAAAAACTTCCCGACATGCGGCACAGCCGATTTCGACGTCATCCTCACCCGTGAAAGCCCGGGCAGGCACAAACCTCACCCCGACGGCGTCCTGCACGCGGCGCGGCTCTTCGGGGTGGCACCAGGGGAAGTGCTGATGGTAGGCGATTATGTGTTCGACATCGAGGCGGGAAAAGCGGCAGGCGCTTCCACCGCTCTCCTCACCAACGGCCGCGCCGCGCCGCCGATCCAGCCGGCCCCAGACTTCACGGTGGCGACACTCCGGGAGCTCCCTCCCCTGCTCGGGCTCTGAGCCTTCATTCCCCCATTATGGTGACGACGAGAGTCCTGCGGCGCGGCTTCACGTCGCATTCCAGGAGAAAAAGCTGCTGCCACTGGCCGAGGGAGAGCCTTCCGCCCGAGACGGGCACGGTGATCGACGGCCCGAGCCACGTGGCCTGCAGGTGCGAGTGGCCGTTGCCGTCATGCCAGGCCTGTTCGTGGCCGTAGGAGCGGCTGGGAGGGACCAGGCGGTCCAGCAGCTCAGGCAAATCTCCCGCCAATCCCGGCTCCAGCTCGATGGCCCCCACGGCTGCCGTGCTGCCTACCACGAAGACGTGCGCCGTTCCCGTGGCAATGCCCGAGCCTGCCACGAGCCGCTCCACCTCCGCGCCGATGTCCTTCATGTCCCGATGTCCGGCGGTCTGCACCGCGAATTCCCTCTGGTAGATCATGTTCCCCTCCCCCAACGGCCGATGCAGGCAAGCATCAAGGTGTAGCTTTCGGGCCCCTGACGCCGGAACGAGCCCAGAGCCTCGGAGCAGCCGGTGCAGTCCTCCACGACGGTCATTGTCTCCACTCCGGCATCCCGGAGCAACGCGATGTTCGCCTCCCGCAAGTCCAGGCTGGGCGTGCCATCCTGACCGCGCACGACTGTTGCCGCGCCAAACTGACGGGCAAAGAGATCGGCCCTTTCCTCCGGGACCCGGTAGCAGCACGGCCCAATGCCCGGGCCGATGGCCGCCACGACTTTGGGGGTGAGCGTCCCGTATCCGTCATGCATCGCACGCAGCGAATTGACGACGATGCCTGTGCCCTTCCAGCCTGAATGCACGAGGCCGAAGGCGCCGTTGATTGTGTCGAGGAGGAAGATGGGCAGGCAATCGGCAACCGTGGCGGACAGCACGGCATCCGGGCGATCGGTGATCATGCCGTCGGCCTCCGTGCCCGCCAGGGCCTCGGGCTGCTGCTCATCCACGACGACGACTTTCTGCGAATGCACCTGCCGCATTCCGAATACGCGCTCTTCTCCCAGCCCCAGCGACGCAAAAAGACGGGTCCTCCATGGCAGGTCCCGGCGGCGCGACAAGGACATGTCGCCCGCTCGGGCAAGAGATATGACGGCGCGCAGACCCTGTGCCCTGAATTCGTCTCCCAGCGGGATCTCGCAAAACGTGTCCGTTTCCCTGTACCGCAGGCGGATGCGGCGAATCTCCTTCACGCGCAACACCCCATTGTGCGGCGCACGCTGTCAGGCATTGTATTGCCCGGATGCAACATCCATTCCTTCTCCTGTCCAGTTCGTGTGGAAGAATTTTCCCCGGGGCGTGTCGACCCTCTCATAGGTGTGAGCGCCGAAAAAGTCACGCTGTGCCTGAAGCAGGTTGGCCGGGAGCCGGCCGCATCTGTAGCCGTCGTAAAAGCTGAGCGCGGTGGAAAACGCGGGGATCGGGATCCCCCCTTCGATGGACCGCGCGGCGGTCCGCCGCCACGAATCCTGGCAGCCCTCGATCGCCTTCTGGAAATAGGGGTCCAGCAGAAGGTTCGTGAGGTTGGGGTTGCGGTCGAACGCTTCCTTGATCTTTCCCAGGAAGGCGCTTCGGATGATGCACCCCCCCCGCCACATGAGCGCGATCCCTCCGTAGTTCAGGTTCCAGTGGTATTCCTTTGCCGCCTCGCGCATCAGCATGTACCCCTGCGCATAGGAGACGATCTTGGAGGCGTAGAGCGCCTTGCGGATGTCCTCCACGATTTCTTTCCTGGCGCCGGGGAATCTCCCCGACGGCCCCGGCAGTGCCTTCGACGCGACGATCCGCTCGTCCTTCATCGCGGAAAGACAGCGGGCAAAGACAGCCTCACCGATCAGGGTAACCGGGATGCCGAGGTCGAGCGCATTGACGCTCGTCCACTTTCCCGTGCCTTTCTGGCCGGCGGTGTCGAGGATCTTCTCTACCAGCGGTTCGCCTCGCTCATCCCTGAAGGCAAGGATCCTGC
Organism: uncultured Spirochaetota bacterium; assembly: GCA_963820435.1. Taxonomy (GTDB): domain Bacteria; phylum Spirochaetota; class Spirochaetia; order SZUA-6; family Fen-1364; genus Fen-1364. The sequence continues at coordinate 157,825 of CAWGAC010000028.1, read as the reverse complement.
TCGTGATTTCGATGAGATAGCTGTCCAGCTCGCCCTTGTTCCAGTCCGCAAAGACCTCGTGCATCTCGTCGTGGCTCATGCCCAGGCCGTCTTTCATGCATTGATAGGCCTCGCAAATGAGCTGCATGTCGCCGTACTCGATCCCATTGTGGACCATTTTCACGTAGTGGCCCGCACCGTCCTCTCCCACCCAATCACAGCAGGGCATGCCGTCGGCCCGGGCGGCGATTGCCTGGAGGATTTCCTTCACCAGAGGCCACGCCTTCGGGTTGCCCCCCGGCATGATCGACGGCCCTCGGCGCGCCCCCTCCTCTCCCCCGGAGACGCCCGTGCCGATAAAAAGAAGCCCTTTGTCGGCCAGATACCTGGTTCGCCGGATGGTGTCCGGGAAGTGAGAGTTGCCGGCGTCGATGATGAGATCCCCCGGCTCCAGGTGGGGAAGGATCTGCTCGATGGTCTGATCCACCGCCTCCCCTGCCTTCACGAGAAGCATGATCTTTCTCGGCCGCTGGAGGCCGGCGACAAACTCTTCAATCGTGTGAGCGCCATGGATTGTCTTTCGTCCCCGCGCCGCCTGCTGGAGGAACTCATCGACCTTGGACACGGTCCGATTGAACACGATGACCGAATATCCGTGGTCATTGATGTTGAGGACGAGGTTCGCGCCCATGACGGCGAGCCCTATCAGCCCGAAATCGGCCTTCTTTTCCATAATCTCTCCTTGTCTGACTCGCTGCGCCTAACCGGCAAAACTGCTCCGTGATGCCCAGAGACCGATGGCCGGGTTTGAAACATAATAGATACGCTCTCCCCCCGGCAGATCGTTCCAGCCGTCGTGAAGGAGGGCGGGATCGTAGCGTCTCATCATCGACTCGAGGGGAGCATAGCGGAAACCCGCTTTCTCGACCTCCTCCTTCGTGAGCCCTGCCGGGCAATACGTGACGCTGAAGCGCTCCTCGGAGGATCCATGAATGAGATGAGCCGCCACGCCCAGGCTTTCCCTCAGATCGGCATTCTCTCTTACAAGCTCCAGGATTCTCGGGGTCGTGAAGTATCCGTATTTTCGAATGAGCGCGTCGATTCCCGGATCCTCCCCGAACTGGCGAACCCCCGGCGCAAGGACCACGAGCTCACCGTTGTCAGCGATTGCCATGCGGGTTCGGTAGATCGCCTTATTGCCCAGCCACGTGCTTTTGAACTCGTTGGGATCGAGGTAGACGACGACCTTTGCGAGCGGCTTTTCCACCAGCGTGAGATTCACCCTGATCGACAACGCGGCCGCGCGGCGGAAGACCTCGATGTCGTCCCCCACGAACAGCCCCTTCAACGCGAGACTGCCGTCCTGCTCCCGACCGACCACGGTCTGCACGTAAACGATGGGCAGGTTTTTTGTGAAATAGTCGGCCGCATAATCGAGCACGGCGCGCACAGGCGTCTCCGTGCGGCCCATCATCCGCTCCATGCCGTAGACCGCGCCAAGGTAGTGGCTCTTGTGAATTGCTTCCAGGCCGCCCGTGCCGATAAGGATGTTCTTGTTGTAGCCCGCCATGCCGACGACCTCGTGCGGCACGACCTGGCCGATGGAAAGGATGAGGTCGTGTCCACCTCGGACGAGGAGACTGTCCACCTGGGCCGGCCAATCGAAGGAAAGCATTCCTTCGGACACCTTGTGGATGAGGTCGGCGGGGACGCGGCCGAGAGTTTCGAGGTTTTCTTTCCACCGGTGGACCCGAAAAAGATGCCGGGGCACCCGGTCGAACATTGTGTGCTTCTCTTCCTCGGTAAGGGCAAAATGGGTTCCCGTTGCCGGCAGCACATCGCAAAGCGCCTCGCCGTAGTAGTCACTCACCATTTCGGTGATGCGCCCGGCGCGCGAGTGAAACCGGGTGATGTCGGGAGGCACGGCAAGGACGCGCATCCGCTTCCCCAGCTTGTCCAGCGCCTCGGAAAGCCCGGCGCGAAGCGCATCGTCGGTGATCACCTCGCGCTCCGAGCCACGGCCGTAGTAGATCATGTTCCTCTCCCCATGCCAGAATACACATCCCGCGCGCAATAGTCATCGCCACCCGGCCATTGGCCGGTCTCATACCAAAAGGATTAACTTTGAAGAGGAGAGATAACCCACCGAGCGAGATTCGTGTCCCCTCGGAGGGATACCATGAAATCGACCCTGGTCCGGCTTTGTCTTCTTGCTTTCTCATTGTGGACGCTCGCATGCGTCTCCGCGCTTTATGGCGATCCTCCCGATCGTGTCGGCCGTCTGAACCTCGTCAGCGGGACAGTCTCATTCCACCAGGAAAGCGTTGACGAGTGGGCTCCCGCAGCCCTCAACTATCCATTGACCATCGGGGACCATCTGTGGACGGATCAGGACGGGCAAGCCGAGGTGCACGTGGGCTCAACCGCTATTCGTCTTGCCTCGAACACGGAGATTTCCTTCCTGAACCTGAATGACCAGACAATCCAGATCCGTCTCTCGACGGGGTCGTTGAACCTGCGACTTCGTCACCTGGGTCCCACTGAGGAGATCGAGGTGGATACCCCCAACGCAAGCCTTTCGCTGCTTCGCGCCGGCACCTATCGAGTAGATGTTCAGCAAAGCGGAGACACGTCTGTCACGGTGCGCTCGGGTGAGGTTGAAGTGACCGCGGGCAGCTCGGTGTTCCCTCTGCGGCTGCGGCAAGCGGTTGCAATAACGGGTCTCGATTCTCCTTCGTATCAGGTCAGCGGTGCTCCCGCTCTCGATGATTGGGACAGGTGGTGCCAGGCACGAGATCAGAAAGAGGACAAGATCGCCTCAGCCCAGTACGTTCCCCGTGATGAAATGAGTGGAGTCGAAGACCTGGACCAGTACGGAAGCTGGAGCAATGACCCGGACTATGGACCAGTGTGGGCGCCGACGGTGATAGTCGCGGGATGGGCGCCGTACGCCTTTGGGCACTGGGCCTGGGTTGATCCCTGGGGCTGGACCTGGATCGACGAAGCTCCCTGGGGATTTGCCCCTTTCCACTACGGCCGCTGGGCTTTTCGCAGCAGCGCCTGGGTGTGGGTGCCGGGGGCTCATATCGGCCACGCGGTCTATGCGCCTGCCCTCGTCACATTCGTTGGCGGTGGAGGATGGCGCTCCAGCCGCGCCCCTGGTGGGAGCGTCGGCTGGTTTGCTCTTGGCCCGCACGAGCCCTACATCCCGCCCTACCGGACCAGCCGTACGCGCCTGCACAATATTGACGTTGAGCACATCGCCTACATGAATCGCAATGTTCCTGGCGCGGTGACTGTTGTGCCGAACGAGACATTTGTACGCGGCCAGCCTGCGGCGGGAGCCGCGCTCCTGCTGCCTGACGACGAGCTCGTCGGAGCTCCGGTGCGTGGGGCTGTTGCGCCGCTCGTCCCGCAGAGAGAGAGCTTCCTTGGCGGTTCCTTTGCCCCTCATGGCACGATTGCACAGCCTCCCGCCTCGGTAATGTCTCGACCGGTGGTGGCCCGGCTGGCTCCGCCACCCCAGGCAGTCCCCTTTGCGGTTCGTCAGCAGGCTCTTGCGGCTCATCCCGGCCAACCGCTTGACGCAGGAACACTGTCCAACTCTGAGACAATCGGCTCCCGCTGTTCGCTCGCCCGTCAGCGTCGTAACTCCTGGATACCCGAGAAAAGGTGTCAGGCAACCATCTTTCTCAATTCAGATGCGAGCAGGGGGAAACAGACCCCGGCGAGCCGGTTGCAGGGCAGGTCGGGACAGCCAGACAGCCTCCAAGGCAGCTGATGCCGGCAGGGCAGCCGGCTGCGGGGCAGGCCGGGACGGCCAGACAGCCTCCAAGGCAGCCGGAGATCAATCGTCGGCCGCCATCGACCCCTTCGGATTCTCCTTTGATCCAACGGGACGACAAAAAGATCCTGCCATGAAGATCGGAAGGGATAATACGAAAAAACTGATTCGCGCGGCGGGGCTGGCCGCAGTTGGCGTTTTCCTTCTGGGAGCGTCACCTGCCTTCTGTGATCGGCTGTGGGCAACCATCACCGCGGAGTACGGAACTGCCTCTGGCACGTTTGGGCTTGTTGCTCCCAGCTTTGCCGTTCCGGTTCAGAAAAACACCTCAGCCGATGTGATACTCTCCGCCGCTGTTGAATACCGCGCTGTGCGCCGATGGCCTCTTGAGCTTGGTTTTGCCGCAATGGGTTCCCTCGCACTATCCTCGTGGAATCTCGGCTCTCCCGGAGTAACGGACGCCCTGGGATACTTCTACCCCTTTGACGACATCCACATCGACACCGCCTGGTGGGCGCTTGCCGCCATGGGCACCGCGCATCTTCACCTTGGGCCGATCGTCACTTGGGATGTTGCCATTGGGTATGGCCCTTACGGGTACATGAACGCAAACTACTATGACGATATCGGCATCGCCGGCGGTCCGGTCATCGGAGGCTCGTCGCTTTTCCCCCGGAATGCATGGAGCATGGACTGGTCAACTGGCCTTTCCCTCAATTTCATGGGACTTGCGGGATTCCAATTGACTGCCGGAAAGATGGGGCCGGATTTCGTTGCAGGCGCTGGGCGTGATTTTTGCGATGTGAGCGATCCATCTGAAAGTCCGTCCGCCAGCTACCTTGACAATGAAATGTACGAAATGTACATTTCGGTAAGAAGGAGATTTGGTTCAATGGCTCGTGATATAAGCACCGTGGAGCTGCGCGAGAACCTCTCTGATGCTGTGAATCGCGCGGCTTTTGGGAAAGAGCGGGTAGTTCTGACCAGGCGCGGAAAGAAGGTTGCGGGTATCGTACCGTTCGAGGATATTGAGCTGCTGGAGGCGCTGGAAGACCGCAAGGACATAGAGGATGCCAAGAAGGCCCTCAAGGAGGCCGCGAAGAAAGGGACGATATCTCTGGAGAAGCTCAAGAAAGAGCTCGGTCTATAGGAAAGCGGTGTGACCTACCGGGTAGAGTTTGCCCCGCTTGCTCGCCGGCAGATCAAGAAACTCCCCCGGGAAGTTCAGAAGAGGATAATTGAGCGCGTCGAAGAGCTTTCAGCAAGCCCTCGCCCTGCTGGCGTGATTAAACTGGTGAGCGAAGAGAACCTCTATCGGGTGAGAGTTGGCGAGTATCGCGTAGTCTACCAGATCCGCGACCGAGAATTGATGGTCTTGATTGTGAAAGCAGGACATCGAAGAGAAATCTATTCATAGGGGAACACGGCCGGAGTGTACTCACGCTTCGCTTATCTTTGTGGCAACTTCCTCCGGCTTCCTCGCCATCGCGTATTTCCAAACCCCGAATCTTTCGTCCGCGTTGACTGCATTCACCCAGCGCTGGGCCGCCTGCGCTTTGATGTCCGCCAGATCATCGAATCCTTTTGTCTCAAGGACAAGATGCTGAGGGGGATTGCCTTTCAAGCGGATGATAAAATCCGGAATGTAATCATGCGGCTGCCCATTGTGGAGGTAAGGAATCGCGAAGCCGAGCCCGGCGTTTTTCACGAAGGCCAGCACTCGCTCATGCTTGTCGATGGTTGAGGCAGCCGATTGCTCCCACACCTTCGTATCTGCTCCAGTGAGAATTGTCAGGGGGTTCGTAGGCTTTTCCCTGGAAGGTAAATGGTTGAGGCTCACTTGAAGCTCCCTGCGAGATTAAATTATCAGGTTTGTATGGCCGGGCGCCCTTTGGCAGTGTTGTATCTCCCCGCCTCTCTGCTGCTGTGACTCCTCTGAATGTACCGTCTGGAAGCAACAGCCACCTTGCATTGCCTTCGCCAATAACCAACTCTTGCAGCTCGTAGCATTTCCGAATCCTAATCTGAGAAGGATTTCTCGCGTACCACAACAGATAGTCGCCTAGGGCCGCGATTGTGTTTGTCTCAAATCCGGAGGTCTTAAGGAAAGTTATCTGGGAAATGAAGCATGACTCCCCGAACACCTCGTCCATCAGCTCGCGCACGTGGTGCAGGTTCTCGTCGCTGATCTGGACGAAGATGCTGCCGCTGGGAGTGAGAAGCTCGCGGGCCAGGAGAAGGCGATCGCGCATGTAGGTGAGGTAGGAGTGGAGGCCGAGCTCCCAGGTGTCCCGGTAGGCCTTCACCATCTCGGGCTCCCGGGTCATGTCGTCGTCCTCGTTGTGCTTCACATCACGCTTGCGGACAAAGGGCTGAAAGTTGCTTCCGAACTTCACGCCGTAGGGCGGGTCCATGTAGATTGTCTGCACTTGGCCGCCGAGGCCCTCGTAGTGCAGCAGGGAGCTCATGACGACGAGTGAGTCGCCGAGGACCATGCGGTTCACCCATTTGTCGCGATACTCGTAGGCGCGAAGGACCTGATCCGCGATTGGGTGATGGGGATCTCCGAAGAGGTCGAACTGCACATCAGCCGGTTTGCGATGCCCGCGCAGCGTTTCGATAATACCAGCCGTTGACAGGCGTTCATGCACAAACAGGGGAAGGGTCGGCACATCAAAGGAAAGGCGCTCGGCCTTGCCCGCCCAGTCGAGAAAAGGCTTGCACAAAGCGGCAAGCTGCTCTACGGCGTCCTGAAGGCCGCTCACTCGCGCCCTGACGCTGCCGTCGTTCAGCTTCAGCTCTCGCGGTGTCTCGAAGCTGTGAGGGGATGCGAGTCTCGCGGCGTCGCTGATGCAGGCCAATAGCCATTCGCCCAATTCGCGCGTTCCATTCTGCCCATCCCATTCAAGCGCAGGGGAGAGTGAGGAATCGTAGTGGTATGTTACAGGTAGTTTCTTCTTCTTGAACTGGGCCTGGGTGCCGGCTTCCGGACGGAGAGGGCTTTCCGCTTCCGGGTATCGATAACTTTCCGCCTTGGTTTTTTTCGGCTCAGCGCTCTTTCCAGGTTGTGCCCGCTTTGCCATGATGAGCCCCTTTCACTTTGAGGCTACGATAGCACACGCGGAGACAATAGAAAAGCAAAAGCTGCTTCGGTTGCCCGCCCACGGGAAGCACTTGACGAAGATGTTGGCTGCAAATAGTCTGCTTCTGATCAATAAGGAGGAACCATGAAGATTCTGAAACTCATGGGTGTTCTTGTCGTGGGGATTGCAATTCTTGCATCCTGCACCACGTTCAAAGCGTCCGGCCTGTCGTACGATCTCAAGGCGCCAAAGACAACTTCGTTAGGAGACTTCAAAGTTGAGGTATGGGTCAACGAATTCCTGGGATCCTCTGGTGGCGCCAACCTCTTCAACATAACCGCGGATGCAACTGAAGGCCCAGTGAAGGACGCAATTCAGAAAGAAATCAGGGACCGTAACGGCGATGCCGCTATCAATGTGACCATTGAGCACCAGGCCTCTTTCGTCGACATTCTGCTCAATGTCGTCACTTCGAGCATATACGCTCCCGGCATGGTGATTGTGACCGGTACCGTTGTCAAATATGAATGACCGTTGATCCGCGTATTGCAAGAAAGGGCGGCTTTTCCGCCCTTTCTTTGTTAATAACTATTTGTTGTGTAAGCGTATTCTCAACCTTGGCCTCTTGCTCCAATTTCAGCGTTCAGGAAAACCTCGTGAAAGATCTCCTCGAGGCGGCCAGGAACCAGGATGTGAGCAAAGCCATAAAACTGATGCCTCGAATGTCCCTTCTGAGCTCCGGAACAGCAGAAGCTTGCGCTGGATAGTCTCTCACGAATCGGCACATACAAAATTACCGGCAGCAGGAAAGAAGGTGAGACAGTGCTCGTTACTCTCCAGTATTCCCAGGGAAGCGATGTGATGAGCCTGATAATCCCGGTTCGCAGAGAGGGCGAATCATGGTTTATCGGGGATGACTTCAGGGTCCAGCGCAGTCTGCAGGGCCAAGCATTCGAGCGAAGGAACTGAATATGGAGGAAATCGCTCACCTGCTTGTCGAGTCAGGTCTCGACGAGGCCGACCAGAGCCGTCTCGATGCGCTGAAAGCTGAAGGCGCGCCATGGATCGCGAGGGGAGACACGCGGATCTATCGGCGCTCGTTGTACGTTCGCGATTCGACTCTCTATTTTGTCGCCGCGACAGGAATTGAAAAAAACCTGTACCTGGTATCCCGACGCCCTCTCCCGCCGATGTTCCGTGGGGCACGCGCACAGAGTGCGGGTCTGCACCTGGTGAAGGCGGACTTTTCACCGGAGAATGCGGAGCGTCTTCACGAAGTCTTCCCGTTCACCGCGCCCGTCTCGCTTCGAGACAAAAAGACGACGATCGGCTGCGGCGACCGCCTGGGGCTTGCGACCCCCGGCCACGTGCGCGCAGCGGTGAAGTACGACGTGTACCCCGTGCTCGCCCAGCAATCGATCCGTGAGCTCACCCTTACCCGGCGCGACTACCCGGGCGTGGTGGCGGACGCAACCTTCCTGGTGTTCCAGGAGGGCTATGAACGCGGTTACGGCGCGGACGGGGATCACTTGAAGACGATCAAGGACATCGATGTCGCCCTGGCGGCGCGGATGCCCATGATCACCCTCGATCTCACGGAGGTGATGTCTCCTGAGCCCGGTTCATGGAGCACGGACAGGATCGCTGTCGAGTTCGAGAAGCTGGATGAGGGGACCAGGCTCCACGTGCGGGAGGAATACGCCGGAAGAACCTTCGCACTTTCAGGGTCCACGATCACATTCGCGCCGTCGGAGGCCGAGCGCTGTGCGCTGATGTACAGCCGCGCACTGGACTTTGCACGTGATGTGGACCGGCATCTGAAGGAGAAACGCGGCGACAGTTACGACCTGGAGATCAGCATCGACGAGACTACCGCTCCGACGCTTCCCGCGCATCACCTTTTTATTGCGAGCGAGCTGGGTCGGCGCGGTGTTGCCGTCAACTCCCTTGCCCCGCGTTTCATCGGGGAGTTCCAGAAGGGAATCGACTACATCGGCGACACGGCCGAGTTCGCGAGGCAGTTCGAGGTGCATTGCGCCATCGCCAGGCGCTACGGCGGCTACAAGATCTCCATCCACTCGGGGAGCGATAAATTCAGCGTCTACCCCGCAATCGGCCGGCACACGGGAATGCGGCTGCATCTGAAAACGGCCGGCACGAGCTGGCTCGAGGCCGTGCGTGTCATTGCGCGGACGAACCCGACCCTTTTCCGCGCGATGCTCGGCAAAGCCTTCAAGGGTTTCGAGGACGCGGCCAGGCTCTACCATGTCACGACGAACCTCGATGCAATCCCGGATGCCCGGGACAGGGCGGATTCCGAGCTGGAACGATACCTGGATGCAAATGACTCGCGCCAGCTTCTCCACATCACCTACGGGGGGCTGTTGAACGATCCGGATATCCGCGGCGGTTTCTTCGAGACCCTGGCGCGCAATGAAGAGACGCACTACGCGGCGGTCGAAAAGCACATGGACGAGCATCTTCGGCTCCTGGGAGTACGGGAGTACCCGTTCGGCGGGTACGCCGTCCCTGCAGGGACCGGCTGATATCGGTCCCTTGCCGTCGGGCGCCCCGGCCGATACTCTGTCGCGTCTGTCACAGGTAAACCATGCACGGAATATATGCTCTGTCAGCCGGAAAATGGGTCCTTGCCTACGTCACGTCTCTCATGGTGGGAATCTCCAAGACGGGATTGCCGGCGCTTGGAATCCTCCTCGCGCCGCTGTTCGCGGAGGTTATGCCCGCGCGCGCCTCTACCGGCGCTCTTCTGCCCCTGTTGATCGCGGCCGATGCCTTTGCCGTGATTTTCTGGCGCCGCCACGGTTCCTGGAAGCACCTCGTACGGCTGCTTCCCTGGGCAGTGGTGGGGATCGTGGCAGGCTACTTTGCGATGGGCAGGATCAACGACCAGCAGATGCGCTACGTCATGGGGGCGATCGTCATCGTCATGCTGGGCATCAATGTCTACAGGGAATACGTCATGGGCAAAGACGCGCCGATTCCCACCTCCTGGTGGTTTGCCGCCATTGCCGGCTTCCTGGCAGGCGCCACTACAATGGTGGCAAACGCCGCCGGCCCTGTCACGATGATCTACCTGCTTTCCATGCGCCTGCCGAAAAAAGAGTTTATCGGCACCGCTGCGTGGTACTTCTTCATCCTCAACTGGCTCAAGGTGCCCTTCAGCGTAAGCCTTGGCCTGATTACCGTCCCCTCCCTCGGATTCGATGCGGTCCTTGTGCCGGCGGTGGTCGCGGGCGCTTTTGGGGGGCTGCTTCTCGCCAGAGGCATCCCGGAGAAAGCATTCATGATCGCGGTACAGGCGCTGACCTTTGTGTCCGCCGTGAGGATGTTCGTGTAGGAGCTGGGGTGGGACCTCGACAAAGTGGAAAGGCTACGCGAGAAGTGACACTATTTTTGCGACAACTTCCTTGCGCTTCGCTTCGGTGACATTGCCCACAACTTTTCTTATGAGGCTCTTTTGGAAAGTGAATAGTTTGGCCGGGTGTATATAAGAAGGGTGCGATAGCGCGCCCTGCTGAAAATCTTTATGTTCAAGGGCAATCGCGTTCGGTTCGCTTCGCGTAGAAGTAATTGCGGCCAGGACCGCGTCGGCTCCTGGTAGGTCGATAAGAACAAGAGCCGGCCGATTCTTAGCCTGGGACAAGTCCGAAAAAGGAAAGGGGACAACGACCACCTCCCCCTTCATAGATCCTTCCAAGCCTCCTCTTCGTCCGTAGTCATCCACACCGACCTGAGAGACTTCTCCGAGGCGAGCATGATCTCCTTGCTCAGATTTGTCGGCTCGATGACTATCTCCTGAGTGTTGTTTGCCGCATAGCCAGACTCTGCGGACGAATAGTGGGGACTGTAGATCGCGCCCGTCACGAGTGCCGAGTCTGACATCATGCACCTCCTATTTTTGGAATTGGCAGTTGATTCACAATCATCCTTCTTGATCCGTACTGGCTGTACCCAACCTTGAGAATCAGATTGTAGCTCCCCTCTTTCGGAAAAGTCACTCCAAAAGCGGGTACAAGAATCTCTGCTTCGCGATTCTCATTCTGAAAATGTATCTCACCGCCTGCCGAAAATACCACGAGTTCAGCACCCTCGCGAGCTATTGTTACCGAGAACTCAAGCGTGCCCTCGAAATCTTCAAGATTTGCGTAGACGAAGAAAGGTGGCGCTGTAGCCGGGAAGATCGGGAAGTTAAACGTGTTGAATGACCCGATGATTCCGCGCTTGCCATTGTCCTCCCTGATGACCCTGTCAGCCATCAGGAGAGCGTTGCACTTTCCGCCCATTGCGGCCACGACCTCCTTCGTGGTTCCCCAACCTAATCATCGGCCGCCCAGCTTAAGATCTTTCATACATCAATGTACGGGTACCGTCAACCATTGGCCAGTCCGCGCCTCTTTTAGGCGCTCTTCCTCCACCGTCTTGTTTGCCCGGCGCCGGCGCCCGCCGTATATTCACCGCGGAGGCGCATATGATACTCGTTCGTGAAATCTTCCAGATCAAGTTCGGCAGGATGAAGGAAGCAAAGGAGATCTGGAAGGAGATGATGAAGATCATGCCGGCGGACAACAAGCCGCGGGTGCTCACCGACCTCACAGGCCCGTACTATACGCTCGTGCTGGAGAACACGTACAAAGACCTCTCCCATTTCGAGGCGGAGCTGCACAGGGAAATGTCGGGGTCTGACTTTGGCACATGGTACCAGAAGTTCATCCCACTCGTCGACTCGGGACGGAGGGAGATCTTTACAATCGTGTAGCGGGGGCCCCAGGGTCCGAAGCTCCCGCGAGCGCGGGTATGCTCACCGTGAACTCGCTCCCTTCTCCAAGGGTCGAGATGACGGTGACCGTTCCCTCGTGCAGCTCGGTCAGGCGTTTCACGAGGCTCAGGCCAAGACCCGTGCCCGGGATGCTGGCCGTGTGCTCGTTGCGCGCGCGGTAGAACTCGTCGAATACCTTCGCACAGTCCTCCGGGGACATGCCGATGCCATCGTCCTTCACCGCCACGGTCACGTACATGCCGGCCGCCCGGATGCTCACCCAGACGTGGCCGCCTTCCCGGGAGTACTTGATGGCGTTCTCCACGAGGTTCGCGTAGACCATGGAAAGCGCGTCACGGTCGGCGAGGACACGCAGAGCATCACCCGAATCCTCGCCGGACACGGAAATGGCGATTCTCTTTTCCGCCGCTTTCTCCCGATTGGCCTCCACGACTTCAGCCACAAGGGCCGCGACTTCCACCGGCGCCCTCTTCAGGGAAAAATTGCCCGTCTGGATGGCCGTGAGGCTCAGCAGCTCGTTCACCATGGCGCGCAGGGTGCGCACGCGCAGAAGCGCGCGCTGCAGCATCCGGTGCTCCTCCGCCGCGTCCTGCTTGAGCATGCCGCTCAGAATCAGATTCAGCCATCCCTCGGTGGCGGCCAGCGGGCTCTTCACCTCGTGCGCCACCAGGGAGACGAACATGGACTTGGCCGTGTCCAGCTTCTTCAGCTCCGTGACGTCGCTGAAAACGGCAACCGCGCCGGACGTCTCGCCGCCCGGCTCGATGACCGGGCTGACGTTCACCATGTAGGTGGACTGCCCGAGTGGAATCTGCCGGGAGAGGATCATGAACCCGCCCGGGGAGTCGATGACGACGCTCACGATCTCCCGCACGTCAGGGCTCGCGATGGCTTCCAGCGGGAAGGGGATTGCGCGGCTCGCGCAGTCGGGGAGGATGCGGGCAGCGGCGTTGTTGCGCAGCACCACGAGCTTCTCCCTGTTGATGACGAGGATCCCGTCGGTCATGGCCGCGATGATCGTGTTGCTCTTCGAGCGCTCGGAGGCGAGCTCCAGGAGGCGCTTCTCCCGCTCCTCGCGCAGGCGCCGCGCCTCCAGGCATGAGCGCCCGCCTCTCCAGGCCGTTCTTGATGGCCAGCAGCAGCTCGTCCGGGGTGAAGGGCTTGGGGATGTAGCTGTAGGCGCCCTGCCGCGTGCCTTCCACCGCGGTGTCGATGGTGGCGTGGGCGGTGATGATGATGGGAACGATGTCGGGGTCCCGGCTCCTCACCTCGCGCATCAGCTCCAGGCCCGACATCCGGGGCATCTGCAGGTCCACCAGCAGCACGGCGAACGGGCCCGCGCTCCAGGAACTGCTCGAGGCCCGCCTTGCCGTCGCCCGCGGTCACCACCTCGTAGCCCTCCGCGGCGAGGATCTTCCGGCAGCCCTCGCGGACCCCCAGCTCGTCGTCGACCACCAGGATTCGCGCGGGCTGCGCCGCTCGGGCCGCGGGCGCCGAGTACGTCGATGCCGAATCCGCGAGTACGTCGATGCCGGCACACTCACCCCAGGAGCTCCTTCACCTTGGCCAGGAGCGCCTCGGGAGCGACAGGCTTGTCGAAGAATGCGTCCGCGTCCATGGCCGCGAGGTCGGCGGCGGTCCGCGGCCGGAAGTCGAAGCCCTTCTGGCTGGAGACGGCGGAGACGATGATCACGGGGAGCCCTGCGGTGCGCGGGTCGGCCTTGAGCGCGCGCGCAAAGGTGAAGCCCGAATCCAGGGCGGTCATCATCAGGTCGGTCACCACGAGGGCAGGCTTGACCGGCTGCGGGCCGGCGTTCAGAGCGGCCAGGGCCGCCTGGGTGTCCGAGAAGCAGGCTACGCGGTAGCCGCGGCTCTCGAGGATGCGCCGCTCCATCTCGAGGAAGTCCTTGTCGTCGTCGACGAGCAAGATCGTCGTGGCGTCGCCCATCAGGCGCTCCCGCCGCCACCGTACTCGGTGGCGGACGGCTGCGTCCCGGCTGGTTTCAGCGCCTTGTCCACGACGGCGAGCAGGAGCTGGGGGTCCACCGGCTTTTCCAGCAGCGCGTCCACCGGCAGCCAGGTCCGGTCCGGCTCGATGCGGAAAGGGATCGAGTCGTTCACCGAGGTGATCATCACGAGCGGGATGCTCTTGGTGTACTCGGAGTTGCGCAGCTCGCGGGACACGTCGAAGCCGTCGCTCGGGTTCTCCATCACCATGTCGAGGATGATGAGGTCGGGCCGGCGCGCGGCCACCTCCTCCAGGCACTGCCTGCCGCTGAAGGCGACGCGCACCGCGTAGCCGTTCTCCTCCAGCAGGACGCGGTTCATCTCCACGAAATCCGCGTCGTCGTCAACCAGCAGCACTGTTTTTGCCGAGCTCATGCGCTTCCTCCCTGGCTTTCTCGCCGATGGGGATCCGCACGAGGAAGGTTGTGCCCTTCCCCACCTCGCTGTCCACCGATGATGTCCCCGGCGTGCATCTTCACCACGCCGTAGACGATGGACAGTCCCATGCCGGTGCCCTTGCCGAGCTGCTTCGTGGTGTAGAAGGGCGTGAAGATCTCCTTGAGAACCTCCGGCGGCATGCCGCAGCCGGTGTCCCTCACCCGCAGCACCGCCAGGTCCCGGGTCTCGGAGAGACCTGCGCTGACGGTGACCTCCCCGTTCCGCCGACGTGCCCGTCGACGTCTCGGCGGATTTGCCGGCGGATTGCGTCGCCGCGCCGTTGGACTCGATCGCATCGATCCCGTTCTGCACGAGGTTCACGAGCATCTGCCGGACCTGCTCCGCGTCCAGGCACACTTTCGGCATGCCCTCCTCGACCGTCGCCGCGCACCCTGACCCGGCCATTCCCCAGCTTCATGTTCATCGAATCCACCAGGTCCTGAACCAGCAGGCCCAGGTCCGTGGGGGTCTTCACCACGCGCGACTGCCGCGCGAAATCCAGCAGGCCGCGCATGATGGAGCGGCACCGGTTGGCCTCGTTCACGATCATCTGGATGTCCTCCGACTCGGGGTCGCCCTCCCGGTGCGCCTTCAGGAGCATGTGGGAGTACAGGAGGATCGTGGACAGGGGGTTGTTGATCTCGTGCGCCACGCCCGCGGAGATCTGCCCCATGGAGGCCAGGCGCTCGGTCTGCACGAGCCTGTCCTGCGTGGCCTGGTGGGAGCGCTGCAGGGTGGAGAGCGTGCTCTCCAGCTCCTCCACCAGGTAGGGCAGGCACATGCCCACCTCGGCAAGGCCCTGGCAGACGGCGACCGCCTTTTCCCGGCAGGACGGGTAGCCGCAGGAGCCGCAGTTGAGCTGGTCCTCAGGGCCGAACTTGCGCATCCTGCGCAGCGCCTCGGCGATCTCCTCCTCCGATGGGCTGGGGCAGCACAACGGCCTGCTCGGAGAACTCCCGGGACGAGGTCAACGGGCAGCGAACTCCGCGAGGCTCTCCGCCATGTCGCGTCCGGCCAGTGAGAGCGGTTGTGCTCGTTGATGTGGTCGGTGAGCATCTCCTTGCGCGCGAACACGCTCATCGCGTTGGTCATCTTCGGCCCGTTGATGCAGCCCTCGCAGAACAGCACGTCGAGCACTCTGGCCTTGCTCTTGCCCTCCGCAAGCTCCTTCAGCGCAGGCAGGACCCGGTCCTTGCCTTCCGTCACGAGCACGCTGTTCTGCAGAATGTCGGCATCGAAACCCGCGGCGCGCAGCAGGCCGCCCGAGATGGGGAGCGACCGGCCGAGGTACGCCGCGGGACCGTCGAAAGCGCCGGGCGCCTCCGCCGCGGGGTCGATGCCCGCCGCGTCGAACATGGCAAGCAGCTCCTCGTAGGTGAGCACCGCGTCCACGGTTCCCTGCACGAACGGGTCCTTGATCTCCGCTTTCTTGGCGATGCAGGGGCCGATGAACACGACCCGCACCCCCGCCCCGCACCTGTGGCGGATGGCCCGCGCCACTGCGATCATGGGCGAGACCACGGGCGCCAGGGCCCCATGCAGCGCGGGCATGTACTTCTGGACGTAGGAGACGATGGCCGGGCACGGCGTGCTCACCACGGCCTGCCCGTCCCTGATTGCCTGCCGGGCTCAGCCGCGCGTATTCCCTGCTGATCAGCTCCGCGCCGAAGGCGACCTCCCACACCTCGGCGAACCCGAGCCTGCGCAGGGCGGAGACGATCTTTCCGGGGCTCACCTGCGCGAAGGCGACGGGGAACGAGGGGGCGATGCAGGCGAAGACCTTCTCGCCTCCTTCAAGCAGCCGCGCAACGAGCATGGTCGCGTCCTCGATGCGCTTGGCCTTCTGCGTGCAGACCTTCACGCAGTTGCCGCAGGCGATGCACTGCTCCGCGATGACGGTGGCCTGGCCCGGCGATGACCTTGATGGCCTTCACGGGGCATTCGCGCACGCAGGCGTAGCAGCGCCTGCACTTCTCGGGAATCGTCGAGACTATCCCCATGCCGACCCCCGCGCCTTCCCTTCCTCCCTACACCCGCTCCCGGCCCGTGTATTTGGTGTGCAGGAGGTGGTGCGACTTCTCCCCCAGCGGCTTCTTCAGGTACTCCTCGTAGATTGCCGCCACCTCGGGGTTGTTGTGGGACTTGCGGATGGGCTTGCCCTCGTCCTCCTTGTAGATGGCGTGGATGCGCGCCATGCGCACCTCGTCCGTGGTGAGCCGCGGCTGGCCGCCGCCGCCGATGCAGCCGCCGGGGCAGGTCATGACCTCCACGAAGTGGTACGTGCTCGCCCGCCTTGATCCTCTCGATGAGCAGCCGCGCATTTCCCAGGCCATGGGCAACGGCCACTTTCACGGTCACCCCTTCCAGGAATGACCAGTCGGGCACGGCGCCCTCGATCTTCAGCGCCGCCTCCTTGACGCCCTGGAGGCCGGCGATCGGGGTCACGTGCAGGTTCGTCGAAGGGAAGCTCGCGGCCCGTCACGATCTCGTACACGGTGCGCAGCGCCGCCTCCATGACCCCGCCCGTGTTGGCAAAGATGTCCGCAGCGCCCGAGGAGGCGCCCGAGGATGCTGTCCATCGTCCCGTCGGGGAGGCCCGCGAAGTCGATGCCCGCCTGCTGGATCATCCGGCCCAGCTCGCGGGTGGTGAGCACCACGTCCACGTCCCGCACGCCGCTGGCGCGTCATCTCGGGCCGCTGCGATTCGTACTTCTTTGCCGTGCAGGGCATGACCGAGACCACGAAGATGTCCTCGGGCTTCTTCCCGATCTTCTCCGCGTAGTAGGTCTTGGCCACGGCGCCGAACATCTGCTGCGGGCGACTTGCAGGTGGAGATGTTGGGAAGGATTTCCGGGTAGAAGTGCTCCGCGTACCGGATCCACCCGGGCGAGCAGCTCGTGAACAGGGGCAGGGGCACCGGCTGTCCGTCCACCAGGGCCTTCTTCAGCCGGGTCAGGAGCTCCGTGCCCTCCTCCATGATCGTGAGGTCAGCGGTGAAGTTCGTGTCGAACACCCGGTCGAACCCCATCTGGCGCAGCGCGGTGACCATCTTGCCCGGTCACGAGCGTGCCCGCCGGGCATGCCGAAGCACTCGCCGAGCGCGGCGCGGATGGCGGGGGCCGTCTGGACGAGCACGGTCTTCTTCGGGTCATCGATCGCGGCCCATACCTTGGCGGTCTCGTCGGTCTCGCTGATGGCGCCCACGGGGCACACCGCCGCGCACTGCCCGCACTGCACGCACACCACGTCCGACGAGGTTCGACGCGAAGGCCGGGCCGATCACGGACTGGAACCCGCGCTTCTGCGGGAAGATTGCCGCCACGCCCTGCGTCTGGCCGCACACGGTGACGCAGCGCCGGCAGAGGATGCACTTTGCCCGTGTCGCGCACGAGCGCGGGTGTGCTCGCGTCCATGCGTCCGCGCGCTCTTTGCCCCGGCGTAGCTGATCTCCCGGATCCCGAGGTCCCGCGCAACCGTCTGCAGCTCGCAGTCGCCGTTCCTGTCGCAGGTCTGGCAGTCCCCTTCGTGGTCCGAGAGGATCAGCTCCACCACGCGTCCTCCGGGCCTCGCGCACCCGGGCTGAGTTGGTGTGCACCTTCATGCCCTCGGTGGCGGGTGTCACGCAGGAGGCCATGAGCGTCTTCGCCCCCTCCACCTCCACCAGGCACACCCGGCAGGATCCGATGGCCTGCACGTTCTTGAGGTAGCAGAGGCTCGGCACCTGCACGCCGGCCTGCCGGGCCGCTTCCAGCAGGCTTGTTCCCTCCGGGACCTCGATCTTTCTGTTGTCTATGCGTCAGTGTGGGCATCGTCTTTCTCCTTCCTAGCGGCTCGTCGCCACAGTGCTCGTTCGGGGACCTTTTCGCGGTAGTCGCAGCGCAGGCAGCGCTTTGTCTCCGCAAGGGCCACGCCGGCCGACCAGGTAGTCTCCACTTCCGCGAACCCCGTGCGCTTCTTCACTGGGATGAGCTTCAGGCCGGGCCGCTTGCCCATCACGGGATCGGCGTCCGGGTCGAAGAAGGTGTCCACCATCCGCGACATCCGCCAGGGCACCCCGTCCCTGCCGGTGAGAAACGCGTGCATCCCCACCGCCGCCTTCTCTCCCGCTGCTATGGCCTCGATCACGGAGGACGGTCCGTTCACCGCATCGCCTCCGGCGAACACCCAGTCCTCGGAGGCCTGGCCGGTCACCGGGTTCACCGCAATGAACTCCCGATCGTTGAGCTTCAAGGACACGCGCAACTCAGCGCGTCGGGAGGGCAGTCGAACAATTCCGCCGGGTCGAGCTTCTGGCCGACGGCGGCGATCAGCTGGTCGGCCTCCAGCGCGAAGTCGCTTTCGGAACAGCCGTTTCCCCGCGTATCCGGCCCGTGGCCGGGTTCCGCTTCGCCACCGGCTTCCTGCGGCCGGTCTGGTCGAACTCGCCGAGCTCCATGCGGCGCATCTTCACGGCAGCGAGCTTTCCTCCCTTTTGAACGAGCTCCAGCGGTGAGGCGAGGAACTCGAACTTCACCCCCTCGCGCTCCGCCTCCTCCACCTCCTCCTGGTACGCCGGCATCTCCGCGCGTGTGCGGCGGTAGGCAACGGTGACCGATTTCGCGCCCAGGCGCAGGGCCGTGCGCGCCGCGTCGACGGCGGCGTTGCCGCCGCCCACGACCACCACCTTTTCTCCCACGGGCGCCTTGCCCGTGAGGTTGTACTGCCGGAGGAAATCGATGGCCTCGGTCACGCCTGTCAGCGTCGCCGCCCTTCATTCCCAGGCCCGTGCCGCTGCGGCGCGCCCACGGCCAGGAACACCGCCTCGAAGCCCTGCTTCCCGCAGGCTCTGCAGGGTGAAGTCCTTTCCCAGCCTCTTCTTCGTCTTGATCTGCACGCCCAGCTTTTCGATCATGCCGATCTCCCGGCGCAGGATGTCGCGCGGCAGCCGGTAGGCGGGAATGGCCTGCACGAGCATGCCGCCGGGCTCGGAGGCCGCTTCGAAGACCGTCGGCCGGTAGCCCAGCCGGGCCAGGAAGTAGGCGCAGGAAAGACCCGCGGGACCCGCGCCCACGATCGCCACCTTCCGCTTCGCGTTCGTCGCCGTCCTGCGCATGAGCGGGAAGATTGAATCCTTTTTCCTGGTCCACCATGTAGCGCTTGAGCGCCCGGATGGACAGCGGGTCGTCCAGCGTGGAGCGCCGGCACTTGCTCTCGCAGGGATGGAAGCACACGCGGGAGCAGATGGCCGCCAGGGGGTTCCTTTCCCGGTGCAGCGCCAGCGCCTCGTCGAAGCGCTTCTCGCCGATCAGGCTCACGAAGCCCGGCACGTCCACGCCCGCCGGGCAGGCGTTCTGGCACGGCGCGCGCACCAGCTCGGGGCAGACGCCCGCCCGGCACTTCTTGTCCCGGATGTGCTCGACGAACTCCTCGCGGAAATGGCGGATGGCCGACAGCACGGGGTTGGGCGCGGTCTGGCCGAGGCCGCACAGCGCCGTGTCCTTGATCGTGTCGCCGAGGTCGATCAGGCGCTCGATGTCGCCTTCCTGCCCCCTGCCCTCGCAGATGCGGTCCAGGATCTCCAGCATCCGCTTGGTGCCGATCCGGCAGGGCGTGCACTTGCCGCACGATTCGTCCTGCACGAACTCGAGGAAGAACCGGGACATGTCCACCATGCAGGTGTCCTCGTCCATGACGATGAGGCCGCCCGAGCCCATGATGGCGCCCAGCTCGGTGAGAGATTCGTAGTCCACGGGCACGTTCAGGTGCTGCTTCGGGATGCAGCCGCCCGAAGGTCCGCCGATCTGCGCGGCCTTGAAGCTCTTGCCCTCCCGCATGCCGCCGCCGATGTCGAAGACGAGCTCGCCCAGCGGCATGCCGATGGGGATCTCCACGAGGCCGGTGTTCTTCACGGCGCCCGCCAGGGCGAACACCTTGGTGCCCTTGCTCTTCGCGGTGCCCATCGAGGCGTACCACGCGGCGCCCTTCAGGATGATCACGGGAATGGCGGCGTAGGTCTCCACGTTGTTCAGGAGGCTGGGCTTTCCCCACAGCCCCTCGGTCGCGGGGAACGGCGGCCGGGGCCGCGGCTCGCCCGCGGTTGCCCTCGATGGAGGTCATGAGCGCCGTCTCCTCGCCGCAGACGAACGCGCCGGAGCCCATGCGGATCTCCAGGTCGAAGCTGTGGCTCGTGCCCATGATGTTCTTGCCGAGCAGGCCGCGCTCGCGCGCGTGCTCGATGGCCTTGCCCAGCCGCGCCACGGCCAGGGGGTACTCGGCGCGCACGTAGACGTAGCCCTGCGACGCGCCGATGGCGTAGCCGGCGATGGTCATGGCCTCGATGAGGCTGTGCGGATCGCCCTCCAGGACGCTCCTGTCCATGAACGCGCCCGGGTCGCCCTCGTCGGCGTTGCACAGCACGTACTTCTCCGTCGCCCGGCGCCTTGCGGCACGAGCTCCCACTTCATGCCCGTGGAGAAACCCGCGCCGCCGCGGCCGCGCAGGCCCGGATTTCTTCACCT
Organism: uncultured Spirochaetota bacterium; assembly: GCA_963820435.1. Taxonomy (GTDB): domain Bacteria; phylum Spirochaetota; class Spirochaetia; order SZUA-6; family Fen-1364; genus Fen-1364. Next base: position 137,239 of record CAWGAC010000028.1, on the reverse strand, counting down.
CGTCGATGACCTGCTCGGGGGTCATCTCGGTGAGCACCTTGGCGAGCGCCATGTAGCCGTCGCGGGCGATGTACTCCTCGATCTTCAGCGGATCGATGAGCCCGCAGTTGCGCAGCACGATCTTCACCTGCTTGCGGAAGAAGGGGATCTCCTGCAGGCCCGGCGCTTCCATGCCCGCAGGCCTCTGCTCGTAGGTCGAGGTCCTTCAACGATCCTGCCCTTCAGCAGGTGCTCCTCGGCGATGCGCTCCGCATCGGCAGGCTTCAGATTCTGGTAGAGGATGCCGTCAGGGTAGACAACCGCCACGGGTCCCGCCGCGCAGGGGCCGAGACAACCGGTCTCGAACACCTGCACCTCGCCCTCCAGGCCGTGCTTCTCGATGGCCGCGCGCATGGCCGCGCTCAGCTCCAGGGCGCCGGAGGCGACGCAGCCGCCGCCGGTGCAGATCAGGACATTGCATCTCGATCGGCTCATTTCGCGTCTCCTTCCATGATGTACTTCTCAACGGGCTTCCCGTCGATGATGTGACGCTCGACGATCTCCCGCACCTTTTCCCGGGTGAGGTTGACGTACAGGAAATTGCGGCCCGCCTTGTCCGTGTAGGTGAGCATGGGCTCCTGGTCGCACAGGCCGATGCAGCCCGGACTGGCGCACGGTGACGGTCTGCACGGCTTTTGCGTCCAGCGCGGAGACCAGCTCCGCGACGACGTCGCGCGCGCCTGCGGCGATTCCGCAGGTGCCCATGTGCACCACGACCTGTGTCTCCTTGGCCCTCCGCGCAGCTCGACCTGGCCCCGGCCTGGTCGCGCAGCTTCAGGAGGTCCTGGGGGCTTGTGATCTTTTCGCTCATCTTGCCGCCACCCTTTCCTTCTTGCCCGTCGCATGCTTCTTCGCGGGCTTCTTTTTCGGCGCTGCTTTCGAAGATGCCCTGGGCCGGGCCTTGCTCTTCGGGGTCGCACGTGCCGGCGCTTTCGCCTTCTCCGCGCTCCCGTCCCGGTACGCTCGAGAGAATCGCGCGCAGCTTCTGCGGCTTCACGCGCTGATGCACGTCCTCGTCGATCATGATCGTGGGCGCCAGGCCGCAGGCGCCGAAGCAGCGGGCCACCTCCAGCGTGAACAGCCCGTCCGCGGTCGTCCCGCCCACGTCGATGCCCAGCTCCTGCCGGCAGGCTCTCCAGGACCTGCTTGCCGCCGCGCACGTAGCAGGCGGTGCCCAGGCAGACGCGGACCAGGTGCTTGCCCCGGGGGACGGTGGAGAAGAAGGAGTAGAATCCCACCACGCCCGCCACCTCGCTGTAGGACTTGCCCAGCTCGCAGCGCGATCGCGCTTCAGCACGTCTCTCCGGCAGGTAGCCGAAGATGCCCTGGGCGATCTGCAGCACGGGAATGAGGGCCCCCGGTTTCCCCTTGTACTCCGAGAGCACCTCGTCCAGCCGCTCCATGAGCTCGCTCTTCGCTGGCCGTCTCAGGCGCACGCTGTCTGTCGACGTCTCGTTCATGCCGTTCTCCCTTCCTCTCGCACGGTACTCCGTGCGGTTCCGTGCTTATTCCGACACGTGAAGGGCCGCGAGGCCCTCCGTGATTCTTTCTCTCATGCGCCGCGCAACGGCGATCTCGCTCCGGCTGCCCGCGGGCAGGCCCCGGGAGATCTCGGCGGAGCTCACGCGCCACTCCCTGTCGCCGACGCGCAGCCGGGAGCGCAGCTCGATGCCCGGGTTGGTGCACACCACGGAGGCCAGCGTGGCGGCGAGGTCGCCCAGCGGGCTCCTGTCCACGTGGGACAGGGGCATGCGCGCCCGCACCGCGCAGCCCGCCCAGGCAGGACCGCTCCAGGCGGAAGCTTCCCCCGGCCTGCTCGGCGCGGAACTTCAGCAGGCTCAGCCCGAGCCCTGTCTTCTTCCCTTCCTTGGTGGTGAAGAAGGGGTCGACGGCCGTCTCCGCCGGCACGGCGAGCCCGGGGCCGTTGTCCTCCACGGAGATGCAGAGCAGGTCCCGATCGGGCTCCTCCTCCACGGCAACGGCGATGACCGTCGCGCCGGCCCGGATGGCGTTCTCGATGAGGTCCAGGATGTGCAGCGCTATCTCACGCAATCGCGCACCCCCTTCCCTCGACGCCCCGCAGCGCCTTGCAAAGCTCGGAGAAAGCCGGCGCCTCCACGTCGAGCACCGTGAGGCCGTTGCCCATTTCCTCGAGGAAGTGGCTGTCGGAGGAGCTGACCAGGGGGAGCCCGTGTGAAACGAAATCCGCCGCACGTCCGCGGGCAGCGCCGGCCGCGGAGATTTCCAGGCCGTCGAACGGCACGTCCGGCGGAATGAAGCCGAGCTGTCCGGGAACGCTGAAGCTCCTGCGGTCCACGTGGGCCGCCACCGCGAGCCCGCCGTGCCGGTGGATGAGGTCCACAGTCGCGGAGAGCGCGAACCCGCTCGCCGCCGCAAGCATCCGCGTCTCGATCCCCGTGCGGTTGCCTTCCGCGTCCACGAGCTCCTGCTCGGGCTCGCGCAGCCCGCCCGATGCCGGTGAGGCGGATGTGCGGGCGGCGAGCGGGCGCCAGGGCGGGAGCCCCGCCGCCACTTCTGAAGCAGCGGCGCGCGCGGCGGAGGAGCTGGGGAAGAAGCCCAGGACGTGCACCTCCTCCGCGGTGGTGATCTCGATGCCCGGCAATCACGGCGGGGCCGCCGGGCAGGGCGGCCGCGGCCGCGGCAACGGCACTGACGTTTCCCGCGCTGTTGTGGTCACAGACCGCGATCACTGCAATCCCCTTTCGCGCCGCTTCCCGCACAATGGCGGGGGGCGTCATCTCGCTCGAGGCGCAGGGAGACAACACGGTGTGGATGTGCATGTCCGCAGCCAGGCGCACCATTCACAGCCTTCCCCGCAGCCCCATTGCGTACAGCTTGCCCGCCGTGTCGAACGTCGTTTCGGGAGTGCTCAACAGGGGCAGGCCCTCCTTCACGGCGCGCACCCGCACACCCTCCTCGGGCCGCACGCCCGAGGTGAAGACGACCGCCGCGAGGCCCGCGTGCAATGCCACCGCGATCACGTTCATGTGCACCTGGATCGTCAGGAGCAGCCCGCCGGAGGGCGCGTTCGCAAGCACCTCGCTGAGCAGATCCGAGGCGTGTGCCCTGCCGACCTCCGCTCCGCCGTTCACCGAGAGCTCGGGCGTCAGGATCTCCATGTCCAATGCCGCCGCTATATCGCCCAGGGTCATTGCGTCTCCTCTCCGTGTTCCGGGAGGTGCGGGCAGCCGTCGGCTTCCGACCTTCCCATGACCACGTCTTCCGCAAATGTTGCGCACGAAGGGGCGCCGCACGCGCCGCAATCCCGGCCCGGGCAGGGTCCGCGCAAGCGCGTCGATGCGCGCAAGCCTGCGTATCGCCTCCCCCATGTCCTTGTCGAGCCTCACCCCGTGGCGCTGCGCGTAGGGTTTCTGCCTCGGCACTGCCGCCGCGTCACTTGGCGCGGCGCCGATCGGCGCGGCCTGCCAGCGGTGCATGGAAAGAAAGGGGTCGGCGCAGAGCAGGGGCGAGCCCGCGCATCCGCCGTCGCAGAGGGAAAGGTCCAGAAGCGTCGCGCCGCCCAGGGCGCCTGCCTCGGCCTCGGAAAGGACCCGCATCACGTGACGGACGCCCGTCACCGCGAGCTCTCCCGGGCCGGGCGCGGGCTCGCCCCCCGCACCCGCCGATGCCGCCGGAGCGGCTGACGGGCTTGCGCGCGAGCCCGGGCAGCAGCGCCCCGGCCAGGCGCGCGGGTGAGAGAACGGTGAGCCGATCCGTGAGGCTCGTCCTGCCGGCGGCTGAGTATTGCGCGCCGCATGCCGCAACGAGGAACACGGGGCGGAGGGGAAACTCCTCCCCGGCCGCTTCAAGGGGAGAGAGCCAGGGACCGAGATGGGGAATCAGCGAGGGAAACCTGCTTTCCACCAGGGCCACCACCGCGGGACAGAAAGGCGGGATGAGCGGGAGAGGCCCTTTGCCCGAGGCTGCGCGCATGCGCGCCTCCCGGCGCAGCGCCTGTTCCCATTCTTCCACCAGCCGTATGTCGGCAAAGCCTGTTTCCTGGAGCGCCGCCAGGACGCGCGCGGGGGAACCCTCCACCGGGAACCCGGCAAGAAAGCCGCGCGGCAGCACAAGAACCGCATCCGGGGGAACCGGAGGAAGCGCGGCGCCAAATCCGCGGGTTACCGCGGCGCGGCCCGTGTCGGGGTCACCGATCCCGAACACCCCGTCGGCGCACTCCGCGGTGCAGGCAGTGCAGCCGACACACAGCTCATTCAGCATGACGGGAAGGGACCTGTGCACGCGAAGCGCCGCCGTGGGGCAGGCGAAGATGCAGCGCAGGCACGCGCGACATCGCCCATGGTCCAGCGACAGGAAGGCGGGAACGGGGGGAGACGCACCGCCGTCATCCCTCGTGCCGAGCAGTATGGTGGACCGAATCCTGGTTCCCCTGCCCACCCGTGTCTCGATATCGAAAAGATCGCTGTTCTTTCGGATATTCGGCAGGCCCAGCCCTGCCCCGAACCCCATCTGCCGGGCCTCTGACGAGGCGGTGGACCATCCCTCGCGCAGGGCAAGCTGCACGTCGGGAATTCCCGGACCTTCGTCCGTCACTTCCAGGTCGAGCTTCTCCTCATCCAGCCGGGCCCACAGCGTGCCGGTCCGGGCATGGATGACCACGTTCATCTCCGCCTCGTAGGAGGCGATCATCGCGCGCCGCATGACGGACGCGCCCACTCCGATCTTTGCGAGCTGCTCCTTCAGTTTTCTTGTCGCGAGGCCGGCGGAATCGAAGTCGCCGCCCAGGATCCGGTAGCTGAGGGTGATCATGTCCTTGTCACCTTCAGACTGCCCGAATGGGCTTCCAGAAGCCGGCAGGTCTCCTCCATGCCGGTGGGTGACACGAGGATTGCGGTGCGCGCCGCACACGCGCGCGCCAGGAGCTCGGGCAGGGGATCGGCTCCGCTCACCAGGCAGATGCCGGGCACGTCCATCAGCTCGGCGACCCGGATCAGTTGATTGTTGTTGAGCGTGGTGAGAAGGAGGGTGTCCTCGGCGGCATGCTCGATAAGGTCGCTCATCGTGTCGGAGGCGTGAACTCGAGAGATTTCCGAGTCTCCCGAACATGTGCCGAGATGCAGCCGCGCGTCGATGAGCTCCGCAAGCTCTTTCAGCTTCATAGGCGCCTTGCCAAATATATCAGATAGCAAATGGTGTGCCAATCGTGAAGAGATTCTCGATTAATCGCAAACCTATCGAGAACAGAGCGCGCCTTTTGGTGTTATCTCCTAACTATTTTTCTGATAATGAATTGTTCGTTCACTTGGAGAGATCTTCGCACGGCTCAAGGCAATCTTCCTGATTTATAGATGGCTTTAGCTGAGGGATTGTCCATAAATATCTGTGCATAATTCTCCCATGTGAGAAAAACGCACAAGAATCGAACGTCTCCGGTTATTCTGCCGGCCCCGCCCGTGCTCAGCCACGCTACCTGGTCTGTGGTCAGCTTGATTTCATCGGCTCCAAGATCCTCTTGAAGCTGTTCGACCGTGCTGCCTGCGGCCAGAGGGATGGCCGAGGGTCTGCTCTGCATGAGCCACGCCAGGACGACCTGGTTTTCCGTCTTCCCGAGGTCTCGGGCCAGGCTCTTCAACCGGGACATCCGCGCTTCCGTGTCCGACCCCCTGTATTGTTCGGGAACGCTCCGGTCCGCACGGCTGTACACCCCTCCCAGCAACGGAGAGTAGGCGAGCAGGCTTATCCCCTGTGCCTGGCAATAGTCGAACAGGTCATCGTTGGCTGCGATCTGCGCTCCAAATGTCGTTCCCGGCTGGGGCCGCAGGTACGAATAACGCTGCTGCACACAGCAGTAGCCTGTCCAGGAGCGCGCCCTGCAGATCCCTTCCGCTTCGGAGAGCCGCCATGCCAGGAAATTGCTCGCGCCGAGGAACCGCACCTTTCCCTCGGCAACCAGCCGGTGCAGCGCTTCGAGTGTCTCCTCCTGCGGCGTCTTCCTGTCGTCCACGTGGGCAAAGTAAAGGTCGATCGTCTCCACCCCCAGCCGCCGGAGGCTCTTTTCGCATTCGGATTTGATCAGCGAGGCGGTAAGCCCGACCTTCACGCTTCCGTAGCCGAAGCCCACCTTGGAGGCCAGAAAAAGCCGGGAGCGGTTTTTCCGCTGCCGCATCCACTCCCCCAGCACCGTCTCACTCTCCCCGCCGGTGAATCCGGGGACCCACCAGGCGTAGATGTTCGCCGTGTCGATGAATGAGCCGCCGGCATCGATATAGCAATCCAGCAGGCGGTGAGACATCGCGCGGTCGGTCTTGCTCCCGAAAAACATCGCCCCGAGACATATCCTGCTGACCGAAGCGCCGCTGTTTCCCAGGGGAACTGCTTTCATTCCCGCGCCCTCCATTCGAATCATAAGGTACGGCTGCGTGAGCGGAGGAGTCTACTCGATTGAAGCGTACGGCGTGGCGACGCACGGTATCCACGAGCGCCTGGACGTTCTCCACCGGCGTGTCGAGCTGGACATGGTGGGTCGGCCCGATGATCAGGCCGCCGCCTTTGCCGAGTGTTCTGAGCCGGGTGACGACCTCGTTCCTCACGTCATCGGGTCCGCCGAACGGCAGTGTCTGCTGTTCGTCGATCGATCCCCAGAAGCACAGCCGGTCTCCGTACTGTTTTTTCAACAGCAAAGGGTCCATGCTCTTCGGCTGGATGGGGTTGAGAACGTCGACACCGATTTCGATCAGCTCGGGGATGACGGGATAGATGCAGCCGTCCGAATGATAGGCCACCTTGAGAGCGGGATTGATCCGCTTGATCGCCGAGATGAGCTGGGCCATGCGCGGCTTGAGAAACCGCCTCCAGGTCTCAGGTGCAATGAGCATCGAGCTCTGGCCGCCGATGTCGTCTCCCGTCCAGATCATGTCGACGCCCATCCGGGCCAGCTTCTCCGCCGCTTTCAGGTGGTAGCGGAAGGGGATGTCGAGGATCGCGTCTGCGCGCGCGGGATCCGTCAGGAAATCCATCAACAATGTCTCGTACCCGCGGAGGGCCCACGCTGTTTCGAAGATGGTGGTGACCGTGACTCCGACGATCCAATACTCGCCCTTGAATGTACGCAGCACCCAGTCGGACTCCGCATACAGCTCCGGTCGATCGGGATCGGGAGCGCGATACCCGGCAAGGGCCGCGTCATTGGCAAGGGGGTTTTCGACGATTTCGGTATAGACGCCGTCTCCGAACCTCGTGGAATAGCGCGTGTTCTTCCAGCGGATGCCCCACTCGTCGAGGTAGGTGTCCCTGCCGGGGTTGTAGGTGTCATTCGCATAGTAGCTGTTGGCCCACCCCACCGAGGTGAGAAGCATGTCCTCTCCCAGCGCTCTCTCCAGCTCGTACGTGTTCCCGCCGCCGTGGGGGTTATGGTGGGCTCCCGCCGGAACGTTGATGAACCTGCGAAGGCCCGCGGCAAACTCCGGGGTGAAGCTGATCTGCATCGGGCAGCGGTCAGGCGTTTCATGGCTCAGGGACACGGCGACGCGCTCCCTGTGGGACATCCTGCTCTCCATTATTTGTAGCTCTCCCTGTCCAGGCCGTACTTCTTCATCCGCTCGTAGAGTGCGCGGCGGGAAATGCCCAGCGCCTGCCAGGTCGCGTTGATCTCCCCGTGACACTCCTTGAGCGCCGTCTCCAGGACGGCCTTCTCCACCTTTTCCATCTCGTCGCGCAGCCGGCCCGAGCCCGCCGGGCAGCGAAAGGAGCCTTTCCGTGTCGAAACGCATATCAGGAGTGAAGCCGCCCGCGGTCCCGGCCCGGGAGGTGATGACAAGCCGCTCAACGGCATTCTTCAGCTCACGCACATTGCCCGGCCAGTGGTGGCGCATCATCTGTGCCAGCGCGTCTTCCGCCACCGCGGGCACGGCGACGCCGTTCCTGTCTGCGGCCAGCTTGAGGAAGTGCGAGACCAGGAGAGGAATATCCTCGACGCGCTCCCGCAGCGCGGGCACGTGGATGCTGAGCACCATGACGCGGTGGTAGAAGTCCTCCCGTATCGCTCCACGGCGCACTTCCGCTTCGAGATCGACATTGGAGGTGCAAAGGAGGCGGATGTCCACCTTGCGCGGCCTGTCGCTTCCCAGCGCCTCCATCACCCCGTCATCCAGGACGCGCAGGAGCTGCACCTGGGCGCGGGGGGAGATCGTCTCGATTTCATCAAGGAGCAGAGTCCCGCCCGAGGCGGCCACCAGCTTGCCTTCCCTCTCGCCCATCGCGCCGGTGAACGCGCCCTTCGCGTGACCGAACAGCTCGCTTTCCAGCATCGTCTCCGGCAGAGCGCCGGCGTTCACGGGCACGAACGGGCCGTGCGCCCGCGGGCTTTGCGCATGGATGGCCCTGGCCACGAGCTCTTTCCCCACGCCCGTCTCCCCGGAAATGAGAACAGGGGCATCCGCGCGCGCCGCGGCTTCCAGCTGGGCGTACACGTCCTGCATGGCGCGGCTCCTCCCGATCATGCCGAACCTGCCGTCCTCCCCCGGGGAGAACAGGGTCAACCTGCGGCGCAGGTCGGTGGCCTCCCGCACAAGGCGCGTCTGCTCCACCGCCTTGCCCACGTACGCAAGGAGCACGTCATCGTCAAAAGGTTTTTCCGCAAAGTCGAATGCGCCGGTCTTCAGACAGCGCACGGCCATGGCGATGTCTCCGTGACCGGTCATCATCACCACCGGCGGCGCCGCCGGGATGGCCATGACGTGGGCCAGGAACTCCTCACCGTCCATCCCCGGCATCTTCACGTCGGTGACGATGCACATCGCGTCGCAGAGGCCGGGCCACGCAAGGGCTGCTTCAGCCGACGAGAATACCTCCACCGCCCACCCGCGCAGACCCAGCATCTGACCGATGGAGTGCCGGGCAGCCTCGTCGTCGTCAATGACGACGATTGTCGCCTTTTCCCTCCCTGTCCCGTCCGCTGTCACGTTTCTCCCCCCGGCTGTCCCGGCGCACGCGGGGCCGCGGGCAGCCGTATCGTGAAGGTCGCCCCCGCGCCGGGAGCGCCCGACGCCTCTATTGCTCCCTTGTGGTCCTGGATAATCGCCCGGGAGATCGAAAGGCCGAGGCCATGACCTCCCTTGCGGGTGGTGTAGAAGGGCTGGAACAGCCTGCGCCCCTGCTCTTCAGTGAATCCCTTGCCCGTGTCGCTCACCTCCATCACGACGGGAAGCGGGGCCTCGGCTTCATGCCGGCTGGAAATGGTGAGGCGCCGTATGCCGGAACCCTCCATGGCCTGGCGCGCGTTGGAAAGAAGGTTGAGGAAGACCTGGGCGAGACGGATCCTGTCCCCCCAGATGGGAGGCAGGGTGTCCGCCAGCCCGATGCTCATTGTCACCTCCGAAAGCCGCATCTGCGGGAGCATGAACTCCACGGACTCGCGGATCACGCTGTTCAGCTCCAGGAGAACAAACGTGCTGTCCGACCTGCGCGTGAGCTCGCGCATCTGGTTGATGATCTTCGCGGCCCGGTCCACCTGTTCCGAGATCAGGCGCAGGTTGGTCTTCACCTCCTCCTCGCCTCCCGCCTTCTGATCGATCATGTAGAATGCATTGCGCGCGTAGTTCCTGATGCCGGTGAGCGGCTGGTTGAGCTCATGGGAGATGGCCGCGGCCATCTCCCCCAGCTCCGCCAGGCGCGTGGAATGCTCGAGCTGTTCTTCCTGCCGGCGGGACAGGTCCACGAGCTCCCGTCGTTTCTCCTCCGCCTCCCGGCGGGCGGTCACATCCGTGACGCTGATCAGCGCCGCCTCTCCTCCCGCGAAGTCCACGCGGGACCCCGCCGCCTCCACCCAGACCTGTGAGCCGTCGCGGCGCACAAGGGGTATTTCGCGCGGGAGCTCGGAGCCGTCCAGGGAAGCGCGCAGTGACCGGCCCTCCTCCCGGCCCAGGAAGGCGTCGAGGGGCGCGCCGACCATTGACCCGGGCTCCCAGCCAAGGAGCCGGGAGAGCCGCTCGTTGGCGAAGATCACATGGTCGTCCCTGTGGACGAGCACGCCCGTTGTCGCGCTTTCCAGTATCGAGCGATTGGCGCTCCTCGGACCTGGCCAGCGCCTCCCTGCCCGTGCTGATCATGTCCCGCAGGCGTCCGATGAAGAAGGCCACCATGAGAAAGAAGCCGCCTGCGCACGACATCGTTCCAGATGCCCTCTTCCGCGATGCCGAAGACATGCATGGAGAGAATCACGCCGGCAAGCCCGGCGGCAACCCCCATCCCCCGTACCCCCCACCACATGCAGGCGATCGAGATGGGGACATACATGAAATGCGTGTAGAGCGCGCCGCTGTGCAGCACCAGGCGAAAGAAGAGCGTGGCGGCAACCGAGACGGAGATCAGGAGTGCGAGGATAGCGCTCTTTACGGATGTTCCGATGGCACGATTATAGTGGCGTCACCTGCCGGGATCAACCGGAGGGGGTCGTGCCTCCCTCGTTCGGCCCGGGCGGCCCGAGCACCCCGAGGATCGTGGTCTTGAGCTGCTCCAGGCCGTACGGCTTCTGGATGAAACCGGCGGCCCCTTCGATCGCGGAACGCTTCGCGGCATCCTGCTCGTCGAACCCGCTGCACAGTATGACGCGCGCGTCCGGCCTGATGCGCTTCATTTCCCGCAGCGCCGTGATCCCGTCCATCCGAGGCATGGTCATGTCCAGCAGCACGAAGGCCAGCTCCTCACCGTGCTCCTCGAACAATCGAAGCGCCTCCTTTCCATCGGCCGCGCCGATGGGCTTGAATCCGAGGTAGGAGACGAGGGCGATTCCGACGTCACGCACGGCCTTTTCATCATCCACAACGAGCACCATTCCGGAGAGTGAAACGACGTCCGCCCCTTCCGGACTGTTGGACGGCGCCGCAGGTGGCGCCGCCGCATCCACGGCGGGAAACAGAACATGGACCGTCGTCCCGCTGCCCACGACGCTCTCCACCATGATCGCGCCCTTGTGTCCCCGGACGATCCCGAGCACCGCCGACATACCCAGGCCCCGACCGGTGAACTTGGTGGTGAAGAAGGGATCGAACAGGCGCTGAAGCGTGGCCTCGTCCATCCCCCGACCCGAGTCCGTGACTTCGAGGCACGCGTAGACTCCGGGAGCGGTTTCTCGATGGTCCGGCTGCGACGCAGGAAATCCGCGTCCCGTTCCACCAGGGTGGTTCGGTCAGGGAAAGATTCAGCGTCACATTCCTCGCCACGGCGGAGCGAAACAGATCAGCGTTTTCCCGCACGAGATCGTTCAGATCGACCCGGGAGACCTCGAAGCGCTCCTTTCCGGAGTATGCGAGCATCGCCCGCGTCAGGTCGGCGGCCCGGCGCGTGGCATGGATGGCCCGTTCCAGGCTGGCGCGCCCCGGTGAGGAGGCAGGCAGGTCCGCGCGGACGAGCTCGAGGTTCCCGTGCACCGCCATGAGGAGGTTGTTGAAATCGTGCGCGATGCCCCCCGCAAGCACGCCAAGGCTTTCGAGCTTCTGGGTGTGCAGGAGCTGCCTTTGCAGCTCCACGCGCTCGGTCTCCAGCCGCTTGCGCTCGGTGATGTCGCGGCAGCACACGAAACGCATCTCCCCTCCTCGCGCAGAATAAGATCTCGGCTCCACCTCGAGGACTCCCTCTGCGCTCCATTGAAGCATGAAAGGGAACGCGGCCGCCAGAGCCGGGCGTGCGTGAGCCCCCCTTCACTTGCACACGGAGGTTTGGCGCGCTACCGTCCCTGCATCAACCTCGGCGTTCGGGCCGTCTATCCTTTCACCGCGCCTTCCGTGAGACCGCGAATCAGGAAGCGCTGGAACACCAGGGCCAGAAGGACGGGAGGAGCACTCGCCACGACCCCGGCGGCGGCCATCTTGAGGTAATCGGTTCCCACCTTGGTCGTGAACTCCCCGATCAACACGGGAAGCGTCCTGGCCTGCATGGACGTGTAGAGAAACGCGTAGAGGTACTCGTTCCAGGATGCGATAAAGCAGAACACGCCCGCGCTCACCAGACCGGGGACGGAAAGAGGCAGGATAATCCTGAGGAGGGCTCCTATCCGGGACGATCCATCGATCCGGGCCGCCTCCTCCAACTCGAGTGGGATGCTCAGGAAGAATCCCCTCATGATCCAGACCACGAGGGGCAGGATGAACGTGACGTTCACCAGCACCAGCCCAAACTGCGTGTCAAGCAGGCCGAGACTCTTGAGGATGATGTACCCTGGAATGACTATAGCAATGGGCGGCATCATGTAGCTGCCCATCAGGAGTATGAGAGAGAGTCTCCTGCCGGGGAACACCAGCCGGGCCACTGCGTATGCGGTCAGCACGCCGAAGACCATGCAGACACCCATGGAAGAGAAGGTGACCACCAGGGAATTGAGCATGGACCGGGAGAAAAAGCTCATGCCCTGGCTGAGCGCGCTCTCTGAGCCCGCGAAGAGACTTCTGTAGTTTTCCAGGGTGGGACGGGGGGAAGCCATTTCAAGGGAACACTGAGAAGGTCGATCTTTGTTGAGATCGAAGAAATGATCAGCCATGCGTAGGGAGCCAGGACCCAGGCCGCGATGAGGAGGACTGCAGCGTAGAGCAGCACGCGCCCGGGGAGCCTGTGAATCTTCCGCTTCATCCCCTCGCCTCATTCCACCGTGGCTCTGTACGCAAAGCGGATATAGAAGATGCCCGGTACAAGCAGGGCAAGCGCGGCCAGGTATGCCATGGATGCGCCGTATCCGAACCGCAGCGCCTTGAAGGTCTGCCAGTAGATCCTCATGGGAATGATGTCCGTTGAATTGAAGGGTCCGCCGCGAGTTACCACGTAGACCAGCTCGAAGGTATGCAGGAGGCTCCAGATGATCTGCAGCAGCGCGCAGATCATGACAATCTGCAGAATCAGGGGCAGGGTGACGTTGAGGAATCTCCGGATTGCCCCGGCGCCGTCCACCACGGCCGCCTCCATCAGGTGGGGCGGCACTCCCTGCAGCGCGGCAAGGACCAGGATGACCGTGAAAGGCGTCTCCTTCCAGACATTGGCGAGCACGATCATCACCATGGCCCATCCCGGGTCGGCTATCCACGGCCGGTAGGCGTGGATGAGTCCAAGCTGGGAGAGAAGCGCATTCAGGGCGCCGTAATTGGCGTTCAGGATCCAGCTCCACATGGACGCGTTGACGATGGAAGGAAGAGCCCAGGGAATGATGATGAGCGCGCGGAGCAGGCCCCTGCCCCGGAACTTCTGGTTCATCACGAGCGCGATCGACACTCCGAGCACGATCTCGAGCGCGACGGACACGAAGCTGAATATGAGTGTGACAATGACCGAGTTGGTGAAGAACTTGTCCTGAGTCAGGCGGAAATAGTTCGAGAGACCGGCGAAGCCGTTGCCCTGCGGCCGCGCAAGGTCGTAATTCATGAAACTCAGGACAAGGGAATAGGCAAAAGGGAACAGCAGGAACCCGAAGACGATGAGGAGGGAGGGCGCCACGAGAATGACGCCCAACCTCCGAGGTTCATCCATCGTCAACGGGTTGAACACGTCTCATCGCACCTATGGCTTGCCCTGATAGTCCTTCAGGAGATCTGCCATCTCGTTCAGCGCCTGCCGGGGCTCCACCTTGCCGGCCAGCATCTTCTGCGTCTCCGCAATGCATACATCGACAAAGTTGTTGTACCAGGTGATGACGGACAGGCCCTGGGCGCTGGCCATCTGCCGGGAGAAGTCCGCCCAGTAGGGATAGAGCTTCACCAGATCCCGGTCCGTGTACTGCTCCGTCCAGATGGGCAGAATGCCAATGGCCTGGGCGAGCTTCTTGTTCGACTCCCTGCTGGTCATGAACTCTATGAACTTCCATGCAGCGGCCTTGTTTCGCGAGCCCTTGGGGATGGCGTACGCCTCCGGGAGAGTCAATGCCGCGGAAACGCCAGCCTTCCCGCCCGGTACGAGGCCTACTTTGATCTGATCCACAACCTTTGATCGGGCCGGGTCCTGTGCATACGCCATGATCCCGGGGATTCCCTGGCTCAGGAATGCGACGTCTCCCTTGAGGAAGACATTATTGACCGCCTCCTGGTCATAGGTGAGAGAGGCGGGATCAACGATTCCCTCCTTGAGCATCCTCACCATGAGCTGGGCGGCCGCCAGGGTGTTCGGATCGTTCTTGAAAAGAAAGTTTCCGGATTTGTCCACGACCTTCCCGCCGTACGCATAAGCGTAGAAGTGGAAATCGTTCACCAGCGCCCACTCGGCCTTCCAGAATCCCGCCATTCCATACTTCGCAATGCCCTTGCTCTGGAGGATCCTGCTCTGGGCAATCAGCTCATCCCACGTCCGCGGCGGATTGGCTATCCCCGCTTTCTTCAGCATGGCTGCATTGTAGAAGAAGAAGCGCGTATCGTTGTTCCACACGATGCCGTACAGTTTCCCGTCCGCGCCGGAGAAAAGATCCACGAGACCGGGAATCATGCCCCTGGTGAAGTCCTTCGGCATGTATGCATCCAGAGGCTCCACCCAGTTCGCGCCCAGCCAGGCGGCCACGTTTCCGTTGTCGAACTCGACGACGTCATATGCGCTGCCTCCGCTGGCCATCTCCGCGGTCAGTTTGTTGTTCACGTCGTCCCACCCCATCTGGATGAGGTTGACGGTGACCTTGGAAGCCGTCTCGAAGTCCTTTACCCGGGAGGCAAAGGCCCCGCTGAGATCCGCCTCGTGCTTGGGAAAGATGACCGTGATGGTCTCTTGCGCAAACACTGACGCGCCGATCAAGAGGAAAGCAAGGAAAACCAAACCCTGTCTCTTCATACAAACCTCCTTCGCACCATCGCTAATCCGCAGCGTCCTGCCCACGGCACGGCGCTACGACGGATTGCCTTCATTCATAAGCCGCATGACCCGCTCAGGGCGCAGCTCCTCCGCGCTGACGCCGCCCGTGAAGGTGCAGCATAACGCTGCGGCTGCGCAGCCGAACCGGACAGCATCGTCAAACGGCATCGATTTTTCTTTCATCGCGAAAAGGAACCCTGCTGCAAACGTGTCTCCGGCGCCCGTGGTGTCCCGCACCTCGACGGCGAACGAGGGAAAGCGACGGCCTCGCGCATAGACACCAGAGGCACCCCGCTTGATGAGCGGACAGGCTGTTCGGGAAGCGAGCTCGTTGTAGGCAGAATCGATGTCCGCCTTTTTCGTGATGGAAAGCGACTCTTCTTCGTTGACAAAGAGATAAGTCAGAATCGGGAGCCAGTCGGAAAGATGGTTCCACGTCTCCTGCTGATCCCACTGGGTGTCCAGGGACGAGGTGACCCCGGCGTCGCGCGCTCTGAGCAACACGGCCCTGATCCGCGGCAGGAAGCGAATCAAAGGATAGACTCCGGAGAGGTGGATGTGGGAAAAGCTTCCCATCGCCTGAAGTATCGCATCCGTCTCATCGACCGTCGTGAGTGTCCCCGGGTAGGTGATCTGCGTCCTGGTGGAGTGATGGACCAGGTTCACAGTGACCCCGGTGGAATGCTCCCGCGTGAACCGAAGGAGGTCCAGCCTGACCCCTGCGCCTCTCAGCATCCTCTCCATGAGACGCCCGTTCTCGTCGTCTCCCAGCAGGCCGCAGAAGAACGCGCTTCCTCCCAGGGTGGCGTACGCAGCCGCGCAGATGGTCGTTGAGCCCCCGATGGCCGCGGCGAACCCTGAGCACAGGACCTCCCTGTCCACTTGGGGAAACGAGCTCAGCCCTGTCATCTGGAAATCGATGTTCGCGTCTCCGGCAAACAGGATCTTCATCCCGGTGCACCGTAGGGGTGAATGCGGACACCTTGCACGACCCTGGTGATGATGCCGGAAGGGGAAGGATTGTCCGGGCGCAGCCCTGCGCTCAGGGAGAAAAACAGGCCCAGGAGCTGCCCCGTCACTGCGAGGAGAGGTGCCCGAACCTCGTCCGTGACTCCCGGGGTCGGACCATAGTCGATGACGTCACCGCGGGGACCAATCCACGGGCTCTGCCACAGGCCGTCAGTGCCGTCACAGACGACGATTGTCTTTTTCCCCAGGCGCTTGTCGTGCAGCTCTCTCAGCAGATCCAGCTCATATCGACGCCTGTACGAATTGCAGGAGAGGAAGAGCACGATGAGGCTGTTCGCGTCCACAGCAGCCATGGGGCCATGGCGGAAACCAAGGGTGTCCTCAGCCTTGGCCACGACCGCGCCGCCGCTGAGCTCCTGGACTTTCAGGTGTGCTTCCAGCGCCCCGCCGAAGAACGGCCGGGTGCCCAGAAAGAACACGCGCGAGTAGCCTTTGCCGGATTCTGCGGAAGCCAGATCCGATCCGCTCCCCAATAGCGGACCCGCGGCCTTGCAGAGCCCGTCAACGATGGCCGCGTAGTCGGAAGACGCCGGGAGGAACCCGAGGGAAAACCCGGCAATCGACAGGGAGGTGAACGACGCAGTCATCGCCAATCCCTTGTCGTTGGATTCATCCGGAAGGAGCATCCTGAACGCCCGGCTGCCGCAGCGCTGCGCCATGCGCAGCAGCTCTCCGTCCGAGTTGCAGGTGATCACGAGGTGCTTCACACCCCGGGGCCGAAGCTGCTCCGCAAGGGCAAACACGGCATTGCTTTCCGGGCTGTTGCCGGACCGGGCAATCGAGACCAGGACGAACCCGTCCTGAGGAAAGCATGATTCGGGATCCATGAGGATCTCTGTTGAAGGAATTGCCTCCACTGAGGGGAAAGCCCTCTTGAGCAGCGGCATCATGCTGACGGCTGCGTAGTATGAGCTTCCGGCCCCTGTAAGAATCAGGTTATTCACCCCCACGCAGAACTCTGACAGGGCGGGAAGCAGGCTCTGCACGACTCTGAGTGTCTTTTGCCAGACAACGGGCTGGTTGGCCATTTCAGCGGCCGTATGGGAATAGCCGGCGGACTGCTGATCTTGAATTGGACGACTGAGGAGATTCTGAAGCGCACTCATTTGGTTTGGTCAAACTACGACGTTTTCGATCAAAAGTCAACATGAAATTGATTGATTTTGATCGTATTCTATGGCATAATAAGACGACAATGATCAAGGAAAAACGGTACGAACGTATCAGGAGCGAGCTCGCCAGAAAGGGAAGTGTCGGCGTTGAAGAGCTGGCAGAGATGCTCCAGATCTCACGCCCGACGGTCCGACGCGATCTCTACGCCATGCAGGAGAAAGGATATCTCCATAGGACGCATGGCGGAGCGACTGTCGTTGACAACCCGGACGAGCTGCCCTTCCAGTCAAAGGTCTCCGCATATCTGCTTGAAAAGAGGTCCATCGGCGCGGCTGCGGCCTCCCTGATTGCGGACGGCAGGGTGATCGGCTGTACGGGCGGCACGACTGTCATGCAGGTGGTGAAAGCCCTCAAGGACAAGAGGCTCACCATCATCACGAACGCCATCAACATCGCCATGGAGCTGGCGCCTTTCGAGTCGCAGGAGGTCATTGTGACGGGCGGCACCCTGCGCACACGCTCATACGAGCTGGTGGGTCACATCGCGGAGCGGACCATCCGGGGCTATCATCTGGACATCGCGTTGATCGGCGTCGACGGTCTCGACGTGCATCATGGCCTTTCGACATTCACGGACGCCGAGGCGCACGCGGCGGCGCTCTACATCGAGCACGCGCGGGAGGTCTGGGTGGTTACGGATCACAGCAAGATAGGAAAGACCGCCCCCGCGCTGATTGCCCCGCTTTCCCGTGTGACCCGACTCATCACGGACTCCAACCTTGCCCCTGATCAAGCGCGCCTCCTCGAGGAATCCGGAATCACCCTCACCCTCGCGGAGCTCTACGTCCCCGGGAGCCTGAGCCCCTTCACTTGCACAGGGAGGTTGGGCGCGATACCGTCGCTGCATGGAGTCGCCCTCAGACGCCCCCACGCTTCAGGACATCAGGCAGGCCGCCGCGCGCATTCTGCCTTACGCGCATCGAACTCCCCTGTTCACGAGCAGGACGATCGACGCAATGACCGGCGCCTCGATCTTCTTCAAGTGCGAGAATCTGCAGAGGGTGGGTGCGTTCAAGTTCCGGGGCGCGGCGAACGCTGTGTTCTCTCTCGACGACAAGGCGGCGGGCCGCGGCGTGGCCACCCACTCTTCGGGGAACCACGCGCAGGCGTTGGCGCTGGCCGCGCGGCTGCGCGGCATCGAGGCATGCATAGTCATGCCGCGTGACGCGCCGCGGGTGAAGGTGGAAGCGGTCAAGGGATACGGGGCGCGAATCGTCTTCTCGGGCAATGCGCCGGATGACAGGGAACGCGCGCTCCGGGACGTTGTGAATGAAACCGGGGCGGAGTTTGTGCACCCCTCGGACGACCTGCGCGTGATCGCCGGACAAGCGACCTGCGCCCTGGAAATACTGGAGCAGATCGCCGACCTTGATCTGATCGTCACCCCCGTGGGCGGGGGCGGTCTCCTCAGCGGCACTGCCCTTGCCGCGCGCGCCGTCTCTCCCCGCACACGCGTGATCGGCGCCGAGCCGGCGGCGGCGGATGATGCGCGGCAATCCTTCAAGACCGGGACTCTTCATCAATCGGGAAACCCGCGCACCGTTGCCGACGGCCTGCGCACCTCGCTGGGCCCGAACACGTTCCGTATCGTGCGGGCCTGCGTGACGGACATCGTGACCGCCAGCGAGGATGCTATCGTGCAGGCAACACGGTTTACGTGGGAGCGCTTGAAAGCGGTGATCGAGCCTTCGGCTGCCGTGCCCCTGGCCGCGATCTTCGAAGGCGCGCTGGATGTCCGCGGCCTGCGGGTGGCAATTGTGCTCTCCGGCGGCAATGTAGACCTCGATAACCTCCCCTGGGCAGGGCAAAATCCGCGGAATACCGTGGCGCGCTGAGCGGACTCCCGCCAACGTTCCGCTCGCCGGAAAGCTTCTAAATGTCGACAATTGTGATAGAATTTATTCGCAAAACCAGGAGCCTGATGAAAAGACGGATTGTTCTGCTATTCTCCTTGATCATCCTCGCACTTGGCGGACCCCGGCAGCTTTTCGCATGGGATGGGGCCTTCTTCGATCTGTTCCAGGTTCCTTTCTCCGCGCGCGAAGCCGCGCTGGGCGGCAACCACGCGGCGCAGGCGGATGACGTTTCCACGCTCCAGAGCAATCCTGCCGGCTTCCGTTCCGTGGACCCGGACCTTTCGATCGGGACCGTCAATGTGAGCCTCTACAACGGTCCGAATAGCCCGGGGGTCACAAGTTCGACGTGGGACCTCTTCGGACCTCTCCACATCGCGTATGTGGGCAACGGACTTGGCTTTGGCCTTTTTTCAGATTCGAACATCAATATCGGGGCTTCAGGACCCTATACTACTATTATGACGGAGAACCTGGTAGCGATCGCCGGATATGCCTTCCGTATCCCCCTTCCGGACAAATGGCAAAGCACCCTGGACGTGGGCTTTTCAGTCCCCCTTTTCCTGGCGGCACGCAGCCTCAACACCAAGGACATCCATGCCCTGTCATCGAATTCACCTCTGCAGTTCTTCATCGATCAGCCCTTCATCAGCGCGACTGGGATCAGCGCGGAGCTCGGGATCCTGTACAACTGGAACAACACGTTTTCCGTGGGGATTGCGGGGCGAAATCTCGCCGTCACATCGTCTACATATTACAGCACGCTTCATAACTATATAGACGGATCGCCGCCCGACCAGAACGCCACGACGACGCTCCCCATGGACATCTCAGTTGGCATCCGGTGGAACCCGCCGATTAAGATGAGCACCACCTACATCGATGGGTTCACTATCCTGGCCGACTACAACGATATCTTCGATTTTATCATTTACCCGGCCGGTGCACGCAATCTGCTGCTCCACTTCGGATTGGGCATGGAGATCACGCTGCTGAAAGTCGTGAAGCTTCGGGCGGGATTCTACCAGCTCCTTCCCAGCGGGGGACTGTCGCTCGATCTCTCTTTTTTCACCCTCGATTTTGCGGTGTTCGGCAGGGAGCTGTCGGCGCAGCCATGGACGACCCCTGTGTACGGATACATGGCGGGCATCCGATTCCACACCTGATCCCCCGCCTGCGTGGCGGGAAAGACCGATGTCGAAGCGTACCGAGCAGACTGGACCCTCTTATTCAAAAATGCCGACTCCCTTGTAGAGAGCTCCCCTCTGGCTGAAATACCTTTTGTCCAGGCAATTTCGGCCATCGACAAGGACTTGTACGCTGCGATATGCATCCATATTCTTCCTGAACTCATCATGCGCTGTCGCAATAACCGCACAGGTGACGTTTGACAAAGCGTCTTCCAGGTTCTTTGCATTCGATTTCTCCGAATGGTAGGGGTCATAGATCGTCAGAATGGCACCCCATTTCTTGAGTATCTCAATGAGATCGTACGATGGAGACTCTCTATCATCGATCACGTTCGGCTTGTACGATATCCCCAACACGGCAATCCTCGTTCCCCTCACCGAAATCTCCCGTTCATTCAATGCCTCTTGTATGAGGGAGAAAACATACGCGGGCATTGTCCTGTTGATTCTGCGTGCCAGCTTGAGGAATTCGTGATCGAAGCCGACTGATCTCCCTTTTGCAATCATGTAGTACGGGTCAATGGCGATACAGTGCCCTCCTACGCCTGCACCGGGATAGTGTGCCAGAAAACCGAAGGGCTTTGTGCTTGCGCCGCGGATAACCTCCGAAATGTCGATTCTCAGCCGGTAAAAGGATTTTGCCATCTCGTTGATGAAAGCAATGTTGATGTCCCTGAAGGTATTCTCCAGGATTTTTGTTGCCTCGGCAGCCTCTATCTGAGAGAGCGGCAGGATCTCTGCATCGATGATGCTCCGATAGAATGCCGATGCGGCTATTGTGGAGGCGTGATCGATGCCCCCGAGCACTCTTGGAATATTCTGGACGTTCCATCTATCGTCACCAGGGTTGACTCTTTCCGGACAGTGAGCGAGCTGGTATTTCCTGCCCGCCTTGTCGAGAATCGGCTTGACTATCTCCCGGCAGACTCCCGGGTAGATTGTCGATTCAATGACGACCGTGTTTCCGTCCGATAGAACGCGGCTGATATCGTGGACGCTCTCCACGAGGGACTGAAGGTCAGGAATTTCGCCTCCCGTCACCGGGGTTGGCACACACACGATGAAAACGTCGGCCTTGCAAGGACGTGAAGTACAATCAATCTGGCCTCTCTCCTGGACCGATGCGATAAACCGGTCTTCTATCTGGTAGGTTCCCTTGCGAATCTTCGCGAGCACTCGTTCATCCTTGTCAACACCGATGACTTCGAAACCCTTGCTGCGCGCGAGCACCGCCAGCGCGTAACCCACATAACCGAGTCCGACAACTGCAATTTTCACACTTCGCCTCCGCAGAGTTTGTTTGCTCGCGCGGTACCCTGGCCTGGGGCCGGCCGTCACGCTGTCTTCTTCAACCTGATCGGGGACACGCCGTGGGAGAAGCCCCTGCGCTGATGTGGGCAACCTGGAATATCCGATAAAGGTGGCGCACCGGTGGAACGATTTTCCCGATTGTACGTTCCGCCAGAGAGCCCGGTTCGAACTCCTGGCGAAAGGGAAAATACTCGGACTCGAGCCCGAGCGCCTGGAAAAGCCCCTCCACATCCCGCCTGGAATAGCTCCGATTGTCCCTGAAATTCTCCCGACAAAAGTCCCGCGCGTCGAAGGGGATTGTGGTGAACGTTGTGGAAGTCCACGATGGCCGTTCCCCCACCGGCGAGGGTTCTCCCGATGCTCTCCAGGAGGAGACGCTCATGCGCGAGACCGCGTTCCAGGGTGTCGAGACAGATCGCGAGAGGGAGGACAGCGCGGAACGGCGGATTGAAATAGTCGATCCGGAGGAATGCGATGTTCCGGAGCCCTCGAGAAGCAGCCTTGGCAGAGGCGTAGGCCAGGTTCCCCGGGGACAGGTCGCAGTGCATCACCGTGCGGTATTTCCCCGCATAGGAGAAGGTGTAGTACCCCGTCCCCGCAGAGAGATCGCAGAACACCGTCGCTTCCCCGGGTCCGGGCCGCTGAAGAATGGAGCTCACGAAGCGGACCTGCCGCTCCCGTTTGCGGACCCAGGACTCCGGCGAGGATTCCGGTTGTGCCCAGGCCGTCGTCCCGGGTTCTGGGGGGTATTTCTTGCGGAACTCTTCGTCATAGCCTCTCCGGTACGACTCGCTCACGCCGGAGGCCGGCAGGCGGGTGGGATTGCGGGGGAGGAACTCGAGCACCCCATCACTATGGCGGGAGAACAGGCGACCGCAGGAGGTGCAGCGGACAACCCCTTCCTCCATTTCGATGCTCGTGCCGTCGTCAGGACAGGAGAGGAGCCCCGAAAGGTCCGGGAAATCAGCCCGAGGGGGCACAGAGTTCTCCATTCGACATGACCCGGCCGTACTTCCGGCAGTCATGCAGCATCGACAACGCATCCTCGAGGATCAGCCATCCCCCGGCGGCATCAATCTCGGAGGAGTGGCCCCAGAGATGGAGCACACCCCCGTGCGCCCGCCAGGTGCCCAGGATCAGCTCCAGGCATCGCGCCCACGAGCCGGCGCGGGCGCACCGGAAGAAGACGCTGAGGTTCCGGAACGCGCGCCGCCTGAGGATATTCCGTGCGTACGCTGCCAGCGGATGGGAATACGCCTGCACGGTGGTGGGAATGATCTTGAGCCCTGCGTTTTCCAACGGTGCCGCGAGAGAGAGCAGCTCCGTGGTGCGGCATCCCACGAAGCCGGCGCTGCGCACCGCCGAGACATGGCGGCCTGAGAATTTTCCCCAGGGAAAGGCGAATACCCGGCAGGATTTGCCGGTCACCTCCTCGATCCATGCCTTCGAACCCTCAACCTCTGGATTGACCTCATTTCCCGAGAGGCTGGTGAGGGAACGGTGGCTCAAGGTGTGGGCGCCAATCTCGAAAGACTGCGAGATTTCACGAATTTCCTTTTCAGCGAGGCGATTGGACTGCGAACATCGTGGGATGTAAAAGGTACCGGGGAGCTCGTACCTTGCAAGGAGGCCGGCGATCTTCAGATCCAGGGGATGACCGTCGTCCCAACTTGTGGTGATGATGTGAACGTCCATAGCTCTCCTTCCGACGATTATCGCGAGTTTCCGATTTCTTGCCTATCCCGGCTTTTGTGAATCTTTCCATCGTGGGCTATATTGATGTTGACCTGAAGATCGGATAAACTCGCTTCTGCCAAATCTGCAAATAGCCAGAAGCAATGCTACTGATAATCCATTCTTTGAGTGAGTGTGGAAAAGAGGTGAAGGGTGCGTGCCCTTTGTACTGAGGACGCCTGCGTGACCGGGGAGAGCGGATTCAACAACCAGGACAGTTTCACGAGCGGCAAGAAAGTCATCGCAGGCATGCTGGTGTGCGCCTTCCTCTTGCTCGCGGCCGGGCCCTTTGCGTGGGGGCAGGATGACAAGGTCCAGAACGAGATCGTCCAGGGGATGATCCGGTTAGTCCTCGAAAACAATCCGACGCTTGCGTTCCAGCAGACTCTGGTCCGCGAAAGTGAAAAGATCCCCAAGACAGGGGGCGCGATCGCGATCACGGGACTCACCCTTACCGGAGGGACGAGCTTCTGGGACTCGAATGTAAGCTCTTTCCGGCTCGCTCCCGCGGTGACTCTCGGGGCCAACCTCTCCCTGGGGGACCCGGCCCGGTTGTTGAGCAGCTACAATCTGGACAAGGAACGGGTGCTCGCCAGGCAGGAGTACCAGAAGATCAGGGACTCGCTCATCACTGACCTGCTCTCGACCGTGAGAGACATCTTGAGCCTTTCATCCAAGCAGGAAAGCCTCGGGAAGCTCAAGGTCTATCTGCAGGATTACAGCGATCTGCTCGAAAAACAGGTGAGGGCCGGCGCGGCCGTCCCTGACCTTCAAAAGCTCTGGGACCTGAAAGAACGCATCATGGGCATCGAGGTGGAAATTCAGGATGCGAAAAACAAGATGAGCACGATGAAGCTCGAGGCGGCGATGAGATTGGGCGGCGATGCATGGGAGAAGCTTCTCGATCTTTTCGCGCAATTGGCAGGGTAAATCAACGGACACGGCAACTCTCGAGACCATGTCGATTGAGAGCCATGAGGTGAGAGATCGTGGAAGAGATTAACGAGGATCAGCATACACTGGAAGACTCGTGGAGGGTCGTCTGGCGTAGAAAATGGATGGTCCTCCTGATTGTCTCCGTCGCAACTTCGGCAGTTCTGGTCGGCAGCTTTCTAATGACTCCAGTCTACGAGGCTTCTGCCATGCTTCGCATAAAGGAACAAAAGCCCTCTGTGCTGGGGGCGGACAATACGGGCTCCGGAATTTCCCTTCTCATTTCCAAGGACGAGATCAATACCCAGATCGAGATACTGAAGAGCAGGAGCGTTCTTGAAGAAGTCATCGTCAAACTCGACCTGGCGGGGAATTATAAGCTCGAAAAGAAACTGACTCCGGAAGAACGACTCCTGACGTCGCTCAACAGATTGAGGAAAGATCTCTCGGTGAGCAATATCGCCAACACCCAGTTGATCAGGATTGCCATCCGCTCAAGGGATCCGGTCATGGCCAGTGACGCAGTCAATTCGCTGTCTCAGATCTTTATCGGGAGGAATGTAGAGGTGAAACGGGGCGAGGCGAACGCGGTGCTGGCGTTCGTCTCGGAGCAGGCAGATCTGGTGAGTGAGAAACTGAAAAGAACGGAAGAGGATCTGCTGGCGTACAAACAGTCGGCGCGTGTTGGCGATCTCAGTGAAGAGGCGAAGCAGAAGGTGGACCGGCTGGCCGCGATAGAAGGGCTGTATCAGGAAGCCACGGTGGCAAGAGAGATACTGGACGTCAGAATCAGGGCGCTTCTGGGACAGATGAGCCCAGCGGCTACTCAAGATGGCTCGCTGGCGGGTATATCAAGCGCCCCAGCGATTCGAGGAATACAGTACCAACTGGCCGATCTTCAGACGCAGCTGACCGGTCTCGAAACAGGATCGTCTTCAGACAGCCCAAAGGCGGTCGATATCAAGGCCAGGATCGATCACCTCAAGAAGGAGATTCAACTGAGAGATAGAGAAAATCCTGAACTCAGGCGGCGCAACGAGCGTCAACAAGGCCCTGCAGATGCAACTCGCCGACTACCAGGCCCAGGATATCGTTCTGGCCGCCCAGGAGGACGCCTGGGTGAGACAGATCAAGTTCCACGAGGAGGACATCAACAAGCTGTCTTCCCGGGAAATCGATCTCACAAGGCTCGAAAGAGCTCAGAGAATCAACGAGGAGCTGTATTCCTCGCTGATGCGCGCCAAGAACGAAGCGGGGATCGAAGCGGCAAGTCAAATAGGGAACATCGATGTCGTTGATCCCGCTGTGACCCCAGTGAAGCCTGTCCTTCCGAAGAAGGCTGAGAATGCCGTGATCGCTTTCGCGGGGAGTCTATTCCTGGCGCTCATCCTGTCCTTCATTATCGAGTACCTGGACAAGACTCTGAAAACCGAAGATGAAATGAAGAGACTCCTGGGCATCCCGATTCTAGGGATAATCCCCCGCTTCGAGGTCAATCGCAGGAGAAATGGGAAAAAAAGCAGGCGCATCACGAAGGATGACCTTCCGCTGGTGACCAGGGATGAGCCGGCTTCCGCCGCCTCAGAGGGGTTCAGGCTGTTGAGGGCAAATCTCCGCTTCGTCGAGTTGGACAGGGAGCTGAAGACGATCATGGTAACCAGCCCCACCCCGGGTGACGGCAAGACCACCATTGCCGCCAACCTCTCCATTGAGCTGGCCGCGCAGGAGCAGAGAGTATTGGTCGTGGATGCGGACTTCAGAATACCAGCTCTCCACAAGATCTTCAATCTGCCCGATTCTCCTGGAATCAGCAATGTTCTTTCGGAAGGGAGAGCCTACCAGACCGTTATCCAGAAGATCGAGGGGGTCGACAATCTGGATGTCATGACCGTCGGTCCGCTCCCGCCAAACTCTTCAGAATTGCTGGGGTCGTCCAGAATGCGACAACTGATTGAGGAGCTCAAGGTTGAGTACACACGCATCATCTTCGATGTTCCTCCCGTTCTGGCAACGACGGATGCTCTGGACCTGGCCGGCAGCCTGGACGGTGTCCTTCTGGTGCTGAAGATGGGTGAGACTGACAAGAGGGCGATCAAACGGATGATGGATATCTTCCATAATACAAGAATCAGAATCCTCGGCGGTGTTCTCAACGGCGTCGATGCCAGACAGGGAAGGTTTCGCTACAGCCAGTATTATTACCATTACGGCGCTGGACAGAGATAAAATGGACGACTTGTCCGTAGGGGAAGAGATAAAAAGGATCTATGACTACTCCGGCAACGGCGACCCGGAGTGGCGCCGACTGGGAGCGATTGGAAAAGCTGGGAATATCCTTGAGCTTCTGTGCGAGCTATCCGCACAGGAGCATTCTGGAAATCGGCGCCGGCGAAGGCGCAATCCTCAATCGACTCTCAGAGCTGGAATTTGCAGATGAATTGTACGCGCTGGAGATATCAGAGAATGCGGTATCAAGAATAGGCGAAAGAAAGATCGGTTCACTGAGAGAATGCAGGCTCTATGACGGATATCATATTCCCTACGGGGACAACACGTTCGACCTGGCTCTTCTCAGCCACGTGCTCGAACACGCCGAGTATCCGAGGAAGCTGCTGTACGAAGCAAAGAGAGTGGCACGTTACGTATTCGTCGAAGTTCCCTTGGAGGATACCATTCGACAAAAGAGGGACTTCACATTCGACCAGGTCGGGCACATAAATTCCTACTCGCCCAAGAGCATTCGAAGGCTTGTTCAGAGTGTCGGCCTGAGGGTGCTGCGCCAGACCGTCACGAATCCATCCTACATTGTCTACAGGTATCGGTTCGGTAAGAAGGCTTTCTTTCGGTTCTATGTGAAACAATGGCTTCTGGGAGCTCTCCCCGCCGTTGCAACCCGCTTGTTTACATATCATTGTTCACTGATGTGCGAAAAATGATTCGCGGACAACGCGTGAACGATTTCAATTCACAGTTCTACAGCGCATGGGCCGAAAAGCAGCTCGAAGATCCGTTTCGCGAGATTGTTCTGCAATGGAAGGCAATTCATCTGGCAAGCTTGTTCAAAAGAAACTTTCCTCATGAACGCCCAGGCTCGATTTGTGAGATTGGTGGAGCGGAAGGCACCGTTTTGTCCGTCGTCGGCGGGCTTCTTGGCGCAAGGGATCAATTCAACTATGAACCCAGCGGTGAGTTTTGCGACGCGGGACGCGGAAAATACCCCGGCATTCATTTTCTCAACAGCTTGTTCAGCGGAAACGGTGATCGATACGATGTCGTCATACTGTCGGATATCCTGGAGCACGTAGAGGATGAAGGCACTCTTCTCGATGATGCCGGCGCAAGATGTAGATTTGTCCTCATCAAGATGCCGATCGAGAGGAGTCTTTCGGTCTCTGTCCTGGGCTATCTTTTGCGCGGGAAAACCAAGCCACTTGAAATGGTCTTTGGTCCAAGGCACTACAATGCGCATCTGCGAGGCTACACGGTGAGGAGTGCGTTGTCGATCATTCGCAGTCGTCTTGAGCTGATCGAGTGGTTCGCCATTGACCATTCCTTCTACTACAGGGGCTCTGCGAGGTTCGCCTTCCTCCGAAGATGGGTTGGATTGAGCCCGTTGATGCGGATTTTCGGAGGCTCATTATATATCCTGGCTCGCGGCAAATGCTGAAGAGGCTGGCGTATCTCCCTGGCTACTTTGTCGTTACCACGACAACGGCCATCGCGAGATTCTTCTTCGTGAGTCTGCTGATACGGAACCTGGGGGCAGCAGAGTTCGGGCGGTGGTCTCTGTTTGAACCCGCTGTCGTCGTGCTTTCGCAATTGGTGCTTCTGGGGATCAATTTCGGTATCATCAAGCAGATCAGCCAGGATAGGCTTTCGCCGATTGTCGCCTTGAGAGCCCTTTTTCTGGCCGGACAACCTCTGTTGATTGCGGTAGGCACGGCGGTTTTCTTTGTCTCTTTTCGGCTGGGTCTTGCCTGGCCTGGTCCCTTGTTTCTTGCTCTTCTCATTTACACGGAATCGATCTTCACGCTGCTGTTTTCATCCTACCGGGCTGCAGGGAGCATGGGAGGGTTTGCTGTTTCGTCTTTCCTCAAAGTGCTGGCTTTCCTGATCGTCCTTGTGCTGGCCCTTCATTACCACCTTCCAAAGGTACACAAGGCTGAAGACATAATAACCTGGAGCTTTTGGACTTCTCTCGTCGGGCTTGCATCAGGCTTTCTAGCGGTCAGGCTCCTGCATTTCAAACAGTTTTTCACTCCCGAAGAGCGTCACGAATCGCATTGGCGAATCTATATCGATGCGGTACGGTACGGTCTGCCCTTGCTGGCCACCGGATTGCTGGCGATGGCAATCGAATTCGCGGCCCGATATATCCTGAACCTCTACATTGACCACGCCCAATTGGCCACTTATGTGATTTATGCAAAGCTTTCTTCGATAGTGGAAGTGCTCATTATTACGCCCTTTGGGTTGTGGTGGCCCACCGAAAGATTCCTCTGGCTTGAGTCCAAGGACGGCGGACGCCGTTTCTTCAGAGCTGTCAGCGTTGCCATGCTGGTTGCGCTGCTGGTTGCCGCGGGCACCCTCTGGCTTGCCTCCGATTGGGTTGTTTCCTGGTTCGCCCCTGGAGTTCCCCCGAATCGCCATGTTGCCCTGCTTTTGATTTTCTCGATGGTTGCGCGAGGAATGGCATACCCGCTCAACGTGGGAGCGTTGAAAGAGGGAAAGACGCATTGGAACATCTATGGGGCTCTCACGGCGGCGGTGGTCAATGGCGCGCTATGTTTCCTGTTGATTCCCCGCTTTGGCATAGTTGGTGCCGCCTACGCGACCATACTAAGTCACATCTGCTATACGGCGTTCCTGACGGTCATATCTCAGCGCATTCATCCGGTGCCGCTTCCGTACTTGACAATGGGGGGGCTGATAATCATTTCAGCCCTGTTGATTATTGCGGTCTCCAGATACCTGGAAGCCGTCCCTTCGCTCTTGAAGGCACTGGTTTTTTCTGCGATCAGCCTGATGGTGTTCACTCCAATTGTTTTGCCGCTGCTGAGAGTGAAGAATGCAGAGTAAGAGGGAGCGGAAACCCGCTGGGTACATGAGCCTGATCTATCCCTACCTGTCGCAGGATACCTCGGAACAGTATCACGCGTTCAAGGAAGCTCTCAGCACAATGCGGGCATTTCACGTTCAGTGCGGTGAAAGTCTGATGAAGGCATGAAGAACCCAATCTACATCCTGACGTTGCTGATAATCTTTTCCATCACCGTGGACTACCGGTTCTTTTCCGGCATTGAAGGTCTTCCCAGCATCACGATAGTGGAAGCATTGTCCTACCTGGCTGTTGTCGTTCTCTTTGCGAAACTTGCGATGGAGGGAGATGAGCTGTCCAAGAGAATTATTGCCATACACAGGAACAATCGCCTGATAGCCTTGTACTTCATCTGGACGGGGCTGGCATCGCTGGCGAGTCTCGTCAGATCCTCGGATGCGCTACGTTTCTACAAGGACCTGGTTCCAAGCCTGATAGTGTACTTTCTGGTGGCAATCTCTGTCCGCGACCTTCGTGCATTCAAGGGCGTTGCGCTCGCCTTTCTTTCGGGAACTGCATTGAACCTTCTGCTCGGATTGTCCCAGGTGGTGACGGGCGGCCCCACGATTGTTGACCTGAACGAAGGCGCACGAATGAAAATGGACTTGTCAGCCGAGGTCGTCAGCGGAAATCTCGCGACGGGATTCTTTACTCATCCCAACGGCTATGCCCTGTTCCTGGTACCTTCCGCAATTCTCATCCCTGCCCTGCTGTTCAAGAGCCGTTCTTTGCACACGCACACAAAAGTGCTGCTCCTGGCTCTCTGGCTATTGCTTTTTTGCAACTTGTGGTACACCTATGCCAAGGTCGCATTCGCGTTTACCTTGATTGGTGTGACCCTGATTCCTGTTCTGGGGATTTTAAAGAAGCGGTACCTGGCAACTGGTCTGGCCATTCTGACGGCTTCCATTTTTGGAATTACGGCATTTAGTCTTTGGGCATATCCTGAATATGGCAGGCTCTTCGGTACCATGCTGGCAAGATATGAGCTCTGGAAGGTGACGTTTCTGGCAATCCGCTCGGACGTGTTTGTGGCGATACTGGGAAATGGATTTGCAAACATGACGGGATTGAGCGCTCTCTATGCGAGCATGGAGTATCCCAACGCTCACAACGCCTATCTGAATCAAATCATTTATTCCGGTTTTCCCGCTCTTTTTCTGTACATCGGCATGTTGACCATTGCCCTGAGGCGTCTTGCGAACAAGCTGCAAAGCGCGAACGACTGGCAGAAGACTGCGGGCCTTTTTCTGTTTTCGGCCCTGATCGCGCTCCTAGGGATCTACTTTTTCGAACCGGCAAATCAGGGAGTTGTTGAGCAGGCACAGCTTTTTGTCCTGTTGGCTCTTGCGTCAACGATTTCGCGCATGAGTAGCGACGCTTCCTTAAAGAACTATGAGAAAGATAGGTATCTACAGAACAGCATATCCTCTCGCCTCTGAGGCTTTTATTACTCAGCAGGCCGCGGCGATGGCTCGATATACGCCCTTCTTCCTGGTGCGCACCAAGTGTGGCCCGGTGGACTTCGAGCACATTGCGCTCTCCGAAGGACGGGCTGGGCGATTGCGCGTCCTCCTGTTTGCCGGCACTCATCTTGCTCTGTTGCTTGGCAGTACCGTCAGATTGCGAGAACTGTCACTCTTGCACGCACACTTCGGTCCGGACGGCGTCTGTGTCATGCCACTTGCGCGAAGGCTCCGGATCCCGCTGATTGTCACCTTCCATGGAGGAGATTGTACGGTAGCGCGTCGCTCCCTGTTGCTGTCAGGGAAGTTGTACAATTACCACTTCCTGCTGAAGGAGGAGAAGCTGAAGAAGGAAGCGGCCCTTTTTCTGGCGGTTTCCGGCTTTCTCCGCAGGCGGCTGTTGGACAAGGGCTATCCTGACCGAAAAGTGAGGACGCACTACATCGGGGTAGATACGGAAAGATTCAAACCCGCGGAGCGCGTTTGCGATGAACCGTACATCCTCTGCGTCGGTCGTCATGTGGCCGTGAAGGGGATCGACGTGCTCTTGCGGGCATTCTCTCGCCTGGCGAAAAACCACCGGGCGCTGTCGCTTCTTCAGGTAGGCGAGGGTCCCTTGACCGGGACGCTTCATTCATTGGCCCACACACTGGGGATAGCAACGAGAGTCAGGTTCCTTGGAGCGCAACCCCATGATAAGATAGTCGAATTGATGCGGGGAGCGAGGGTCTTTGCGCTTCCCAGCCAGAAGGCAGAGAATGGGCAGAGCGAGGCGCTGGGGATAGTGTTCAACGAAGCGTCCGCCTGCGGCATACCGGTTGTGGCAACCCGGCATGGAGGGATTCCGGAAGCGGTGCTTGACGGGGAGACGGGGTTCCTGGTGGCGGAGAAGGATGACGTTGCCCTGGCCGAAAGATTGGAGGAACTGCTCTCTGATGCCGCATTGGCAAGCAGGATGGGTCGCCGTGGGCGTGAGTACGTGTGCGAGGCGTTCGATCTGCGCAAACAGACGCGTTTGCTGGAGCGGATCTATGATGAGGTCGCAGGGCAGTGAAGAACGTCCTGATAGTCGAGACGTTCATTCCGGAGTACCGCGTGCCCTTCTTCGAAAGGCTCTATGAAGCCCTCAGGCAGGACGAAGTAGCTCTTCGTGTAGCATACGGTCAACAATCGAAAATCGAGGGGCAAGGTTGCCGCAGCGTCCCGCACGAACTCGCATTCGGGACAAGGACCAGAAATTACTGGCTCTTCAACGCGCGCGTGCTGCTCCAGCCCGTGCTGGGAGAGATCGTGCGCGCGGACCTTGTCATCGTGGAGCAGGCCAACAAGCACCTGGTGAACTACCTGCTGCTGGTGCTTTCATGTCTGGGAATCAAGAAGGTCGCTTTCTGGGGGCACGGCTGGAACCGCCAGCGTCGCACGGCGAACAGCCTTTCAGAGAGGATCAAAGCGCGGCTCGTCAGGTATCCGGATTGGTGGTTTGCCTATACGGACAGCACCGCACGTTACCTGAAATCGAAAGGCGTCCCCGCCGAGGTCATTACCGTCGTGCAGAACAGCCTGGACGTGAAGCGTTTCCAGAATCAACTGGCCGAGATCTCCGACCGGGATCTCGAACGGGCCCGATCCGAATTGGGCATGCCACCGGAGTGCCAGGTGGGACTCTTCTGCGGCCGCCTCTACAGGGACAAGCATCTGCGTTTTCTCATGGGCGCATCGAGAAGAATCAGAGCACGCATTCCCCATTTCCATCTGATCATTGTCGGTGACGGTCCTGAAAAAAGGGTCGTTGAGACATTTGTGGAAGGAGAAGGCTGGGTGCACCATGTGGGCGCCAGGCTGGGCCGGGAAAAGGCGTTGTATTTCAGGCTGGCCCAAGTGGTTCTTAATCCGGGCGTCATGGGATTGGGGATCCTCGATGCCTTCGCGTGCGGGCTCCCCGTCATCACCACTGACATTCCTGGCCATGGACCCGAGATCGACTATTTTGAAAACGGCAGGAACGGCTTGATGTGTCGGCCGGTTTTGTCGGACTATGCCGACACCGTCGTGAGCGTTCTTGTCGACCGATCGCTCCACTGTCGTCTTAGTGCCGGTGCTCTGGCAGGCGCAGGCAGGTATTCTCTGGATGCAATGGTGGAGAACTTCAAGAACGGGATCCTGCAGTGCCTGAGGCGAGGGACATGATACCTTCATCGAGCGGACACGACTGCGCGGGAGATCGAGACTGAGGATTCTTCTCGTCCATAACCGATATCTCCACAGCGGCGGCGAGGACGCCGTGTTCCTGCAAGAGTCCGACCTTCTGCGCCGCCACGGCCACGACGTGGTGGAGTATGTGGAGGATAATCGGCGCATCGACGAGATCGGGCGGCCCGCGGCCGCCGTTCGGAGCGTGTGGTCCTCTGGCACCCGCTCGAGGTTGCGGGACCTCATCCGCCGAGAGCGCCCCGAGGTTGCGCACTTTCACAATACATTCCCGCTCGTCTCCCCTTCCGCCTATTGGGCCTGCCGCGAGACCGGCACCCCCGTGATCCAGACTTTGCATAACTATCGGCTGCTTTGCGCGGCGGCCCTCTTTTTCCGTTCAGGCCGTCCCTGCGAGGATTGCATGGGCAAGCGCCTCTTGTGGCCCGGCGTGCTCCATGCCTGCTACCGCGGCTCCCGCCTGCAGACCGCCGGTGTGACGATCATGCTGGAGACGCACCGCATACTCGGGACCTGGCGGAACAAGGTAGATCTCTTCATTGCGCTGTCAGAGTTTTCCAGGAGGAAATTCATCGAGGGAGGTATCGCGGAAGAGCTGATCGCAGTGAAGCCGAACTTCGTGCATCCGGATCCAGGCGGGGGACGCGCAGAGGGGGATTTCGCCCTGTTCGTGGGAAGGCTCTCGACGGAGAAGGGGATCCGGGTGCTGCTCGATGGCTGGCTGAATCTCTCTCGGGTTCCCCTTGCCATCTGCGGAGACGGGCCGATGCGGGAGCTCGTGGACAGGTTCGCGCGGTCGCGGCCGCCGGGAACGGTTCGGGTCTACGGTGCTCGTACCCGTCAGGAAGTCTTCGACATGATGAAGCGGGCTCGATTCCTCATGTTTCCATCGACCTGTTACGAGAACTTCCCCCTGGTGATCGCGGAAGCCTTCGCGTGCGGCCTGCCGGTCATTTCAACCGATATCGGGGCAGCAGCGGAGATCGTCGATCACGGGCGTACCGGCGTCCACTTCAAATCGGGGGATCCGCATGACCTTGCCGCAGCGGTGCAGCGTCTGTGGGACCGGCCGCGGGAGACGCGGATGATGGGCGCGGAGGCGCGGGCCGAGTTCCTCTCGAAATTCACGGCAGAGGCGAACTATGCTCTCCTGATGAATCTCTATTCGCGGGCACGCGAAGGGAAGGGCGTGCAAGGATGAGAAGGAGAGGCCAGGATTGTCGAGTGGAGATCCTCGGATGCGCCGTGGACCGCGTCTCTCTGCGAAGCGCCACAGCGAGGCTCGAGGGCCTGATCAAGGCGGGCGGCGCCCACCAGGCGATCGTCCTTCCGGCCACCTCGCTCATGTACGCTCGCCGTGACCGTCGTTTCCTCGACATCTGCAACGGCGCCTCGATCGTGCTGCCCGACGGGGTCCCGCTCCTGTGGGCATCACGCATCCTCGGCGCACCGATTCCCGGCCGGGTGGCCGGTTCCGACCTGCTCGGGGAGCTCTCCCGCGTGGCAGAGATCAGGGGTTACACGTGTTTCTTTCTCGGTTCGACTTCTGAGGTTGTCGGAAGGCTGGAAAAGGTGCTCCTTCGACGATTTCCCAGCCTCTGCCTGGTCGGCTCCTTTGCTCCCCCCGTCTCCCCCGTGTTTTCCGCCCTTACCAACGACGAAATCGTCCGCCGCGTCAACGCGGCACGGCCGGATATCCTGTGGGTCGGATTGGGCGCGCCCCGGCAGGAGCTGTGGATCCACGCCAATCTGGAGAGGCTCGACGTACGACTGGCCATTGGGGTGGGCGCCGCCTTCGACATGTGCAGCGGTTCCGTCCGGCGCGCGCCCAACTGGATGCAGAAGGCGGGGCTGGAGTGGTTCTACCGGTTCCTGCGGGAACCGAGAAGGCTTTTTCGCCGGTACTTCATCGACTCGGCGCCCTTTCTGCCCCTCGTGCTCTGGCAGCGTGTCCGCCGGCCCTCCGGCTACCGTTGAACGAGAGTTCGTGATATGCTGGCCCCGGCAACGCGGCAGCGCACATGACGAGAACATTCGCTCTGACCATCATCATCACGGCGCTCCTTTGCGGCGCCGCATCCTCCGCGGCAGGGCTGGAGATCGAGGCGAGCTTCCAGCTCGGCAACCTTGGTTTCACGTCGAAACGGGACCCCGCGGACGCCACCTACACCGGGGCAGACTACTTCTGGGGCGGGTCGCTGTTCCTGACTCAGAATTTCTCCAGCAGCATCCAGGTCGATGCGGCGCTGAACAGGGATCTCATCGTGGGGAACTCCCTCTCCGCGCTGTTTCAGTACAAGACAGACTATTTTCGGGTGGGGATAGGCCCCTACCTGGGGCTTCTGAACTCCTCTTCGACCATCTTGAAGTCCGGAATTTCCTCGCTGCTCCGTGCGGAGTTCCCGGGCGTGGCATTCGTGTCCCTGCGGACGGACGGTTCGCTGGGCGCATTGACAAGCACCGGAGATAATTCAGCCCAGCGCAACGAAATCATCCTTGGGTTCTACATTCGCAATTCCGCCATCTGCTCCTTCGGCCTGTCGTATAAGGAGCTCGACTACTTCAAAGGCTCCATCCCCGTGATCGACAGTCTCACCGCCTATTCGTTCGACGTGAAGGTTTTCGAAAAGAACGTTCCTTACCGCCTCGATTTCAATTTCGCCTACGAAGCGCTTCTCCGGCGGTACGACGACCCCATCGGTCCTTCTCACGGCCTGGCTTCTGCCATCGTGGGAGCGGGAATCGACCTGCTCATCAGTCCCGCGTTTGCCCTGACTTTCGGTTTGCGCACCAGCGTCTGGACCTTCGGGACAGACTTTCTCTCGGGCTTCTCGGATATCGGCTTCTCACCTTTCCTTTTCCAGGGTTCGGCGGGATTCCGGATAGTCCTGCCGGATTCTGACGCCCCGGCGCCGCCGTCATAGCAGCAGCGGATCGAGCCTACTCTCCGCCGGACCACGTTGCACCCCGGAACTTCACGCCGATGCCGACGAGGTTCTTCATCACATTGTTTCCCGGGATGTTCGTGTAATTTGAAGCGAAAACAAGGGCATATTCGGCCCACACTGAGGCATGGAGGGCCGGGAATGAATATGCTAGGTCGAGGCGGGCAATATGAATCCACTCGTAAATACCGTCGTGGAGGAAATCCTTCCTTGGATAGGACAAACGGTAGTCGATCGGTTTGTTGATGTCGCCTTCGATCTGGCCCAGCGAAAGAAGTCCGGTCCCATGGCGGATGAGCTGATATTGCGCCATTGCCGACAGCCTTGGGGCGGGATGGGCGGAGAGGCGGACGAGGAATTCGTCGGAGTTGGGGGGGAGATGGTAGCCGATGTTCTCACCGTCGTTTGTATAATTGATATTGATGGGCGTGGTGTACTGTGGGACCGTCTGGAGGTAGTGAGTGTAGTTGTACGGCTCGATCTTGGTGTACTGGAAGACGAAAAGCGACCATGCGGGCCAGGGGAGCGGCACCTTCACCCCGACCTGCCAGGCGTACTGGTTGTTCGCGCGAGTAAAAAACGTGGAAAGAGGCACAAAGGATATCTCATCGATGTAAAGGGAGGCATACACCCGCGCAAATGGGGCAATCGTGACGGCGATGTCTCCGCCCAGGGCGAGGTTGTCGATGTCTCCGCCCAGCTGCTGCCCGAAGTAGAAAGGGAAGAGGGGATTGAGATAGGAAAGCTCAAGCCTCTTGGCGTAGACCACAGTCTCCCACGGCGAAAGGTACAGCCAGTCATAAGGGAACAGCTCGATGCGATGGATCGAGAACATCTTCTGCTCCGCAGCGGAGTTCCACCAGCTGCCAAGGGTCCCGGCGAGGAAGTGGAAGCCCGCCCAGGAGACTGGGCGCGTGCTGACGCTGAAGCCCTCGATCGGCCGGGCGGTGCCCGAGAGGCTCAGGCTCCCTTCGCCGGGGCCCCACTCACGGCGCGTCCGGGTGAACTGCAGGTTGAGGGCGTGATCGAAGAAATCGAATGAGAGGGCCGAGAGCGCGGCGGAGGCAAAGTTCAGGTGCCCGTTGATGCCGTTGGAATACTGCACGGTCTGACCTGCGGTCCAGACCTGGGAACCGTCATATTGCTTGGTGAAATCGAACGGCGCGAAGGCCTCAGGGTTCAGCATGTCCAGAAAGCCTTGGAGCTGGAGACGGTAGGAGCCCGTGGACCACAGGCTGCCCAGGATCCCTACCTCGCCCATGACGGAGAAGTCGATCACCCCTGCCTGGGAAAGGTCGGCGCGGATGCTTGATTCCCCCGCGGTTTCCAGGTATGCCACCGGCGCGTCCCCTTTCGGGAAGCGCCTCGCCATCTCGTCGAGAATGCCGCGCTCCTCGGGACTGAGCCGTTCGCCCGTGCGGGCCGCATCCAGGCGGCTGCGGACCTCTCTTTCGCTGTAGGGCTTCACCATCGACCCGGGAGCAACGAGGCCCCTGATGGCGGAGATCTCGAGGAGGGGGTATACGGGATCGTCGATGTCCACGGGCAGCTGTTCCTGAGCGTGCAGCACGCAGGCGCACGCGATCATGAGCAGCGTCGACAGGCCCCATTGTCGGCTCATGGCCTTCCGCTCAGTAATGGTCGGAACCGCGGCGCGAGAAGAGCGCACGGAAGAACAGGCTGATCGTCTTCTTGATGATGCCCACGTCGAAGGAAAATGACCAGTTGCGTCGGTAGGAAAGGTCCAGCTCCACCCACTCACGGAAGCCCATGGTGATGTTCCCCCTCGACACTTGGGGAATCCCGACGATACCGGGCATGCATTCCAGCCGCAGGTAGTCGCCCTCCCGATACTCCGCCACCTCACGCGGCAGGTGCGGTCTCGGCCCCACAAGGCTCATGGTGCCCAGAAGGACGTTCAGGAACTGGGGAAACTCGTCGAGACTGTACCTCCTGAGCAGCTTTCCGATCACGGTGACCCTCGGATCATTCTTCATCTTGAACAGCGGTCCGTCGCTCCGGGCGTTGAAGGCGAGAAGCTTCTCCTTTTCCTCCTCTGCGTTGCGGATCATCGTGCGGAATTTGAAGAAGCGCATCGGTTTTCCGTTCTTGCCTATCCGCGAGGACACGTAGAACACAGGGGGGCCGTCCCGGACGAGGATCGCCAAGGCGATGAGCAGCCCCGCCGGGAGGAACAGGGCGAGGCAGAGCAGCGAGACCGCGATATCGAGGAGCCGCTTTGCGGAAACCGCCGTGAGGGAATCCCGGGGCCCCACGAATCTCTCGGATACGGGAATGTTCGGGAAGAGGAGGCTCGCGATTCCCTTCTGCTGCGTCCCCGCTTTCTCCGGCACGAGGGAGTAGCTGATGGACAGGGACTGGCAGTAGTCGACAAGCTCTCTTTCGAAGCCCCGATCTGCGGCGCCGTCGAGGAACACGAGGACGTCCCCGATGTTTTCCTTCAGGATGATCGTCTTGATCTGTGAGAAATCCCTCACGACGCTGGCCGCTCCATCCCCTGCCGGCCTCCAGAGCCAGGCACCGTTCGACCGGTCGATCTCGCCGGCGTAGATTTTCGTGGAGCCGAAGTCACGCACGCCCGAGTTGGTCGAGAGGCCGGTGCCGGGGGCGCCCACCACGAGGATCTTCCTCCGGAAGTACCCGAGGTGGCTCAGATAACGGATCCAGAGGTACTGACAGCCGTCGGCAATGGCGAAGCTCACGAATCCCGCGGCAAGGAAAACGAGCATGAGCGGGACGGGCTCGATCCGCCAGGTCCCCAGGAGCAGGAAGCCGAGGCAGGCGAGTGCCACGGGAAGCAAACCGTTTTTCAGAACCGTTCTGTGGGCGCGCCGAAGGTAGTAGTGGTAGTCCCGCGAGTAGATGTTCCTCCAGTTGAGGAGGAAGTACGAAAGGAAGAAGAGCGCAATCGGCAGGACGAGGCGGTAGGACCAGAGGTTCGCTCCCGGATAGATCATCGTGGCCGCGCTTCGTGCAGCGAGCCACAGGCCGGTGAAGAAGGCGAGTTGAATGAGAAGCAGGATGAGGATCTTGTGCTTTCTCGCGCTCATCCGCCCGTGGGCGGACTCAATGGACCGGGGCAGCACGACGTCCGGCTCTTTGCCCCGTGCGGCTGTCGAACCGTTCAACCCTGCCTTGCCGGGGGCATCTCGCATGCGGGCAACAGGTTTTATCTCAGCCGTGATCACCGCTGCTTTCTCCTGGATCGAAGGTACCATCACGCGCGGCCGATTTCAGCGGCTGCTCTGACAGTACTTCTGAATGGTGTGCGGGCCCCGCAGATTGCCGCGGGCAATCTGTGGAGAAGGGCCGATGCGGGACCAGGACCCCGAACTCTGCGCAGATCCCAGCCTGGAATGTGAAGGGATGGTCAATGATCCATCAGAACTCCATGCCCGATCCCAAATATAGTCTATCACATTTACTGACATTTGAAAGAGGTCCATGCGGCGGTGCCAAAGCGCGCTCCTTGTCAACGCCATCCACCATGGCTATCATCGACAGCCATGCCTGACCTCGAGCCGGACGGCCTGATCCGATTTCCGAGCGTCACGGTCCTCAAGGCCTCCGCCGGCTCGGGGAAGACATATGCGCTGACGGAGCGCTATGCGCAGTTCCTCCTGTCGAGCAGGGTGCCGAAAAACGACCTGCGCAATGTCCTTGCCATCACTTTCTCCAACAATGCCTCGCGGGAAATGAGGGAGAGCGTCCTCGAATGGTTGAAGATGACGCACCTCCGGCATCCCGAAAGGCTGGCGGCCCTGGCGGCGGTCACCGAGGGCGGAGAGGAGCGCACGGCCCGCAAGGCGGGAGAGCTCATCGAGGAAATCCTGACCCGGTATTCCGACTTCCAGGTGAATACCATTGACAGCTTCATGTCCACCGTGTTCCGCGCATCGGCGTTGGATTTCGGCTACAGCCCGGATTTCGAGATCGTCATGGACGCCGGTCCGCTCATCGACTACGCGTTCACCCTCTTCCTGCGCGAAGCGCGCGAAGGCAGCCCCCCGGCTGCCCTCCTCGACGAGACCATCCGTACAGTGCTCGGGTTCAAGGGGGGGAGGACGCCTTTCAATGGGACCCGTCATCGCCGCTGCTCGACGAGGTCAAGAAGATCGAATCGAAGCTTTCCGCGCGGGAGGAGCGGGTGTCCTTCGTGGAATTGGGTCCGCGCATGAGGCAATTGGAGGAGCGGATCAGCGAGAGTCTCGAGCATGTTGCGGGCATTGTGGACGCCTCGGGGCTCGAGGAAAGCGCCCGGTCAGCATTCCGTGAGGCTCTGGCGAGCGCCCGGGATGGGAAGTTCAGCGACCTTGTCGGGCGCAGCATGAAACGGGGTCCCGTGAAGAAACCCGGCCCGCGTGATGCAGGCGCGCAGGTTCTCCATGACGAGATCCGGGCCGCGTGGGAGGAAACCGTCTTCCTGGTCGGAGAGTACGCCGGGTGCCGGGCCCGCGCATACTATCAGCCCTATCTCCGGCTGCACGCCGCGCTCTCCGCGACGGTGGAGAAGGTAAAGCGCGGCCAGGGCAGGGTGTTCATCGGCGACATCAATCGCACCCTCGGCGAGTACCTCACCCAGGACATCATCCCCGAGATCTACTTCCGCATCGGGGACCGGGTCTGGCACTTCCTCGTGGACGAGTTCCAGGACACTTCACCGCTCCAGTGGCGCAATCTCTATCCCCTGGTGGAGAACTCCCTGGCCATGGGCGGAGTCTCTTCGTGGTCGGCGACACCAAGCAGGCAATCTACGGCTTCCGGCACGCCGACTACACGATCATGAAGTCCCTTGAAACCACCACCCCATTCCCTTCAGCAGGGCTCTCGGTACGCGAGCTGCCGGTCAACTGGCGCAGTCGACCGCGGGTGGTCGAGTTTGTATCCGAAGTTTTCCGCGCGAACGCCAGTGCGTCCCCCGAGTACCGGGATGCGGCGCGCAGGAGCGGGCTGGATGCCTGGACGCAGAAACCGCGCGCAGGCGACGATCCAGGGTACGTGGAGATGCACATCCTCGAAAGAAACGACGAGGACCCGCCGGAGCGCGTGAAGATCCAGCAGATCATGAGAGACCTGAAGCGCCGCGGATACGGGTGGGGTGATGTCGCCCTCCTGGCTTCCCGGAACGACCAGGTTGTCACCGCGACCTCCTGGCTGAATGAAATGAGTATCCCGTTCGTCTCCTTCAGCAGCCTGGACGTGCGTTCCAGAAAGATCGCAGGGGAGATGCTCGCCCTGCTCGGGTTCCTCGATTCGCCTCCGGACGACCTCGCCTTTGCGACGTTTCTCCTGGGGAACATATTCGCGCGCACGCTGACGCAGCGCCACGGGTGGACCGACACGACCCGGCTTCACGAGTTTCTTTTCCGCGGCCGCAATGAGAGGCCCCTGTACAAGGCATTTCAGCGCGAGTACGCGGCATTGTGGAAGGATTGCTTTGCCGGTCTATTCAGGTCGGCAGGGTATCTCCCCCTCTACGACCTGGTGAGCGAAGCGTACGTCGTCTTCGACGTCTTCGCGCTGGCCCGCGAAGAGGAAGCCACGCTGGCCAAGCTCCTGGAGACCGTCAAGGATTTCGAAGGTTCAGGCACGAACAGCCTGCGGGAGTTCCTGGGACAGGCGGGCGGCGACGGCGGGGAGTGGGCCATAGACGTTCCACGCGGTGCCGAGTCCGTGCGCGCCATGACCGTGCACAAGGCGAAAGGCCTGGGGTTTCCCGTGGTCATCGTCCTTCTCTACGGAGAATCCACCCGCGGTTTCGAGCACACGCCCGT
Organism: uncultured Spirochaetota bacterium; assembly: GCA_963820435.1. Classification (GTDB taxonomy): domain Bacteria; phylum Spirochaetota; class Spirochaetia; order SZUA-6; family Fen-1364; genus Fen-1364. The sequence continues at coordinate 95,672 of CAWGAC010000028.1, read as the reverse complement.
GCGGGAAGGCAGCGAGGTGAGCCTTGTTCGGCTCACCCGGTCGGTCGCCGACAGGGACCCTTCGCTGCGCGCCCTCTACGAAGAGGAGGTTGCCAAAGAGAAGGTCAACCGGCTGAACGGATTGTATGTCGCCCTCACGCGCGCAAAGCGTGAAATGTACGTGATCGGAGTGAAACGGGACCGGGACACTTTCCCCTTCGACATCCTCCCCGCGGCCGGGTTTCAGGCCTCGGCGCAAAAGGGCGCTCCTGTCTTCGAGGCGGCCCCGCCCGAGTCCGGCCCGCCTCTCTCCCATGAGGCACGGCCGGTCCCCGCCCCGTTCGCCACGGGTCGCCTGGGCCGCCGCGAGAGACGCCGGGGCGAACGTGTGCACAGGATGCTCGAGCTTGTGGAGTACGCAGGTGCCGACATGAGGGAGATCCTCAAGGCAGCGGCCGCGCGGACCGCTCAAGAGACCCGGGAAGACCCGGGAGAGCTCGCGGACGCCGCAGAAGCCCTTGTGCGCGTGCTGCGCGCCACGGAGCTGGGGAAACTGTTCACCCCGGCGCCCGGACGCCTCGTGCTTCGCGAGCAGGAGTTCTGCGATGAGGCCGGCAGGCTTTTCCGAATGGACAGGGTCGTCGTGGACGCGGACCGTGTCACCGTGGTTGATTTCAAGACGGGCGCGGAAGAGGCCGGCCGCTACGAGGAGGACATGCGCACGTACGCGCGAATCCTTCGCCAGGTGTATCCTGAAAGAAAAGTGGAAGCCCTCCTCGCCTATGTGGACGCGGGAAGCGTGCGGAGGGTCCTCTGAACGCCACGATCCTCCCCGCGGCAGCGAGCCTCATCGATGAAATCGCGCGGCGTCTGATGGACGCGGGCCGGGACGTCCGGGAATCTCTGGTGGTCTTCCCCGGCAAGCGGCCCGCCCATTTTCTGCGCCGACGCCTCGCGGAAGATTTGAGATCGAGCTTTGTTCCGCCGCGGATCCTTTCAATGGATGAGCTTGTCGACCTGGTGTACGAGACACGCAATGAGCGCGCGGGGCGCACCCGGCCGAAGATCGAGCCCATCGATGCCGTGGCCATTCTGCACGATATCCAGCTTGCCGCCGCCCGGCCGCTTGGCGGCAAGGCGTTCATGACACTGGACAGCTTTTTCCCCATCGGGCTGAAGATCCACCGCGACCTGGAGGAGCTCCTGATCGAGAATGTCGCATCGCGGAAAGCGGCGGAGGTGCAGACTCTGGTCGAGCAGGAAGTGCCGCCGCGTTCCCGGGAGCGTCTCCAGTCACTCGCCTATTTTTACGATGCTTTCTATCCCGCCGTGGAGAAAGAGGGTCTCTCCACGAGGTCCTCCCGCTATCGCCTGGTTGCAGAGGCAATCGAGCCGGGCGACCTTCCGATGCACGGCCTGATCATCCTCGCCGGATTCTACGCCCTTACCGGATCAGAGATGACCCTGTTCCGAAAGCTCAGGCTGTGGCCTTCTGTCCAGGTTGTGTTTCAGGAAGGCCCGGGGCTGCGGAAAAAGATCAAGGGGCTCGCCGTCACCGGCGTCGAAGAGACGGGAGGGGAAGCGGCTCCCCGGCCCGAGATCCATTTCTACAGCAGCCCGGATACTCACGGGCAGGTCTTTGCGCTGAACGCAGCGCTGAAATCCGCCGACAGCCGCACGCTGATCGTGCTCCCCAGGCCGGACACTCTTTTCCCTCTGGTGCGGCAGTGCCTTTCCCGGTTCGACGAGGAAAGCTACAACATCTCCCTCGGCTACCCGCTGCCGCGCACGCCGCTCTACGGATTTCTCAACACGCTCATGGAGCTTGTCGGTTCCATGGACGAGGAGCGCGTGTATCTGCCGGACTATATCTCCTTCGTGCTGCACCCGTACGTGAAGAACATCCGGCTCGGCGCCTCCGCGGAGGCGACGCGGGTCCTTTTCCACGCCCTGGAGGAGCGCCTTGCGCATACCCGGACGCGCAGGTTCGCCACGCTGGAAGAGATCGAGAATGACCGGGCTCTGTTCGACGAGGCGGCGCGGAGGATTACGCAGGAAAACCGGGACGCCATGGCGGCGGCGCTGCACGCGCACCTCACCGACATCCATGAACGGACCATCTCGCGGTTCAGGTCCTTCAGGAGCGTGCAGGACTTCGCCGAGCGGTGCATCGAGCTCATCGCCTGGGTGCACGACGAAAGCACGGCCCGCGACCATCCGTATTTTTCGCCTTTTTCCGAGGCGTTTGTCCGGTCGCTGGAGGCCATCTCCCGGTCGCTCATGTCCGTAAAATCCTTCAACGACACGGCCAGCTACTTCGTGCTGCTCCGCCGCTACCTGCAGACCTGCTATCTTCCATTTGAAGGCACTCCCCTGCATGGGCTCCAGGTTCTGGGCGCCCTCGAGACGCGCAACCTGCGCTTCGACCGGGTATTCGTGCTGGATGCCAACGAGGGAGCGCTGCCTGAGACCGGCTCGGAGAACACCCTCCTCCCCTTCCCCGTCCGCGCGGCACTCGGCCTGTCCACCTACCGTGACGTGGAGGACATCGCCGCGTACCACTTCGAGACCCTGACGGCGGGCGTCCGTGAGCTTCACTTGTTCTCCGTACAAAGCGGCGAGAAAGAGAGATCCCGTTTCGTGGAGCGTTTTCTCTGGGAACGCCAGAGGGCCCAGGGGACTCTGGATGAGCAGCGCCTGGTTCGCCCGATCCAGTACAGGGTGGATCTTTCCAACAAGCCTCCGGAGCCCGTCAAAAAGACCGCCGACATGGTGGATTGGCTCCGATTGCGCGAATACAGTGCCACCGGGCTCGATGCATACCTGAAATGCCCTCTCAAGTTCTACTATAGATACGTTCTCAAGCTCGGCCAGCGCGAGGAAGCCACCGGAGAGATCGGCGCGCCAGAGATCGGGACCTTCGTCCACAAGGTGCTTTTCGAGTACTTCTCCGCGCGGACGGGCCGCCCGCTCTCAGCGGAGGATGCCGATCCCGCGGCGATGGCCCGCCTCGTGGACGAGCTTTTCGCAGATTCGTTCGGACCCGCGGAGACAGGGGCGAACAGGCTCCTGCGTGACCAGGTGAGACGTCACCTGCGGGATTTCGTCGGCCGCTACATCCGGACATTGGCCGCGGAGCATCGGGTGATCCTCCAGGCCCTGGAGCACGACGCAACCGCGGTCAGGGAAGGATTCGCACTGCGCGGGCGCATGGATGTCGTGCAGGAGCGCGACGGTACGCCGCGCCTGATCGACTACAAGACCTCCGCCCATCGCGCCGCCTACACGCTGAAGCTCAAGAAACTGGTCATCGAGGACCGCGCCACCTGGAGCGCGGCGATCGGCACGCTCCAGCTTCCCTTCTATGTCCTTTTGTACTCCGCGGAAACAGGCCGCGCTCCGTCGGACATCCAGGCCATGTTCCTTCTCCTCGGGCGCACTGAAATGGACGCGCGCATCGAAGTGCCCCTGTTCACCGACTCGAGGGAGGCGGAAGCTGCCTGGCCGAAGCTGGAATCCGTGATCCTGGGCCTCCTCAGGGAGATCGTCTCCCCCGACCTTCCCTTTGCCCCCGCGCGAGACTTGAAGTCGGTGTGCCCCTGGTGCGACTTCAAGAACATCTGCGGAACGGCGTGGCTGGACAGAGGCTGACGGCAGCGACACGCGGCATTCACACCTGCCTGCACCCTTGACAAAAAAACACAAATGAAAATAACTGGATCCTGGATGAATGCAAACGTTTGCAAGGAGACGACACTTCGGGACGTGGCAAAAGCTGCCGGGGTCAGCATGGCAACGGTGTCGCGCAGCTTGAATGATTCGACCCTCATTCCCGAAAAGACGCGCAAGCGCGTCCGCGGCATCGCCGACGCACTCGGCTTCGAGTTCAATTCCCACGCGCGAAGCCTCATCACCCGTCACGTGGGCACAATCGGCATCATCCTCCCGCCTGAGTACGACCGTTTCGGCGTGAATCTCTACCACGGCACGCTGCACAGCTCGCTGCGCAGCGTGCTGGAATGCAACGACATCGACCTTCTCGTGGCGTTTCTCAGCAACCACTTCACCGGCGGAAACAACATCACGAAGCTCGTCGCGCGCAAGAAGGTGGACGGGCTCATCATCGTGCAGCCCGTATTCGAGCAGGAGCTGATCGACTACCTGCACGCGAAGGACATGCCATTCGTGTTTTCCCATTACCCGCCGACGGACCAATGCCCGGCGGACGTCGACGTCATTTACCCCGACAATGACTACGGCGGCTACCTCGCGGGGAAGCACTTCGGCGACCTTGGAAAGAAGCGCGTCCTGTGCCTGACCACCGAAGGTGTGAAGGAGACCGAACGGGAATACCGGCTCCGGCTGGCGGGGCTGCGCCGCGGTCTGTCTGAAGCGGGGATCGAGCTGCGACCGGAGGATCTGCTTCGGGGCGACCAGACCATGGAGTCCGGCTACGACGCGGTGAAGGGCCTGGGCAGGAACATACAGGGCTACGATGCCCTGTTCGCGTCGAACGACCTGATGGCAATCGGATCCCTCCTCGCGGTCAGGGAGCTCGGTCTGCGCGTGCCCCAGGACATCTCCGTGATCGGCTACGACGACACGGACCTCGCCGCCAGCATGCGCCCTTCCCTTACCACCATCCACCAGCCCCGCGAGGAGCTTTCCCTCGTCACCTGCGAGCGGTTGATCGAGCTGATCCGCACGCGCAGGGCGGGCGGCACGCCGCGCAGCGCGCGGCGGACCCTTCTCTCCCCGAAGCTCGTGATCCGTCAATCAAGCGAGGTCTAGACCGCGCAAGGAGGAGCGGCATTGAAGAAGGTGCGCATCGGTATGGTCGGCCTGGGCAGGCTCGGGATGAAGCACGCCGAGAACATTGCCTTCCGCATCAGCGGTGCCGAACTGGGCGCGGTGTGCGCGTGGGAGCCGGAGCGCGTGGAGACGGCCCGGCGTGAGTGGGCAGTCCCGCGCGGGTACGCCGATTTCGCGCGCATGCTGGGGGACACGGAGCTGGATGCGGTTCTCATTGCTTCGAGCTCGGCAGCCCATTGCCCGGCAGATCGAGCAGGCGCTGGAGGCGGGCTTGCACGTTTTCTGCGAAAAGCCTCTTGGCGTGACCCTGGAGGAATGCGTCCAGGCGGAGAACGCGGTGGGACGTCATCCTGACAGGGTCTTCATGCTCGGCTTCATGCGCCGCTTCGATCCCTCCTACCGCCGCGCAAAAAAGCTGATCGATGAGGGATATATCGGCCGGCCGATCCTCTTTCGCGGCTACTCGGTCGATCCCGAGTCCGCCATCGAGGGCGCCATACGGTTCGCGCCGTCTTCGGGCGGACAATTCCTCGATATGTCCGTGCACGACATCGACCTGGCGCGCTGGATGCTCGGCGGAGAGGCAAAAACAGTCTATGCCACGGGCGGCTGCTACGCGCATCCGGAGTTCGCCGCGTATGGCGACGGTGACAACCTTGCCGCCCTGGTGCGCTTCGACAACGGCGCCATGGCCTTCTTCCTGGCCGGAAGAACGGCGGCCCACGGATACGCGGTGGAGACTGAGATCATCGGCACAAAGGCGTCGCTCAGGATCGCCAACGTGCCGCAGAAGGATTTTGTCGAGCTGTTGGACGAGCGCGGCGTGGTCCGTGAGTGCTCGCAGAGCTTCCTGGAGCGCTTCGAGTCCGCTTACCTCGCCGAGGTCCAGGAGTTCGTCGACTGTATTCGAGAGAAGCGCACGCCGCAGGCGAGCGTGCACGACGGGACAATGGCCACGAAACTCGCGTTCGCCGCGACCCGGTCTTTCCGGGAGGAACAGATCATCCAGCTATGAGGAGGGACGTATGAAGGTGGGGCTGATCGGAGCGGGGAGAATCGGAAGGATCCACGCGGAAAACATCGCGTACAACATTCCACGGGTCACCATTGCGCGGATCGCCGATGTCGCGGCGGACAAGGTGCGTGACTGGGCCGCGGGTCTGGGGATCACGCAGGTGAGCGCGGACTTCCGCGACGTGCTCGCCGACCCCGAGATCGGCGCCGTGCTCATCTGCAGCTCCACCGACACGCACGCCGACATCGTCATGGCCGCGGCGGAAAAGGGAAAGCACATCTTCTGCGAGAAGCCTGTGGACCTCACCGTGGCCAAGGTGAAGAAGGCCCTGGCTGCCGTGCAGCGGGCGCGCGTGACGCTGCAGGTGGGTTTCAACCGCAGGTTCGATCACAACTTCAGGCGGATTCGGGACCAGGTCCGGCAGGGGGCCATCGGCGATCCGCACATCGTCCGCATCACCTCGCGCGATCCCGCCCCCCCGCCTCCCGAGTACGTGAAAGTTTCAGGCGGCATTTTCCTCGATATGACCATCCACGACTTCGACATGGCCCGCTATCTCGCGGGCTCCGATGCCGTCGAGGTGTACGCCCGGGGGGCCGTGCTCGTGGATCCGGCCATTGGAAAAGCGGGGGATGTCGATACGGCCATCGTGACCCTCGCTTTCCAGAACGGCTGTCTTGGCGTCATCGACAACTCGCGCAAAGCCACCTACGGCTACGATCAGCGGGTCGAGGTTTTCGGCTCCAAAGGCGCGCTGGCCTGCGGGAACGACACACCCTCCTCCGTCACGCTCTCAAACGAGGCGGGAGTGGCGTCCGACAAACCGCTGTACTTCTTCCTCGAGCGATACCGCCAGGCCTTTATCGACGAGATGAACGCGTTCTTCGATACGGTGATCGACGGGAAACCGAGCCCGGTCGGCGACATCGACGGCTTGAAGCCGCTCCTGATGGGCTTTGCCGCGAAGAAATCTCTCACCGAAGGCCGCGCGGTCAAGATCTCGGAGGTCGACGTATGAAGACCGTCCGGCTCACCATGGCGCAGGCCCTCCTGCAATTCCTCGACTCTCAGTACGCCGAGTTCGACGGGGTGGAAACCAAGTTCGTGCGGGGCGTGTGCGGCATATTCGGCCACGGCAACGTGGTCGGGCTCGGCGAGGCGCTTGCCGAGAAGAAGCACAGCCTCACGTACTTCCAGAGCCACAACGAACAAGGCGCCGCCCACATGGCAGTGGGCTACGCAAAGCAGCTCAATCGAAAGCAGATCCTCGCCGTGACGAGCTCCATCGGCCCCGGCGCTTTGAACATGATCACGGCGGCAGGCGTCGCTTCGGTGAACCGTATCCCCGTTCTTCTCCTGCCGGGAGACGTTTTCGCCTGCAGACAGCCCGATCCCGTGCTGCAGCAGGTGGAGCGCTGGGACGACTACACGGCCACGGCGAACGACGCGTTCCGCGCGGTCAGCCGCTACTGGGACAGGATCAACCGTCCCGAGCAGCTCATGGCAGCGTGCATCAATGCAATGCGCGTGCTGACCGACCCGGCCGAGACAGGCGCCGTTACCCTCGCCCTGCCGCAAGACGTGCAGGGAGAGCCCTACGAGTACCCGGAAGAGTTCCTCGAAAAGCGGGTCCATCACGTGGAGAGACGCGCGCCGACCGCGGGCGAGATCGAAAGGGCCGTCGCGCTCATACGCTCCCGCGCGCGCCCCATCGTGATCTGCGGCGGCGGCGTCCGGTACTCGGAAGCGGCACATGCGCTCGCGGAGTTCTGCGCGGCTTTCGGGATTCCCGTCGGCGAAACACAGGCGGGCAAGGGCGTTCTGCCCTGGGAGGATCCGCTCAACCTCGGCGGTATCGGGGTCACCGGCGGCCTGGCCGCCAACCGGATTGCGCGGGAAGCGGACCTCGTCATCGCGGTGGGCACACGCCTGGGGGACTTCACTTCCGGCTCGCGCAACCTTTTCCGCAATCCCCGGGCGGCGGTCCTCAGCATCAACGTGAACTCCTTCGATGCGGCCAAGATGAATGCTCTCCCGGTCAGGGCGGACGCGCGTGAGACGCTCCAGGCGCTCACGGCCGCGCTCTGCGCAGCGGTCGGGGATGGAAATCCGGCTACGCCGATGAGGTGAAGAAAGCGCGGTCGGAGTGGCGGAAAGAGGAAGAGCGCCTGTACACGGAGGAGGACCCGGCGGGACTCTCCCAGGTCCGTCTCCTGGGCGAGCTCAACGAAAAGCTCCTGCCCCGGGATGCCATCGTTGTCGGCGCTTCGGGAAGCATCCCGGGCGACCTGCAGCGCGTGTGGCGCACGCGGGCCCCTGGCTCCTACCACATGGAGTACGGCTTCTCCTGCATGGGCTACGAGATCGCGGCGGCGGTCGGCGCCAAGATGGCCGAGCCCCGGCGTGAGGTCTTCGCGCTCGTCGGGGACGGCTCCTACGTGATGCTGCACTCGGAGCTGCTCACCGCCATCCAGGAGGGCATCAAGATCAACATCGTGGTCTTCGACAATGCCGGCTACCAATGCATCGACAACCTCCAGACCAGCCAGGGCATCACGAAGTTCGGCAATGACCTTCGCCGGCGCGACCCGGGCACGGGCAGATTGACGGGCGGCCTGATCAGCCTGGACTTCGCCAAGAACGGGGAGAGCTACGGCGCGCGCGGGTATTCCGTCACGACCATGGACCAGTTCCGCGAGGCGGTGAAGAGCGCCCTTGCCGGCAACGTCTCCACGGTGATCGATGCGAAAGTGACCCCGAAATCCATGACGCATGACTACGAGTCCTGGTGGCGCGTGGGGACCGCGCAGGTTTCGGAAAACCCGAAGGTGGAGGCGGCGGCAAGGAAGATCACGAAGGAAGTCGAATCGGCGCGGAAGTTCTGAGGAGGAAGGAATGAAAGAGAAAAAGATTCGCCTGGGCATCGCGCCGATCGCCTGGACCAACGACGACCTTCCGGAGCTCGGGGGAGGCAATACCTTTGAACAGTGCATTTCCGAGATGGCGTTGGCAGGTTACGAGGGCAGCGAGGTGGGAAACAAGTACCCCAGGGACCCTCAGGTGCTGAAAAGATTCCTGGACCTTCGCGGCCTGACGATCTGCAACGCGTGGTTCAGCTCGTTCCTTACGACGCGTCCCTACGAAGAGGTGGAGAAGGCTTTCATTGCGCACCGCGATTTTCTCTTCGCCGTGGGAGCGAGGATCATCGGGGCGGCTGAACAGGGACATTCGATTCAGGGCAGACAGGATGTTCCCATTTTCGAGGGAAAGCCGCAGCTCACCGACGAGGAGTGGAAGCGGCTTGCCGAAGGCTTGAACTCGCTGGGCGCGCGCGCGGGAGAGAAGGGCATGACCCTCACCTACCATCATCACATGGGAACGGGCGTGCAGACCGCCGCGGAGATCGACCGGCTGATGGACATGACGGATCCCTCCCGCCTGTCCCTTCTGTACGACACGGGTCATCTCGCGTTTTCCGGTGAAGACTACACCGCGGTCCTCGATCGGCACGCGGCACGAGTCCGCCACGTGCATCTCAAGGACGTCCGCATGGACGTGCTTGCGCGCGTGAGACGCGAGCGCATGAGCTTCCTGCAGGCCGTCAAGGCCGGGGTCTTCACCGTTCCCGGAGACGGGGGGGTGAGGTTCGAGCCGGTATTCCGCGGCCTGAAGGCAAGCGGCTACAGCGGGTGGTACGTGGTGGAGGCCGAGCAGGATCCCGCGCAGGCCAACCCCTTCGAGTATGCGCTGAAGGCGCGCAGCTTCATTAAAGAGAAGACGGGATTGTGAGGAAGACATGAAGACAGAAAAGACGGAGAGCCGGCTCCACGAAATGACCCGGACCACTCCCACCGTGCTGTGGAACGACTCCTGCTCGCTGCAGGAGCTCGGAGACGTCCATCGAGGTCAACGGGACGGTCGGGGCCACCTGCAACCCGGTGATCGTGCTCGCCGTGCTGAAGAAGGATTGGAGCCTTTGGAAGGACAGGATTGCCCAGATCATTCGCGAAATGCCCGCCGCCTCCGACGGCCAGGTCGCCTGGCGCATCGTGGAGGAGATGTCGATCAAGGCAGCCGAGCTCCTGAAGCCGGTCTTCGACAGGGAAAACGGGAAGAACGGGCGTCTGTCCATCCAGACCGATCCCCGGCTCTACCGGGACGCGCGCGGCATCGTGGAGCAGGCGGTCCGGTTCGACGCACTGGCGCCCAACATGATCGTGAAGATCCCCGCCACGCGCGCGGGCATGGAGGCAATCGAGGAGGCCACGCGCCGCGGCATCAGCATCAACGCGACGGTGAGCTTCACCCTGCCACAGGCCATCGCCGTGGCGGAAGCGGTGGAACGCGGGCTGTCCCTTCGTGAGAAAGAGAAGAAGGACATCAGCAGGATGGGGCCGGTATGCACGCTGATGGTGGGCAGGCTCGATGACTGGCTGAGGGTGGTCGCGGAAAAGCAGAGCCTCATCGCGGATCCGGTCGTGTTCGACTGGGCGGGCGTTGCGGTAATGAAAAAGGCCTATCAGATCTACAGGAAACGCGGCTACCGGCTGCGCCTCCTGTCCGCCGCGTTCCGCAATCACCTGCACTGGAGCGAGTTCATCGGGGGGGACGTGGTGATTTCCCCCCCTTCGAATGGCAGAACAGGTTCAACGCGTCCGACGTGACGGTGGAGACCCGAATGGACAGGCCGGTGGACGGACGGGTCCTGGAGGAGCTCGAGCTGAAGTTCGAGGACTTTCGGCGCGCATACTCGGAGAAGGGCATGACGGCGGAGGAATTCGACGCATTCGGGGCGACCCGTCGGACGCTGCGCCAGTTCAGCAAGGCCGTCGACGATCTTGTGGCGCTGATTCGGGACCAGATGATCCCGGATCCTGACAAATGATGAGAATACACTTGACAACCGTTTGATGGGGAGCGAAATTCTGTGGTGAGGATGTGGGAGTTCTTTTATTTTTTTCCCAAATACATGCAAGCGTTTGCATTGCAAACGCGAAAAATCTTTTCAAGGAGGTCCTTATGAGGAAGGTTCTTATCATTGCGCTGGTGGCATTGATGGCAGTGCCGCTTATTGCCACGGCAGCGCCGAAGCTCAAGTTCGGGGTAACGATCGAGAAGTTCAATGACGTTTTCATGCGGTACGCACTGGATCAGCTTACCGATGAGGCTGCAAAGAACAACATCGACGTCGTCACCGGCGATGCAAAAGGTGACCCGAACGAGCAGCTCAAGATAGTGGAGAACTTCATTACCCAGGGCGTGGATGCGATCCTCATCCATGTTGTCGACCAGACGATCGCACCAACAATCACCAAGGAGTGCCTGGCAGGCAAATATCCCCCTGGTCTACTTCAACCGCAAGCCCGATGACTCGGCGCTCTCTCCGGGCAAGGCCGTCGCGGTCGCTTCTCCCGGAGGTGGTGGCGGGAAATCTCGAGGCCGAGTTCGTGGCCAAGAAGCTGGGCGGAAAAGGGAACGTCGCCATACTCATGGGAGTAATGGGCAGTGCGCCTCAGATCGGCCGCACCCAGGGAACGAAGGATGTGCTTGCAAAGTATCCGGGGATCAAAATCGTCCGCGAGCAGACCGCCAACTTTGCCCGACCTGATGCTGTCACGGTGGTAGAGAACTGGCTTGCCGGCGACATTAAGATCAACGGGATCATCGCCAACAATGACGAGATGGCTCTCGGTGCTGTTCTCGTGCTCGAAGAGAAGAAGATGAAGGACAAGGTGGTGGTGACAGGGGTGGATGCGACCTCAGACGCAATGAAGTTCATCGCGGACAAGAGGCTGGACATGACGGTGTTCCAGAACGGCGCAGCGCAGGGACGGGGCGCCGTGCAGACGGCGCTGAAGCTGCTCAAGCACCAGAACGTACCCGTGTTCACCGCGATTCCCTTCGAGCCGGTGACGTACGACAACTACAAGAAGTACATGAAATAGGGTATGATGCGAAAGGGGCCGGGAGGTCTTCCGGCCCCTGTTTGTGTCCTCACCATTTTCTGCGCAAGGAGCGGTCACACGCCGTGAGCGAGTTCATCCTTGAAATGGAAGGCATTCACAAGAGCTTCCCTGGTGTGCACGCTTTGAACGGCGTGCAGCTCGCCGTCAGGCCGGGAACGGTCCACGGCGTCATGGGGGAAAACGGCGCCGGGAAATCCACACTCATGAAGATCGCAATCGGGCTGTACCGGCCGGACTCCGGCACGATCAAGCTGCGCGGCCAGCCGGTGAGCTTCGAAAACGTGCACGACGCCCTCACGCGGGGCATCTCCATGATCCACCAGGAGATGAGCCCTCTTCCCTACATGACGGTGGCGCAGAACATCTTCCTCGGCCGGGAAATGAAGAATCGCATGGGCCTGATCGATCACCGGGCCATCGACAAGGCCTCTGAGGAGATCCTGAAAGAGCTGAAGATCAATCTCACGCCCCGGCAGATCATGGGTAAGCTCAGCGTGGCCCAGATGCAGCTCGTGGAGATCGCGGAAGCGGTCTCCCGCAAAGCCGACCTGATCATCATGGACGAGCCCACCTCCGCCCTGACCGAAAAGGAAGTGGGCCACCTGTTCTCCATCATCAAGGACCTGAAGCAGCGCGGCGTTGCGGTGATCTACATCACGCACAAGATGGACGAGGTCTTCGCCATCACGGACGAGGTGAGCGTCTATCGCGACGGAGAGTTCGTCGGCCGCGAGGACAGCGTCAACCTGACACGGGAGAAGCTCATCAAGATGATGGTCGGCCGCACGATCGACCAGTTCTTCCAGAAGGAGAATGCGGACCTATGGCGCGCCCGTCCTCGAGGTGGAGGGGCTGACGCGTCACGGGTATTTCGACGACATCAGCTTCTCCGTTCGCGAAGGGGAGATCTTCGGCGTTGCGGGTCTCATCGGAGCCGGGAGGACGGAGGTAATGGAATCCCTCTTCGGCGTCTCGCCTAAGCAGGCGGGTGTTGTGAAAATCCGCGGAAAGCCCGTGAAGATCGAAAGCCCCTACGACGCCATCCGGTACGGGATCGCATTCCTCACGGAGGACAGGAAGAGGAGCGGGCTGTACCTGAACCTGTCCGTGCGGGACAACATCATCATGCCCAGCCTGCGCAATAACCTGAATGCGCTGTTCATCGACCACCGGGCGCTGCGCAAGCTCTGCAACGACGCCGTGGGCACACTGCGGATCAAGACTCCGAACCTCGACCAGCTCGTCATGTTCCTCAGCGGAGGCAACCAGCAGAAGGTCCTCGTCTCGCGTTGGCTCGCCACTGTCCCCGCCCTGCTGATCATGGACGAGCCCACGCGCGGGATCGACGTGGCGACGAAGAGCGAGATCTACAAAATCATGTCCAGCCTTGCAAAGGAAGGCAAGGCGATCATCCTCATCTCCTCCGAGATGCCCGAGATCCTCGCCATGTCGGACAGGATCATGGTGATGCACGAAGGACGGAAAGTCGGGGAGATCGGCCGCGCCGAGGCGACGCAGGAGAAGATCCTGCACATGGCCACGGGCGAGCCGCTCAGCACGTTCAAGGAAGTTCACTACTACTGATGCGCCACGGAACTGCACGGAGTACCGTGCAAGATACCGTGGCCGCAAACCCGGAGGGCTGCCGTGATTGAAACCGCAAAGGTCGCGCCGAGAAAAGAATCCCCCGTGCTGGCGCTCATGAGCAAGTACAGCATTCTGCTCATCCTCGTGGGGCTTGCAATCGTGATCGCAATCCTCTCCGGTGGGGTATTTCTCCGGATCAACAACCTCCTGAACGTGCTGCGCCAGATCAGCGTCATCGGGATCATCGCCCTGGGCGTCACGATGTGCATCATCACGGCCGGGATCGACCTCTCCTCGGGAGCGATCGTCGCCATCGTGTCGGTCGGGGTCGCCAGCCTCCTCCAGAGCGCTGATGCCATGGACAGGCTTTTCAAGGGCGGCAGCCCCTGGCCCGTGGGCCTCGTGCTCCTTATCGGCCTGGGCGTGGGAGTGGCCGTCGGATTCATCAATGGCGGCATGATCGCCTGGCTGAAGATCCCGCCCTTCATCGCCACCCTCGGAATGATGACCTTTGCCCGAGGGTGGGCCTTCATCTACTCGGAGGGCCGCCCGCGCGGCAGCCTCATCGATTCCTTCCAGGCAATTGGGCAGGGCACGATCCTCGGGATTCCAAACCCGGCAATCATCCTCATCGTCTGCGTGGTAATCACCTATGTCATTCTCCAGCACACCCTCTGGGGCCGCTATACGTACGCCCTGGGAAGCAATCTTCAGGCTGCCGTGGTTTCAGGAATCAAGATCAATCGCTACCTCATCCTCGTCTACACGTACGCGGGTTTTCTCGCGGCGGTTGCCGCCATCGTACTCACCGCGCGCATCGGTTCCGGACAGCCGGGCCTGGGATTGGGCTACGAGCTGGATGCCATCGCCGCATCGGTCATCGGCGGCACCAGCCTTGCGGGAGGGTTGGGAAGCGCGGGGGGAACGCTCATCGGCGCCCTCATCATCGGCGTCATGAAGAACGGCCTGGACATTCTGAACGTTTCAGCGGATTTCCAGCAGGTCGCGCGGGCCATCATCATCGTTGTTGCAGTTACTATCGACGTACGGAAGAACGTGCGGCGGACCTAGCCCGGCCGCGGTACTCCGCTCAGGTCCGCAGGTAATCTACGCTCCGCTTCACAGCCGCGGCCAGCTCCTTCGGCGGCATCGACTGCACGGCCGGTGAGAAGGGCTCCAGTGAAATGTCTCCCTCGTATCCCAGTGCCACGAGCCGCTCGATCTGCTCTCTGCTGAAAGTCCTGTCCGCCGGGGAGGGAAGAACGCGATGCTCATCCCGGTACTTCTCCTTCGCGATGGCCGAATCGACGCCTGATACATGGATGAGCCCCGTGCTGGCGACATCGTAGACGGACCCTATGTCCTTCTCCGTGTCGGGCCCAAGGAAGTGGTGGAACGTATCGTAGAGAGCGCGGTAGCACGTGAATCCCGAGCTCTTTGCCGCTTCCATTGCCACGACAAGCGACGAAAGGGACGATTCGGGGAACCCGAGCGGCTCCACATACCCCTGCATGCCCCTTTTCATGAACGAGGGGCCGAAAGCCCGCAGCGCCTCCACGGTTTCAGCCACCCGTGTCCTGGCGTCCCGGCTGTCCCGGGTGTCGTTGTTGGGGCAGAGGACAATGGCGGGGCATCGGATGGCAGCGGCCAGATCGAGCAGATGTTCGAGCTCTTCCATCGCCCTGGCCCGAACCGCTTTCAGATTGAACTTCTGCAGCGCGTTGATGGTGATGATCTGGATGCCATGGCGTTCCGCCAGCGCGGCTGCCTTGGAGGGGGGAAGGCCGTCGATGACATCCTGGCCCGCGATGTCGTTTCGGAGCTCGACCTTGGTGAGACCGAGGTCCGCTGAAAACCGGAAGAACTCCTCCAGTCCCAGTGACGGACAGGTGATCCTGTTGAGAGCAAAGCGTCCCGGCTCGATCATGACCGACCCCCTCGCGTGATGCCCATCATACATCCTTGCGTCGATTTGAACCAGCATGTCGTTGTCAGTACCTTCTCCGTACGCGCCCAAATCCAACACAGGGCGCATCGCAAGAGGATAGGAGGATCGACATGGTAACAGCTGTCGAGCCCAAGACATTACGATACTGGGTCGGGGGAGAATGGCGTAATTCCGAGACCGACCGGTTCATGGAGTGCTACGACCCCTCCATAGGAGAGGTCGTCGCGCGGACTCCGCAGTGCACTCCGGCGGAGGTCGAGTCCGCGATAGCGGCAGCCAGGGCTGCGTTCCCCGCATGGGCGGACACCCCGCCCAGCAAGCGGGCGCAGGTGCTCTTCAGGATGAAGGCGCTCCTCGACCGGCACGTGGAAGAGCTCACGCGCCTGGTCGCGGAAGAGCACGGCAAGGTGTGGGACGAGGCCATGGGAGACGTCCTGAAAGTCACCGAGGTGGTCGAGTTCGCCGCCGGCGCCCCGCAGCTTTTGAAGGGACCGGCGATCATGAACGCCACGCCCGGCTACGACACCACGCAATACCTGGAGCCGGTGGGCGTCTTCGCGGGCATCGCGCCGTGGAATTTCCCCGCCATGATCCCGATGGGCTGGATGGCACCGCTGTGCATCGCCACGGGCAACACCATGGTCATCAAGGCGGCGAGCTTCGTGCCCCGGACCTCCATGCGCATCATGGAGCTGTGGGCGGAGGCCGGGCTTCCCCGCGGCGTGCTGAACCTGGTGACCTGCTCCCGCAAAGAGGCGGAGATACTGCTGACGCACCCTGACGTGAAGGGGATCTCCTTCGTGGGATCCACGTCGGTCGGGAAGCACATCTATGCAACGGCCGCGGCCAACGGAAAGCGGGTGCAGGCCCTCACCGAGGCGAAGAACCACGCGTTGGTCCTGCGCGACGCGGCACTGGAGCGCACGGCGCGGGGAATCGTGAACTCCGCGTGCGGGTGCGCGGGGGAGAGATGCATGGCGCTCCCGGTTGCCGTTGTCGAAGAGGCAGTGGCAGACAGGCTGGTGGAGGCGCTCGTCAAGGTCATGCAGGAGCTGAAGATCGGCCCGGCGTACGACAAGACGAGCCAGCTGGGTCCGCTCGTCAATGCCGATCACCGGCAAAGCGTGCGGAGCTGGATCGAGAAAGGCGTCGAGGAAGGCGCCGAGCTCGTCCTGGACGGCCGCGAGGTCACCGTGCGGGGGTACGAGAGAGGGTTCTACCTGGGTCCCACCCTGTTCGACCACGTGACCCCGGAGATGAGCGTCGGGGACCGCGAGATATTCGGGCCCGTGCTCTGCATCAAGCGGGTGAAGAGCTTCGATGAAGGGCTGGAGCTGATGAATGCAAACGAGTTCGGAAACGGGAGCGTGATTTACACGCAGAGCGGATACCACGCCCGTGAGTTCGCAAGACGCTCCCAAAGCGGCATGGTAGGCGTGAACGTGGGGATCCCCGTCCCGCTGGCCATGTTCGGCTTCACGGGGCACAAGGCGTCGTTCTTCGGAGACCTGCACACCATGGGGACCGACGGCGTGCGCTTCTTCACCGAGCTGAAGAGCGTCACCTCGCACTGGTTCTCGGAAAAAGAAGCCAGGGAAGGCAAAGTGCGCGGGAGCTGGGACGGAATGATCTAGAGCACACCGCCGTTCGGGCGGTATGCGCCAGGCTCGGCCTTTCGGCATCCGTGCCTCGGCCGAGCTCGCCATACGGGAGTGCCCGTTCGGCGGAATACGCCGTCCCTGGCCTCGCTCGCCCTCGCCATCCAACTCCGCGGAGTACCGCGGAAGGGCTACGGCCAGATCTTTGCCGCGGGATCAGTGACCCAGGAGTGCTCGGGAACAAAGGTCGGCACGCCGTAGCGGTTCCCCTCCAGGTGGCGAATCACCCAGATATAGAACATGGCGTATCCGGGCGCGGCTGACTGGGGATGCACCGCATGGGGAGGGATGAGGACGGTATCCCGGTTGCGCACCACGCAGGCTTCCTCGCCAATTGCGGCAAACCCGAATCCCTCGGGCGGCGCGAATCGGTAGTGGTAGATTTCGGGCTGCGGGTGATGATGCGGCGGGTAGCTTGACCATTTCCCTGGAAAGGTGATCACCTCGCCCAGGACGAGATTGGACCAGGGGGCCCGGGGATCCTCGATGATCGTGCGCACGATCCGGGTCGAGGTCTCCCGCATCGTGCCCTTGCCCCGCTCTTCGCTCCTGCACTCCTCAGGGGTGTAGAGCTTTGCGGGAAAGCCGCGCGGGTTCTCCGTGGCGTGCACTGAGATCTCCGCCTCGCCCCCCACCGCAGTCACCGTGGCTTCTGCCTCGGCGGAGACATGCAGGCACCAGGGCGCCTGGTCGAAAATGGATTCCCTCCCGATGCGCGTCTTCACTCCCCCCGCGGATATGTCCAGCTTTCCCCGAAGGAGAAGCAGGGCTCTCTCTTTCCCGGCGGCAAACCGATGTGTGGCACCTTCCCTCAGCCTGAGGATTCCGAAATCCATGAGGGTTTCGGCATGGCGCCCTTTCGATTCAGTGAGGGAGGTGTAGCCGAAGGGGAACTCCTTCTCGTTTCGGATCAGCATGTTGTCCCTTTTGCGCGCGCGATCTGCGCGATGTGTCTTCGTTCGTGCTTGCCCACGTAGAGGATCCATTGATACATATCGATCCGTCCGAGCACGGGATGCGGGAATTGCATCCGGCTCGAGATCGATGCCGTCCGCCTCGCTGATCGCCTGCAGCAGCTTCGCACGCGAATCGGAGAGCAGGGCAAGCAGCTCGCTCCTGGTCAAGCCCTGCGCGGGAACGACCGATTGCGGCGCCGCGATCCTGTCGATGACGGTTTCTATGGAGAATCGATCGAGACTGTGGAGGAGAGACTCGGTGCTCCGGTCGGCGCCGATGCCCCGATCTTTTGCCCGCGTGATCTGTTTTTCCAACAGGGTGCTCACCTGGCTCTCGATGAGAAACAGGTGGTGGAGAATTTCACCGATCGACCACTGGCCGGGGTCAGCGCGCGCGCCTGTCCGCGACTCGTCGAGATCGGACACGACGTGGACGAGCTCCGATCGGGCAGCCTCGACCTCATCGACTATCTCTTTCAGCCGGGGATTCATCTCGGTCCCCACTATACACCATCGCGCGGCTTCTTGCCGGCCGCACCCGTGAATCGAAGAGATAGGCGGAACAACCGCCCGCCATTATATTCACAGGTAGAATCGAGGAATCATGGCCGTCAAAAAACGTATTGCGCTCGTTGCGCACGACAATTGCAAAAGGGACATGGTGGAATGGGTAAGCTGGAACTGGAAGGTGCTCCTTGCCCATCAGCTGGTCTGCACAGGAACCACGGGGAAGCTCGTGGAAGAGGCCCTGGCAAAGCAGGTTGATCCGAAGCATAAGCCGCAGTATGAGGTGGTCAAGCTGAAGTCCGGACCATTCGGCGGTGATCAGCAGCTCGGCGCCATGATAGCGGACGGGAAGATCGACATCCTTATCTTCTTCTGGGATCCGATGCAGCCGCACCCCCACGACGTGGATGTCCGGGCGCTCCTGAGGATCTCGGTCTTGTACAACATTCCCACCGCGTGCAACAGGTCGACGGCTGATTTCGTCATCTCCTCTCACATGCTGGGGGAGGAGTACACCCCCGCCACGCGCGACTATTCGGAATACCTGGGAAGAAGTGTCGACCTCTCGTGACGGGCAACAGAGCGGAGGGATCCATGCAATCGGAAGCGCCAGTCGCGGCGGATGAGTCAGGGAGTCTGGAGGCGGCTCGAGCGGGAGACGACCGCGCTTTTCACGGCCTCGCCGTCCGTCATGAACGCGAGCTGCTCGTGCACTGCTACCGCATGCTCGGGTCCATCGAGGACGCCGAAGACATGGTGCAGGAAACATTCCTGCGCGCCTGGCGCAATCTCGCCTCTTTCGAGGGCCGGTCCACGCTCCGCGCATGGCTTTACAGGATCGCCACCAATGTGTCCCTGGACGCATTAGCGAAGCGGCGCAGGCGCTCCATGCCCATGGCAACACACGCGCCGGGAAACCCGCTCGACCCGCTCCCGCGTCCGCTGCAGGAGTCACCCTGGCTCGAGCCTCTGCCGGATACGCTCGTCGACGAACGGCCCGGACTGAGCCCTGAGACGCGCTACGAGGTGCGGGAGAGCGTGACCCTGGCGTTCCTCATCGCGCTCCAATGCCTGCCCGGCAGGCAGCGCGCTGTCCTGCTCCTCTGCGACGTGCTTGGATGGAGCGCGCGAGAGACCGCGGATATCCTCGAGATGAGCGTCGCTTCGGTAACCAGCTCTCTGCAGCGTGCCCGCGCCGCCATGAAAAAACTGGGCGCGCAGCCGGGGTCCGGCCGAAAAGCGCCCGCGGATGCGGAGAAAGCCTCCCTGTTGACCCGGTACGTGCGGGCGTGGGAGGCGGCTGACGCTGAATCTCTGGTGGCGCTTCTGCAGGAGGACGCTTCAATGACAATGCCGCCAATGCCGCTCTGGTTCCGCGGGCGGGATGCGATCCGTCAGTTCCTTGAGGCGAGGCTCTTCGGGGCTGACGCGCGGGGCAGATTCCGCCTGGCGGCAACGAGCGCCAACGGCTGCCCGGCGTTCGGCGGGTACCAGCGCGACGAGGCTGGTCTCTTCCGTCCCGTCTCCCTGCAGGTGCTCGTGCTCGACGCCGGACTGATTGCGG
Source organism: uncultured Spirochaetota bacterium (assembly GCA_963820435.1). Taxonomy (GTDB): domain Bacteria; phylum Spirochaetota; class Spirochaetia; order SZUA-6; family Fen-1364; genus Fen-1364. The sequence goes on along the minus strand of CAWGAC010000028.1, from coordinate 75,680 downwards.
AAGTGCACAGCTTTCTCGTTTCGGACGACCGCCTTTTCCGTAGATTCGGCCTGCCTCCCGCTGCTGAGGGGCCGCTTCATTGACACGGGGTGCGCATCGCGGCTACTATTGAATCGCGCGTGGATCCCGGTTCGCTGCACCGGCCGCGTAAAGACGACATGGAAGAACCGACGGAAAAGCTGATCTATCAGGAAATGTCGCAGGAAGAAAGCAGCCTCGACTGGCATGTCACGACCACCGTGATGTCCGACACAATCCTCATGAAGACCCTGGAGGAGAGCCAGTCTCTCGGAGAAAAACACGCGGTCATTGCGCGGGTGGAAAACGGGGTGATGAGGGAAACCTACGTCAGCCCGGAATCGGCCGTGAAAAGAAACTTTCCATTCAACGCCGTGCAGCAGGCGTTCGAATATTACGACGCGAGGGATGGTGTGTGCCTGGTCATCGTCAGGGACCACAAAGTAGCAGTATCGGTAAACGGCCTGAGGTAAGGACGACCGTCATGGGCGTGCGCATCCGGAGGTGCGCGCTTGCCGACCTGGACGCGCTGCGGAATATCGCCTTCCAGACTTTTGACGATGCCTTTCGTCGTCTCAATAATGCGTCCAGCTTCAATGAGTATCTCGACGCCTCCTTCAGCAGGGCAAAGCTCGAGACGGAGCTGAAGAACCCGAGCTCCACTTTCTTTTTCCTCTATAGTGACGACGTGCTCGCCGGATACATGAAAATAAACCAGGGGGACGCCCAGACGGACCTGAAGGATCCCGGGGCGCTGGAGATCGAGCGGATTTACGTCACGAGGGATTTCCAGGGCCTGGGGCTCGGCAAGGCCCTGATCGACAAAGCCATGGAAGTCGCGCGCCGGGCAAAGAAGAAGGCTGTCTGGCTGGGAGTCTGGGAAAAGAACGGAAACGCGATCGCCTTTTACAAGAAAATGGGATTTGCCAAGACCGGCACGCACGACTTCTCCATCGGCAGAAAGCGCCAGACCGACTTCATCATGAGGAGGAACACGGCATCGCCGTAGCCGGCGGATTCGGCTTCGCCGTGACCACGCCATGGACACTCTGCCCCGTTGGGATCTGAGCACCATCTATCCGGATCTCGCCTCCGCCGAGCTCGCCGATGACATGGGCGCGCTCGCAACGACCCTGGAAGAGATCGAGCGGCATCATGCGGAAAACCTGGCCCACGCATCGAAGGCCGCCCCGCCAGGGATGGCTCCGCGGCATCGCGGAAGCGCTCCCCCGGGCGCTGGAGAACGCCGGCCCTGCCCGAGACCACGCGTTCATCCTGCATGAGGCGGCCGCGCAAGGCGCGTATCTCATGAGCGACCTGGAAGAAATGCTCGCCGCGGAGCTTTCCCTCGCGGGCGCGCAGGCGTGGAGCAAGCTCCAGCGTACCCTGACGTCCCAGATCAATGTGGAGATCGAGCTGGAAGGCGTCGCGCGAAGGCTTCCCATGCCCGCGCTCATCAACCTGCGCTCCCATCCTGAAGAGTCCGTGCGCCGGCGCGCCTATGAGGCGGAGATGCGGGAATGGGAGAAGGTGCAGGAGCCGCTCGCTGCATGCATGAACGGCGTCAAGGGCATGGCGGTCACCCTGCAGAGGAGGCGCGGCCGCAGCGATTGCCTCCACGCGCCCATCGACCAGGCGCGTATCGATCACCCCACCCTGCAGGCGCTCCTGGACGCAATGAAGGACTCCCTTCCCCAGTTCCACCGCTACTTCAAGGCAAAGGCCGCGCGGCTGGGAAAGATCAGCCTGGCCTGGTGGGACATCTGCGCGCCCACCGGCAGGTCGGGCAGCGCGCGACCCTCAGGAGGAGCTCGCCGTGCGGGAAAACTCCCTCATCGGCGAGGGCCAGGTGATCGTGGATATCTATTCGCGGTTCCTGTTCGAGAAGGAAGTCATGGAGCGCAGGGAACGAGCGGAGCTTTCGGCGGATGAACTGTGCGAGATCATGGATCGGGCGCAGGAAGCCGCCTACGGCGACGGACTCGATTCGCGCTTCCGGCACAAGTACATGTGGACCTGGAAGCCCCATTACTATTTCGCGGACCTCAATTTCTACAATTTCCCCTACGCATTCGGGCTGTTGTTCGGCACCGGCCTGTACGCCGTGTACAAAAAGAGGGGCCGGGAGTTCGTCTCCGCCTACCAGGAGCTGCTCGCCTCCACGGGTGAGGCGAACGCGGCGGACCTGGCCGCGCGATTCGGCATCGATATCCGGGGCCGCGCCTTCTGGGATGACTCCCTCGAGATCATCCGCGGGCGAATCGACCGATACTGCGCGCTCTGAAATCGACCCACACAACCTCGTCAGCGCCGTAGCGCTCCCGCAGGGAGCGCGCGGTCTCCGGCATTCGGGGCCCTTCGATCCCCTCGATGACCGTCGGGCTCACCGTGATCACCGCCTGCGACGCGAGGCCCTGGGAAATGAACGAGCCGAGTACGCGCGCGCCGCCCTCCACCATGAGAGAGTGGATGCCCTCCGAGAGAAGCGTGGCGAGCACGTGACGCAGGTCAAGTCCGCCCTCGCCGCGGCGCACAGGGAAGAGCCGGCCCCCCCCGTGTGCCAGCGCTTCACCGCGTGCCGTCTCCGCCTCCGCGCCGGCTAAATGGAAGATCCACGGCTTCCTGTCCGTGCGGGACAGCAGCCTCGCTTCAGGAGGGAAACGAAGCCGCGAATCGAGGATCACCGGCTGCGGCTGGGCTCCTTCGACAAGACGCACCGAGAGAAGCGGATCGTCGGAGAGCACCGTCTGGATCCCGACAAGGATGGCCTCGTGCATCGCCCGCAGGCGATGAGTGAGAAGCAGGGACTCGGGACCGCTCAGGGGTGTCCGGGCGCCGTCCGCGGCCGCGATTGCGCCGGTGACCGAGCGGGCCCAGCTCACGGTGACGACCGGCAGCGAGCCGCGCCGCGCCTCCCGGAGAACACGGAGCGTCTCCTGTTCGATCCGTCCCTGCTCTTCCGTTTCGCCGCCGGCCCGCGCGGCCTTCATTTCTTCCTGCAGACCGTCAGCCCGTCCCTGATGGGAATAATGAGCGACTCGAGGTCACCGCGGGAGAACAGGGACTTGTTGAACGACCTGATCGCCTTCGTAGCAGCGTCGGAGACCCTCTCATCCGCCACCTTGCCGCTCCAGAGAGTGTTGTCAGTGATGAAAAGCCCGCCGGACCTGAGGAGCGAAACGGCCACCTCCACGCTGGCAGGATAGGATTCCTTGTCAATATCGTTGAGAATGATGTCGAAAGGACCCTGCTGGCTTCCGGCAAAGGCAAGCGCATCACCCACATGGAATGAGACTTTCTTCTCGACCCCGGCGGTGTGGAAGAAGTTCATTGCGAGGTCGCGGTTGTCCCGGGAAAGGTCGGTGCACGCAACGGTGCCGTCCTCGGGCAGCGCGCGCGCGAACCAGAGCGCGGAGTAGCCGTAGCCCGAGCCGAGCTCGAGCACGCGGCGCGCCCCGATGCATCGCGTGAGAAGCGCCAGCAGCATCCCCGCGTGCCGGCCGATGATGGGGAAGCTCTTTCTTGCTGCCAGGGTTTCCATGGCGGCGAGGACCGGGTCCGCCCGCCCGTCGAGCGAGGCAATGTAGGATTCGATGTGGGGGTCGACGATCATGCCCATAAGATACAAATCGCCGCCCGTCCTCGCCCACCATTGCGCGAGCGATGCGTCCCCCTTCTCCTGCGCGCAGCGCATCCAGTTCCCTTGAACGCGTCCGGGATTTTATGTACCATTTTCCGAACAGGCGGAGCTCATGAGAAAGATCGTGTGCGGGGCGCTCGTCGCGTTTCTCGCCGTTTCCGCGTTTGGACAAGCGAAAAAACTCCCCGATCTGAAGGGCCGCGTGATCCGTGCGGTGACCGCAAATGCATCTACGCCGTTGAGCTTCGTGGATCCCAAGACCGGCAAGGCGGGCGGCTGGGAATATGACGCCGTCAATGAGATCGGCAAGCGCCTGAACGCGAAGATCGTATGGAGCATCTGCTCGTGGGACACGATGATCCAGGCGGTCCGGGACGGGCAGTATGACGTGGGCATGGACGGGATTTCCATCACCGACGACCGCAAGAAGCAGGTCGACTTCTCCAACCCCTACATGGTAAGCCAGCAGTTCATGCTCGTGCGGAAGGACGAGACGAGGTTCAAGAACGCGGCGGAGTTCGCCGCGGACCCGAAGCTCCTCATCGGGTCCCAGGCCGGCACCACGAATTTCTACGTGGCGGTCTACAACGTCCTTGACGGCAAAGAGGACAACCCCCGCATCAAGCTGCGGGAGACCTTTGGCGCGACGGTGCAGGCGCTCCTCGCCGGCGACGTGGACTGTGTCCTGATGGACGCCGCCTCCAGCCGGGGCTACGTCGGGGCAAATCCTGACAAGCTCAAGATCGTCGGGGATCCCCTGGGCACGGACAACTACGGTTTCATCTTCAAGACAGGGTCGGACCTCGTGGCACCGTTCAACGCCGCCATACAGGCCCTGAAGGACGACGGCACCCTGGACAAGCTCACCACCAGGTGGTTCTTCGAGTATAATCAGAACTAAGACTGCAGAGAGGGAGATCCCGCACCGCGATGAAACAGGGGGGCTCGGGCGGGGGGCCTGTCGCGCCATCAGACAAGGAGCAGGCAAATTGAACCTGCGCCGAGCGCAAGACCGATGATATGCCTGGTTGAAATGCCCTCTCCCATGAAAAATCCATAGAGGGTAACGAGGAGAATGACCAAAAGGGTCGTGACCGGGTAGATCTTGCTGATCGGATACAACCTCAGCAGGTACAGATAAATGAGCAGGGAAATGCCGTAAAGGATGCAGCTGAGCAGCAGGAAGAGGAGCCATCCTCTCGACCAGTTCATGAAGCTGGAGGACTTTTTCAAAGCAACCTGGGCCGCGGCAGAAACCAGCGCTCCCATCACGATTGCCAGGTATTTCAGCATGATTCCTCCCGGCAGCGGTCATTCAAATGAAGCGAAGTTGACCGGTGTCTTCGACAATGAGATCATGCATCAACTCGTTGTAATAGTGAAACCGGCAATCGTACTTGTTGCAATCCGCCGTTTCTATCTGGCTTATCTTGTGCCAGTGCTCCTCTGAGTACCAGATATCCCTCAAACTCCGCGTGAAAAGATTGCCGAGCTTGTGTCTCTCCATTCGGTGCCGGTAATAGCAGCAGATATAGACATCCCCATAGGGGTCGACGGTGAGCTGCAGCGCCGACAACCAGCATCTGCAGCTCCTGAGATATGACTTTTCCAGATTGTCGGCTATCCTGAGACCGGGGTAGTCGGTCCGCACCGCGTCGAATTGCTCCCGTAGTTTCCTTATGATTTCGGGGTCCTTTATCTCGGAGGGAACATTTCTTATGCACTTGAACTGGATGGAGTCGACTCTCAGCTTGTGGGCCAGTTCAACCGCGCGCAGCGCATCCTCGTAGTTGTTCATATCCAATGAATACTTGTAGGAAATCTGGAGTTTCGAATCCGTTCGCCTTGCCTTTCTCATCGCCACAAGGTCTTCTATATTCTTCATGACGACTGCGAATCCGGCCTTCCTGCCTCGGGGTTGCTTGTAGCTGTCGAACACCTCCCTGCTTCCTGCTTCAACGCTGACTCTGCAGTACGAGCCACTTTCGACCAGCCTCGTTTTGATCTCATCCAACAGATTTGTGCCGTTGGTCAGGAGACCGAAGGCGATTCTATTTTCAATGAACTTGTCCATCGCTTTCGCCAGATACGGGTGGAGTGTGGGCTCTCCTCCACCGCAGAACTCAACGCTTCTGATCCCAAGGGCAAGGAGCTCGCGGATGGTATGGTCAAACTCGGCACGGGTCAGAGATTTGCCGGCCCTGTTGATTTCACGATAATCGCAGCCCGCGCAGTTGTGGTTGCAGGCATACGTCGGATAGAGAATGCACATCCTGGGCGCGGGCATTCTCCCTTCTTTCAACATGAGCGCCTCCCGGTAAAAGGAAAGCACTCTCAATTGAAGATAATCCAGTGCATTGTGTTTCATCGCGATGCACCCTTGAAAGGAATTCGAACGGCGATTCCTTTCAATACTGCCCAGACATACCAGTACAAGTAATGCGTTGCGTGACGCCGAAAGCGAAACTTTGACGAACCGGCGCCTCGATTTCTCCAGATTGTCGGGATCTCCGCAATCCTGCAGCCCTGAAAAAATGATTTCAAGGTTATCTGCATGCTGGCTGCGAATCCGGAATCCTTTATCTCGATGCGGCTCAATAATTCCCTTCGGTACAACTTGAACGAATTGCTGACATCGCACGTATTGATGCCCAGCGCCATTTTCAGGCTCTTGCACACAAGAGAGGAGAAAAAGCCCTGCACTGATGCGCCCCCCGCGCGCGCGCCTCCTCTCATATAGCGGGAAGCGCAGACGAGGTCGTATCCTTCCTGCATCTTCTCGCTCATCCTGTCGATATCCGCTATCTCGTCGCTTCCGTCTCCGACGAGGACGACCATGGCATCTCCTTCGAAGTATTTGACAGCGGTGGTCAACGCGCGCGTATACCCTCTCCCCTCTTGAGGGCGGAGACGGATATTTGAGTGGACTGAAGAGAAGGCTTGAACGATCCGGGCAGTGTCGTCCGTGGAATCATCCACGACGAGTATTTCAAAGGGATTTTTTACCTTCGCAAGTATCTCACGCAGGACGGCACCGATGGAGTTTCCCTCATTTCGGGTGAGCACGACGATTGACAACTTGCGCACCGGTTCGGTTTTCAAGACTTCCTCTTCGGAACCAGGCGATAGATCCATATCTGCTCAGCTTCAAACAAGACGATTTTTTCGAAGTCGACGCCGGGGAAAGAGGACGCGTATTCATCCGTCGACAAAGCCTGGATTGTATCCAGGCTCCTCGATGGGTCGTTCAACAGAAAGAGTTGATCCAGGACGAGCCTTTCCGGGTAGAGAATGGAAGCGGTAAAGACCGGCTCCCCTCTCTCCAATGGCTGTTGGAGCCCGAAGGCCAATGCCTTCGCGTAATCGACGGTCGGGAATGCCGAAAACAGGGAGTGATACACGATGTCCGTTCGGATATGGTACAGGTCCCTGTAGTAATAGCGCAGGGGATAGTCAGAGCGACTGTCGGAGGTCAGGAAGTGGGCACCCGGGGGCAGGACGGCAAAGACGGCATTCGCATACCGTTCTACCTTGTCATAGTTTCTCTTGTTTGTGTTGACGATATACTCGACCGGCTCCCACGTATGCGCGGTGAACGAGATTTGAGGGTAGCTTTCGAAGAAGCCCTTGAGGAAACCTTTGTCGTGATACCAGACGGGTAGATTTGCATAAATGAAGCCGGGAAGCAGCAGAATCGGCGCCAGGAGGACGAGAAAAGCCAGCCTCAGGTTCTTCGGAGCATGGAGCAGTCTTTCCGCCGCCAGACCGACCGGAATACTGAACATGACATACACGGGTTGGGCAAAGGCATACATATCCCAAACGAAGTAGTTCGCCGACCAGACGGCCAGGACAAGGATCGCTGTCGTGAAAAATACGAAGGTGAGACGAAAGGAGCTTTTCCTCCAGAAGGCCCACAGACCGTAGAATCCCATGGCGAGAGCGGGAGAAGGGAAATTGAGAAAGAGGAGGAAAAAATAGTAGATTCGCCAGAACCTCTTGGGCTCGACCGGCATGCCCGGCGTAAACATGAGCTGTTTGAACTCGCCGCCGGTAGCGTCATCGAAGGTTGAGCGCAATGCCTGCCAGGCCTTCGCGAGCCAGGATTCCTGCCCGCCTCCTGTCTGCCGGAAGAGCTCTGCGCGCACATCGCGGATGAACAGGAACAGGTACAGTCCCAGCCCCAGGAGGAAGCAGAGCACGGCTATCGAAAGATATTTCCCGGTATGAGGATGACGGCGAATGATGCTGTAGATCAGGACAGCGAGAAAGGAGAGAACAAACAATCCCATGAGGACATGAGTGGAGCAGCCGAGACCAAAAAAGAAAGCTGCCAGGTACAGGTACAACGGATTCCTCGACCGCTCATACCGTGCAATGGAGAAAAACATGACCGCCATGATCGCGGAGATCAGGGTATGGACCTCCACCATCGTCGAGTGCCACCACACGGAGTGGGAGACCATGAGCACAAGGGCGGCAATGCCGGCGCTGATCACATCCGAGGTCAACTCGAGGACGGTCCGAAAAATAAAGTACACGCTCAAGGCCCCGAAGAGAGCGGAGAGCAGCACGAGATGAAAGTGAATGTTCTGATCAGGAAACAGCTTCAGCCAGAAATAGCCGAGGAGGTTGAATAGATTATGGGAGTCTACCCAGCTCGAAAGCGTCAACCGGGTTACCTCGGACACGACAAGTGTTGCATCCATCCACCCCGGTGTCCTGCACGCCGTCATGTAGTACAAAAGCGCAGGGGTCAAAAAGAAAACAATGTGGAGGCTTCTGGCCAGAGGTGTAGTCTGTTCGATCCGCAGGGCGCGCGCACCGGAAGGGGCCTTTTCTACCATTTAGTCTCTCCGATCAAATGGACGACGCTCCACGCGGCAGGTTACCCCGAACGGATCTGTGCGTGCGCGCGACTGCCTGACAAGGTGTATGAAATAAGGCGAGGCGACCCTCAGAGAGAAAGACACCGTACCACGACGGCTTTTCGCGGTCAAGTTCGTTTGTCTGCACGACCGCGCCGGCGCATTCTCACCTGATGCTTAGGATCCGATCTCCCGCTGGGCAGCGTGCTTCTCTTCCCCTGCCGCGGCGGCGTCCGGCGCGGGCAACGCGTGGCCCTCACCCGAAGGCGGCTCATCCGGTGGTGCTTCTCCGTGCCCCATCTTGAAAAGGGCCACCAGGCGATTCAGCCCTTGCGCCATCGTGGTAAGCTTCTCCGTTGAGGAAGACATCTCCGCAGCCGAGGCCGCCGCCGCCTGCGTAAGCTCGTTGACGGTCTCCACCGCTTTTGATACCTGCTTCGCGTTGGATGTCTGCTCCTCCGTTGCTGCGGAGATGCCCTGGCTCATTTCGCTTATGTTCTCCAGCGCACCCGCCAGCTCCTTGATCGCAGAAACCTGCTGCCCCATCGATTCTGAGAGCGCGGTGATGGTATCGTTGACCTGCTGGGATGCCGCGCGAATCTGCTCCATCGCGATCTGCGATCCCCTGGCGGTTTTCACCCCCTCGCTGATGTTCCTGACGCTTTCCTTTATCAGGCCCTCGATCTCTTTGGTGGATGATGCGCTGCGTTCGGCCAGCTTGCTCACCTCGTCCGCCACCACGGCAAAGCCCCGCCCATGCTCCCCGGCCCTCGCCGCCTCGATGGCGGCGTTCAGCGCCAGGAGATTGGTTTGGTCCGCGATATCGGAGATCACGCCCACGATGCCGCCGATTTTTTCGGAGCCCCCCGCAATAAGGCTGATCACGTCCACAACCGACTGCACCGCTTTGTCGCCCTCGACGGCGTTTTCCGCCGATCTCCTGGCAAGACCGGATATCTCGCCAAGGCTCCGGGTGACCGATTCAACTGCGGTATGCACCAGCGCCATCGAGCTCGAACCCTCCTCCACCGCGGCTGCCTGCGACTGCGCGTGGGCGGAGACCTGATTCACGGATGCGGCCAGCTCCTCGACGGCAGCGCTCGTCTGCTCGAGTGTCGTTGCCTGATTCTGCGCTCCTTCGGCGAGTTTCTGCGCGTTCCCCGAGATTTCTTCGCTGGAATGAGCGACCTGTGAGGCGCTCTCCTGGACCGAGAGCACGACATCGCGGAGCTTTATCGCCATCTCGTTCAAGGCATTGGCAAGCGCTCCCACCTCGTCGCGCTGCCGTATGTCGAGAAGGGTGCTGAAATCGCCCTTTGCAATCTGCTGGGCAAACGCGACCCCCTTGAAAAGGGGCCGGGTGATCGTGCGGGTAATCGCAATGGCGACTGCGATTCCCATGACCGTCGCCGCGCCTATCCCCATCACGAGCACGATGATCGCCGTCATCAGGCGCGCCACCGTCAGCGTGGTGATCGACGCTGCGTCCTTGAATCCTTCCAGCGAAGTCTGTACCGCGGCATCAAGCACCGCCTGGGCCGTCTTTTGCTGCGCCGTGTTCACCTCCGCCCGTTTCACCACGTCGCCCAGGACCGTCTGGGACGCCTGGAGGTAGGTGTTTCCGCTCGCGGTGATTGCATCGAGCTGGATCAGGTCGCTCTTGCTCACCGTCGGCAGGGCGCGCCAGGAGGTGATGCGGTCCCCCACCTCCGCAAAGCCCTGCATGGCATCCTTCAGGAAGCTTGGATCGGCGGTGGCCTGCGTCTCGAAGTTCCCGATTCTGAGGCCGTTGCCGATGTCCCTGACTTCATTCGCAATGGTGATTTCCTGCAGGGTGCTCTTCAGCTCTCCCGTGGAGGCGTGACGGCTGATCAGCGCGTCCAGGTCGGCAGTCTTTTTCAGTATATAGTTCTGGAGGTTGGTATTGAACGTGGATCCGGATGAGGCTTGACTCATCCGTTCCACCGTGATGCTCGCGTTGACGGAGACCGTGTCCTGCAGGAGCTTGTCGTATTCTTCCACCCGGGATCTGGCCTCGGCGGCGTTCTTCCTCAAAACGAGAAGCCGCGGATACTTCGTCGCGAGGGTGTCCGCATCGGTGAGGTACTTTTGCGTGTCGCTCAGAAACTGCTTGGCCAGGTCGAGAGAGTCCGTATCCATCGACTGCAGGTAGGCCTGCATGCTGTACATGGTACGCTGCGCGCTTCGTTCGATGTCGTTGGCCACCGCAACCTGAGGAACGATTTCCTTATCGAGGCGGTTCGCCTCTCCCTGCACTCCCATCATGTTCCAGAGCTGGACAGCGCCAAGGCCGGCCGCGATCACGATCACCAGCCCGAATCCAACCCCGATCTTCACGGCAACTTTCAAATTTTTCATTCTGTGCCCTCCCTCCAGGCTGAGCGGAGCGACTGGCGAGCATTGAGGAGGTCCGCCGCGGCCCCTACCTGAACCTCTTCCCCAGCACGGTCTGCAGCGCTACCGAGACGACGAGGATCAGGCCGTAGATCAACTGTGTCCAATACCCGGTCAGGTTCGCCGCGACGATGCCCGCGTTGATGGATCCAATGATGAAGGAGCCGACGAATGTGCCGAAGATGGTTCCCATGCCCCCGAAGACCGACGTGCCGCCGAGGAAGACGGAGGCCAGCGTGTTGAGCAGGTACCCTCCGCCCAGGGTGGGCCAGAAGTAGAGCACTTCCTCGCTGACCACGAAGCCCGCAAACGCCGCGGCAAAGCCGACGATGGCGAAGGTGATGATCTTGGTCAGGTCCACGTTCACGCCCATCAGCCGCGCGCTTTCAACGTTGTCACCGGTGAGATACACGTGCGCGCCGAATCTGTGCCGGTTCAGGAAGAACCATACGACCGCGGCGAACACGATGGTCCAGACGAACTGTGCGGGGACGACGCCCCCGATCCGGCCCACCAGGGCAGGGTAGAGGATCGTATCCCGGACGGCCGTCATGCCCAGCCCGCTCCCATTCGTCAGCACCAGGACGACGCCGGCCCAGAAGAACTGGGTTCCGATGGTCGTGACCAATGACGGGATACCGATCTTCACGACGATGACGCCGTTCAGTATCCCCGCGCCGAGGCCTGCCAGGAGGCAGGCGATAAATCCCAGCCAGACGCTCCCGGTAGCGGTGAACACGAGACTGAAGGCCGTCATGCCGAACGCCATGACCGAGCCGAAGGAAAGATCGATCTCACCCGTGATGACGACAAGCGTCAGAGGGATGGCCATCAGCGCAAAGAATGGCGTCGTGGACATGAAAGCGACATAAATGTCACCCGCCAGAAACGTTCGCGGCGAACCAATGAGGAACAGCACCCAGATGAAGAGGGCGACGAATACGATGCCGATCTGCAGGGAATAGGTGCGCGCGAATTGGGAGATACTGCCTCGTCCTGCCGCGAGGGACTTCAGCCTTGCCGCTCCGTCCGAAATATTCATTTGCCTTTCCTCTTTCCCCGCCGCGCGCCCCGGGTTTTTGTGTCAAGACTGCCCGTCTGCGCCACGAGGTACAGCCGATCTATCAGTTCCTGGAGCGTGAGCTCGTCCTTCATGAATTGTCCCGCCACCGTGCCCCTGTCCAGCACGACGATTCTGTCGGCCACCGGATACACGTGGAAGATATTGTGGTCGATGAATATGGCGGCCTTGCCCGGCCGCTTTTATCCCCGCAACGAATTCCAGGCATTTCTTAGTCTCGGAAAGGGACAGGCCCATGGTCGGCTCGTCCAGGATGATCATCTCCGCCTTGAAGTACAGCGCCCGGGTGATGGCCACTCCCTGGCGCTCGCCGCCGGAGAAGTTCTTGACCACCGATTCCGGGTTCACCGCGGAGGAGGTGAAGCCCATCAGCGTATGCATGAGCTTGGTCGTCTCCTCCCGCATCTCGCGCAGGTCGAGACGCCCCCAGACATTGGAAAGCTCGCGCCCCATGAAGATGTTGCGCCACAGCGACTGCTTGTCCGCGAGCGCGCGCTCCTGGTAGACGACCTCGATGCCCATGTCGCGGGCGCGCGCCACCGAGAGGTGTTCGATCCTCTTCCCCTTCAGGATAGAACTCGCCCCCCGGATCAGGCTGGTGGTAGCCGGTGATGATCTTCACCAGGGTGGACTTGCCGGCCCCGTTGTCGCCGAGCAGGCCCACGATCTCGTTCGTGCCGACCTCGAAGTTCACGTGGTGCAGCGCCGCCACCTCGCCGAAGGTCTTGGACACGTTCTTCATCTGGAGGAAGTGGTCCATCGAGTCACCTCTTCATATCGAGGGCGACGGGATGCGGAGTGCCTCCCGCCGCCCTGGGATTCATAAAGAAACCGTCATTCGCCGACAAATGTCAGCGGATGTTCTTCGCCGCCAGCGGAGCTACGAAGTCCACGTTGCTCTTGTCCACGAACCCCGCGCCGGTGTTGATGTGCAGCCCCGAGAAACCATAGACCTTCGCGAGGCCGATCTGCAAGATGGGCAGGTAGCCCTGCAGCCATTCCTGCTGGTCGATCACCAGGCCCGTCCAACCGCCCTTGATCGCCGCGATGGTTGCGGGAGACAGGTCGAATCCGGCGATATTGATCTGGCCGGCCTTCTTGCCCGCCGCCTTGAGTAGGTTTCGGCAGTGGCGGTGAGGCCGCCGTGATCGGTGACGACCACCTTCACGTCCGGATGCGAGGAGACGTAGCCGGCAAATGTCGGAGCGCCGGCAACAGGGTCCTTGTTCGTCGCGGCATCGATCTCGAGGTAATCGACCTTCAAGCCGGCCGCCTTGAAAGCGTCGATTACGCCCTTGGTGCGCTGCACCGCGGGCGGGCTGCGAGAGAAGGCCCCACACCATGGCGCGGTCACCGCTCTTCAGCTTGAACCTCTTGACCGCCTCGACCCCCAGGGCATGCCCTGCCGGGTAGTTCTCCGCCCCGACGTAGCCGAAGCCGTTCGCGGCGTACTTGGCTTCGGCCTTTTCCAGCGTCGTGTTCTGGCTGGTGACGATGATTCCCTTGCTCTCCGCGTCATCGATGAGCGCATCGAAAGCTGCGTCGCCCGGGTGGCCCATGATGGCGATGCCGTCCGGCCTGGTCGCGACCGCTTCGCGGAACTGCTGGATCATTTTCTGCGGATCCCAGTCCGACCAGACGTAATTGACCTTGCAGCCCAGGTCCAACTCGGCCTGCTTTGCGCCGTTGTAGACGTTCACGGCAAAAACGCCGCCCTCGGGTCCGCCGGGGAAGAAGACGATGCGGACATTCGAGGCCCATCCCTTGGTCTGCGCGGGGGCTGCCACGGCGACCACGACGGCCAGCAGCACGACCGCAATGACGAGCATTCTGGACTTCATATGCCAGACCTCCTTAGGAAGACTCACTCAGCCCCAACGGGGCCGCTTCAAATCCCACCGTCACGGCCTACAACTTTCCCGGGTTGTCCGCCTCCATCATCCCCTTGTAGGTGTCGATGTTGCTTCGATCGACGAACACAGCCCCCGTGTCGATGATCCGGGGCACCGGGCGGCCGCCCACTGCATCCAGCAGCCGCTCCACGGACAGCCACCCCATCTTGTAGGTGTTCTGAACGACGCAGAAAACGACAGCGCCATCCCTTATGCCCTGGAGCGTGTCGCCCAGGTCGTCAAAGCCCGCCACCAGCACTCGTCCTGCCTTGCCCTGTCGTTTCACAACGGCGGCCGCGGCAGGCGCTCCCTCGGCGGAGACGCTGAAAATGGCGGAGAGAGTGGGATGCTCGGCCAGGAGCGCCTCCGTCCTGTTCACGGACTCGGCGAAGTCGCCCCCTTCATCGACCACCGACACTACGGTGATCCGGGGAGACGCTTCTGCCAGCGCGCGCTTGAAGCCGCGGGTCCGGAGATTGAGGTTCGTGGCGTCCAGCCCGCCCTGGAGGATGGCGATGGAGCCCCTGCCTCCCATGGCTTTCGCCATGCGCTTCCCCGCGTCGTACCCGGCGGCTTCATTGTCGGTGCCGATGTACGTCAGCGCTTCGCTGGAGGGCGCCGGAGCGTCGAAAGTGATCACCTTGATGCCTGCCTGGACGGCCTCGTGGATCACCGAAACCAGCCCCTGGTCGTCGTTGGCAGAGATCGCGATCCCGTTCACCCCGCGCGCGATCAGGTCCTCGATGACTTTCACCTGGAGGGCGACATCGAATCGGGGCGGCGCATCCACTTCTGCGAGAACCCCGTACCTTGCCGCGGCATCCTCGAAGCCCCGATAGACGGGCTCGAAATAAGGATGTACGCCCTTGGGCACCATGACGAAGGAGAGCTGTCGATGAACGGCCGGCGTGGAAGAACCAGGACGCGTCATATCTGCCGGTTCTGGAACTCCCCGGCAGAAAAGAGGCGCGCCGCCCACGAGGAGAATCATCACGACTGACGCGTAAACTTTCAGCGGATTTCGCATTGAACTTTCATACAATGAGATGCATGAATCGGGCCAACATTGGGCGAGGAGCAGTGAGAATGATAATTGCTTGTGCAACAGAAAGATGGGCGCTGGGTCACGCCCTGGTCGGGATTTGCTGTGCCGACGTGATGTGCGCTATTGCTCGAATTGGGTAAGAATGGGAAATCATGGGTAGGCTACTTGATCGCGTAGCGCTTCATCTTGTTGTACAGGGTCTTGCGGCTCATGCCCAATTCCCGCGACGCAACCGATCGGTTGTAACCGGTGCGCTTCAGGACTTCGATGATGGCCTCACGCTCCTGCTGCCACAGCTCGGGCAGGCTCGCATCCCCCGCCGCCTCCAGAAGGAAATCCTGGGGGAGGAGCGGGCGGGTCTGCTCGGAGAGGAGGACCGCCGACTCCACGGCGTTCTTCAGCTCGCGCACGTTGCCCAGCCACCGGTAGGAGCGCAGGAAGCGCACCGCCTCGCGGGAGATCTCGACCCCCGGCTTGTTGTAGCGGTGCCGGTAGACGTCGAGGAAGAAGGAGAGGAGGGGCTCGATGTCCTCGCGCCTGTCGCGCAGGGGAGGAATGGTGACGGCGACCCCCTTCAGCCGGTAGTACAGGTCGAGACGGAATGTTTTTTCCCGGATCATGGCGGCAAGGTCGCTGTTGGTGGAGGCGATGATCCGGGCCAGGAGCGGCAGGCTGCGCGTGGAGCCCACCGGCTCGAAGGAGCGCTCCTCCAGGGCGCGCAGGAGCTTTGTCTGCAGGTGCGCACCCATCTCCCCGATCTCGTCCAGGAAGATCGTGCCCGCGCCGGCTGCTTCGAACTTGCCGTTGGTCGAGGCAGTGGGCCCCGGTGAAGGCGCCCTTCTCGTGGCCGAAGAGCTCGCTCTCCAGCAGCTCGGGGGGGATGGCGGCGCAGTTGATCGCGACGAAGGGTCGCCCGGCGCGGGAGCTCTTCTCGTGAACGAACCGGGCCAGCATCTCCTTGCCCGTCCCGCTTTCCCCCTGGAGCAGGAGCGGAATCTCCGAGTCCATCACCTTGCGCAGCGTGGCAACGATCTGCTTCATGGCCGGGCTTGCCGCGACGAGCCCCTCCTTCGAGCACTTCCTCGCGCTCCGTGCGCTCCGCGTCCCGGCCCCCCAGGCACAGTCGGTCGGCCAGGGCCACGATGTCGTGGTTGTCGAAGGGCTTCTGCAGATAGTCCACCGCCCCCAGCTTCATGGCGCGCACCGCCGTGTCCACCGTGGCGAAGGCGGTGATGATGACCACCGCGGCGCCGGACTGCTTCAGATCGGCCAGGAGCTCGGTGCCGCTCAGGTCGGGAAGCTTGAGGTCCACGAACGCGCAGTCGAACCTCTCCGCCTTTGCCCGGCGCCGCGCTTCCGCGCCGCTCGCGGCGGTGGTCACGCGGTAGCCTTCCAGGGAGAGGGCCTTCTGCAGACCCAGGCGCATCCCTTCCTCGTCATCGACGATGAGGAGGGAAAAATCGCGCCGGCTCACATGCCTCCTCCTTCTGCGGAAACCAGAGCGTGACCGTCGTGCCGACATCCGGCTCTCCCGAGGCGTCGATCGAGCCGCCATGCTGCTTCATGATGGTCTGGCTGAGCGCGAGACCCAGCCCGGTGCCATAGCCCTGCTTGCGCGTCACGAAGGGCTGGAAGATCGAGGCGCGCGTGGTCTTCATCCATTCCTTCACCGTTGTCCGCAACGCGCACGCAGAAGCCCGTCGCGCCCTCCTGCGCGTCGATGCGCACCAGACCCTGGTCGTGGTGGATGGCCTGGATGGCATTGTACAGAAGGTTGAAGAAGACCTGCTTGATGGCGTCCGCGTCGCCCTCCACCACCGCGTTTGCGGGAAAGGGCGTCACCTCCACTTGCACGCCTTTCACGCGCAGCTTCGGGGTGAAGAGCTGCACCACCTCGGAAACGACGGGCTCGAGAGGGAGATCGCTGAATGCGAGCTCCTCGTCGGTGGCGTGCTGCAGGAGGCTCCGCAACAGGCGATTCACGCGCTTGATCTCCGTCTCCATGCGCGCGAGGAACTCTTCCCGCTCCCGTTCCTCCAGTCTCCCCGACCGCAGGAGCTGCACGTGGTTGAGCACGATGCCGAGCGGGTTGTTGATCTCGTGCGCGACCCCCGCGGAAAACCTCCCCAGGGCCGCCATCTTCTCGCTGGTAACGAGCATGCGTTTGCTCTCCTCCAGCCGGGCGAGGTTTTCCTCGAGCTGCTCGGCCATGCGCGAGAATCCCCGATACAGCTCCCCGAACTCGTCGCGCCGCTCCACGGGCAGCCGCAGCCGGTACTCGCCCCGGCCGACGGTGACGGATGCCGCAAGGAGGATCCGGATGGCCGAGATCACCTGGCTTCCCCAGAGCAGGAAGAGCACGATGGCCACCGCCACGCAGATCAGGGGGATGATGGAAAGGCGCAGAAAGTTCTGCCACCAGTCCGCCTGCGTGATCGACGAGGGGCCGCCGACGAACAGGAAGCCCTTGGCAGAGGGTCCCATCTCGAAGTAGGAACCGACGTACTTGTATATCCTTCCCTGGAATTGATACGTGCCGGAAAAGGGGCTGCCCGTCATGGGATGCGCGCGCGTCCAGAGGAGCCCCGCGGCGTCGATCCCGGGAAGCGAGGAGTAGCGGTACAGACCCTGCGCATACAGCGCAACTCCGATATTCGATCGGAGCGAAAGGGTCTCCAGGTAGCCCCGGTTGAACGCCTTCTGCAGGGAGATCAGCCCGATCTCCCTGCCGTCCCGAAAAACGGGCATGTAGAACGTGGCGTAGATTCCGTCAGAGGTCTGGGCGTATTCGGGCTGACCTGCCAGGCGCCCCGGGGTTTCGTGCAGGACGCTGTCGCGGATGTAGGTCGAGTTTCCCACCACGACCACGGACGCGTAGCGGTCACCCTCCATTCGGTAGACGGCAATCGTATCGATGGAGTCGTTGAGGAGGTGATTCTCCAGCTCGTCGCGAAGCACCGCGATGTCTGCGTCCAGCGTATCCTTGCTGAAGTAGCCCCAGTACTTGTTGTAGACGTAGAGCTTTCCCTGCAGGGTCCGGGAAAGGGCCAGGCGCGCAATGATCGTCCGGTAGCGCTGCTCGGTGTCGGTGATGTCCTTCTGGATGAGGTACAGGGCGGAGCGGAAGCGCATCTCCTGCGACCGCCCGCTGCTTTCCACCACCACGGCCGCCGCGACCGCAATGGCGACCAGGACCGGCACGAGAAGCGCGGAGAGCGTGATGAATAGGAGTCTTGCGCGAAGCTTCACTCTTGGGCGATCATATCGGAAAATGACGGCGCGCGACTATCCATTCTGGCGCACAGCAGCGGATTGTCGGGGACCATACAAGACTCCGATCTTGTTCGAGGTCCGCAGCTCGGCGCTCTCCACCACGTCGGGGATGGAGAAGAATCGCTCGAGGAACATGCCCGCCGCCCCGTACGCCACCGCCCTGTCGCCGAGGGTCGCGAACTCGATCGAGCAGTCGACCTTGTTCTCGTATGACCAGTTCTTCTGGATTTCGGCCTGGAGCATCTCCGTGAGAGCATCCCTGTAGGTGGCGATCTCTCCCCCGATCACCACGCTGGTCAGGTTCAATGCGTTGACGTGAAATGCGATGTGCGAGGAAAGCTCCCTGAGGACCCGGTCCAGTATTTTCGGGTCTTCCTTGATCCGCTTCGATTCCTCATCCCTCAGGGAGAACTGGCCCTTGTTGGGAGGCTCCCACAGTATGCTCTGGAACTCGCCCGCGGAAAAGCCCTCCCCGTAGTGCACCTTGCCGTTCAGGACGAACCCGAAGCCGATGGCGATGCCCCAGTAGTCCGAGTTCGCCGTCCGGCCCTTTCGGAACTCGCCGAGCACGAAGGTGAAGTTCGCGTGTCTTTCGGTTTTCTTGAAAGCGAGCTCTCCCCAGCAGCAGCACTTCGCGTCATTCTCGATGAGAACAGGGACCGTATGGTGGGACGCGATCTCACGGTAGAAATCCACGGGCCGGCTGATGCTCAATGGATTGGACTGGAGGATGATGCCCTTGTGCGGGTCGATGATTCCCGCCATTCCGACGCCGATGCCGATCAGAGGAAGCCTGATATCCCTGGTCTTTTCCTCCAGGGCGCGTACCACGCCGAGATAGGTGTCGACGATATTGGGGCCGAACGCAATGCGTTCGGAATGGGAGAAGATCACCTCTCCCAGCAGGTCCGTGGCCACGGCGGTGTAGAAATCCGGCTGTATTTCCAGGCCCAGTATGCATCCATACTGGCTGTTGATCATGAGGTGCGTCGGCCTGCGCCCCCCGCTGGGTCCCGAGCGCCCCCGGGTGACCAGCTTCACAAGGTTGCGCTCCAGAAGCCTGGCCACGATCTTGGTCACCGTTGATTTCCCGAGCCCGAGCTCCCGCGCAATGTCGACCCGGCTTATCCCCTTGTTGAACCAGAGCTTTTGCAGAACGCGTGAGGTGTTTATTTCGTTTATCTTATTCGCCATGGCGCCACACCAGAGAGTATCGAGCGGACCGCGGAGCGATTGCAAGCCTAGCCAAGGAGGCTCCTACAGGTCAAAGTATGCGTCCAGGCGGCGCACCGCTCCCGTCCGTTCGAACAGAGCCGCGCTCGTTGCCGCGTCCAGGACAAGCCCCGGCACGGTACGCGCAGCTCCCTCCGCCGTGGCGAGCTCGATCCGGGCCGGTCCTGCGCGATGCACGATCACGGGTACCTGGCATAACGTGAATGCCAGGCTGTCCGCGGCCGTCGCAGCGGTGCACGCCCGTCCTTCCACGTCGAAGTAGCGAAAAGTGCTCGGGGCTTCCAGGAACTCGACGCTCCTCAGCATGCGGGGGAGGAACCGCACCCGTCCCTCCCGCACGTCGACGCCCAGCTCGCCGAGGCGCGTGATCAGGTCCTCCTTGACCTGGCCGGTCATCCCCGGCTGCTGCGCTCCGGCAAAGCCCGGCGTATGCGAGTACGGATCCGTGGGAACCGCGCCGTAGAGCTCAGGCGATTTATGCACCCCGATGCCCTCACGAATGTCGCCGTAATGTCTCCTCAGCCGGTCGATGATGCCCGCTTCCTCGCCGTCTTCCACGGCCCGGCGAAGGACCTCCTGCGCCGCAAGAAGGAGCTTGGAGACCATGTGCCAATAGATGCACCCCAGCCCTTCGTACTTGTAGAACGCGCCGGACCGGCCGGTGAATGACTGGTGATCGAACACCTGTTCATAGAGTCCCAGGAGATGCGCCTCCTCTTTTTCCACCAGGCCGCGTAACTCCCCCGCCTTCAGCTCCGTCAGCGCCTGACGGAGGGATTCGCCGTTGCGGAATGCCGCGTTGAAATGCCCGCCGCCGCGCACATCACGAACCACGATGCGCCTGTCCCCTGCCTTCAGGAACTCCGCCAGAAGCTTCGAGTCCCTGAGCGCATCCGCCGGGATATTATTCTTCTCCAGAAACCGGGGCGGCCTCCGGTCGGGATAGAGAATGTAGCTGTTCTGGTCCGCGCGATAGAGACTGCTCGCGCGCAGCGCATCGAGAAGGGCTGCCGACTCCCGGGCGGACAGCGCTCCCGAGCTCAGAACAGCCACCTGCCCCTCGAGCATCTCATCCAGGCGCCGGATCGCGATCCCCTCCGCCCCTGCCACGCGCATGAGGTTGTAGGAATGATACAGGCCGTCGGGCCTTCGGTTGGCGCGAATGGAGTGCTCGATGTGGCGCTGGGCCAGGTCGCAGAAGGCCGCAATATCCACTCCCTTGAGGGCAACGAGCCTGCCGGAGAATCCCCGATCGTAAAGCTCACGCCTGAAATCGCTCCCCGCGGCGCCCAGCGTGTCCAGAACGGCCTTGCGGTCCCGATCCGAGAGCGCGAATCCGCCGGGTACGGCGGCGCGCGCGCGAAGCAGGGCGGCGTGCTCGTGGAGGGCGGAACTGATCCGATGGAACATCGCGGCGACCTCGGCGGAAACGCTCAGCTCCTCGTTCTGGACCCGGGCAAAGAGAGCCCGTGAAAAGACGAGGAAGCGGCGCAGGTAGCAAAGGGTGACCATGGACACGCCATAGCCGACGAGCGCGTTGTTCGCGTCATTCCACTCCGGCCGCTGCGTGTTCATCCAGATGCCGGCTTCGGGGATGTAGTTTGAAAGCTTGGAGAGGACCAGAACGAGCATTTTCTCCGTCAGATTCACGCGGCAGGGAACGCCACTGCGATCCAGAAGGAGCTTTCCGTCGGCGCCGATTGACGCCACACGTTTCTGGATCTGGCTCTGGAGGGCTCCGTCCAGCTCTATCGTGCGGCGCGGATTCTTGAGGAGCGCCTTGTAGGGCTTGATACGGTAAGGCACATTCGCGTACGTGAACACGGGGCGCGCCAGCAGGTCCTGGAGCGCGTGCGGATGATACCGATCGGACTCTTCCAGGAGCTTCAGCAGGTAGATCACCTGGTGATCTCCCCAGTACCCGATCTGGGACCATGGATCGTGTGCCTTGATGGTTTCCCAGTCGAACCCGTCCCTCGTGATCTGGTAGGGATTGTAACCGTCGGCAGTCGAGGCATCGAGGAACTTGAAAATCATGCTCTCCACGTATCCGGGGAATGAGAGCGCCAGTGCTTCCCAATTCTGAAAGATGTCCCGCCAGTTGCCCTGGTAGGAGAGGATCCTCTCACCGTGCTCGTTTTTCAGATCGATCGTGAATGTGTTCCACGGACGGCTGGGGTCCCCGTGTCTGCGGCTGAACGTGAGCGGCAGGTACTCGCGCGTGAGCCTCTCCAGCGCGGGATCTTCCTGCGCGCGGGCACGCGCGAGAAGGGCGCCGTGCGGGATCGTCTCCGGCAGCGACTCCAGGAATTCCGCCTGTCGTTGAAAGAGCGACCGATTGGCCTGCCGAATGAACGAGGCGAGATCGGCGCGCGATATCAGGTAGCCCTCATCCGGCACGCCTCCCCTCATCGCATTGAAGAGGGCGTTGGAGAAATGCCGCCAGGTGCTCAACCGGTCCGCGGTGAGCTGAAGCCCGTCCGTGCTGGCCACGATGCGCACAAGGTTCGTCGTCCCGCGCGCGATGTCCTCCTCGACCTCTTCGACGAGGCTCTTTCCCGTTTCGAGCCGCGCAAGCGTCGCTCTCACATCAGCGGCATCCTGGCTGACGTCCGCCACGAGGAGCCATTCCCTGCGGTCTGCCGGTGACAGGTCGAGCCGGGCGTTGACCAGATACGCCCCCCGTCTTCCGCGGATGTCCGCTTCTTCCACGAGCGGATCTCCCCTGCGAAACCTGTCCAGAGATGAGGGCGAGAGCAGTATCTTCGGGGCATCCAGGCCCTCGTTCCAGACAGTGGTCACCCGGAGGGCCTCGCTCGGCTCGGCCTTGTCCGTGGGGATGGAGCTGAGCCTGAAAAGGCCAAGCCCCGCGTGTGCCACGAGCTCGCTCTCCCTGTATCCGTCGGCCAGCGTGCTGAACTCGACCTGGAATCGCCGGGTCAATCCGTAGGGCATGATGTTCTGGATCCCGTCCAGGAGCTCGATCTGGGCCGGCGTGCCGCCCTGATTTCTCAAGGAAGCGCGCCGCACGAATCCGAACCGCTCGCTCGTCATCCATGCGTAGGAGAACACGAGCGCGAGATCGTCGTTCACTTCTTCGAATATGAGCTTGTTGCCGAATGCGCTCTTGTACAGACTGCGGGAGCCTCGATACAGGCCTTCCATGCGCTGCGAGAACGGCTCCCACAAGTATGTCCTTCCTTCACGCACGACGCGCAGGAGCGCGGTGCTGCCCGTCTGATCCTGACTGTCATGGATCCGGTCATCGGTGTAGTAGGGAAAGAGGGCATGATCGGGATCCCTGCGGCCCGCGGTGAGGGCGCCATTGCTGGAGATGAAGAGCCAGTGGTCCGAGTCGCTTACCAGGCTCATCAGGAAAGGGGGCATGAGACAGTAATTGGCGATGCGATAGTACGGCTCTCCGTCGAGCTCGACGTATGCTCCCTCCACGGGCCCGGGACAAGGCTTCAGGAGGGTGTCGGCGATAAAAAGAGCGCTCTCTCCCATTCTCATCCCCGCAGGGAGCCCTGCAGAACACCGGCGTAGATCCAGCGCTGCAGGACCATGAACAGGACCATCATGGGAAACATCAACATGAGGATGGCGGCGGACAACGTGGTCCAATCGTTGCCGTACTGGCCATAGAACACCATCAGGCCGCGCGTGATGGGCATGTACGCCTTTTTCGTCAGATAGATCAGGGGAGTGACGTATTCGTTCCAGATGCCGATTGCATGAAGGACAATGACGCTCGCAAGCGCCGGCTTGATCAACGGGAAAATGATCCGCAAAACGAATCGGATGTAGCTGCTTCCGTCCATGGCCGCGGCCTCGTCCAGGTCCCTGGGTATGGACCTGAGGTAGTTCACCAGGATGACAATGCCGATGGGATTCACGAGGAAGAGCAGGATGTAGCCTGCCTGGGTGTTGTACAGGTGCAGGTGAAGCATCAATTGAAACTGGGGAATCAACGCATAGGGCAGGAACAGGGCGATCACGAACAGGCTGAAAAGGAATCCGCTGCCCCTGACGTAGCGGCGAGAGATCGGAAAAGCGACGAATACCGCGGTGAGGACGTACAGCCCGGTCGCGACCACCGCATACAGAACGGTATTGCGGAGGTAGAGCGGGAAGTTCGCCTTGTTCCAGGCGGTCACGAAGTTCTCGAAATGCAGTCCATTTGCCAGAGAGGTCGGATCGAGAGTGAACTCCTGTCGTGTCTTCAAGGCGACGTTGACGACGGTGAGCATCGGGCCGATGTAGACGAGGGCGACAAGGGCCAGCGCCGCGTACACTCCCCACCGCACCTTTGGGTGCCGCCCTGCGGGGGCGCTCAGGACGATCGGGGAGGCCGGGGACACGAGGGGTTTCGATTCAGGCGCGCTCATCCGAGTACCCGCTTCTCTCTGCGCCGCATGAGGTACTGCGCCGTCATTCCGATGATGAGCACCAGGATGAACAGGACCACGGAGGCGGCTGCGCCATAGCCCTGGCGCATGGCGACGGCGGTGGGATTGTTCGTCGTGCGGCCGAAGGCGATGGCATAGATGGTCAGGCCCAGCACCTGGGTGCCGTTTGTCACGCCCTTCATGACCAGGAGGAGCTGCCACGCCTGCAGAGATCCAATGATCGCCAATGTCAGGTTCGTATTCATGCTGGGCATGAGAAGGGGATAGGTGATGTGCCGAAAGGCCTGCCACCCGCTGGCGCCGTCAATGCGTGACGACTCGACCAGCTCGCCCGGAATCGTCTGCAGCCCGGCCAGGAAAATGACCATCGTGATGCCCATATTCGCCCAGATCTGGACCCAGATCACCCAAAGGAACGCCTGGAACGGCGGCCCTCCCAGGAGCTCGCTCTGCGCACCGAACAATCCCAGTATCTTTTCAACCGGTCCGCCGAGCGGATAGAGGAAGAGGGTCCACATGAGGCCGATGATCGTCACGCCAAGGATCACGGGGAGAAAGAAGAGAGTGCGAAATGCGTTCGTGGCCTTCAGCCGCTGGTTCAAGAGCACGGCAATCAGCAGGCCGAAGCTCGTCTGGATGACGGTGACGAGAAAGGAAAACTCCAGCGTGCGGACCAGTACCTCGAAGTTGTCCCGGGCATTCTGGCCCATGAAAAGGAACTCCTTGTAGTTGCCGAGCCCCAGCCATTTCATGGGGGACCCTATCAGCCCCGAGGCGTCCGTGAACGAATAGAATACCGTGGCAAGCGAGGGGCCCAGCGACAGGAGAATGTAGAGCAGCATCCCGGGCAGCAGGAGAAGCGTGGGGATCAGCCGGGACCGTCTGCTCCCGAAGTGATAAGCGGCATTCATCGCGGCATTCCTCCACGCTGAAACAGGAGGCAGGCCCTCCCCTATTGCGGAGGAAGGAAGCCTGCCCCTCTCATTCCTTAAAAGGCTCTCTCTGGTATTACTGGTTCGCCTTCAGTCCTGCGTCAAGATCGGCCTGTGCCTGGTCTGCCAGCTTCCTGGCGTCATCCCATTGGTTGAACGGCTTGAAGAAAGACGCGTTGGGCTGCGCCCACTGGCCCATACCCTTGGGGTTCACCCAGAGCAGCTCGTAGCCGAGCCGGAAATTGGCCAGATAAGGCGCCACTTCCTTGCCCAGGGTGGTGTTCAGCTTCGCAGTCGGCTGTGTCGGCATGATCCCGGTGGCATTGACATACGCCTGATAGTTGTCCGGCTGGGAGAAAAACGCCAGCCACTTCATGGCCGCATCTTTGTTGCCGGTCTTTGCCGCAACCACCCAGCCCACATCGTACTTGCCGGCGAGGAACTTATTGTCGTTCGGGTTGTCGCTGCCGGGCATCGGGAAGTAGCCGTAGTTCAGCTTCGGATTGGCGCTCTCGATGGCCGGTGCGTCCCATGACCCTGCCGGGTACATGGCGGCCAGCCCCGCGGCAAACCGTCCGGGGGCCGCATCAAAAGCGATACCGCTTGCGCCCGGCTCGATCATATCCTTTGCCAGACCCTGCATCTTCTTCCACATCCCCACGGTTCTTGCATCATTCCACTTGATCGATCCGCTCCAGAGCCCTTTCACAAGGGCTGCCTGGTCGGGGTAGGCGCTGAGCAGGATGCCGTAGCCGGCCACGAGCACCGGCCATCCGTCCTTGCCGCCCGCGGTCATGGGGGAGATCTTGTTCTTCTTGAAAGTGTCGCAGGCCGCCACGAGCTGGCCCCATGTCGTGGGCACTTTCACGCCGTACTTGCTGAAGAGGTCCTTGTTGTAGAACACCCCGGTGAACGCATAGCGCCCGGTATTGACCTCGTAGACCTTGCCGTTGAAAGAACCCGCGTCCTTGATGGCCGACGCGTCATAATTCTTCAGGAACGGCTGGCCGGTCAAATCCATGAGCAGCCCGGCCTCGATCAGTGCCTGCCAGTTCGGCTTGTCGGCGTTCTTCATGAAGGGTTGGATTCCCTGCGCAAAGCCGAACATGTCGATGATGTCCACGTCATTCGCGGTCAGCCTTGTCTGGGTGGACGTAGCAAGCTCGTCCGCCTTCACCACGGAGACATTCACCGTGATATTCGGATATTTGTCCTGGAACTTCTGGTTGAAAGCATTGATGTAGTCCACCAGGGGCGCGTTCTGGTGAATGAGCAGCTCGATGGTCGCTGCCTGTCCGAATGACAATGCGGGCAGGATCAAGAGCAGAACAAGAACAATAATGACCGATCTTCTCTTCATCACTCTTCCCTCCTTAGGATTTGATAAAGCACTTAGTTCGGTTCCGACCCGAACTAACCGACAGAGTATCAGAAGTTTGGATTTTGTCAACATTTATTTTCGTGCTTGTGCGGCCCTCCCGGGAGTACGTATATTGAGCGGGTGGGCGCACCGCCTGCCATCCGAATCCGCAATCTGCGCAAAACCTACAGGGTAAGCGAGCGTGCCCCGGGGGTGCGCGCGGCGCTGCAAAGCCTCGTGCGCCGCCGGGTGCAGGAGATCCCTGCCGTGGACGGAATCTCGTTCGACCTCGCCCCGGGAGAGATTGTGGGCTTTCTCGGTCCCAACGGCGCGGGGAAGACCACGACGCTCAAAATGCTCTCAGGCCTCCTCTACCCGACGAGCGGGGAAGTGACCGTGCTGGGCCATACACCCTCGATGCGGGAGAAGGAGTTTCTGCGGCAGATCACGCTCGTGATGGGTCAGCGCAACCAGCTCGTCTGGGACATACCCGCGGCTGACTCCTTCGAGCTCAACCGGGCAATCTATCGCATCCCCAGGGCCGACTATCGGCGCACCCTCGATGAGCTGGTGGCGCTGCTCGATCTGGAGCCGCTCCTGCGAAAGCCCGTCCGCAATCTCTCCCTGGGAGAACGGATGAAATGCGAAGTGGCGGCCGCCCTCCTGCACAGGCCCCGCATGGTGTTCCTGGACGAGCCGACCATCGGGCTGGACGTGACGATGCAGCGCCGCATACGGGCATTCATCACGGAGTACAACACGCGGTACGGGGCCACTGTTCTTCTGACCAGCCACTACATGGCCGATGTGGAAGCGCTCTGCCGGCGCGTGGTCGTGATCCACCACGGAAAGCTCCTTTTCGACGGCGAGCTCTCCGCGCTGCTTGAACGTTTCACCGCGCACAAGACAATCGTCGTGCGGCTGGAGGACTGCGATGCGGACCTGCGCGCATATGGCGACGTGCTCTCCTGCGAAGACGGCGTCGCCACCCTTCGCGTTCCCAAGGCACGAACGGCCCGGGTCACGGAGCGGCTTCTTGCCGACCTGCCGGTGATCGACCTGACCGTGGAGGACCCGCCGATCGAAGAGGTGATCGAGCTGGTATTTTCCCAGGAGGCGCCATGAGGGGCCTGGCAGATCTCTACTTCCAGCAGTTCAAGACTTCACTTGCCTCCATGCTGCAGTACAGGGCAGCGCTCGTCATCTGGCTGATCGGGCACGTGCTGGATCCGCTCATCTATCTCGTGGTATGGACAGCCGTCTCGCGCTCCCAGGGCGGCAGCGTCGGCGGGTACGGGACACCTGAGTTCGCCGCGTACTTCATCCTGCTCATGCTCGTCAACCACGCCACCTACACGTGGATCATGTACGAGTACGAATACAGAGTACGCCACGGGATGCTGTCATTCGCCCTTCTCCGTCCCGTGCATCCCATTCACTCCGATCTCGCCGACAACATCTCTTCAAAGGTGATCACCCTGCCGCTGATACTGGCCGCCGCGGCGGTCCTTGCGCTCATCTTCAAGCCCGCCTTTCATCCGGTGCCCTGGGCCGCAGTCGCATTCGCCCCTGCGCTGCTGCTCGCATTTGTTCTGCGGTTCCTCATGGAATGGATTCTCGCCCTCGCCGCGTTCTGGACGACCCGGGTGAGCGCCCTCAACCAGGCCTACTTTATCGCGATGCTCTTCCTCTCCGGCCAGATGGCTCCGCTCGCCCTGCTTCCCCGGCCCCTCCGGCTCATTGCCGACGCCCTTCCCTTTCGCTGGACAACGAGCTTCCCCGTGGAGCTCCTGCTGGGCAGGGTCGATTTCCCCCTGGCATTGGCGGGGATCGGGGTGCAGATCGCGTGGCTCCTCCTCTGCCTGGCGCTGCTCAGGTTCGTCTGGCGGGCGGGTGTGCGCGTCTACTCGGCGGTGGGCGCATGAGGTACCTCAAGCTTCTGTGGACCTTCTTCCGCGTCGGCATGATGGGAGAGCTGGCCTATCGCGCGAACTTCTTTGTCCAGCTTCTTGAATCCCTCCTGGAGCTCGGGACGGCCGTTGCCGGGCTCGCCGTCGTATTCTCCTACACGGAAAACCTCGGCGGCTGGAAGCCGGACGAGGTCCTTGCCCTTCTGGGCGTCTTCTTCCTCGTCGGCGGGGCCATCCGGCTCATGATCCAGCCGAGCATGGAGCAGCTCGTCGAGTCGGTCCGGGACGGCACCCTTGATTTCACTCTGGCCAAGCCGGAAAACGTGCAGCTGCTGGTCAGCATCCAGCGGGTTGATATCTGGAAGCTGATCGATGTGGGCCTGGGCATAGGGGTGCTCGCGATTGCCCTGGGGCGGCTGGGCGTTCACGTGGGTGCTGCCCAGGCGTGCACATTCGCCGCCACGCTCCTTGCCGGCGGCCTGATCGCGTACAGCTTCTGGATGATCCTTGCGACCTCGGCGTTCTGGTTCGTGCGCGTGGAGAACATCCTCATGATCTTCCAGAGCATGTACGAAGCCGGTCGGTGGCCCGTGAGCATCTACCCGGGGTGGCTGAGGGTCACGCTCACTTTCATCGTGCCTGTCGCATTTGCCGTGACAGTGCCTGCCGAGGCCCTGGCGGGAAAGCTCACGTGGAGGACCCTCGTCGGCGCGTGGGCGTTCGCCGCAGGCCTTTTCATACTGGCGCACCTCTTCTGGCGCGCGGGCATAAAACGCTACTCGGGCGCATCGGCCTAGGGGCGGCTGCCCTGGACCGCTTCCTTAGAGAGACGGGATGTTCACGTGCTGGTTGACGTCAGCGCCGTAGTCCACGCCGGGAGATTCGAAGCCGCAGATCCGGGAAAGCTCGCTGCGGTAACTCGCGAAGTCAGCGATTTCCGGCAGGTTTTCAGTGGTCGCCTGGTCCCAGAGCTCCTGCACGCGCGCCTGGACCGCGGGATCGAGCTCGAGCTCGTCGAGCCTGATCCGGCCCGCTTCGTCGACAGGAATCGTCCCTCCTGCGTACAGCCGGTCGCGGAAGAGGCGGTTCATCTGCTGAATGCACCCCTCGTGAGTGCCGCGATCCCTCATGACCTTGTACAGGAGGGCGATGTACAGAGGCACGCAGGGGATCGCCGCGCTGGCCAGGGTCACCACTGCCTTGTTCACGGCTACCAGCGCCCTGCCCCCGGTGGAGGCGAGCTCCCCGTCGAGAGAAAGAGCCGTGGATTCCAGGTGCTCCTTGGCCCGGCCGATCGTGCCTTCGCGATAGATCAAGGAGGTGAGCGCGGGACCGATGTAGGAGTATGCCACCGTGATGGCGTCCGAGGCCAGGAGGCCTTCGCGGCGAAGCGCGTCGATCCACAGGCGCCAGTCTTCCCCCCCCATGACCGCCACCGTCCCGGTGATGTCTTCCTCGGTCGCCGGGGGGATCGTCGTCTGGTAGACCTCTCCGGTCTGAACGTTGACCGTCTTGTTCGTGTAAGTCCGGCCGATGGGGCGGAGCGCCGCACTGAACTGTCCGCGGCGGGGAGCCGCGAGGCTGTACACCACGAGGTCCACGGGCCCGGTGCGGGCGCGGACGAGCTCCAGCGTCTGCTGCTTGATCTCCTCGGAAAACGCGTCCCCGTTCAGGCTCCACGCATTCAAGCCTGCCGCGTGCGCCTGCTCCTCGAAGAAGGCGCTGTTGTACCACCCTGCGGAGGCGGTCCGTTCCTCGTCGGCCGGCCGCTCGTAAAAGACTCCCACAGTGTCGGCGCGGCTGCCGAACGCCGCGGTGATCCGCGAAGCAAGTCCGTAGCCCGTCGAAGCACCGAGGATGAGAGCCTTGCGAGGTCCGCGCGGCGCGGCTGGCTGTGACGTGATATACGCTATCTGTTCCTGCACGTATTGCTCGCACCCCTGAGGATGCACGCTGAGACAGACCGCCCCTCGGATCCGACGTTGAATGCGCATACTCGAACATACTGACGAACGCGTGGGAGCGACGACTGAAAAATGCACCCGCCGCGCGCTATGAGCCTGTCGGACTTTGCAGCACATGCATAAGTCGATGATCAAAAAACAGCGCGAAAGTTATCGAGCGGCGAAGGACCGCGACGGCTGATTATCCCGCGAAGGCGCTCATGAGCTGGGTGACCCGGTTTTCGCCGTTGGCGCTGTAGGCCTTGAGCAGCCCGCCCTCGGGAGCCTTGCCTTTCTCGAATTGGTCGAGCGTGAGGCGAGCAACGACTTCGGGGCCGATGACCACGTCGAGCTTCGTGAGTATCTCGGCGGCCCGCGCGATGGCTTCGGGCCTGACGTGGCGCTGGCCGTCGGCTCCCTTGGGATTGAGGTAGCCTACGAAGCGCATGACGCCGGCCATGGCCAGCTGCGGGTCCTTTTCGAAGGTCGCCGCCACGATCTTGAAATCCTCCGTTCCGATGAGCGGGGCGCCCAGGAGTCCCTTCAGGACTGCCGCCGGGGTCGAGCCTGCGGGAACGCCGGCCAGACTGAGGACTTCCTTGTGCTGGGGATGTTTCACGTCTCCGCCGAAGGTCCTTGCGGCGCCCAGGAGCAGCATACCGAAGACCGCCTCGTGCCGCGTCATCGGGGTGTCAATGGCGCCCGGGGCCACGGCAAAACCTTCGACGCCGAGCGCGCGGGCTTCTTCGGTGGCAATCCTCCTCGCCTCGGCCTTGGTGGACTTGTACTCCTCATCTCCCTTGACCGCGATGCCCTCCGCCGCGACGATCGAGCTCAAGCCGACGAAGAGGCCGCGACCGGCCGGGATATCGCTCGCGAAGGCGCGCAGAAGGTTGAAGGTTCCGCCTTCGTTGATGTCCTTCATCAATTGGACCTGGACGGGATCGCCCCGGCGGCTGATGCCGGCGCAGGCAACGACGTTCAGCTTTTCCGGCGTCAGGCCCCTCTCCGTGAAGGACCGGATAGTGCTCGCGCGGAAATCGGCCATTTGGTCTGGCTTCGTGACGTTGGCCTGGATATAGAGCGATTTCTCCGTCAACAGGGATGGATCGATCTTGTCCGGTGTTATGACATCGCAGAAGGCGACCGGCCATCCCCTGGCAAGCGCCGCTTTGACGGAGGCCGCGCCGATGCCGCTCGCGCCGCCGGTGATCACGAGTCCGTTCTTGAAGTTTCCCATGTAAATCCCCCCCTAAGTTCTTTTGTCCAAAAAATGTGTCTTTCTGCGTCATGTCCGGGATCTCTTTGCCGACAGTCGGCAGACTGCTCTTCGACATCCTCTCGCGCTACTTCACAAACCGGCAGCTGCCTGGCCAGGCATGGCCGGGGGCCGCCGTGGGCCACGAACGAGGATCATGCCGAGGGCGCGTCTCCGATCAGGCAGAGCCACTCGG
Organism: uncultured Spirochaetota bacterium; assembly: GCA_963820435.1. Lineage (GTDB taxonomy): Bacteria > Spirochaetota > Spirochaetia > SZUA-6 > Fen-1364 > Fen-1364. The sequence goes on along the minus strand of CAWGAC010000028.1, from coordinate 44,207 downwards.
CTTCCGCCGCAAGCTCGTCTCCCACGTACGCCTTTCCCGCCTGCCGGAGCATCGACGTGCTGACACGCAGGTTCCGTACCACGCAGCGCACCTCGTCGCCGGGCTTCACCTGCCGCCTGAACTTCGCTTTTTCCACGGCCGCGAGGAAGAATATTCCCGAGCCACCCGTCGTCATCCTCAGCCCCGCGCCGCCGCACTGCGCGAGAGTCTCGATGAGGATCACGCCGGGGACCACGGGGTATTGCGGGAAATGTCCCGCGAAGAAAGGTTCCGAGCCCGTGAAGCGGCGATATGCCACCACTTCCTCGGCATCCGCCTTCTCGATCCTGTCGACGAACAGGAAGGGATCCCGGTGGGGAAGGAGAGACTTGATGTCGGTCATGCCGGTCAGGGTACCACGAACCGCCGTGAATTGACACTGCCGGGGTCGCACGGCGACGCGGGATCGGCCGGCTGCGCCAACCCGGCTACTCGACTATCGCGGTTGCCTCGATCTCCACCAGGTATTCGCTCGAGATGAGGGCTTTCACCTCAACCATTGTCGTGACCGCCGGATATTCCCGAAGACTTCTCCGTGGGCTTTGCCGATCTCCTTCCACTTCGAGATGTCGGTGACGAACATCCGCGTGCGTACCACGTCCTCGGGTTTGCCGCCTGCCTTGGCCACATAGGCGAGAATCTTCGCCAGGATGAAGCGTGTCTGCCGGAAGGGGTCGCCCACCGCCACGGCGTTGCCATTCTCGTCCGTCGCGACCGTCCCTGCAATCTCGATGACGCTCCCGGCCCGCACGGCCCTGCTGTACCCCACCACGGGCTCAAAAGGTGATCCTGACGATAGTCGCTCCACGCTGCCGCCCTCCGTGCTGAAAGCTAATACTGGCGGGCGGTCGCGTCCACCCTGCACGCTCGGCCGCTGCTTCTTTCCTTGTGAGAGACCCGGCCTATCCTGTACCATGACGCTTGCATGGACATCCCCTCAGCCGCATGGCAGCGTCGACTGGATCGGATGCCGGAGCAGCCCGGCAGGCCCGCTTTCTGGGCGTTTCGCTCGCTCGTTCGCCTCGTGCCCACTTATTTTCGGCTGCGCGAGACCCTGGCCCGGGATCGGAGAATGGGGCGGCAATCAGTGCTCGTCTCATTCGACCCCCGCCGGGCAGGACCCCTGCAGGGAGTTCCCCTGGGCGGCATCGGGGGCGGCACCGTGACGCGCGGCTGGCGCGGAGACTTTGCGCGGTGGCAGCTTCAGCCGGGCTGTTACAGCTACGGCGCTGTACCGGCCGATCAGTTCTCCGTCGCGGTGATGCGCGAAGAACGACCCGCCCAGGCGCGCGTCCTGTACCCCGGCCGCCCGGGCCCCCCTGTTCTACGGGGCTGGGAATGGGGCATGGACGGCGCCTGCGCCACTTACCACGCGCTTTTTCCCCGGGCGTGGACAACCTACGAGAATCCGCTGCCGGGGCTTCGGTTGACCTGCCGCCAGGTGTCGCCCGTCATCCCGCACGAATACCGTGCGAGCAGCCTGCCGGCCGGCGTTTTCGCGTGGACCGTGGAGAACACGGGCGCGGAGCCGGCGACGGTCAGCCTGATGCTGACTTTCCAGAACGGCATCGGCGCGCCCAACGATCTTGCCGGCGGACACGTAAACCGCCGTTTCCGTCTCGACGCGGAGGGAGGGCCGATCGTCGGCATCAGGCTGGCTCATGCCAACCGCCAGAACGGCCTGCGCGCGCGCGGACGGCGGCGGGCGGCGACGGCGCACTACGAAGATCCGCTCACCTTCGCCATCGCCGCCCAGGAACGGCCGGGGATCCTTGTCACTTCCCGCGCCTGCTTTGCGGCCAACGGAGACGGGTCGGATGTGTGGGATTCTTTCTCCCGACACGCGCGGCTGGAGGAAGCCGGCGAAGGCGCCCCTTCCCTTCCCGGGGCCGCGGTCGGGGCCGCGCTTGCCGCGACGGTGAACGTACCCTCGGGGGAAAAGCGCGAGGTCGCTTTCGCGCTTTCCTGGGACATGCCTCTTGCGCGCTTCGGTGAGGGAAGAGCGTGGTATCGCCGCTACACGCGCTGGTACGGCCGGAAAGGTGAGGCGGCGCCCCGGCTGGCCCGGGATGCGCTGCGGGAGTATCCGGACTGGGAGAAGCGGATCGCCGCATGGCAGAAGCCTGTTCTGGACGATACGGGCATTCCGGACTGGTACAAGAGCGCCCTTTTCAACGAGCTGTACTACGTCGTGGACGGAGGGACAATCTGGACGGACGGGGAGGAAGGGCAGGCCGCGCCATCGGAGGAGGACAACGGACATTTCGCCTACCTCGAGGGCCACGAGTACCGGATGTTCAACACCTACGACGTCCATTTCTACGCCTCTTTCGCCCTGGCCATGCTGTGGCCCGCGCTCGAGCTGGCAGTCCAGCGCGACTTCGCGGACGCGCTGCGGGTTGAGCATCCCGAGCTTCGTGCGCTCTGGTTCTCCGGCGTCAAGGTCCCCCGCAAAGTGCGAGGCGCCATCCCCCATGACCTGGGCATGCCGGGAGAGGACCCGTGGCGCAAGGTCAATGCGTACATGATGCAGGACACCGGGCGATGGAAAGATCTCAATCCCAAGTTCGTTCTCCAGATCTGCCGGGACTGGACGGCAACCGGCGATCGCGGCTTCGTGAGAGAGATGTGGCCGGCGGTCCGGGAGGCCATGCAATTCATGGAGCAGTTCGACACCGACGGGGACGGCCTGATCGAGAACGAGGGGATTCCTGATCAGACGTATGATACCTGGTCGGTGCGCGGCGCGAGCGCCTATTCTGCCGGCTTGTGGCTGGCGAGCCTGAGCGCCGCCGCCGCCCTCGCCGATGCCGTGGAAGAGGCCGAAGCGGCGGACGCATTCCGCGCCAGGCTTGCCCGGGGCCAGGCAGCGTACGAGTCAAAGCTCTGGAACGGCGCCTATTACAACTACGACGGCAGCGACAGCCGGCACCATGACAGCATCATGGCGGATCAGCTTGCAGGCCAATGGTACGCCCGCGCGTGCGGGCTGCCCCCGATCGTGCCGGAGGAGCACGCCCGGCGTGCGCTCGCCACCATCTTTGCGTTCAACGTGATGAAGCACCGGGCAGGACGGATGGGCGCGGTGAACGGGATGAGGCCTCACGGGATAGTGGACACCTCCGATCAGCAGTCTCAGGAAGTCTGGACAGGTACGACATACGCGCTGGCGGCGTGCATGCTGCAGGAGGGCATGCGTGACGAGGCATTTCAGACGGCATACGGCATATATCGGATGGGCTGGGAGGAGCTCGGCTACTGGTTCCAGACCCCGGAGGCGTGGAAAGAAGACGGCAGCTACCGCGCGCTGGCCTCTATGCGCCCGCTTGCTGTCTGGGCAATGGAATGGGCGCGCACGAGATAGCAAATGCCACGGAGTACCATGGCCGCGCTACCGCACGGTCCGCCGTTGAGACAGCACGACAGGGGGAACGCATTCGCCCGATTCCGCGGTTGCCCGCTTACCCGCTCTGGATCTCTTGAAGGTCCGACTTCCTCATCCAGCCGAAGACCCGGAATTTGCCCCAGACAACCATTTCCACCCACCCGTTCTCCTCGTTCATGGGGCGCACCCGGGTGCCGGCAGGGAGACGGGCGGTGATCCGCTCACCCTCGTATGGAAAATAGCGCACCGCGGCCTGCTCGGTGGCGACCGACATGGGAGGATACCTCAGCGGCACGAGGGAGTGCGGCCGCATCGACGCGCGCTGGGCAAGAAACAGGATGATGCCGAGGCTGATGCCACGAGCGGCCCGGTCGGGGTCTTCCACTATGATCCTGCGGTCCGCCGCGGAAGTGAGAAATCCTGTCTCGATGATGGCGGCGGGCGTCGCGGGCGCGATGGCGTGGGAAAAACGCGTCCAACTGAAGGCATAGTAGCCGCGCATGTTGTAGCTGACGCCGTAGCGGTCGGAGGGGAGACCGGTGGCAAGGGCGTAGGCAAAGGCCACCGAATCCCGCAGTTTTCGTGATGCCTCCGACGAGCGCCACGGCGCGGCGACCTTCCACCCGTTCTCTCGTGACCCTCCCCCGTCGTCCGCGTGAATCGCTACGAAAGCGTCTGCGTCATAGTCGGGAGGGACCGTGGCGGGGAGCAGATCCACCACGACACCGGCCTCCTCAAGCTGGAGTGCCACGCGCCGCGCAATGGCGAGATTCACTTCCGCCTCGCTCAGCACGCCCCATTGCGCCCCCGTGTCGCTCCGCAAGCGAGTGAGCTCGGCGGGAAGCTCGTCGATCTTCCAATGGCCTGCCTGAATGCCCACGCGCCAGGGAGAAATGACGCCGCGCACCCTGTCGATCGGCGGCGGTGAAAGGAACGCGGGCAGGCCGGCGGAGAGCCGGCCCGCGACGAGGGGCAGACGATACATCGCCAGAATCTCGTGCCCCAGCGAGGGCTCATGCTGCGTGCGGTGCAGGATATTTATGCCATCGCGCGCCGATGCGGCGCACGCCAGGATGACCAGGAAGGCTATCAGAACACGCCGCAGGAACGTGCGTGTGAGCTTCATGCCCTTCTCCACGCTTGTTTTACAAGAGGCCGTCCCTGACATATAGTGCCGGCACACGGAGGGAGGACATGCGCATGAAAGCGGTGCGCTTGGTGGAGGTGGGATCGCCGCTGGCCCCGCAGGAGATCCCGGTTCCCGAAATCGGAGAGAGGGACGTGCTCGTACGCGTGCGCGCCGCCGGCATCTGCCATTCCGACGCGCATTACCGGGCCGGCAGGTCCCCCGTGCGCCCCCTTCCCATGACGCTCGGGCATGAAGTGGCGGGTGTCGTGGAACGCGCCGGGGGCAAGGTCAGGAATCTGAAGACCGGCGACCGCGTGTGCCTGCACTACAATATCACCTGCGGCGAATGTGCCTTCTGCGGCACGGGAAACGAGCAGTTCTGCCCCCGCGTGCTCATGATAGGGCATTTCACGAGCGGCGGTTACGCGGAGTACATCGCTGTTCCGGCGCGCAATGCCCTCCTGCTTCCACCAGAGATCCCCTTTGCGCAAGGGGCGACCTTGATGTGCGCATCGGCAACCGCGTTTCACTCGCTTCGCAAATCCCGGCTGAGGGCGGGAGAGACGGCCGCGATTATCGGGGTGGGCGGTCTGGGAATGTCCGCGGTCCAGCTTGCCCGGGCATTCGGTGCCATCGAGGTTTTCGCGGTGGACATCCGCGAGGAAAGCCTCGGCCTGGCCGCCACGTACGGCGCCCGCGCCGTACACGCACGGCAGGTCGACCCGGTGGCGGAGATCCGTCGGCTCACGGGGGGTCGGGGTGTCGACGTGGCCATCGAGATGCTCGGAAGCCCCCTCACCATGCAGCAGGCGGTACGCTGTCTCGCGCCCATGGGCAGGGCCGTTTTCGTCGGCATCAGCGACGAGCCTGTTACATTCGACACCTACCGGGAGGTGCTGGGAAACGAAGCGGAGATCATCGGCTGCAGCGACCATCTTCTGTCGGAATTGCCCTCCGTAATCGAGATGGCCAGGCGCGGCGTACTGGACACCTCGCACGTGGTCACGCGCTCCCTCCCCCTTGATGCGGGCGCGATCAACGGCGCGCTGGACGAGCTGGAGAGAGGCGGGGCGGGCATCCGCAGCGTGATAGTTCCGTAAGACGCGCACGCCGCGATCAGCCCGTCGACGTCTTTTCCGCAGCATCGATCCTGGCGAGGTCGAGCACCAGGCGGCCGTTCTCGTCACTGCGGAAGGCGGGCAGAAATCTGTGCCCCCACAGGATCTCGTCGAAGCGATACGAGGAGCGCGCGTTCACGACCTGGCTGAACGTGTCGTCGAATCCACGGATGAGCACCATGATCTCCACCGCGAGGTCGGCAAGGTCCTGCGCCGTTTTCCCGTGAAGAGGGCTTCCCTCGTCGATGGGATGCACGATCGTCCAGGTCAGGGGCAGGAAGAAGATGTTGGATCGTTCCAGCTCGAGCCGCGCGTACGTGCGCCGATGCCCCTCGCCGCTTCCCTCCACGGCCATGAGAACGATCGTCGCCTCCAGGTCCACGATTGCGTTTGAGCGCTGGTTGGCAACGCGGATCTGGAGGCTGGTTCTTCCCTGGTAGGGCGCGATCAAAGCGCGGGCGCTGAAGAGTATCCGGGCCGTGGGACGGGAGAATCGGCCGTAGACGAGCGCCGCGCCGAACGCAAAACCCATGACCCCCATCAGGGCCTCCACGCTCGCAATCAGATTGGATCCGATTGCGCGTGGAACCATGCTCCCATAGCCCACCGTGGTCAGCGTCTGCGCGCTGAAGAAAAATGCGTTCAGGAAAGTCCCCAGGCCGGTTGCGCCCTCCGCGCCTTGAAGAGTCCGGATGCCCGCGGCAAGGTACAGCCCGGCGAATGCGATATTTGCGACGATGAATGTGCCCAGAACGATCGCGACGAACCAGGGCCAGGAGAGCTCGATGAGGAACTTGTAGAGGTGGAAATTGCGCAGCCGCCCGCCCGTGCGGCGGACGTTGAATGATCCGTCCTTGTTCACGACCCGGCGCAGGCTGCCTGCGAAGCTCTGGGTCAGACCCGGGTCAAAAGGCTGTCCGCGCTGTGCTGCCATGGCGCGTTAGAAAGTAGAGAATGGAATTGCGTCCGTCAACCTGCCGGATGCGCATGGAGCGCGGAGGTCACCGTCAAGACGTCGGCGGCGCTTCCCCGCGGGCGATACGCTCCATCCATTCGATTGACTCGGCGAAACCCGCCTGACGGACGCCTTTGTGCGGCACGCCGTGGAACACCCGGTAGCGTACGGCGCTGCCTGCCGTCCTGAGCGCGTCCACAAAACGCCCCTGGGACGCGGAGGTGACGATGAAGTCAGTCGCGCCCTGCAGAAGGAGAGCAGGCAGCATGTGGCCGCCGAGACCGCTCATGTTCTCCTCCAGGCGGGCGGCGAGGGAGGGATAGAACTCGGCAAGACGGTTCCCGTAGAGCGCAGAGTGAAACTCCGGTCGATACACCCGGGTGCCGTCGAAGGAGTAGTAGGCCTGGAACTGGTCGACGCACATGCTGTTCACGTCGGAATCGAGGGTGCGGGCGAAGCGTTCAACAAGGTACTCCGCGGGGTTGATCGCGGCGCCGTACATGCGCGAATAGGTGTAGAAAATGAGCGGCGCATAAGCGGGCCCTTCCCGCAGCAGCGCCTCCACATTGTTCGTCGAGCCGAACCCGATCACGCCGGCCAGGGGAACATCCGGGGCATAGGTGCCGCGAATGTCGGCGGCAGCGAAGGCGGCATGTCCCCCCTGAGAGTATCCTGCCACGAATACGGCGCGTTGTGGCCGCACGACATGGGAGGAGGACTGCAGGTAGAGAAAGACCGCGCGCGCCGCGTCCAGCATCACGTGCCCTTCGGCGACTTTGCTGAAATACCGCTGCGGCCGGGTGGGGTCGTCAAAACCGATATAGTCGGGCAGGACCGCAATGAATCCCAGCCCGGCGTAGACGAGCATGTTCTCCCGATAGGCGCCGAAATGGCGCTTCTCAGCATCTTCCAGAGAGGGAGCGCATGCATCGCCAATACCGGTGGTTCCCGGGCCGAAGACGAGGAGAGGGCGCTCCGTGGGAACGGGCATGCGCGGCACGAACAGCTGGGCGGTCACTTCCGCCGGGGATCCGTCGAAGTCGGTGCTCGCGTAACGGATCCGATAGCTGTCCACCGCGTAGCGCATGGTCGGCAGGGGGTAGCCTTCGAACAGCCCTTTCTCATGCTGCTCGATCTGCAGGGGTCTCGCGGTGCCGGCCATGTTCACGGAAATGACGCTGCCGGGGAGCACCAACGAGGCGGCGGGCAGCGGCGCGCGCGCGAACAGGAGAAGGCCAAAGCCGGCAAGCAGAGCGGCCGCGCGCCTCATTTGAAGCTCCCGCAACTGGTCTCGGGACTCTCGCCAAGCGCGCGCCGCTCCATCCACGCGCGCGCCTCCTTGAACCCGATCTGGCGGGTGTCATGCCTCCGCCCCTTGTACAGCGAGTACTTCACGGGGCATGCGGTGCGGCACAATGCGCGGACGAATGCCTCCTGCGACTTCACCGACACCACAACGTCGTCCGATCCCTCCAGAATGAGGGCGGGGACCCTGTGGCCGGACAGACCGGGGCTGTTCTCCCGCAGGATCTTTTCGACCTCGGGGTACTTCTCCCTCAAGGTGCCACGCAGCAGACTTTCGGCGAACTCGGCGCGAAACAGATCACGCGGGGAGGCGGGGTAGTAGGACTGCATGCCGCCTACGCATTGACGGGTGACATCCTTCTCCAGCGTCGCGGCCCACTTGGGTGCAAGAATGCGGTCGGGGTCGAACCGGTCCCTGCCGTAGATCCTCGAAAAGGTATAGATCGCCATGGGGGCAACCTCGGGAAACTCTCGGAAGAGCGCCTCCACGTCCGTGGAGGGACCGTAGCCGATGATCCCGTCTATCCGTACCTTCGGCGCGTAACGCGCGCGCAGGTCAGCGGCGGCAAAAGCCGCGTGGCCGCCCTGGGAAAAGCCTGCGACGAATACCGCGGTTCCCGAGACATTCTGGGAGTATTTCCGAGAGAGGAACTCCCGGACCGCCCGGATGGCGTCCAGCATGACCCGTCCTTCGGCCACCACGCTCATGTAGGGCTGCAGGTGGGCCGGATCCGGGTCCCCGAAACCCATGTAGTCGGGAAGGACGCCGATCACCCCCTGCCCGACGTGGGAGAGAACGTGGGTTCGGTACAACCCCCAATGGATGCCGGCGATATGCTCGCGCGAGGGACGACATGCATCGCGCAAGCCGGTGGAGCCGGGAGCGAACACGTAGAGGATCCTTTTTTCTCTGCCAGAGAAGCGAGGCACGAACACCTGGACAGTCACCGGGGTGGGTTTCCCGTCCAGGTAAGTGCTCTCCAGGCGCATGAGGTAGCTGTCCACCGTGTAGCGCGCCGCGGGCGCCGGAACGTCGGTGAACAATTCGGGCATAAGCATGTCAATGTTCGAAGGAGAAAGGGCCTCCACCAGGGAGACGGCGAGCATGTCTCCCGTTTTTCCAAACAGGGCGGCCGCGCAGAAGAGCGCGATGCAGGCCAGGAGCCCGATCCGAGTCCGATGTGTCATGTCGTGGTGTCCTTGCTGCATTTAATCTCGGCTTCCTTATCGAGTCAACCGCGTAAGAGTGTCACGACGCGACCGTGACCGCGAATGTCACGGAATACCGTGACCGCGATGGACGCGGGAAGAGCGAAGGGCTATGATACGGCACGAGATGAAAACAGCCTCCGCGCTCGGGATCCTCCTTGCGCTCAGCACGCTTGCAGCCGCCGAAAGCCGCTCAGTGTATGGCCCCCAGGTGCCGGGGGATACAGCGTTCGTCCGGCTTGTCAATGCGATTCCCGGCAAAGTCCCGCTCGCGATCGAGCTCGGGGCCACGCGCTACGGGCCGCTCGGATGGGCAAAGACGAGTCCCTACCGGCCGGTAACCCCGGACATCTACCAGCTCGAGGCCGCAGGCAATGAAGGGGAAATCATCGCGAAATCCGGGCGCTACTACACCATCGTGTGCACGCCGACAGCCGTCAGTATTTATGAGGACCCTGCGCACACTGATCCGGCACGCGCGCAGCTCTTCCTATACAATCTTTCCACGCTGCCGCGGATCGATCTGCGGACGGCAGATGGAAAGTCGACAGTCATCGCCGGTGTGCGCCCGAGCTCGTTCGGCCTGGCGGTTGTCAACGCTGTGCGGGTCCCGCTCGCCGTGTTCAGCAACGGAGCATCCTTTGCCGGGCTCGGTGACCTCGGCCTGGTGCGGGGCTCTTCCTTCAGCGTCTTCGTGCTGGCAGCGGATCCGTCACCGCTGGTGTTCACGGTTCGAGCCCGCGTCGCGGTGGAGTAGCACGGGCGATGGTCTTCAGCTCCTCCCTCTTCCTGTTCCTGTTTCTGCCTCTGTTCCTCGCCGCCTACCACCTGCTGCCTTTCCGCCTGCGCCGCTTCTGGCTTCTCGCCGCGAGCTGGGTGTTCTACGGGTGGTGGCGCTTTGACTTCCTGGCGCTCCTTCTCGCCATGTCGTCGGCAGCCTGGCTCCTCGGCCGTTGGATCGCGGCGTCGCGTGTGACGCGGCACGCGCGCGCCCGGGCGTTCCTCGCCCTGGGTGTGGCGCTCTTTGTCGGGACCCTGGCGTATTTCAAGTACGTCAACTTCGGCATCGAGAGCGTAAATGCGCTGTGGGGGGGCCTCGGAGCGCGCGCGATTCCCTTGCTGAACGTCGTGCTGCCCGTGGGGATCTCCTTCTGCACGTTCAAGGCGATTTCGTACCTGGTCGACATCTATCGCGGATCAATCGACGCCGGCGGCAATTGGCGGGAGGTGGCGCTGTATATCGCGATTTTTCCGCAAGTCATCTCGGGCCCTATCGACCGATACGGAGATCTCGCGCCCCAGCTCCGGCGCGACACGCGGTCTTTCGAGGATTTCGGAGCAGGCGCGCTTCGATTCATGTGGGGCTTCTGCAAGAAGGTGCTCATCGCGGATGCCGTGGCGCCATTGGCCAATGCCGTCTTCGCCCTTTCGCGGCCGTCGCTCGCCGATTCCTGGCTGGGAGCGGGCGCTTACACGGTGCAGCTCTATTTCGACTTCTCGGGATATACGGACATGGCGGTCGGCCTCGGCCTGATGATGGGGCTCAGGTTCATGGAGAACTTCCGCAGCCCCTATCTGTCGGAGAGCATCACCGAGTTCTGGCGTCGCTGGCATATCAGCCTCTCGTCCTGGCTGCGTGACTACCTCTACTTTCCCCTCGGGGGCAGCAGGCGCGGCAAAGGACGAACCATTCTCAACCTGTTGATCGTGATGGTCCTGGGCGGGCTCTGGCACGGCGCGGCAGTGACATTCGTGCTTTGGGGAGCCTGGCACGGCCTCCTCCTCGTCATCGAACGCCTGCGCCGGAATGCAAAGCCGATTCCCGGGTTCCCGCGTCCCCTCTCCATCGCCGTCACCATGATCCTGGTAATCGTCGGCTGGGTGCTTTTCAGAGCGCAAAGTCTTGAGGCAGCGGTGCGGATGTATGGGGGTATGATCGGCATTTTCGGCGCCGGGCTCAGTGCGGATCTCCGGTGGCAAATCGACGGCATGGCCGTTGCCGCTCTCGCGGTCGCCGCTGCAGGGATATACTGCGGGCCGCTGGTCGCCGGCCGCCTGGCCGGCCTGCCTGCGAGGAGGCGGCGAGTAGCAGAGGGACTGTCCCTAGCCGTGTTCCCGCTTTTTCTCCTGGGCATCGTCAAGCTCGTGGCAGGGAGCTCCCCATTGTTCCTGTACGGGAGGTTCTGATCATGGACTCGAAGGACGACCGCTCGCCGGTTCCCAGACGGGTCCCCGGTATCTGCCTGCTGGCCGCGCTGGCCGCGGGGATCGGTTTGTCCGTTCTGGACCCGGCGACATTCTCTGCTCCCTCGAAAGCGGATCTCCTGCGCGGCGAGTGGACGGCCGGTTACCAGAAGGCATACGAACAAGGACTGGCCGTGCGGAAGCCCGCGCTCGCGCTCTGGGCGGCGCTGCGCTACGCGCTGTTTTCGGAAGGGGAGCCGGGGGTACTGGTGGGCGCGGACGGATGGCTGTATTCAAGTGAAGAGTTCCTCGCAATGGATCCCTCCGGCAGGACGCTGAGCGAAGCGGTGGAATACGTGGGCGCGGTCCGAGATCGCCTCCTTGCAAAGGATATCGCGCTCGTCGTCGCTCTTGTGCCTACCAAGGCCGGAGTATACGCCGAGCATCTCGGCCGTTATCGCCTGCCGGCTGCGCTCGCCCGCCGCTACGAGGCGGCGCGAGAGGCGTTGATCTCCCGAGGAATCGACGCGCCCGACCTCGCAACGACGCTTCGGGAGGCGCGAACCCGCCGGGACGTCTTCCTTCGCACGGACACGCACTGGACGGCCTTCGGCGCCTCCGTTGCAGCGGCGGCGCTCGCCCCAAGCGCGCGGCGTCAGCTGGACGCCCGCCGCTCCCCGCGGGAGGAGTACACGCAGGAGCGCGACGGGTGGAGCGAGCGCGCAGGCGACCTGCTGAGCTTCATCCCCCTTGGACCCTTCCAGAGGGCCATGGGTCCCCGGCGGACATTGTGGAAACACCATCGACCTCCGCACGCGAGGAAAGCGCCGCGGAGCTCTTCGGGGACCTGGAAATCCCCGTCGCTCTGGTCGGTACAAGCTACAGCGCCGCCGGAGCGTGGAATTTCGAAGGCGCATTGAAGGTCGCGGTTCAGGCCGACGTTCTGAAGGTCGCGGTGGAGGGACAGGGGCCCTTTGTCCCCATGCAGCGCTACCTCGAGAGCCCTGCAATCGATGACCCTCGACCGGATGTGGTCATCTGGGAGATACCCGAGCGTTATCTCGGCGTCAAGGTTCCCCTCGGAATCTCCTCCCTCCACCCTGTGAACTGAGAAAACAAAAAAAAGGCTGCCTGGGAATTGCTCCCCCGACAGCCCTCAGGCTATTGTCGCCGTGCTTCTGTTAGTACGTGACGTCCTCATCTCCCGTGTGGGTGATGGTTACCGCCGCCGCACCAGTTGCGTTTACCGTGATGCGACCGTTGCCCGTGTTGGTGACCGTCACGGCCCCCGTGGCCGTGCTGTTGATCGTCATGACGCCATTTCCCGTGTTGGTCGCTGTGAGCGCCCCACCGTTGTTGACGATGTTGATCGTTCCCGTTCCAGTTTCAGTAGCCGCGACATGGCCGCCGTTGTTCTGGACGTTGATGAAGCCGTTGCCCGCTACAGGGACCACGTCAGCCGCTGCGCTGCCCGTCACTGTGATGCTGGGCACTACCACTGGCGGGACAACCACTACCACCGCCGGTACCCCGTTGACGTTGATCACGGTGTTCACCATGGTGACCGATGCGAAGAGCCCAAGCGCCCTTCCGTTCAGGGTCGTCACTGTTGCGTTGCCAGCCGTCGAGAAGGTCATTCCCGCGCTCGCTATGATGGTTCCTGCCATGGAGCCGCCGCCTGCGCCGTTGATGGTCGCCGCGCTGCCCACCTGCCAGTACACATTACCAGCCTTGGCGCCGTTGACCAGGATCACGCTGCTGGGGGCCAGCGGGGTCCCTACCGTCAGGGAGCTCGCCATCTGGAAGATCCACACTGCATCGGCGTTTCCCTGCGCATCCAGGGTGAGATCCGAGCCGGTGATCAGGAATGCACCCGAAGCCGACTTGTAGACACCGGGGGCCAGTGTAAGCCCGCCGAGCTGACCAGCGCCGGGATCGGTACCGTCGGGTCGTGAGGCCAGGTCGTTGAATGCCGTCAGGGCATCAGCGGCTGCCGCATTTGCGTAGACAAAGTCTGACACAGTTCCTTCAGGAGCGTTGGTGTAGACCGTGCCGCTCACCGCGCCGATATTCAAGGGAGTTTCGGAATAGCTGAATACTGAGCTGTGAAACCCAGTTATCATGGTCGATGCACCCGTGGTGCCCATATCCCCGGTAATCGCAGTTGCGGTTCCCTGGTTAGTGATGCCCGCACCGCCACCAAAAACCGCGAAAGTCGATGCCGCGCCAAGGCTCGGCGCAGAAGCAACTGAAGCTTTCGGCATTGTTCTTGACAAGCCAACGTCAGGTGAAAATGGGACAGCGCACGCGGCAAAGAAGGCCGCCAAAGTCAGAACCCCAAGTCCGCCCAGAACTTTCTTTGTATATGTTTTCATCGTCTTGTACCTCTTGGTACAGATAGTATACGTTATATGGCCATATGTCAAGTACTATTTATATATTTTTTATGTATAAAAAAGCCAACAAAAATGTCACTTCTGTTGATATTGTGGCCCTATTGCATTACGCTACTTATGGAGGGACAATCATGGGTGAGAAAAGAACGATGACACTGAACCTCTCTGAGGAGGAGATGAGCTCCCTGGACCAGTTGGCTCTCAGGAACGACATGAGCAAAACAGCGGTTATCAGGAAGGCCATTCGCATCTATCTTGTTCTGGAGACGAGAATGCAAAGGGGAGAGCACATATTCGTGGAAGACGCCCTTCACCAGGCCAAGGCCGAGTTGTTGCTTGTGTGAGTTCGACCTGATTCGGGTCGCGGCTGCTGTCCGGTTCTTCGAACCTTTGTTGCATCTGAGGCAGGCGATAGATTATCTTGTAAGCAGGCATTGACGAAGCAAGGAGACAAAAAACGTCCCGAAATAAAACTGTCACAAGATCCCCTGAATACTCAGAGAGCATCATCAACACGGTACGGGAACCTTTAATAGCCCTGGATCAAGACTTAAGGGTGGTTTCCGTCAGCCGTTCCTTCTATGAGGTTTTCAAGGCAAAACCTGAAGAGACCGTGGGACAGCTGATTTATGACCTGGGCAACAAGCAGTGGGATATCCCCAAGCTGCGGGAGCTCCTGGAAACTATCCTTCCTCAACAGACAACCTTTGATAACTATGAGGTTGAACACGATTTTACCACCATTGGCAGGCGCATCATGCTTTTGAATGCCCGCCAGATTCAAAGAGCGTCGGGGAAAGAGCGGATCATCCTTCTGGCCATCGAGGACATCACCGAGCGGAGAGAGATAGAAGCTGGTCTGGAAAAGACCAGAAAAGAACTGGAGATTATCAAAAAAATCGCGGATGAAGTCAGTGAATTCGCTGAGAGCATCATCAACACCGTACGGGAACCTTTGATAGCCCTGGATCAGGATCTCAGGGTGGTGACGGTCAGCCGCTCCTTCTATGAAGTCTTCAAGGTGAAACCCGAAGAGACCGTGGGACAGCTTATCTTTGACCTGGGCAACAAACAGTGGAATATCCCCAAGCTGCGCGAGCTCCTGGAAACCATCCTCCCTCAACAGGCAACATTTGACAATTATGAGGTTGAACACGATTTTGCCACCATTGGCAGGCGCATCATGCTCCTGAATGCACGGCAAATTCAAAGAGTGCTGGGCAAAGAACGGATCATTCTCCTGGCCATCGAGGACATCACCGAGCGCAGGGAGATTGAAAATGGGCTGGAAAAGGCACATGAAGAGTTGGAGAAGCTGGCCACCGAGCTGGAACGTTCCGCTCGCGCAAAATCTGAATTTCTGGCCAACATGTCGCATGAGCTCAGGACACCGCTTAACTCCATCAACGGTTTCTCTGAGGTATTATACGACGAGACATTCGGCCCGCTTAATGAAAAGCAGAGGCAATACCTTCAGAATGTCTTATCCAACGGAAAACATCTTCTCCTCCTGATCAATCAGATACTTGATATGGCCAAAGTTGAAGCCGGAAAGATGAAGCTGGCATTATCCACCTTACCCATGAAAAACACTATTGGACGAAATCTCGATGCTTGTTGCGGATATGGCCATCAAAAAGAAGATTGAAATGTCGATTGAAATAGCCAAAGATCTACCGGATATTGAGGCCGATGAGCTCAAGGTAAAAGAGATAATCTACAACCTGCTTTCAAACGCAGTCAAGTTTACCGCGGAGGGTGGCAAAATTGGCATGCGGGCGAGGGGAGCCGATTCCGAGATTGAAGTCGTGGTCTGGGATACGGGCATCGGTATCGCACCTGAAAACCTTGAGAGGATATTTGAAGGTTTTTTCCGTGTCGATAGCCCATATTCCCGGTTGACCGAGGGGACCGGACTCGGTTTGCCGCTCGCGAGAAAGATGGTCGAGCTGCATGGCGGAAAACTTCTGGTGGAATCGAAGGGGCTGAATTGCGGCACCTCGGTCCGGTTTACTCTGCCTATTGTCGCCCGGAGGGAGGTCTGATATGCGGAAGAAAGCATTAGTTGTCGACGACAACGCAAACAATCTTTTGCTGGAAAAAGACCTTCTTGGAGACCGCTGGCTTCGAGGTATTTACAGCCGAAAATGCTACAAGCGGAATTGCCCTTGCCAGGAAGGAAAAGCCGGATATCATCATCATGGATATGCGGCTTCCCGACATGCGCGGCTCCGAAGCGGCCAAGATATTGCTTCAATACGAAGAGACACGGAATATTCCTATCGTATTCGTTACGGCTTCCGTATTGGCAGAAGGCATAGAAGAGATAAAGGCAATACCGAACGCCGTCTTTATGAGCAAGCCAATAAATACGCGCACATTTGCGAAAGAAATCAGTCACTTTATCAAGTGAGCGAGTCGAAGAGAGCCGCCCTATCTCCCCTCGTCGTGGAGAACCCGCCGTCATAACTGGCGTATTGCTCCCGACTATTTCTTCTCGACCGCGAGATCCATGAATCGTTTCAGGATGGCCTGCGCCGGCGCACGCCAGACCGTTGTCGCGGACGGCCTTCAGGACCTTTGCATAGTGCGACGGGGTGCCCTCCAGGATGGGGATCTCCACTCCGTCATAACCGGCCTTCTTCATTGATTCCCCTTGAGATGATGTGGTGTGAGGTCATTGTACAGGGCAACGAAATTTGAAAGTCAACCGCGCGCGCGTGCACGGCGGATTCTGCGCCGCCGTATTCGGCGGATTTTGCGCGCGCTGTGCGTGCGGGTCTCGGGATGCTATGATTGAGCAGGCGGTACACACAGATTGATCCCGTACGATTTCCTGCAATCCGAAGATGAGCTGGAGAGACTCGTTGTCCACCTGGCGCGCGGGGGAAGTCAACGGCTCGCGGTCGACGTCGAGGGGGAGAACAACCTCCACAGCTACGGCATACATGTCGCGCTGATCCAGCTCTTTGACGGCAGCCGCGGCTGGGTGGTGGATGCGCGGGCAATCAGGAACAGGAGTCTGCTGAAGGCCCTTCTGGAAGAGTCGACCTGGCTGAAGGTATGGTTCGACGCTGCCAATGATCTTCTGTCGTTCCAGCACGCACTGGACATCCGTCCGGGCCCCTTGCTGGACGTGGCAATCGCCGCGCGGCTCCTGCAGAAGCCCGGGGGGCTTCACGCGCTCACGCGGCAGGGAGGCTCGGCCTCAGCCAAGGACAGGTTCCAGAAATCCAACTGGCTCCGCCGGCCGCTCTCCCGCGCAATGCTCGACTATGCGATATCCGACGTGCTGCAGCTGCTGGATCTCGCCGACGAGCTGATGGCGGAAGTCGCGGCGAGGGGGCTTATGGCCGAATTCCAGGCGCGCAACCTCGAACAGCAGACCGCCGAGCGCTCGTGGGACCCGTTGGCGAACTTCACGCGTATTCCCGGATACAACGCGCTGCGCGGGCCCCCGCGCCGTTTTGCGAAGGTCCTCTGGTACGCCCGCGAGTATTACGGTCGTCAGCACGATATTCCTCCCGGAAACGTAGCGTCTCGGCAGGAGTTGCGGGCGCTGGTGGACCGGGGCGCGCATGACGCGTCCGGCATTTCAAAGTTTCTCAACGAGAACAGAAAGAAAAACCGGGTGGATCCGATGGACTTCGCGCTGCACCTGGAAGCGGCAGAGAAGGCCGTGGACGCGGAAGACGGGCAGGGACGGATTGAGCGCGGCCCGCGTAGTCAGGGACGGCGTTAGCGCCGAACGGGTACCCCCGTATGACGAGGGCGAGCGAGGGCAGGGATGCCCGAGAGCGAGCCCCGCAGAGGACAGTCAGCTCACAACCGGATGAGGTTTCCTCCCAAAAGCTCCGCAGTAGACGGGTGACAGGTGAAAAGGATGAGCTGCCTGGCCGACCCGAAAGAAACCAGGCTCTGGGCAGCGGCCTTCCGCCGCGTGGGGTCCATGTCGACCAGGGGATCGTCCATCATCATGAATCCGTCAGAACCTCGCAGGAAATATGCGGCCATGGCCATTCGAAGGGCGAGGGCCAGCGTGTCCTTTGTGCCCGCGGAAAGCAGGTCCCAGCCGATCCGGGCGCCCTTGCCGTCCGCAAGCGCCCGCGGAAGAGAGCCGTCCATTTCCACCCACAGGTGCCGGCCTCCCGTCATGGCGGCGATCAGCTTCTCGAGCTCGGAGCGCATGCCGTCGTAGATCGAGGATGCGCCTTCTCCGATCAGACCGCGGGCAACCGCGTCAATGCGCTCCAGGGCTTCACCGCGTCGGAGCTCCCGCCGAAACGTCTCTTCCGCCTCTTTCACCTGGCCGGCAAGCTCTTCCGCGGATTGATCCGGGGCCCTGGCCGCGAGGGCATTCTTGTCCCCCTCGAGTCCTTTCAGCTCCACCCTGAGGTCCGCGAGCTTTTTTTGCGCCGATTCGAAATCCCGCAGGAAAGACTCGGCGTCTGAAAAGCCTTCCGGCAGCGGCGATGATCGGGAAAGCTTGTCGACGAGACCCGATTCTCGGTTTTTCGCACCGGCCAGCCTGTCCAGGAGCTTTTCCGGTGTCCCGTAATCGGATGCCCAATCCTCCATCCGCCTGCGTATCTCGGCGAGCTCGCCGGACCGCGCTCCACTTTGCGCCTTGAGCGTGGCAAGCGCGGAAGCGATGGTTGCGAGCGGACGCGTCACGGCCGCCGGACCGAGCGCGGCGACACGCCTCTTGATCTCCGCAAGCGAATCCCCGGCGAGCTCCTCCGCAAGGTTCTTCTCGGAGGATTCGGCTTCGGCGGCGCATGCCTCATATGCGCGGCTGCGCGTTTCAGCCTCGGCGGTGCCGGATACCCCATGACGCGCGAACAGCGCCTCCAGTGCGCGCCGGGCGACGCCTGCCTTCTCGGCCCTCACAAGGGAGTCCACGTCCCCGGACCTCACTTCGATCTCCATGTCGGGATGCACGATGCGCACCCTTCCGGCGGCACGTAATCTGGCTGTTTCTCCGGGGCCGAGCTTTTTCCGGCTTTCGGGATCGAAATCTTCCTGCACGACAAGCTCCACACCCGTCCTGCCGACCACGGTCACGGCAAGCCGACCCGCCTCCATGCCGGTCTGCAGCCTTTCAAGCAGTGTCGAGGCTCCGCGGATTTCCTCCAGCGCGGTCTTATCCAGACGGGGCAGCGCAGCGAGTTTCGCGCGCGCCTGTTCGACCTGCGTCTCCTTCTTCAGCACGCGCGCGAGCTTGTCCCTCAGGCCTCTCGTGTCCTCTGCCCTTTGCGCGGCCAGAAGCTCCTCCCCGAGGGGACCGCGCGCGGCTTCCGCCTCGGCCAGTGACTTCTCCAGCTCCCGGGCCTTGTGCGCGGCAACGGGCCATTCAAGGGATGCCTTGCGCAGAGCATCCATCTCCTGCCGGACCGCCTTCAACTCCGCCTCGAGGATCCGCCGCTCGCGCGCATCCCGCGCAGCGGTCTCATTTCCTGAAACAAAGGACTCGCGCGCGGCAAGCTCGGCAGCCGTTCCCCGGAGCCTGCCGTTGATCTCGTCCAGTCCGGACTCGTATGCCTCGGCGCTCTTCCCGCTCCTCGTGATCGTCTCTTTCTCGTACCAGGCCTGAAGGATTGTTCCGATCTTGTTCTTCCAGGGGTTCTCGATGCCGTGGTTGCCCTCGGGACCGGCGCGCGCCCGGTCCCACCGTGAAAAGGCTTCGTCTCGCCGCACTCCCAGGAGGTCGAGGAACCTGTCCACGGGCACGCCTCCCGTCGCCAGTACCGCGCGCCTGAGCATGTCGGTCAGATCCGCGAGCGCCTCCCTGCCCTCTTTCCGCAGAGAATCCAGGGTCGCGGCAAGCTCGGTCTGCCCTGTCATAAGGACCTTCCAGAAGGTTCCCTGTTTTGCGGGAAGCAGCGCTTCGAGTTTCTGCGCGATGGCGTCGTCGTCCCCCATCGTGCCGCTTCCCTGTCCCGTCAATTCGGAGGCGGGCGCCTGACCCCATCTGCGCCTGAGAACCCATGTGGCGTCTGCCGCGGTGAACTCGATCTCCAATCGGACGATGTCTCCGCCTCCGGCCGGCAGAAACTTTTCGATGAACTGCGCGAACTTCGGCTTTGTAAGCTTTGTCCGCAGAAATGAGCTCTTCACCGCGTTGAAAAGAGTCGATTTGCCGGCTTCATTGGGCCCGAGGATCACGTTCAAGCCAGGGGCGAAGACGACCTCCCTGTCATCGAAACAGCCGAAGGGATGGACCCGGAGGCGGCGCACGATCATGGGAGCAGCTCCTGCAGCAGCTCGTGCGCAATCCTCAAAGCCTCCGGTTCGCCCTCCTCGGCAAGCTGTGACAGCAGCGAATGAGGAAATGATCCCACGGAGTATTCCCTGTCGATTGCCTCACGGGTGATCTCCTCCCGAAGATCCTCGGTGCGGAGCTCCAGGTGCATCAGCCGCTCCGCCATACGCGCACGGAGAGGGCCGATGCGCGAGAGGATCTCCCGGGTGACGCGTCCCGTCAGTCGCAGCCTGAGCAGGGTTTTCTTCGCCGCGCCGCCGTACTCGGCGGATTGATCGGGGCCGTCGTACGGGAGTACCCGTTCGGCGAGTACGCCGTACGGGAGTGCGGGAGTACCCGCTCGGCCCGAAGGCCGTACCCGTTCGGCGAGTACGCCGTAGGCTTCCTCCAGCGCGGCCAGGTCCTCGCCGCCCTTCACCTCGAGCGTGCGATCCACGAATCGGATACCGCCCGTGCTGACCGGCTGCGCGCTGACTTCCTTGTTGTCGCCCAGCTCGATCAGCCAGGCGGAGCCTGCGTGCGTGCAATCGAATCCGTCGGGAGCCGGAGTGCCCGGATAGTAGATCCTGTCCTGACGGGAAGGCCGCTCGGGATAACGCGCGTGCGTGTGCCCGAGAAACCACGCGTCCATTCCATAAGAGAGAAGATCCGCCGCTTTCATGGGGAAGTAGCTTTCGTTGAAATCCGGCGAAACACCCTCGAGGCTTCCGTGTGCAATCCCGATGCGATGAGAGAAGGTCTCATCCCGGGCGGCATCCCGGACCCATCCAACGGCGCTCGCCGCGGAATGAATGGAAAGGCACGGCCCCGGGTACATGCACGCATCGATTTCGTAGCCGCGGAGCGAGTAGGGTCGCTGCTGGTCGAGGAAAAGAATCGAATCTCCGCTCTTGTCGCGGAACCACGGCCAGAGCCTGTCGTCGGAAGAGTAGTAGTCGTGATTGCCGGGGAGCACCGCGACGCATTTGCCGGGGAATGCCCGAAGCGCCTGGGCGGCCCGCTCGGTGTCCCGCTTCGACATGGACACGCGGTGGAAGAGGTCTCCCGCAATGACGAGGAGATCGCAGCGCCTCGTAGCCGCCTCTGCGACCATGCGCTCGAGGCAGAGGAAGCGCTCTTCCTCGAGCGCGGCATGCGCCGCGGGGTACTGCGCGAATTTCATCCCGAGGTGAAGATCGGCGGTGAGAAAAACGCGCAGAGACATCGCCCGGCAGTATAGGGGATAGCCGGGAGCGAGTAAAGTTGAGCCTTACTTGGAGCCCTGCGGAGCCGATGGCCCTTCCGAGGGACCCTGGGGAGCCGGGAAGGCCTCGGCGAGCTCCGCCTTCGTGGCGTCGCGTATCTTCACGATCTCGATATCGAACGTGAGATCCTTGCCCGCAAGGGGATGGTTGAAGTCCACGGAGACGGTTTTGTCCTTGATGGCGATGATCGTCACCGTCAGCGGTCCCTGTGGTGTCTGAACCCTGTAGAACTGGCCCACGGTAAGCGGGAGCTCTTTGGGGAATTGCTCCTTGGGAACTTCCTGGATCGCGTTCTTGTCATACTCCCCGTATGCCTCCGCTGCCTTGATCTCTATTTTCTTCTTGGCCCCGACCTTCAGACCCATGATCCCCTTCTCCAGCGCAGGAATTATTTTCCCCGCGCCGATCATGAACTCGAGGGGTTTGTTCGGCTCCGACTGTCCAAAGACCGTCCCGTCCGGGAGTGTTCCCTTGTAGTTCATCTGCACGATCTTCTTGTCCACAACGGCTGCAGGACCACAGCCGAGAATTGCCAGAATCGTAAGCAGGGGTGCAAGGCGCGAGAGAACCCTTTTCATCGCGTCTCCTTTTGTTGCGAAAAGATCACCGAGCATAGTCCCGTTTGATGCATCGTGCAAGCTCCCCTTCCCTCATCCGGAGGTTCCGGGCTACAGTAGGGAGCTCGCATGCCCCTGTATAACGAGTATTTTCGCCAATCACTCCACCGGCTGAGGGACTTCCGCCTTTTCCTGGCCAACCCCACATACGGCAACACGCCATGGGAGAAAAGCAGTTTTCATACGCTCATTGTGCGCCTTTCGCCATTTGCCGATGTCGAGCGTTCCACGCCCCATGTGTTTCTGGCGCGCGAGATCCGCGCAGCGCTGCCGGATGCGTTCATCGACATGGCGTTCCTCCCGCGCGCCGAAGACGCGCGCGTCTTCGAGGAGGCGGGTCTGCCCCTGCTCATCGGAACCCAGTCTCATCGGTCCGTCGAAGACTTCGACCTGGTGCTGGTTTCCAACTCGTGGCTTCTCGAGCAGGTGAACCTGCCGTACCTCCTGGCGCACTCCGGAATCCCGTTATGGGCGGGCACGCGCGGCGAGCAGTGGCCTCCCTTCATCCTCGGCGGGTCGAACAGCACCGCCGCCCATGCGCTCGTCTCCGAGACAGGGGACTGCATGGCCGACGCGATTTTCTTCGGAGAAGGCGAGGGAAGCGTGGGCAGGATCGCGCGCTTGAGCAGCGCCTGGGCCGGCCTGCCGAAGCGGGAGCGCATCAGGCGTATCGCCTCCGAAGTGCCCGGTCTATGGCCCGCCGGGAGCTTCGCAGTCCGGGTGGGAAAGACCTCATGCTCTGATTCCGATGCCGGCCGGGAGGGCCTTTCCGCGCCGATCCTGCCGGGTCCTGAATCCGCGACAGCCAGGCTTTCGATCACCCGGGGATGCCCGTGCTTCTGCTCCTTCTGCTACGAAGGCCACGACAGGAAACCATTCCGCCAGGTCCCCGCGTCCGAGATTCTTCGCGCGGCGCGTGAGCTGAAACTGAGCACGGGGGCGGACACCCTTGAGATTGAAAGCTTCAACTTCAACACGCACTCGGAGATTGCCACTCTCCTGCACGACCTCAACATTCTTTTCCACAGGGTGAACCTGATGAGCCAGCGCGTGGACATTCTTGCCCGTACGCCGGGGCTCATTGACCTGGAAATTGCCGCGGACAAGACCAGCTTTACCCTCGGCATCGAGGGGATCAGCGGGAGCGCCCGGCGCTTTTTGCGGAAGAGCCTCGACGAAGCGGATATCCGCGGCGTGCTGGAAGCACTTCACGCGCGGAGAACGCGCGAGCTGAAGCTCTTCTACCTGCTCACCGGGCGGGAACATACCCGGGACTTCGAGGAGTTCGCCGATTTTATGAAATGGCTGAAGCAGCTCCGGATGAAATCCGATGCACCGCCGCGTGTTCTTTTCAGCTTCGGCATGCTCGTCCGTATGCCGTTCACCCCTCTGCGATACGATCCCCCCGTGCTGGATGAGCAGGCATGGCGGCAGGCGGCGGGAAGGGCGAAATCGATCTGTGAGACCGAATGGGTTCGAGTTCAGGCTCGCCATGCCCTGGTCCGAATACGAGGCGACCCAGGCACTCGCGCTCGGCGGGCACTCCCTGCACCCCCTTCTCGAACGGCTTGCGCACGCCGGGTGCATCGCAGAGAGAGGGTTGCCGCGGGAGGCAGGCCCCCCGGTCAGCGCCTGGCTCGCCGCGAACAGCGCCGCGCTGGCCGGTGAGAAGCCGCGCGGCCGCCTCTTCGCGTTCCCTTTTCTCGAAGACGAGCAGACAACGGCGTCCCTCCATGCGCAGTACGAAGAGGCGAAGGCCGGGCGCGACCCCGGGTATTGCCGCAGGGGGGCGGAAGGGTCCCAGGACTGTGCGATGTGTCCCGGCTGCACGCGCAGCCCGCGCAGGGCCGCGGGGGGCGCGGGAATGGCACCGACGTACTCGGCGGATTCGACGAAGGCGGTCGGCGGCCTTGCGTCTCTCATGAGCAGAAAGCATCACCTGCGGCCTGTATTCGTAAGGGCGCGAATCCCCCGGGAAGCCGCAGGTCTCGGCTCTCGCTGGGCCGAGGCCTGGCTCATGAGAAGACTGCTCGAAAAATCGCCCGCTCAGCTCGAGAACGTCCTCGCCGTCAGGGAGGCACTTGCGGATGCCTCGGGAGTGCTCGGCGAGGAGTCACTCTGGTACGGACAAACCGTCGCGGCCATCACCGCGTGGGACCCGGACAGACTGGCGGATTTGCAGGAGCCCGAGGGCGGCACGTTTGGCCCTGTCGTCCAGGAATGGAAACCGGGAGTTTTTCGCGCTCTGCGCATGCGGGTGGAGCTTCCCTCGTCGCTTTTCCCCCAGGCGCCGGAAAATCTCGCGGCGTTTCTCCGTGACGCGCACGCGCCTGTCACCCTTTTCCGTGCGGGCGGTACGCAGAGACTTGTGCCGGCTGAAAAGTCGCTGAAGAAGAAAATGCTGCGGGAGGGGACATGCGTGGAGACCCCCGGCGGGTGGATGCTTGATCTGCTTGTCGGACCGAAGTTTTCGCTGGGGCAATGGCTGCAATCCTCCGCCGGGAAGGCCGCGGCCCGTGCCGCGCTCGTGGAGGTCACGGAAATCACCTGAAGTGAGTCAGGAGGCCGGGCCCGCCTCCTGAGGCCAGTTCTCCTGTATGTTCTGCAGTATGGCCTCATAGGGATACGCGCCGGTGAGTCTCATGTGACACTCTCCCTTCCAGAAGAGCATGATGGTGGGGATGCCCTGGACCTCGTAAGCCTGCGCGACATTCGGCTTGTGGTCCACGTTCACCTTCACGGTGAGCACCCGACCGGCGTATTCACGGGCGATCCGCTCGATTGCGGGCGACACCGTGCGGCAGGGGCCGCACCATTCGGCCCAGAAATCGACCAGCACGGGCATGTCCGAGACGCGGATAAGCTCGAAAAAAGAGCCGGGAAGATGATTCTCGCCCCCCGCGTGCATGCCCACGATGTGCCTTTCCGATTTCTAAGATACTCACCCGCGCCCTGCCAAGCAATCAAACGCCGAAATCCGCCGAACTGCACGGGGTACCGTGGTCACCGTACTCGGTGACATTTGTGCAAGGTGCGGTGGCCGCGGTACCCGTGACATTTGTGCAAGGTACGGCGGTGCGCGCTCTTGCCCGGGCCGCGCCGGACCGCTACAATTCCCGCCATGCCTTCCGAGACACACATACCGACCCGGGCCGAAGCCCTCGCGCTCTTCCTGAAATACAACGCCACGGCGAGCCTTCTCGCCCACGCCCTCTCGGTGGAAGCCGTCATGCGCCACATGGCGCGCAAGTACGGAGAGGAGGAGGAAAAGTGGGGAATCATCGGCCTGGTTCACGACATCGACTATGAGCGTTTTCCCGAGCTGCACTGCCGCAAGAGCCCCGAGATCCTTGCCGAAGCGGGATGGCCGGAGGATTACATCCACGCCGTGGTGAGCCACGGCTGGGGGATCTGCTCCGACGTGGAGCCGCGGGAACGCATGGAGAAGGTGCTGTACGCGGTGGACGAGCTGACGGGTCTGGTCAAGGCCTCTGCGCTGATGCGGCCCTCGCGCAGCGTCCTGGACATGGAGGCCTCCTCGGTCAAGAAGAAATGGAAGGACGCGCGCTTCGCCGCCGGGGTAAACAGGTCGGTGATAGAAAAGGGCGCCGCGATGATGGGCGTCGAGCTCGGGGAGCTCATCACCGAGACAATCATGGGCATGCGCGCCGCGGCAAGTGAAACTGGCCTGGCGGGCAACAGCGCGCAGGCGTGACGACAGGCCGAAAACACAGGGAGGAAACGATCGCAGCGCCGCACATCCGCGTTTCTCCCGGTAAGCCCCTGCCGTTCGGGGCCACGCTGAACGGCGGGGGGACGCTGTTCTCGGTTTTCAGCAGGCACGCCACGGCGGTGTCGCTGCTGCTTTTCGCCAATCCCCGTGATTCCGCCCCCGCGCATGAGATTGCGCTCGACCCGCGCCTCAACAAAACGGGCGACGTCTGGCACGTGCAGGTGGACGGCGTGGGGCCCGGTGCGTGTTATCTCTACCGCGTGGACGGCCCCTACCAGCCTGAAAAGGGCCACAGGTTCAATCGCAACAAGCTCCTCCTCGATCCGTACGTGAAGGCGGTCACGGGCAATTTCACCTGGAACCTGGCCGATGCCTACGGTGCGGATCCCGCTACGCCTGACAAAGGTCCGCGCATTTCCACCCCCTCCGACAGGGAAGGCATGCCCAAAGGCATCGTGGTTTCCGATGAGTTCGATTGGAAAGGCGACAGGCCGCTGAACCGGCCGCTGCGCTACAGCGTGATCTACGAGACGCACGTGCGCAGCCTGACGATGCATCCCCGCTCGGGAGTCGCTCACCCCGGCACGTTCCGTGGGGTGACGGAGAAGATACCCTATTTCACCGAGCTGGGGATCACCGCGTTGGAGCTCCTGCCCGTGCAGGAGTTCGACGAGCTGGAAAACACACGAGTGAACCCCGTGACGGGCGAGCGGCTTCAGAACTACTGGGGCTACAACACCATCACCTTCTTCGCTCCCAAGGGCCGCTATTCGAGCGCTGGCGCGCTGGGCCAGCAGGTGACCGAGTTCAAGGAGATGGTGCGCGAGCTGCACGCGGCGGGCATCGAGGTCATCCTCGACATCGTGTTCAACCACTCGGCGGAGGGCGACGAGACCGGCCCGACCCTTTGTTTCCGCGGGTGGGACAACTCGATCTACTACATGCTGGACGAGAAGGACCCGCGCATCTACCGCAACTTCACCGGGTGCGGGAACACCATGAACTGCAATCACCCCATCGTGCGCTCGCTCATCATGGACTGCCTGCGCTACTGGGTGGTGGAGATGCACGTGGACGGGTTCCGCTTCGACCTCGGCTCGGTGCTCGGCCGGGACCCGGAAGGCAACCTCATGGAAAACCCGCCGATCCTGGAGCGGATTGCGGAAGACCCGGTGCTGCGGCATACGAAGATCATCGCCGAAGCATGGGACGCGGCCGGCGCATACCAGGTGGGATGGTTCCCCGGCGGCAGGTGGGCGGAGTGGAACGACAAGTTTCGCGACGACGTGCGCAGGTTCTGGCGCGGCGACGCGGAGATGGTCAGCCGCCTTGCCACGCGTGTCGCGGGCAGCTCGGACCTCTACCTGCGTGACGGCAGGAAGCCATTTCACAGCATCAACTTCATCGATTCCCACGACGGATTCACCCTCAACGACCTGGTAAGCTACGAGAAGAAACACAACGAGGAGAACGGAGAGGGGAACAAGGACGGGGCCACTCCGGATCAGAGCGCCAACTACGGAGTCGAAGGCCCCACGGAGAACCCTCTGATCGAGGCGGTCAGGAACAGGCAGGTGAAAAACTTTCTCGCCACGCTCCTCCTTTCCCTCGGCACCCCGATGATCCTGGGAGGAGACGAGTTCCGCCGCACGCAGCGCGGAAACAACAACCCGTGGTGCCAGAACAATGAGATCTCATGGTACGATTGGCGTTTTCTGCGTCCGCATGCCGACATCCATCGCTTCTGCAGGGAGCTGATCAGATTCCGCCTGCGCCATCCCGCATTCCTACGGCCCGAGTTCTATAATGGAAAGAACTCGCCCCACACCACCATTCCCGACATTACCTGGCTCACCGAGGAGGCGGAGCCCGCGGACTGGGCACCCGAGCAACGGACCCTTGCGCTGCTGATCGACGGAAACAAGTCCGAGATCGACGCGGATCGGGACGACAACGACATCCTCATCATGTTCAACGCAAAACGGGAGGAGGTTCTCTTCACCCTTGCACCGATCCCGCAGGGCAAAGAGGGATGGTACAGGGCCATCGACACTGGTCTGCCCTCGCCGCGCGACATTGTCCTGCCGGGCGAGGAAGAGCGGCTGAGTCGGGAGACATGCCGGCTGGAGGCACGATCGATGGTGGTGCTCCTCTCGCGCTAGCTGCCGCCCGTCCTTCCGCTAGGGTCTGAGACAAAGCCTTACGTCGATCCCGCCCATTGTCGGGGCGAGCTCGATGCTCGACACCGCATCACTCGACTTTGTCTTTATCGCGCGCAGTCGTTCATGGAGAAACGGGACCAGAAAGCCGCTCGCGGCCCCGATGACCGAGCCCGCCACCACATCGCTCACAAAATGGTCGCCCGACGCGACACGGAGCGTGGATACCACGGCGGCAACGCCAAGCCCCGCGGTCCAGACCCAGACCCTCATGTGCGAATCGGGATTGAGCACATCAAAAACATGGCCGGTGAACACGGCTGCGGAAAAAGCGAGGGTGGCGTGACTTGAAGGGAAGGATGCGGTGATTTCGCTGTTCGAGAAGTCCGCCGGAGTGGACGAGGAGTAGGCGTAGGGACGATAGCGCACAATAGTTGATTTCAGCAGGGAATCGAGGCCATAGGCGAGGCCAAGGGTCTCGATGTACATGACGCTGAGAGTGAGAATTTCGTCGCCGCTTCTTCCGAAAAGGAGCACCAGGGGAAGGGCGGCCGACGCAAGAGCCAGATCATCGCCCACCGTACTCAAAGTCGCCGAGGGATTGGAGGGATAGATCCGATCGAAAAAGGGAATGGCCGCCGAATCGACGGCCGCCTTGTCCGGCGCCGGCTTTTTTGACTCCAGAAGGAGGCTGCCGCCGTAGAGCGCGAGCCCTCCTCCAATGAGAGCCGCGTCCGCCAGCGGATCGAGCGCAAAAGGAAATACCGGCCCGGGCGGATCACCTGGCGCCGCCTCGGCGAGGCTCGAGACGCCGAACGCAAGCAGGACGACGAAGGCGCTCATTGAGGCGAGTTTCATGTGGCATTTCACTGGATCAGAAGGTAGTGACTGGTCAGCTTGTCGTCTACAGCTTTTTTCAGAAGACCGGTGCGACCTCGCGGCGCTCGCTGTCCGCTTCGCGGCCACCTGCCGCCTCCGCACGCCCTCGGCGTGCTACGCATCCCTGGCTGCGCTTGACCGCTGCAATGGCCGGGTATAGGCTGGACCGTACGCCATGCGCAGAATCATCCTCCTCGTGATCGGCGGGACATTGCTGGTGATGATGATCATCATCGTCGCCGTCACTCAGGATCTGCTTTCGGACAGCTTTGCGCGCCTGGAGAGGCGGTACGTTGAACGGGACGTGGAGAGGGTGACCAACGCCATCGCCGAAGAGTTGTCTTCCCTCGGCAGGACCGCAAATGATTGGGCGATGTGGGACGACACATATGGGTTCGTTCTGGACAGGAACCCGCGCTTCATCGTGGAGAACTTAGACGAGGTGTTCTTCCAGAATCTGCGGCTCAGCGTCGTCCTCTTCATCAATACGCAGGGGCGCATGGTTTTCGGACGCTCGTTCGACCTCTCACGCCGGGTGCTGGCGGACGCCCCGCGCGAGCTCGTCTCATGGCTTTCGGCCCGCCCGGACTTCTGGCGCTTCACGGATACAAATGCCTCGGCCCAAGGTATCATCCGGCTTCCCCAAGGACCTCTCCTGGCTGTGTCGAGGCCCATTCGGAACAGCCTTGGCCTGGGACCGGTGCGGGGGGCCATGCTCATGGGGCGTTTCCTCGATGACCGGGAAGCGGCTGAGCTGGCGGGGAGGTTGGCCATCTCCCTCGAGGTCCTGCCTTTCGAAAGCCCCCGGCTCGAACACAAGACTGCGGATGCGGTGCGCGCCATCGCGCCGGGCGCGCCGCCCTACCTGGACCGGAGCAGGGAGGATCTGGTCTCGGCCTACGCGCCCATCCGTGATGTGGACGGCCTGCCGATTGTCGCGCTGCGCGTGAACGCACCTCGGGACATCCACCTGCAGGCTGAAAAGACAATGCAGTACTTCTATGCATGGCTGCTTGTCATTGTTGTCGTATTCGGGGCCGTCATGCTGATCTTCATAGAGACGAGAATTCTGTCGCGGCTCCTGCGCCTGAGCAGGGGCGTGCTTGCCGTCGGCACCGGCGGAGACCCTGGCCGGCGCGTCCCGGCCGAGGGCAAGGACCAGATCGCGTATCTGGGGGCGGCGATCAACGGGATGCTGGATGCCCTGGAGCGCTCCACCGAAGAGTTGCGCGTGAGCGAACGAAGGAACGTCGCCTTCCTCGATGCCGTTCCCGACGTGATATTCAGGGTCACGCGCGATGGAACGATTCTGGATGCGCGCTCTTCCGCCAAGCTCCCGCTCATGGAGACCGCACGGGACCTGGTGGGCAAGGACGCCGAGCAGATACTTTCCCTCTACTCCTTCATCTCCCCCGAGTACTTTGACAGGTCCATTGCCGCGACGGAGGCCGCGCTGGACACGGGGATCCCGCAGGTGCTGTCGTATCACGTAGAGGTGGAGGGCGGAAGGCGGTACTTCGAAGAGAGATTCGTGGCGAGCGGGGAGACCGAGGCTATTGTTCTGGTCCGTGATGTGACGGCCCAGAAAAAGGCGGAAGAAATCAGGGACCAGGAAGTGCTTCTGAAGGAAATCCACCACAGGGTGAAGAACAACCTGCAGGTCATTTCCAGCCTCCTCGCGCTGCAGGCAGGATCAACGGACGACGAGAAGACCCGCGCGCTGCTCTCGGAGAGCCGCGACAGGGTCAGATCCATGGCACTCATCCACGAGAAACTCTACCCGTCGGGGGACGAACGGGGGATCAGCTTCGCGGGGTACGTCCGCGACCTGGCCGCGCACCTCCGCCATTCCTACGCGGGCAACTCGGGACCTGTCGAGCTGGGAATAGACGTGGAGGAAATGACCTTGAGCATGGACGTCTCCGTGCCATGCGGCCTCATCATCAACGAGCTCCTTTCGAACTCCCTGAAGTATGCCTTCCCCGGCGGACGACGGGGCACGATCTCCGTCTCATTGCACCGCGTGGAGGGAGGCAGGGTGGTCCTTACAATCAGCGACGATGGGATCGGCTTTCCGAGGGGAATCGATATCCGCAATCCTGCCACGCTGGGACTTCGCATCGTGAACATTCTTGTGGAGCAGCTCAGGGGGGCCTTAACGATGAATCCGGGCTCCGGCGCCTCTTTTACGATCAGCTTCCCGTCGGGCTGAAACGCGCCCTCATTCCCTTTCCAGAGCGAGCAGGGACACGTCATCGGAGAAGGGGCTCGAACCTCGCCATGCCACCACCTGCTGGCGCAGCGACTCCACGAGCTCGGAAAGCGCCAGGCGCGTGCCGGCCTTCACGAGGTCCATGAGCCGGGTTTCGGTGAAGCGCGCTCCCTTTGCGTTCGTGCAGTCAACCAGCCCGTCGGAGTAGAGGATCAGACGGTCCCCCTTCTGCAGCACAAGCTCCTCTGCATCCACCTCGGATCCGGCAAAGAGCCCGACTGCGAATCCTTCAGGTTTCAGCAGGTGCACCGCCCCGCCGGCTTTTTGCAGCAGGGGGAAGGGATGACCGGCCCGGGCAAGACGGACCGCTCCCGTGCGCGGCTCGAGTACCCCGTAGGCGATGGTAAAGTACGGCCGGGCGTCCTCTTGCAGAAAGAAACGCTTGTTCAGCTCCTGTACCACCTCGGAAGGACTCAGGACGCGCTGCCGGGGATCGGGCCACTTCTTCTCGACAAGGAGCCCGCCCTTTTCAAAGTGAGGCGTCAGATAAGTCTGCAGGAGGAGAGAAAAATGCGGCGAAAGGTTCCCCTGGCCGATCACGTCCAGCGCGTAGAATGCCGCGTGCTGCTCGTCCAGGGAGAAGCAGCCCAGCGCGTCCCCTCCGCTTATCGAGGCGGACAGATAGAGTGAGTCATACCGAATGCCGGGAATGCGCGTGTCGCGCGCGTGCAACGACTTCTTCTGTACCTTGGCAAGCTCCTCCATCTCACGCATCACGAGCGCATGAATCCGTTCGCGCTCGGCTGGTCTCGCGGAATACGAAAAGAATTCCAAACAGGGTGCCCTCGGGGCTTCGCAGCGGCGACGCGCTGAACTCCACCGGGAGCTCCCTGCCCTCTCCGGCCACCAGCCGGCAATTGCCGCGCATCGTGCTCTTTCCCTCCAGCAGCGGCTCGGTCACCGGAAAGGGGAGAGGCGCCCTGGTCTCCGCGTCAATGAGCTGGACGAGCTCGGAGAGTCTTTTCTCCAGCACGTCCGGCTGGCGCCTGCCGAGCAGGACTTCCGTCGCGGGGTTGACGAATTTGACGTACCCTTTGGGATCGCAGATGAGCACCGCTTCCACCATGCTCGCGGCCACCGCTGACATCCACCACCCGTTCTCCCTGAAGCTGTGCGTGCGGCTGTGCTTCAAAAGGGACATCTGGATGATCGCGTGCAGACCTTTTTCTTCGAAGGGTTTCAGGATGTAGCCGTAGGGTTCCGTGAGCTGCGCCTGGACAAGCGTTTCCGCGTCGGAGAAAGCGGTGAGGTAGACGATCGGCACGTCGAGCCGCTTGCGGATACGCTGCGCCGTATCGATCCCGCTGAGCGCGCCCTTGAGCTGAATATCCATCAGGACGAGGTCGGGTTCGGTTTCCAGCAGTCTGGCCACGGCCTCTTCGCCGGTCAATGCGACGAGGGGAACCTCGTACCCGAGGCCTTGCAGCGCCTCCCGTATCTGAAGGGCGACGACCCCTTCATCTTCCACCACCATGATGCGGCCCTTGGCCATGGAACTCTCCCTTGGCCTGATTGTAACACGAGATTGGTATCGCGTCATGTTCGTGGCCAATCGACAAGCACCGGAAGGCGCATGTACAAACAGATTTCTTGCGTTTCCCGAGAACGAAGGAGTTCCGCGAGCTTCTCATCCGATGGTTCCAGTACGGCGTGTTCTGTCCGATCACGCGCCTGCACGGGTATCGCCTGCCGACCGGCGAATGGAGCGAGGGCGAGGACACCGGCACCTTCGATTTCGACACCTGCGGGCCCAACGAGATCTGGTCCTACGGCGAAGAGGCCTATCCGATTCTGAAAGAGCTCCTTCTCCTGAGGGAGAGACTGCGGCCGTACATCATGAAACAGATGAAGAATGCCCACGAGGCGGGAACTCCCCCCATGCGTCCGCTTTTTTTCGACTTCCCCGAGGACCCGAAATCCTGGGAGGTCGAGGACCAGTTCATGTTCGGACCCGACGTCCTGGTCGCCCCCGTGCTGTTCGCGGGGGCGCGATCGAGGAGCGTGTACCTGCCCGCAGGGGCGACATGGCGCGATGCGCACACGGGCAAGGACCACGAC
Organism: uncultured Spirochaetota bacterium; assembly: GCA_963820435.1. Taxonomy (GTDB): domain Bacteria; phylum Spirochaetota; class Spirochaetia; order SZUA-6; family Fen-1364; genus Fen-1364. Next base: position 11,263 of record CAWGAC010000028.1, on the reverse strand, counting down.
GGCGGGTCCACGATCGAGCGCGAAGCGCCGTTGGAGGTCATTCCCCTGTTCCTGAAGAACGGGGCTGAGGTTCCGATCAGGTGACAGGGGCGGGGCACGCTCCCCGTTGGGGCGCGTGCCTTGTCTCCTGCCTCGCCATGGTCAATGGCGATATCGACGATGCCAGAAGCCTCTCCCACCCCACCACAAGGAACCCGGGTTACATTTTGTTCGGAGGAAATTTGGCAGGATCGATGACGTACCAGACCTTGCCCACGTTCTGGCCCGTCACGTCCCCGCGCTGCTTGTCCTTGACCCAGTAGTAAAGCGGCCATCCCTTGTAGGCCACCTGTGTGGTTCCGTCGGCCCTTTTGATCGTGGAGAAATCGGCTGCCTTCAGCACGGAAGGGACTACGATTGACGTCGCCGTAAAGGCGGGCCAGGCCTTTATGCAGTCTCCGCTGCAGGCGCTCTGCCCCACCGGGTCCTTGGTGAAGTAGTAAAGGGAAGCGCCATTGCCGTCCACAAGGTAGTTGCCGACCGCCTTGTTCGTCCCGACCATGACCGTGTACGCGGGCACCTTCAGGATGTACCACACGTCGTGGACGCCCTCGCCGGTCATGTCACCGGGCTTCTTGTCCTGCACCCAGTAGTACAGCGGCCAGCCCATGTATGTCGTTTCCTTTGTGCCGTCCGTGCGCGTGATGGTGCCGAAATCCGATGCGTTGAGAGAATCCGGAACAGATATTGTCTCTGCGTAGAAAATCGGCCAGGCTTTTGCGCACCCTCCGTAGCAGGCACTCTGGCCGTTCGTGTCCAGAGTGTAATAGTACAGGGTCATGCCATCGGCGTCAGTCAGATAATTGACCCCGTCCGCGGTGGACTTCACCTGGATGGTATTCGTCGACTGCGCCCAGATGTTCCCGGTTGTGAGGCCGAGAATCACCATCGAAAAAAGAAATCGCAAGGCAGTTCTTCTCATTCGTCTCTCCTCTTCGAAAAGCTTCTTGAAGAAAATTAATGATTTGCGCCTGGAATTGTCTACTGATTTGGTCAGGTTTAGTCGGAAATAAAGGATACCTAGCGTGCAGTCTCGCCGCCGAATCTATCTTCGGCGCCGAACAGCCGTCGGTCGAGCGAAAGACGGCGCGCGGGAAGCGCCAGCATCAGGAAGGTCGGAATCCCAAGCCCCACATCCCTCAGTAATGTCAAAGGGCCAACAGTCGTCTGGACAGCGGTGCCAAAGCAGCCGCAGTCCAGCGTGATGCCACGAGCCCATGCCTGCGCCTGTGCGGCCAGGAAGACCACCATGAGAAGCGACCCCACGAGCGCGCTGCCGCGGACAAAAAGTCCCGCGGCAAGGTACAGCCCGAGCCCGATCTCGAAAAAGGGCAGCACATACGCGAACGGTGCTGCCAGCACGGGAGGCAGGACACCGTAGCGACCCACAAGCTCGCGAAAGCTTTCGATCTGTGGAATCTTGGCAACTCCCGCACCAATCCATACGGCTGCCGCGGCAATCCGGATTGCCAGACCCAGCAGGGGGAGCGCGCTATGTTCCCGAGGCATGGGTCAGTTCTTGAAGGAGAAGGGCGTCGGGCTTTTCCCGATCACCCCGCCACGCAACGCGTCCCTTCGCGTCGATGATGTAGAATGTCGGATAAAGCGCCACTCCGAACGCCTCTGTCACGGGCCCGGCGCTTCCTCCCCGCGAGAAACTACCTGCGCGCGCCCCGGGATCCAGAAGCGTCGGCCAGGGAATCCCGAAGTAGCGGTGAAATGCATAGATGCTTGCCGCATCCTCGCTGTCCGCGTTCACGGACACGAAGGCAAAGCGGTCCCGTGGAAGCGCGGAGAATAGCTGCATGAGGTGCGGCACCTCCGCCTGGCAGTGAGGGCACCAGGTAGCGAAAAACTCCAGAAGCACGGTCCGCCCCCTGAAGTCGGAGAGCCGCACGAGCTCTCCTGTGGAGGTATGGAGGGAGAAATCGGGCGCCTTTGTCCCTCCCGGGAGCAGGCTCGGGCTTCCCGGCAGGAGCGTTGTATCAGCGGGCAGGTTTTCAACCACCCCGACGTTGGGGGCCGTGGTCTGCTGGAAGCCCACCGCGTCCGCGGCCTTGGCGAGAGGAGAAAGTTTTGGATCCGTCTCCGTCAGGCCCGCCGCGGGGAGACCGCCCGATGGAGGGGCGCCGCTGCCGCCCGGGCGGAGAGTGACGATGATGCCCGCGGCAATTCCGACGACCACCACGCCCGCTGTTGCCAGGAGCGCGGCTCTGCGGAGCGCGCGACGGGAAACGGCGGCCTGCGGCCCTCGCTGCGCGGAAGGCTTACCTGTCTTGACTGACAGACTTTCCCTGTGCGGCTTTGCGGTGCCCATGGCATAAAAATAGCGTCAAACCGGGTGGAGGACAACGAGCCTCGCGAAGTCGAAGCGAATCCGCGGGATACCGCGGCGCGGGCAAATCCGCGGGATACCGCGGCGCGGACAAATCCGCGGGATACCGCGGCGCGGACAAATCCGCGGGATACCGCGGCGCCCTATTTTCGCAGATCGCCGTTTCCGCGCAGGATCCACTTGTACGTGGTGAGCTCCTTCAATCCCATGGGACCGCGGGCGTGCAGCTTGTCGGTGCTGATGCCGATCTCCGCGCCAAGGCCGAATATGCCTCCGTCGTTCAGCCGGGTGGAAGCATTGACGGTGAGTACCGAGGAGTCCACCATGCCGAGGAAGCGCTCGATATTCTTCACGTCGCGGGACACGATTCCGTCGGTATGGCGTGAGCCGTATGTCTCGATGTGGGCCACGGCCTCTTCAAGCCCGCTCACCACTTTCACGGCGAGCACCATGTCGAGGTATTCCGCGTGCCAGTCTTCTTCCGTCGCGCTTCTGGTGCCCGGCAGGATCGAACGGGTACGCTCATCTCCGCGCAGCTCCACGTTCATCATTTTCTCCCGCATCAAGGGGAGAAACCGGGGGGCAACAGCCTCGTGCACGAGGACCTTCTCCAGGGCATTGCAGGTGCCGGGACGCTGCACCTTGGAGTTCGTCACGATTTCCGCGGCCATGGCCAGGTCCGCGCTTTCATCGACATAGATGTGGCAGACTCCCTTGTAGTGCTTGATCACCGGTACCGTGGCCTTCTCTACCACCCGGTGGATGAGCGCCTCTCCGCCCCGCGGGATCACCAGGTCCACCGTGCCCGACTGAGTCACCAGCAGGTCGATTGCCTCGTACTCGGTCCGCTCCACGTATTGCACGGCATCCCCGTCCACCCCGGCCGAGGCAAGACCGTGGCGGATGCACTCCACCAGCGCCTTGCTCGTTTCAAGGGCTTCGCTTCCGCCGCGCAGGATGGACGCATTGCCCGATTTCAGGCAAAGCGCCGCCGCATCCAGCGTGACATTCGGCCGGGACTCGTAGATGATCGCGACGACGCCGATGGGCGTGCGTACCTTCTCCAGCGTGAAGCCTTCGGGCCTGCGCACCCCGATGACCTCGCCCACCGGATCCTCGAAGGCAGCAATCTCCTTCAGAGAGACGATCATGTCGTCGATGCGCGCGTCGCTGAGGGTGAGCCTGTCGAGCATGGCGCGGGACAGACCGGCCTTCCTCCCCCGCTCCAGGTCGCGCGCGTTCGCGGCACGCAGCGGCTCCCGGCGGGCATCCAGGGATTGCGCCATCGCCATGAGAGCGGCATTCTTCGCGGATGCGGTGAGGGTCCGAAGCCCGACAGACGCCTTCTTCGCCGCCGCGGCCAGGGTCTCTATATAGTGCTGCACATCGGCCATCTCAGTCTCCTTTGGCCACCACGACCAGGTTGTCCCTGTGGACCACCTCGTCGAAGTGCTCCTCCACGCCGAGCACTTCATGGATCCTGTTCGTGTTCATGCCGCGGATCTTCTCCAGCTCCTCGCTGGAAAAGTTGCTCAAGCCCCGGGCCACCTCGTGGCCTTCCTCGTCCAGGATGGAGATCACGCTGCCCATGGCAAAAGCGCCCTGGATACCCCTTACCCCGGCGGGAAGAAGCGAACGTCCCTGCTTCAGTATCGCCTTCTCGGCGCCCCGGTCGATGACTATCGAGCCCTCGGTCTGGGGATTGAACGCCATCCACTTCTTGCGGCCTTTCATTCTGCGAAGCACGGGCACGAACCAGGTCCCGATTTCCCCGCCGGCCAGGATGCCGGGAAGGTCACAGCCGTCCCCCTGCGCAATGACAACCCCGACCCCGCTGCGAGTCGCGAGATCCGCGGCCCTTATCTTTGATTCCATGCCGCCGGTCGAGAACGCGGAGCCCTTGCCCTCGGCGCCGGCCAGCACGCTGTCGGTCACCTTCGCCACGGTGCGCAGCACTCGTGCATCCCCGTATACTTTGGGGTCCTTGTCGTAGACGCCGTCGGTGTCGGTGAGGATGACGAGCAGGTCCGCGTCGAGCATGTTGGCCAGATGCGCGGAGATGATGTCGTTGTCCCCGAATCGCAGAATCTCGGCGAATGACACCGTGTCATTCTCATTGACGATCGGCACCACCCCGAAGGACCAGAGAGTAAATATCGTGTTCCTGATATTGAGATACCGGGTCCGGCTCCTGATATCCTCGTAGGTGAGAAGGATCTGCGCGGTTTCCGTGTGCACCGTCTCGAACTCCCGCTCGTACGCGTGCATCAACCTGCTCTGGCCCATGGCTGCCGCGGCCTGGAGAAGGTTGATTTCCTTGGGCCGGGTGGAAAGCTTCATGCGGTTGAGCCCGAGGGCAATTGCGCCCGAGCTCACGATGATGAAGGAGCGGGCGCCGGCCCCCTCGGTGCCCCCTGCCGCGGCTTTCAAGGCGGCAATCTGCTTCACAAGCGTGCCGATCACCTCGACGGAGAACGCATTGTCTCCCTCGGTGGCCACGCGAGTGCCCACCTTGATGACGATGCGGCGTGCATGGAGGAGCGGCTCGCGCATTGCTGCCATGGGTTTTGGGGGGGAAGTATAGCACATTCCCGCAGGCGGGGGGAACGCGCACGCCGCAGAGGGGCCGCCTACTTCTTTGCGGGCGGCGCGGGGCTCACCACCGGCGGCGGGGCGGGAGCCGCAGCGGGAGCGGCGCCCTTGTCTTCCGACCCGCTTTGCAGCACGCGGGCAGCGCCGGTGATCTTGAAAGGAATATCGAATACCGCTTTCTTCCCTTCCACGTCCGCCAGCAGGTAGAGTCGGAGGGTCTCCCCGGAATGGCTCTTCAGGAACGTCCTGTCCTCCGCGCGGAAGCCGCCGCCCGGCAGGGGATATTTTTCTTCGCTTTCCGCATTGAATCGGCCGAAGATGTCCGTCCCGAAGACCGCGCCCTGTTCGGAGGCGACCACGATATAAGAGCGGGGCGGAATGACGACGACGTCCTTCCTGCCCGCAGCCAGCAGGTAACGGGCCTCACCGTCGACGGAAACGACCGCGGAGTTTGCCAGGTCGAGGTCGAAGGAGGCATCCGTCAGATTCGAAATCTTCAACCTGAAAAAGGTCGAGCCGATGGCCCATTCCACGCGGAGAGTTTTGTTCTCGAACCGGGCCGGATCGAGCTGCACCTGTGCGGGATATGTGGTGCATCCCAATATCGCGCAGGCAACGAGCGCCATGACAGCGACCAGCCGCGACCACTTTCGCATTGCATGCCCCCTTCCGCGATAACCCGAAGAGAGTGACGCAACGTGAAGCCCGCTGTCAAGCGTGAGGAGGTAGAGATCAATAGCCTCCCCCGCCCCTGAATCGGTATACTCACCACCATGTCAGCCGCTTTTCAGGACGCTCTGGGGATCGTCGTCTCATACGCGTTCGTTTTCGGATTTATCGGCATTGCGACGATTCTCATGCGCCGGGGCGCGCTCGCACCGTCCATCACGCGCAAGGTGATCCATATCGGGGTCGCCCACTGGTGGCTCATTGCCATGGCAATGATGGACGACCCATGGGTTGCCTCCGTCGGCCCCGCGAGCTTCATCGTCATCAACGCGTTGGCAATCAGGTTTCATCTTCTGCCCGCCATGGACGAGGGGGCGCAGGCCCGCAATTGGGGAACCGTCTACTTTCCCATTTCCCTCCTGATACTCGTCAACCTCTGCTGGCGGGCGGTATTCCCTGTCTGGGTCGGAGGGCTCGCGGTCCTGGTGCTGGGTTGGGGGGACGGGTTGGCGGCCATCGTCGGGGAGAGCCGCGACAAAATCCGCCTTCGGCGGCGCGACAGAATCCGCCTTCGGCGGCGCGGCGGAAGAGGCCTGCGCATCTGGGGCGGCAGAAAGACCGTCGCGGGCACTGCGGTCATGTTTGGCGCCTCCTTCGCGATCACGCTGGTCTTTACGCTTGTTTTCAGCTCTCGTTTCGGCGCGCCGGGCGCCGCCCTCGGCGTCTCCGCCCTCACGGCATCCGTGGCCACAGTGGTGGAGGTGCTCACCCCGCTGGGAATCGACAACATCACCGTTCCCCTCGCCACCGCCCTGTTGTACGCAGGGGTCTTTGCATGAGCCTGCTCCTGCTGCTTGCGGTCGGGCTGGTCCTCAACGCGGCAGCTTCGGTCCTCGCGCTCTGGCGCGGCTCGGTGGATCCGGGCGGGGCGATGGTCGGCATGGCGCTCGGGACCATTATTTTCGCGGTGGGAAGCCCCTTCTTCTGGCTCATTCTCATGGCGTTTTTCGTCTCTTCCACCGGGCTCGGATGGGTGCGCTCCGTGGAGAAAGAAGCGCTGAAAAGCATGCATCAGAAGGGAAGCAGGCGGGATCTTTTTCAAGTCCTGGCCAATGGGGGCATGGGAACCCTCATGGCGCTTCTTTTCGGTCTCACCCGTGACCCCGCGTGGGCTGCCGGATTTGCCGTGTCTTTCGCCTCCTCCAATGCGGACACATGGGCGAGCGAGCTGGGCGTGCTGTCGCGAAATGACCCTGTCTCTCTGCTTCGCCTGCGGCCCGTTCCGCGCGGTATCTCGGGAGGCGTGAGCCTGGCCGGCTGCGCGGCGTCTCTTGCCGGCGCGATTTTCATCGCGCTGATCTTTGCCGCGGAGAATCTTTCATTTCGCCTGCTGTCGGGAGGATTTGTCCGCGTCGCGGCATTCGTGGCCGCCGGCGGCTTTCTTGGCTCGCTGCTCGACAGCCTGCTGGGCGGGACGCTGCAGGCGCAGTATGTACGTGCGGCAGGCGACGCGAACCCCGCGCGGCCCGCGCTCCTCGTGACGGAACGCGCCTTCACCGACGAGGGCGTGCCCAACCGGCTGGCCCGCGGCCTGGCATTCGTGAACAATGACGTGGTGAACTTTGCCAGTTGCGCTGCAGTGACCTTTGCGGCGGTTCTTCTGTCCCGGCTCGTCTCAGCGTGAGACCGCGAATCTCAGCATGTTCCAGGACAACGGAGGAAGCTGCACCCGGGCGATTTCCTTTTCCATGCGGGCTCCCTTTATCCCGCGAGGCACCACTGCATCGGGGGAGCTCTTCGTGTTGCATGTCCCGGGCTCTTTGCTGTCCAGCACGACCTGTTCGACCATGTTCGCCTTCTGGAATCCGCCCAGGGTGGTCTCCAGTTCAACGCTCTCACCGCGGCTGCGGTTCACCGCGAAAAGCACGACCTCTCCCCGTTCTTCGCTGTACACCGCGCTCACGTCGACAAAAGGAACGTGTCCGAAGACCTTGTTCTCGTAGCCGGGGCAATCGAGGCGCACCTCGAGCGAATCCCCCCGGCCATAGCGCGACGCGTAGCTGAACGGGTAGAAAATGGTCTGTTTCCAGAGCGCCCCTCCATTTTCAGTCATGATGGGTCCGAAAACGTTCACCAGCATCGACAGGCAGGCAATCTTCACACGGTCAGCATGTCGGAAGAGCACATTGAGCATGCAGCCGAACGCGACTGCATCCTCCATGGTATAGGTTTCCTCGAGCAGCGGCGGGGCGATTCTCCATGGATTGATGAACCGGTCGTCCTCCTGGGCCCGGGGCCAGACATTCCATTCGTCAAAGGAGATGTCGATGGTGCGGGCGCTCCTTTTCCTGCCCTTGACGCAGTCGCACATCTTGACGGTCAGGTCGATCATCTCCTCCATTTCCATGGATTCCGCCAGATAGGTATCGGGGTCTTTTTCCGCATTGCGAAGATAGGAATGCAGCGAAAGGTAGTCGATAGTGTCGTAGCAGAGGTCGAGGACCGTCTGGTCCCATTCCAGGAATGTCGGCATTCGGCGGAAGGAGCTCCCGCACGCGCACACCTTGATTGTGCCGTCGAGGAGCTTCATCGCCTTTGCCGTCTCATTGGCGAGCCGGCCGTACTCGTACGCGGTCTTCTGGCCTACCTGCCAGACGCCGTCAAGCTCGTTGCTGAGGCACCAATGCCGGACATTGAACGGCTCCTCCTTTCCGTTCTTTCGCCTCAGATCGCTCCAGTACGAGCCGCGGGGATGATTGCAGTACTCGAGGAGACTGAGGGCTTCCGCGACACCCCTGGTCCCGAGGTTCACGGTCATCAGGATCTCGGCCGAAACCTCCTTCGCCCACTGGGCGAACTCGTGGAGCCCCACCCTGTTCGTCTCCACCGCCTTCCACGCGAGGTCCAGCCGGGCCGGTCTCTTCTCCACCGGGCCGATGCCGTCCTCCCAATTGTAGGTCGAGACGAAATTACCCCCCGGGTAACGGATGATCGGGATTCGAAGCTCTCTCGTGATATCCATCACGTCGCGCCGGAAGCCCTGCCCATTCGCCGTGGGATGGCCGGGGTCGTATATGCCCCCGTAGATCGACCGCCCGAGGTACTCGACGAACGAGCCGAAGAACCTGTCATCGACCTTCCCCTTGCGGAATTGCTCATGGACTGTGACCTTCGCCTTCATTGTAACCTCCGCGGTAACCTCCGCGTGTCTTATGCGCCGGCCTTCGGCCCTCCGCCGTCCTGCCCCTGAACGGGGCCGCTGCTACACCGTGACGCAGTCGACTTTCAGAATCTCGCAGAGCATTTTCCAGCGCCGCAGGTGGCGTCCCCGTACGAGCGCCTGGTGGTGGGTGCCGCCAGCCAGAATCCAGTTGTCCATGGACCGCCGTATGCCGGTGTCCGGCTTGAAGTGGAAATAGGGCATCGGGACGGACTTGTACTCGGGCGTGTCGAGGATCTCTCCCTGGCACACCACCAGGCGGTACACAACCCCCTCGAGGGGGACGAGGGAAACGAGTGTGGCCGGCCCCGGCTGCGCGCTGAAGACGACCGTCGGCGGATTGGAGAGACCGCCGATCTCCAGCTCCCGGTCGATGAGGCGGATGGGCCGGTCCTTCCGCGCGATCTTCCAGTTCCCCTCCCCCATATGGCTCATGAGCGCCGAGTCCTTCACAAAGTCCAGGGAATACATCTCGGTAAAATGGCCGTCGCCCGCCAGGACATGTCCGGCCCCCACCATGGCAGCCGTGTGCACGTCGCCCTCGTTGGAATACGCGTACCCCTTTGCCATGAGGTTGGACGCCGCGAGCATCGGAATCTGGGTGAACCGCCCATCCTCTTCGAACACGCCGAAGTTCGCGCTGTAGCCGTCGTAGCCGAACTCCTTCAGGAACTGCTCTATCCCGAGCTGAAGCCGCGCGGCATAGCGGTGATTTTCACGGGGCAACCGGGGATCGATGGCGAAGTTGCGGGAATCCTCCGCGACCTGCGCATCGATCTCCTTCTCCGTGACGCGATCCATGCGCTTGCGCACGTCTCCGATTCCTTCGAAGTTCACCTCCGGGCCGAGAACCCGCAGCATGATCTCGTCGTTGCCGACGATGTCGCCCATCCCCTTCATCCGGCCAAAGGAAGCGATGCGCATGCGCTTCAGCTCTCCGGCAGTCTTGGCAGCGCGCGCCCAATCCCCGACGAAGGATTTGAACTCCTCGCTCTGCCAGTCCTCCGTGACCACTGCGGGCCGGACGCCGGCATGATAGAGCATATTGCCGGTGTCCTGCGCGCCGTGGATCCCCTGGTTGGTCGTCAGCCGGCCCCAGTCCCAATCCGTGGTGACACTCGCGATAGGCTGGATGTTGGCGAGCATGATCGGCAGCCGGTTCTCCCGCAGCGCTCCGACAAGCCGGAAGCCGGGGCTGTACAACAGCATGATGATCAATATCCCGTCGCAGCCTTGCGCGTTGAAGTCACGCACCACCTGCTCGATCTGCTGCCGGCTCTTGGCCGCATGGGAGAACTCGACATCGGCTACGTCGGCAAGCCGCGCAGCGACCTGCCGGGCAAACCCCTCCTGCTGTGTCGTGATCTGCGGCTGCTTCTCGTCGTAGAGGCCGTGCATGATCCCAAGAATCCCGATTTTCGGTTTCCGTTTCGAAATCCAGCATATACCGCCCCCTTGTCCGTTTACGTACACGAATGCTATAATTGCCAATGCGCTTTGTCAAGCCGAATTGTATGGCCATTTTCGCAGCATCAGCAGGACAATGACTGGTAACGTACACGATCTTTTGAAGACAGATGCGTCGGCGTGAACCAAGGACGGGCCGCATCGTGGGCTTGAGCCTCGAAGAGGCGGAAGGGCTGTAGAGGGTGAAAAACATATTCATCTCAGGCGCGAACAGGGGCCTGGGTCTCTCCCTGACGAGACTATGCCTCGAGGCTGGTGACCGTGTTTTTGCCGGAACGCGTTCCCCATCCGAGCCCCTCGCGCTGCTGGAGAAGCAGTATCCCGGCGCCCTGCATGTAATCGTCGTCGACGTCTCCAGCGAAGAATCGGTCAGGGCCGCGGCAGAAGCGGTGAGCAGAGGGGTCGAGCGCCTCGATCTGATCATCAACAACGCCGCTCTCCTGTATCGGGAAAGTGCCGTGAACCCCATCGAGCGCATTGACCTTGATGCCGCGGCGGAGACGCTCGACGTGAACGCCCTGGGACCGCTGCGGGTGTTGAAGCACTTTGTTCCCTTGCTCTATGGCAGCCCGCGTGCGATGGTGGTAAACCTCTCATCCGAGGCGGGCAGCATTGCCGACTGTCAGCGTGATGCCTGGTACGCGTACTGCATGTCCAAGGCTGCTCTCAATATGGCCTCAATGATCCTCCAGAACTACCTGAGAGAGAAGGGCATCAAGGTCCTCGCGGTCCATCCCGGTTGGATGCGCACCCGTATGGGTGGAGAGGACGCCAAGTATGACACCCTGGAGTCCGCGCGCGCCATACTCGCACTGGCCGAAAGGGAATGGCGTATGGACGGACCGGTGTTCGTTGACCACACCGGGGCGCCAATGCGATGGTAGGGGATATCCGGACCCCTGCCAAGGAACGACGCCTTCCAGGAGGACTGCCATGGAACA
>CAWGAC010000027.1:0-69101 GCA_963820435.1 uncultured Spirochaetota bacterium | reverse complement strand
GTGTTGAAAAAGTCCCACTTTCATTGTCTTCATAGGCTATATAAGCTATGCTCCCCTTATCATCAATTCGGGAGGGGATGGATGCGAGGAGAAAATCAGGAGCAGGATCGGGTCTTCAGCTATATCTCAGCAGAAGCTCGGGTTCCTGCCGATCATCCGCTGCGCTCAATCCGAAAGATGGTTAGCGCCGCTCTGGACAATATGTCAGATGCTTTTGAGAGCATGTATTCCTCGATAGGAAGACCATCTATCCCTCCCGAGAAACTTATTCGGGCGCTGCTGCTTCAAGTGCTGTACTCCATCCGCAGTGAGCGGCTTCTCATGGAGCAGCTGGACTACAACATGCTGTTTCGATGGTTTGTAGGGCTGTCGATGGACGACGAGGTGTGGGATCATTCCACGTTCTCCAAGAACCGCGATCGATTGATCGGCTCTGAAGTGGCCACGAGTTCTTCCGCCAGATCCGAGATCAGGCACGAGAAAGGGGCTGCTGTCCGACGAGCACTTCACCGTCGACGGGACGCTGATTGAAGCGTGGGCGTCGCAGAAGAGCTTTCAGCCCAAGGATCAGGGGCCGCAAGACCCTGGGCAGTCGGGAAGCAACCCCGAGGTGGACTTCCGCGGTGAGAAGCGATCGAACACGACCCACCAGTCCACGACGGATCCCGATGCACGATTGCTGAAGAAGTCGGCTGGCGGGGAAGCGCGGTTGAGCTACATGGGGCATGTGTTGATGGAGAACAGAAACGGCCTGGTGGTGGACAGCCTGCTGACTATTGGCAGCGGAACGGCCGAGCGGGAGGCGGCCTGCGCGATGCTGGATGCCTGGGAGGGAGCAAACGCATCACCGTGGGCGCCGACAAAGCTTACGATGTACCGGAGTTTGTGAGGGATCTTCGCGACATGCGGGTGACGCCCCATGTGGCACAAAAGCGCGAAGGCTCCTCCATCGATGCGCGCACCGTTCGACATGGCGGATACGCCATCAGCCAAAGGGTGCGGAAACGGGTGGAAGAGATCTTTGGCTGGATGAAAACTGTGGGAGGACATCGCAAAACCCGCTTCCGTGGTACCCAGCGAGTGGGCTGGGCATTTACCTTCACTGCGGCAGCCTACAACCTGGTGCGGATGCGCAATCTTGAGTACAGTCTCAATTCAGCGTGAAGATGCAGGCCACACATGACGCAGAGTCCGACTGGGGCAGTGAAGGAACAACCAATTCAGACCGACGGCGAAGGCACGAATGATGCAAGAAGAGAACAAAGTCTTTTGCCAGGGCCCATTTTCAACACCCTGCTAAGGCGGTCCTCTGGTTCGAACGAATGTCGTCGCTGTGGTTTGCTTCGCGCTGGTGATTCGGCGCAACTCAACTCTATGTTAGGCGTAACGGGAATGAGGAGACAGTAGGTTGAAGCTGCTGGCAGACATGATTCATGAGCAGCCGTCTGAAGTGGCTCAATACCGCGGGCTGGCGGCGCAGTTCGTCGAGGAGCGCGTCCGACCCCCTATCCAGTGTTGTGGGTGCACTACTATTTTTCCTTACTGATTCATAATACCTTACAGCGAGTTCTATTCCGATAAGTCCGGTTTTCTTTGATTTTTCCAGGTGCAACAAGCGGGAAGACGCGCAACTTTGGTACCTGATTCGAGTCATCGATGGAATGGCGTACGTCTGACCGTTCCCGCTGGCCAGGCTAATCGAATACCACAGTCCTGAAGCGACGAAAATGGGCCTGGATTTTGCGCTCTTGAAGACTCTCCACAAAATAGTAGGCGAATGTTGTTTCCCGTTGAAAATTGACCCGCTTTTCCACGGGATTTTGACCCACCCTGTGGAGCTATAGTCTACTGCGATCACTCCTTTCTGTCGATCTTCTTCGGACCCATGAGTTGCTTCATGCGGTAGCTCTTGCCCTGGATGAAAAACGGATAGCTATGGTGCAGGAGCCGGTCAAGTATCGCGGAGGCAACGACGTCGTCCTTGAAGATCTGCCCCCACTCCTCGAAGGGTTTGTTGCTGGTAATGATGATCGAGCCTTTCTCGTAACGGCGGCTGATGACGCGGAAGAACAGTGAGGCCGCTTGTGCCGTGATCTCCAGATACCCTAGCTCGTCGATGATGATGAGGTCCAGTCGTGACAGCATATCGAGGAACAAGGGCAATTGGCGAGAAACCTCCGCGGCGATGAGTTGCTGGATAAGGGACTCTGCGGTGAAGAACATCGTACGCTTTCTCGAGGAGGCCGCCTTCAGCCCGAGGGCGATGGCGAGATGGCTCTTGCCAACGCCAGGGGGACCGATGAACAGCACGTTGTGCGCGGTGGACAGGAAACTGAGACTTCCCAATTCACGGATAAGTTTCTCGTCCAGCTGGGGCTGGAAGCTGAAGTCGAACTCCTCCAAGCTGCGCAGCCAGGGGAAGTTCGCTTTCTTGATCCGAGCGTTGACGGAATTGTCGACCCTGGCGATGACCTGTTGCTGCAGCACGGCGTACAGGTACTCCTGGTAGCCCATCTTGGCCTTGGTCGCCTCAAGGGCGAGCTTCTGGTAGCAGGTGGAAACTACCGGCAAGGACAGCAGCTTGCAGTACTCCTTCACGTTCTCTTCCAGAGAGCCGTTGTCGATCTGAAGGCGGGTGTGCTGGTTCATATTTGGTACTCCCGAAGGTCACGCTTGATCGGGGGCGTGGGCAGTCGCATCCTGGGAATCTCGATGGCGGGCAGCGTGGGAACGGCGAGCGCGCGCTCGGGTCCGATGATGCCTTGGATGAAGGCGGCGGAAAAACAGCGGTAACGGAAGCAGGCCTCCAAAGCCCGGATACAGGTATCGTCGTGGTAGTGGGCAAAGATCTGCATGATCCGCGACAGATGGTGTTCGGGATTGAAGCGTTTCTGCGCCCTGAGGCTGCTGAAGAACTCCTCCAGACGGGGATAGCCCTCGCCCAATCGAGCTCGCAGCAAGTGAGCCGACATCTCGAAGCCTTCCCCTTCGCCTTGCTTGCGATAGCCGCGGTAATGGCCCTGTTCCACGATGACCTGGCCCTTGCCCGAGTGAAGGCGATGGGTGGCAACGAGGGTCCCTTTCTGCGTGTAGATCTCCAACAGGATCCCTTTGCGAACCCGTACCCATAGCTGGCTTCTGACCAACACGTGAGGCACGGAGTAGCGATTGCCGCCCCAGCAGATCAGACAGTCAGAGCTGACGGTGCGCAGTTGCTCGGCCACGCCGACGAAACGATTGCGTTCGTCGGTGGACGGGTCACGAGGCAGCGGTCGAAGGATCTTCCGCTCCAACTCGAAGAGCTCCGCGGGGGTCTTGTGCGTCACCGAGTGCACCGTGGTGTTGACCCTGTCCTGGTATTCCTTGAGCTTCAGGAGAAACTGCTCGAAGCTGTCGAAGCGGACGCCTTGGATGAAATGCGCCTCCAGGTGGTCGAACGGCTTCTCTACCTTGCCCTTGCTCCAGGGGTGATAGGGGGCGGAGCGAGTAGGCTCGATGCCGAAGAAGCCACAGAACTGCAGAAACTTCGGGTTCCATCGAAATTGCGCGCTGGAGGCGTCCAACACGAAGACCTTGGCGTTATCCACCTGCAGCCGCTCGGTCAGCCCGTCGAAGACGAACAAGGCCTCCTCAATCGCCGCAAACACGTCACCCTGATGTACGGTCAGGCTGGCGTCGAAGACCTTGTAGCGGCTGTAGCCCAGGATTGCCAAGTGCAGATACACCCGCGTGATCCCTTCGCCGATCAACACCCGATACTCCGCCCAGTCGTACTGCATCTGCTCGCCTGGCCTGGTCTCGTAGGGTTGGAACGCCTGAGCGCTCTGAGCATCCCGCCGCGGCTTCAGCTCTTCCTCGATCCAGCGGTACAGCGCGGACTTGCCGCCCGTGAATCCTTTGGAGCGCAAATCGGCCAGGATGCGGCTGACGCGCAAGTGCTTCACCAGGTAGGCTTCGGTCACGAACTCCACCCAGGGCTCGATATCGGGATTGATCACCTTGGCCCGCTCGTACTGCGGAGCCCGATCGCTGGCCAAGGCGCCCTTGACCGTGTTTCGCGAGATCCCCAGCAGCCCCGCGATGGCCCTGGAACCAAGGGCAGGATTTCTGGCCTTCAAGGTCCTTATGGTCACCCAATCTTCCATGCTGATCACCTCGCATTCCCTCCTGTCCCTCTGACAGGAGTACTTCGGGAGGTGGGTCAATTTTCAGCGGGAAAAACGGGTCAGATTTCAGCGGGAATTAACAGCTGCGGAACGGAACTCCACTTGATTCACTTTCGATCATCACCTATGACCGTCTTCCGCCTGGTCGAGCGATGGCAACCATTGAGGCGAAGATCAAGAAGTTGCACCCGAAGCTGGTTGTCGTGGATACCCTGGCGCAGTTGGGCGGCGAGGTCGTGCTTGGCAGCAACTACGCCAACACTTACGCCTCGCTGCTGCAACTCAAGAACCTCGCCGACACCTACCACCTGGCGTTGGTCGCCATGCATCACTCGTCCAAGAACAAGAAGGACGACTTCGTTTTGTCCCCCATCGGGTCGCAGGGCATCACGGCAGTGGCGGATGCAGTGGCAGAGTTGCGCCGCCCCCGCAACAAGACGAAGGGAACGCTCTCGATCACTGGTCGAGACATCAAGGAGATGCAGTTGCCCCTGGAACTGGTCGATGGGGTGTGGCAGATGTCCGATGAGCCGGAGCCGGTGGAGGAACTCTCCGACAGCCGTGCCGCCGCCCTGGAGATTCTGCAGGAACCGAAGACGCCCTCCGAACTTGCGAAGGAAATGGACATCACGCTGAACTCCGCCAGGGTTTTGATTCATCGGATGCACAAGGACGGGCAGATTACACGCATTACAGGCACCGGAAAGTATCAGGCAGTCAGCCTGTAATGCCCGTAATGCGTAATGGAGGAATCAACGAACACGCTATGAGGAAAACGACAACGACAAAGAAGACGATTGACCAGTTCTCCAACGGAGAACTCTTTGATGAGATTGAGAAACGGGGGTATGGCATCCCCTATCTCATCGAGAGCCAAGCGGATGTGGAACAGGAAGTGAGCGACGAGCTTGACGAAAAGGTTCGTTTCAAGAGCGAGCGTCAGTATCGCCACTTCATCTGGTGCCTTCGCAACGATTGGGATGTCTTTGACAAGCAGACGATCAACGACATGATGCGGGCTATTCGCACTCTCGTGAAAGAGGGAACCAAGTTTCGGGTGCCGAAGGACTTCGACGAGGGGGACGTGTAAGCCCCCGTCCCCTCACGGCTCTGCGGGCTGGCACTCGTGGCAAAACTCGACATGCTTGTTTTTGCCCCAAAGCGAATGCGATAGTTTCGTATCGTCCCCAAAAAATACATAGAACACACACTTTTCGCAGAATCCTCGACAAAGATAATAGCGTATGAAAGAGACCGAACAATCAAATCTCTCGATTCCGAGAAGTCTCAAAAACATCATTCGTTCCAGAGCGGCGTCAAACAACATGTTTGTTAGCGAATACCTCTCGAATCTGATCTTGCGGTCGCTGGAAAGCGGATCGAGTGAAGTCGGAGTGTCCCCATCCCTTGGGATGCCTCGTTCTATCGAGATACGGAATGGGATCGAGCAGAAAGGTGCATCGTGAAAGGCATACTTGAAGGTAGGACAACATAAGATAATGTCTGACGGATAGAAGCCGTTGGCTTGCCGTCGGACACGAGGATACGCAATGACTAACCGACCCATTGTGTGTCCCCGCTATGCGCCTAAATACACGGGTCGGAAAAGTCGTGTGTTTAGGCGTTTCTTTTTCCAGTCCATAGCGAGGCAAAAATGACAGACAAAACAACTCGTCTCTTGGTGCGTGAGATAGCCCGACTACACCGGGAACTTTGCGAAACGCAAGCCATCACCACCGATCTCATCAATGACCTGCAAGCGGCAGGAGCATTCAATCGCTCCCAACGCCTGCCCCACCGATCCCCAGCTCCGGCCCACACCGCTGATGATCTGCGTCGTGTTCTTCACGGCAAGGGAGGGGACGGCAAATGAGCGAATCCAAGGTCTATCAGAATGAAAAGCGGCAGGAAGCCCTGTATGAATACGCCAAGACGCTGCCCTGCAACGATGAGTTGATCGCCAAGATGAGCGAGTTCAACGAAGAGCAGTGCGATCCTCCGCTCGACGAGGATGAGATGGTGAAGGTGCTTCGCCAAATAGTCGAGGAACAAGAAGCGAAACAAAAGGAATGGGATGCCCTGGCAAGGTTCTCCCGCTTCCAAATGGTGAGAATCGGCAGCCGCTACTACGCACTGGACACCGCAGCACTCAAACAGGGGGAGGTCGTCGCCTACAACCACCCGCACTGGATGGAGGGTGCAGGGAACTTTACCTACACCACTTACGCCACCGAGACCACAACGAGAATCGACAACAGATCGAGAAAACCAATCACGGTAAAAACAATGAAAGCGACGGCCCACCACGCAGGGCGGGAGTGGTGGGACAGCCGCTGCGAGGAGGAGCCGAGAAGGATCGCCTTTCGTCCTGGGGAAGAGAAGGATCGACCAGGGGAGGTGAATACCTGGGCTGGCTGGGGAGTGAAGCCCTCGCCCGACGGATCGTGTGTCCGGTTCCGTCTCTATCTGCTCGATGTGCTGTGTCGAGGGAACACGGAGCATTACCAGTTCCTGTGGGATTGGCTGTGCTCAATCTTTCAAGAGCCGCAAGCCCGTCATGGGGTAGCCGTTGCCCTGCGTGGGAAACAGGGCACTGGAAGAAGTCTTCTCGGTGCAGAGGTGCACCATGGAGAAGCCCAAGCGTCCCTACTCCCTTTTCAAACGACCTACTGTCAAACCTAACACCTACATTTATTACTGCCGTTTCCGCGATGAGAACGGGGACTACATGTCGCCTATCTCAACTCTTCAATTCTCCAAGGCTGCTGCGCGAAACTGGGCTGACCAAAGGCTCAGAGAAGGGAGAATCATTCTCCCTGGCAAACGCGGAATGACGTTCGAAAGCTTCGCATCGTGCTTTTGGGACTATGAAGGAGAATACATCCAACGGAAGATCGCCAGAGGAGGACATTTCTCAAGGATTTTCGCCCAGATCCGAGGAGGACAAGTCCAGAATTTGATCCTGCCACATTTCCAAGGTCAAACAATCCGCAGTATTCGGCGCCACCATGTCGAATCCTGGATCATGGGACTTTACAAAGACTACGGGCTCGTACCTGCGAGTCTGAACCGCATCCTTGATTGCATGAAGGTGATGATGAAAGAAGCTGTTCGTCGAGGATACATAAACGCTGACCCCGCGGTAGGCATGGAGTCCTTCACCGAAAAGTTTAGGGTCCATGGCATCATCACCCCTGATGAGATTCATGCTCTTTTCGGTCCAAGCTCCCTCTCGTCGGTTTGGAGGGGCGAACGCGTCTATTTCGCAGCCTCGATTCTTGGAGTGGCCACGGGTCTTCGCCAAGGAGAGATTCGTGGCCTTCGGATTCAAGATTTTCATCCGCAGTACATCACGGTTTGTGGTTCGTGGGAAGAGAGGCGCGGACTTCATGGCGCTAAATGGGGATCGGAGAGACTCGTTCCCAGTCCCACCCGTGTCGCCATAGAGCTTGATTCTCTCATCCAGGAGGTCCCATTTAAGGAGCTGCGCTACTTCTTCCATCCTTCTTCTCGCTCTGTCGTTCTTGCCGAAAGCACTTGACAAGATCGATCGCCGATGATAGGATTACTGTTGCGTTTAAGTATATGTTTGTAATTTATTACTACAAAGTGATTTGTGATATATGAAGCGCATAAGGACGCCGACGAGAATTGTTGTGGGTAGACAGGTCACAATCAAAGAGATCGCAAAAGTAGCGGGCGTCTCGCCAACCGCAGTTTCACTTGTCGTTAACGGCAAGGCAGGAGTGTCCCAGGAGACTAGAGAACGCGTGCTGATGATTATTGAGAAACTGAATTATCTGCCAAATGCGATTGCGAAGAGTCTGGCAAAACGGAAGACGAAAACAATCGGACTGATAATTAGTGACATAACCGACCCATTCTATGCTGAGTTCTCACGAGGCGTTGAGGATGTGGCATTTCGAGAGGGCTTTTCGACGATACTCTGCAATTCCGACAACCAGCAAGAAAAGGAAGAACTTTACCTTGGGCTCCTCTTGGAAAACCAGGTTGCCGGCCTAATACTTACCCCCACTTCGAACACACCAGGAGCCAAGTTCCTCTACGCAGAAAAATATCTGCCCCTCGTGATTGCTGACAGAAAGATCAATGGAAGTGACATACTGTGCGTGACCAGTCAAAACTCCGAGGGCGCATATGAGGCAACAAAACATCTGGTTGAGCTTGGCCATGAAAGGATCGCTTGCATCTGTCTTCCAAGAGAATGGTCAACATCGGTTGAAAGGGTTAATGGATA
Source organism: uncultured Spirochaetota bacterium (assembly GCA_963820435.1). GTDB lineage: Bacteria > Spirochaetota > Spirochaetia > SZUA-6 > Fen-1364 > Fen-1364. The sequence goes on along the minus strand of CAWGAC010000027.1, from coordinate 60,677 downwards.
CAGGCAGGCGCTCATCGATAGCTCAGTCGAAGTCGACGAGAATCTGATACTCTTTTCAAACGGGAGACTAGACGGAGGGCGAAGCTGCACCGAGAAGCTCCTGCAAATGAGGGAGCCGCCAACCGCGCTGTTCGTTACAAGTGACATAGTTGCATTTGGGGCCGTGGAAGCGATCACAGACAGTGGTCTGTCCGTCCCAGGCGACATATCTGTAGTTGGATTCGACGACATCGAGTTCGCAGAGTACTTTCGAGTGCCTCTCACTACGGTCGATCAGCCCAAGTACGAAATGGGATTCTCAGCATCCCGGGCCCTGCTTGAAAGAATAGGGGGGGTGTCGACCAAACAGACCATTGAACTCGAAACCCGATTGATAGTCAGACATTCGAGTGGAAAGCGGGCCGTATGATTCGAGCAGGCCGTATGATTCGAGCCGACCATGCCGCAACTCAGTGGTCTCTTTCGCGTCGTAAAGGTCGGCCCAAGAAAGGAGGCTTTAGGCGAGGAAGGATTCTATTGTCTGTTTGTAGTTCTTTCAGAGTTGCAAGGGCAGTCCAAGTTCACAGCTCTTCGTAAGGAGGAAACCATGAAGAGGTTGCACGTTAAGGTTATCCTATTGGTGGCCGGGATGGCACTTTTTGCATCGGCGGCTTTTGCTCAAAGCACCATGGGCGCTCTAAAGTTTCCGTCTGGCAAGACATACAAGATCGGATTCGCATCCCGGGAAATCGTCAACGACGCAGACCGCGACATCATCGCTGGAGCGAAAAAGGTCATTGAAGCTACCGGGGGAACTATGGTTGTTACCGACGGTCAAACGGATCCCAGGAAGCACAATGAGAACATCGAGAATCTCATAAACTCAGGCGTTGACGGAATCATTATCGCTCTGGGGGATCCACAGCAGCTGGCGCCAGTTGTCGCTAAGGCAAACGCCAGACACATCCCCGTTGTGACAACAACCGTGGGCTCTACTACTCCCGGTGCACTCACGGACGTCGGCGGCGACGACGCCATGATGGGAGTCATGATGACCCGTGCGCTCTTCTCAGCAATCGGCTACAAAGGCGACGTCTACGTTTTCTGGGTCCCTGGCGCGCCAGTACTTGAAATCCGCAAGGCGATGCTGGAGGCCATGGCAAAGAGCTATCCACAAATCGTCCTGCATGAAGTTCCTACCGAGCACGGCCCGGCGAAGGGACAGGCCCAGATGATGGACATTTTGACGGCCCATCCCCAGAAAGGTAGTATTGCAGGAGTTTGGGGGGCGTATGACCTGCTGGTATCAGGTCCTGTGGAATCTATTCGAAGGGCTGGACGCTCGGAGATAAAGGCGGCCTCTATCGATGGTGATGTCATCGGTTTCCAGATGTTGTACGAGGATCGGAGTCCGTTTGTAGCGACCGTAGCGCAAGACATCCCGCATATCGGCGAGCTCGCTGCCACGGACATCGTCAGGGCTCTGAACGGTCAGGCCGCGAGCATCCCCATTCGCGAATTCACAAACTTCTTCACGGCTACGCGGAGCAATGGTGTCAAGGCCATCGAAACGCGTTTTGGACTAAACGCGTGGGCAACCCTGAAGTTGGACAAAGCCCAGATCATGGCCAGGTTTCCGCAGACGCAGGACGTTGGAATGGTCAGCTCCGTGGTTCCATGAGCGATCCTTGGCGGAGTGACTGACACAATGTGGTGATCGGCTTGCGTATGGAGCTGCGCGGGGGCCTATGCCCCCGCGCCTTGTTCTTCTTGGTTCGTGGAGACGCTTTTAGAGCACTGGAGTGAGGTTGCGTTCTCAAAGATAGTCTTGCGGCGTACGGGCCCGTTGCTATCAGGCGTTAGCCGGGGAGTTTGAATCCAACAATGAGTGCCAATCCTCTAGATCTCAAGCCTACTAACGAGGGGCCCATTCTTCGTTGCGAGGGTATTGTAAAAAGTTTCCCAGGCCTATTAGCTCTCGATCATGTTGATTTTGACGTGCGGCAGGGCGAGATAAGGGCGTTAGTTGGCGAGAATGGCGCAGGAAAGTCCACGCTCGTAAAGATCATAACGGGAGTCTACCACGCCGACGCAGGCACGATATCCTTGCGTGGCAGGCGAATTAGCCTTCACGGCCCACAGGATGCTCTTGCTCAAAAGATCGCAATCATCCACCAAGATCCAAATGTCATAGCCTCATTGACTGTCTGGCAGAATGTCTTCTTGAACTTCGAAACTAAGGGGTCTTTGGGCTTTATGAACCAGTCCGCGATGCGCGTGAAATGTGGCGCGCTGTTGTCAAGCATCGACGCCGACTTCGCAGCAGACGATCTTGTCCAGAATCTTTCGATAGCACAGCACGAACAGATTGCAATTTGCGCCGCCCTAGCTCGCGAGCCGGAGATTCTTATTCTCGACGAGCCAACAGCGGCTTTGTCGAGCAAAGAAATTGTTAAGCTGTTCGACATAGTTCGAACGCTTCGCAGCAGAGGTGTCACAATTATCTATATCTCACATCATCTCGGCGAGATATTTGAGCTTGCAGACAGTGTGACCGTTCTTCGCGATGGAAAAGTTGTTGATACGGCTATCATCAAGAACATAGGGAGAGAGACCATCATCAGAATGATGATCGGGCGTGACCTAAAGCAACTCTACCCCAAGGAAAACATCCGAATCGCAGGTCCCGTTCTGGAAGTGCGGAATCTCACAAGTGCGGGAAAGTTTCAAGGAATCTCTCTGCAGCTGCGGGGCGGAGAAATCTTGGGCATTTGTGGGCTTGTAGGTTCCGGGAGGACTGAGTTCGCACGTGCCCTGTTCGGAGCTGAGCAGGATGTGGAAGGCGACGTCTTGGTCAGTGGTCGCCGCGTTGACTACAGGTCGCCGGACGGTCCTAGTGCAGCCGGAGTTGCCTATGTACCAGAAGATCGGAGAAGCGAGGGTCTAGTTGGCAACCTGAGTGTTAGGGAAAACCTCTCCATTGCGAACCTTCGTCTTTGGTCGAAGATGGGGCTCATGAACCGAAAGAGCGAACTCGCCGACGTGGGCAGGCTAATATCTTCCCTTCGAATTGCCACAGTGGGGCCAGAACAAGAAGCAAGACTGCTTTCCGGAGGGAACCAACAGAAAGTTGTCATAGGAAAGTGGTTGACTAGGCAAGCCATACGTGTTCGTGCTTAACGAGCCAACTGTTGGCATCGACGTAGGCGCGAAAGTTGAAGTATATCGACAAATGACCGATTTTGCGAGGCAAGGCGGCGGAGTCCTATTCGTCTCTTCAGATTTCGATGAATTGATTGGAATGTGCGATCGAATAGTCGTGATGGTAAAGGGTCGCATGGTTAAGGAGCTCCAGAGGGCAGAATTCTCTCAGGAGTCCCTCCTATACTGGGCCACGACTGTCGGCCAAGGGACGGAGGCTGGCGACGCCTTAGCCGACGCTTCGAAGCATGCCACGTCGCACAAGCCACGGATCTCCACGGGCGCTCTCTTGAAGCGATGGGGAACTATTGGTGGCATGCTCTTGATGGTGCTTGCCTTCAGCGTTGCAGCACCGCGGTTCCTCGCACCTGGGAACCTCTTCGACATACTGAAGCAAGGAAGTGTGCTTTCACTTATCGCTCTTGGTTTGACTATAGCTCTCATTTCGGGCGGGTTCGACATGTCAGTCGGAGCTCTTAGCCAGCTGACTTCAAATTTATCTGCAGGAATGATTGCAGCGCGAATGACTACACTAGCTGCAGTTTCAATGGGTGGATTTGTGGGCTTGGGCGTCGGCGCAGTGAATGCCGCTCTCGTTGTGCTGCTCAGGATGCCGCCATTTGTTGGAACTCTAGGTACGATGTTTGCGCTCATGGGTCTGACTCTTGCGTTCAATCGCGGCCAGTCATTCACGCTAGCGAATCAACCGGTCTTCTTTACTCTGGGACAGGGCTATTGGGGACCCGTTCCGGTGATCGTGCTAATTGTCCTTGGAATCCTACTCTTGCTTAGAGTTTTTCTTAGGCGATCGCGAGTTGGGCTCCACATGTATGCGGTTGGGGGAAACGCACAAGCAGCAACAGTTCGTGGATTGAGCAAGAATGTGTCGGTTGTTCTCGCTTTTGTGCTCGGAGGGCTCATCGTTGGGCTCTCTGGCGTGATTATGTCCTCTTACAGTTTTGGAGCCTCGGCAGTTCCGGCTAGCCTTGACTTCCTTATCAGCGCTTTGGCTGCTTCTTTCCTAGGAACTACTTTCAATCGGGCAGGACAATTAGACGTAGTGGGAACAGTTGTCGCGGCGATGTTTCTTGCGGCCATCAACAACGGCCTGATTCTGAATGGAGTCTCCAATCTGGTTCTTCCAGGCATTCAAGGGCTAATTCTTGTGATTTCGATTGTGCCGGCAATAATCCGTAAGAAGTCAATTGGTCAGGTGACCATATTCTAGCGAGGAGCGGCGATGATGGACAGGGTACCGACACCCGCGGATTCAAATGCACTCACGAAAGGTACGAGGCAGGAACCTTCACGTGGGGGTCCGAAAGTGCAGAAAATTGGCCATCTATTGCGAGCGAATCTTCCACTTCTTGGCATGATCACGGTCTTGGTCATAGGCGGCCTTATAGTGCCGAGCTTCTTCGCATTTGCGAACATGGTCGCTGTCGCGGAACAAAGCGTAATGCTTATCGTTCTGTCCTTGGGACTATCGATTCCCATGGCGATGCGCGGTGTGGACCTAAGTGTAGCTCAAGTCACCGACGCCGCTGCGCTAATGGCAGCCGCTCTTGTGGCGCATAACCAACCCATCGTCTTGGCATTTATTGCGCCCGTGATACTTGGCACTGGCATCGGAGCCATCAACGGTCTCCTTATGGGCTACGTTGGAGTGCCCGCAATTATAGGCAGCCTTGGAATGATGTTTGTTGTTAGAAGCGGGGAACTGATTTATTCGCATGGATCTGAGCCACAGATACTGTTCACGCTCCCAGATTCTGTTACAGGTCCGTTTCTGTTCCTCGGACAAGGTTCGTTGGGGCCAGTGCCCATGATCTTAGTATTCTGCGTCGTGATTGTTGTTTCCATGCGTTTACTGACGAAATCCACAACTTTCGGGCGGCGAATGGACGCTGTGGGAGGTAACGTTCACGCTGCGTTCTTTTCTGGCGTGAACGTGAAGAGGGTGTTTGCCGCTGGGTTTGTCGTCAGCAGCTTCTTGGCTGCGCTATCGGGGGTGGCTCTCGCCGCATGGACAGGTATTGCCGCCCCGAGAGCAGCAGAATCGTACCTTCTCGACGCATTCGTGGCAGTATATCTTGGTACAGTTACCACAAAGAGCGGACAGATTAGTGCGCTGGGAACTCTCCTTGGAGCGCTATTCGTAGGAGCACTCAACAACCAACTAACCCTACTTGGCCTCGGAGCCGCTCAACATAACATCCTGAATGGGGCGTTTGTGCTCCTTGCGATGGCTATTGGGGCCTTCCGTCGTGGCAGTCAGTAGCAATGGCGTGCTCGTCATTGAGGCTCCCTTCAGACGCTAAGGAAGTTGACAAGGAGGGGCGATAGCATGAGCGAAGTAGTCCTGCATCCCCTGACGTGCGGAACTTTCGTTGTCGACAAGGGTACTCTGAACAATAGAGAGTGGGGCGTACGTTATGAGCACCCTAATCCCATGTACGTAATAGAGCATCCCAAAGGAATAGTATTGTTCGACACGGGCCTCAATCACCGCGGGCTTGGCGATCCAGCGGCGTGGTGGGGTGAGACAATAAGCGGGCTTGAGATGAGGGTGGCAGAGAAGGACTGTCTGCCTGCACAGTTGGAGAGACTTGGGATTAGTCCTAGAGACGTGCGGTATGTTGTGATGTCACATCTCCACATCGACCATGCGGGCGAGATGGAGTCATTTCCCCACGCCACGTTTATTGTACGCAGTTCAGAACTAAAGTTTGCATGGTGGGCAGATGTGCATATGAGACACGTCTACATATTGAACGATTTGAAGAACACGAGGAAGTTTCACTATGTGGAATTGCCTGACTCGGTGGACTTCGACCTATTTGGTGATGGAAGCATCGTTTGCGTTCACACGCCTGGGCATACCCCAGGTCACCAATCGGCTGTCGTGAGTGTAAAAGGGCGCGAGAGCAAGGTCATCCTCTGTGCAGATGCGTGCTACCTTATGGAGAATCTTGACTACCATATCTACTCCGCAAACTTGATATGGAATGCGGAGGCTTGGTGCCAGACAATTGGCAGACTCAGGATGATGAAGGAGCAGGGCTGCGACCTATGGCTCGGCCACGAAATGGAGGACTGGAAGCGGCACAATAAGGAGTAACCAATTCGACGAAAGATGATTATTTTCTAACTGGAAATGGCTTGCGGTAGCTACTGCTACAAGAAGGAGGCGAATGATGAGTGCCAGTTCGGGTATCCCGGTATTGGAGCTGAAAGGGGAACCTTACGATAGAGGTCGTCAGCACGGTGAAGCCTTGCGTTCGGGAATTCAAGAGATGTTGTCATGGGAAGCAGAGGCGAACGTTCCGTTGCTTGGAAGTCGGAAATCACGAATGCAGGAATACACGAACAAGTTTATTCCGTACATTGAGCAGTACGCGGCCGACCTGCTTGACGAGATGAAAGGGATCGCAGAAGGCGCCGGTGTGACTCTTGGTGATATAGTTCAGTTAAACTCCAGCCTCGAGTTGACTGATGATTCCTTGCCTGTGAACTTCGCCAAGCATTACCCTGCTTGCACGTCCTTTGCAGTTAGAAGCAACATTGCTGCAGATGGACGTACATACTTGTGCCAGACCTATGACATGCCGGCATATTATCAGCGACATCTGGTTCTGCTGAAAATTCCAACAGCCGAAGGTGGGGAAGCTTTGGTTCAGAGCTTTGCGGGAGTGGTGGGATGCTCTGGGGTAAACTCTCATGGTCTTGCACTCGTTATCAATAATCTCTTCCCAGATGATACTCAGCCTGGTGTTCCCCATTGGGTCGTAGCGCGTAAAGTCCTGGATCAACCGCGGTTGGCAGATGCCATTGGTACAATCGTTGGGATGACGAGAGCCTCTGGCTTCAACTACACTTTGGGCACTAGTAAAGATATCGTTGGCGTGGAAACCAGTGCGACTCAGGCGGATTTTCTGTACGCACGTGATGGCTATCTTTTCCATGCTAATCACTATCTAACAGAGCGGCTCAAGCCAAGGGATATGCTGCATATGCATGCCTTCGGGGACCCGACTTGGGCGGCAACCTATGGGAGGTGCTTGCGAATGGGCAGGCTTTTGGGAGATGCTGCTGGGAAAGATAAGATTGCCTACGAACAGCTATGGGAGATGATGTGCAATCACGAAGATTTTCCGTTTTCGATTTGTTTTCATGGTTATGAAGCGAAAACGGAGATCGATCAAACGGGAGGCGCATCTGTTTGCTCTCTCGTTCTCAAGCCGGAAACGGGCGAAATGCATATCACAAATGGAAACCCCTGCAGGTTTTCGCCGGAGAGGCACTGCATTGGAGTGAAACTTGAAAACCCGCTGCCTTCCGCGGTAGCCATGTCCTGATGGGCCATGCCGCAGGACCGATAGCGAAGCACGCTGCAGGAATGACGAAACGGCAGAAGCAGTCGCACATAGTCTACCAGCGCGGCTATAACGTGGTATGGTGCCCAATGCATCATAAGAGAAGTGAGAACTTCTTCGGAGATCACTCTTGAAGGGCTTCGTTCCATCGCGGAGGGGATTGCCTACCAAGCCGAATCTGAAGGTCTCGAAGGACACCTCCTTAGCTTTTCTGCACGAGGAGTTCTATCCGAAAGAAATCTGCATAAAGAATGATGGGACCCGTTTGCGGTTCAGGCTCGCATTCTCACATCCCCTTCCAACGGCGTATCCAACAGCACGGGCAGACTTAGTTCCAGGCTAGGCGCTCCTTGCGCCTAGTTCGAGATCGGCGCATGGGTCCCTTTTCCAAGTAGCAAGACGTCGAACGGAGATCCTGTGCCAAGCCTTGTTATTGCGAGCAGCGCCGGTTGGTAGACTGAATCGCTGTAACAGATGAACGCATTCGATCTTGAGCCGACCCTTCGAGACTAGCTCCAGGACACGCGCCGGGCAGTTTGCACGTTTCTGGAAGTCTGGCCAAACGGAAGAGAGCCCTCTGGACCAACTTGACATCCATTGTGAAATGTAGTACTCATAAGTATCACAACTATATGACCGCTCGGACTGTCCATAGCGGCAGCGCGAAGCCTAACATTTGGAGAGATGATCCGCCTCGCCCTTCCAACTGACTGGGCGACTACATGACCAAAGCCTCAAACCTGTCCTTGAGCAATCCGTATTCCCCCATTGAAACAGCTTTCTTTCTTTCCATGGCCAACGCCCGCAGATCGTCATCATCCAGTCCAACTATGAACCCGCGGCCATCGAGTGCCGTGTCCTTGCACCGCTTTTGGAATTGCATCTTGTCGACAACAGTGCGACAAACAAGTATCCCAACGCGACCACGATTTTGGGAAAATCTCCCAGACAGTTGATCAAGCTCAGGATTGCCAGGATCGGATGAATAACATGCGGCATGCTCTCGACATGTTTAACGACTTCCTTGTCTCTGGTAACACCAACGTTCGAGAGCTCTTCAGCGTACCCGGCACTGGCTACCAGATTGCGCTTCATCAGTTTCTGAAATCGATAATTCTCGGCGAACATCGATACTACCGCTCCGAGCGGAGCCACGTGATTAACCTCTACGACTTTGACCCTACGATCGGAGGCTCCCACTTCCATGCACTCCGCCTTCTTTCCTTCCTGGCCGCTCGCAAGGATGCCAGTTCGCCGATGGGTCGAGGTTATGTGGACTTGAACAGACTGTTCCTAGCCGCCGAAGAGGTTGCCATAAGAAGAACCGTCGTAAGAGACACTTTGCTGCGTCTTTCGGAGTTCCGACTCATCGAGTACGACAACTATTCCCGGAAGGATATCGATGGTGCGGCATACGTCACGATCACACCAGCGGGGCTTTACTACGTGACGGAGCTTTTCGACGATTTCGTCTATCTCGACGCTGTCCTCGTGGACACGCCGATCTTTGACGACGGTCTTGTCCGACATTTCAAGGCCACAATTGGCCGCTTTGATCTTCCGACGCGCGTGGAGCGTGTTGGTCGCTTCATCAACTACTTGAGATCGGCCGAGCGAATTGAGCACCAGGAGAACCCACAATTCGCAGGAACTGATCTTGCCAACCACCGCTTTGGCGATCAGTTGGCTGTCGACCACCAGGCGCTCGTCGCGAAGATCGCGTCTGGAGTCGTACGCGTGTCGGACGTCTCTAGCGAGTATTGAGGGTCCTGCACGCGATATTGTGCTAGGCAGATGACGGCTTGAGTACTTGATCATTCCTCAGAATCAGTTCCTTTTAGGTCTGAAGGTACTGCCCGTTGACGATAACCTGCAGATAGTGATACGGCCCTTCTGGCTTGGCTCAATCGTACGGCATATGAGCGCTGACGCAGATTTGCTCTGCCTCAAGAGACCATATCAGTCCTGCATTCAGGTTGGGTGCACTTGATACTCAGTTGTTTCGGTTTGGCGATCAGCGCAAATTCCCTGTGAACCACGGGCCGCCCATGCCAGTACGCCCAACGGTTGGACAGGATGCAGTCGCGAAACGAAGCGCAGATGACAACTGCCGCCAGTAGCGAACCTGGGCAATTGGCTTGAAAAGTGATTTGAAGTTGACCATCATAGGGAAAACCTTAAGGCGACCCCAAGCAAGCCATGGTGTCATCGAGTCTTAAAGGATCTTTCCGCAACTATTGCCTCCAGCATCTTGTGACCTTACATCACCCGCTTACCGATGCAACTGAATCAATTCACGATGCAGACATCGAGGCGGCGTGCGATGTATTCGAAAGCGTCGTTGCGGCAGAAGGAACCCCCAGACAATTCTCTGGCCTGGAAGATCAGTTCTACTCAGCCTTCTCGGCATACCTAACCTTGCCCAGGACGGAGCTGGGCAACCTTTGTGTTGCTGTGGACAGGATCGCCGGATTGATTGACCCGTTCCTCAAGAACCTCGCACTACATCTCTACCCTGATCGAGTGCTGACAAAAGTAAGAAATGACAAAAAAGAAAAAGTGCTGTTATGGAAGACTTCGAACTACGCCGACATTCTCGAGGAGCTTGGAATCATTTCACTCTCAGAGCTGCGAAATGACAAGGACAGCTATTGGAGCGTACAACTGGCGCGCTACGCGATCGTCCGAAAAGGCTTTGCGTTCCGCCACCGGGGCGTACACGAATCGCGTATGCTGACGCTATGGGAGATGGAGTCAACGGCGTATGCAATCGTAGCTCAATTCCTGGTTATCTGCCTGCATGTCATGCGCGATTCTCAACTCACTGAAAAGCTGAGGATCCTGACTGAGCGGACCAGGGCGCTCTATCTTTTGCACGACAGAGTCCGTTCATTTCCCCTCACTCAGAACCTGCTATCCATCCGTGAGCATGGTCTACTCTATCAGTACCGCCGGGACCTGAAACCTGACATTCAAGAGAAGCGGTTTCTTTTCCTAAATTACCTTGCGGGGCGAGGTCCTTGTTTCTTCTGGTTAGGGCAAGAACCTGCGGATCTGGTGTTGCGGTGGGCAGAAGAGATCTACAAGACGACAGGTGACTTCAACATCAAGAAAGCGAGTGCGCGTTTCCTGTTGAGGGCTCGCAGTCGACTACCGTTGGAAAGCCTCCTATCGCTTTTCTCTGATTACGCAGACAAGGCTGAACTTGCGTCCTACATCGCGAGAGTTACAGCCGTCAGTGATCGTGGAGCCCTCATGCCCCTTGTACATGGCAAGCGTGAGGAGGTGGCACTTGAAGCAGCGAAACTATTCGTAAGATGTAGCTCTAGGATAGACGCAGTTCTTCGACGCCTGGCGATTAGTAGCTCCACCCAGAGGATTGGGTTGCTCCGGACCTGCATACGTCATGTTGCCCGCCCTGAGCACATCCCTACATACCGGGCTTCTATCACGAAAGGAAACCGTGCAAATCGTGTCCTCAACGCCCTATGTCTTGGCGAAGTTGGAGAGCCCTCTGACTTACAGACTCTCAAGAGCCTAATCAAGAACAAGAGAACTGCCCGAGGAGTTCGTGAGACATTCCTTTACGCATCGGGTAGGATCGCGGATCGCATAAAAGACAGAGACTTCCTTAGAAGGCTAATTAACGGTCGTGAAAACGCCACATTCCTTGCGGGTGTAACAACAACGACTCGCACTGGGCTTGGTTCTGATCTGACACTGCTGCTCCATCAAGCCGCGCATAGCCCGAAACGAAGGCAGGCGGTGAGTGAGCTCCTGGAGCGAGTCTGCGTCCGAGGTGATCGATTGTTCCTCAGGCGTTTTCTGAGACTGTACGGTCTGGACAATTCAACGCGCCACGCTATTCTGGCTTTGTGCCGAGTCGGACTGCCCGAGGATTGCCGTTTCTTGCTTGGATTGTTCCTCAATTGTGCGAGGAAAATCGAACTCTTCAACCACGTCAGAATCGCTGAAGCGATTGCTGGCCTATGCAGCTCCGAATTGAGGCCCTATCTTGGAAGATATCTTAAATCACACGAGTTCTGGCGCTATGTCAAACCCAATGAACCGAGAGCCCGCGGTGGGCTGCCCATTAGAAATACTGAGAATCTACCGCTGGTGCGAAGGATCACAGCTGCCTGCTTCGTCGCTGTCGCTACTTCTCGAGACCGGCGAACGGTGCTCAGGCTCTTGCGGCACAATTATGGTTGGATTGCCTCCAAAGCCTGTGAAGGAATCCGCAGGATCGGCCGACAAGAGGATATCGATAAGCTGGTCACCGACCTGCTTGCGACAAAAGATGAAGAGACGATGACCAAAACAGTTGGGGGTCTTTCGGCTTTGGATTGCAAACTCTATGCGCCGGCGATTCCCGAATGATGTAAGTGATGGTAAGGCTCCTTTGCATGTCGACCACCTTCTCATCCCTGCTGTGACTGAAATCCGAGTATCGCCGGCGATACTTGCTCTTTTTCACCCACAAATCAAAAAACCTACGCTGGGAGCGTGAATGATTTCTGAGTTTGTGTCAGGTGACTCCGTAGGACGAGGATCATTTGACCTTCCCCAGGTTTCGCGGGCCTTGAACCGGCACCATCATTGTTTGTCTTGTGGCGGACGCGCCTTCAGCAAGACAATAGTCATAGCATGTCGAACGAGAGCAGCGACTTTGGAGATCAACTATCCACGCGAAGTCATGCGAGGGGGAGCGGCGCACCGGCAGTAAGTCAGCTTCATCGCCTCGCCGACCGCTAATAGTATCCGCCTCGCTTTGCGTTTCCTGTCACCCGAGCTCGACGGTTCGTCGCCTTTTTGATGCCTAAGCTATCTAATTTGGGTCCAACAAACACTATTGCCACTAAATTACCACCGACTAAGGTAGGTGGGTTTAGCGCCTGTCAAGTCGTCCCTTGTTGCTTGATCAAATGATCAGGACGTGTATAATTGTTTCTTGACGTAGCAGCTTAAAGAGCAATAGTCTGAACATGCTGCAGAGACAATGGGGACAAGAATAGTGACCAAGAAAGCCACACGGGGAAGACCCCAGCGCGATGAACAGATTCTTCACAATCTTCTTGTTCGAGTCGCGCGGCAGTACTACTTAGGGAAAATGACGCATCAGCAAATAGCAGAAAAAGAAGGAGTGCCACGCATTAAAATTACGCGCTTGTTGAAGGAGGCAGAGGAAAGAAGAATCGTCGAATTCAAGATTCAGGACCCGCTAGTCAATGCCTTGGAGCTTGAAGAGAAAATGCAATCTACTTTCGGACTAGCGCACGCGATTGTTGCGCCTACGCCCGCGTCAGATGAGGAACTCTACGATGTGCTAGGTCGCTTCGCTTCTGACTTCCTGACACGTAATCTCCGAAACAACATATCCATTGGCGTAGGCTGGGGAAGAACTCTAAACGGTATGCTGCCGCATTTGCAACGGTCCTCCCATGCTAACCTTCGCGTGGTAAGCTTAACCGGCGGTCTGGCGGCAAACAATAGACAGCCAAACCCTTACGATGTTGCTTCAGCAGTCGCGAAAAAACTGCACGCTCGAGCCTTTTATCCATTGCTTCCTGCAATCGTAGAGTCAACGCAAGCAAGAACTCTTCTCTTCCGTGAAAAGAGCATGAAGGACGTGATGTCGTTGTGGAAATCACTCCAAATCGCTCTTGTTAGTATTGGTGTGATTGCAACCGACACAGGTGTGTACTACTCTTTCCGGGATCCAAATTCGGAGGCGGAAAGGGCAAGACGTCTTGGCGCCGTAGGTGATATTCTTGCAACGCCATTCAATATCAAGGGACACTTCGTTGACCAGGGATTTTCGCGACGGCTGATTAAGATACCCTTTCCATATCTTACTAAGATCCCAATAGTAGCTGGGGTCGCCGGAGGAAGACAAAAAGTGCCTGCAATTCTTGGAGCACTCCGTTCCGGTTACCTAAATACTTTGATTACTGACGAGGAAACAGCGAAGAGTGTGCTTTCCCTTCAAAATAAGGCATAACTTCTTTTGGACGCCAAACATACATTTCCAAGGTATTTCGTCTACGTTACGTCAATCTTAGTAAATAATAGGATCAAAATTTATCCTCTCTACAGATCTGCGCTTTAGCCAAAGCGAACGCGTAGGGAGTCTACGTACATCGCCGCAAAAATGATAGCGCCCCGTAGGAAAGGCATGACATATGGCGAAACCCCGGCAATTGTTAGTCCATCTGCAATGAATAAGAGTATAAGCGCCCCGATAAAACTCCCCGGAAAGAAGGTGCCCCTTCCACCGAAAAGGCTTGTGCCGCCAAGAACCGCCGCAGCTATCGCAAGAAACTCGTAGCCGTTTAAGCCTCGCGTTACTACTGCGCCAAGAGTTATTACCCAAAGCACTCCTGCGATCCCACATACGAACGAAGTAGTAATCAGGGCAAGACTTCGGATCTTGTCAACGTTGATTCCGACATTTCTTGCAGCCTTGTCGTCGCATCCAACTGCGATAATATATTTCCCAAATCTAGTATACGAAAGAACTATCTGCGAAATAAGAACAACCCCAAAGACAACGAAAAGGACGACCGGGAGTCCTCCAAGAGCTTCAATCTTCATCTGCCGTAGACGTGAAATCGATTTGCCCATGAGGATTAGTCTATCCTGCGTTATTATTTTCCCTATTCCTCTTATTGCCATCATCATTCCTAACGTAGTTACAAGTGCATTCATCTTGAGCCTGACAATAAGAATGCTGTTTATTCCACCGAACAGCGTCGCAATAAGTAAGCCTGCACAAATTGCCGGCAAGATAGGCATATTGAAATCTTTCAGCAAGATGCCGCACAGACAACCTGAAGCGTAGCCCACTCCGGCCACTGATAGGTCTATGATTCCAGTCAGAAGCGCAAAGTTAATGCCACAAGCAATCAGTATTAATGGCGCGCCATCTAGAATGGTTCCGTAAAAATTGCTAAACGTAAGAAAACTTCGCGATAAAGAACTAAAAGTGATAAGCAACAACGCAAAAAAGAGATAGACAACAAGAGCAAAAACATTCGCTGGTTTCCGACTTGCAGACCTTATCAGAACGGGCTCACCGAGCATTTTCATCTCCCCTTCGCTACGCCTCACTCATAAGCCTATCTTTCGAGAAATCGCTCCTCATTAATTCAGAAGATATTTGCCCGTTTCGCAGGACTATTATTCTGTCACAAAGGCTCATTATTTCATCCAACTCCGACGAAACAACGATAAAGGACATTCCAGAACGTGCCTTTTCGAAAATGATTCTCTGTATCTCTGCCTTTGCGCCAACATCGACCCCCTTAGTTGGCTCATCCATGATCATTACTTTGGGTTCCTTCATCATCCATTTTGCTATAATAGCCTTCTGCTGGTTTCCTCCAGAAAGTTGGTAGGCAAGCATACTTTCTCCGGCAGCTTGAATATTAACCTCCTTCATAAGAGATCGCGCTCGCGCAATCTCTTTTTTGCGATTCATAATACGAAATAACCTGGAAGCGAAAGTCTTTAAGGAAGCACTTGACATGTTTTGCCATACCGGCATTTGAAGGAAAAGCCCATCAAAATGCCTTTCTTCCGTGATGAATCCAATATTCCGGAATAGTTGCTTCCTGTTAGCGGTTTTGAGGCCGGTCCCAAGTCTATACAGAACAGTACCCTTACGCACCTTGTCGAAACCTACTAGGGCGCGGAGCAGTTCCGTTCTTCCAGACCCCAACGCTCCCCAAACTCCCAAGATCTCGCCTTCTCTTACGCTAAAGCTGACATTCTGCGGGAACGTGAGTCCTGTGACGCCCTTTGCTTCCAGGACTATGTCCCCGAGTATTCTCTCTCTATCCTGGCTTACCTGTTCAATATCCCTCCCAATCATGTATCGAATTAGGTCAGTCTTTGAAATCTCAGCGACCTTTCCTTGGCAAGTTATCTGGCCGTCTCGCAAGACGACCACCTTATCGCAAATTTCGAAAACCTCATCAAGGTAATGCGTAATATATATGATAACAAAGCCTGAATTCTTAAGCTTGCGTATTACCTCAAACAAATTACGTTTCTCGCTTCCGGATAAGGAGGATGTTGGTTCGTCAAAAAGCAAGATCCTACCGCCTTGAGACAGAGCACGCGCAACCTGAACCATCTGACGCTCGCCAACAACTAACCTCTCAACACGCAGCCCAGGATCTGTACCGCAGCCCAACATTTCGAGATATTTCTTTGCCTCCACCTTTAGTTTAGGGATGCTGAGTATCGGAAAAGGTCGTGCAATCGGCCACTTATGCAGATCTGCTATTAGTATATTATCGTACACTCTTAGGTACGAAAAAACCTGTATTTCCTGCTGAATAAAGGCGATTCCTAAGTCTTCAGCGACACGAGGATTAAGAACCTCGACAATTCTACCACCGATTTGTATGCTTCCGTCATCAGGCCGGACAATTCCCGCAAGAAGATTCATCAAAGTGGATTTTCCAGCCCCGTTTACTCCCACAAGTCCTAGGACTTCTCCTGCATTAGCATTTATTGAGACATCTTTGAGTGCTTGAACACCTGGGAAACGTTTAGAGAGCTTAGTAAGCTTCAAGTAAGGACTGGATTGGTTGTTCATCGCATCGTCGTTAACACCGGCTGTCATAGGTTCATCCAACTGATTTCGACCGTAGCTTGTCTAGTCCCACAGCCAGAATAATGATCGCGCCCTTTGTCAGCCCCGTAAAATAGTCAGGTACGCCCACGAGGTTCATTACGTTATTGATCATCATTATTAGAATCGCACCTGCTAGAGCACCCGTTATCCTCCCCGAACCGCCACTGACAGAGACACCTCCTATCACCGCAGCACTGACGATGTCCAAGATTTGGGTATCAGGACCCATACCAGGACGTGCAGAGGAAAGCGCTGATGTATTCATTATCGCTGCAACTCCCGCACATATCCCACTTATCAGGTAGGTAACAAAAGTCGCTGCCACTGTTGGCAGGCCAGACACACGTGCAGCGTGTTGATTTGTACCTATAAGGTAAAGCCACCTGCCGAAGAGCGTTCTTGTGAGAACAAAGCTGAGAGCGAGGGAGAGCAGCACAAAAATCACAATGACTGTCGTACCATTGAAAATAGTCGAAAATGCTGGGGACAACCCTACCACGCTTTGCCCGTTTGTCCAGACAGATGCGATACCCATGCAGATTGTCATCGTGGCCAAAGTCACAACAAGAGCGACCATTCTAAGTTTGGCAACGGCGAATCCGTTGATCGCACCTAGTGCAGCGCCAACAATCAGCATAAGAATTGGACCAAAGACTAGATCTCCGGTCTTAGCCATATAGCTAGCGCCTATAACCGCTGCCGTTGCCATAACCGAGGGACAGGAAACGTCAATACCACCAGTAATCATTACATAGCTGATGCCGCATGACATTATTCCAATTGGAGCTACTTGGACGAGCAAGTTTAGGATATTTCCAACAGTTGCGAAGTGCTCGACGAAAAGACTCAAAGATAGGAGGATAAACCCAACCACAAGCACGAGAATTGGTGTTTGCCAATTATTCATCCGCGCAACAACCGCCGTGCCCTTTTCGAAATCAGCGGCTTTTCCTCTTTTGTTGCCTAGCAGGTTTAGCCTCACTGGGCATGATGCTTTCCAATCACGGTGCTGTCTCTACTCAGACGCGGCGTTCTGGCTTTTCGATAGACAAGACTTGCCTGCCGGAAACCGCGTCGACCTCGCGTCAATAGGGTGGCATGTCACAAAGTTAAACAAGGCACCTCACCCAAAAGGCACGAAGAAAACCAAGTTTGCTCCTCTATACGGTAGCTCGTAACACTGTTACCGTAAGTCACTGATGTCTTGGCAATAGGCGTTCCCTTCTTTAGATATCGGGAATGCCTATTGCCAACTTCGACCTTTACGACTACTCCTTATTGGCGTAGTCGATGCCCCACAGGTGTGGCGCCTTCGCGACGGCCTCCTCCGCGTTGTCGCTATTGATGACCGTTCCCTTCTCCAAGAACGGCTTCTGGGACACTATCTTCCCTTCCAGGAGATCGAACCCGACCTTCGCCGCCTTTACGGCCATTTGCCAAGCCGGAACGTCTACGTTTCCGTCCATGTAGCGCTCTCTTGTATAACTAATCCCCGACGGATACATATCAGTTCCACCAAGATATACATGGTTTGGTTCGCCACGCTTGGCCCACTTTCCTGCGTTTTCCATGGCTGTCTGAACTCCAGGCATTAGGCCGTCAGTCGCAACGTACATGAGGTTGCAATCAGGATGAGCCTGCAAGGCTGCGGCTGTGTTCTGCAGCGCCACCTCCGGCTCCCAATGGCCGCTATCAACAACTTGCGCTACGAGATTTTCAAATCCGAATTCCTTAAGCGCCGTGCGGAAACCCCGTTCCCTGTTTGTCGCGTTTTCGTCTCCAATATCACCATGTACATCAATGATTTCTTTCGGCTTGACGCCATCTTTAGCCATCATCTTCAACGCTTCAACTGTGGCGCCGTACGCCTGGAACTCGCTGTCCATGTTCACCGTCGCCGACGGAATCTGCATACTGGTGGCCGACTTATTTGCTGCCTTGGTGTACATCACGAAGTACCTGCCCGATTTTCGTACCTCCGCTACGCTCGAAAGTATTGTTTTCGAGTCAATTGAAGCAGCGAAAATCACTTTGCAGCTTTTTGAGATCAGATCTTTGATATCGTTCGCTTGCTTCGTAACGTCACCGTTCGCGCTTACCATAGTCCAGTCGACATTATAGCCTCTTGCCTTGCCTTCCTTTACAACCGCCTCTTTCAAGTAGTCAGCAAAGGCATGAAAGACGACCAAATCCAACTGGTTCATCGAAAGGCCCATCGCTACTGTTTTCCCTTGTGCAGAAGCCCTCTCCAGACTTCCCACCGACAGGATCAAAACTAGCCCCAAGAACACCCCCAAGAATCGCCTCATACCCTCCTCCTTCAAAATGACATATGTACAGCTGATCGATCATTTGTACACCGTTTGGACAGCTCGTGTCAATCCCCTTCACAAAAAAAGTCTGCCGCTCCTTGACAAGGCGATCATTCTGTACTAAAAGAGTACAAATGTTCAATCTTACTTTATGAGGACAGTATATGGAGTTGCTCAATCGGCTGCGACAGCGTGAGGCGGCAGGCAATCGAATCAAGGTAGGGCTGGTGGGGTGTGGCCAGATGGGTAGCGGAATGGTGCACGTGACACACCAAATGCCAGGCATGAGAATAATGGCAATTGCGGACCTGGACGTTGAACGGCCTGTTAAGACCCTTGCTGGGCTTGGCGTTTCAAGCGAGTCCATCTGTATCACTACTTCAACCAGCCGTGCCGAGGACGCGCTGCGCAGCGGAAGATACGTTGTAACTGGACAAGCTGAACTTCTTGCAGAACTATCTTCGCTTGATGCCGTCGTAGAAGCAACGGGATCCGCCGAGATCGGAGCTCGGGTAGCCTTGGCCTGTATTAAAAACTGTAAGCACATAATAATGCTAAACGTGGAAACGGATGTCACTGTCGGAGTATGGCTTCTCCATGAGGCACGTAAAGCAGGATGCGTCTATTCGGCAGCAATGGGAGATGAGCCGGGCGTTTGCAAGATGCTGTATGACCAGGCGGTCACTTTAGGGTTTGAAGTGGTTTGCGTGGGAAAAGGGAAGAACAATATTATAAACAAGTATGCGACTCCTGATGGTTGCCGTACAGAGGCGGAACACAAAAACATGAACCCTAAGATGTTGGCCGCCTTTCAGGACGGGACAAAGACGATGGTTGAGATGGCAGCTGTGTCCAATGCTACAGGTCTTGTCCCTGATGTGCCAGGAATGCATGGCGAAAAGGTGGAGCTTTCCGAGCTCGCGCGGGTGCTTGTACCAAAAGCTGACGGCGGTATTCTATCGAAGAGGGGATGCGTTGAGTATACAACCGGCAGGGTTGCCCCTGGAGTATTCGTGATTGCCACAACCTCGGATCCTCGAATTCGGAAAGACCTAGAGTTCGTGTCCATGGGTGTGGGCCCATACTATCTGTTTTTCAGACCTTATCATTTATGTAACATTGAGACACCCCTGACAGTAGCTGAAGCTGTATTGTACGGCGAAGGCACACTAACCCCAGAATCAATGTTCTCTGAGGTCGTAGCAATAGCAAAGCGTGATCTGCCGGCTGGCACATTGCTAGGTGAGATCGGAGAAGGCGACGTCTACCACACTCTGTATTCGTATGACGAAGCGTTCAATCTCGGCGCTGTCCCGATGGGCATTGGTACTGGCGCACGGCTGAAGCGTCCGGTTCGGAAAGATGCGCTTCTGACCATGGATTCCATAGAGCCAGACAAATCGCGAGTAATTTGGAAGTTGCGAAAAACGCAAGATGAGTACCTTGGCGGAGGGTCAAGGTGACTTACTTGCTTGGCATCGATTTTGGAACGGGAGGAGCAAAGAGCTGTCTGATCGATTCAGAAGGTCGGGTGGTCGGATCCGCATTTGAAGAGTACCCGATACTTACAGATCATCCGGGCTGGTCAGAGCATGACGCCGACCAGTACTGGTCGGTGGCATGCAGACTTATTCGGTCATGCCTGAAATCCAGAGTTGCCCCTGCTGATATCAAAGGTATCGCTATTTCCTCTGCGCTTCCTTCGCTAGTACTCGTCGACCGAAATCAGAAGCCGGTCGATCGCGCATGGAACTTGATGGATCGACGCGCGACAGCTGAAGTCGCTTGGCTCAAGGAACACGTAGGAGAAGAGCGAATCTTCCAAGTCTCAGGATATAGACTCGAAGACCACCCTTGCTTAGTAAACATTCTCTGGGAAAAGCGCCAAAAGCCGGAAAATTTCGCACGTGTATGGAAGGCACTCACTATCGACGGATACATCACCTTGAAGTTCACGGGCCGAGCAACGCTCAACTATTCGGCGGCTGCCTTTTTCGGCGTTGCATATAACATCCGTGAGCGCCGCTTCGATGAGGGAATGCTCGACGAGATGGGGGTATCCCCGGACATACTCCCAGATCTGATCGAGTGTTCGGAAATTGCAGGAACAGTGACAGAGGCCGCGGCTCAAAATTGTGGGTTGGCGGTTGGGACGCCGGTCGCCGGGGGTTCTGTGGACTGCAACGCTAGCTGGCTCGGCGCTGGCGCCATCGAGGAGGGGGACTTCCAGAGCAACCTCGGCACGGTGGGGAACTTCGGCATCATCACGCGCAACATCGATTTTCTGTTCTCGCCCACCGGCCGGCTCATGATCAACTTTCCCTATACTGTGGACTCGGCCAACACGTACGTCACCGTGCCAACCACGCTCACCGGCGGCCAGTGCCTTCGGTGGATCCGCGACGCCTTCGGCCAGTCGGAAATGGAAGTCGAGCGCGGGGGAGGAGACACTGCCTACGACCAGCTCACGCGACAAGCGGCGAAGGTTCCTCCTGGGAGCGATGGTCTTGTGGTCCTCCCCTTCCTCATGGGAGAGCGCACGCCGATCTGGGACGTGCATGCGCGCGGCGTGGTCTTCGGCCTTTCCCTCTCGCATGGCAAGGGTCATCTCGTGCGCGCAATGATGGAGGCGGTCGCCTTTGCCATGTACGACTCCTATCGGCTGATCCGAGAGGCGGGCCTGCCGGTGAACCTGCCCCTGGTTCTTAACGAGGGAGGTGCGGTGAGCGCGCTGTGGCGCCAGATCATCGCGGACATGTTCAGCGTGCCGATCGTTCTGGCAAAGCGCAGGACCGGAGCCCCCTTTGGTGACGCCATCCTCGCTGGCGTTGCCACTGGGGTCTTGCCCGATTTCACCGTGGCGAGGCGGTGGTTCGAGGCGACGGATCCCATCCAGCCTGATGCACGGACGCACGAACGCTACCTCGAGGCATTTGGGCTGTACAAGCGTATCTACGAGCACGTGAAGCAGGATTTCCGAGACCTTGCCCGGTTGCGGGAGTCGTCTGCGTAGGAGGTTGGCTGATGAGCCCTCGCATGAGGGCGCTCGTTGTCCGAGCGCCCATGCAATTCGGGATCGAGGACGTTGCGGTGCCTGCAGCGCCAGATGGAGGGCTGCTCCTTAAGGTCATTGCCTGCGCGATGTGCGGCTCCGACCTGCGCACCCTGCGGGCAGGCCATCGACGCGTCACCTTCCCATGGACGCTTGGTCACGAGATATGCGGAACCGTGGTCGAAACAGGCCCGGGCTACCGCGGATCCTGGAAGAAGGGAGAGGTGCTGGCCGTCGGCCCGCTTGCCTATTGTGGAGTATGCGACTACTGCATTGCCGGCCAGCATGAGCTTTGCACGGACTATCGGGAGATCGCGCAAGCGTGGCAGGGCGGGTTTGCCGAGTACATTGCCATACCACCAGAATGCGTGCGGCTTGGCACAATACAGCTCGCGCCCCAGGGCCTTGACCCCGCGCTGGCTGCTATCACCGAGCCCGTCTCTTCGTCCATCAACGCGCAGGAAAAAGGTGCGGTGGGTCTTGGCGATACAGTGGCCATCGTCGGCTCCGGCCCCGTCGGGTGCATCCATATCTTGCTCGCCCGCTTTCGAGGCGCGGATAAGGTGTTCGTGATCGACATTTCACGAAGCCGGCTGGATTTCGCCGCGGCCTTCGAGCCGGACGCACTCATCGACTCTTCGCGGACAGATCCCGTGGCAGAGGTGCGGCGCCTCACGGTGGGACGCGGCGCCGACGTGGTCATATCTGCGAGTCCCTCTGCCCAGGGGCTTGTCCAGGCGGTGGAGATGGCCCGCAAGGGCGGGAGGGTCATAGTGTTCGGCGGGCTCCAGAAAGAGGATGCTCACGCAGGGGTAGACATGAATCTCGTGCACTACAACGCGCTTCACCTCATCGGCACCACTGCCTTCGCTCCGCGCCACCAGCTCCTGGCTCTCAAGCTCGTTGCCTCGGGCAGATTTCCGGCGGGGAAGCTCGTGAGCCACCGCTTTCCGCTGGAGGACTTCCGCGAAGGGGCGATGCTGGCCTTGGACGGCAAGGCCTTGAAGGTGGTTTTCTTTCCAGGAGGGGGACAATGAGCAGCACCGATACATCCACGAGTGCTCACGACCCGCTGCCCTTCCTCAAGGACGGCGTGGCGCAGGTCGGATTGGTCGTACCGGATCTGGATGCTGCGGTGGAGAACTGGTGGAAGCGCTTCGGCATCGGACCGTGGCAGTATTACACCTACGGGAAACCGCTGCTGAAGAGAATGTCCTACCATGGCAAGCCGGCCGAGTATCGCATGAGGATTGCCCTTTCATGGATCGGTGGCCTGCGGATCGAGCTGATCCAGCCGCTGGAGGGAGATACCGTCTACGCGGACTTCGTGCGGGAGCACGGATACGGCATCCACCATTTCGGCGTCCTAACGAAGGATATGCAGGGTTCCCTGGCCGCGGCAGCGAGAGCCGGTTTCTCTATGACGATGGAGGGCGCCGGATTCGGAAAAGAAGGCGATGGCCATTACGCCTATCTCGATACGGAGGCCGCGCTGCACACGACGATCGAGCTTATTCAGCGCCCGAGGGCCAGGGTCCAGCCGGAGAAAGACTATCCCCCCGCGGGCCCGACAAAGGAGGGAGAATAGATTGAACGCGTCAAACGACCCCCCAAGCCCTGACGGAATCCTCGTGAGCCTGCCGAATATCGGCAGCGAGTTGGACAAGATGCACGTGAAGCACCGTCACGACACGTTCTGGGGCAAGCTTTCAGTGGATATGGTGTGAAGCCACCGCGCCGCCGCCGTGTACGAGGCGACCTACCGTTACCTCGGCTGGGACATGCATGGAGACGTCCCTGGACTGCAGCGGTGCCTGTGGAGTACACGGCGCACGGGAGGTACCGGCATGCAATCGCTCAAGTTCAGTTATTTCCAGCTCACCTTCGGCGAGGATGAAACCTACCGTCATCCCGAACGCACCTACCAGCGGCTGAGCAAGTTCGGCTATGAGGCAATAGAGATAACGCCGCCAAAGGGACGGTACGGGAAAGGCGTCTCCATGGAAAAATATCTCCAGGAGCACCGCAAGCTTTCCCAAGACTATCACCTTTCAGTCTCGTGCATTAACGAGTGCTGGGGCGAGATGTGGGATCCATATTCGCCGACCTATAAAACGCTCACGGAAAAGAAAACGGCTGATCTCGCAATCTCGGAAACAAAATCGTCCATCGATTTTGCTGCCGAGTTGGGCGCCCCGTTTGTAACCGTCGCCGTCGCTGTCCATGCGCCCGTTACTAGGGAAACCGTAGAGGAATGCACCTCGGTCGCTGTCTGGGCGCTGAACGCGATGTGTGACTACGCGAAGAACAAGGGCGTAAAGCTGGTCTTCGAGGCCACCAATCACCTAGAGATGGGGAAGTACGTGAACACCGCACTGAATCACAAGAGACTGATTGGTCTGACAGGAAAGGATAATATCGGGATCCAGCTAGACTGGTTCCATGCGAACTTCGAGGAGTTGAATCCGTATGAGGCTGTCATGGATGCGCATCCCCT
The DNA here is from genome assembly GCA_963820435.1 of uncultured Spirochaetota bacterium. GTDB lineage: Bacteria > Spirochaetota > Spirochaetia > SZUA-6 > Fen-1364 > Fen-1364. The sequence continues at coordinate 36,616 of CAWGAC010000027.1, read as the reverse complement.
ACTCTGGCATATGCACTTCAGGGACTCTAACTCCCTTACCCCGGGATATGGCACCGTTGATTTCAAAGCTATTATAAGAGCTATTAAGAAGATCGACTATTCAGGATATTGTACAATTGAAAGTTCACCCATGGTACCTGATTCTGACACCGCTGCCCGCGATGGAATCGAATACTTAAGGCTAATGGAAAGGATAGTGGATTATCAATTGTCTCCCGAATATCCAAATGGCTATAAAATAAATCTTAGTGGTTAAGCGACTCTTTAGATTCATTGACCGGATATTTCTCATGCTATCCGATCATGTCTTGTAATAGTTTACGTTATCGGATTTTTAAAAGCCTGGCCCATCTTCTACACTTTGAGCGTCTCCAGCAACCGGTACCCCTCGAATTTACGAGGAATTTGAAGATTTTCTCTCAACCGGACCGATTTCTGTAGTGGCACCGAATTGATCTATTGTGAAGAATTAACATGCATTATGGCTATATTTATGGTAATGTCCGTAGAGGGGAGGGGCGCACGCAATGTTCGTCCGTATCAAGAACTCTCACGGATACAAGTACCTTCAGATCGTTGAAAGCAAGCGTGAGGGCAAAAAGGTCAAACAACGTGTGCTCACCACCCTGGGACAACTGGATGCCCTCAGCGCATCAGGCAAGATCGACGACCTCACCCGATCGCTGGCGAAGTTCTCCTCGATTCGAGCGATCATTGACGCCCACCGGGATGGCACCATCCAAGCGCACCGCACCTTGTCCATCGGTCCCGCTCTTGTCTTCGAGCGACTCTGGCACCAGCTGGCAATCGATGTGACGATAAAGGGCCAGGTGGCCGTTCGCCCATGGCGCTTTTCCATGGAACGGGCGATCTTCCTCACCGTGCTGCACCGCCTGCTGGATCCCGGAAGCGACCGCGCGGCAGAGCGTTGGAAGGAGGACTTCCAGATCAGCGGGACAGAGGGCATCGAACTTCATCACCTCTACCGTGCCATGGGATGGCTGGGCGAGCAGAGCGTCCAACTCGGGCACGATGCGCGAAGCCTGCGCTGCCGAAAGGACCTCATCGAAGAGGAGCTTTTCCGCCGTAACCGCGATCTATTCAGCGAGCTGGAACTGGTGTTCTTCGACACTACAAGCCTGTACTTCGAAGGGCAAGGGGGAGAAAGCCTGGGACAGTACGGGCACAGCAAGGACCACAGGCCCGACCTGAAGCAGATGGTGGTCGGGGCTGTGCTGGACGGAGCTGGGCGGCCGATCTGCTGCGAGCTGTGGCCGGGAAACCTCACCGACGTCACATCGCTCATCCCCGTGGTCGAGCGATTGAAGCGTCGTTTTGCCATCTCCTCGGTATGCGTAGTGGCTGACCGCGGAATGATAAGCGCAGAGACGATCGAGAAACTTGAAAGTGATGAACTTGGCATGTCCTATATCCTTGGAGCGCGCATGCACAGGGACAAGACGGTGCGCGACGAAGTGCTTCCTTCCTCTGAGAAGTTCCAGGTAGTCACAGGAGCGAAGAAGAAGGCTGGAGATCCCTCCCCCTTGTCGGTGCGGGAGCAGTGGGTGGGGCAGAAGCGTTACGTGGTCTGTTACAACGAGGATCAGGCGCGAAAGGATGCCGCGGATAGAGCGGCCATCGTGGAGTCTTTGAAAGCGAAGCTCAAAAGCGGGGACAAGAGCCTCGTGGGTAACAAGGGCTACCGTCGCTACCTGAAGTCCGCGGGAAAGGAGCACTTCACCGTCGACGAGGCGAAGCTCGCGAAGGAGCAGCTGTTCGACGGCATGTGGGTGCTTCGCACCAATACCGCGTTTGCCGCAGCGGATGTGGCACTGAAATACAAGCAACTATGGATGGTGGAATCCATATTCCGTTCGGCCAAGAGCCTTCTGGAGACCCGCCCGATCTATCACAAGGTTGACGACACTATCCGCGGGCACGTGTTCTGCAGTTTCCTCGCCCTGGTTCTACGAAAAGAGCTGGAGACGCGGCTTGAGAAGAACGGGGTCAAACTGGAATGGGCGGATATCAATAGGGACCTTCGAGCACTCCAGGAAGTGCAAGTGGAGATGAACGGCAAGAGGCTGTATCTCCGCACGGACCTGCGGGGGGTGTGCCACACGGTGTTGCAGGCCGCGGGTGTTGCGGTGCCCCAGACGGTCCGCGAATGAGAGCGATCATGGGGGAAGTCGATTTGTAGTGCCAAAGAATCTCCGTCAGCTTCTAATTCCTTACGGGGCAAGTATTTCATTTTTCAAAGTGTCGAAGATGGGCCTGGTCGAACGAAAAAAAGCGACGCTCCGATCCAATCCTTTTATCTTGGACATAGCACAGCGTGACTCACGAAATCGAAGCAATTTCATGGAATGTGGAAATTCCGGGTTATAGAGCCCGCAAGGATGCCCGCTTTATGAACTTCGCAGGCAACAGCAATTGTTTATTAGAGTAGTCTTTCGAGAAATGCATTTCATTAATATTCGCGTAGACCGTGCTGATAAGTAACTGGAAATCTTCTTTAAATGTGCTGAGACCCGGGATGATCTCCCCTGACATCTGGATATCATCACAGCCAATGATGGAGATGTCTTCGGGAATACGAACACCCATCTCTGTGAGCTTATTGATCAGACCAATTGCCATCCAGTCGTTCGCCACGAAAACCCCGGATATCCCTTTCTTTCTGACATATTCATTCCATATCTCTGATGCAATCATGTACCCATATTTCCAGTTCATTTTCCCTACCACGACTTGGCCGTTGATACCTGTATCTTTCAATGCGTCCTCGAACCCTCTTCGCCTTGCTACCGCCGCCGGGTACTCCTCGGGTCCTGCCAAATGTAAGACATTTTCGTGATTGTGCTTCACAAGCTCCACTACAGCTTCGTATCCAATTCGATAGTAATTAACGTCAACTTGAGTAATGTCCTTATAGGCAGGATGGCTTTGCACGGCAATGATATTTTTGTAGGAATCCCTAACCAACTCATATGTTTCCTTCCGGAGGTAACCCAAGATTATTAAAGGAGTTGAACCGGGGAATTTTGGAATGCTGTTCTCGTTTACAATCAACAACGGAATCGATTCAATTGCCACACGGTTTGATATTTCCGATAAAAACACCATGTAAAAAGGATCGTCCCGCTTGATATCTGGCGCCTTTATCAGATGAATCGAATTGATGCTTAATTCCGGAACGATATATGTTCCACTCCCATGTTTCTGAACGAGGCTACCTTCGTAGATAAGGTTCTTTATCGCTCTTCGAAGCGACTGTCGACTGACTTTAAGCTCCTCCGCAAGCTCTCTCTCTGGAGTCAAACGAATCATTTCTCGTGAACGAAGCGACAAGACTTGCTTGCGCAGAATCTTGGTCAACCGGGTAGTCAATAGATCATGCTCGTCCATTCCCAACACCGTTATCTGAAGCTATCTTGCTGCCAATTCTTTATAATAATCAAGGATCTATCTGAAGCGAGAGGTTCGTTCGGAATAGACAGCAACATCCGTCACAGCCTATCTTATAGAAAAAACAAGCACGTTGACAGAATGGGGAGCAACATCAAGAACCACCCTTCCTTTTTCTTGTAGAGATACCTCAGTGACCTCAGTATGAACGGCTCTAGGGCATTCGATGTCATTATACGAATCTTTTGAGGCGCCAAGTATACTATGTAGCGTCACTTTCTCCAATCCCAAAATCGAGGCCGGAAGTATTTCGACGGTCAGAGATTTATCAGGATGTCGGTTCACTACAGAAACTTGTAGATTTCCATTACTGCTCTTTGTACCAATTGCATCAATAGAGGGCACAAGTAGTTTTTCTTTTCCGTCGGTAATGTCTATGACTCCGTTGTCTTCGATCCACGAATCAATAACGGTATCACCTAACTGCTCTGTGTACAGTCTGAAAACATGATAAGTGGGCCGCAGTACAATCCCATCGCTATGCGTAAAAATGGCGCCTCTCGTGTTCACAAGAGGCGCAAAATCGGCCATTCCCACGGTATTGCAATGCGCAAGACATTGATTTAAAAAGCACGCGCTGAATACCGCGTCTGCCATCGTATAGCTCTCATTTAGGTCATTCTTATCCCTAGCGCAGACATCGTCCCACAAGGACCTAGTCTTAGGATGATGCCAGCCACGAAGGTTCCATTCGTCGAACGCGATTTTAATCTTCCCAAGGCGACCTAAGGCGCCAAGTATATGCTCGATCTTTTTTATCCGCTCGCTGATGCTCAATGCATAGCCGATGCACGCTTCGTACCCGGACAAACCATTGTTCTCCCACAAGGGATCCCAATAATGATGAATCGATACCCAGTCTAGGAGATCCCCGGCTTCTCTCAGCATGCTAACATTCCAATCCATATCAGTAACGCTTGCCGCCGATAGTTCGATGGTCGGGTCGATTGCTTTCATTGCCTTCGCGGATTCTTTTACAAACGCTCCCCATTCATTAGCATTTTTTGCTCCGATTTCCCAGCTTCCATAGTTCTCGTTTCCAATACTCCAATACTTGATCGCATAAGGCTCAACATGCCCGTTAGCAATTCTTCGTTTTGCCCATTCACCTTTATCCGTCAGATTGCAGTACTCCACCCAATGGGCCATTTCTTCCACAGTACCGGTCCCAGCGTTAGTACATATAAATGGTTCAACTTGGACCTTTTTGCAGAAATCGACAAACTCGTCTGTGCCGAATTCATTGCTTTCTTCTACCCGCCATGCCATGTCAAAATAGGGTCGTCTATCTGTGCCAACACCTTTTTCCCAGTGATATGCTGACGCAAAACATCCACCTGGCCATCTTATGACTGTGGGCGAAATCGCTTTAATAGCGTCAATCACATCTTTTCTCATCCCATCCTTATCTGCAAAGGGCGAACAAGGGTCATAGATCCCCCCATAAATCTGCCGATGAAAGTGCTCCAAAAACTGACCGTATATCTTCGGGTCTCTTCGACCGATCTCCCTTCTGACTTCTAAGTGTATTCGTATATTCATTGTTTTCCTTTCATATTCAAGCCTATTCGGCGGCGTTTACCCCTTGACAGCGCCGGCTGTCATTCCAGAAATGATCTTCTTATTAAGCAGGAAATATACAATGAATATCGGGATCACGGTTATTGAAATAGCCGAAAAGGTCGCTCCCAAATCTACCTGCCCCCATTGCCCTACATAATCCTGTAGCCCCAAAATTACAGTTCGCATTGGGCTCTTGTTCACGAAAGTGTTAGCAAAGATGAAATCGTTCCAAGTGAATACGAAATTCAGTGTTGCAACCGTAACTATCGTGTTTGTTGAGATTGGCAATATGATTCTGAAAAACAAACGATACATGCTGCAGCCGTCGATAACAGCGGCTTCGATAATTTCTTCCGGGATAAAACGATAGAACGAAGTGAATATATAAATAGCCATAGGCAACCCGAAAGCAATATAGGGTATTATCAAAGCGAGATATGTATCCAGCATCCTGATAGTCTTGTATATAAGAAACAGAGGAATTAGCGTTACATGAATTGGCACGATTATGCCAGAGATGAAATATGTCAGCGTCAGCTTTCTAAATCGAAATGCCGTTTTTTCTAGAGCAAAAGCCGCCATAGCACTAAGGAAGATTATGCCCGTCACAGATACGAACGTCAGCAGAAAGCTGTTTTTGAAATATAGACCAAGCTTTGAATTGATGATTGCATTTCGATAATTCGAAAAATCTAGGCGTTCGGGAAAAGAAAGCGGGCTGTTTCGCCTGAAGTCTTCCAGCTGTTTGAAGCTAGTCAGAAAGATCCAAAATATGGGATATATCATGCATATTAAAACAAGCACAATCAGAAGGCCAAAAACTACACGCGAGAATTTGATTTTTTTGTTCAGCAACTCAAGAGTTGATATTGGCATCAGGCTTCCCTCGAAGACAAGAGGTATCGGATAATCACAATGGCCGCTAAGCTCTCAATTGACAGAAAGACTGCAATTGAACTTCCATAACCGTATTGAAATCTGGCGAATGCGGATTTATACATGTAAGTGGCGACCAGCTCTGTTATATGGCCCGGACCCCCATACGTAAGAATATATGGGATATCAAATCCCTTCAAAGTTCCGTTAATTACCATTACAAGCGTAACAACGATTACCGGAAAAATCATTGGTAGTGAAATATGTGCATACAATTTCAATCCTCTCGCTCCATCTATTCGTGCCGATTCCAGAATATCTTTTGGAATCGCGATCAAAGCGGCGTAATAAATAACCATATATAAGCCAACGAAGCGGTATGCTTCAACGAGCGAAACAGCTAATAGTGCTGTACTGGCATTTGAAGCCCAGCTTCGCATAAAGGAGCTCAATCCCAAGAGCTGCAACATGTAATTGAGAATTCCAAGAGGTTCAACGGCGTAGATACGCCTAAACAGGTGTGCCATGGCGGCAGAGGAGATTACCGTGGGCAGAAAAAACAAAGTCTGGAAAAGCTCTTTTCCTCGCCTAATGTTGAAAAGCATGATAGCAATTAGCATCCCAGCACCCAGTTGAATCACGGTATTAACTGCTACGTAGAACAAAGTATTCAAGAAACAATCCCAAAAAGTCCGGTCCGACAGCATTTTCTGGTAGTGCTGCAAGCCAACAAAACTAAAGGATGTTATCCCATCCCACTCCAAAAAACTGTATATAACCGACCACAGAATTGGCAGGAAGACAGAAAAACTGAACAAGACTAGTGAGGGGAGAAGAAAAACCACAATTGCTCCTCTTTGTTGCAAATAATTTCTCATATTATGTGGAGCTTTCTTTCGTTGGTTCTCTCGTCCTTACAAGTAGTGCCGGGCAGGATATACTGCCCAGCACTATCTCGATAGTTCGGTTTCTAGGACGCTGCGCAAAACTACTTGAAGAACTTGGGCGCGTTCTCTTTTACAGAATTATCGATCTCCTTTGCGAAGTCTTGTGGTTTTTGGATGCCCTGTGCCAAAGCGTTGATTTCCGTGCCCAAGAGGTCTGTAGTAACGGGGTCCATCCTAACATCCCAACACATAGCATACTGCCCGACATTCAGCATATCTGCAGCTATCCTTTTGTATAGCGCCGGTGCATCGGAGCGGAGCGTGAACTTCCCTGGCGGGAAGTATCCATAGTCAACTGCCCTGCTCAAATACTTCGGAATGAAGTACTTGAAAAAGGCTTTGACACGATTGTCGAAACCTTTTGCACTGAAGGCAAGACCAATTCCGGAATGAGCCCAGTAGTCATTGGGTCGTGTTACTGTATTCTCGGTCATAGGCAGCTTGAAGTAATCAAGATTCCCTTTCATATTTTGGGGCAGCTTTTCCTCAATCAGATTGCCTGCCTCCCAGGTCCCAATATACCAGATCGCGGCTTTGCCAGAGAGGAATAAGTCCTTCGCAGTGGGATAGTCCGTCGTAGCGAATCCCTCCTGGAAGTAACCTTTTGTTCCAAGCTCTGCCACGAAATTGATCCCTGCCATCCCCACCGGGTCCAACATGGAAGCCTTGCCCTTTTTTAAGCTTTCGATGTATTCATTTCCCGCTAGGCGAAACGGCACGAATGAAATATATCGAATGATTGGCCAAGCTTCGCGTCCGGTGAGGGCAATCGGCGTCACCCCATTCTCCTTTAGTGTCTTACATACTGACATGAACTCATCAAAGTTACTTGGAGCCTTAAGATTATACCGACCGAAAATTTCCTTGTTGTACCAGAACATCTCGATGTTGTATGTGAGCGGCAACATATACAACTTTCCATTTGATAGTCTTTGATAGTCGAGAGCACCTTTGAAAAAGAGATCGTAATAGCCCAAATCTTTCAAAGTCTTTTCAACGTCGAGCAGCAACCCGCTAGACGCGAGGTGTTCTGCATAGACAGTCGCGTCAAGATCGAACCAGTCCGGAATTGACCCTGCAGCGATAAGAGTTTGCACTTTTTGCAGGTAGGCTGGTCGGTCGGGTATGACCTGTCGGTCGATTTTCAGATTGCTATCGATGCTCTTCTGATACTCTCCAAGAAGGGATTGCAGATTGTCCCATTCTGCCCTTCCTCCTTGCGCCGTTACATAGGTGATTGTCTTCACGGCCTCTGCGAAGATCCCCATTGGACCTAAAAAAGCAAAGATTGTGACGAACAATACTAAAATCCCTTTCCGTTTCATGTTCTCCTCCTCCTAAGAATCGCACTGAGAAAGATACAATCAGTTGATCAATACTCACCTCCTTTGCGCCACTTACCTCTTGGGTGACAAATTTTCGTGCCTTTTCCGCCGTTCTTACTCGCCATCACATTTGGAGGGGTTGCGCATCTCATCGACTTACACCTCAGCGCACCAAGGGCCAGCAATCACGACCACCGGAGGCGAACATGCATTCAAGCATGCAGCCACCTTTTCTAAACCACTATAGTACCACAATCATACCATTTGTCAATACTTTGCATTTGTCTTTGAAGGCATATGACCCCTTGCCCTGGAAAGGGTGGGAGATGCCTTGGTATACGGTTCACATCCCCTCCGCCGCTTCGACCTTCCCTTTGCTCCAGGGGTGACAGGGGGGCAGAGCGACAGGGCTCGATGGCGAAGAAGCCACAAAAATGCAGGAACTTCGGGTTCCATCGGAACTGCTCGTTGGAAGCGTTCAGCACGAAAACCTTGGCGTTATCCACCTGCACTCGCTCGGTCAATCCGCCGAAAACAAAGAAGCTCTCCTCCACTCCACCCCTCGTTCGGACTACGATCCTCAGAATGCTGTGACATTATCTGTTACATTATTTCTTTCGCAGTCTCTGCAAATCACGACAAGCTGTTACAAGCCTACTTGACATATTTCATTCCGGAGCAGAGAGTTGTGGCAAATAGATGCGTCCTGCTGCAAGCCCTTGCAAGCTCTCGAATTGGCCTGTGCCAGTTTGAGGGGCTAGTGCCCGAAAGGGTGTGCTGGTTCAAGTCCAGTCCGCAGCAAATAAATGCCTTCTCCATAAAGAATTGCCGATAGTGCCAAGTATGGCCGCGGGTCGATCTTTCCAACTGTGACATTATTCTTTTCGCGGTTGCCCGCGCGTTGTATGTCCGTGCAAACCTGTGCAAGCAATTGCAAGTCCTTGCAACCGCCGGAAGGTTCCGCTAGTCCAGGAAGCTAGCGGGAGAATCGGAACCACAAAAGCTCGCGCCAAACTTCGATACCTGGTGGTTGTCCGTAGACGATTCCAGAAGATGGTCTTGAGTCTGGGTAGCGGATCTTTTCCGCTACCGCTACCAACCCGCTACGCGGATTTGCCCATGATTTCCAGTCTTTTCCGCTTGGGTAGCGGGTAGCGGCAAGTCCGGCTTATGGGCATCGTTGCCAATTCCCTGCTCGTGGCCGTTCGAGCCTGTCCGCGATCTGCTCCTCCTGACTTCTCTTCCAGCGTGTGCAACTCACCTGCCGGTTCAGTTTTTAGAGGGGCAGGTCTCACGAACGAACACTTTTGTCTAATCATAATCCAAAGCTCAATAATTAGACTATCAAGCGTGTTCTTCGATGGCAGCCCTTCGGCACGCGAAACACGTGATAAAGGAGCGTCACGCGATCGCACATGAGCATCCACAGGAGGCAGGATCCTGGCCACGCCCTGACCTCGTGACGCTACGCCGTGGCATCCTTGAACCGCCTGATGACTTCTCGCATCCGCGGCAGGTCGTTGGTTGTCTTAAGGATGGCGCTGCCGACGAACACGCCGTCGCCGCCTGATTCGCGCACCATCGCGACATCCTCCGGCGTGTACACGCCGACGCCGCAGTAGATATTGCGGTCAATGCCGCGCTTGCGCAGCTGCGCTATGCAATCCTTGAGCGTGGGATAGGCAGGGTCGACGGCGCAGGAGATCGGCTTGGCCTGCATGTAGACAAATCCGTTCGAGCGGAGCGCGGCTGCAACTTCCTCCTCCGGCAGATTGAACCGGACATAGCCGGACACCCGAAGACCGCGCGCAATCATGTGCTCCTTGAGCGATTCCGGGTCGTGGCCGACAACGATGAGATCCCGCATGTCATTCTTCAGGCAGAAATCAATGAACCTCGCGGGGCCTATTTCGCGTATCGTCTCCTCGTAGACCAGCAGCAGCACCGCGACGTCGGGATGGTTTGCCTTGATCGCAACTGCAGCTTCCATGAATCGATCGTAGTCATTACACGCCCGCAGGGCTCCCGACATTCTCGAGGCGATCAGCTCGCCCTCCAGGTAGGCGTCGCGGGCTGGCAGGTCAACTTCAATGATATCGCAGCCCGCCTCCACGTAGTGAGCCGCCATGTCCACGCTTTCTTTTATCGAAGGATAGCCGTTCGACAGGTAGCAGATCAGCTTCATTCTTTCCTCTTTGCCCCGTCCCCATAGGCTTCGAGGAAGAGTCTCTTCATAGTCGCGGCATCGGGGATGATCGGATTGGTCTTCGTACAACCGTCTTTCAAGGCAAGCGCGGCCATCTCGTCGAGCCTGTCATCATAGCGGCGCCGATCCGCAATGAGCTCGCCGAGGTTCTTTGGAATGCCGAGCTCGCCGTTCAGGGCGCCGACGGTCGCCACAAGGTCATCGATCCCCGCCTCGCGGGCCATTTCCGCGTACAACAAACGCGCTCCAGGATCGCTTGAATTGAACCGTATGATGACGGGAAGCAGGATAGCGTTCGCAAGGCCGTGGGCGATGCCGAAGAGGCCGCCAATGGTGTGCGCCGTGGAATGCACGATCCCCAGGGACACATTCGTGAACGCAAGACCCGCGGTCATCGAGGCGTTCATCATTGCCTCGCGCCATTCCATGTTCCCGCCGTCGCGAAACGCCCGGGGAAGGTATGCGATGATGTCCCGGGCTGCAGCCACCGACAGGATGTGACTGATGTAGTTCGCGCGTTTTGAGACCAGGGCTTCGAGCGCATGGGTCAAGGCGTCCATTCCCGTTTCGGCGGTGATTGCCGGCGGCATCGTCGCCGTGACCTCGGGATCACAGAGCGCGATGTCCGGCATCATCTCCATGTTGCCGATGCCGTGCTTGAGCTTCGTGCGCTCATCCGTGATGACGATCGACCGGCTGACCTCGCTGGCGGTCCCGCTGGTGGATGGTATGCAGACCATGTGCGCCTTGCGCCTCAGCTTTGGAAAGGGTGCCGGGGGAAGGATGTCCTCCAGGCGCGAGAGCTCGGGGTGCTCGTAGTAGATCCACATGGCCTTGGCAGCGTCCATGGCCGAGCCGCCGCCCACGGCCACGATCCAATCGGGTCCGTACTCTTTCATGCGCTCGGCGCCTCGCCGCACAGTATCGAAGGAGGGGTCGGGTTCCACGCCGGAAAAGACAACGCTCTCGATGCCGGCCTCGGACAGGTAGTCCCTCACCTTCTGCAGCATCCCGCTCCTGCTCATGCTGGAGCCGCCCGTCACCACGACGGCGCGCTTGCCGGTCATGGTCCTGAGATGCTGGAGACAACCCCGACCGAACAGGAGCTGGTCTCCTGCGAGTTTCATTGGACGCATCATGAGAAATCCCCCTGGTTGATGAGCCGAGTCTCAGCGCACGGCCTGGAGCAGGCTTTTCGTCAGGTCGAATGAGATGGGATTCGTCAGCACGCCGCCCGCCTTCAAGCTCGACCCGACGATGGCTGCGTCGGCAATGGCGAGCTGCTGCTTGATGTTACTCTCCTTCACCCCGCTCGCCACGATCAAAGGCACGCTCACGACCTTCTTTGCCCGCACGATGATCTCCATGGGCGTTTCCACCCCGACGTGAGTTCCGGTAACGATGATGGCGTCGGCCCCGCATCCCTGCGCCGCCTTGGCCGAGTCTTCGATGGTCACCTGGGGCAGCACCATGTGGGTGTGCTTCACATGGATGTCGGCGAAGATCGCCAATTGCTCGGCGCCCAGGCTCTTGCGGAAGCTCGTGGCCTGGCGCGCGCAGGGCTGGACAATGCCGCCGTAGAACTCCACGGTGTCGACGAAGACCGGGATACGCACGAACAAGGCGCCGATCGCTTCTGCTATCGAGATCGAGACGCGGTAGTCGTTCAAGGCAGCGTCGATGCCCACGGGGATCCGGACCTTCTCCTTCACCAGCGCGCTCACCGCTGCCAGCGCCGTGGACTGCTCAACGTCCATCTCAATGGAAAAGGGGTCGTCCCCCATGTTTTCCACGATGATCCCGTCCACCCCCGCCTTTTCCAGGGTCAGCGCGTCCTCGACGGCCTGGTCGATGATTTTTCGCGGCTGGCCGTCATAGTGCGCTGTGCCGGGAAGCGGCAGGCAGTGCACCATGCCGATGATGATATTCCGCTCCTTGCCGAAAATGCGTTTGAAAGCCATTTCAGTTCCCCTTTTCATGCAACAGGATGCCGTCTAAAACGACCTTGCAGAGCACCTCTTCCGCCTTCTTCCGTGCGTCCCCTTCCAGGGCGCCCCTCAGATTCTCGAGCACGGTCGTCATGGTCACGACACAGCCCTTGATGCCCATCAGGCTCGCCAGAGTCAGGATGCAACTCGATTCCATGTCGATTCCGGATATTCTGTATCTCTTCAGCTTTTCAAAGGCAGCCTCGGTGTCCACGTCAAGCTGATCCGAGAGCCGCGAGCCTTTCATCTGGCTGTAGAACCCGTCCAGCGAGCACACGATGCCATTGACGTATTCCCTCCCGTTCGAGCGGACGGCCCGCCCCATGCAGCTCACAAGCTCGATATCCGCGACCGCGGGATAGCTTTCGGGGACGTACGTGGCGCTCGTCGATTCGCCGCGCATGGCGCCAATGGGGATGATGAACTTGCCCAGCAGATCGTCCCGCAGGCCCATGATGGTGCCCATCCTGATGGCCACCTCCATCCCTGCCCGGTACATTTCTTCCATGGCAATAGCGGCCGACGGCGCTCCTATGCCCGTCGAGGTGACTGTGATCGGTACGTCCCGATACCTTCCCGTGTAGGTATTGAACTCCCGGGCGAACGCAATGTGCTCGGGGCTGTCCAGAAGGTCCTTCAGGATCTCGACCCGCCAGGGGTCGCCCGAGAAGATGACGTGCTTCGCGATCTTGCCGCGTGCGGCACGCGTGTACAGGCCTGGGCCTTCCTCATTCCAGGGCATAGTGGCCTTCTTCATTGAACCGCCGCAACAGCTCTTCTTCGTCCGGCGCGCTGGTGCAGCAGCCCATGCTCTCGATGATGAATGAAGCAATTGTGCTGCCAAGCCTGCAGCACGACTCGGTGTCATAGCCCTTCACGTAGCCGTACAGGAACCCCGACATGTATCCGTCCCCTGAACCGGTGGTATCGACCTTTCTCCTGCAGCGGGCCGCGGAAATCTCCTTGGATACGAGCTCGCCGCCCGTGCGTTCATAGTACACGCTCCCGCGCGTGCCCCTGGTGGTCACGATGATCCTGGGATTGCCGGTCTCCAGGAGCTCGGTCAGAGACCGAATACCCAGTCTCCTTTCGATCTCCTCGCGCTCGGATTCGTTTGTAAAAATGATGCTGCTATACAGAAGCGCCTCGTTCAGCACGCCCTCAGGAAAGGCGTTGAAGTCGGCCTTCATGCCGAACACCATGGCGACTTTCGCCTCTCGGCACCTGCGAAAGAACTCGAGGTTGTCCAGCGACGATCCCACCGTCATGACGGCAAGCCGTGCGTTTTCGAAGAGCTCCCTCTTCATGGGCCGAAAGTACTTCTTGCTCTGGGCGCCGGGATAGAAAACGGTGATGTGCTGTCCCTGCGGGTCTTCCAGCAGGTAGCAGTTGGGGGTCAAGTCCTCGGCGACCAATTCGACCGCATCCAGGCAGACGTTCCCGTGCTGCAGGAAATCGCGGAACCCGCTCTCCTCGAAGTCCCGGCCTACGCGGACGATGGGCAGCGTTCGCAGCCCGAGCCTGGCCAGGTGGTAGGCGATGTTAATCGAGCAGCCGCCGTAGTAGATCTTCGCGTTGTCGCTGTTCTCCACCAGCGAGGTGAACCCCACGCCGAGGGGCGAGGTGATCTTGATGATCCTGTCCAGGCTGACGTAGCCGCTCGTGATGACATCGTAGCGCATGCTACAACGCGCCCTCCCGAACCCGCGCCATAAGCTCGTTCGTCGTGAGCACTGTCCCGAGATACTTGCGGATGTCCTCGAGATGCACCTCGTTCACCGTCTCGCTGTTCGTGGCCACGCAGTCGCTCAGAACAATGGCGTTGTAGTCAAGGTTGTAAGCATCGGTCACGGTGGCGCGGATGCAGCAGTTCGTCTTGGTCCCGACCACGACGACGTTCTTGATCCCGTGCTCACGCAGAACCAGATCAAGATCAGTTCCGAAGAAGGCGCTGTAACGGCGCTTCTTGATCACGTAGTCCTTGACCGGGTCGATTCGCAGCGACGGATCGATCTCTTCCCCGCCACTGCCCTCGATGCAGTTGGGCCGCATCGCAACGAGGTTCCTGTCGAACTTGTCCTTCCTATAGCAGTGCTGCAGGAACACGATGAGCATTCCCTGCTGCCGGCAGAACTCGAGCGCCCGCGCGATGCGGGGGAGGATTTCCCGGTTCTGCGGATAGTAGACCAGGCCGTGGGGCTGGGTGAAATCGACGACCATGTCGACGACGAGGAGCGCGGTCGTGTTACTCATTCTGGAAACCCCTGATCCGGCTATTACGGTTCTTGACCACCGAGGCGACGAGCAGCACCAGGACGATGATCACATAGGGGACGGCATTGAACAGGCGCGCTGCCGAGCCAGCGTATATGCTCAGGTTCAGCGCCAGGGACCGGGCAAGGCCAAAGGCAATGGCATACAGAGAAGAGGCTCCCGGCTTCCCTCTGCCGCAGAAGATGGCGGCGATGGCGATGAACCCGCGCCCGGCCGTCATATCCCGCGTAAAGATGCCCCCCAGATCGTCCATGGCAAGGCTGGCCCCGGCAAGGGCGCAGCTCACCGCGCCGACGGTGATGGCCGCGTACTTGATGACGCCGGTCCTGATGCCGACGGCCCTGGCCGCCTCCTCGTTCTCCCCCACAACGCGGACGTAGACGCCGAAACGCGTCTTGTACATGAGGACCCACATCAGGAGGATGGCCACGTAGCTGAACCACGTGAGCGGCGTGTGGCCGCTCAGCGCGCTTCCAAGCAGCGGGATATCCCGGATGAACGGTATCTGGATTCGCAGATTCGAGACAGTGTGGTTGCTGGCCACAAGCTCGGCCCTGCCCATGACCTGCAGCAGGAATGCTGTGATGGCGGAAGCGAACAGGTTGATCGCCAGGCCCACGATGATGACATTGCCCCGCAGGGTGATGCCGAAGAGACTGAAGACGAGGCCGACCGTCGTGGTGATGACCATGGCCAGCACCAGGGCCAGAAGGTAGTTGCCCAGCAGGATGGTGAAGAGGCAGCAGAAAAACGCGCCCAGCAGCATCATGCCTTCCAGCGCGATGTTCAGGACGTTCGCCCGGTGGGCATACATACCCCCAAGCACGCAGAGAATGATCGGGGCTGCGCTCAGAACAGCATCGTAGAGGATCTTGTTGACGACAACCATCAGCTCTCACCCCTTCTCAAAAGGCTGCGAAGGCCGCGGCTTCGGGTGATGTACTTCACCGAAAGGAAGAGGATCATCGATCCCTGGATGACGCTCACGATCTCCTTGGGAACCTCGGTGAAGAGCTCGATCTTGCTCATGCCGACCTTGAGGGCGCTGTAAAAAAGGGCTGCAACGACGACCCCGATGGGCTCATGCGCCCCGAGAAGCGAAATGAGCATTCCGTCCCATCCCAGGCCCGGGGAGCCCGAGAAGCCCGGCGTGTAGCGGAAGCGCTCGCTCTGCATCCATCCCGCTCCCGCCAGGCCGCTCGATGCGCCGCTCAGAATCATGATGATCAGGATCTTCTTCCAGACCTTCATGCCGGTGGCCTCGGCAAACTCGAGGTTCTTGCCCATGGCGTCGATCTCGTAGCCCAGCCTCCCCCTGCGCATGATGAAAAGAATGAGGACAAAGACAGCGAGCGAAATGAAAAAGAAGGCGGTGAAATCGGTGCCGCCCATCTTGGTGAACATGGCGGACTCCCTGATCATCGGCGTGGCGACGTAGCCTGCAGCCTTGTCGCGAAACACGCCTTCGGACAGGAAGATGACGACCTCTGAAGCCGCGTAGTTCAGCATCAGCGTGACGACCATCTCGTTGACCTTGAAGAACGCCTTGAGAACCGCTGGAACGAGGGCAAAAAGAACGCCGCAGCCAATGCCCGTGACAAGGCAGATCGCAACGTGGAAGGCCGGCGCCATCCCCCCGGCATGGGCCCCCACGATGCCGGCAAAGAAACCGCCCAGGACCGCCTGTCCTTCCACGCCCATGTTGAAAACATTGGCCTTGAAGGTTACGGCGATGGCCAAGCCGGTCAGGATGAGAGGCGCTGCGACGTGCAGCGTCCTCATGAGACCCTCGGGGTCAAACAGCGATTTCGAGATCATCTGGCCGTAGGTCGCGAAAGGATTCCTGGCGATGGCCGCAATGATGATGGCACCAATCGCGAATGCCATGAGCACGGGAACGACCGAGTTGAAAAGGGCTGTCCGGAGCCGGAAAGAACCCTTCCTCCCCGCTGTTCGCCTCATCACGGCTGTAGCCCCGCCTGTATCTCTTCTTCCGAGCCGGGCCGATCCCTGATTCCGGCCATCAGCAGCCCGATTGCTTCCCGCGTCATATCGCGGGCCAGCATCCCCCCGATGATCTCTCCCTTGTACATCACGATGACCCTGTCGCTGAGGCTCATTACCTCGCTCAGGTCGCTTGAGATCAGAAGGATGGCCTTGTTCCTGGACTTGAGGGCGAGGATCTTCTCGTGGATGAACTCGATCGAGCCGACATCGACGCCTCGGGTCGGTTGTGAGGCGATCAGGACCTCAGGATCCTGCTCCAATTCCCGTGCGATGATGATCTTCTGCGCATTGCCTCCCGAGAGCTGCGACAATGGGCCATCGGGCTCGGCTGCGCGAATGTCGTACGCCTCGATCAGCCTGTCACGCCGGGCGCGGATGGCGCGCCTGTCGAGCACGCCCCACCGGCAGACCTCGGGGTTGAAGAGGTATCCCGCCACGCAGTTGTCCGCGATGCTCATTTCTCGACACAGGCCTTGCGCGTAGCGGTCCTCGGGAATGATCGCTACGCCGCGCCTTCGCAGCGTGTCCGGCCAGACGTTCGTGATGTCGCGCTCGCCGATGATCACTTTCCCCGCTGTCGCCGTCATCAGACCCGTTAGGACCTTGGCCAGCTCGCTCTGTCCATTCCCTTCGACTCCCGCTATGCCGAGTATCTCGCCCTTGCGTATCGAGAAGGAAATCCTCTTGAGTGCTTCCTTTCCGCTCTCGTTCATCGTCGACAGGCCTTCAACGCGATAGGCCACCGTGTTAGAAGTGCTTGTGTTCGTGTTGTGGACGTCGAGCACCACGTCCCGCCCGACCATCATCTGCGCCAGTCGAGTCTCGTCCGTCTCTCGCGTCGGCACGCTTCCCACGACGACCCCGCGCCGGATCACGGTGACGCTATCGCTCATGTCCATCACCTCGCGCAGCTTGTGGGTGATGATGATGAGCGTCTTGCCCCTGCGCTTGAGTTCTTTCAGGTTGAGCGCCAGCTCGTCCACCTCCTGCGGGGTAAGGACTGCCGTCGGCTCATCGAGGATGAGGATGTCGACATCGCGGTAGAGCATCTTCAGGATCTCGACGCGCTGCTTTGCGCCGATCGAGATGTCGGCGACCTTATTGTCGGGATCGAGCCCAATCCCGTAGGTCGAGATAAGCTCCTTGATCCTTTTTCGTTCTTCGCGGGCGTCGATAAAAGGCAGCTCTACGCGCATCCCTGCCAGCTTCCCGCGGGCGCCTCCCGCGCTCCTGCGCCGCCGCCCCAGCCAGGCGAAGGGGCTCGCTGCATGCCCGATCTCGACGCCGAGCAGGATGTTTTCGAAAACGGTCAGGCTGGGCACCAGCTTGAAATGCTGGTGCACCATGCCCAGACCAAGTTTGATGGCGTCGAGGGGAGAGCGAAGATGGACCTCCCGGCCGCGTACAAAGATCTTTCCCTGCGTCGGCTGCAGAAGGCCGTACATCATGTTCATCAGCGTCGTCTTGCCGGCCCCGTTTTCCCCAACGATGGCCTTGATCTCGCCTTCCTCGACGCTGAAGTCGATCCGGTCATTCGCCGTGAAGTCGCCAAACCTCTTCGTCAGGCCGACCGTCTCGATCATTTTCATCGTTCGCCATTCTCCCCCATAACGCCAGGGAGACTCTACTTTCCGAGAAAGCCCTTCTCGGTCGAATAGGTGATGTTGGACACGTTCTTCGGATCGAACTTCGCGCCCGCCTGCGCGTTGGTGACCTTAATCGCCCCGCTCTTGATCTTGTCCGACACCGCGGCGACCTTGGCCTTGATCTCGTCCCACTTTGCCGCGCCGGATGCCTTGATCTTCGTAGATATCGTAGCCAGGTCGGTGATCCCGGTCGCGCCGCTGTCGAGGTTGTAGCTCAGTATGCTGGACAGCGAGGCGAGCTTGCCGTTCTTGTACGCCTCGGATATCGCCACGACAGGCACGTTGGTGTTCTTGAGGACGCTGGTCAGGATGTTTCCGGGGCGCATGGCGTCCTTATTGGCATCCACCTCGATGGCTAGGCGCTTCACGTCTGCAGCCTTGGACGTAACGCCGGTCCCAACGTTGCCGGCCACCGCATAGACGATGTTCGCGCCGGCCGTGTAGCAGGATGCCGCGAAAGAGGAACCAATGGTGGCATCGCCGAAGCCAGCGTCGTACTTGCTTGTGTACCTGTACTTCACGCCCAGTTCGCCGGCGGCGAAGCTCGCGCCTTCCATGAAGCCGTAGCTGAAGACCTGGATGCCCTCGGAGGCCGTGCCGCCGATGAATCCGAGATTCCTGTTGGTCGCCTTGTTGTAGTTGAAGGCGTAGGCGGAAGAGTCGAAGAGGTCCTTCAGGTTCTCATTGACGTACACTGACAAGTACCCTGCCAGGAACGAGGCCTCGTGAACGTCGAACAGCACGGAGATGACGTTCGGGTACTTTGTCTTGCCGTCCTTGTCCACGTTGGGATTCGCATTGAAAACGACGAAGGTCGTCTTCGGGAACTGCTCGGCCAACGGCTTGGCGCCGCCGACGCCGTTCACCAGGGCGTCGAAATCGTACTCGAGGCTGAAGATCAGCTTCGTGCCCGCGGCCGCCATCTGCTTGAGAGCGTCAGGGACGGTCAGGCTGTCCGAGGTCTCGACCACCTTCGTCTTCACCTTCAGCTCCGACTCGACCTTCGCGAGCCCCTCGATTGCGGACTGGTTGTAGCCGTTGTCGTTCTTGCCGGCCGCGGAACAGATGATCGCGATCTCGTTTTGCGGCTTTGCCGGGCCGCAGGACGCAAGGAGCAGCCCGACGGCGGACAACCCGAGCGCCAGCAGGATGGAAAAAACTCTCCGTTTCATGATGCACCTCCTATGAGATTTTATGCCCGCGCATTCACAGATGCGCACTCGCTACCTGATCTGGTTGATGTAGAACTTGAACTTGTCCGTCCTGTAGTGGCTCTCGAAGACCTCGATCGGCACCTCTTTCCCTTCGACAAGTCCGTAGGTCACTGCCTCGAAGAGCAGCAGCGGCGCGCCTGCGTGCAGGTCAAGTTTCTGCGCCATGTCCTCCAGGGCCAGCCGCGCCTCCAGAGAGCGCGTGGCCTTTGAAATCCTCACACCGTATTTCTTTTCCAGGACGTCGTAGAGGGATTCCTTGGCGAAGTCCGATTTCTCGATCCCCGGGAAATACTTGTAAGGCAGGATCGTGAGCGTGCAGTTCAGCGGCTCGAAATTGGCGTAATAGACCCGTTCTAGTGTGAACACCTGCTCCTCGGAGCCGATCTGGAGGATGCGCGCCGTGTCCGCGCGGCAGGCGCCCACGTGCGATTGGATGACCTTTCGCGAGGGCGTCATGCCGTGATTGATGATGTCCTGAGTGCAGCTCGTGATCATGAAGAGGTCCTGCTTGACCTTGTCGCCTTTGACGTAGGTGCCCTTGCCCTGGAGCCGGTAGAGGTAGCCCTCGTTGACAAGCTCGTCGATGGCCCTCCGAATGGTGATGCGGCTGATCCCGAATTGTTCGATTAGGGTCCGTTCCGAAGGAATGGCCTGCTCGATGGCGTACTCCTCCCTGTCGATCATCTCAAGGATATAATTCTTGAGAGCGTAGTACTTTGGTACCTTTTCGAGCACTGTGCCGCCTTAATCACGCCCTTTGCCGTCATAAGAATCCTTGCCAGAACCTGTTATGTCGGCATGTGGTCATGACCACTGATCAACCTACACTAAATCCCTTCAATAATTCTGTCAATACTTTCTTCTATCTCATACGGGATTTTCTCTCTGGCCACGAAAACTTTTTCAGGGCTTCATCTGTACGGGGCTGCATAAGCATCTGGCCCAGCACCTTGAAGGGCACGATGATGACGTCGGCGCCAGCCACCAGCAGCTGTGACGCGGACTGAGGACCGCGAATCGATGCGGCGATGACTCCTGTCCCGGCTCCGTGGGACGCGTAGATTTCCATGATGGCTTCGACTAGGCCGATTCCGTCTGAATCGATATCATCGAGACGCCCGACGAGGGGCCACGTAGTCGGCCCCCGCGCAGACTGAGGCGATGGCCTGGGTGACACTGTTTCAAAGTAGGCTTGGTCCCGTCCCGCCTCCAGGCGCATGTCCAGGGACGGCTTGGTGGCCATCACGACAATGAGAGGCGCCCGTGTGGCCCACCCGTTACCTTCACTCAAAGCCTGACGAACGGCTGTATGGCGCTCACCCGTGACGGCTACAATACGCCAGGGCTGGGTGTTGGCACAGGAGGGGGCGAGGATCAAGTAGGAAAGCAGTCGCTGCACCGGTTCGACGGGGAGCGGGTCTGCGGCAATGCCGCACCGGGCGCGGCGCGCAACGAGCTCGGGAAGGATGTCCATGAAATGCTCCTATCATGGTAGATTCGAATCGAACGACATCACCGGGAGGAGGAGGACGCTCAACACCGGCGTCAAGGGCAGCATCTGCGGTTTTGGCGTTGTTGATGCAGCCGCGCCCGCGGAGCACAGAGCCAGAAATCTGTCTTTCGTTCCCCGCGTGGGCTCCGTTCTTGTTCTCCAGCCGCATCAGCCTCGCCCTCACCGACGTTCAGGACGGAGACGACCTCCAAGCTGTCAGCCCAGCGATGTATTATGGGAAGCTGTGTGTTTACATAGAAAAGGTTATAGCTCGATGTCCCTGCGCTCGCGTATTTTTCTTTTTGAGGCTCGTACTGCGGTCTCAAACGCCTTCATACAATGTTTTTTTACAGCAGGATCATAGGTCTGAATGACTTCCTTCGAGAACTTAGTAAGATTCCTGCTGATGAGCTCGTATACATCGCTACGATCCTTTGAAGCAACATCTTCACCCTGCTCTCGAAGCTTATCAAGATAAACAGCTGTCTTTAGCTGCACGAGTGCGTGCAAGCCGATGAAGTAGGCCCCCAGCTCCTGGTCGTACTCCCCTACTCTTCGAGGATCTGGCATTCCCATGGGCATTTGCCAATCGCCATCAGCGAAAAGGATGTCGATCGTTACCCCTGTCTTAATGTCCACGCAGCTTTCAGGCCCCTCGCTGGAGATCTCTCCCTCAAGTGGCAACAACTTACGCCAGTCCTTCTTGAACGTCAGGATATCGACGTCTATAGTGGTACGAGCATAGCCGTTGCGAATAACAGCCATGCCACCAACGACGCAGTACGGTAACTCCCGAGAACTGCTGAGAGCATGGAAGCGGCGGACCACCTCCATCAACGGAGAATCTCGCATATTGCCGTTGAGCTGAAGTATCTGCGCCGCTGTCATTTCCATACACTCCTCGCTCTTATCTTCTCTCTGATTATACCACGGGGACGGCATATCGGATCGAGGCTTGGCCAAGCTCTGCGAACGCTTGAACATCCCCGTGCCCCCACGCAGATACTGGCGGCGGAAAAAGACGGGCCAGGTGGTGTTCCAGGATCTACTTCCGCCCCGAAGGAAGGCCGGAGGGGCTACGTCGTATTCAGAGCAATCGATCTGCAGCCCGCTAACCCAGAGCCACGGCAGGTCAAGGAGATTGAAGAGTGCCCAGAAAATCGCATCAGCGTGGTCAGTGTCGGCAGATCGCGGGGCGCTTCAAGCCCGATCCCGCGGCGCTTGCCGTGTGGGAATTGCCGTCTCACCATAGCTGTGACATTATCTGTGACATTATTCTTTTTGCACTCCCTGCAAGCCGTTGCAAGTCCCTGCAAGAACACTTGACACATTCCCTTACTCCATCGACACTTATTACAAATAGATGCGTCTTGCTGCAAGCCCTTGCAAGCGCGCCAATTGGCCTCTGCCAGTTTGAGGGGCTAGTGCCCGAAAGGGTGTGCTGGTTCAAGTCCAGTCCGCAGCAAAGCAAGTCTTTACGTCGTATTGACTTGCCGGGAGGGACCGAAAACGGACCTCCATGAACGCATCAACTTGACACTGAGTGTGACATTATTCCACTCGGGGTCAACGCAGAGGTGCTCCATGGAGAAACCCAGGCGTCCCTGCTCCCTTTTTAAACGACCTACCGTCAAACAGCACACATTCGTCTACTACGTCAGCCAATTTGGGAGTGCGTTCGGATTGAGCCTTGAGACGGGCAGAGCGCAGCTCTTCAAGGGTATTCTGGAAGGGATCGCGTACGAGCTGAAGGTGAACATCGCATCATTCCAACGCGCCCGCATCCCCGTGAGAGCCCTTCGGGCGATAGGCGGCGGCTCCCGTTCGGACACGTGGATGCAGCTGAAAGCGGACATCCTGGGCATCCCGATCGAGAGAACCTCCGTTACCGAAGCAGGCTGCCTCGGGGCGGCCTTTCTCGCCGGACTCGGAACCCGGCGCTACGCCTTCTCCACATGCCACCTGTCCCCGGCGCCGGAAACAAGCAGGACATTCGTGTACGCCGTGAAATCCCCGGTTCGGATGATTGCCTTCACGTCTCGGCTTCTTGATTTCAAAGCCTCGTGGGGGATGGTTTCTAAAGTCATCGTTGTCCCCAGGACCGCCTGGATCTGGGAAAGCATCGACGGGCTGTGGGACCTTGTCTCATCTGCCACGACAAGCTTTTCCACCGAGAAATGCGGTTTCAGAACTCCCAACACCTCCGTCACACGCGGCCTGTTTTCCGATAGAGCAAGATCCACCGTGTCCACACCGTCGGGGATGGGGAAACCTGCATCACAGACGATCAGTTCGTCCATGTGCCCCATCCGAGCGAGCAGGCGAGTGATCTCCCTGTTGAGAATTCCTCCTTCCTGCATCTCCTACCTCCTGTAGCTCGCCGTCAGCATCGCGTAGATCTCGTCGCGGGAAGCGATCCGCGGGTTGTTCTTGTAGTCGGGAAGCACCTGGCTGTGGTCCGCTATCGCCTGCAGTTCCCCCTGGCTCACCTTGAGTTTCTCGAAGGAGATCCACATGTCGATCTCTTTCAGGAACGAGTCCATCGCCCGGCAGGAGCCCTCCGCGGCCTCTTTTTCGGATGCTCCTTCCAGCTTGGGATCGAGGATCCTGCCCATCGTTGCGAACTTCTGAACCGCGGAACTCCACGTGAACCGTGTGAACTCAGGATATGTGACGGCTAGCGACTCCCCATGCATCACCTGCGGGCAGAAACCGCTGATCGTCATGCCTATCCCATGTGGCAGAGTGACACCTGCGGTGGCGATACACAGCCCCGCCAGCGTGTCCGCCCATGCCATCTTTTCCCGTGCCTCAATGTCCGCACCGTTCTTCAGCGCTCGCACCAGATAGCTTTTCACCAGCCGCATGGCTTCCACGGCCATGATGTCAGCATAAGGAGACCCGCCGACGTGAATGAAGGACTCGAACGCATGGGCGAATGCGTCGAAACCCGTGGATGCTGTGATGTGATGAGGAACGGTCACCATGAGGTCGGGGTCTACGATGCTAATGCGGGGGAATATCCGCGAGTGATAGATTGCAGATTTCGTCTTGGTGGCAGTCTCCGTCATGACCGCGACCTGGGTCACCTGGGAGCCCGTGCCCGAGGTAGTTGTGATCGCGACAACTGGAAGGGTCTTTTCCGTCGGAGGCTTCTTGAAAAAGAGGTAGTCCCAGGCCGTCCCGTCATGCGACGCTTCAACGGCTATCGCCTTCGCGCTGTCCATGCTCGATCCCCCGCCGAAACCGACCACCACGTCAGCTTTGTGCTCCCGGGCAACCCGGGCACCTGCAGTGATGCTCTCCGTGGTCGGGTTCGGCACCACGCCATCGAAATGGGCCACGGCGAGTCCCGCCGTGCGCAGGCTCTCCTTGAGCGCCTCGACTTGGGGTCGAATTGCGTCGAATATAGGAACCGTCACGAGCAGGCATCGCCTGCCAAGGCTGGCCACCGCTTCCCCAGCCTCCTTGGCGCGCCCCCGCCCGAACCTGATTTCCGTAGGTTGGCAATACGTGAAATTCCCCATGTCAGCCCTCCTGTTGCACGTCGATGATGACCTTCATGGTCTGGTCCTTCTTCTCATCGATGAAACGGTACGCCTCGAGGTACCGCTCGAAAGGAAAATGGTTCGTGATGAGGGGGGAAAGTCTGACTTTCCCTTCGGTAATGAGTTCAACTGCCTTCTTGTAGTCCCTTTCCTGGTACATCAAAGTCCCGATGATCCGCAGTTCTCTGTCCTGCACCAGCCCGAGATCAACCGTAGCTTTCTGACCGAACACACCGACGATGATGATGTCGGTACCCTTGCGGGCATTCTGTATGGCCTGCTCAGTCGTCTGGTTTATGCCAACGCATTCAAGGATGAGATCCGGTCGATCGGGACCGAACTCGCGGGCAACTGCCGCGGTGAGGTCGGTCTCATTTGGATTCACGCACAACTCCAAGCCGCACTGACGGGCGATCCCGAGCCGGTAGTTACTCACGTCAGTGATCATCACCTTGCGAGCGCCCAGGCCCCTGGCCGATTGCGCGACAAGATTTCCAATTGGCCCGCCGCCAAGCACGAGCACGGCTTTGCCTTCCACGCTCCCGCCGCGGGAAAGCGCATGAACCGCGACCGAAGTGGGTTCCACCATTGCGCCGAAATCCATGCTCATGCCTGTCGGTAGCTTTACAAGCTTCGCCGCGCTGACGGCGAAGTACTCGGATGCGGCCCCAGTTGTCTGAAAGCCCATTACCTTTAGATTGTCGCAGATGTGGTACGCGCCGTGAGTGCACGCATAGCATGTGCCGCATACAAGCTGGGGCTGGACCGTGACATGATCGCCTTTCCTGAATTCCGTTACCTCGGCGCCAACCTTCTCTATGACCCCGGATACTTCATGCCCCTGGATCACAGGGTAGGACGTATAGGGGTGCTTGCCGTGGAAAACGTGAATGTCCGATCCACAGACCCCGATCCGAATCATTCGCACAAGCGCCTCGTCCGGTTTGATGTCGGGCGTCGCCACGTCTGCGAACGATATCTTGCCAGGGGCTGTCATCACTGCTTGTTTCATCATGCTTCCTTTCGCCAGGGCCTTCTCCTTATGGCACGGCAGCGAATGGAGGAACCTTGAGGGTTCCTCCATTCCACACTCATCTCGGACTAGAACTTGGGAGGGTTCTTGAACGGTGCGACGTCGTCCTTGCCCAGGATGGTGACGCCAGTGTCGACAAAGTTCGGCAGCAGGCCGAACCCGGTGGAGGACTTGATGGGAGCCGCCCACGGGTGACGTGCCTGATACGCGAGTTTCATCGCCATATAGCCCATGAGGTAAGGGCTCTGTCCGACCGTGCCCTTGATCTCCCCCTTGTCGATGAGCTCGATCACCGGCCCGCCGAAGTCGAAGGCCATGATCGCCACCTTGCCCTGCAGGTGCAGAGCCCTGACCGCCGCCGCTGCGCCCGGCCCGGGGTTCCCATGCGCCCCGAACACGCCGTTCATGTCAGGATTTGCCTGGAGCATCGCCTGGATGACGGTTGCGGCCTTTGCCACATCACCCTCATCGTTGACCACGGTCACCTTGATATCGGGTCCGTACTTCGCAATTGCATCCTGGAAGCCCTGGACCCTCCTCTTCAAGTGATCGGGACCGACGTTTGTTGAAATGCCGATATGCCCTTTTCCCTTGAGCCATCCCGCCATGGTCTTGCCTGCGAGATACCCTGCGGCGTAGCTTTCGGTGCTCGCGAAACACAGTCGGTTGCTGTCGGGAGCGTCCGAATCGAAGGTGATGACCGGAATTTTGGCCGCCACAGCCTTGTTGATGGAATTGTTCATCGTCTTCGCATCACCCGCCGTCGCGAGAATTCCCGCCTCTTTCTTCGCTACGAGCTGGTCGATTGCGATTGCTTCCTTCGTCGCATCCCAGTCGGCGGGACCCTGCAGCTCGGTCTTGACCCCCAGTTCCTTTGCCGCATCCACCATGCCCGCATAGCACCAGTTGAAGAACTCGCTGCCTTTCAGGAACACCACCATGCCGTACGTTTCGTTCGCCTGAGCCCAGAGGGATACTCCGGCAAACATCGAAACAACGATTAACAAGACGCTGATCAATCTGCGATTCATAGACTTCTCCTCCTCACTTGTGTGTGCAAGTTTCAAACCCCTGCCCCGACGCGACAGATTCGCCGCGAACGAATCGCAGCGACGTTCTTCGCCGACAGCCTTCCTCATCCTCACCTCCCTTCATCCTGGCTGCAGGCTCTTCGAAACCATACCTCTAGGCCTACGAGGCCGATTCTCTTTTTCACTGTATTCGTGTCTCCAGTTTCCTGAAGAACTCGACCAGAAACACCGCAATGAGCAGGATCGAACCTATAACGATTGTTTCGTAATACGGGTTGATTCCTGCCATGACAAACGCGTTGTACACAATTGACATGAAGATTATTCCAAGAACGGTGCCAAAAATGGTCCCCGTGCCGCCCTTGACGATGCTGGTCCCTCCCAGAACTACGGCTGTGATGACCCTCAATTCCGAATTGATTCCATAGGAATTGCTTGCATTATCGTACAGCGACGCCGTCAGCACTCCTGAGGTGCACGCAAGGATCGAAGAGAGCATGAAGATGAAGTAAATGAAGGATTCGACCCGGATCCCCGAGAGCCGCGCGGCCCGCGAATTGTCACCAATGAAATAGACTTGTTGAAAATACCTGTGGTGCTTTAGCAAGACCCCGATCACGATCGCAAGGACAATGAACAAGACAATGGGGAATGGCAGGCCAAAGAGCCTGCCTTGTCCGAGGAAAAGAAACTGGTTTGGAAAGTCACTCGTCACATTTTCTCCGTTGCTTATTGCGAGCGCCAATCCTCGAATGGTGAGCATCATCGCCAGCGTCGCGATGAACGGGTGGACGCGCAGGGTATTTGTCATCCAGGCATTGAAAAGCCCGATGCATGCGGCGATGAGGAATGTGCAGGCGAGAGCAAGAGCGATTGGAAACCGGGCCTTGAAAAAGAAAGCGATCATGATCGCGGAGAACCCGAGCACCGCGCTTACCGAAAGGTCGATCCCTCCCGAGATAATGACAAGCGTCATGCCGAGTGCCATGATCGCTTCGAATATGAAGCCCATGACCAGGACTTCGAAGTTCGCCGGGCTGAAGAAGTTTGCGACGAACAGGGACATGCCGCCGAACACGAGGATGATGATGGCGATGAGGCAGAAGTTCTGAATCCCCATGGCCCGCAGGAGAGGAAAGAAGATCCTGCCGCGCAAGCTGCGATCCGTCGTGGTTGATATGTCGCTCATGGCCGGCACCTACTTCGTGGCATGTCTCATCACCTCTTCCTGCCCGAGATTCCTGTTCTGCAATATGGCCGAAATGGTTCCTTCCCTGAAAACGGCCACGCGGTCGCAAAGGCCGAGAATTTCAGGCAATTCCGAAGAGATCACGATCACCCCCACTCCGCTCTCGGCCAGCGCGCGGAGATCCTTGTGTATCTTCGCCTTCGCCCCCACATCCACTCCACGCGTCGGTTCGTCGGCGATCAGGAGCTTTGGTTCTGCACAGAGCCATTTCGCAAGGAGGGTCTTCTGCTGGTTTCCGCCGCTCAGGCTCATGACGTTGATCTCGTCGTCGAAGGGGCGAATTTCCATTGCCTGCACAAATCTCATGGACTGCTGCTTGATTTTCCGTGGAAGGTAAAATCCCATCCGGGTAACGAAGTTCTGCAGCGCGGCCGCAACGATGTTGGATTTCACTTTCATGGAAAGGAAAAGCCCGAGGCTTTTCCGATCCTCCGTCAGGTAGCAGATTCCCTGCTTGATCGCCTCCCGCGGATTGCCGATCCTTACTTTCTTCCCACGGAGAACGAGTTCGCCAGCGTCCATCTTGTCCGCGCCGAATATCGCACGGGCAACCTCCGATCTGCCCGCGCCGACCAGCCCAGCGAATCCGAGTATTTCCCGCTCGCTGAGCGAAAAACTGATTCCACTGAAAACACCCTTCCGGCTCATGTTCTTTGCTTCGAAAACCACATCTCCTCGCGACGCGGCCTTCTCGGGGAACAAGTCAGTGATGTGCCGTCCCACCATCAGGCGGATGACCTCATCCCGGGTAATCCTGCCAGTCTCCTCGCTTCCCACCAGGACGCCGTCCCGCAAGACGATAATCCGTTCGGCAATCCTGAAGACCTCCGCGAGCTTATGGGAAATGAAAATGACCGTGACGCCGCGGTCCTTCAGCCAGGTGATGATTCCATAGAGGTGATCGACCTCTTTTTCCGAAAGCGCCGAGGTCGGCTCGTCCATGATGATCAGCTTGGATTTCAAGGAAAGGGCCTTGCCGATCTCGATCGTCTGCTGCATTCCGACACTGAGCTTGCCGACCTTCTTCCGGGTATCGATCTTCACTCCCATCTGCTCGAAGATTTTCTCGGCCTCGAGGTACAGGCGGTTCCAGTTGATGAACCCCAGCCCGTTCACGAACTCCCTGTGGCAGAAGATGTTCTGGGCTACAGAAAGATTGCCAGCAAGACTCAATTCCTGGTGGACAATGCTAATGCCTGCGGCGATCGCGTCTGATGCGGAAAAGAAATGAACCTCTTTCCCCTCGAAGAGCACCTTCCCGGCATCAGGCCGGTAGATGCCGCCGATTATTTTCATGAGCGTCGATTTCCCGGCGCCGTTCTCCCCGACAACTGCGTAGCACTTTCCCTTCTCAAATTCCGCCGATACCGCATCGAGCACCTTGTTCGAAACGAAGGACTTCGAGATTCCCTCCAGCTGAAGCAGCATCTCTCCCATCTGTTACTCCCGTCCTTCTCTTCGTCTTCTGATGGCATCGACGCCGACAGCCACGAGAAGAATGATGCCGCTCACCGCCTGCTGCCAGTTTGGCGAGCCATTGAGCAGGACAAAGCCATTGCCGATGATCGCGATCAGGATGACACCCAGCGTCGCCCCCAGAATGCTCCCACTCCCTCCAGTGAAGCTTGCGCCGCCGATGACGGCTGCAGCGATTGCGCGCAATTCAGCCAGCTGGCCGAACTGGGAGAAACCCATGGCCAGCTTCGATGACATGAAGATGGCCGCGATGCCGGCCATGAGCGAGCTGATCAAGTATCCCACGAACGTGACGAGGTTTGCGTTGATCCCTGAGAGGACCGCGGACTGCGGGTTTGTGCCCACGTAGAAGGCCTGGTTGAGGAACTTCCAATTCTTCAGCAACAGGTGAAGGACAACCAGCACGAACAGGACGACGAAGTATGGTATCGGAAGGCCGATGAAGGTTC
The DNA here is from genome assembly GCA_963820435.1 of uncultured Spirochaetota bacterium. Lineage (GTDB taxonomy): Bacteria > Spirochaetota > Spirochaetia > SZUA-6 > Fen-1364 > Fen-1364. The sequence continues at coordinate 6,824 of CAWGAC010000027.1, read as the reverse complement.
CCTCGCTGATGTGCGTGTAGCTCTCAGGCAGTCCCGAAAGAAAATACCCCGACGAGAGTACCAGCGCAGTTCCCCGGGCGACCGACATGACGGCAAGGGTGACGATGAAGGGGGCAATCTTCAGTCGGGAGACGCAGAATCCGTTCAGCGCGCCGGCCCCTAACGAACAAAGCAATCCGAGCGCAACCGAAAGGGGAATACTGACACCCGCGCGCAGCAGCATCGCCGTGATGACACTCGTGAGCGCGAGAACGGCCCCGACGGACAGATCAATGCCCCAGAGGATGAGCACCACGGTCATCCCGGCCGCCATGAGGAGGTCGTACGTGATACCCGTCGTGATTCCTTCGAAGTTCTTCAGCGAGAGAAAGATGTTGCCTTTCAGCAGTGCAAGCAGCAGGAAGGCTGCAAAGATGATGAGAAAGAGGCTTGACTCGCGCGACCTTGATATGCCTTTGAAAAAGGTCCGAGCGCCCGATTGGGCTCTTCCCGTGTTTGCCATGTCGTGCCTCAAGTCTCGCCGAATCTTCGAAACCCCTGCACCGGGGCCCTACACCTGCGTTGCAGCAATCGTGGCCTCCTCGTGAAAGATGTACTTGTTTAGCGCGAGACTGAGCGCCCCGATGATTCCCGCGTCCATTCCAAATGATGAAAAAGTGACCGGTGTGGATTTCTTGATGACATCCATGGTCGTGGCATTGTACTCGTCCATGAGCGGTTCCTCGATCAGCTCGCGCGCGCTGGCAACGCCGCCGGCGATCACGACCATGTCCGGGTTGAACAGGGTCGCCGCGATGGAAATCGCGCGACCAAGGTAGCGGCTGGCGTCACGAAAGATCTGCCCGGCCACTTCGTTCCCGGCCAAAGCCAGCTCGGCTACATCCTTGGCGGTGTAATAAGCGTCCGCTGCCTTCTTCGGGATGATCGTGTTGGCGATTCTCTCGATCGCATGCCCTGAGGCGACAGCCTCGAGGCAGCCCTTCTTGCCGCAATCGCAGAGCACGTCCTTGTTCGTAATGCGGATGTGCCCGAACTCGCTGTTGTTGTTGTAGATCCTTCCATGCATGACGATCGCTGAGCCGATTCCGTAACCCAGGTTGATGTAGAAGATGTTCTCTGAATCGCGCGACTTTTCCTGCCACTTCTCGCCGAAGGCCATGACGCGGGTGCAGTTGTCTAGGGTGACCGGCATGTTCAGCCGGCTCTCCACGAGGCTTCGAAATGGAACATCCTGCCATCCGAAGTCGGGCGAGAATGTGATGAAACCGTTCTGGCTTTCGATCAACCCACCTATGGAAATGCCCACGCCGACGATCCGGTCCTTGGAGACGCTCTGTTTTGCCAGGGCCGCGCCCACAAGATCGTCGACCTGGGCCAAAATGCTCTGGATGTCGTGTTTCGCGTTCGTCGGAACACGGAACTGAACAAGCCGTTCGCCCTTCAGACCTGCCAAAGCGACGACGGTATTTGTCAGGCCGATATCGAGGCCCATCACGAAACGGCTCGAAGAACTCAGAGTCAGCAGGATCGGCTTCCGCCCGCCGGTGCTCCGCGGTCTCCCTTCGCCCGCCTCCTCGATGAGCCCTTCTGCGATGAGATCCGCGACAATCTGCGAAATCGTAATTTTGCTCAGACCCAATTGCCGGGCGAGCGCAGCACGCGAATGGGATTCCGTCGACTTCAGCCCCTTGAGGACCAAAGCCCGGTTGATGAATCGAGCGCTCTCCGGATCACCCTTTGTACCGATCACATTGGTTGGTATAGCATACTTACTAAATCTGTCAAGATCTTTTTTATCCTGGTCCGTCAAACTAGGGAGAAGAACAGAGCAGTCACGTCTGACCGAGAGAACCACTGAATTTGGAGAAAACTGGCGTCAAGGTAGTGAACGAGACAACCCCGGGGCGCCGGGCGGGGCGGTCGACGCGTAGTGCTCGGTGAAAGCCCGGTCTTGCGCCTAAAGAAGTCGCTGAAATGACTGGCATCGCCGAAACCGCAGAGCGAAGCAGTCTCGGCCACGCCCTTCCCTGCAAGAACCTAGCTGACTAGTACCCGAAAGGGTGTGCTGGTTCAAGTCCAGTCCGCAGCAAAGGTAAGTTGGTATTTAGCAACAACTTATCAAAATAGTGCGCCTGCCAACTATTAAACGCCTCGCCCAAATAGCTTCGTGCATCAGTCGACGCTTTGCTTCTTCAAGGACCAGTGTGTGCTCTCTTCTAGTGTCATGTCCCGGAAATACGTTCGCACAAACGTTGGAGCTTGGCAAAGATTGAATCGGCGGTGGCGGTCCATATGAACGGCTTTGCTGTGCGGTTGTGATGCTTCACAAACTCCTCTATCTTTTGCACAAGCTCCTTGACGCTGCTGAATGACCCACGGCGAATTGCGCGCTGTGTGATCAGCCCAAACCAGCGCTCCACTTGGTTCAGCCACGAACTGTACGTCGGGGTGAAGTGAATGTGATAGCGAGGCTTGCCGGCCAGCCATGCCTTGACCTTCGGGTGTTTGTGGCTGCCATAGTTGTCCAGAACAATGTGGATGTCCAGTTTTTTTGGTACATTTGCCTCGATGGTTCGCAAAAAGTATAGAAACTCCTGATGCCGATGGCGGGGTTTGCAATCGGTCAACACCTGGCCATTTGCGATGTCCAGCGCCGCGAATAGCGTCGTCGTACCATGCCGCACATAATCATGTGTCACTCCTTCTACATACCCCAGGCCCATGGGCAGCATTGGCTGGGTACGTTCCAAGGCCTGGCACTGGCTTTTCTCATCCACGCACAACACCATCGCGTTTTGCGGCGGATTGAGGTACAACCCGACGATGTCCCGCACTTTTTCAACGAAGAAGGGATCAGTGGACAATTTGAAGCTACGCTGTCGATGCGGCTGAAGCCCGAAAGTCTTCCATACCCGGTGTACCATCGACTTTGAGACCCCAATCGATTTCGCCATGCTTCGACAGGTCCACTGAGTTGCCTCTTGAGGTTTGCGCGCAAGCGTTTTGTTGATCAATTGCGCGATCCGTTCATCCTCCACCGAACGAGGTCGCCCGGAACGAAGTTCGTCATAGAGCCCCTCGAGCCGTTTTCGGTCGAATCTCTTGCGCCACTTGCCTACCGTTTCACGAGTGGTTTTTAGTGCCGTCGCGATCTGCATGTTGCCCTCGCCGTCAGCAGCACGCAGAACGATTTGTGCGCGCATGACAAGGGAATGCGAGAGTGTTCGTGATCGAGAGAAGGACTCCAGTTGTGTGCGTTCGATAGGCTCAAGCATCACAACTGGTGCGATATTCCTGGCCGCCATCTCACTCCTCCTGCAAGATATGACGGCGCAATACTATCTTACAATTAAAATCTTGTGCAGTTATTTAGGGGACACTACGCTAGATATTGCCTGGTCATTCAACGGGGAGCCCTTGTGTTTTGTCTGTAAGACTCCGGTAGGTGGGGATAGGCTCGCTGCGCCGCTCTGTAGGACTGAGGACCAGCTATTGAGGCCGGTATGCACCAAGTGTCTCGCTGAAAACCCGAAACCCCGCAGAGAGTCCTGGCCCGTGTCGTGCAGTAGGACGTTGCGTCCTAGCTTCGAGCCGCATCCATGACAGACTTTGTGCGTTTTTCGCGGAACGTGGAGGTATAGGGCAGAATCGGCTCTCTGAGCCTAGAAGCAAGACCACCGCCGTCAGAGCTCCGATCTTTCTCGGAAAAGCTGGAACTCCGCTTCCATATCTCTTTTGCATGGGGCATCTACTCGGGAGAAAAGAACTTGCAAAGGGAACCGGTTTTCTTCATGATATTATCATAGTCATAGAAGGAGTCGTTGAATGGCTAAAATGGATAAGTCTGACTCAATTGCCGATTCGAGCAAAGCGAACGCTGGTCGGCTCTACGATTTCCTGCTTGGAGGGAATCACAACTTCGAGGTCGACAGGCTGGCAGCGCAACAGTTCCTGCAGATTGCTCCGTATTTACCGCAGGTTGCTCATCTCATTCGCTGGTTCCTCGGAGAGGCCGCCCGCCGCCTAATCGCCGAAGGATACACCTATTTTCTCGATTTTGCCTCAGGGCTCCCAACTGTCGACCACATCCACCATCTGGCTCCGGAGGGGTCTAAAGTGATCTACTCGGACATAGATCCCATCACCGTCGCCTACGGGCAGGAGATAATTAAGGACAACCCGGATGTCCGCTATGTCCTATGTGACGCCGGCAAGGCCGAGGACATACTGAGTTCTCCTACCGTGTCTGAGTTGTTCGGGACGAACAGAAGAGTCGCTATCGGCTTCAACGGTATCGCTTGGTTTATATCCGACGAAGCGATCGGCCATTCGCTGAAAGTCCTTTACGACTGGGCTGATAAAGGGTCGAAGCTCTTCCTCACCGACTTGGATACCTTACAGCTCACGGCCGAGACTCAATCAATCATGCAATTATACGAAAGAATAGGCCAGGCCACATATACTCGCAGTTTTGCAAAAATCAGGGAGCTCCTCGGATCCTGGAAAGAGCTGGAGCCCGGTTTCCGCCCACTAGAGGAATGGCTCGACATGAAAAAAAGCATCGACAGGCAGACCCTGAGCGCCATGGGCGGCTCTTTCAAGGGTGTCATTCTGGGCAAGTAAGCTGGCGAACCGAAGCGATGTTTATAGCGCTCAGTCTGGCTTGCCGTCGGCTTTGATCGCCTGCATCAGATCATCCTTTTCCTGCTGTGTGATCCTGCGGAAACTAGCCCTTCACGGAAAATGTAAAAGCACTTGACAAAAGACCACAAGAATCCTGCATTGAGGATCAAGGTTTCCTGGAAACTGTCGAGATTGAGCCTTCTCGGCCCTTGCATGGGGTAGCGTCACATCAACGTATCGGACGCAGGTTCCGGGACTCTTTTGTAGCCGTAAGAAGTCTTCATTATCGCGTCAAAGGACCGAAAAGATTGATCGCTACGATGGGCGTGGGCTGAAAGCAATTTGGCTTGTTATCTGTTTGACACCAAGCCAAATGGAGAAACCCGACGCTTGACGGTAGAAAACCTCGCAGATGCAATGTATGCCACAACACGGATGCTGCACGCATGGAAAACTCCTGGCTGGATTGATGGAAAGCCTTATATTGACGCTTCGTACACTTGCATGTGCCCGGCGATCGAGATGGTGGAGCTTGGATATGACCATGTCATAGCGATCTCCCCAGAGTCAGGCCCGTTCTACCGCGACTTGTACCAAGTTCGCCGGATTCCCGGCGAATGGAACGGCGCAAGGATATTCTTCATTCAGCCAGATCTTGATCTGAAGGTGATCGGCGTTGATTATTTGTCAGTCCAGGAGGAAGGGCTTAGGAAAGCATTCGCCCTGGGAAGGGATGCGGGATTCCGTTTCTTGGATAGCGCAGTGCTGACTCCGCGATGATCTGAAGGCCCCTATAGTCGCACACGAATCGCCTACCTGTCCAAAGCTCTGGGGTCTTCGCGTTCTGTCGTCATGCGTCTCGCTACCAGGCTGTACGCCAGGGCAGCGCCGCCGGTGAGCAATGCCACGAGGGCAAGCGGTCCCACGAATGGCAGGACAACGATCGAGATCACAAGCGATATCCACGGCAGCACCCTCTTCACTCCCTGAGCCTTGAGGAGCTTCGTGCCTGCGGCCCAGCGACCGCGTAGACCAGAACAGCGGCTCCGCTGGGTATGAGGAGGGCGGTCTGCAGGTCCACGTCGAAGACGTAGTAGACGATCAACATGGCAAGCGACAGGCCCGTGAGCAGGGTAAGGCTTCCGACAGGCGCCCCGGTGAACCTGCTCACACGCAAACACCCGGGAAGACTCCCGTTTCTCGCCACGGCCAGCACCACCCGCGACATGCCCGCTGTGTAGGCGTTGACCTGACCGAAGTGATTATCACGGCCAGAATGGCCGTTCCCGCGGCTCCGTATATGCCGAGGACGTTGGAGAATATCGCCGCGAACGGCGCAACGCTTCCTCCGCCGCATAGGCGCGCGTCCCACGGTGACAAAGGCGACGGACAAGTACAACAGCCCGATGAGCACGACACTCATGAGCACGCTGCGGTGAAAATCCCGCTCGGATTCTTGAACTCCTCGGCGACATTCGACACGTTCTCATAGCCGAGGTAGGACCAGAAGATCAGGGCCGCGGCGGTCCCGACCGGGAGCAGACCTTTGGGGAAAAATGGGGAGAAGTTTCCAGCCTTCGCTGACGCGACGGAGAAAGCCACTGCAAGAACGAGCAGGCGATCATGGCTGCCACGATCCCCGACTGTATACGGTTGCTGAAGACGATGCCTGGCAGGTTGATCATGTAGGGCACGACAATCACCGGCAGGCGACAAGGTGAATCTCCAGTCTGCCCAGCGGGAATGCATACCCGAGATATGATGCGGCGATCAGGGTTACCGCAGGTGCCCCCGCAATATACACAATCCGAACAGCCAGCCAGAAACCGCGGCCGCGTGGCGCCCGAACGCTTCCCTTGCAAACGTGTACACGCCGCCTGACTCAGGGTTTCGGGCCGAGAGCGATGCAGAGGTGTAGGCGAATGGATAGCTCGCCAGGCACAGAAAGGCCCACGCCAGGACATTCCGGCCCTGCAAGCCGGGCTGCCGGCCCGGGCAGCACGAGGACTCCCGACCTAAGAACGGAGCTGATATACAGCGCAACGGCGTGGCGCATCGTGATCAATTTTTCCAGGAGCGTGGCGCCCTCGTCCATCTTCACAGGTCCCTCCGATGAGTAAAGGTGATCATTTTAGTAAGGATTGACAATAATAGGACCCCGAATCGATCCCGAGCAGGAAAGGGGGTCGAAGGAGGACGGC
>CAWGAC010000026.1:0-94185 GCA_963820435.1 uncultured Spirochaetota bacterium | reverse complement strand
CATTGCAGTCCCGCACCCTGGGCACTTCTTCTGAACGCAGGGCACTCCGCGCTCGTGCGGTTCACGCTGCCCACATTTCGGACACACGCATGTGCCGATGGCGGCACCCGCCAGAGGATCGCTTTTTCGGCTCCGTCCCTGACCGCCTCCGCCTTGCCCTCCACGTGGGCCATATCCATTTCGATTTCTCCCTTTCATGAGATATTCCTCCTGTTCGCCTCGGCAAAAGCCCGGAAAGCCATTTCGGTGTTTCCTGCCGTGACAGCCCGGCATGGCGAACAATTCGTTTTCAAGCGAATCGCTCAACCAGGCATTGATGACCTCGTGCAATTCTCCGGTCACAAAAGGAATCACGCGAATGCCGCGCACTTCGACCATGACCTGCGTATGGCGAGAGATGGCACCACAGACAAGTGTCTGAACGCCCAACTCAGCCAAGCGCAAAGCTTTCTGGGTCGGCATTTCCCCCGACAGGGATGCCTGCGTCTCTCCAAGAATCTTGCCAGCCTCGGCGTCCACGACGTGGATCTGTCGGGTTACGTCGAAAACCGGCGAGATTTTGCTGTCCCAGATTGCAAATGCCGCTTTCATCTTTTAACAGATGTTATGCAATCCCTGTGCCGAGACGGACCGGGGACTATGTTTTGGGCTTAACTCGATATAGAGAAAGGCTTTGGAGGAAAAGACGAACCAGGGCGATAATGATATAGAGTCTCTATTATGCTACCCTATGGCCCCTTCAGGGTAGCGCAAATGCGACTCTAATCAACTCCCCTTGGAGCGGCCGTCCCTCGGGGGAAGGGGGATACCCAGCTGTTTCATTTTTCTGAACAAGGTGCTTTTATGGATATGAAGTTCCTTTGCTGCCGCCAGGCGATTCTGGGAATTGCGTTCCAATGCGTTTCGAATTGTTCGGGCTTCAAGCAAATCGCGCGCGTTTCTCATATCGGCATCAGAAACCAGCGACACGCCATGCGCGGTCAGCTCTTCAGGCAGGTGCTCTATGCCTATCTGTCCTTCGTTGCACAGGATGAAGGACCGCTCGATCACGTTCTCCAGCTCTCGAATGTTGCCGGGCCAGTCATGAGCCATCAGCAGAGAAAGCGCTTCGGCCGCAATCCCTTTGATGGCTTTCTTCTGCAATCGGTTGAACCGTGAGACACACTGCTCGGCCAGGAGTGGGATATCCTCCTTGCGCCGACGCAGGGGAGGCAACTCCACCCGAACCACATTCACACGGTAATACAGGTCTTCGCGGAAAGCACCCTTGCGCGTCTGTTCCGCAAGGTCCTTGTTGGAGGCGACGATGATCCGTGCATCGGCGGTCTCCGATTGGGTCGCGCCCAGCGGCTCATAGGTGCGCTCCTGGAGCACCCTCAGAAGTCTGACCTGCAGCGCGGGACTTACATCCCCGATTTCATCCAGGAACAGGGTTCCTCCTCTGGCCATGGCAAAACGCCCGGGCTTGTCCTTGCTCGCTCCCGTAAACGCCCCGGCCTTGTAGCCAAAGAGCTCCGATTCCAGAAGCGTATCCGGCAGGGCCCCGCAGTTGACTGCGATGAAGGGTCCCCCGCTTCGGGGGCTCAGCGAATGGATGGTCCGGGCTATCAGTTCCTTGCCCGTCCCAGTCTCGCCGAGGATCATCACCGTGCTGGGGCTGGCCGCGATGATCGGAAGCACTTCGAACACCCTCTGCATGAGAGAGCTTCGGCTGACGAGGTCACCGATACCCAAGCGCCCTTCCAGCTCGAAGCGTAGCGCCTCGATCTCGCTCAAGTCGCGAAATGTCTCCGCTCCTCCAATGATGCGGCCTTCGGCATCCCGCAACAGGGCTGTGGAGACGCTGATGGGAATGCGGGTCCCCTCAGCGTCAATGATGTACCCGGATTTCCCGATGATTGGCCTGCCGGTCTTGATCGTTCGCCGCAGCGCGCACTCGACCTCACACATACTGGAGCGGAATACTTCGGAGCAGAGTCTCCCAATGGCCTCTTTTCTTGGCACGCCCGTGATTTCCTCCGCCGCCCGATTAAAAGACGAGATGTGCCTTTCCAGATCCACGGTAAAGACGCCGTCGGAGATGCTTTCCAGGATGGCGGTCGTATAGTCAAGAGTCATCTTTGTCTCAGCCTTCGCAGCAACTGCAGCGGACCGCGTGAAAGCGCCATCCGCTGCAGCCGGTTTTCAATCAATTGCCTGTCATTTCTTGAGAATGGTGCTGCAGTGGATGGCGCGACTCAATCGCCTGAGAGAAAGGATATATGGTGCCGCCGCATCCGTCAACACACCGCCTTGCCAGTGCGTCAAAAATGGGCTTGCGCCTTGCCTCACATCGAAGTGCGACGCTTGTGCGATGACGTGCAGCGGACTATGCTGGGTCCGTGCCAGTGAACGCCACAGGAAAAGGCTCCACCCATGCCGGATGAGATCCAAACCATCATCCTCGACTCGATCACCGAAGGCGTATTCACTGTCGACAAGAACTTCCGGATCACCTCCTTCAACAGCGCGGCAGAAAAAATCACCGGTACTCCGCGGGCGCGAGCCATCGGCATGCCCTGCAGGGAGATTCTTCGGGCAAGTATCTGCGAGGGGCGGTGCGCACTTCACCAGACCATGCGGTCGGGAAAGCCGGTGCTCGGGAAGAACGTGGTGATACTCGATGCGGCGGGACGCGGAGATCCATCAGCATCACTACCGCAATCCTGCGCGGACCGCGACGGAGAGATCGTGGGTGGCGTGGAGACATTCCGTGACCTGACGATGATCGACACCCTGCGCAAGGAGATCGAGCGGGAATACAGCTTCGAGGATATCATCAGCCGCAGCCATCGCATGCGCACGCTCTTCGATATCCTTCCCGACGTCGCCCGCTCAGGAAGCACCGTCCTCCTGGAAGGTGAGAGCGGCACCGGGAAGGAGCTGTTCGCGCGTGCGCTGCATTCCCTCAGCCCGCGGAAGAGAAAGCCGTTCGTTGCCGTGAATTGCGCGGCGCTTGCCTGACACCCTGCTCGAATCGGAATTGTTCGGCCACACGGCGGGCGCTTTCACGGATGCACGCAAGGACACTCCCGGGCGTTTTGCCCGCGCGGAGGGGGGAACGCTGTTCCTCGACGAGATCGGCGACATTTCACCGGCGATGCAGGTCCGCCTGCTTGCGCGTCCTGCAGGAGACGGGTGTACGAACCGCTCGGCTCCGCAGTGCCCGTGAGCGCCGATGTGAGAATAATCGCCGCGACAAACAAGAACCTGGACGGGTCTGGTCCGGCAGGGACCTTCCGCGAAGATCTCTATTACAGGATCAATGTCGTGTCCCTGTCGCTTCCCCCGCTGCGCGACCGCATGGAAGACATCCCGCTTCTCGTCGAGCATTTCATCGCGAAGCTGAACCGCATCCAGGACCGTGATATTGCGGGTATGACCGATGAAGCAATGGCGTGCCTCATGTCGTACCGTTTCCCGGGAAACGTGAGGGAGCTCGAGAATATCATCGAGCGGGCTTTCATCCTCTGCAGGAGCGGGGAGATCGACAGGCGTCATCTGCCTGAGCCGCTGTGCGGCGAAAGACGTGTAGCAGGATCCCCAGGACCAGGACAGCCACACGAGCTTCCGCCAGATGGAGGCGGCGTTCATCATGAACGCGCTCAAGCGCAATGACGGGAACAGGAGCAGGACCGCTCGGCAGCTTGGGATCCACAAGACGACCCTGTTTCGCAAGATGAAGGCTCTCGGCATTACAGTAGAGAATCAAGCGGGCAAGTGATCGTCGCTCGGGAAACCCCGTAGCATTTCTGCAATCTGCTCTGCAGGCTGAGGAGACTGCAAAAATGCAACTCGCTGAGTCTTGATCACTCGCAGACTCGTTCTTCAAACCTTTTCCCGAAAATGAATTAGGATTATCTTCCATCCCCCCTCTTCTGGCACGCTTCATGCATCAATACCTGCAGGATGAGCCGAACAGCGATCGCGGCCTGGCAGGGATTCGTTGCAACGACCCTCGACTTTGCCCGGACCCTTGTCCTTGTCGATGTCGTCGACGGGCAGATAACGGCAAGAAGGGAAATCAGGCTTACCACCGCCTCTCCGCAGGCGATCGCCCAGTGTCTGGAGCAGGCTCGGCGCGCACGCAGTGATCTGCGGCGCGATCTCAGCGCCACTCTGTCTGCCGTGGAAGCGCGAGGCATCCGGATCATCCCGTTCGTCCATGGCGATGTCGAGGAAGTCATCCAGGGATGTCTGGAAGGCACGCTCATGGACGAGAGGTTTCACATGGCGGGCTGCCGCCGGCGAAGGCACAGGCCAGGAGAGTGCCGCCGTGGAAGAGCCGGACCGCGCCGTGGAGGGCTGCCCAGGGCCAGATCCGGAAAACAGACGAGGAGGTTTGAAATGCCGCGAGGTGATGGAACTGGTCCGAATGGGATGGGACCATGAGTGGAAGGCCGCCGGGTACTGCGGAGGGAACGGAGTCCCCGGATACGAGGGGGTTTTGGAGGAGCTGCGCGGGCTTGCTCGGCCGCGGTCGAGGCCGCGGCAATCGGAACATGTTCTTCGAACCGGTCCGACGGGCTGGCAGCGGGCAGCGCGGGCGTCGGTGGTGCCGCGATGAGCCCTGAACAGGAAGCTCGCCGCCCTTCGCTCCCGGGTGCGGTTCATGGAGGAAGCAAAGAAATCGGCGCAGGACCGCATCACCCAGCTGGAGAAGGACGAGGGGACGAATGGATGAAGATCGCGATAACGGCAAGCGGACCGACCCTGGATTCGCCCGTCGATCAACGCTTCGGGAGAGCCTCCCGCTTTATACTGTTCGACACGAAGACCAGGGACCACACGACAATCGACAACACGCAGGCGCTTGATTCCGCCCAGGGCGCGGGCATCCAGGCGGCGGAGACGGTGGTCGCGCGCGGGCGCCGAATGTCTCATCACCGGACATTGCGGACCGAAGGCGTTTCGCGTCCTTTCGGCTGCCGGAATCCGCATCTATACCGGGGCAAGCGGAAGCGTTGCGGAAGCGATCGCCGCATTTGAATCCGGGAAACTCACGCCGCCCACAGGCGCAGACGTGGATGGCCACTGGTGACAGCAGCCATCGCCTCGGGCAAGGGAGGAACGGGCAAGACCACGGTGGCCGTGAACCTCGCCCTTTGCCTTTCAGGTCCCGTGCAGCTTCTTGACTGCGACGTGGAGGAGCCCAACTGCGCCATCTTTCTGAAGCCGAGTTTGGTTTCACGACGAAAGCGTCGGGCATCCCCGTCCCCCGGGTTGATGAGACCCTGTGCACCGCATGCGGAGAATGCGGGAGATTCTGCCGATATCACGCCATCGTGTCCTTCAAGACGACGCCCCTGGTATTCCCGGAGCTCTGCCACGGCTGCGGAGGGTGCACGCTGGTCTGTCCGACCGGCGCGATCAGCGAGGAGCCTCGTGCAATCGGCACCATCGAGGGAGGAACCGCGAGTGGCATCGATTTCCTGCAGGGGCGGCTGAATGTCGGGGAGGCAATGCCCGTCCCTCTCATACGCGCACTGAAGAAAAAGGTACGGCGCGAAGGGATCGTCATCCTCGATTGCCCTCCGGGGACATCCTGTCCGGTGATTTCCGCAATGCGGGGGAGCGATTTCGTTGTCCTGGTCACCGAGCCCACCCCCTTCGGCCTGAACGACCTGATTCTGGCCGTGGAGACCGCGCGTGCCATCGCGCTGCCCTTCGGAGTGGTCATCAATCGCGCCGACATCGGAGACCAGGAGGTGCACAGGTACTGCGATGAAGAGAACATCCCGATCCTCCTGGAGATTGCCTGACGAACGGCGGATAGCCGAGGCATATTCCCGCGGGTTTCCCGCGGTGGAAGCCCTGCCCGGCATGCGCGACCTGTTCGAGGGGCTCGGCGCGCGGATCGTCGAGGAAGCGGAGGCCCATCGTGCTGCCGCGAAGCCCACGGGGAGTCCGACTGAATGCGTGAGCTTGTCGTGGTGAGTGGAAAGGGGGGAACGGGCAAGACCAGCCTGACCGCGAGCTTTGCCGTCCTGGCGAAGCAGTCTGTCATCGCGGATTGCGACGTGGATGCCGCGGACCTGCACCTTGTCCTTGCCCCGCGCGTGAAGCGGCGCGAGGAGTTTCGTGCGGGGCACGAAGCGGTCATCACGCCCTCAGCTCTGTACGGCGATGCGGCCTGTGCCAGACAGCATTGCCGCTTCGAAGCCGTGAGGGTAGAGACGGAAGGCTTTGATCGGCCTCGATTCTTGATCGATACAACCGCCTGCGAGGGCTGTGGCGTGTGCGTGCATGTCTGCCCTGCGGGCGCTATCGATTTTCCGGAAAGGGTTTCGGGGGAATGGTTTGTATCGGATACCCGATGCGGCCCGATGGTGCATGCCAGGCTGGGCATTGCAGCGGAGAACTCCGGGAAGCTTGTCTCCCTTGTCCGTCGGCAGGCCCGGGAGATCGCGGACGCAGGAGGGCCAGGAGCTTCATTCTCGTGGACGGCCCCCCCGGCATCGGTTGCCCGGTCATCGCGTCTCTCACGGCGACGAGCGCCGTGCTCGTGGTGACCGAGCCAACCCTTTCGGGCGAGCATGATCTCAAGCGCGTGCTCGCACTCGCGCGCCACTTCGAAGTCCCCGCTGCGGTATGCGTCAACAAGTGGGACCTGAATCCGGAAATGGCCGCCAGGATCGAGAAGGGCGCCGCGGCGATGGGGGCATGGACGGCCGGACGGGTCAGATACGATCGGGGCGTCACCGCGGCACAGATCCAGGCCAGGGCGGTCGTGGAGACCGAGGCGCCTGTCGGGCAATGATATCAGAAGATCTCTGGAATGCGGCTTTACGACTTTTCTAGGAGGAACGAATGGATCGACAGGATGAGCGCGCGGAGGCCGGCCAGGGGCCGGCGAATGCGGCGGGAACATGGGGCGGACCACGGAGCGGGATGTGGCGCAGGAGCAGATGATCAGCAGATCATCGACCAGCGGAAGCTGAACAATCGCATGGGACGGATCGTCCACAAGGTCCTGGTGCTTTCGGGCAAGGGCGGCGTGGGCAAGAGCACCGTGGCGGTGAACCTCGCCCTGTCGCTGATGCACAAGGGAAAGCGCGTCGGGCTTCTGGACGTGGATATCCACGGGCCGAGCGTGCCCAAGATGCTGGGGCTGGAAGGGGAGACCATCCTCACCGAAGGGGAGACCATGCTGCCCGTGGAACTGGGCAGACCTGAAGGTCATGTCCATTGGGTTCCTCCTGCAAAACCAGGAGGATGCGCTCATCTGGCGCGGACCCATGAAAATGGCGGTGATCAAGCAGTTCCTCATGGACGTCGACTGGGGCGACCTGGACTACCTGGTGATCGACGCCCCCCCGGGGACGGGCGACGAGCCCCTCTCGATCTGCCAGCTCATCGAGAACGCGGACGGGGCGGTCGTCGTGACCACGCCGCAGGAGGTGGCGCTTGCAGCAGTGCGAAAATCCATCACCTTCTGCCGCAAGCTGAATCTGCCCGTGCTCGGCGTGGTGGAAAACATGAGCGGGTTCGTGTGCCCGCACTGCGGGGAGCGCTGTCGAGATCTTCGGAACCGGCGGTGGTGAGCGGCATGGCGCAGGAAATGAAGGTCCCATTCCTCGGGCGCATCCCCATCGAGCCGGAAGTGGCCGCATCGGGAGATTCCGGCATGCCCTACATTCAGAACGTACCCAGACACCGCGACGGGCAGGGCCTTCGCGGAAGTCATCCGGCCGATCCTGGAGCGCTGGCTCTCCACGGCAGGAGACAGGCGGCTCGCGCTTCGAATCTTCAGGCGCGCGGCAATCGACGCTCAGCACCCTGAACACAAGGAGGGAAACATGCGTATCGCAATTCCAATGGCGGCGGGAAGGCTTTCCCAGCATTTCGGGCACTGTGAGCGTTTCGCCCTGCTCGACGTGGATCAGGCGGCGAAGAAGATCCTCAGCAAACAGGAACTGGAGTCCCCCGAGCACCAGCCGGGCCTGCTCCCCCGCTGGCTGGCCGAGAAGGGAGCCACTCTGATCATCGCCGGCGGCATGGGGGCGAGCGCCCAGAAGCTCTTCGCGGAGAGCGGAATCCAGGTAGTGATCGGCGCTCCGGTCGAAACCCCGGAAGTGCTCGCGGAGTCCTTCATGACGGGAACCCTGCAGCACAGGAGGCAATCGATGCGACCATTGAACACGGTTCGAAGTCTGCGCTTCACGATCCTTGTAGACGATTCTCCGGGCGACGAGGACCTGCGGTCCGCGCACGGACTTTCCGTCTGGATCGAGGCGGACCATTTGCGGGTGCTCTTTGACACCGGGCAGGGCACGACGGCGATGGAAAACGCCCGGCGGCTCGGCCTCGAGCCGGCGGAGATCGACGCGGTGGCGATCAGCCACGGCCACGACGATCATACCGGCGGGTTGCCGGGAACGCTGGCCGCCTGCCAGAAGGCGCATCTGTTTCTGCACCCGGCCGCGTTGAGGGAGCGCTACTCCCGGTCGGCGGACGGCACGGTACGGGCGGCGGGATTCCCGCTCGGCGCAGGGGAGCTTTTTGCAACCCGCAAGGAATACGTCCACTGGACGAATGCCGTGACCCATCTCCAGCCCGCGGTCTTCATGACGGGGGAGATCCCGAGGAGCACGCCCGCCAGAGGCGCCCGCCGGGAAGTTTTTTCTCGACGCGGAATGCAGGACACCTGACACGCTCCTGGACGATCAGGCGCTTGCATTCGAAACCGCGGACGGCGTGGTGGTCTTTCTCGGCTGCTGCCATGCAGGGGTCTCCAACACCCTGTCCTGCGCCCTCCGCGCCTCCCGCACAGGACGGCTGCGGGCTATCATCGGCGGCATGCATCTTTCGGAAGCTTCGCCGGAGGCGGTTGCCCTGCTTGCGGATGAAATCGAGAAGCTCCATCCGCAGCTCGTGTGCCCATGTCACTGCACCGGAAACGCGGCGCGGGAATAACTGAAGAGACGATTCCCTGATGCATTCTTTGAGTTGCGCACCGGCTCCAGCCTCACTCTCAACTGGAGGCTCGTAGAGCTTCCCGTAGTCTTGCACGCAGGAGGAGAAGAAATGAAATCCAACATCGAAACACGTCTCGCAGTGCTGCCAGTCCATCGGAGGGGACGGGGACGGCGGGGCTCGACACGGCAAGCCGCCGCCCCTTGGAAAGTATTGACAATAATCGGAACGATTATTAATAGGAGTCCAAGCAACAGGAGGAATCAGATGGAAAACATTCCGCAGTCAACTGCACAGCCGATGCCGCGCATTGGCGACAAGGCGCCCGCTTTCAAGGCGGTCACCACGCAGGGGGAAATCAATTTCCCCGAGCAGTACTCGGGCAGCTGGGTCATCCTTTTCAGTCATCCCGCGGATTTCACCCCCGTCTGCACATCCGAGTTCATGACATTCGCTTCCCTGGAGTCGAAGTTCGAGCAGGCGCACTGCAAGCTCGTCGGACTCTCCGTCGACGGCCTGTACAGCCACATCGCATGGCTGCGCACGATCAAGGACAAGATCGACTACAAGGGGATGAAGAATGTCGAGGTGAAGTTCCCTTTGATCGAGGACATCACCATGGAGGTTGCGAAGAAGTACGGCATGATCCAGCCGGGCGAAAGCTCGACCAAGGCGGTGCGGGCGGTATTCGTCATCGACCCCAAGGGCATCATCCGCACGATCATCTACTACCCGCTGAGCCTCGGGAGGAACTTCGACGAGCTGTACAGGGTGATCATCGCCCTGCAGGCAGCGGACGCGTTCTCGATCGCAACACCTGCCGATTGGAGACCGGGTGACGACGTCATCGTGCCGACGGCCGGCTCATGCGGGGTTGCGAAGGAGCGCATGGAGAATCAGAAGGACATGACGTGCCACGACTGGTTCTTCTGCACGAAGAAGATCTCGAAAGAGAAAGTGCTGGAGACGATACTGAAGAAGTAGGACGTGCAAGCCGTCCGGCCCATTTTCGAGCCGGGCGGCTCACGCGCGAAGGAAAAGGGAACGGGGCCGTGAACGACGGCGCCCAAGGGAGACAAATCATGAGAGCAGCCTCGACGGCAACGCGAATCGATACCAAGGCCTCTGATGTCGAAAGACAACAGGCGTGAGTGAGGCTGTCATCGTCTACAAGCCCATCGGCGTGATCCGCAGCGAACACGTCATGGAACAGGAGACCCCCATCCAGCCGATCTATGCGAAGGGCTGCAAGGGGCGGGCGGAGCTTTTCCCCGAATTCACGGAGGGATTGCGCGATCTGGAAGGCTTTTCACATGTCTATCTTCTCTATCATTTCCACCGGGCGGGTCCGGCGAAGCTCCTGGTGAAACCGTTCCTTCAGGACGTCGAGCATGGCGTGTTCGCCACGCGCGTGCCATGCCGCCCCAACGCCATCGGGCTGAGCATTGTCGAGTTGGTGCGCCGAAAAGGCAATGTGCTCTACCTGGACGGGATAGACATCCTGGACGGCACGCCGCTCCTGGACGTCAAGCCATACACGGCGAAGTTCGACCGATTCGCGACCTCTCGAAACGGCTGGCAGGACGACGTTGACGAGGAAACAGCTCGGCAACGAGGCCGTCGGGACTACAGGGGAAAAGGCGCCCAATAATATTCGCAACGGTTTCTGGCAAAAGGGGGAGACAGCGGCCTCGCCAGGCCGACCCGCCTGCCGCTGCGCGGCGGATGTGTTCCGCGCCGCCATCCGTCACGTTTCGATCCGCTGTCTCGGGTCCCCTTGACTATAAAGACGACACACATGCCGTGTCGCGCGAAAAGGAGTTGCATCATGGAAAAAACATCCACCCCGATTCAGTCAGTACTAAACCCCAAGCCGCCGCTTATCGTGTCGTGCCGCGGCAAAGACGGCACAAACAGCGCATTGGTCGTCTATGCCTGCAATTGCAGTTACGATCCCCCCATGGTCATGGTCGGAATCGTTCCCTCCCGCTATTCGTACAAACTTGTCAAGGAATCGGGCTGTTTCGTCGTCAACTTGGTCACGCCCCCCATGAAGGCCGCTTTCGATTATCTCGGGTCCCATAGCGGGCGCGACGGGGATAAGATCGCCGCCGCGGGCCTTGCGATCGCCGACGGACTCAAGGTAGCCGCGTCCATATTGACCGACTGCCCGGTCAACATTGAATGCACGGTCGTCGATTCCGTCCGGACCGGCTCGCACGAAATGTTCATTGGTAAAATCGAACACGTCCACGCCGACGCGTCTTTGGTGGACGCGGAAGGGAAGATCGAT
This sequence comes from uncultured Spirochaetota bacterium, assembly GCA_963820435.1. Lineage (GTDB taxonomy): Bacteria > Spirochaetota > Spirochaetia > SZUA-6 > Fen-1364 > Fen-1364. Next base: position 82,937 of record CAWGAC010000026.1, on the reverse strand, counting down.
TGGGCAAAAGTCGAGTTTCTGAAACTGTAACGGTGTCCCGTCGCGTTCGCGTGCCGGATCGCGAATGGAGGCCGTCCCCCTGGAGTCATTCGCCTGGAGGGGTTTTGGGCAAAACGTGGCATAGGGAAGAATTGCCTTTGCGGCGAACGCCGATCATACCAAAGTATCGGCCCTCACATCAACGCCACCGAGGGGCCTCCCTTGCATGCCTTCAAGCCGGCGTGAAGGTCATTGCGATATCCCTGGGTAGCGCGAGCCCTGCGGCTGCTTCAATTGCCTTGAGAAAGCCGGAATAGAGCGGGCACGTCACGTGCGGGAGATGCTTCGAGAGTGCGCCGTAGACGGAAGTCTCGTGCGGCTTTCGAAACAACTCTACAAAGGCATCTATGCTCGTCAGCTCGTCGCGAGCCTTGGCAGCGTGGGGGCACGTGGTTTCGAATTCAATGGAGACGGTCTGCATGTCAGCGGAAGAAGTGCGGATGACGGTTGTGAAACCGCAGACCCCGGCGTGAATGGTTAATTCAGGCATCGTTTCCCTTTCTCATGGTTGCGTGCTCTTCCAGGTCGAGTATCGGGCAGTCGGATGAAAATCCGGCGGGTGGCGCGCCGAGCGACTGGATGAGCCGTGCCCAGAAGTTGACCTGCGCCGCCGTACTAGCAACGATCACCATTCCGCGCTCCGAGAAATGCTCGCGCATTGCGCCAATCGCCTCGGGGGTGAATGCAAGAGGCGTTCGGCAGATACATTCCTCGTACCGCAGGGTGGCCTTTTCCTTTGCGCTCAGAGTAGGAACATCGTCCAGGGAGACGGCGCCCTTCAACGCGAGAATCCCATGCGCCGCTCAACAAAAAAGAGGGCGATGCGGAGGGGCAGAGGAATTCGTCGTGGAGGCTCGATGAAACTCACGACTTCGCTACCTGTCCCACACGTAGAGATCCATATGGTGCAGTTCTATTCGACGCACTGATCGAGACCGGCGGCAGCTGATAGCGCAAAGATGCGCTCTGGTGAAAGCCGGTGGGCAAGCGGGGGCCCGTTTTCCTCCGCGCGGTACGGCCATTCCAGTATGGCAACTCTTTTCATGGCAGTGCGGCGTGCCTCTCGGAGGGCCGCCTGCGGGTCGTCGGTTTCGTGGAGAACGTGCCCGAGGAAAACCAGATCGAACGATCCGTCCGCAAAGGGCAATTTCTCTGCTTCCGCCTCCATAAATACGGCCTGGGGCGCGTGGGCGCGGGCAAGATCCAGGAGCTCGATAGCCGGGTCGATCCCTGTTGTCTTCAGGCCGGCCTTGAGGAATGCCTCGGCGAATATCCCCGTACCCGTACCGACATCGAGAACGGTAGCGATGGCTCCGCCGGCCATGCACAACCCGACAACGCGCGGCGTTTCAAGCAGCGCGATGCGGGCTGGCGCGCGCAGACGTTCTGCGCCGCCGTGGAATCTCCGTTCATGCGCCGGGTCGGCAGGGGAATGATCTTTCATATGCCTTATGCCGATGGCTTCCTCTTCGTTGAGATACCGAAAAGAAGATAGAGCGGGCAGACCCCGATGATCGAGGTGAGGAGAAAGATCACCGCGAGCACGCCCAGGATTATCGAAGCGACGAGCGAAAGCTGACCCGTGAAAAACAGCACGGCAACCACCACGACCAGTGCAACCCTGATGATCCGATCGAGAATACCCATGTTCCCTTTCATGTGTGACCTCCTGATATTCGACTTCGAGGTTAACAATAAGGGTCCCGTGCCAATTATTCAGTGACTTTTATCACGCATCGGTCGATGTTTCCGCCCTTTCTTTCAATTCAGCGGGCTTCAGGATCGCAATCCTGCCGCGCGACGTAGAGATCATCTTGTCGAACTCAAAATCGGCGAGGATGCGTGTCACCACCTCGCGCGATGTGCCCAACTCCGCAGCGATCTCGCCGTGGGTTCTGCTCACGGCAGCATCGCTCTCCGTGGCATTCCTGAGCAGAAAGGCCGCAATTCTCATGTCCATGTGGTGAAAGGTGACCTCTTCCACGAGCGTGAGAACGGCATCGAGGCGCCGGGCGTACTGATCGAATATGAAACGGCGACATCCGGCGTTCTCTTCCACGAGCCGGTTGAGAAGAGGGGCGGGCAGAAGAAGTATCTGCGTATCCCCCTCTGCCTCAGCAATGGCAGGGAAGCTGCCGCCATTGAGAATGCACGTGGCCGAGAGGATGCAGCTCTCGCCCTGCTCGATACGGTAGAGGGTTACCTCCTTTCCGGCCTCCGAGACCTTGTAGATCCGCAGGGCGCCTTCAAGCACAAACGGAAGGTACGCGCACTCGGACCCGCAAGGTACGAGCACCTGCCGGTTTTGCAACGTCTTCCGGATGGTCTGCGTACGCAAGGCATCGCGCAACGGCACAGGAAGGGTCCCCACGAAAGGAAAGCTCTTCTCGACCAGGTCGTCCATAGAACCTACTCTATCACAAAGGTCTTCACAAACTCGAGCGGAGGGACGTTGCTTTTTGGGATAGGCGTGTTATAGGCAAAGGCATTCATGGCTTTGAACCATACATCTTCAGACAGTATATTCCCCAAAGGAGCTTTTCATGATTGCGTACATCCCGTACCCCTCGTGGATTCATCCCGAAATAGTCTCATTCCTCCCCATCCGATGGTACGGTCTCATGTACTTGGCTGCCTTTCTGGTCATCTATCTTCTATTCAAGTACCAGCTGAGGGAAAGAGGTCTGACGCCGCAGAAAGATCTTGTTCTCGACATGTTCTTTTGGACCATCGTCGGCCTTCTGGTTGGGGCCCGTGCCTTCGCGGTTACCATCTATGACCCCACAGGCTACTATCTCCACCATCCTCTTCAGATTGTTCTTCCCTTTTCCGTCGTGGATGGAAAAATCCGCCTGACTGGCATCTCAGGCATGTCGTACCATGGCGGACTTGTCGGGGGTGTCGCAGCCCTGATCATCTTCATGAAGGTCAAGAAGATCGAAATCCTCGACTGGGGTGACATGCTTGCCGCTGGCATTCCGCTTGGCTACACCTTTGGCAGGCTTGGGAACTTCATCAACGCCGAACTCTATGGCCGTGTGACCAAGGTGGCCTGGGGCATGGTGTTCCCTGGAGCCGAGAGTTTTCCAGCATCTGCTCTATGGGTGAAAGACTACGCCTCCGCTGCAGGGATTCCGATTCCATCGTCGGGACTCATTAACCTCCCGCGTCACCCGTCCCAGCTCTACGAGGGGTTTTTTGAGGGATTGGTGCTCTGGCTCATCATCTGGTTCGTTCTCAGAAAACGCAAACCTTTCAAAGGTTTTATCCTGGCTATTTACATGCTCGGGTATGGACTTTTTCGCTTCATCATCGAGTACGCGCGAGAGCCTGACAAGGGGATTGGCTACCCGATCACCTTCGTCCCCTTGGACAATCCCGTCTATCAGTTCTCGATGTTGAATTTCACTACTGGGCAGATCCTGTGCTCTTTGATGATCGTCGCTGCCGTGATCTGTCTGTTCGTGTTCCGCGCACGTGCCAGGCGGGAGGCGCTCCGCCGTATGCCTGCAGGGGGGCATGAAAATCGGCCGGCCCTCAGAACGACCAGACAATCGGACTGTTAGAACCCCGGGACAACTTGAGTTCCCACATTCGTCATGAATGACCGTCCGCATGGGTTTCTACGAACACCGCAACGGCGTTCAAGAACTCTCGGATAGGTTGCGTCGGCACCTCCATCTGCGGCGCTTCCGCAATTGCCGCAACAGCCCCCGTGATCGAGGCGAGCGGCGACGATGTCACTTTCGCCATCTCAGGAACGGTGTACGCCCGATTCTTCTCGGTCTGGCCTGCTGGGCGGCCGTCGCTCTGGTCTCCCTCGCGGTGCAGCATAGCGGGCTCTATGATGTGCAGGCACGGTTCTCTATTTCTGTGGAGACATTTCCCCGTGCGGGGGATCTATTCGCTATATTCTGAATGGGAGTGAACCGCCATGAAGCACCGGCCCCTGAAAACACCTGTCGCCAGCTCACCCGACGTAAAAGGAACCGATGAGTACAAAGTGATGCCCATTGAAGATGCCCTTCGAGAGCTGGGATCAGTCCTTGAGGGTCTCAGCGAGGCTGAGGTCGAGAAGAGGCTGAAGACATACGGCAGGAATGAAGTCGCCGCCAGGAAGAAGAAGCGCCATCCTCGAGTTCCTGTCCCGGTTCTGGGGACCGATGCCGTGGCTGCTGGAGCTGGCGATCGTGCTCACCGTTTTCCTGGGACATGACCTGGAAGCCATCATCATCGCGATCCTGATCGTGACGAATGCGATCATCGGCTACCTGCATTCCCGGAGTTCGCAGAGATCCCTCGAGCTCCTCAAGGAAAGGCTGGCCGTCAACGCCGCGGTGCGCCGCGAGGGCAGATGGGTAACCATAAACGCATCCGAGATCGTGCCGGGAGATATCGCGGTGGTCCAGATGGGCGACATCGTTCCTGCGGATGCCAAGGTCCTGAGCGGCGCGCTGTCCGTGGATCAGTCCGCATTGACGGGCGAATCGCTTCCCGTGGAGGTCGGCCCGTCGGACATCCTCTACTCAAGTTCGGTCGTAAAGCGCGGAGAGGCTCAATGCCTCGTCGTCAACACGGGGAGCAGCACCTACTTCGGCAGGACCGCGGAGCTTGTGCAGATCGCGCGACCGAAGTCCCACCAGGAACAGATCATGCTGTCCATCGTGAGGTACATGATGTACCTCGGAATCGCGGCGCTTGCCGCGGTTGCCGTGGGCGCCCTGCTGATGAAGATCGGAATCCTGTCGGTCGTTACCTTTGCGGTGATTTTCCTCATGGGCGCCGTGCCGGTGGCTCTGCCCGCGGTTCTCACCATTGTGCAGGCGGTCGGGGCAATGGAGCTTGTCAGGAAAGGGAGTGCTGGTCACCCGCCTCGATTCCATGGAAGACGCGGCATCTCTCGATGTGCTTTGCCTGGACAAGACCGGCACGCTCACCATGAACCAGCTTTCAGTGACCGAGGTCATTCCGTACGCGGGACATGAAGTGAATGATGTCCTCGCGATGGCAGCCCTCACTGCAAAGCCGGAGAGCAAGGACGGCGTCGACATCGCGGTTCGCCAGCGCGCCGAGGCCGCCGGCATCAACAACTCGAAATACCGCCAGATATCGGTCACGCCCTTCGAACCGCCACCAAGTGCTCCGAAGCGCTCATCCAGGAGGACGACGAACCGATTCCGGGCGGTGAAGGGGGCCCCCCAGGTGGTGCTCTCCCTCTCCCACCTCACGGACAGCGCTGTGGTGAAGGCGGCCGGCGAGATGGTGGAAACGCTTTCTCGCAAAGGGTCCAGAACCCTGGCGGTGGCGAGATCCCGCTCCGCGGACGGGGATGACTTCGAGCTGGTGGGTCTTCTGGCCCTGGCTGATCCGGCCCGCCCCGATGCAAAGCAGATGATTGCGGAGGCCAGGAATCTGGGAGTGAAGCCCATCATGGTCACCGGCGACAACATCGCCATCGCCCGACAGATGGCGATGGAATTGGGCATCGGCGAGAGAGTCATGCGTATGGGCGAGCTCACGGTCTCCGGCGAGCCGGAGCAGATGCGGATTGTCCAGGGATGCGACGTGCTGGCAGAAGTCTATCCCGAGGACAAGTACAGGATCGTGAAGCTCCTGCAGGCGCACGGACACACGTCGGGCATGACCGGTGATGGGGTCAACGACGCGCCTGCCCTGAAGCAGGCTGAGGTAGGCATCGCGGTCAAAGGCGCCACCAATGTGGCCAAAGCATCGGCGAGCATGGTTCTCACCGAGCCGGGCATCAGGGTCATCATCGACGCGCTGAAAACGAGTAGGCAGATCTATCAGCGGATGCTTACGTGGGTCATTAACAAGGTGACAAAAACGATCCAGCTCGTCGGCATCCTGACCCTGGGCTTTTTCTGGCTGCACGACCTCGTGGTTTCTCTCCTCGGTATGGCCCTCCTGGTGTTCGCCAACGACTTTGTGACCATGACGCTCTCCACAGATAACGTGAAGTACACCAGGAATCCCAACAACTGGAACGTAAGGAACGTCACCCTCGCCTCCGCGGGAATCGGGGTCTTCTTCATCCTGGAAGGCTTGCTCACCATCCTGATTGGCAGGAACCTCTTCCATTTGACTAGTGAAGGGTTGCGCAGCTTTGTTCTGTTGATGCTCGTTTTTACCAGCCAGTTCCGGATTTACCTCGTGCGTGAGAGGCGACACTTCTGGGACTCCCGGCCGGGCCGGGGCATTCTCATCTCCTCCGCGGCGGCCATTGTCGCTTTTTCCCTTCTGGGCATCTTTGGAGGAATCATCCAGGCCATAGGCCTTGTCCCCGTGTTCTTCCTGCTGGCTTTCACGGGGCTCTTCACTTTTGCCGTGGAGCTGCCCAAATACCATATTTTCAGGAAACTCGGGATTTGAATCCTGGAACAGAGGCAATTGATTTCCTAAACGATGCCTGCCATCGGCTAGACCCTCGCAAGCGGCCGGTCACAAACGGGGGGAAACGGTCACGGCTGTCTCGGCAAGGTTGAGGAGAAACGCTACTTCCCCAATCCCTCCTTCACGAAATCCCGTACTGCCTGGGTGTCGAAGACGGAACCAGGGCGATGGGCCGCGTCCTTGATCGGTTTCTCGAAATCCTCCGCCGAGATCTTGAACCGGGCAAGGAACTCCTCTTTCGCGATTCCCGAGAGTGTTGAGACTTGCGCAAAGGTGTCGCTGCCCTTGATGTCGTCGGGATTCAACGCGCTCTGCGTCGCGGTGACCGTTTCTGCAAGGGGTGCCACGGTCCAGTTCACGAGCCCCGCCGCGGTGGTTCCACCGAGCACAGCCACGAAAATGCCAAGCGTAATCCCCACCACGGCCAGGGAGGAAACCTTCCCTTTTGTCGTGCGCGGTCCGCCGATCACCAGGGTATCTTTCACCGGGCACGCATTGACGCACAAGTTGCAGTTGATGCATTCCGAGGATTGGACCTGCTCCATGGATTCCACCTTGATGTTCACGGGGCATGCCTTGTCGCATGCCATGCAGTGGGTGCAGGTGGCGTCGTTGCGCTTGACGCGAAACCAGCCGATGCGGTTGATCAGCCCCAGGAAACCGCCCATCGGGCAGAGGTATTTGCAGAAGAAGCGGTCGTAGAACATGGACCCGACGAGGCTCAAGATGAGCACGGCGAGCCCGACGAGAAATCCGGAGATGAGCTCCGTCGAGACAAGGTGGTGATATGCCGCCCATGGATCATAGGGGCGGATGACAAGGGAACCCACTATGGCCGACCACGCGACGATACCGACCAGAAGGACATATTTGAGGTATCGTGCCGGCTTGTCCATGACACGGGAAATCTCGAACTGCTTTCGGAATATCACCTTGCCAAGCTTGCCGAACAGTTCCTGCAAGGCTCCGAATGCACACACGTTGCCGCAGAAGACCCTTCGGAACACAATGGCGCTGGCAAGCGTGGCGAACAATAGGATGAAGCTGCTCCAGGCTATTTTGCTGAGCATGCTACCCGTTGCAATAAGAGTGAAGGCGGACTCGATGCCGCCGAACGGGTCGAGAGCGTCGACGCCGACTGGCTTGGTGCCGGGAGAGAATAGGTGCAGTATCCCCAGGACTGTGGACGTGGCCAGGAACAGCACGAGAAACACCAGTCTGATACTCCTGAACGTACGTTGAGCGCGTCTGTCACTCTTCACACCAACCATGGAACTCTCCGTCAAGGATTTCGCGGGCTCGACGCGTATGAAAACGTTCCAGCGTTGATAGCCCTGTCGGATGATCATACGCCCGGCTGTAAAAACGCATACAGTGACAAAAGTCACAAAGCAGCTGTCAGGCGTTCGCCGCTTTCGGCACTCTCTTGTGCCCTGGGTGTGATGAAAGTCACTGATTTGTTTGCCTTCTTTCTCTAATTTATTCTGCAAGGAGGAACGTATGGCTCTCATCAACGAAAAGGACGCGAAAGTTGTCAGGGAAAGGCTCTCCAAGCTACCGAGCCTGGTTACTCTCGCCATTTTCACCCAGGAGTTCGAATGCGAGTACTGCCGGCAGACTCGCGAGCTGGCGGAGGAGGTCGCCAAATTGTCCGAAGGCAAGATCACGACGGTAGTTTACGATCTGGTCAGAGACAAGGCAAAGGCTGAAAGCATGGGGATCGACAAAATACCTGCTCTCGCGGTGCTCGGCGGCAAGGGGGAGGACTACAGGATCAGGTTCTTCGGCATTCCTGCGGGTTATGAATTCTCCTCTCTCCTCGAGTCCATGGAAATGGTGGCGAAAGGAGATTCGGGACTTGCCCTCGCGACGCGCGAAAAGCTCAAAGCGCTGCCTTTCCCCTTGAATCTTCAGGTCTTTGTGACTCCAACATGCCCGTACTGCCCCCGGGCTGTACTCACAGCGTTCCGTTTTGCAATGGAGTCTGAGAAGGTGCACGCATCAATGGTGGAGGCTTCGGAGTTTCCCCATCTCGCAAACAAGTACCAGGTTTCGGGTGTTCCGCACACCGTCATTGGTGAAAGTCAGCAGCCAATGGTTGGCGCTTACCCCGAGGCCGCAGCGGCGGACATGCTTCTCGCCATTGCTCAGGGTATGAAAGCGATGTAGGGGCGTTGTCCAGAAACATCTGCCGTTTCTCCGCTGCACCCTACGGGTGGATCTGCCGAGAGTGCGCAGACTTCCGGGCGCGGTCGGCGAGGATGCGGTAGGCCTCGTCTGGATCAGTGACCTTGCGTAGAATGCTCTCTGTACTGCAGTCGATCTCGTCAACGAGCACGTCCCATGTGCAGGCTATTCCCGCGTGGTCGAGAAGGTCCTTTCCAAGGCGACTCAGCATGCCGGCATGTATCCTGCGGATGTTCAGACGCATTATCAGAAATGCGGAGCCTCTGCCCACGACCTTGTCATGGACTTCGCCCTCGTGGGCGTCGATCATTTGTTCCTTTAAGAACCGCTCCAACTCGAACAGGGGGTGCAGCCACTTGCCGGTGCTCTCAAAGAGCACCGTGCCGTCGATGAGAAACTCGAGTGACACGTCCGATCTCATGGCGTCCTCCACCGTGCGCTTCGCATCGGTTCCGCGGGTACTTGTTGGTGATTGCTGGGGAAGGAGCCACCAAACATAACGCCTTGCCAGATCGAGCAATCTTGGATCACTCAGCAGCCAGTCTTCAGAGAGCATTCTTTGTGCGACTCTTTGCAGATCCGAGAATTATTCAATGCCCCAGAGATGACTCGAACATCCGACCTTCGGTTTAGGAAAACGAGTCCGAGCCGATTCGGCGCGCATCTCCATACAACTCACTGCTGCCTAATAGTATTCCTTACAAGAGGTTGGGTCAATCAGAGCCTTATGCGACTCCCTATTATTTAGTCGTGTCTTGGAGCTACTTGTATAGAGGACCGCTTTTTTCCTACATCTTCTATCTTACAGTACTGCGGTCGAATAGCAGCTCCCAGGGAATACCCCCGCAATACCGGTAGGCCTGCTCCTCGCCAGACATACGTTCGGCTGGAGAAGTCCCGCACGATGCCGCGAGTGACGCCTGTGGAAATGCCCACCCGGGTCGTCCTTTGTTTCTTCGTCAATCGGGAGCAGCGCGGTAGGAAGCTCACACTCGCCGTTCTGAAGGGAACCGTTGATTACGCGCGGGGGCAGTGTGCTCAAGTCATCGAAGGCTATCCATTCGATACCGCAGGGATCACCTCCACGCACCGAGGTCACTCGATCGTCTTCAAGGCTGCCGGATTCCGTCAGGACGGAAGCCGGTGGGTGCTCCGTCTACGGGCGCGCAAGTCACAGGTAGGATGCTGGAAGGTAGGCCTGATCGCTGCCGAGGTGAACGTGAACGCCCGAACGAATCCCAGGGGTTCAAATCAAGAGAGCCGGTTCTGTTGCGTGCCCCCTCCTACATCCCCAGAATCTTGCGGTTGACGAGGTGGTCGAGCTCGCCGATCCGCACCGGTGTCTTCGCAACGGCGTCGTAGTCGATCTTGATGCCCGCTATATCTTTGTGGCTGCCAGAAGCCAGAGCCTTGGCTACCTCGGGGGCGGCGTTCCAGATCCCGGACTGGGCGGCGTCGATTTCCCTGTCTCCGGCCAGCGCGATGGCCTTCTTCTCCGCCATCCGGTAAGAGGCCACGTCCAGCTCGATGAACCTGCGCCGGAGCGCGACCTTGTTGTCCATCCCTGGCGCGCTGTCGGTACGGAGCATGTGGTTGTCGAACTCGACGTACCCCTTCCAGTCGGCCTTGGCCAGCAGGTACAGGATGCTGATGAACTCCTTCAGGCCGTCCATGCCGATCATCGGCGGGTTGTCGTTGTCGAACTGGTTAGGCTTCTGGTTGCCGACATGGAGGAAGAAGAGCTTTTTCATGGCTACCGCGAGGCCGACGGCGCCGACCGCGGAAAGCCCGGTCATCTGCTCATGCTGGAGCACCTCAGGGTTGACGCCCCAGAAGTCAGGCCGCTCCAGGGTCGAAATCATTGCCAGGGCGTGGCCCACCGAAGGCAGGAACATCTCACCGCGGGGCTCATTGGGCTTAGGCTCGATGGTGGCGTGCTGAATTGACAGCTTCTGATCTGCGCAGTAGCGGCTGACCAGATTCAGGGCGTCCCGAATATAGCCGTGGGCCTGCAACCAGGGGACCGCAAACTGCGTCTCAAATCCGTCCCGGGCAACCCAGTACGTGAAGTACTCCGCCTCGAGGAAACTGCCAATACGCAGGGCGCGCATGACCTTCTGCGCGGCCAGGGCGCGGATGCGGGGATCCGGGTTGGCGATCCCGCCGTTCCTGAACACGGGGTCCACGTGCAGCGCGCACCCGATCATCTTGAAATGGACGCCTCCTTTTTCCAGCTTCGCCTTGATCGCGCTGAGAGACCTGGAGGTTGCGCTTTCGCTGTCCCGATCATCCTCCGGACCGTGGGGGTCCCATGGTACCATGTCATCGTCATGGGCGGCGGTGTAGCTCACGAGCCCGTCCCCGCCCGCCTGGGAAATGATATCGGCAGTCTCCAACGGGGATATCTTGTCCAGCACCCCTGGACCGAACGGGTCGCCGACCGGGTTTCCCACGCACCAGAAAGGCATTGAGAGCTTGCGTTCCTTAATCATCGCTCGATTCCTCCCTGCTCGAGAGCGTTGAAAGCGGAAATGAGAGCGCCGTCCCGCATTTCATTCCCAGCCGAAGCTCTTGAGATGTGTTTCCAGAAACGAGAAGTTGCCGAAATCGTCTTTCGTGTACCCCAGTGCCTTCTTGACGTCAAGAATGTGCGGCGGACAGCCAGGAAGAAGCACGTCCTTGTCACGCTTCACCCATTTCGTACATGCACCAAAACAGATCACCCTGCCTTCGATTCTTTCGATTTCCTCCGGGTCGATATTCTGGCCAAGCACGATGGTGCTGTTCTCGATGCGGGAGAGCTGGTGGTTGTTGTAGAGGTCGAAAATGAGCGCCGTAATTACGCTTCTACATCCGCTGCACCCGCCCTTATCCATCAGGCTTACCCTGTGTTTCTTGAAATCCTCCGAATCTAGAATACCTTCGAGGCTTATCCTCTTGAACTTCCTCCCCGCGCTTTGAAGAGATTCCCCGTGTATCTTTATCCGATTGAGATCCGCTGTGCCAAGCCCTTGTTCTGAGGCAAGCTTTATATAGCTCGTTTCGTACGGGTCGATCCCCATGAGAGCAGAACCAACCGCGTCGGCCGCCACACAGTCGAACGACGCGAGAAGCACTCGAGCATTTGCCGGTATTCCGTACACGGGACCCATTCCTTCCATGCCGACCGTTCCGTCGATGACTGTAATAGTCGGCAGAACGAGCTTATTCAGGTCGACTATACACTGCGCCAGGTCGAGGAGATGGAATTTCTGCTTGTCCCTCTCATGAATGACTCCCTTCATGTTCTTGAGACCGAGCGATACCGGGAAACAGTCATGGGTTTTGAGTACAGGAACGCTAATGATCGCATCGGCTTCGACTATAGTTTTCGGAAGCTTCAGCATCCTGACCACCTTGCCGCTTGAGAGCCCGAGAGGAATGAATTCGTCCTTCTTCAGGTCTATGAGAGGCACTTCTTTTCGTTTCGCGACCTCATCGTATCCGCAGACTGAGAAGCATTTCGCTGTGTTTTGACCGACTACCGCACCTTCGGCGATCACCGTCCTGGTCACACCGATCTCACCGAGCAGTTCGATGAGGGCCTCTACGACGAAAGGATTCGTGGTGGCCCCACTTTCATAGGATACTGGGAGAAGCAGATTGGGTTTGATCACCACCCTGTCTCCCTTTCTGAGGACTGTGGTGAGCCCGCCGAGAAATTTGAACGCTTCTTTCAAGGATTGTTTGATTGTCTCGATATCTTCGGTTTCATTGCATCGAACGATCGATACTTCAGGGTTCTTTTCCATATAATGACTCCCTTGTCCACGGTTGGCCGTTTTTTTTGAGCCATACTAGCCATGAAACGGGTAGCAAGGTATTTTACAATCATATCACGAACGTCCCGCCCTCATAGCCGCTTCTCTGTCACCGGCAAACATCATCTACTCTCCAGCGCTTCAGTTGCTCGTGAGGACCCACCGGCGAGAGCGCTCAGGCATCGGAAGACGGCGGACAGAGCTATGCCGGAACCGGAGCAGCAGGCCTCGAATGCCTCCAGATAACCCGCATACTTCTCAGCGGTTGCGGGGTCCGGACGGTACACCGGGCAGTCGGCGGCATCCGCGCGGCGTGAAGCGTCGAATTCCGTGATCGCCCCCAAAGCCCTGGCTGCAACGAGTGCGCACCCGGTAATCGCGAAATCGTGGCTTTCCAGGCAGCGGACGGGAAGCCCGAGCACGTCCGCCTTGATTTGAGACCAGAGGCCATTTCGGGATCCACCGCCGTAGCTGTCCAGCTCCTGAGGGCGGTATTCGGGGAATAGTTTCCGGAGGTTCTTGAGTCCGACGGCGCAATCGTAGGTCAGCCCCTCGATCATCGAGCGGAACAGGTGTTCGGGCCGGTGGCCCCAGTTCAGGCCCAGCCAACCGCCCCGGAAGTCGGCGTCGTACGGGCACTGACGGCCGCCGAAGTAAGGGACAAAGAGCAGTCCGTCTGCGCCTGCAGGCAGCGCCGCGGCGCCACGGGTCAGCTTTTCGTAGCTTGTGAACGCGGAACCCTTGAGGATGCCGTCGCGAAGCCAGCTCAACGCGATGCCGCCGCCGTTGATGTATGACAGGGCGTGATACCGGTCCTCGAGGATAGAGGGTATGTAAGCGACCGCGCCGAACGCGGTGTCGGGCCGGTAATAATCCACGCACTGGAACAGCAAGGTGGAGCTCCCTGACACATCGCAGAGCGCCCCGGGCCGCAGGAAGCCGCCGCCGAGCAAGCCCGCCGGCTGGTCTCCCGCTCCAGCCGCGACGGGAGTGCCCTCTAGGAGCCCGGATTCGCGCGCGGCCGCGGCGGTCAGAGTCCCCACGATCTCCCACGGCTCGACTATGCGGGGGAACTTCTCGAGGTCCAGGCCGAAGGCCGTACTCAGCTCATCCGACCAGGCGCGGCGCCGCGCGTCCTCGTTGCCGAAAAATGCCAGACTCGTATAGTCGAGGAATGCGTCCTCCCCCCGCAACCCGGCCAGCCTGCCAGCCACAAAACCACCCAACGTCACGAACTTGACCACCTTCCGGTAGGTCGGACCCTGCTCGCCCTGCCACCACATGATCTTGGGGGTGTTCCGCGGGGAGCCGCAGGACAGGGAGCGCAGGAGCTTGCCGTGCTGCTGATGGACGAGGGCATTGTATTTTTCCGACCGGATGTCCAGCCCCATGTCCAGGCCGGTGAGCGGAACGAAACTTCTGTCGACTCCGATCACGCCACCCATCTGACCGTCCAGCGCGATGCCCTGAACTTCGTTCCCGCTGATCCCGGCCTTTTCCATGACGGCCCGGATGATGCGCAGGGTCTGGGCGAAGAAATCTTCGGGGCTCTGCGCCATCCGGCCTGGGCGGAGGAAGTCAGCTCGGTCTCCCAGTACAGGCTGGCCAAAACCCGCCCGCCGACGTCGGTCACACCGGCCTTGATTCCGCTGGTCCCCAGGTCGGCTCCGATGAAGCGGTCTCTCATATCGACCTGGCGTGCGCCAGCAGGTACCTCTCCGCTTCCGCGGACCACAGTCCGTTTGTCTTCGCCACTATCTCTGCGAGTCCCGCGGAGAGGGGATCGTTCCTGCCCTTGACGGCGAAATCGTCGATTGCGGTGAGGTCCATCGTGATGTTTGTGTAGATGAGCTTTTTGCCTCCCGGGATGTCGGGGAGTCCAAGGGTGGCGGGCCCTGCGCTGTCCAGGCCGCCGACGTGGGTGACCATGGCGCTGGGATTGATCTCGCCCCGCACCATGATGTCCAGCGCTTCCACCATGTCATTGGTGTTGCCTCCACTCGTGCCTACGATGTGGTGCCCCGTGTAGTGCACGTCGTAGAAGTTCACCTCCGCAGTGAACCGGTTGTCGGAAGGTCCGGCGAAGAAGTTCAGGCACCCGTCGGCAGCCAGGATCTTGCCGCCCTGTTCGACCACGGAGCGCACGGGGGCCAAGACGAACACGTCATCGTAGCCTTTTCTCCCCGCGATCTCCCGAGGGACGCCGCCGGTTCCCCCATATCACGGGTGTTGACGTACCTCAGCGCGACGCCGCTGCGGTGGGCCAGGTCAACCGTGTAGATCGAAGCGGCCCTCTGAAGCCGTTTGTCATCGATATCCGTGACCACCAGCAGCTTTGGCCGCCGTGACGCGTGGATGGCGTAATCAATGGCACCCAGGCCCATCGGACCTGCTCCGGCGAGGATCGCCATCGCCCCGCCCTCCCGAGGCCCCATGTGGTGGATGTAGTTCTCCTCGATGTGGAAAGTCGCCCGGAATGCGGCGACGATACAGGACATCGGCTCTGCAAGGGAGCCGTAAAAGAAGGCATCCCCGCTGTAGTCGAGGAGGCAGTTCTGCTCCATGACCTCGTTCGGGATGATGACGTGGGTGGCCGCTCCCCCGGCGTGGGGGTAGCTGTATCCGGGGGCCCCCATTCCTCCCATGATGGCGGGGTGCTTGATGTTGGGCTGGATTGAGAAGCGCTTTCCTGGCCGGAACTTGTCGCGCCATTTCCTGCCGACCTCGATGATCTCGCCGCAGAACTCGTGGCCGATGATGACGGGATTCGTGGCGATGTCCCTGGGTACGCGCTTGTGGTCCGCCCCCTGCATCGCCTCCTTGTAGGAAGACATGCAGATGCTGTCGGACACGACATGGGCCAGGATTTCGTCGTCCCTGATGGACGGAAGCTCGAACTCTTCCAGCCGCAGATCGTTTTTCCCGTACAGACGGATAGCCTTGGTTTTCAAGACGGTTCCCCTTGCCGTTTTCCCAGCTCTGTTCTCACGCGCGGCCCCCGCGCTCCGACTTTCGGGCCGCCACTCCCGGGCGGCGCCCTTGGAGCTTCCCGGTAGGAGGCAAGGATCCTTTCTCCGAGCCTGCTCTCCGGGTCCACCCCGGAGACTTTCCGCAGGGTGTCCGCGATCCCAGCTCCGCGATCTGCGCCTGGAGCCTTACCGCGGCCGGATCTCCGGCGTAGTCATAGCAGTACGCCGCTCCGCATACCAGCCCGATGGTTTCGGGAAACACGTCGTGGGACAGGCACATCGTGGCGCTGCCGATCAGGCGATCGTCGGGCGCGAGCTTGCGGAGCGGATCCCGGGCCACCCTCGTCACCGCGTCCATGATCATCGGGTTGGAGAACCGGATACGGACGTCCTTGAGGATCTCCTTGTGGCCTTCCGCATCGATGTCCCCGGGGTACATCTTCACCAGGGCCAGGGCGGTTTCCTCGAGGGCGTTGGTGAAGATCGCCCTCAGGTACTCGTCGGCGAAGGCTTCGTGGACGTAGGTATAGCCCTTGAGGTAGCCGATGTAGCCAAGAGCGGCGTGGCCCAGGTTGTGGGTGAAGAGCTTGCGCGTCACCTCCGCTTCGAAGTTCGCCACCGCTGCCATGCCTTCAATGGGCAGCTGGGGTGCCTTCACTGCCTTGCCATCAAAGGGGAGCTTGTGGTAGGAATCCGCCACGACAAAGAGGGGATGGATCCCCTTGAAGCGGTCGCTCGGAGCCGGCACCATCCGGGCAACGCTGGTGCCGACGAAGCCGATGTTCGCATCCGTCCAGCCGCGGGTGCCCTCAGCGAGTTCGGCATGCACCGCTTGCCTGAGCGCGGCAGCCGCGCCGTACGCGTTTTCGCAGAGATAGATGTCCACGGGGCCGGCCCCTCGTGACCGCCGCCTGCGGATCCCCTCGGCGATAAGCGGGGCAATGGCCTGCAAGTTTTCGACCCCTACCGCAGTTCCGACCACATCAGCGCGAGCAAAACAGTCGGCAACCTCCTCGTTCTTGACTGCGCTCAACGCTTCTATATTGCCGATCGTCATGTCGACTTCGTGCTTCGTGTAGGCGTCCAGCAGCCGCAGCGGGTAACGGCCCAACTCGTTGATCAAACTCACCACCGTCTGATTGTACTCGACGAACACGGTGTGGTACCCGGCCTCGAAGAACAGCTGGCCCATGAACCCGCGTCCGATATTGCCGGCCCCGAACTGAAGAGCGATTTTCATGCCTGGCACTCCCTGCGATCTCAACTCACGCCCTGCCCCACGCTGCCAGCAGGGAGCACGAACCACGGCGCAATGCGCCTGTCATTCATTCCGACACGGCGGCTTGGACTCGGCCTCGGCCCCTTTCGGAACAACGCAAATGAAGCCGAAAGGTTCGGTTGCGCTGGCGTTGATCCACTGGTGCTCCTCATCGCCGGGAACGAAGACTGCCGTTCCCGGGGTGAGCTGCTTCTCGGAATCTTGCCCCTTGATTCTGCCTTCTCCCCTGACGATAAAGACCTCATGCTCGTGAGGGTGATGCCCGTAGCTCGATTTGCCGCCGGGTGGGATCTCGATGTAGCGAAGCTCGAAGCTCGGCGCGCCCATCTCGCTGGTAAGCATCCAATAGATCTTGTTGCCTGAAGGAGTCTTGCACATTATGTCGTCGGTTAATCTCGCCAAATACACGGATGCCTCCTTGCCACGGCCGCGCTCTCCTGAAACAGATAATGGCGTTCGCGAGTTGAACGAGCATTCATGCTTCGCCGTCGTGCAGCGATTCCAGATAATCTTCAACCGCGTCCACCGTAAGCGAATCGGTCACCAGCACGTCGATAATTCCCGATCTGAGAGCGGCTGCAACCGCCCTCGTCTTGTGCTTCCCGGTGCAAATAGCCACCCTTCTCTTGACCTTGCTGAGTTCTCCGTACGATGCGCCCATTCTGTTATTCTCCAATACAGGCAGGTAGTTGCCTCGTTCATCGAAGAAATTGATGTTGACCTCCGAACATGCCCCGCTGGCCCGCACTTCTCTCCCCATGGAATCGTTGAACAGCGAGAACAGCTTTGACCTTTCATCAGCCACTCCGATGCCCATGATGACGAGGTCCATTTCGTTCCAGATATTCATTACACCTTTGATGCTGGGTTCTTCGCGTAATGCGTCTCTCAAGCTGCCTTTTTCCACGATGGCAGGGCAATTCAAGCAGAAGCATTTACACTTAAGGACCGAGCTCAGTTTCTTGACGAGTTCGTATGGATGAGCCTTGCTGATGTCCATGCTGAACCCACCCATGAGCTGCACAACCGCTTTGCCCGATGAATCAACAAAATCATGGCTGTCGAGGTTGACTATCGACCTCTCCACTGAAGTACCGAGATTCACACCGATGGTGGTTGCTTCCTTGATCATCTCGGACAAATACGGAGCAGCGAAAGCTCCGAGGGTCCTGTCAGTAAACTCCTCCGAGTCCGAAGACATAACGTAAATCTGCTTGACTTTTGTGAACTTTTCTTTCAATTCGATTTCGCGCTTGATCATCCTCAAGCGGTACTTGTCGACGTTGACTGTGATTTCTGTGATTCCCGTTTCTTTGGCATAGCGAAGCAGCAGCGAAACCTGGGACCTGGATACGCCGAGAGCTTTGCCAATTTCCTTCTGACTCAAATCCTTCTCGTGGTATAGGATTGCAGCCTTTTCGGCCATTTCACGTTTTCCGAAATCCGACACTGGGCGGCCCCTCAGCATGAAATTAGCGAGCTGTTCTGACACATATGCGGTCTTGAGAAATCTTTGTTATTCATATTAGCATATGCTACGCATTCTGTCAAGTGTCAGGATATCCTAAGGGCAAGTGTCATGATTCCAATGCGATCATGCCCGCTATGTTCTGACACTTGACATGAAGACTGTCATATGCTAAGATCCATGACAAACGCTCTAATTGTCGCATATGTGTCATACGGTTCGCGAACTGGACTTGAGCTTCGTGATCGTTGAAGGACGGCTCCTGCGTGAAGCTGGACCGCCCACAGGACCGCTTCGTTGAGTCTCTGCTCCGTAACCACATCCACGTGGCGCAGGGGGACTGGAAGGAGGAGCTGCTGGTGACCCGCAAGGTGCTGGACATCGAGCTGTTGGTGCCCTGAGAAACGGAGAGGCGGCAGGCAGGCACCGGATGACGTCGATCAAGGACATTGCACAGGTCGTCGGCTGCTCTATCTCCACGGTGTCCCCTGTCATCAATGACCGCGCCCTCAAGGCCGCCTGCAGCCAGGGCTTCAATGTCGTCCCTGTGAACTCCCACGATAATTTCGATCTCGAAGAGACCCTGATCAAGAGCCTCAAGCGCCGCATGCCCATTGTCGTGATCGACAGGGCCTTCGAGCACGAGAACGTGTCCAGCATCGTGCTCAACAATTTCAGAGGCTCGCGGAGAAAGCCATGGGGCTGCTGATTTCGCATATCAACAACGGAGAAGTCCGGTCGGAGACAATCGTGCTGGAGCCGAGCGTGACGGTCCGGAGGTCCACCGCGAGGTGTCCCCCGGTTCCGAATCATCCCCAGGGAGGCCGTGAGTGTCGGACGCTTGCAGCAGATTCTCGAGATGTCCCATCATCTCCAAGTCGTTCCCCGGGGTGAAAGCGCTGGAGGACGTGAGCATGAGTCTCGCCGCAGGAGAGGTGCTCGCCGTCGTTGGGGAGAACGGGGCGGGGAAGTCCACGCTCATCAAGATACTTTCCGGTGTCTACAGCGCGGACACCGGGGAGATCCGGCTCCAGGGGCGACAGCGTCCTCCTGCGCGGCCCGAAGGACGCCATCGAGCGCGGGATCAACACGATCTACCAGGAGACCTCCCTGGTACAGGACATCACCGTTGCGGAGAACATCTTCCTCGGCCGCCAGCCCACCGCCAGGGGCGGGCCGGATCGACTGGAAGCGCATGATCGCAGTCGGCACAGGGCATCATGGACAGCCTGTCCATCAACCTGTCCCCCAGGGCGCTGGTCTCCGCGCTTTCCTCCGCCCAGCAGCAGTTGGTGGAGATCGCCAAGGCATTCTCCCGGGACGCAAAGATCATCATCATGGACGAGCCCACGGCCTCCATCACCGTCGAGGACGCGGAGAACCTCTTCGGCATCATCCGCAAGATCACCCGGACAGGGCACCTCCGGTCATCTACATCTCCCACCGCCTCAAGGAGATCTTCCAGATCGCCGATCGGGTCATGGTCCTGCGGGACGGCAAGACGGTCTCCGTGGACGGCGTGAAGGAAACCAGCGAGGGAGAGATCGTCAAGCACATGGTGGGCCGGGACGATCGGCAACCTCTTCGGCGACGCGAGCTACGCAGTCGGGGGAGAAGGTGGTGCTCGAGGTCAGGGACCTTGCCCGGACCGGGGTCTATCGGAACATCAGCTTCCAGCTCCACGAGGGGGAGATACTCGGTTTCTCCGGGCTGGTCGGGGCGGGACGGAGCGAGATCATGCGCGGCATCTTCGGCCTGGACCCCGTGGATGGCGGGAGAGGTGCTCCTCGGCGGGCGAGAGGCTGTGGAGGAGCTCCCCCGCTGGCGCGCTGAAAAGGGGGATCGCTTTCGTCTCGGAGGACAGGCGACTGGAGAGCATCATCCAGGGCTTCTCCGTGCGTGCCAACATCACCATCCTCCTCCTGCTTCCGCATGCTTTCGCGCCTGGGGCTCATCAGCACCCGCAGGGAGAACGCGCCTGGCCGCCCGCTACGTGAAGGAGTTCAACGTCAAGACGCCGTCCCTGGACCAGCTCGTCATGAACCTGAGCGGCGGCAACCAGCAGAAAGTAGCCCTGGCCAAATGCCTTTCGACAGACCCCCGGGTCCTCATCCTGGACGAACCGACAAAGGGGATCGACGTCGGGGCGAAGAAGGAGATCCACACCCTGATCAAGGAGCTCGCCAACAAGGGCGTGTCGATCATCCTTGTCTCCTCCGAGTTGCCCGAGATCATCGGGATGTGCCATCGCGCCGTGGTGATCCGCGAGGGGACGCTGGCGAGGATCTTCGGCAAAGGCGAGCTGACCGAAGAGAACCTGATCGCGGCAGCGGTCGGGACATGTCGGGAGGGGAGCGATGCGGCATGAGCGACATCACGGCGAGGACCGGCGGGGCCGGCTTCGCGAGAGCGGTCGTGAACCTCTTCTACGAGCAGACCATGCTCATCATCCTGATCCTGCTGATCATCGTGATGAGCATCGCCTCGCAAGGACTTCCTTTCCTTCGGGAACCTCTTCAACGTGATGCGCCAGTTCTCCGTACACGGGATCATGGCGTGCGGAATGACCATCGTGATCATCGGCAAGGGGATGGACCTCTCCGCCGCTTCCATCCTCGCGCTGTGCGCGGTGGCCAACGTCATGCTCCAGCCCTACGGGTACGCCGTCTCGATTGCCGCTTCCCTCGCCGTCGGGAGTGGCCTGCGGTCTGCATCAACGGGTACCTCATCGCCAAGGTGAAAGCGAACTTCATTATCGTGACCCTCGGCACCCAGATCATCTTCACCGGGGTCGCGCTCATCATCACCGGCGGAATGAACTTGAGGAGCAGGCCCGAGCCGCTGTTCCATTGGCTGGGGGAGGCGAACATCCTGGGCATGCCCGCCCTCGGTTGGTCCCTGGTGCTCATCATGGTGGTCTCCGGCGTTCTCCTCGCGCGGACCATCGCCGGGCGCCGCCTGTACGCCGTGGGCCTGAACGACCGCGCGGCGCGCGCCTCGGGGATCAACGACACGCGGATCGTCCTGGCAGAGCTACGTGATCAACGGCCTGATCTGCGGCCTCGCGTCGGTCCTCCTCACCTCCCGCCTGCCGCGCATCCGGGTGGGAACCGCATCGGATTACCTCTTCGATGTGATCACGATTGTCGTGCTGGGGGGAACGGCGCTTTCCGGGCGGAGTGGGGGGCATCTACCGCACGGCCATCGGGTTGCTGATTTTCGCGATCATCAGCAACGGCATGGCGCTCCTCCACATCCCCTTCGAGTACCAGCAGCTGGTGAAGGGGATCATCCTCATCCTTGCCGTCCTCTACGACGAGTTCAACAGACGGAGGAGGTTGCAGGTCTTATGAAAGTCAAGGCTGCCCGGCTCATCGCCGACAGGAAACTCCTCGTCATCATCATCGCGTTGCTCGTCATCCTCTCCGTCGCGGACAGAAATTTCTTCACCCTGCAGACCTTCGTGAGCCTCTTCGATCATATCGCGATCAACGGGGTCATGGCCGCCGGGCATGACCATCCTGCTTATCAGCGGCTCATTCGACCTGTCCGTCGGCTCGGTGATGGCGGTCACGGGAATCATCATCGTGCTCAGCCAGCAATTCGGAATGCTCGCTTCCGTGCTCCTGGGCGTGGCCGCCGGAACGGCCATCGGGGCGCTCAACGGGGTCCTGGTGGTGAAGGGGAAGATCAACGCGTTCATCGTGACACTCGGCACGATGATCATCTTCAGGGGCCTGGGCCTTGTCCTTACAAACAGCCACCCCGTCAAGGGGAGTATCGCCGCTTTTCAGGTGCTCAGCCAGGCATCCTTCCTGGGGATCCCGCTGCCGGTTTTCTACCTGGTGGTGGTGTACGCGGCGGTCTGGTACGTTCTCAGGTACACGAAGTTCGGGCGAAACGATTTCGCCATTGGCGGCAATGCCGTCTCTTCCCGGCTCGCTGGCATCCGCGTCGACCTCTACACCTTCCTGTACTTCGTGGTCTGCTCGTTCATGGCGGCGCTGGCCGGGGTCTTACTGACGAGCCGCGTGAACACGGGATCGGCGGTGTTCGGCGACCAGACGCCCATGCTCATCATTGCCGCCGCGGTGCTTGGGGGTACGAGCCTGTTCGGAGGAAAGGGAACGGTCATCGGCACCCTGCAGGGTGTGCTGATACTCGGGCTGATCGAAAGGGCGATGGTGATCTTCAACGTGAACACCAACTATCAGCTCTTGGTGAGAGGCACGATCATCATCGCGGTCATCGTCACCGATGCGCTCACGACGAAGCGCCGGGAAGGGGCGGCAGCGGCCGCCGGATAGACGAAACGCGCGCCCTTCGGCCCGGAAAGGAGGTGGCGGGCAGGCGCTGAAGGGGCGGAAAAGTACACATGTACGTGAGTCTGAAAACTAGGAGGAGTGAATGAAAGCTGGAAAGATTCTGATCATCGTGTGCCTGGCGCTCGCCGTCATTGCGGTCACTGCCGGGGCACAGAAGAAGGTCACGATCGGGTTCTCCATGCCCTTCGTCGAAGACAGCCCCTATTTCTTCCCCTACACCCAGGCGGTGAAGAAGGAAGCGGCGGCGCGCGGCTGGGACCTCATCATGACCGATGCGAAGTCAGACTTGAACACCCAGGTGAACCAGATCGAGGACCTGGTAGCCAAAGGAGTGCAAGGCCTCTTGATCGTGCCCCTTGACGCTGCGGGCATTGTTCCCGTCATCAACAAGATGTACGCCCAGACCAAGGGGAAGCTCCCCATGATCACCTCGAACGTTATGACCGATCCCCCGCAGCTGAAGAGCCTTGTCGCGTTCGCGGGGCCGAACAGCTACCTCGAGGGCAAGGCGATGGGCGATTACTGGGTGCACTACTTCCAGAAGAAGGGCCTTACCAAGGTCAATTACTGCGAGATGGCAGGTAAGGCCGGATACTCTGCCGCAATCGACAGGAGAAAAGGCTTCCAGGACAGGGTGAGGGAGCTCGGGTGGACGGACAAGTTCGTCCTCTTCGAATCGCAGCCCGGGGACTGGAACGCGGACACGGCCCAGAAGATCATGGAGAACTGGCTGACCACCTACGGTGACAAGATCCAGTTCGTCTATTGCCACAACGACGGTATGGCGCTTGGCGTCGTGAAAGCCCTCCAGGACGCCGGCAAAAACCCCGGGGATATTCTCACCAACGGATGCGACGGCCAGGTCGAGGCGGTGGAGCTTGTGCAGCAGGGCTGGATGCTCTTCACGGTGTTCCAGTCACCCGCAACTGATGCGAAGACCGCCACGGATACATTGGCAAGGATCCTCAAGGGCCAGAAGGTGGACTACTACACCTACATGGAGACCCCCGTCATCGACAAGGCGAACGCCGACAAGTACCTTCCCATCGTGACCGAGATTTGGGGAACGAAGTAGGCGGGGGAGTCTCAGAAATCATCGACAGAGGCGGCCCGGTGCCACACGGACCGGGCCGCCTCGTATCTTTGCGGGAGGGGTGCGTGAACACCAGAGAGAGGTTCCGGGAAGTCATGGGCTTCGCCCGCGGCACGCGTGCGGTGAAGTGGGAGTTCGGTTACTGGGGGGAGACGTTGGACACCTGGTACGCCGAGGGTCTGCCGAAGAGGAAATATCCCGAGATACCCGTGCGGATCACGACCCCGACCGCAAGCCTCTACACCCGCGCGTGGACGCGGATGCGCGGGGAGCGGCTTCCGAAGGGGATGCCTGTCATGGCAGGCGGATTGTACTGGCCAACCCAGGGGTTCCCGCTCGACCAGGATGTGCGCACGCATTTCAGCCTGGACGCCTCCCAGCGCCTGGTGGACGTGAACCTGCTATTCTGGCCGATTTTCGACGCCAGGGTCTTCGAGGAGGACGCACAGAGACTGGTCTACATGGACGTGGACGGGGTGAAGCGCATCCTCTTGAAGGAGCAGGCGACCATGCCTTCTGGCGCCGAGTGGCCGATTACCGACTGGAAGAGCTGGGAGAAGCTCAAAGAGGAAAGACTGTCACTGAAGGACGTCCGCAACCGCCTGCCCGCCAACTGGAGCGATACGGTCAGGGAATACGGGCAGCGCGATTACCCGCTGGCCCTGGGCGGCTATCCCCACGGCTTCTTCGGCACCCCCGCGCACCTCATGGGATACGAAAACCTCTTCGTGAGCTATCTTCAGGAACCGAAGCTCGTGCATGACATCCTGGACACCTTCACGAACCTCTGGATCGCCGTGTACTCCGAGGTCCTCGCGGAGGTCGACGTGGACCACGTGCAGATCTGGGAGGACATCTCCTACGGATCCGGCTCCATGGTGGCTCCCGCCATTATCCGGGAGTTCCTGCTGCCGTACATCCGGCGGCTCACCGATTTCTGCAAGGCGCGGGGCATCACGACCATCTTTCTCGACACGGACGGGGACTGTTACGACCTGATCCCGCTTTTCATGGAGGCGGGGGTCACGGGCATGTACCCCTTCGAGGTGCACTGCGGGATGGACATCGTGAAGGTGAGGAAGAACTTCCCTTCCCTGCAGATGATGGGAGGCATCCCCAAGTCTGACATCTGCCTGGGAAAGGTGCGCATCGACCGGATTCTCGAACCGGTCCGTGAAGTGCTTGCCACCGGCGGCTACATCCCCTTCGGCGACCACTTCATCCCGCCGGAGGTCCACCTCGATGGCTTCACCTACTACAGGGAGACCCTGAACCGAATCATCGACGAGGCGGGTGACAGATAAGGAGAAGACATGAGCAACGGGAAAGCCATTCGGGACGCTTTTGAGAAGGGGACCGGCATCCTGCGGCTGGCGCCCACCTTCGTGCCGCGGAGGTTCAGCCAGGCCGGCCGGCGGCTCCGCCTGCATCCCGACGACTACTACGCCCTGGGCACGGCGCGCGGGTCCATCAAGGAGAGGTGGTTCTCCTCGGTCATCCCCGCGATGAACGGGCCCCTGGCCCCCGCAGATGAAGGGATGAGCTACGTTGCCCCCACGGAGCGGCGCGACGACTGTTTCCTGTTCAAGGACGCGGTGAGTGAGCTTGGATGCGGGATCATCGGGGAGGAGTTGGCGAAGAAGTATGGCACGTGGCCGATGTATTCCAAGTTCTTCGACTACGAGCTGCCCCTCTTTCACCACCTCCACCTCGACGACGAGGCGGCCAGCAGGGTCGGCAGGACAGGCAAGCCCGAGGCCTACTATTTTCCGCCCCAGCTCAACAACCACCTCGGCACATTCCCCGTCACCTACTTCGGCTTCGACCCGGACGTGACGCGCGAGCAGGTGCGGGAGCGCCTGCTGGCCTACGAGAAGGGGGACAACAGGATCACCGAGCTCTCCCGGGCGTACAGGATCGAGCTGGGCACCGGCTGGTACACCCCGCCCGGAGTGGTTCACGCTCCCGGCTCCGTCCTCACCTACGAGCCGCAGTGGAACTCGGACGTGAACTCGGTGCAGGAAAACATCACTTCAGGAGAGGTGTACTCCAGGGACTTCCTCGTGGAGAACGTGCCGGAGAACCGGAAGCAGGACATCGATTATGTCATGAGCCTCATGGATTGGGAGAAGAACGTCGACCCGCACTACCGGGCCCGATTCTTCCGGCCTCCCGTGCCCTGCCCGCGGATTGAGGACGGCCTCTCGGCGAAGTGGGTCGTGTATGCGAACCCCTACATAGGGGCCAAGGAAACGACCGTCTTCCCGGGCTGCTCCGTCAGGGTGAAAGAAGCGGCCGCATTCGGCTGCATCATCGTCCAGGGCTTTGGCAGGTTCGGCTACTTCGACGCGGAGGCGGCCGGAATGCTCCGCTTCGGCCAGCTCTCGGGGGACGAGTACTTCGTAAGCGAGAAGGCCGCGCGGGACGGTGTGACGGTCGCGAACGCCAGCAAGTGGGAGCCCATGGTCTTCCTTCAGCACTTCGGCCCGAACAACAGCGAGATGCCCAAAGAGGTGCGGTCCTGAGCCTTCCGGGCATGGAGACCGGCACCAGCGGCTGCAAGGCCGTCGCCTTCGACGAGCAGGGGACGGCTCCGTCAACTGCACGCTCGACAACAGAACCGTGGAGCAGGTGAAACTCTGGGAGCCGGTTTTTCGGTGGCCATCTGACGCCTTGCAGATGGGAGAGCCCGATATGCCCCAGGGATGACTCGAACATCTGACCTACGGTTTAGGAATACGAATCAAAACCGTTTCGGTGCGTGTCTCTATGAAACTCACTGCTGTTTAATAGTATTCCTTACAAGAGGTTGGGTCAATCAGCACTTAGTGCGGTTCCTTTTTTTTGTTGCTGTAATTTGGAGCTATTTGTAATGAAGACCACATTTTTCTTACATCTTTTATCTGACAGTGCTAACGTGTGCCCGAGCTAGTTCATCGGTGAAGGATTGTCACCACGGTGGTAGCGCGCGTTTTTCAGTGTGGTTTGTTTTCGAAGTCAACCCCGCCTATGCGCGAAGCTCCTTCGACGTGGCATTTCAAAGGGCAGCTCGTGAGCATGGGTGTCATTTCTTTGCTATCGGAGAAGTGATCCATTCCAGCAACCGCGACGGGATACACTTTGAGCCTGCCGATTAGCAGAAGTTGGGTCGGGCAATCGCCGACTATGTGATGAAAACCTTGTGCGGTGGTCCAGAGCAATTTGTAAGTCATCCGCGGCACGCGCCAACAGTTCTTGGCAATTGCGTGGGGGCCTCAAATGGCGCTCTCCACTTTGCCTTGGCTTCTAGCCCTTGTTCCAGATGGGGCAAGGGCTTGGGAGGGTGCACAGGAAATGAAAGCGCCCAAGGCATGGTATCAACACCCCTGCGTGCTTCGAGGGACGTTCGTAATGGTCGAGCAACTGAATTGTCGTATGTCACATCGGTGCCGATCCATGGACATGCGATTGTACAGCAGACATGAAATTCTAGATAACCAGAGCCGCTCTTCCGAGGACATAGGCATCCATTCCGAAATCTGTGAAGGTGCTTCTGTCTCCCGCACGACTTGCCAAGATGGGGCAGACGACCCGCGCTTAGCTAACCTCGCTAGCAGAGTCTACAAGAAGAACAATTCGACGACAAACTCGACGACGTAGCCTCGGTATCTTTCGCCTTCACATCGACGGCGCGGTGTAGTACGACCTGGACCCACACTCCATGCTTATATTTTAGTTCAAGACGTTCCAGCAACTTTTCAATCAACTCGCATTGGGCGTCGTTGAGCTTTGGCAGAACAGTGACAAGTGATTCCACGTGATACCAGGTGAAAGCGGCACCGGTCTCCTTTGGGCGCGGCACAGCGTCCACAACCTGCGGCACATCTTCGCTATCCGGGCCTAGGAAGCCAGGCACGACATGTAGGAGGTGAAGACCGCACTCGGGCACGCGAACGTAGCCGTCACGGAGACGTACCTGTATTCCCTGGGGCTGGCGGGCTCACTCCCTCATCCCCGGCCCCCCACCGCCCCCCAGGGCACCGAGCCGCCCCGGGGACTTTACCCCCTGCCTTGGGGCCTGTGCGGGCCCTCTCAATCCTTCCCCTTGCCCGTTACGGCGTTGTGTGCCCTCCCCGACCCCAGGGACGGGTGAGCAACATCGAACTCGGAAACGCCGGCGCCATTGCGCAATCGCGTTTTCGGACTTACAATTTACCCCGATCGAATCATTCGCCGATTCGGATCCGGTTTTCGGGGGGGTGTCGGTCGATGAAGATGAAGTCCCGTATCGCTTTCCTCTCCGTTCTTCCTCTCCTTGTCATCCTCGCACTCACGGGTATCTTTTCGGCGATCGATACCACCTTCGTTTTTGAGCCTCCGTTCCTTCTCCCACTCCTGAATACGCTTTTTCTTGCTGCCGTTCCCATCACGGTTGCCGTCCTTGCCGCGAGAAGCTACATGGTACAGGGGACCCAGACGTTTTTGCTTTTAGGGTGCGGGCTGCTCTCATTCGGCCTCGGAAGCCTTCTAAGCGGATGGGGACTCGTCCCGGGCGGGCAGAACTTTAATGTCACTCTGCACAATCTTGGCAGCCTTCTCGGGGGTTTCTTTCATTTCAGCGCCGCGATACTCACCGTTGGTGGATGGGCATGGGGAATCGCTCCATTTCGAGTGAGGCCGAGGCTGTCGGCCACGATCAGCTATTTGGCGATTGTCCTATTGTTTACGCTTATCTCCCTGGCAACATTCCGAGGTGCCATTCCGGTCTTTTTTGCACAGGGCGCCGGTCCGACCTTCATCAGACAGATAGTCCTATCGTTGGCCGCGCTTCTCTTTGCGGTCTCCGCAGTGCACTTCGCCGTGATCTACATGCGGTCAAAGGTCAGATTCTTCTATTTCTACGCTAGTGCGCTCGCCTTCATATCGACTGGCCTGTTTTGCCTTCTCTTTCAAAAGAATGTCGGCGGCCTTGGTAGCTGGATGGCCCGGCTTTCCCAATATGTGGGGAGCATCTACTTTCTCGTCGGGCTCGTCAGGTCCCTCCAGGAGACTATTGCACGCGGCACAACGCTGCCGAAGTA
Organism: uncultured Spirochaetota bacterium; assembly: GCA_963820435.1. GTDB lineage: Bacteria > Spirochaetota > Spirochaetia > SZUA-6 > Fen-1364 > Fen-1364. The sequence goes on along the minus strand of CAWGAC010000026.1, from coordinate 54,306 downwards.
CTTGAAGGACATTTTTCGCAGCTATGTGGAAGAGCAGGTCCGAATCGGCACGCAAGAGCTGAAGACCTTGAACGCGAGGCTCCTCGACGAAATTGCAGAACGGATGCGCATCGAGGAGGAACTGCGGAGCATCAATGAGTTCGTGCTCAAAACCAGCAGGATGCATGGGGTCGACAACCTGTGTCAGGCTGCCGCACAGGTTGCGCAAGCGACAAACCCCGAGAGCTATGTCGTCGTCACATTCCATGATCCTGACTTGGGAGGGCTCCGCGTGCGTGCCGTCGAGGGTCTTGGGGATAGGATCGGCGAACTCGCAAATATCCTCAATGCAGAGCCCAGTAGCATCTGGGGCTCAGTATCGAGCATGGGAGATCAGGCCAAGGCAGTGGCGGCCCTCTTCACCTCGGACAGTATGGAGGAAATCCCCGGAGGGTTCGTGACTCTCTGTGATGGCATGATTCCGGCAGACACCTGCCGTGCGATCAGCGAGGCTTTCGCCATCGAGAAGGTGTATGTGGCAGGCCTGAGCCTGGGAGATCAGCTCATGGGGGGACTGGCGGTCATTCTGCACAAAGGCGCGGAGCTCCGTCAGCGGACGGCGATCGAGACCATCGCCAGCCACCTCGCGGTGCTGTTGGACCGCTCGCTCGGCGAGTTGACGCTCCACGAGAGCGAGGCGCGCTTTCGGGCACTCTGGAAGCACAGCATCGTTGGATCACTGCTCACGGCGCCCGACGGACGTGTGTTTGCCGCCAATCCCGCTGCGTGCCGTCTCTTCGGAAGAACGGAGGAGGACATCCGCGCGATCGGCCGGGCGGGCCTTGTGGACTTCGCAGATCGACGCGTCTTTGTTCTTCTCAGCGAGAGAGCGGAAAAAGGTTACGCGTCGGGAGAGATGACGTTTGTCCGAGCAGATGGGACACGCTTCCCCGCGCTCTGTTCTTCGGCTGTTTTCGAGACCGCCGATGGGTCTCGAACGTGCATGGTGATCCAGGACATCTCGGAGATGAAGCAGGCAGAAAAGCGCGTCCGCGTCTTTTCTCGCCAGCTCTTGTCGGTGCAGGAGGAGGAAAAGCGGCGGCTCTCGGCTGTCCTCCATCACGACGTTGGCTCCATCTCCGTGGGGCTGACGGCGCGCCTGCTTGCGGCAGAAGAGGATCTGCGCGAAGGGAAAAGCGAGCAAGCCCTGGCATCGATAAGAGAATGTCGCCGGATATTCGCGCAGGCCGTCAAGCGGCTCAAGGCCTTGGCGGTGGATCTCCGCCCGCCAGACCTGGATCTGCTCGGATTGACCGCCGCTCTCCGCCAGCATTTTCTCGAGTTGAGTCGGGTGTCGCCGCTACGGATACACTTCACCGACGCCGCGGGCGGAGCCGAGATCGGCCCTGAAGCGCAAACCATCCTTTTTCGCGCGGCCCAGGAGTGCCTGAACAATGTCATTGAACACGCTGAGGCGCAGTGGGTGCGGGTGCGGCTCTCAGTCACCAGGCGGCTGATCCGGCTCACTATTACTGATGGAGGGAAAGGGTTCAATTCGGATCGCCTGGCAGGCAAAACCGATAGGCACCTGGGTCTGCACGCGATGCAGGAGATGGCAGCATCGTTGGGAGGAGAAGTAGTGGTCGAGTCAGCCAAGGGTCAAGGCACAACTATCCGTGTCAATCTCCCGCGGGAGGAGCGGTCGGCGTGAGCATTCGCGTCCTGATCGCAGACGATCATCCCCTCGTGCGTGACGGGCTTCGCTTCAGCATCGAAAGGAAGGGCAACAACATCGAGATCGTCGGAGAAGCATCCGATGGGATGGAAGTTTTGCGGCTGGCGAAGAAGCATCCCATCGACGTTTTCATTCTCGATATTACCATGCCACTATTGAATGGACTGGACACGACGCGAGCACTGCTGAGAGAACACGCGACCGCCAAGGTCATCATCCTGAGCCTTCATGACACCCGGAACTTTGTCGAAGAGGCGATGAGGGCCGGTGCGCGGGGGTACTTGACCAAGGAAACGGCAAGCCAGAACGTGGTAGAAGCAGTACGGGAGATCTCCGCGGGACGGTTCTACCTGAGCCCAGCCATCGCGCACTTCATGGTCGAGTCTGCCTTGAGGGCTTCCCGCAGGAGCCGAGCGGATCGAGGACCTGGCGCGCTCACTACCCAAGAGAGGAGGATTCTGCAACTTATCGCAGAGGGCCGGACCACCAAAGAGATCGCTTCCCAGTTGTCGCTGGCAGCCAACACCGTTCACACGCACCGCAAAAACCTGATGGCCAAACTCGCCGTTCACAAGCAGACAGATCTCGTGCGCATCGCCCTCAGGGAAGGCATCATAAAGCCGTAGATTGGATCGATCGGGTCACGCACAGCCGCCGCGTCACATCACCTCTAAATTCTATGTCTCTGACCCTTTTGGGGGACACTGATTGTGCTTGCCCGGGACTAGACTTGGGCCAGAGCGAATAAGATGCCGAGCCAACCCAATCGTGCATACCTCTATGCTCGCGGTCAGGAGAGACCGCTGCCGCCGCGGCAGAGGAAAAAAAGGCTCCACGGCGCGAGGCGGCCGGGCATTCCAGTGCCAAGCATCCTGCCGTAAAGGCCAGAAGGGAGCATCCTAAGCAGAAGAAAGGCTCGAAGTTTGACGACTCGAAGTGAAGCCAGTCTTGCTCCGGAATGGATTGGAGGCAGGCATGTCAGTGGCAGGTCGAAATCCCGGACGCAGCTCGCCATTTTTCTCAGCATGGGCGTATTCATGAGCGTTGTTGCCGAGCTCTATCGCCGTGTGCGCCAGAGGGCGGCATTGTATCAGCAAGGACTCTCCTTGCGTGAAAGCGAGACTCGATTCTCCACCGTGTTTCACGCCAATCCAATTGGAATGAGCATCACGCGACTCGCCGATGGGCAATACCTTGACGTCAATCGGTCATATCTAAGTTTGTTTGGCCATACGCGGGAGGAGGTTCTCCGCCACACATCGCTCCAGCTGCAGACATGGGCGACGCCCGAGGACCGGGAAAGGCTGATCAGGACTCTGCGCGAGCAGGGCAGCGCGCGAAATAAGGAATCCAGATACCGTCGGAAATCCGGAGCAGCTGGGGCAAGGAGATGGGGGTGACGGCTACGAGATTCGACATGAGTCAGTGCGTCGTCTTCACCCTCGATGAGCGGTTCTACGGTGTCCGTCTCTCGGTTGTGATGCGGGTGTTGCGCGCGGTGGAGATCATCCCCTTGCCGAAAGCGCCTCCCATTGTCATTGGAGTCATCAACTTGGGAGGGCGGATAATCCCCGTCGTCAATATTCGTCGACGATTCCATCTCCCCGAGCGCGAGTTGGAGCCCTCCGACCAGTTCATTGTGGCCATGGCCTCCAAGCACGACGCGCATGAAGGCGGAGGCCGGATTCTCGCATTGGCCGTAGATGCAGTTGTAGGTGTGCGCGATTTGTCAGCGCAGGACACGACCGCTGCCGAGACGATCCTTCCGGGGCTCGAATACCTGGAAGGGGTGGCGAAGACTGACCAAGGACTGGTCCTGATCCACGACCTCGAAACCTTCCTCTCACTCGAAGAAGAGAAAGCCCTTGGCGCGATTCTGCCGGAGGGAAAAGAATGAGCGTCGGGCTGTCTCCTTCCCACTTGGCGCAGCTCAGCCAGTTCATTGCTTCCCGCATGGGCCTGAATTTCCCGCAGGAGCGCTGGGGAGACCTCGCCAATGGCCTCGCCTCGGCGGCCCGGGAGCAGGGATTGAGGGACGCGGAGGCTTACGTACGGTGGCTTCTCTCATCGCCGCTTACGCGCCGAGAGATCGAAACCCTGGCCAGCCATCTCACGGTGGGCGAGACCTACTTTTTCCGTGAAAAGAGTAGCTTCGACATCCTCGAAGAGCAGGTGCTTCCGGAGCTGATCCGGCTTCACCGATGTAACGACATGAGGCTTCGTATCTGGAGCGCAGGATGCTGTACAGGGGAAGAACCTTATTCAGTTGCCATGCTGCTGGACAGGAGGATTCCCGACCTATCCGACTGGAACGTCACCATTCTGGCCACCGACATCAACCCCCGGTTTCTCGAAACTGCCTCTGCCGGTGTGTACGGGGAGTGGTCGTTCCGCGCGATCCCCCCAGGGATCAGGGAGCGCTACTTCTCTCCTTTGCCCGGCGGGAGGATGCAGATCGCGCGGCGCATTCGGCGAATGGTGACCTTCTCTTTCCTCAATCTCGCCGAAGACGTCTACCCATCCCTGGTGAACAACACCAATGCGATGGACGTGGTGTTGTGCCGAAACGTCCTGATGTATTTCACCCCGGAGCATGCCGCCCGGGTCGTGGAAAACCTCCATGGATCGCTCGTAGAGAACGGATGGCTGCTGGTCGCGCCGAGTGAAACCTCGCAGGTCCTTTTCCGTCAGTTCACGATCGTCAATTTTTCCGACGTGATGTTCTACCGCAGGCCCGCCGGATCGTTCCTGCGCCTCCCGAGCGTGGAGATCGCTCCAGTTGGCTACCCCGAACCCCTCGCCCTTCAGGAAGAGATGCCGTCAGGCGAGGAAAGTCGCCGCGAAGAGGAAATCTCTCCCCCGAACGCTCAGGAGACGGATGCCCCGATCATCGTGGCGCGGGCCCTGGCGAACCAAGGGGAGCTCGCGGAAGCGCTCTCCTGGTGTGATCGAGCGGTCCTTTCCGACCCTCTGAACTCCGCGCATCGCTTCCTCAGTGCGATGGTGGCGCAGGAGCTGGGCAGGCTCGACGAAGCGACGAAGTTCCTCGAACAGGCGCTGTACTTGGATCAGGACTTCGTCATGGCACACTTTGCGCTTGGCAATGTAGCGAAGCGGCTCGGCCGGTACGCGGTGTCGCGGAGACATTTCCGCTGCGCCCTGAGTCTGATGGAGAGGCTGGAACCGGATGTTGCGGTGCCTGAATCCGCGGGGCTCACTGCGGGCAGGCTGATGGAGATCATTCGCTTGTCGTTGGATGAGGAGCTCGAAAAACCATGAGCGTCGAGAGGATCGACTGGACGGAGATACATCGACGGATGGCAGCAGCCGAAGCGGCGATCGCACACGTCGGGTGGGCCTCGCGCGACGAGACCAGGGCGGTTCTCAAGGCGCGGGCGGACGCACTGGCGCGCGAAAGTGATGAAGGTGCGAGCGCCCGTGAATTTCTCGAAGTGGTCTCCTTTCTGCTCGGGCAGGAGAAGTACGGCGTCGAGACACGCTACGTGCGTGAGGTATGTCCCATGAACGAGCTGACGCCACTGCCCGGGACTCCCCCGTTCGTCCTGGGTGTCGTAAACGTGCGTGGCCAGGTCCTCTCTGTCATCGACATCGGGAAACTCTTCGACCTGCCTCAGAGAGGCGTGGGTGACCTCGACCGGATCATTCTCCTCCAGAATGGCGGGATGGAGTTCGGCATGCTGGGCAACTCGATCCTCGGGGTGGTGCAGGTCCCCGTTGATGAGCTGCAGCCAACGCTCCCCACGTTGACGGGCCTTCGCGGGGAGTATCTCAAGGGAGTCACGAAGGATCGGATGGCCATCCTCGATGGGGCTCGCTTGCTTGCAGACGAGAACATTCTTGTCCGAGAAGAGGCCTGAGGCGTGCGCGTCCGGCCGAAGGCGGACGGCGAGGAAAGGAGTCGAGGAATGAAGTGGTCGATCGGCGCAAAGATCAGTAGCGGGTTCGCTCTGGGACTGGCGATCCTGGTCGTGCTCGGCGTGCTCTCTTATCGGGACACGACCGGGCTGATTGCCTCGGTTGAAAGCGTCAAGCGCACGTATCAGATCCTGGGAAAGCTTGAATCGGTTATCAACGAGATGACGGATGCGGAAACGGGCGAGCGGGGTTTCATCATCACCGGTCAGGATACCTACCTCGAACCCTACAACACAGCGGTTACGGAAGTCGGCGCGACCCTCAAGGACCTGCACCAGCTGATCGTCGTACCCAGCCAGCAGAAAAGGCTCGACGCCCTGGAGCCGCTTGTCGCAGCCCGGTTGGACATCATCAAAGCGCAGATCGACGCCCGGCGGACGAGCGGTTTCAAAACGGCGCAGGATCTGGTCCTCACCGGGAAGGGCAAGAAGGCCCAGGACGAAATCCGCCAGGCGGTTGCGGCGATGAGCGACGAAGAAAATCGTCTTTTAAATGAGAGGGATACGCTATCAAAGGCGCACGCCGGGGTGACCATCTCCATCATCCTGTACGGCATCCCAATCGCCTTCGTTCTCCTGGCCGTCATCGCCCTCATCGTGATTCGGAACATCTCGATTCCTCTCGGAGAGCTGACCCGGACCGCCGAGCGGATCGCCCGGGGAGACCTGCAAGGCAAGTCCGCAGGTGCAGGAATCGGCAGGATGAGATTGGCCTTCTCTCGCGCACGTTTCGGAACATGACCCTCTATCCTCCAGGAGATGGCGGAATCCGCCAAGCGGATCGCGGCAGGCGACCTGACGGATCGGGTCAACTCTCCTTTCCGACAGCGATGTGCTGGGGAAAGCCTTCGCGGAGATGGTGGCAAATCTCCGGCGCATGACGCAGGAACTGCAGGAGGGGATCGGGATGCTGGGGACCTCGGCGAGCGAGATCCTGGCCACCACGACGCAGATCGCCAGCGGCGCCGCGGAGACGGCTACGGGGGTCAGCGAGACGACGACCACGGTGGAGGAGGTCAAGCAGACGGCGCAGATTGCCAGCCAGAAAGCCAAGTCGGTGATGGATGGGGCGCAGCGCTCGATGCAGGTCTCCCAGACGGGAAGGAAATCGGTGGAGGAGACCCTGGCAGGGATGAACCGCATCCGCGAGCAGATGGAGTTCATCGCGGGCAGCATCGTGCGGCTTAAGCGAGCAGAGCCAGGCCATCGGGGAGATCATCGCCACGGTGAACGACCTTGCCGAGCAGTCGAATCTGCTGGCGGTGAACGCGGCGATCGAAGCGGCGAAGGCGGGGGAACAGGGCAAGGGATTTGCGGTGGTGGCGCAGGAGGTGAAGAGCCTTGCCGAGCAGTCCAAGCAGGCCACGGGGCAGGTGCGGGGGATACTGGGGGACGTGCAGAAGGCGACCAGCGCGGCGGTGATGGCCACCGAGCAGGGCAGCAAGGTGGTGGAGGCTGGGGTGAAGCAGTCGGCGGAGGTCAGCGAGGCCATCCGGCAGCTGGGCGAGAGCATTGCCGAGGCGGCGCAGTCCTCGACGCAGATTGCGGCCTCCAGCCAGCAGCAGGTGGTGGGCATGGACCAGGTAGCGCAGGCGATGGAGAGCATCAAAGTGGCCTCTGCGCAGAACTTGGCCGGCACGAAGCAGGCGGAGGCAGCGGCGCAGCAGCTGCACGAGTTGGGAGAAAGGCTGAAACAACTCGCGGCCCGGTACCATTTGGAGGAGCACGGGGATGCCAGAGCCGGATAGAGAGTTCCAGCAGCGGCTCCTGGCGACCTTCAGGGGAGAAGCCGAGGAGCACGTACGCGCAATCACCAGTGGTCTGATCGATCTGGAGAACACGCCGGGGGTAGAGGATCGCGCGCCGGTCGCGGAGAAGGTCTTTCGAGAAGCCCACAGCCTCAAGGGCGCCGCCCGGGCTGTCAACCTCAAGGAAATCGAGACCATCTGCCAGTCCTTGGAAGAGGTCTTTGCCCGGGCAAAGCGTCGAGAGATCGCGCTCACCGCTGACGCGCTGGACGTGCTGCACCGCGCAACGGACGAGATTGAGCGCCTCCTGATGGCCACCCGAGGGGAACGTCTCGAGCAAGGTCCTCCGAAGACCGGCGATCTGCTTGGCCGGCTGGAGGCCATCTCCCGGGGCTCGGCCGCGGTGGAGCAGTCGGGGCAGCCCGATGTCGAAGTGACTCTCCCCCGGCCCGAGACGGAGAAGAATATTGCGGAAGAGACGGTAAGGGTTCCCGCGGACCAGCTTGACCGACTTCTTCTCCAAGTCGAAGAACTGGTCCCCTTGCGCATGGGAGCGGTGCATCGCTCGGCTGAACTGCGGGAGCTGGCGCGCGACGAGTCACAGTGGAAACGTGAGTGGGCGAAAGTGCAGTTTGTCGCGCGTTCCCTGCGGCAATCGATCGATCGGGATGGAGAAACTGCGGACAAGAAGGACCTCGGAGCGCGGAGGCTCCTGGAGTTCCTGGAGTGGAACGAGGAGTTCTCCAAGAGGTTCGACACGAAGCTGAACGGCCTCTCCCGGTTCGCGGAGCGTGAACAGCGCTCCCTGAGCGCACTAGTGGATTCTCTCCTCCGCGATACGAAGCTACTCCTGCTGCGTCCCTTTTCTTCTCTCACGGAGACCTTCCCCAAGCTTGTTCGGGACCTCTGCCGTCAGCAGGGCAAGGAGGCGACACTGAGCGTGCAGGGGGCCAATGTCGAGATCGATCGAAGAATTCTGCAAGAGATCAAGGATCCCCTCATGCACATGGTGCGGAACTGCATCGACCACGGGATCGAGAAGCCCGAGGAGCGCACTCGCGCGAACAAGGCACCGCGTGGTGCGATCACAATCGCCATTGAACAGAAAAACGCCAACAGTGTGGAGATCGCTGTTTCTGATAACGGAGCGGGGATCGACCCTCAGAGGGTGAGGGAGGCAGTGGTGAAGTCAGGGCTTATCGCCGCCGAATCCGTGCAGGCCGTTGGGGACTCGGAAATCCTGGCGTTTATCTTCCAGTCCGGGGTCTCGACGAGCCCTATCGTTACGGATATCTCGGGCCGAGGTCTGGGTATGGCGATCGTGCGCGAGAAAGTGGAGAGGCTCGGGGGCGAGATCACCTTGGACACGCGTCTGGGGGCGGGCACCACGTTCCGGCTGCTCCTCCCCCTGACGGTAAGCACGGTCAGGGGACTCCTGATCCGCGCGGGAGAACAGAGCTTCATCATCCCGGTGACCTTCGTCGAAAGAGTGGCATCGACGAAAAAGGATTCCGTTCAAACCGTCGAGAACCGGGCCACGGTGCTGCTGGGTGGCCGGGCAGTGTCGTTCGTCCGACTTCATGAGGTCCTGGAGCTCCCCGCGGATGGGTCGGCAGAAAAGGGCACCGAAAGCCTCCCGATGGTCATCCTCGCCGCGTCGGAGAGACGGATCGCGTTCCAGGTGGATGAAGTGGTGGGCGAACAGGAGGTCCTCGTGAAAAGCCTTGGACCGCAACTCGTTCGGGTGCGGAATGTCGGGGGCGCGGCCGTCTTGGCAACGGGGAAGGTCGTTCCCATCCTAAACGTCGCCGACCTGATGAAGTCCGCCGTCAAAACATCCTCCCAGCCCGTGCCCACGCGGGAGGTTGGGGAACCCACGGCTCCTCGGCAAAGGTCGATCCTCGTGGTGGATGATTCCATCACCGCCCGGACGCTGCTGAAGAGCATCCTCGAAGCTGCGGGGTACCTCGTGAGAACGGCGGTGGATGGGGCGGAAGCCTTTGCGACCCTTCGTGAAACGAAGTTCGATCTCGTCGTGTCCGACGTTGACATGCCCCGATTGAACGGGTTCGACCTGACGTCGAAGATCCGGGCGGACAAGAATTTGGCCGACCTCCCGGTGATTCTCGTGACCGCCCTCGAATCCCGGGAGGACCGGGAGAGAGGGATCGATGTAGGCGCCAATGCCTATATCGTGAAGAGCAGCTTCGAGCAGAGCAATCTTCTCGACATCGTGCGCCGCTCTGTTTAGCTGATGAGCAGAATGGGGAGATTCGCAGGGTGAAATCTACAATCCGGGTTCTGATCGTCGACGACTCAGCGGTCTACCGGGAGTTCCTCTCACACCTTCTCGGGTCCGACCCGCAGATCGAGATCGCGGGGGCGGTGCGTGACGGCGCGTCAGCCTTCGAGGCGGTGGCCGCTCTTCGCCCCGACGTCATCACCATGGACATCAATTTGCCGGGCATCAACGGCTACGATGTCACGCGAAGGATTATGGAGTCCTCTCCAACGCCCATCGTCGTCGTAAGCGCGGCCGATAACGCCGGAGATGTGGAGATGAGCTTTCGGGCGATGGAGTCGGGAGCCGTGGCGGTTGTCTCGAAGCCACGGGGGGGCGATTCTCCCGGCTCTGCGGCGCAGTCCCGGGAATTGATCCAGATGGTGAAGCTCATGGCGGAAGTGAAGGTCGTGAGGCGCTGGTCGCGAAAACCAGGTCCGCCGATTGTTGCCCCCGTTGCGCAGGCTGCACTAGGTCCGCATGTAACTCCGCCCCGGCCACGGCCAAGGCCACTTGGCGCGTCAGCCGGCTGCGAGGCGATCCTCATCGGCGCCTCCACAGGCGGACCGCTTCCCATCCGCACGATCCTCTCCGCCCTGCCGCCCGAGTTCCACGCGGCTGTGCTCGTCGTCCAGCATATCGCCGCGGGCTTCGGAGCCGGCTTCGCCGAGTGGCTGGCGGGCGCCTCACGGCTGCCCGTCCACATCCCTGTAGAGGGAGAGCTCGTTGCGCCTGGGCACGTGTACATCGCCCCCGACGAGGCGCACATGGGGGTTGGAGAGGGGCCGCGCATCAGGCTCGGCCACGGTGAGCCGGAGAACGGGCTGCGTCCTTCCGTCTCTCACCTCTTCCGCTCCGCGACGAGAGTGTACGGGAAGAGGGCCGTGGGCATCCTCCTCTCGGGCATGGGCAGGGACGGCGCGGAGGAGCTGAAAGGCCTGAGAGACATGGGGGCCGTGACCTTCGCGCAGGACCAGGAATCGTGCGTGGTATTTGGAATGCCCGGCGAGGCGGTGAGATTGGGTGGGGCGCAGTACACGATGACGCCCGAAGCTATTGCCGCGGCCGTCGTGAGCCTGGCGGAGACGGGAGATCTGAGCAGGGGGACAGCGTCATGAGCGCGGACAAGAGAACAGCGAAAGCAATCGAGGTCCTCGTCGTGGAGGACAGCAGGACGCAGGTAGAGCAGATCTCCTACATGCTCGAACGAGCCGGCTACCGGGTGCGAATTGCCGGCAACGGGGCCGAGGCCCTCGAGGCAGTCCGAGAAAGCCGCCCCCACCTCATCATCAGCGACGTGGTCATGCCGGTCATGGACGGGTACACCATGTGTCGGGCGATCAAGGACGATGAAGCGTTGAGCGACATTCCGGTGATCATTCTCACCTCGCTTTCGGATCCCCAGGACGTCATCCTCGGGGTCGAGGCGGGCGTCGACTACTACATGACGAAGCCATACCATGCCGAGGCTCTCCTGTCCGAAATCGAAACCGTGCTCGCATCCTCCCCGTACCGGGAGACCGACGACGCGCAGGAGCAGTTCAAAATCACGATTGCGGGCAAGCGGCGCCTGGTGCGATCGAGCAGGGGCAGACTGCTCACCCTGCTGCTCTCCACCTACGAGAATGCCGTGCGGCACAACAAGGAGCTCATCGAAGCACAGGCGGAGCTCGAAGCAGCCAACAAGGAGCTAGAGGCATTCGCGTACGCGGTTTCGCACGACCTACGCGCGCCGCTTCGCGCTCTGAGCGGTTTCAGCCATGCGCTCATAGAGGACTATGGCCCGAAGTTGACGGGTGAGGCGCATGATTTCCTGGACCAGATCGCCCTTGCCAGCCGGCGCATGGGAGAACTGATCGACGGTCTGCTCACCCTCTCGCGCAGCACCCGCGGCGAGCTGCAGTGGGAGGAGGTGGACCTCTCGGCCCACGCTGTGCTCATCCTCACCGAGCATGCGAAGGCCGAGCCTTCCCGCCGGGTGACCTGGACGGTCGAGCCGGGCTTGTCCGCTCGGTGTGATTCGCGGTTGATTGGGGTAGTCCTCGCCAACCTCCTCGATAACGCGTGGAAATACACGGGAGGGACCCTTGAGCCGACGATCCGCCTTTATGCGGAGCGCAGGGGCGATGAGCAGATCTATTGCGTGGCTGACAACGGGGCGGGCTTCGACATGCGGCACGCTGCCAAGCTTTTCCAACCCTTCCAGCGCCTGCACCGACAGGACGAGTTCCCCGGTATCGGAATCGGCCTGGCCACTGTGCAGCGCATCGTCCACCGGCACGGCGGCAGAATCCAGGCAACGGCCGCGCCGGGCAAAGGGGCCGTGTTCAGCTTCAGTCTTTCGATCCAAAGCGGCCTCGGGGAGGAGGGACCATGACGACGAAGACGATCCTGCTCGTCGAAAACAATTCCCAGGACGAGATGCTGACCTTGCGTGCCCTGCGAAAAATCAACCTCGCCAACCATGTTGAGGTGGTGCGCGACGGCCAGCAGGCTCTCGACTATCTGTTCCGCGAAGGCGAATTCACGGGCCGGTCGGGTCCGGAGCTGCCCGCGGCAGTCCTGCTCGACATCAATCTGCCGCGGATCAGCGGTCTGGAGGTGTTGGAGCGTCTCCGCGCAGATTCGCGCACGCGGATGCTGCCCATCGTCATCCTCACCTCCTCAGACGAGGAGCAAGATCGCCTTCGCGGCTACATTCACGGCGCCAACAGCTTCGTGCGAAAACCGTTGGATTCATCCGAGTTTATTGAAACCGTCTCACGCCTCGGCGTGTATTGGCTGGCCGTCAACGAGCCGCCGTGAAAGGGAGTGATATGACAGCCGGAGAATTGAAAGTACTGGTCATCGAGGACAGCGACGCGGACTTCCTCCTCACCGAACACTATCTGAGTCAGAATATGCCTGCGGCTCGCTGCCGGAGGGTTTCAAGCCGCGAGGAACTGGAGACCGCCCTGAGGGTGGAGGACTGGGCCGTCGTCCTGTCCGACTACAGGGTGCCGGGGATGGATTTTCTCGAGAGCAAAGATCTCATCCACGCCCTTCGACCCGATCTGCCCGTTATCCTCGTCTCCGGCAGCATGGGAGAGGAGCAGGCGGTCGAGCTGATCAAGCAGGGCGTGTGGGATTTTGTCATCAAAGACAACATAGGTCGATTGGAATCGGCGATCAAGCGCGGGCTGCAGGAGGCGGAAGATCGTCGCGCCCGGCATACGGCGGAAGAGGCGCTGCGAGCGAGTGAAAACAAGTATCGGATACTTTTCGAAAGCATCCCGCAGATGATCTTCACCAAGGATCTCAACTCCGTCTATCTGACGTGCAATCGGAACTACGCTCGCGATCTCGGCATCCAACCCGAGGAGCTGTCCGGACACACAGACTATGATTTCTTCCCGAAAGATCTGGCAGACAAGTACCGTGCAGACGATCGAAGAATCATGGACTCGGGGATACAGGAAACCATCGAAGAACGCTACATTCGATCGGAGTATGAGGCTTGGAGACAAGCGATTAAGACGCCAATCCGAAATGAGGATGGAACAGTGGCTGGCATCCTCGGCATCTTCTGGGACATCACGGAACGCAGACTGGCCGCGCAGAAGCTGCAGGAACAGGCTGCGCTCCTCGACATCACCGTGGATGCCATCTTTGTCCGCGATATACGGCACGACATCGTATACTGGAACAAAGGTGCCGAAAAGATTTACGGATGGAGCGCTGCGGAGGCAATTGGCAAGAATGCCGACGACCTCCTCGGCACACACGCTCCCGATTCGATGCGCGCTTACCAGATCGTTCTCGAAAAAGGCGAATGGCTGGGAGAGTTCCAGCGAAAATCCAGGGATGGCCGGGAATTGACGATTCAGGCGCGCTGGTCTCTTGTCCGCGACCCGCAAGGAAAACCGCGCGGTATTCTGGCGGTGAACACCGATGTCACCGAGCAGCGATCGATCCAGCAGCAGCTTCTTCGCGCCCAGCGACTTGAAAGCGTCGGGACGCTGGCAGGAGGAATCGCACACGATTTGAATAATATCCTCTCCCCGATCCTCATGGGCGTCGAGGGGCTCTCCCTCCAACATCCCGACGAGAGCTCCCGCAAGATCCTGGACATCATCAAGACGGCAGCGCAGCGTGGGGCGAATATTGTACGGCAGGTGCTGAGCTTTGCGCGAGGCATCGAGGGTGAGCACGCGGAGGTACAACCGAAGCACATCATTCACGAGATCGAACAGCTCATCAGAGAAACCTTCCCGAAGACCATCGAGATCAGGTCCCAGATTCCCAAGGATCTCCTACCCGTGACTGGAGATGCGACGCAACTGCACCAGGTGCTCATGAACCTGTGCGTCAATGCGAGGGACGCGATGCCTGAGGGGGGAATCCTCACTCTCTCGGCGGAGAATGTGGAGTTGGACGAGACCTACGCTCGAATGCATATCGAAGCGCGACCGATACGCTACGTGGCGCTGAAGGTGGAAGACACGGGAACCGGGATGGCCCAGGGGATCATCGAGAAGGTATTCGACCCGTTTTTCACAACCAAAGGACCTGAGCAAGGGCACGGGTCTTGGTCTCTCCACCGCACATTCAATCGCGAAAAGTCACGGCGGTTTCATCAATGTCTACAGCGAGGTGGGCAAGGGGAGCGCATTCAAAGTCTACATTCCGGCGGCTGATCAGGAGGCAAGTTGACCGTGCTGAGAAAGTGCAGGAAGGCATACCGATGGGGGAAGGGGAGCTGATTCTGGTCGCCGACGACGAGGCGGCCGTGCGGGAGATCACCAAACAGATCCTCGAAGCCTATGGCTATCAGGTGCTCTTGGCGAAGGACGGAACAGAGGCTGTCGTGCACTACGCGGAGAGGAGAGAGGAGATCCGAGTGGTCTTCACCGACATGATGATGCCGTTCATGGACGGCGCAGCGACCATCCGTGCTCTCCGAAAGATTGACCCCAGGGTGAAGATCATCTCCACGAGCGGATTGGCGACGAGCGGACAAGCGAACGAAGCTGCGGGCCTGGGGGTGGATGCGTTTCTCGCGAAACCATACACGGCTGAGGCTCTCCTCGGGACGCTTCGAGACGTGCTCGGGGCCGCGCAGCGTTCCGCGCCGGCCTGACGGAGGAGATGCAGGCCGTGAAGAATCGGAATGCGCGAATCCTTGTCATCGATGACGATGAGAAAACCCGAGAGATCATGCGTCTGATCCTGGAGAAAAAGGGCTACGAAACGGTTGAGGCGGAAAGCGGGGAGAGTGCTCTCGAGGCGATGAAAGCTGAACTCCCTGACTTGATTCTCCTCGATGTCGAGATGCCAGGGATCAGCGGCTTCGAGGTAGTGAAGCGCCTGAAGGCGGACAGTCGTACCCGCACGATCCCCGTGATCATGGTCACCGGGCTCGGCGACCAGAGCTTCTCGTCTCGAGGCCCTCGCGAACGGGGCGGAGGACTATCTGCCGAAGCCGGTGGATCCCACTGAGCTATGGATGCGGGTGCGCAACCACCTTCGCCTCAAGGAGTACGGAGACTTCCTGGCCAGCCTCAACAGTGTGCTCGAGACAAAAGTCCGGGAAAGAACTGCCCAACTCGAGGAGAACTATAGAGAGACGATCTATCTCCTTACCAGTGCGGCAGAGCTTCGGGACGAAACGACAGGAGCTCATGTCAGGCGAATCAGTCATTACGCTTCGCGACTGGCGCGCGCAATGAAGGCGGATTCGGAGTTTGTGGAAGCCATTTTTTATGCGAGCCCGATGCACGACATCGGCAAGATCGGAATCCCCGATCACATCCTCCTGAAGCGTGGGCCTTTGACGTCGGAAGAATGGATCACCATGAAAAAACACGCGGAGATCGGGGCAAAGATCCTGGAGACGGGTAGCTCGCCCTACATGAAGATGGGCGCTCTTATCGCGTTGACCCATCACGAGTGCTGGGATGGAAGTGGATACCCGTCGGGGATCAAGGGTGAGGAAATCCCGCTGCCCGGCCGCATCATGCTGCTCTGCGACCAATACGATGCGCTCCGGGGTCAACGCCCGTACAAGCCGCCGCTCGACCATCACGCCGTCATGAAGATATTGACCGAGGGGGATGGGCGCACGAGACCGGAACAATTCTACCCTGAGGTCCTGGATGCATTTGAGTCCTGCAAGGATGATTTCGAGAGGATCTATTCGCTTCCCGTAGGGTCCGTTGCAGGGTCAGAGCAAATCGGGACAAACCTGTGAAAGATGTTTGCTGCGGGATTGACGCGATTGCTTCAGCTCTGGTAGGCGCGCGTGAGAAGAGGTCATAGACAGGCTCGATTGGCCATGAGCAAGGAATTGGCAACGATGCCTATATGCGGGACATGCCGCTACCCGCTACCTTTATAGAAAAGACTGGGAAACATGTGGAATTCCGTATAGCGGCATGGTAACGGTAGCGGATAAGATCCACTACTCGGACCCCGAAACCATTCTCTGGAAGGCTCAACAGGCAACCACTGGGTATCGAAGTTTGGGCTGGGCTCTGATGGTTCCGATTCTCCCACTAGCTTTTCAGACTAGCGGCACCGGAAATGGCACGTGAGGACATGCAATTGCTTGCAGGAGCTTGTAAAATCGAGGAACCCCGAAAAGAATAATGTCGCAGTTGCCAAAAGCTGTTCATGCCCCGTAGGGTGCCATCTGCAAGTCCTTGTGATTCAAAGCCTTACGATGCTGCGGACTGGACTTGAACCAGCACACCCTTTCGGGCACTAGCCCCTCAAACTGGCAAAGTCCAGTTTACGTGCTTGCAAAGACTTGCAGCAGAACTCATCTATTTGTAATAAGTGTCGATGGCGGAAAGAAATCTGTCAAGTGTTCTTGGAAGCACTTGCATCGGCTTGTAGGGAATGCGAAAAGAATAATGTCACAGATAATGTCACAGTTACCGACTGGGCTGTGAGCCGGTTATGCGAACAACCTCACTCTGACAGGCAGAAGGTTAAGGCGTCCACGTGCAACAGGATCTCATTTGTGCCAATGCTCCATGCTAGCCGCTACCCGCTACTTTTGCCAAAAACCGCATGAAATACTGTATTTTGTTGATAACGGCAAGGTAGCGGTAGCGGATACACTTCCGCTACTCAACCACGTTTCAGGGACGCGGCAGAGGACCCGAGGGACATCGAGGCGCAAGATCTTCTGGCCGCGACCCCGCTAGTGGGCGCTGCCGCGTCAAATCCGAACCCAAGAGGTGATCACCACACTGCTTGGGGCTGGCGCGAACATTCACGCCCGAGACGGCGATGGGTCGACCCCGCTGTCCATGGCAGCCCGCCTTCACCAGCAATCCGGAAGTGATAAGCAGGCTCCTTGGGGCAGGCGCGGATATCGAGGTTCGGGACGACCTTGGAAGAACACCGCTCATGGACGCCGCCGCATTCAATACGAATCCAGAGGTCATCGCTACGTTGTTAAATGCCGGCGCGGAAGTGGACTCTCGCGATAAGGATCGAGTGGCCCCCTGATGTGGTCTTGTTGCGTCCAGCGAAGACCCTGAAGTGATCTCCACCCTTTTGAATGCAGGTGGACCGATGCCAACGCAAGGGACTCTGTCGGCAGGACTCCGCTAATGTGGGCGAACGAGATAAGCAGAGTTCAACATGTGATCGCGATGCTCCTGCAGGCCGGCGCGGATGTGGGTGCTCGCGACAAGAATGGAATGACCCCCTTGATGTATGCAGCCAGGAACACCTGCAACCCCGTGGATATGATTTGCGTCCTCCTCGAAGCCGGCGCGGATGCAAGAGCGAAAGATAATGAGGGAAAGACGGCACTTGAACATTCGCAAGACAACGAAAAGCTGAGAAGGACTGATGCATATGGAAAGTTGCAAGAAGCCTTGAAATAAGTCAGGCTTATCCGAGGCGCAGATGTCGGCGTAAAGGTAGCCCTAGGGCGGCAGCGGCTAAGCTCCCGCCTCCGGTCTCCGGAGCCGCTAGCGTGGGTGCCGCCCACTTCACTATTTCCCAAGCGACTGCAGCGGTTGCAACCTCGGTGGCCGCTCCAGCGAGACGCTTCGCTGTTTGCCCGTCGTCTGCCTTCTCTTCGTCACTTACCCCACCCTTTGGCTTGTCCTCCTTGGAAGCTTCCTCTCCTAAGTCCTAGCCTTGACTGTCGAGTCGCTTCTTGGTTCGACCGCTTCCTTTGTCCCATTGTTCGTGATGCGCTTCGTCCTCTGGGTGCCAGCGCCACGGCATGCCGTCCAGGTCAATAAGCTTGTCGGGACCGGAGTTCTTCCAGTTGTAGCCTCCCTTGAAGTTGAGGGGCGGCGGCCATCCTTTTGGCAACCATGCAACAAGGCCGTCGGGATCGTAGAAGACAATCGGGTTATTGCAGACATAAGCGTACAAATTCACCCATCTGGTGTAACGGGCTCCGGGAAGATCAGACAGACTGAGATCTCTGAACGCCTCGGTTTCCTGTATCGGTCGACGTGTCGGAGAGATACGGAAAATCCCGATCCAAAAATTTCAGACAGAAAAGAAGCTCTTCTTTTTCGCAGATATAAGGAAGAATTGTGAAAACGGAGGAAATTTTTTACAAAAATCATACATTTTCGCTTGACAACTCCATTCTTATGTGCAAATATCCAAATTAACGAGGAAATTTTTTACATCGGAGGTATAGGATGGCGACTATCAAACTGGCTTTGGCAGGCGTAGGCAATTGCACGAGCTCATTGGTTCAGGGAGGCGTCTACTATAAGAAGCTAAAAATCCAAGACGGCGAACTGGTGCCAGGGTTAATGCATCCGGTCCTATGTGGTTACACTGTTTCCGACATTGTTCCAGTTGTTGCATTTGACATTGATGCGCGGAAAGTTGGGAAAGATCTCTCGGAGGCGATCTGGGCCGCACCAAATTGTACACAGAAGTTCGAAGAAGTTCCAAAGCAAAACGTGAAAATACTTAAGGGCCCGGTTCTAGATGGGGTGACCGAGCACCTGAGAAAGTACGTCGAGGTGTCGTCTGAAAAGGAGATCGCAAAAGTCGAGGATGTTGCCAAAATTCTAAAAGACAATTCTGTCGACGTGCTTGTTATCAACTTGCCAACCGGATCGGAAAAAGCAACTTGGTTTTACTGTGAGGCGGCATTGCAGGCTGGTTGTGGAATCGTTAATGGGATTCCAGTCCTGATTGCAAACAACTCAGATTTTGCGCGTCGGGCAAAAGAGCACAGGGTGCCCATAGTCGGCGATGACTATAAAAGCCAGCTAGGCGGAACTGTTCTTGATCAAGATCTCTTGCGTCTATTCTTGCAGCGAGGGATAAAAATTGTCAAGTCCTATCAGCTAAACTATGGTGGGAATACAGATTTCTGGAACTTGACCGATTATTCGCGCGGCAAAACAAAGCACGCATCCAAAAAACGTGGAGTCGACGCTGTCATGACTTACCCGGCTCCATTCTCAGTGAATGTGTCTCAGCTGGATGTGCTCGAGGACGACAAGATCTGCCGAATTGAGATTTGGGGCGAAAACTTTGGAGGCACTCCGATATCCCTAGAAGCGAAGCTACGCGTCGTGGATAGCCCCAATTCCGCGGGCGTCATGGTAGACGCAATTCGTTGCTGTGTTGTCGCAAAGGAACGAGGAATTGGCGGCGTGCTCGAAAGTGCTTCCTCCTACCTTATGAAAAGCGGTCCTGTGCAGTACCCGTCGGAGGATGAAGCGAGGAAGGCGATGGATCGTTTCATCGCCGGGACGATTGATAGATAGATAGAAGTGCACTAAAAAACCACGAAATGGAATCGGTCGAATATGGTTAGTGAGAACTGCGGTAGCCACGGCGGAAATGGAGATGGGGTGATACTTGAACATCAAGATCTGTGACAACAACGCTAGATACTTGGAAGTGAAAATCCGGATCACCAATCACAGGCATGCGTTTTTTCGGACTGGGTCCACTAATCGACGAGTTCATCCTTTTCTCAGACTTGGTTTCTTTCAGAGCATAACCAAACACTGCTACTCGGCTGTTACCATCTCGCTCAGCGGTTTTACGTGACGATTAGCATCAGACACAGTGGACGATTTGAGTCTGGATTCTTTGCCTTTGATTCTAGAGGCTGATATAGTACCAAACATCCTTGAAAGAGCAAGGGTGAATATAAGGGAGAAGAATATGGGAACTAAAGGCATTAAGAGGCTAATAATTGTTCTGCTAATCTTGTGTGCGGCGGTGACTCCCTATGCCCAAGGAAAGCAGAAATACAAGTTTGTGATGGTATGTAACGTGACTTCTGAGCCTTTCTGGACAACCGTCAGGAATGGAATGAAAGATGCCGCTCGGTTGCTGAATGTTGATGCAACTTTCATGGGTCCACAAGCATGGGATGTTCGCAAACAAAGAGAGGTGTTTGACACCGTAATTGACACCAGCCCAGATGGCATATCAGTTTTTCTTCCAGACCCGGACTCAATGGAGCCAGCCATCAAGACAGCACTATCGAAGGGAATCCCGGTTATTGCCTTCAACAACGACCAACCTGGTAGTGCCCGGATGGCTTTCATCGGGCAAGGAGAATTTGCTGCTGGTCAAGTCATGGGCAATGAGCTTGTCAAGCTTGTGCCAAAAGGAAGCAAAGTATTCGCTGGAAACCATCATCCTGGCCAAACGGCAATTGAAGAAAGGATCCGAGGCGTAACTAGTGCAACAAAAGAGTCCGGTATCACAGTGGATCAAAAAGTCACGCCAGAGATGAACCCTTCAGAAACATTGACCGTACTCGAAGGCTATTATGCAACCAATCCTGATGTGAAAGCACTTCTCGCTTTTAACCCGCAGGTTGGCTCGTTAATGGCTAAATGGGTTGAAGAAAAGGGACTAAAGGGCAAGGTTGTGGTTGCATCTTTTGACCTGCTGCCTCAATTGCTGGATTACGTGAAGAAAGGAACAGTAGCATTCACAATTGATCAGCAACCTTACCTTCAGGGTTTCCAGTCTATTGTTGAACTCTGGCTATACAAGGAGTATGGGCTTTCCCCCACTAATATCCAGACAGGCGGAGCGGTCATTACCAAGAACAACGTTGATCAAGTAGTAGCCTTGACCGGAAAAGGAATAAGATAGAGTGACTCTACTTGGGCAGTGCGAAGGAGAGGGATCTACGTGCAGAGAATAACACCACTTACGAGACGGACTGCCCAAGAAAAACTGCGGAGAG
Source organism: uncultured Spirochaetota bacterium (assembly GCA_963820435.1). Lineage (GTDB taxonomy): Bacteria > Spirochaetota > Spirochaetia > SZUA-6 > Fen-1364 > Fen-1364. Next base: position 33,431 of record CAWGAC010000026.1, on the reverse strand, counting down.
GAAGGGACATCATTCGACTTCCTCTCCGAATATTAAACCTAAGAATAGGCGGCATTCTAGTAGCTGACCTCTTTGTCTTGATAGTCTTTTACATACTTACCCGTGGCCGTATTCTTGCGCTCTCGAATGTCTTTAGACTTCTAAGACAAACAGCAGAAATCGGAATTCTGGCTGAAGCAGTGGCAGTACTGATGATCTCACAAGAGTTTGACCTCTCGGTGGAATCGTACATCGCACTGATCCCCATAGTTGTCTTCATGAGTATGCAAAGTCTCGGGATTAATATGTTCCTAGCGGTACTCCTTGGACTCGCATTTGCGATGATATTAGGCCTAATTAATGGGCTAATCGTAACAAAAACGCATCTTCCTTCATTCATTGCGACTCTGGGAACAATGTGGATATACAAAGGCATCGCACTTATCATAAGCGAAGGATGGATTCAAAGAATGCCAGAATCCACATTCGGCTTTCTCCTAGCTGCATCCGTAAAAGGTTTCCCCATGCCTGCAATCTGGGTTGCAGCTATTTCTTTGTCATTCTGGTTTCTACTGCGTCACACTGCGTACGGCAATAGAGTATACGCAACAGGTGGAAACGAGGCAGCTGCTAGAAGCGTGGGAATAAGAACCGACAAGGTCAAAATCATTAATTTTATTATAGTAGCTGTTGCGGGAGGCATCACCGGGCTCATGATTGATTCATACATTGGCTCCCTCAGCCCTTTGGTCGGCGAGGGTATGTCACTGGAAGCGATCGCTGCAGCCGTAGTCGGCGGTTGCTCGCTCTTGGGCGGAGCAGGGACAATTGGGGGAGTGTTATTGGGGACTATACTCATGGCAATCATAAGAAGTGGGCTTGTGCTGCTTGGCGTAAGTGCATACTGGCAGAATCTATCCGTAGGTTTAGTTGTTATATTGACGGTCATTATTAACCGTAGGCTAACAAGAACTCAATAGTGCCAGAGTTTAGAGGTACATAATGAACAGGGATCGCACAGCTCAACTAAGACTAGACGGCATAACGAAAACATTTGGGGCGCTCACAGCTTTAAGTAATGTGAGTCTGACGCTAGGTAGTGGGGAGATACTAGGACTAGTAGGGGATAATGGCGCTGGCAAATCAACGTTAGTTAAGATACTTTCTGGAATTCATCCTCCAACAAGAGGAAGCATTTTTATTAATGAAGAGCGAGTAAGCATCAGAAATCCATCGGATGCAATCTCACTTGGAATAGAAACGGTACAGCAGTCCTTTGGCGGCCTCGTGAATCTAATGAGCATTGAAAGAAATGTGTTCATGGGCCGTGAGCCGATCAAGCGTATTCTAGGTGGTGTGCTAAGAATGATCGATGAAGCAAGGATGCAAGCAGAAACTAGGGAGTTGTTGGACAAAATCGGAATAACAATTTCATCTACGAAGAGGGAGATCGGATATCTCTCCGGAGGGCAAAGACAAGCAGTAGCTATTGCTAGAGGTATATACTTCAATGCTAAGCTCTTGATCCTCGACGAGCCTACCGCCGCTCTGGGAGTAAAGGAAACAAATACACTCCTAGGAATAATAGGGGACCTAAAGAAATATCTATCAGTCATTCTGATAGATCATAACTTGGACCACATTTTCAGAATAGCAGATCATATCGTTGTTCTATATCAAGGGAGAAAGGTAGGAGATAAGAGCGTCGGGGCTACTGACAAGCAAGAAATAGAAATGCTCATGAGCGAACCTTCAAATACTGTTGTCTACGATGAGGCCAATGGGCAGTGAAAAAATATTGAATCGGTATCCGCTACGAGGGGAGTACGCAGCGACGTCTGAGAGGAGGAATTAGAGTGTGCAACATTTCTGCGGAGTTGATTAAAGACCTCGAAAGCAAGAGCTATTTAGTGAGAAAGACACTAATTGAAGTTCTTACGAATGCTCGTTCTTGGCATCTCGGCAGTACTCTCTCTTGTGCTGACATTCTTACATGTCTGTATTTCAATGTAATGAAATATGATCCAAGAGACCCAAAGTGGGCAGATAGGGATAGATTCATTCTATCGAAGGGTCATGCGTCGGCGCTCCTATATGTTGTCTTGGCCATGACCGGGTATTTCGACATGACCGAACTGATGAATTATCGAAAGCCACTATCTATTCTTCAAGGTCATCCTGATAGAACCTTGACCCCTGGTGTGGAGGTGTCTGCGGGATCACTAGGGCAAGGTCTGTCTGCAGCTGTTGGCATTGCGCTTGCAGGGAAAATGGACAAGAAGCACTATCGGGTCTTTTGCCTGATCGGTGATGGAGAATCTCATGAAGGACAGATTTGGGAAGCCGCTATGTCAGCTAGCCATTATGGATTGGATAACCTTGTTGCGATTACGGACTATAACAAGTGCTCGTCGGAATCAAAGATCAAAGACTCTATGGGGCTAGAGCCGCTGCTGTCGAAGTGGGAGGCTTTTGGCTGGAATGCAGTGGAAATAAATGGGCACAAGATAGGAGAAATACTGAGAGCTCTTAATGATCCTCCGAAATTGCGGAAAAAGCCAATAATGATAATTGCCCATACCGTCAAAGGGAAAGGAGTCTCGTTCATGGAAGACCAGGTAATATGGCATGGAAAGCAGATAAGCAAAGAGGAAGGGGAAAGGGCTCTTGCAGAACTTGAACGAAACAAGAAAGGAGGTTGAGCATGAAAATGAGGGAAGCATACGGGAACATTCTAGTAGAGCTAGCGAAAGAAAACAGAGATATTGTAGTGCTGGACCCTGACATGAAGACGTCTTGTGCTCTGGAGAAATTCGAGAAGATGTTTCCTGAAAGGTACTTCACCATTGGGATAGCTGAGCAGAATACGATGGGAATCGCTGCTGGATTGGCGACCTGCGGCAAGATCCCATTTGTAAATTCGTTTGCATGTTTCATCTCTACTAGGCCATTTGACCAAATGAGAGTTTCAGTAGCTTTTGCGAAGCTCAATGTTAAGATAGTTGCTGGCCATGGAGGACTGGCAACCGGGCCGGACGGTGCAACAGCTCAGGCGTTGGAGGATATCGGGATTGTTAGATCTCTTCCAGGAATGACTGTTATTGTACCGGCAGATTGCAAGGAAACTGAAAAGGCTATTGTGGCTAGTTGTATTGATCATCAGGGACCCGTCTATATCCGGCTTACTCGACCCGATGTTGAAGACATATTCGATAATAGCTACCAATTCAAAATTGGAAAAGCTGCCCTACTCTCTGAGGGCAAAGATGCTACGATCATTGCATGTGGGATAATGGTGTCTATTGCCTTGAAGGCGGCAGAGACACTCAGCAAGAACGGAATAAAGGCACGGGTTATCAATATGTCTACAATTAAGCCGCTGGACGCTGAAGCTGTGATTAAAGCAGCCGAAGATACGGGCGCCATCGTAACCGCTGAAGATCACAGCATATACTGCGGTCTGGGGAGTTCCGTGGCCGAAGTGCTGGCCGAAAACTGCTGTGTGCCTATGGAGAGGGTCGGTGTAAGAGATAAGTTTGGTAAGTCTGGAGGGACAGAAGAATTATTTGAAATGTATGGCTTGTCCGCTTCGAACATAGTCAGTTCCGTGGAGAGAGTAGTGATGAAGAAGAATAGGAAAAAGCCTTTGGGACCCTAGAGTATGGCTGGGAGGTTGAAGAAGTTGCTTCTATGGGTGCTCAATTGTTCTGCGGGAAGGCTTCACCTAGGGAGAAGGGTTAGGCAGGAGTAGTCAAGCCAATGAGGGTTTCTCAACTTGAGGCACTCAAAGATGAAAAGATACGGAGAATTGAGATTTGGGGAAAGAATTTTGGCGGAACACAGCTACACTTGGACGCGAAGCATCATGTCGTTGATAGCCCTAATTCGGCAGGTGTAATAATGGACGGAATACGCTGCTGCAAGCTAGGAAAGAGCAGAGGTATTGGCTGAGTTCTTAAGTGCATCGGCCTACCTCTCGAAGAGCGCGCCTATTTAGTATTCTTCGGAGAAAGAAGCAAGGACGGCGATGATGAGTTTATCTCGGGAAAAAGAGAAAGATAGTCTATTTTAGAGAGGTGGTGGCATGATAAACGTCGGGATAGTTGGACTTGGCTGGTGGGGTCAGGAGCTTTTGAGGCTCTTTCGTAACATAAAGGAGGTCAGAGTAATCTCAGCTTGGAGCAGGAGCGCGAAAAGGGCACAAGAGGCAGATCTGGGCGCCATTAACTTCTACACTGATATGAATGCGATGTTCGAAAAAGAGGACCTGAATGCGGTAGTTGTTTCGACGGCGCCAATGGGGCATCTTGCTCCTACGATAATGGCAGCCGAGAGGGGGATCCATGTATTCCTTGAAAAGCCTATGGCTACAACCATGCGAGACTGTGATAAGATAATTGAGGCATGTGACAAAAGCAATGTAAAGCTGATGGTAGCTTTCAAACATAGGTATAGCAAAGCATTTCAGTATATGAAGGGACACATGCCTGCCTTCGGAAATCCTCTTTGGGCTGTGTATGCATATCCGCTGTGGAAGGTAAGCGATACAGGTTGGAAGTTTCAGCAAGAAGATGGTACCAAAGGGATAGTGATAGAAAACGTCGTTCACGCTATAGACGGACTTATCTATCTTATGGGGGATGTGGAAAGAGTCTACGCCGAGGGAAACTGCATTGTTTTTCATCGCCCTCCGTTCACAGATTCTGTTATATGCACTCTGAAGTTCAAGAACGGTGCTATCGCAGCGATTGGAGGTGGGTGCACTTCAGAGCAGAGGATCAGTCGGGAGTATTTGGATATCCACTTCGAAAAGGCCTTGGGGCAAATCTGGGGCAATTTGGACTATCCGTTTCACTTGAGATTGCTGTGGAGACATGAAGAAAAAGCAGAAGAACACACCTTTGAGGGAAGCGACGGTGTACAAGAGGAAATTCGAGACTTCATTGAGTGCATTAAGACGAATGCCAGACCTAGATGTGATGGAGTAGAGGGTAGAAAATCCCTTGAGGTTGCTTTGGCAGTGAATGAATCAATATTGAAGAATGCTCCAATACGGCTTTCTTTGTGAGGGGGGGGAATATGAAATTTGGGGTAAGCTTGATTCTTTGGACAAGCAAGTTCGATCGCAGTAAAATGGATCTCCTTCCTTTGGTGAGTAGCTTGGGATACGATGGGGTGGAATTGCCAATAAGGAATATTGAGGAAGTGGATGTTGATGGCACTAAGGAGGCTCTGGAGAAAAACGGGTTGCAGTGCACAGTCTGTCCACAAGTAACAAAGGAGAGAAGTCTTATCCGTGCCTCCACCCACAAGGAGGCTATAGCGTATTTTGCTGCAGTGATTAAGCTCACAAGCAAACTGCGCGGTCATGTCATTGGAGGAGCTTTTTATACAGATGTAGGTGTTGGAAAAAGCAAGAATCCCAGAACAAAGGAGGAATGGGACTTCGCTGTGAAAGGGTTAAGGGAATTAGCGAGAGTAGCTGAAGACTATGATGTTACATTGGCTCTTGAACCTATTACAAGATTCGAAACGCATTTCCTAAATACGGCCGAAGATACTGTCAGGCTGATAGAAGAAATTGGGCATCCAAGGGTTGGGGTTAATCTGGACATTTTCCACATGTACATGGAGGAAAAAGAGCTCACTGGGGTAATCCGGAAAACCGGGAGGCATTTGGCACATGTTCATGCTGCTGAAAACAACAGGGGCATTCCTGGGAATGGCCTCACAAATTGGGGTGAGATAGGAAAAGCTTTGCATGAAGTGAGCTATGAAAAATGGATCGTATTCGAGACACTAGTGCCTGCTGTGGAGGAGTTAGTCACTGGTGGTTGCCTGTGGCGGGACCCGCTGGGAGGCAAGACTCGCGAAGAGGCCGCAAGGGAAAGCCTTGCTCATCTCAAGAAGTATCTTATGTGAGAGTGGTAGCATTATGGACATTCACTTTGTAGAATGTATTATTCTGAATCTTGAGGCCTCGGTCTCGGGTGGCGCACACGTAATGGAATCATGTGTGGCGTTTTCAGATCGATAGAGACAAACGCGTTAGTTGATCTCCCGTTGAAGGAAGAAATCTTTCTGCCGGGCTATCGGCAAAAATCTGCAAATGCGCGGAAGTCATGATAAGCCGCATTGAGGCAGCACGGCGCCGAGTTGTTGAACAAGCTGGGCGCAAATCAGTTATGGAAATCGTTGTGCTTGGGCATCTAATGATCGAGCACATCAAATTCTTAGACCACACCGTAGGCCCGGTGCTCGGCGGCCCAGCTTCATACGCAAGTGTCACACTCGGAATGCTTGGCAGAAAGACTGGCCTAGTTACGAAAATCGGGCATGATATGCCGGAAGAACTATTGCAGCCAGTCACAGAGTCAGGGGTAGACATCTCCGGAATGCACGTCGTCGGGAATTGCACACGGACGACCATTCTGGAGTACGATTCGGAAGGGAATAAACGAGCGCGATTCGAAAAGACCGCACCGAAACTGACCATAAAGGATCTGCCGCCGTCCTACCTCAGCGCAGACGCCTTTCTCGTGTGTCCTATGGACTTTGAGGTTCCTGCCGAAATGGTACGACGGCTCAGGCAACTCGTTTCGGGAATTCTCGCGGCGGATCTCGGAGGTTTCGGAGGCGCGGCGTCAAGCGCTCATCCGGTTTCTGATCGTAGGTGTCTAAATGCGTTCGAAAAAGTTGTCCGGTATTTTGATGTTGTTAAGGCGAGCCTTGAGGATTGCTGGCATATTTTCGGAAGGGACATGAATCCACAGAGAGCGATAGATGTCTTATCAGGATACGGTGCTAAGACAGTGTTATTAACACTGGGCGGTGATGGCTCAATACTATGGAGTAGGAACGAGGGTATCCGCACCATACCGATCTACCCAGGGAAGGTTGTTGATACAACGGGAGCGGGCGACGTGTATGCTGCAGCATTTGTATCCGAATTGGTGCTATCGAGGGATCACTTCGGTGCTGCACTGTTTGCAGCGGCTGCCGCGTCAATAATAATAGAGAAGTCTGGCGGAGCCGTAAAGAGCCGAATGCCCACTGACGCCGAGGTCAGACGTCGTCTAAGTCTTGTTTGACAGACAAGGCTTGTCTGTGGCAATGATAACTACTTGCGCGCTTGGAAGGTGGTGTGTCAATGAGTCAGATAGCCGACATTTTCGAGGTCATCAACCAAGAATACGATAAGCTGAGACCATCTGAGAGAAGAGTCGCTGATCACATTCGAGAGTCGCCGGAAGGAATCTCAAGTTTGTCGATCACGTCTCTCGCCCGAGCTTGTAACACTAGTGAGGCCACAGTAAACCGATTTTGCCATTCGCTGGGATTCGCGGGATATCCTGGACTGAAAACAGCTCTGACTCACAATCTTGCATTAGGTTCGCAAGTGCTCTTGCATGGCGATATCAGCGAGTCTGACGAACTTCCCAATGTGGCATACAAGCTAAAACAGCTCCTTGTATCCTCGTTGGAACGCACGCACGAATTGGTCATGGTAACAAACCTCGCCAGAGCGATTGATAGCGTTCTCGATGCCAAGCGTATTTACATATACGGCGTTGGCGGCTCGGGGTACGTGGCAGACTTCGCACATCACCTTTTCCTCAAGGCCGGCATCTTCACCACCGCCTACTCTACGGGATACATGCAAGTTGTATCGGCGTGCCTTCTGACGAACAGAGACTTGGTAATTGGGATTTCCCATTCGGGAAAAACAAAGGACGTCGTTAAGGCGCTATCGCTGGCAAAATCCTGCGGGGCTTCGACAATTGCCATCACCGGGAACAGCGATTCACAAATCGCTCGATATGCTGACGTCATTCTTGAAACATATTCTACAGAAAAACCAATTTATAGTGACTTCATGGAAGCAAAAGTCAGCCAAATCTACGTCATTAGTCTGCTGTACTTGGGGGTGGTGCTGACCAACCCAACCAAATACACCGCGAACCTCGAGGGAAGCGCACAGGCGATCATCGATCGAAGCTTTCGTGACGACGAAGAAGATTAGTGAGTAATGCCCTGCGCGGGGAAGCCTTCATTCGACCCTCGGTTTGTTCTTCCTCAGTCAGATCAGACTGACCTGTACTAGCCTTGTCTCGACCCCATATCGGCCTCCCCTTGTGGTGGCTTGAAGTGAGGATGTCGTCGAACAGATGCTCGCCTCTTGAGAGGTTTCTCGGTTTCTCTATTATCCGGTTAGGGAGAGTCGGTCGGGGGTCTCCCGGGGCGGCTGAAAGGGGAGACGAAGGGCAGCCCCAAGGACTTCCTCGTCGCTTGGCTGAAGACGCGGCTCGCCCGTCTGTGCCGGACACTCATGGCGGAAAAAAAGACGGGCGCCGTCTACTCATGGCACGCCTTCGCGGAGAAAAGTGCCGGCCGAGGCTTGGTGTGGCTGCGGGACCGGCTGGGGCACTCGAGTGTGGCGGTGACGGAGAGGTACCTCCGGAATGTGCTCGGCGTGGACGCGGGGAAGATGTAAAGGATGGCTCAAGTGACAACTATTCGCCTGTCGACAATTGTGTTAGGGTTATTGGAGAGACTTGTGCATATTTTGCACGTTTTTCGAAGGGGAGGGGGGACAACGATGACCGCAAAGGACTGGACCTTGATGGTAATTGCCGCGGGAAAGGGCAAAGCTTTACAACCAGTTCATCTTCAAAAGGTGCTCTTCTTGTCTGGCAAACTGCTAACTGACGAGCAGAAGGCGGTAGATCACTTCTACAGATTTGCCCCCTATGACTATGGTCCTTTCTGCGCGACAGCCTATATAGACGCTCAAGTCTTGGAGACGGAGGAGCTAATCCAAATCGAGCACCGGCCCTATTCTTACAGAGAGTACAGCATTACCGAGAAGGGAATGGAGCAAGCAGAAGTCTTGCGAAATAACCTGAAGCCGGAGATTTCCTCCTACCTCGACAAATTGGTCGGATGGGTAACCTCCCTTTCATTCAATCAACTCGTTAGTTGGATCTATAGGAACTATCCAGATACGAAAGTAAATAGTGTCTTCAAGGAAGGATGACGATTGAATGACAATCATCATCGGGATTCGCTGCCCAGATGGTGTTGTAATTGGGGCCGACAGTTCTGGAACTGAAGTAGCAGGACAAATAAGGACTATCGAGCAGACCGTAAATAAAATCGATATCATTCAAGGCCAAATTGTTCTTGCGGGGACCGGACCAGTCGGATTAGGTCAGAGATTCGGCCAAGTTGTTGAAAGATTCTGGGCAAGTAATTCATACAGGGGAAAATCACATATCGACGTTGGCCGCGAATTATGTATTCAGTGTCATACGGAATTTGGCAGCACTGGACCAAGTCAAGGGCAATACGGAGCCCTGCTTGCATTTCCATTCGATGGCGTTTGCCACCTGTGTGAATTCCCCTTTACAGACTTTCAACCGAAATTCAAAGTTCAAGGGGGGGGTACACCGCACATTACCAGCGGGTCTGGAAAACTGATTGCAGACCCATTCTTAGGTTTTCTCAGGGACTTGTTTTGGAATGACCGACTTCCATCACTCTCCGAGGCCGTGTTCGCGACCCTATGGACACTGGAGCATACTATCAATTTTAATCCTGGAGGAATCAATGGGCCGGGAAGGATCGCAGTTTAAAAAAAGACGCGAGTACGGGACTTCATACAGCTTCGGAACTCGGAGCGGCGGAAATGGCAGAGCACTATGGAAACATCGATTGTGCTTGCAAAGCCTTAAAAGAGTATAGGTATTCATTTGCCAAACCGCAGGAAATGCAAGAACCGCCTGCACCCCCGGGCAAATGAATCAGAAAGTGAGGAATGGCCAGAGGGAGTATGCTCTCCCGCGGCTCGGACTATTGCTCAGTTCGTAGAGAAGTCGCGCGAGATAGGAGTGAAAACAAATGTCAGCATCGGCCTCAATCGCTCCCGGCTTTATTCCGACAAACATCTCCGTCTTCTATCAGATCGCCCAGGAGTCGATTGCGAAGGTGCGAGAAGATATGGCAACCAACCGGCGACCGAAACCGAATGGAGAGCCGGGCTTCATTTTGAGCACTAGATCCAGAAAGGAAAGGTTTCAAGGCTTCGTTTGTGGCAATTGTGTTTTGCGGAATCTTCATAGAATCGGCTCTTCATATTCTGATTGCACGCAAGCGCGGGGTCGCCATTGCGAAAGCCGCTGATCACAAATGCTACGAAGAGAAACTGAGGCTCCTCGATTGCGTTGACAAAGGTCTATTCGATTTGTGCAAGAGGTACAACGATGCGCGGCGCGAGATCGTTCACGAGAAGGCATTTCAGGACAACGACAGGTTTCTGACTGCACAGGATGAAGCTGAAAGCGCCATCACGCTCGTTGCCCGAATCGTCGACATATTCGACCTGCACAGTGTGTTTCGACTCTACGCCCGATGGCTACTTCTCACCTCTACCTGCAATCTTCTCATTTACCCACATCTTAATTCTTGTCCGAAGCTTTTCGAGGCGGACGTGTCCTCTAAATGCCTATCAAACTATTGAAAGGGAGGCCACAACGGCTGTAGTTCCTATGCAATAAAGCCCTCGATATAGCCAGCGATTTACGCGTTCTGTGAGAGTTGCTCCGCCATAAGATTGGATGTCCCAACCCCTGACGAAAAGGGTTCCCCACAGAAGGAGCATTGCGCCAGTCAGCTGAAGCACAATTGGCGCTTTGCCAGTCGTGTGGCCCAGAAGATACGCGAGCGCCTTTCCTATGACGAGTCCCGCAATGACCGAAGCTGCCACCAAGAGCAACGAAGACCACAACGCTCTTCTTATCTTGAAGGCTCTTGGCTTTTCCGATGGCACCGGTCTTGGAAAGGCAGCACGTATCCCCTCATCTGTCTCTTCTTCTCTTGAACGCCCCATAGAAGCATAAGCGCAGTGCATACAACAAACCGATCTTCGTGGGACGCCAATCTGCCATAGCTCGCCTCCGCGTGTGCCCGCCGGCGTTTGGTAAAAATGCGCCTCCAGAGGCGGGAAGTCCAGGGGCGCCATGCGCCGACTATTTGCTCGCGCCTTTCGTCCGCTCCACACACTTGATGCAGCTCCGCAGGATTCCACCGGGGTAGTCGATCCCTCATCATCCGTCGGGTTAGAGACCCGAAGGCACCGGACCACAAGACTGCCTCACACACAACTTCGTTTTCAATATATGTCTTTGGCCAACTTCACTGCGAGATGCTATCATTTTGAGAAGGAGTTCGACCGCAAGCGTCCCGATCTGGTCGATTGGCTGTTTCACGGTCGTAAGAGGAGGTATCAGCTTCTCCGCGAGCGGGATATCGTCAAATCCCACGATCGAGAGGTCATCAGGTATTCGAACCCCGAGTTCCCAGCATACTTGCATTGCTCCAACTGCCATCTCATCTGTCGCAGCAAAAGCAGCTGTTGGTCGTGGATTGAGCTTGAGAACCGCCCTTGCTGCATCAACACCACCTGCGAAGTCACCGGAGCGTATACAAATAAGGCTCTCATCTCGTGGTACGTTGTGTTGAGCTAAGGCATCGCTATAACCGCGCAATCTATCTTGCATGTGCGTTAATTCGGTCCCGTAACCCATAAATGCGATGCGTCGGTGACCGAGTTCTATCATGTATTCTACTGCGCACTGAACACCTTCTCGGTCAGTAACGTCAATGCCTACAGTCAAACCGCCCAATTTGATAGAGGAATTCGGCTGAATAAGAACACAAGGGGTTTGCTGAGTGATCAGCTTGACGAATATTGAGCGATCATAGCTTCCCGCTTCTCCTATGACAAGACCATCGATTTGTCCGCTCCTCCATAGTTCTATCACCAAGTCGTTGTCCATGGACGGAAACGGTTGAACAAGAACCGCGTAGCCGAAGCTATTGCTTCTTCGGAGTATAGAATCAAGTAGCACGTTTGTGTACGGCGATAGAACGTACGGAAGCACCATGCCAATTACCTTCGAGCGGCCCCTGGCCAAGTCTCGTGCAGGCGCATGGGCAACGTATTCGAGATCTTTGATTGCCGCTAAGACCCTTTGCCGCAGTGCAGAACGAACGTGCGACTCGCCATTTAGTACTCTTGAGACTGTCTTGAGAGATACGCCACAGTAGCGAGCAACATCACTCATCGTTGTACGCATGATATAGGGGCCCCTTCCCATCGTCACCATTTTCGTCCCTTAAGTCATCGAAATAGAACACAACAATCTGGACCATCATGACCCGACCTTTAACACCATATCAACTCCCAATTCCTAAGACAGATGCCTCTAGATCACGCGATATCAAATTCTATAAATCTTGGACTACACCGATTTTGTGGACAGCCGACTTGTTCCTGCCCTTTATTTTCGATGAGATGTCCTAGCATCAGCTCAGCTCCGATAAAGCAACCCCGGCCCTCTATGAGCCAACTTTACGTCCACATCTTCAGTGAAGTCACTTTCACCCGGCCTCTTGCCCAAGACGTTGTTCATATTAATCGCTTGTGCGGTTCACCCAATTCATTCGCGGCCACCAGGAATCTCAAGACAATACCAATTGACTGATTGGAGTGGCTATCGTCCATGATAGGGCGGACGTCGCAAGAAATCCGCCTTCTCTTGCCAAACATGCGGGAGCAGCTCGCGTAATTCCGCTTCTTGAGTGTCGCTCACCAGAACTTTCGTGTCGAGGTTGTCGATGTTCACTTGGTACAAAAGTTCCCTGCACCTCCCACATGGGGGTATTACGGTCCCGTCATGCGTAATTGCTACGATTCGTTCTATGCGAGTATAGCCATGCTTCACCATTTCGGCAGTTGCACTATGCTCGGCGCAGAATCCTATGCCGCATAATAGTGAAATGCTCACGCCCGTAAACACTGGACCGTCAGTGACCTGAATCGCTGCTCCGATGGCTCCAAATTCTCCCCACCCACCACTAGTATTGCTGGCTCTAACGGCAGCGGCGGTTGCTTCTTTCGCTTTTCTGACCAGCTCGACAAATATCGGCAACAATACTTCCTCCTTCCACCTATCTCAGCTCTACCCCCGTTCCCTTAACGCGTTTGACCAGGAAACCCTTCGGCTCGGAGAATGCTTATGGCCATAAGAATGACCTTTATCTGACTGAACCACCGCTCCCGAAGGAAGTCTTGGCTATCTCCTTGCCAGTAGTGTAGTCCTGTTACGAGATTCCCAATTACCATGAGACTAGCTCCTGCGTAACATCCTCTTGTGCTACAAAGAGTGAAAATGCCTGAGGTTTCTTGCTCCACCCCTAGCACTCCTAGGCGACTGTAAAGCTCCACATATTCTGCAATACGTTGCGATGGATAGAAACCCTCTGTGGTTCTGATGATTCCCGTGTGAACTCGGTAACCTAATTCCTCGGCCGCTCGGCGAAGAGCTAAGACAATCCTGTAATCGGAGACTGCTGGATATTGCTTCGGAGCGTAGTAGTCACTAAGCCCCTCATCCCTCACGCTTGCAACTGGAATGATTACATCACCAAGCCTCACATCCTCTTGTAGCGCACCGGTCGCACCAAGCTGAATAAATACCCGACCACCAATGTTAATTAGCTCTTCGATAATGTTCGAGTTCTGGCCGACGCCGACTCCGCCATTCGCTATCGTCACCTCGAACCCGCCATATTTCCCCGTGACCGTCATAGCGGCTTCGTCTCCGCGCACTTGCACATTCACAGGCCTCAGCATCTTGGCCGCCGCCTCGACTTGTTCTCGATAGTTGGTCAGGATTACATACTCTGCCACGTCCCCTTTGGTGCAACCGGTGATAGGCTGTTTGCCGTCTGGCAATGTTAGATACTTCGGTAGTTTCAAAGATGCCATCTTGTTTACTCCTTGGCGTTAGACTAATCGTCCGCAAGTCTCTCAAATCGACTTTGATGTCATCATGTCTTGCCTATTTGCCCAGTCCCCTGCTTAAACCTGCCACGATTTTTTCCTTGAAGACAAAGTACATTGCCAAAGTTGGTAGCGAAGATAGAAAAAGAGCGGAAGCAAGCCGGGGCCAATCTGTGTCGTACTTACCTCGGAATACAGTTAGTCCAAGAGGGATCGTGTAAAATGACTGATCTTGAACGAGGATCAGTGCGATAAAGTATTCGTTCCAGATCGTTATGACGTTCAGAATAGATACAACGATCACGCCAGCCTTGGCCATCGGCAACATTATTCTGACGAATAGCTGGAGTTCGGAGCAACCATCTAGTCTCCCTGCATCGACAAATGCCTGCGGTACCGTCCGAAAGAATCCACGTGTTAAGAATACTGCGAGTCCCATCGTAAATGTCACGTATGAAATGACCAGACTGGTGTATCCGCCGAGAAGGTGCATCCACCGCAAGATCAAGAACAGAGGTATTATCAGCATAGTCACTGGGATCATATTGGTTAGTAAGAATGCGAGTAGCAAGACGTTTCTTCCGCGAAATTGGAACCGCGCAATAGCATATCCGGCCATTGTACTGATTAGAGCTACAATTATGACAGAGACTGCTGTCACGATTACACTGTTCAGGAAAAACCGCAGCAGAATTCCATCGACTAGTATGCCAGCGAAATTGTCTATCACTACATGCGTCGGAACGGAAAAGGGATGCGCAACATAATCCTCTCTTGTCTTAAGTGAGACCGTTAATAGCCACCAGATAGGGTAGGCAGTCACAATGGTTACCATTGATAGCAAGAAGTATCGTGCTAAGGCCTGAAGCGATTTCTCCAACCTTGGGTTTATCATGCTGGCCCCCCTTACGAGCAGACTACGGTTGGAAGCCTCGCCACACAGTCACGCACAAATCTCTCGTACTGACTCATCCTAATACTCCACGCGCTCACGAGAAAACAAAGCGATTATACCAGTGACCGAAATCATCAGGAATATCACCATCACAACTGCAATCGAACTGGCATAACCGAGGCGATATGATTTGAAAGCTTGAACGTACATATGAATACCAAGAATCTCTGTGCCGTGGGCTGGACCGCCTTCGGTCATAATCCAGAACAACCCCATAAGTAGTGCAAATGAACCGGTTACGATCATAATTGCAGATATCAGAATTGTTTCCCGCAACAACGGCAGCGTAACATAAAAGAACACAGTGATGGCGGCCTTGGTTTCCAAATATGCGGCCTCGTAAAGATCGTTCGGTATTGCCGCCCTTCCTGCCATCTGCAATACCGTGTGAAACCCGAAGTACACCCAAGTTGTTGTTATTAGCATACTTACCAAGGCGTTCTTGGGCGTCCCCAACCACGGAATGCTGTGGAGGCCAATGGATCTGAGAACCCCATCCAACAGCCCATTCGCAGGATCATAGATCATTTGCCAGAGCATACCGACTGCGACCAACGATAGAACTTGCGGAATGAAAAACAAGGAACGGTAGAGTCGCATCAACCGTCCGGCACGCATGAGTAGGGCCGCTAGGACGAGCGCGACCGAAAGTTGCAACACCAATGATACGACAACCACTTCCAAGTTTATAACTACGCTTTTCCAAAACAAAGAAGACTGCAAAACCGCAATATAGTTCGATAGGCCCGTAAAGGTTGCGGTCGCTGCTAATCCATTCCACTTGTACAAGCTCAACACGACCGCAACGGCTGCCGGGACAACATAGAATAGAGCATAGAAGGAACACGCCGGAATCAAGAACGGGACGGCTCTCTTGAAGTCTTGCCAGCTGCTGGCATGTTTCATGGCAACCTCATCCTTATTAACTCACTCGAGTCTGCCTCTCGGGTATCGTTCTCCCCCTGAGCATTCTGAGACGACGAGCCCCGCTGCGCAAACTCAACCTCCCGCACTCCAGTTGAACATGCGCGCGTCAGATGCGCTAGTGAATCGATTGCGTTGACATGCGCCGCCCTTACCGGGCCCTTTGTCCGCGAGTAAGAGCGACGCGTCCAGCGTTAGTCGGAGACTACTTGAACTCCGATTTCTTTTCGCTCGTGGCCTTGGCCATTTGACTGGCGAAGCCTTCCGGTGTGATCTGCTTCAGGCTCAGTTGTTGGATCCCATTCAGATAATCGTCCACGATTGCGGCTGGAAGAATTCGATCACCATTGCCGATGTTGTATGCAGCGCCGTTCAGTATTTCAGCGACTTTGGCTTCAAGCTCGTTGGCGGGGGGTTTTGCATCGGGTGAAACCGGAAGCACGCCAGTGGCTCGAACGAAATCCCGTGTCTGTTGTCCGAAGCGATTCAGAAATTTGGCTGCTACTTCTTTGTTCTTGCTGCTCTCGCTTACCGAGAATATGTTGATACCTCCACTAACGACTTCTTGACCCTTGGCTCCGAACTTGGCATCTGATACAGGTGGCAGGTTGAACGCGCCCATCTTGAAGTCCTTGGGCGCATCCGTTTTGGCCGTCGGGATCAGCCAATCTCCCATAAAATCCATGGCGGCTTGGCCGTTGAAGAACAGCGCGTTCTGGCGCGCATGGTCAAATCCATTGAATCCTTCCGGCAAAAAACCGCGGTCGATTAGATCGATGATACGTTGTCCAGCCCTGACGAAGGCTGCGTTTTGCCAAGTGATGCCTTCGATTCCAAAGGAAGCTTTTTCTCTAATTCCAGGGCCGCCATACTCGAACGCAAACAAGTCAAAGTAGGTCATCATTGGCCAGCGACTTTGGTTCCCCAAAGCAATTGGAATGAGTCCTGCTTTCTTGATCGTGTCGCAGGCATTGATGAAGTCGGTCCAGGTCTGTGGCTCATGTAGTTGAAGCCGTTGGAAGATCGTGGCGTTATACCACATCACGAATATATACGGGTAAATGGGAATTGCATACAGATTACCGTCATACTTGAGCGCGCCCAGCAAGGCATTGTTAAAGCGACTTACGTCGATCAAACCATCCAACTTGGCGACTTTGCCAGCCCGCACGAATTTGGCTATCGATTCTCCCGAAATGTTGTAGAAAATGTCTGGTTCGTTCCCCGCCGCCATGGCGGCCAGTAACTTGTCGTCGTACGGGACGACTTCGTATGCTGTCTTGTTGACCGTGACCCCGGGGTTTTCCTTCTCAAACTCCGCCACGAATTTGCTCCACCAAACGTCATACGACTGGGCCTCTGTGATGTCCCAAACAGTCAATACGGCACCTCGGCCCGCAGAGAAGACGGGCGTTGATAGTAACGTGGTAATCATCAACGTAAGTGCCGCGACCAGAATCGCACGAAATACTCTCATGTCTACCTCCCTATCTTTCGGAATTGATAGCGCTGTCAATTCTGAGACTATAATATTCTGACAGCGCTGTCAACTGTATTTTTCGGCTCTGAGGCGGGCCGTGAGTTTTGACTAATCACCCTGCGGTTGCTACGTGGCCAAGAGCGACGCCACGAGCGTATGCATAGTGGCAAGAATCACGCCAACGCTAAAGTAAGATAGTTTCGGGTTGAGATGTTAGGATTTGGTCAATCCTATCTGCGGTGGTGAGTAAAAAGTAGCCCACACCCTGTACGCGAATCCCATATTCCCGGTGCTCTTTCACTTCCCGCTTGATATGTCATGGGACATTCTCAGAAGGACTATGTAGTTCGGGGGTACAAGGCTTTTAGCTCGAATGATTTATGGGGTTTTCTCCCAATTCTCGCAGAAAGCGAGGTTGTTTTCACGAGTGTGGGTGGAAAAAATCTCAAAGAAATTGCGCACCTCACGCGTTAAAGTTCGACAGGGAAACCGGCGCGCAGCTTGCACGAATAACAAAGTCGGCTTCCACCTCGATATGACGGGCTGACGCGGGGAGCTTGCCCTGCATGCGAGCCAGGACGAGCTCCACCGAATGCATGGCGAGCATATCAACGGGCTGTCGAATGGCCGTCAGCGGCGGAGTGACGAGCTCGGTCCATGGGTTATCGTCGAAGACTATGACGGAAAGCTCATCTGGAATCATGACCCTCGTCTGCGCCAGCCTGCGAAGGACGTTTGGAACCTGGGCAGTGTTGGCGATAATCATTGCGCTTGGTCGGGCAGCAAGGTTCCACAAGGCGTTCGCGGCATCGCCCCCCGATTCGCCGCGGAAGGGTACATGCTGAACGAGCGTCGGGTCGAATTCGAGACCATGTTCTTCCAAAGCAGCTCGATCAGCCGGCGACCCTCGCCCGGCCTGTTGAGGTGTTAAGCGGTCCGGAGACGATGCCAATACGCCGATGCCCCAGGTCGAGTAGGTGTGTAGTTGCCAGCCGCGCTGAGTCAACGTTGCGGATGCTCACCAAGTCGATATCCTTGAGCTCAAATATTGCGCGGTCGACGAAAACCACTTCAATGCCCAAGTCACACAGGCGCTGCCATTTCTTGACGTTACCCCCGGTTGGAGTCGCAATGACCCCTCCCACTACTCTTCCCAATAGCGTCTCCAGCAACTGTGCCTCAAGGTGAGAGTCTTCCTGGGTGGTCATGAGCATGACCTGCACTCCGCGGGCTCTGGCCTCCCAGACGACCCGGTCGGCCAATCGAGCGAAGAACGGATTGATCACATCCGCCAGAATCAGTCCGATGGTTCCGGCATGGCCCTGATTCAGATCGCGCGCCGCTGCTCTTGGACGATAAGCCAAATCCTCGATGACCGCGACGACCTTCTGGCGGGTTGCTGGCGCAACTGGCCCGGTGCCCTTGTTGAGCACACGAGATACGACGGCAACGGAGACCCCTGCCGCCTTGGCAACGTCGCGAATTGTAGGCGCCCTTTTCAATCACTCACCCAACGGTCCATGTTGTCCACGCTATTCACCCTACAGAAATGGTGCAAAACATTATAGAGAGTATGAAAAGATCTTCAATACACCAGCAATAGAAAGATTTGTGTTGACACCTGAATAACTTGTGGTACAATAATGGAACCGGTACCACTCCGGCATCAAAACGATGCGGTCGGCCGACACTTGCTGGCGTCAAGCGTCGTGACAGACAGAGAAAGGAAGACAAGCGTGAACCTGCACCAACTGCTCATCAACCGGGAGAACGAAGGACGCCCTATTCGGGTCGGTCTCATCGGCGCTGGCCGCTTTGGGACGATGTACCTCGCCCAAGCCCGCAACATCCCAGGCATCCACGTTGTCGCAGTCGCCGATATTAACGTCGCTCGGGCGCGCGGCGCTTTTGCTCTCGTGGGCTGGCCCGAGGGCGAGATCGCACCGAACATTGCCTCGGCCATCGCCACCAGATCAACGACAATCGTGGCGAACGCCGCGGAACTCTTTGAATCAGAGATCGACGTAATCGTTGAAGGGACCGGAAACCCTATTGTGGGAGTCTCTCACGCCCTCCGCGCGTTCGACACGGGAAAACACGTTATCATGGTGACGGTCGAGGCGGACGCTTTGGCGGGCCCTGCCCTGGCCCGTCGCGCCCAGGCTGCCGGGCTCGTCTACTCCCTGGCATATGGCGACCAGCCTGCACTCATCATGGAGCTCGTCGACTGGGCCCGTACTTCCGGGTTTGATGTCGTTTGTGCCGGAAAGGGCGCCAAGTATCTCGACGGCTACCACGACATGACACCGGACAATGTCTGGAACTACTGGGAGTTCTCGAAGGAGCTGACCGATTCGGGGCAGCTCAACCCGCATATGCACACCTCCTTCCGCGATGGAACGAAGGCAGCGATAGAAATGGCCGCCGTCGCGAATGCAGCCGGCCTGACTCCCTCCGATGACGGACTGACCTTCACTCCGGGAAATCTCGAGGAGATTGCTACGATTTGCCGACCCAAAACGGTGGGCGGAGTGCTGGAACACGAAGGAAGCGTCGATGTCATGTCGAGCTTCACCCGCGCCGGCGCCCGTATCCCTCACAATACGCAGGAGGGGGTTTTTGTCGTTGTGAAGGCGACCAATGACTATGTCGCCGGCTGTTTCTCCGAATATCCCTGGCACCCGGATCCGACTGGCAGGTATGCAGCGCTCTACCGCCCTTATCACTTCGTCGGCCTCGAGCTGAACATATCGATTGCGAACGCAGCTCTCCTCGGTGTCGCAACAGGGGCACCGATCGGCTTCTATGGCGACGTCGTTGCGACCGCGAAAAGAGATCTCAAGGCTGGCGAGTTCCTCGATGGCGAGGGCGGCTTCACTGCATGGGGCAAGCTCGTCTCCGCGCGCCATTCCCTCGACATACGTGCTTTGCCAATGGCTCTCAGCCATCATGTCGAACTTCGAAAGAATGTGGCCAAGGGAAGTGTCCTCAGCTGGGATGACGTGGTCATGGATGAATCGCATCCCGACGCTCTCACGCTGCGGCGTGAAACGGAAGCACAACTGGCCCCGACATCATCTGCTCGAACCCGCGCAACCGCTTCCCCGCAGCTTCGCAAAAGAAAGGAGGATTGAGAAGCGAACAATCTCATATGGCACGATGCCGTGAACTGCCAAGGGAAAAAAGGAGGAGCGGAAGAGCAGTTCAGCTATCCCCTCACCGCATAGCGACGGAGATGCAGGCGGCAGCATGAGATGCCGCATAAGTGGGCAGAGCTTTTAAAAGCTCGCAGTATCCGTATTTGTTATAGGAGGAGTGAGATTATGAAAAGAATCTTGATCGGAATGATTGTGCTTTTGGCTGTAGGCGGGTTCGTCTTCGCCAGCGGCGGCACGGAGAAGTCCGCTGCCTCCACATCGGGGGCTAATATCGTCTCCCTGGTCGACGAAAGCGCCCAGATAGCCATCGCGGACCTGGAGGCCTCCCTCGGCGCCCCGATGGTGCCCAAAGATGCCAAGTTCGCCTACATTACGCGCACGCTGTACAACGAGTTCTGGAGATACGAGGCGGATGGTTTCGAAGCAGAGTGTAAGAATCTCGGCGTCGCTTTCCAGAACTACGCAGTAACGAACGAGGCCTCCATTACCGAACAGCTCGACAAGGCTCAAAGTGCCGCCAAGCAGGGCTACACGGCTTTGTTAGGGTCGCCGATCTCCGCGACGGCTCTGGATTCAGTGTTCAAAGCGGCTCTCGATAAGGGGGTTCCCTGTATTATCCTCAACGACGCGCGCGGTACCCTTCCTGGAGTTGTCTATATCGGCCCGGATGCTCAGAAGATCGGAGCGACGGCCGCCGACTATATTGCCAAACTGTTGCCAGACGGCGGAAAAGTCGCAATGATCGAGGGAGACCCAGGTTCATCGAACGCGAGAAATCGCGGAATAGGATTCAAGGCGCAAGTCGCCAAGCACCCGAACCTGAATCTGGTTGCCTCACAGACTGCCATGTGGGACTCGAACCAGGCGAAAACCATCGCCACCACGATGCTCACTGCGAACCCGGACATAAAGGCGTTCTACTCGCAGAACGACGTCATGGCGTTTGGCATCGAGGCGGCGCTTGCGGACAAGGGACTCACCGGGAAAGTCATCCTGGTCGGCACCGACGGCATCCCGCAGGCGAAGAAGGAGATTGTTGCGGGCAAAATGACAGCGACGGTAACCGAAGCGCCGACTACGGAGGGCCACGCCGGCGTCAAAGCGGCTCTCTGGCTCCTCGCAGGAAAGAAGCTGCCGGGTTGGGTCGAGGTGCCGGCGTTCATCATCGACAAGGACAACGTGGCCCAGTACCCGGTTGGAATGCCCTGATCGTGAGTGCGAGGAACTGAGCCGGATCATGACAGCACCGCTTCTTGAGATTCGCAACGTCACCAAGTCGTTCCCCGGCGTTCGCGCCGTCGACGATGTGAGCTTCACGCTCTCCAAGGGCGAAATCCTTGCCCTGGTTGGTGAGAACGGGGCGGGCAAGAGCACGTTGCTCGGCATCCTCGGCGGTTCACTAGTTCCCGACTCTGGCTCGGTTTTCGTCGAGAGCGTCCGGCGCACGGAATATACTCCACGCCGGGCGCTTGCCGACGGCGTCGTCATCGCGTACCAGGAACCAGCGATCGTGCCACAGCTCACAGTCGAGCAGAACCTGCTGATTGGTCGTTCTGTGGCTCAACGCCGGGCGTCTACGGCTGAGGTACAGGAGGCGCTCGCCGATCTTGCCAGAATGGGTTTTCCGCTCGATGCGAGCGCACGCGTATCGACGCTCAGTCCGGGACAGCGCCAGGCGCTTACTATTGCCAGGGCATTCGCCTTCGGCGCCAAGATAGTGGCGCTCGACGAGCCAACCACGAGCTTGCTCGAGAACAACGTGACAGCGGTGCTGACGCGTGTGCGCGAACTGTCGCACGAGAAGGGCGTTGGAATCATATATGTTTCCCACAAGATGCACGAAGTCATGGAAGTCTCCGACTTCGTTCTCGTCTTGCGGGACGGCAAGATCCAATTCTCAAACTCGACCAGCGCGACGAGCATGGAAGAGATCGTCAGGAACATGGTGGGCCGGCAACTGCTTGAGTTTCGACGAACGCATCCCGTAGCGCCCGATGCCCCGGTTCTCTTCACTGCCACGGACGTGACGCATCCTTCCGGTGTCGGCCCGGCGAGCATCTCGGTGCGAGCCGGCGAAGTTCTCGGAATCGCCGGCCTTGTCGGATCTGGTCGCACCGAGTTCTTGCGCGCGATCGTGAAGGCGGACGCTGGCAGCACCGGTTCCGTCGCCATCGATGGTCGTCGCGTACCGATCCACGGTCCACGGGACAGCCGGGACGCAGGAATCGCCTTCATCCCTGAAGAACGAAAGCGGCAGGGTCTCGTCCTGCAAATGCCTGCTTACGCGAACGTCACGCTCACCGCTGGTCGCGAGTTCGTCCGGTTCGGGCCGTTTCTCAATCCTTCACTCCAGGTTGCAGCGACAGAGCAGGTTGGAGCCCAGCTGTCATTGAGACCCGCGAACGCCAGACTCGCCGCGCGACAGTTTTCCGGCGGCAATCAGCAGAAACTCGTCATTGCCAAGTGGATCCGACGCGATGCGCGGGTCTACCTCTTCGACGAGCCGACCAAGGGTGTCGATGTGGCGGGAAAGGCCGAGATCTATGCGCTGATCGACGCTCTTGCGGCCTCCGGTCACGCTATCGTCGTAGTCTCCTCCGACTTGCCTGAAATCATTGCCCTCAGTGATCGAGCGCTCGTTATGCGAAATGGTCGTTTCATCTCGGAGCATGTTGGCGACGATATCAACGAACATAGCCTCGTGGCCAGCGCCATGGGCATCGTGAAGGGAACTACATGAGCGACAAACCACGCACAACGCTGAACTTCCAGGCGTTAGGCATCTTCATTGCCGCCGCGGTCATCTTCCTCATCTTCGGAGCGCTCAAGCCGATCTTCCTCACGCTCGGCAATCTCAGCGACGTCGCGGTGTCGGCGTGCGTCAACGCGATCATCGGGCTCGGACTGACCTTCGTCATCATCACGGGGGGCATTGACCTCTCGGTCGGATCGATTGCGAGCTTTGTAGGCATCGTGTCGGCCAATATGATGGTCAACGGCGGCACACCTCCCTACGTGGCACTTTTCCTCGGCATCGGGCTCGGTCTGCTCTGCGGTGCCGTCAACGGAGTTCTGATTACCCTTCTGAAACTTCCGCCATTCATCGCCACCCTCGGGACAATGAGCGTCTACCAGGGATGCGCGTACGTCGTGACGGGCGGCCGCCCCGTCTACAACGTCCCCCCGCAGTTCGTGGCCATTTTGAACAGCTACGTGGGTGGAATCCCGATCATTGTGCTTATTGTTGCGGTGGTCGGTGTGGGTGCCTGGCTTCTCCTGCGGAGGACGGTTTTAGGACAGAACGTCATCGCAACGGGCGGCAGCGAGGAGACCGCCTGGCTTTCCGGCGTGCGCGTCAACCGCGTGAAGATTGCCGTCTACGCGCTTTCTGGTGGTCTCGGCGGACTCGCCGGCCTCATCGTTGTCGCGAGGATCAGCGCAGCTCAGTCGGATGCGGGCGCCCCGTACCTCCTCACCGCGCTCGCTGCGGCGGTCATCGGCGGTGCAAACCTCATGGGTGGCGAGGGGCGGATCGCGGGAACGCTCGTGGGAGCCCTGATCCTGGGTGGCCTTACGAACGGGATGGTTCTCCTCAACGTGTCGAGTTTTTACGAGCAGATAGTGACTGGTCTCGTTGTTGTCATTGCGGTTGCGCTGGAGCGGGGCAGCAAGGGATGGTTTCGGCCCAAGCGTGGCGCGCGTCGCTCCGCCCTGCCCCACGATGCGACATCGGACACAAAGACGGTCGGGAGTTAGCGCGGTGTCTCGATGACAGAAGCACCCTTCACAATCTCGCTTCTCGGTCTGGGGAGGATGGGACGCCCAATGGCGGCTCACCTGCTGGCAGCCTTCGGAGGGCTCACGGTCTGGAACCGCACGCCCGGACGCTCCGACGAGCTCGCCGCTCGTGGCGCGGTCGTGGCGTCAACGCCTGCGTCCGCGGCCTGCAACGCAGTGCTTACGGTATTGACTGATCTCGACGCTGTCGAAGCGGTGCTGCGCGGCGATGATGGCCTTCTCGCCGGGTGGACCGAGCGTGGGATCACCCAGCCCGTGCTTGTCGTTCACGGCACCGTCTCACCGGTCGGGGTCGCGAAGCTCGCAGCAGAGCTCGCTGCACTGGGAGTGACGCTGCTCGATGCCCCCATAAGCGGCGGCACGGCAGGCGCGGAGAGCGCCACCCTCAGCATCATGGTGGGAGGCGATGGCCGGGCCGCCGAGCTGATGTCTCCGGTGTTCAACGCGCTGGGACGCACCGTGCGGTACCTCGGTCCCAGCGGCTCCGGACAACTTGCCAAGGCCTGTAACCAGATCGTCGTCGCAGCGACCGTTACCGCGCTTTCCGAGTCGGTACTTCTTGCCCGTCATGGCGGACTCGACATCGCTACGGTGCTCGAACTTCTCGGTGGTGGACTCGCCGGCTCGGAATTGCTTCGCCAGAAAGCCGACAAGTGGCTGCGCGAAGACTTCACTGCCGGCGGGACCGCGATCAACCAACTCAAAGATCTGCGCTTCGCCATCGACGCCGCGGGCGCAAGGGGTCTCCGGTTGCCGGTGACCGAAACCGTGACCGATCTATTCGCTGACCTCATCCGAGCGGGTGACGGCGAACTGGATCACACGGGCATTTATCGTGCGATTGAACGACTTGCAAAAGAAGACGAATGACAATGGCCCTGGACTTCGACATCGTGGACGCGCATCACCACCTGTGTGATCTCACGCATTCCTACCCCTGGCTTGAGGGGCCGGCAGAGCCGTTTCGCTACCACGGGGACGATCGGCCGATACGACGCAGCTATTTTCTCGACGACTACCTGCGCGATTTCGGCGGTCTTCGCCTCGTCGGGTCCGTGCATGTCGAGAATGGTGCTGCCGATCCGCTGTGGGAGACACGGTGGGTGGATTCCGTTCGCTCAATATGCGGACTACCGAGCGCGCTCGTTGCCAAGGTCGACCTTATCGCATCGGACGCGCGTGCGAAGCTCGCCGAGCAGGCATCCTTTGATTCGGTGCACGGGATTCGTGATATTCTGAACTGGCATCCGGACCCTGCATTCACGCACCGCGATCGTGCGGACCTTATGACTGATTCGGCCTGGCTCGATGGCTTTTCCGCTCTCGCAGAGTACGGCCTATCGTTTGACTTGCAGGTTTTTCCACAGCAATTGTCCGGAGCTGCACAACTCGCCGGCAACCACCCTGGGATCCGAATAATCCTTGATCATGCAGGAATGCCTATTGGCCGCGATCCCGACTCTGTGCGCGAATGGCGGAATGGAATGGCAGAGCTTGCGAGGAGACCCAACGTTGTAACGAAGATCTCCGCCTTAGGTACCAACGATCACGCTTGGACGATCACGAGCATCCGCCCCTTTGTCCTCGACACGATCGATATCTTTGGGCCGGACCGCTGCATGTTCGGGAGCAACTTCCCCGTGGACAGCCTCTACTCGAGCCTGGTCAAATTGTATGCGACGTTCGATGAACTGACGGCTGACTTGAGCGCGTCCGACCGCCGCGCGTTGTTCGCTGAAACGGCACGCAGGGTCTACCGCCTCAAAGAAGCGGACACCTTCAAATGACGAACAGTGATCTGTTTCGTGAGCTTGAGTCCTGAGGAGCAGGGAATGGCAGATCATTTTCCGTATGCATGTCAGACTGAACTCATTCAAGTCCAGGCCTGACCTGTATCGCTGGACCTATGGCCATAATGATGTTCGGGACCTTATTGCTCGCGCGGGAAAAGTCAAAGACCTGAATGCGCTCGTTCTGAATTACCCCGAGCATTTTGACTTGATAGGAGAACAGGAAGTTCGCTCCGCACTCAAGGCCAGCAATCTGAGATTACAGGCCATGAACGTTAGATTTCCCTCGGTCACCTACGCTGATGGGATATTGATGAATCCTGACGTTGGAAAAAGAAAGCAGGCCATAGCCCTGCTGAAGGAAGGCGTGGACCTCTGCAAGAGCCTTGGAGCGGATCAAATGGTCATGTGGCTCTCAACGGATGGATTTGACTACCCATTTCAAGTCGACTACAAGAGCGCCTGGGAACAAGAATGCGACGGCGTTCGTGAAGTTGCCGAATTCGCAAAAGACCTGAAAATCAGTCTCGAGTACAAACCTACGGATCCAAGAAAGCGAAGCCTCCTAGCCGACATGGCGAGCACTCTCCTGCTGATCCATGAGTGCAAGCTGCCGAATCTGGGAGTTACCATCGACTATTGCCACTCCCTGGTGGCGAGTGAAAATCCGGCGTATGCGGCATCCCTTGCCGCGAGAAGTGGCCTCCTGTTCGGAGTCCATCTGAACGATGGCTATGGATATCATGATGATGGTCTCATGGTGGCCTCTGCAACCTACGTTCAAACGGCCGAGTTACTATTTTATCTAATGCAATTTGGTTATCAGGATGTTGTCTATTTTGACACATTCCCCGTGCGAGAGGATCCGGTGCAGGAATGTGCTGCAAACATGATGAGTGTGGAATCGATCTGCAACCGACTCGATAGTCTGGATCGTAGAGCTCTTGCGGAGGCGCAGGCCGCGCAGGATGCGCTCGCAGTACGGCGAGTTTTGTACCAGGCATTATTCAGGTAACCTCACATGGGAGAAATCATCACTGTCGGTTCAGCCAATATTGACTTGATTGCATATGCAGATAGACGGCCTCGAAATGGTGAGACTTTGCCAGGGTACCAATTTCGAATTTCTCCAGGTGGAAAAGGCCTCAATCAAGCAGTTCAGGTAGCTTGCTGTGGATGCCAGAGTTACCTGGTTGCCCGAGTCGGCGACGATACGTTCGGAGCGACTATCCGCGAATACCTCATGCATTCGCGTGTACATTTGGAACTGGTTGTCAGCGATGCGGCTGGCACCGGTATAGGGCACGTTCTTGTCGAACCCAGCGGGCAATACGCCGCAGTGATCGTTGCCAGAGCCAATGGCAATCTTAGTCCAGATGACGTAGACCGAGCCGCCTCCCATTTCCGGCGTGGATCAGGATTGCTCCTTCAACTCGAGGTCCCAATAGAGACAGACGTATACGCTGCCGCCGTGGCAAGAAAGTCAGGCGCTATGGTGTTACTCAATGCCGCGCCCGCAAGAAAGCTGCCGGACCAGCTGCTCAAGAACCTCGACGTCCTTGTCGTGAACGAGATTGAAGCGGAGATGATGAGCGGCGTCACAATTCTGAACCTTGAAACCGACGGAAAAAAGGCGTTGAAAACCTTGCAAGAAATGTGCGCGAACGTGGTAGTTTCACTGGGCGAGCGTGGCTGCGTCGCGATGAATGCGCAAGGGGAAGCGTGGTACGTGCAAGGTCATTCCGTCGCTGTGCGAAACACGCTCGGTGCGGGCGATGCTTTTATGGGGGCTCTGTCTGCTCGTTCAGTCTTCGGGGACGATCTCCTTGAGGCGGTACAACGCGCAAACGCAACTGCTGCAGCGTGGGCAAGCGGGGAGACCACTGTTGCGACGTCTGGTGGATCAAGGAGTGCGGAAACAAGCAATTCTCGCTCCGTTTCCAAGCCGTTGAGGCTGCGCTAACGCTCCTGGTGGGGTACGAGCGGCCGCAACCTATGAATGCTGGTGTTCCCCATTCCCTGCCTTAGTTCTTTTTTATGCTTGCAGGAGCTTGTAAAATTGAGGAACCCCGAAAATAACAATGTCACAGTTGTAAAAAGCTGTTCATGCCCCGTATGGGTGCCATCTGCAAGTCCTTGTGATTCAAGGACTTGCGATGCTGCGGACTGGACTTGAACCAGCACACCCTTTCGGGCACTAGCCCCTCAAACTGGCACTAGCCATCCTCGGAGCTTGCAAGAGCTTGCAGCAGAACGCATTTATTCGCAGCAAGTATCGATAGGGCAAGGAAATCTGTCAAGAGGATATGCAGGGAGTTGTTACGGCTTGTAGGGACTACGAAAAGAATAATGTCACAGATAATGTCACAGCCGTGGTCGTGCTTGTCGCCTTCTCAGCCTTGGACATGATGATCAAGCGGCATGGAGGACGCCCGCCCTCAGAGCTCCAATCCGCCTCGACTGCGATTTGCCTTGCGGACGATACCTTCATCACTCAATTGATTACTGACCAGCTCAATAGAAGGAATCGGAAACGCCTTAGATGCCTTCGCGGTTTCAGTCCGAAGGACGTTGCGCGTTTCCGCGCTTACCCTAGATAGGTCGCCGTCATCAAAGAAGGTCAAGGCGCGAAGGCATTCCGCCGGAGCGAAGGCGGAACCGTACAATGACCGGGCTGCCCCAAGCCCTTGGATCAGACTCGGTCCGGCGCCCAACAGTTGAGCGATATCTGAGTAGTCCTTCGATTCAGCTCGCTGCATGATCACCTTGAGCTTCGTACCCAAGAGGTCAAGCGTTGATGCAACCAACAGGACCCCATCTTCCGTGAGTGTTGGCGTGCCTACCCGCCCCATCCCGAGGCCACCAAAGAATGACAGCCTGACGTCTCCAGGTTCGGTAACGACGGTAAGGGAGTTTTTCTCGTCCTGGACGAGATGGAAAGCCATCCCAGATTTCGGCAGTTCTTGAAGGATAGTCGACTGATTCAGTGGCTGGTCGGTGAAGAAGTCGAAATCGATTGACGCGCGATGGCCGCAGCGCAGTGCGATTGCTGTTCCTCCGTACAACACAAAGCGATTGGTAGTAGTCCAATCCAGAGCAGGCCAGATTTCTTTCTGCGCTTCGGGCAGAACTTCCAAGTGTGGTTTGAACGTACTCATGACACCTTCCGCACCGGCATGGGCGGCAGAGCATCATCGGCAAGCCCATTGAGAAGGTATTGCCAGTACGACCAGGACCGTGGTCGAAATTGCCCGGCCTCAGCGGTTAGTAATGTCTGCCGCAGGGCTTCCTCGCCTACAATCCCTACCAGCTCATGAATATCTTCAAGAGTGCCCATGTCCATGATTCTGGCGATGACTCGCTGCGGGAATTCCAGAGCTTCTTCTGGGGCGAGCCACCAGACGTTTCGCTTTGCCAGGCCAAGCAATCTTGGATCACTCACTGTGTTACTTTCGAGTATCGGGGGGCTTGTTCGGGTAGACAGTAAAGGTTCCGTCGGTATGAACCTTGATATAGGCGGTCATTCCTTTCATCAGTCCGAGAGAGCGCACCAAGGCGGCAGGGAGGCTCATTCTCATAGACTGAGCAAGCTTGCCGTTGTTGATTTGGAAAGTTGAGGCATAGATACCCGAGGGAGTCCTTGCTTTTCCCATGGGTCCATAGTACTCGCTGCCTACTAGTTGATCAAGACCAGGAGCCAGCGCGAGTCAAGGGGTGTTATAGGGCGGAATCAAGGGTGTCTCGTTCCGCCGATTTTGCCGCTACCCCGCTACCCACACGAAAATGCTGGGAAAACAGCGGAAAGCTTGTTTGTGACTGGGTAGCGGTAGCGGCAAAGATCCGCTACCCCGATGTCTCATTCTTCAAGGACCAGACGAAGAGCGCCATCCCGCGAAGCTGGCGTGCGGGCAGACAGCAATGAAGCCCGACGGTTTTGGGGACCGTAGAAGACATCGCCACAGATGAAGCTTCTGACATCTTGTATCTGACAGCGTATGGCTTTCCCAGCGCTTGCTGGTCCAACTTTTTGTTCAGTTAGGAATTGTATGCCCCAGGGATGACTCGAACATCTGACCTACGGTTTAGGAAACCGTCGCTCTATCCAGCTGAGCTACTGGGGCGGCAGCACGACCGCAATCCGCGGCGTACCGCGGCGCAAAATCCGCAGCGTACGGCGTACTCGCCGAACGGGTACTCCCGTACCGCGGCGCAGTCAGTGATTCTATCGGCGCCTCCGGCCACTGTCAACTGGAAAGGCGGGGCGGGTCGGGCTCGGCGAACTCCGGAAACCGGTAAAGGGCGTGCGCGCGCGGGATGTCGTAGTCCGGAATGGCGTTGCCGGCCCGCACGCACTCGTTGAGCCCGGCCTCCGCCTGGTCCAGCGGTACGGTGAGCTCCATGGCCACCTGTGCAACGGTAAGCGTGCCTCCCTGCTCACGGGCAAGCTTCAGGATGCGGACGGGCAGCAGCGGATCGATGGTGACTGGCTCTCTGCCCGGGCGCCGCGTGGAGCGCCGGGATGCGCGCCGTGCCTCACGCGCGGCCAGCAAGGCCCTGCGCGCCGTGTCGCGCAGCTCCGGTCCCGCGAGGATCCACGCGCCCGTTACGAAAAACACGATGCCGACCGCATAAGCTTCCACCTGGACGCCAAACCACGGAAGGGCGCCCACCAGGACGCTGATTGCGCCCAGGATGACTGCTCCGTATCCGATGATTCGCTGAGAGAGCTTCATTCTCGCATGTTTCCTGCTGCATCAATGATACAGAGCCAGACGATGCTTTGCAATGCGCCGGCCGTCTTTATATACTCAGCCCGCATGAAGCTCAGCGTGGTAATCCCGGCCTATAATGAGGAACACTATATCGGGCCATGTCTGAAGGCCGTCAGCAGGGAGGCGGCACGCTCGGGGCACGACGTGGAAATCATTGTCGTCAACAATGCCAGCACTGATCGCACGGCCGAGGTCGCTGCCGGTTTCCCCGGAGTAAGAGTGGTCGACGAGCCATGCAAGGGGCTTTCCCGGGCCCGAAACACCGGTTCCGGCACGCACACGGCGAGCTGATCATGAATGTGGACGCGGATTGCCTCATGCCTCGCGGCTATATTTCCCGGGTGCTGCCCCATTTCGAAAATCCGCGCCTTGCCCTTCTCTCGGGGCCGTTTTTTTACTACGACATGCCCCCCCACGCTCAGATCGGATCCATGTTCTTCTACCTGCTGCAGTTCTTTCCCAATGTCATCGGACAGCGCATCCTGCGCCTGGGCGCGATTGCGCAGGGCGGGAATTTCGTCGTGCGCAGGCGCATGCTCGAGAAGGCGGGAGGGTTCAACACCGCGATCACTTTCTACGGCGAGGATACCGATATCGCCATCCGGCTTTCCCGGGTCGGTCTCGTGCGCTTCAGTATGCGTCTGCTGATGAGGACCTCGGCGCGGCGCCTTCTCAAAGACGGAATTCTGAGCGCCGGCTACTTTGCCGGCATCAACATCATCTTTATGCTCTTCTTCGGGAAGCCGCTCACCCGGGAGCACACGGACGTCAGGGAGTGACGAAGGCAGTGGGAGAGCCCGCCGCCGTGTTGCGGGAGATCCGCGGGGTTTCCGTCTTTTCCTTCTTTACAAGGTAGCCCGAGAACCCGAGCCCCTCCAGTTTCTTCCGTGAGTCAGGGAGGTCACGGCCGGCAATGGCCCGCGCGGACACGCGCGTGACCCCCAAGGTGTTTCTTTGCACCGTGACGACGAAACCCGCAGCCTCGAGCGTCGCCCGGGCCTTCTCCGCGTTTTTCTCCAGGGCGTAAGCTCCCACCTGGACGGCGTACAGGTCACTGTCCGTGACGAAATCCACGATATCAAGGGTCACACGCGCCACGCCCTGGCCGACCATGTCCAGCCGTTCCGCCGCCGCCCTCGACAGGTCGATGATCCTTCCCTCGATGAAAGGACCCCTGTCGTTGATCTTCACGAGCGCCGTCTTCCCGTTGTCCTGGTTGGTGACCTTCACGATGGTCCCGAAGGGGAGCGTCTTGTGGGCGGCGGTCATGTCGTTGGTATCGAATACTTCCCCGCTGGAGGTGAGGCGTCCGTGGAACTTCCCCCCATACCAGGAGGCGAACCCCTGGAGCTAGGTTCCAAATGTCACGGGGTACCGTGACGCGGTGTCCGCGAAAAGGGAGGAGGAAACTACTAAGAGGACGACCATGAGGAGAGTTTTCACTCCTCTGTGTATCGGCATTCTGCACATATAAAGTGCGCCACTATAATGAAAATCATGCGTGGTTGGCAAGGGCTCTGTGTTGTGTGACTTTCGGCCCTGTCACGGAATCGGCGCTCAATGATGGCGCTCACGTCATCCCCGAGCGGATGGAACGTGCTCCGGCGGCGTACTTCGGCCAGCAAGGCCTCCAGCGGGCTGTCTCCCGTGTAGCTCCTGAAGAACTCCTCCACGCCCTCCACTCCAAACTGTCTGCCGTTGGCGCACGGGGCCTCGAAAATCCCGTCTGACGAGATGAAAAGGAGATCCCCGGGTGCGAGCGCGAAGGAGATCCCGCCGTATCGAGTCTCCGCATTCATCCCCAGCATGAGGGACGGCAAGGCGAGACTTTCCCTCAGCGTGCGCCTCTCTCCTTCGCGGGAGAATATAAGCCCCCGCGGGTGGCCGGCGGCCGTGTAGCTCCCCGTGCGGGATTCCGTGTCGTAGCTCACCAGGCATGCGCCAATGTAGAACCCGTCCACCTCGGCGGTCGCCAGAAAATCGCGGTTGACGTCGGCCAGCACCTTTGCCGGATCACGGGAACGGCCGAAGGAGGAGTGCAGGAGAGTCTTGTAGACCATCGTGAAAAGAGAGGCGGATATTCCGTGCCCGGTCGCGTCAGCAACTGTCGCGATGAGAGTTTGCTCGTTGAGGAAAAAGGCCTCCAGGAAATCTCCGCCGATCTCGTCGACCGGCGCGTAGACCGTATCGACCCGTACTCCGTTCCTCGTAAAGCCCGTCTGAGTGATCATGTGTTTCTGGATTTCCACCGCGAGCTTCCGCTGCTGGTACTCCTCGCGCATGCTGCGAAAAAGCGCGATTGCCCCGATGCCCTCACCTTCCCGGCCGTGCAGCGGGCCGACGCTCAGGGAAATGGGGTGAGGCCGCGGAGGCTGTCTTGATGAGGATAAGCTGCGGCACCGTTCCCCCGACATCGGTGGTCATGCTGCGAAGGACGGGGCAGGTTTCGTCGGTGCACAGGCTTTCTCCGAGAATTGTTCCGGTGGTCGAGCGCTTTCGGGTCGAAACAGCTCCTGCCGACCATCTCGGCCGCGGTGAAGCCTGTCAGCTCCTCAGCCGCGTGGTTCCAGAACACGATCCGCCGCCTCGAATCGACGATATAGAGGCCGTCCTGCACCTGGTCCAGAAACTCGGCGAAGGAGACCTGCGAGAGAATGGAATCGGGCTCCACTGTACGCGCGCCTCTGTTCATAGTATAGTTGCTTCGGAATGTTTGCAAACGGAAGGTG
>CAWGAC010000025.1:0-163035 GCA_963820435.1 uncultured Spirochaetota bacterium | reverse complement strand
CTGCATGCGCGCGACCACGCGCATGGCAGACTCAAAGCACGCCGCGTATCCAGAGGCGAAGAGCTGCTCGGGGTTGGTCCCCGCGCCACCGGGGCCACACATCCCCTTGGGAGTCTTCACGTCGAGGTCGATAATGCCGTCTGACGACCAAACGTGGCCATCGCGTCCGCCATGAGCCGTCGATACTGCGGTGTAGAGAGTCTTCAACGCTTGCTCCCTTCTCCCTTCGATGCCCAATCCAAATCATTGTGTGACTTCGGCTGTACTAAAAGAGGACTCCAACGAGACGACGGCGTTCTCAGGAAGATGTTCGGCACTTGGCGTTGACGGATGCACAGGCACACCGATGAGGCAACCGTCAAGCTCCCATTCACCTTTTGCCAGTCCAAGCTCAGCAACGACAACGGCTCCCCCGAATAGCATCCCGGTTAGAACCCAGTGGATTTGAGCGACCTGTTTCGGCACGCATGCGCGATCCAGGTTTACAAGCCCAAAGAGTTTAGCGGGTCATTTGCCTGCGATTATTTTCGTCTTGGTTTCTGCGCCACCTGCCTTGATAACGACCTTCACAGCATCTTCCATCGGGTCTTTGAAGGGCACCTCGATTTGAAGCAGGCCATGCTCGTAGGTCGCTTCGGCTTTGTCAGGTTTCACCGCCCAACCCAAAGCCAGTGATGCAACATACTCGATGTCCCTTGCTGGCGCTGTCAGGTGCACGCTGTCTTGCAGCATCTTCAGATCGACAGTATCCGCTGGCGCTCCTGGGATGGCGAACTCCACTATCAGCTTGCGGTTCTCCGAGTCAGCATACGCCACTGTATCAGGCGCAACCTTCAGTCCATATTCGGGCATCTTGGTACCCTCCTTTTTGACTTAAACTACAATGTAAGCATGGTGGGGGTAAAAAGATAGGGACTTCGATTCGCGGCCACCCAGGGCCGACTGATCAGCGACAACGAGAACTCCGGTCTGGCGACGATTCGGTTCCCGGTTTTCCCGGAGTTGACCTGTGGCCTTCGACGCCTACACGTCTTGGCTGCTGGCGCCTAAGAGCCACAATCAATCCGGTGGAGTGCGCGTCCATCGAGCCAGGCTTACATAGTGATGCAGCCGCCGCAGACCTTATGAACGACCGCTTCGTGCTGCTAAATTGCGCCGTCCTCGGCTCTATGCCCACCGGGTCACCCATTGAGGAGACTACGGCGGTGGTATCTGCGCTTGCTGCGCCCTCAGGCACCAGGCGGGCGACTTCCTCCTGGCCGATCTTCGCTGGCGTAGTCGACAGCGATCGGTTCATTTTGCTGATCTCAGCCGATGAATCGAGTGCTATACTGCCCTATGAATAACTTCCGTTTGAGGAATAAGAGTCAGGGCCTCTATGCCGTTGTCGTGGAGCCGCGTGGGCAAGGAGAACTCAATGAAAACCAAAGTGGGTTTATGGATTGACCATAGGAAGGCGATTGTCGTTGCCGTCACTGACAAAGGAGAAGAGATAGGACTAATAATATCTGCGATTGAAAAACAGGCCCGTCGTTCTCTAGGTTCGCGCCATACGGGTCCCTATGAACCACAACAGGTACCGGCAGATGATAGCCGACAGAAAGCCTTTACAGGTAAGTCAAAAGGGGTTTCTGGTCGGGGAGAAGCTACAGAAAAGGCCCTCTCTTCAATCACCATGAACACAAGAAAGGGGAGAAGGAGGAGAGTCCTGCAATTACCTCATGTCTTCACACTTCACAACATATCCATATGCAAGGGCAGTGTAGAAAACAACCTTATCCAAAGGCCTGCGAACGCTCTCCCAAGTAGGTCGGCGCTCCTGATAACAGGATTACTGTTCTTCGCAAACAAGCTCTAACGCCCCGGGACAATCAATGACCTCCCCCGGAACTTGAGCACGGCCCCACCGTTCGCCGGCACCCCAGTATACACCCCAGGCAAACTGGAATCGAAAGACTTTTCACGGCTACTCCGTCGAGAGGGTCTCCGCCTGTAATGAATCTTCTGACTGCAGATCCCGAACCAGCCTTGCTTGATGTTGCTCGTGGGATCGCACGCCATTTTGACGTAGAAAATGCCGCGCGGAATGTTCTACGGGATCGGCACTTGATTGGCGAAGGTTTTCCGGAGGCTCTCAGGGGGGGTGTCAGATTGATCCAGAGCTAAGACGCCCGGGTGTCTATATCGGAAGTATCTCGCTTGCCAAGTGTAACCCTGAGTGTAGCATTCTCATTATGAAAGCTGATCCAAGTCGTTGCAGATCAATACAACCCCGCTTGACTCATTTTTCAGCCATGTATAGAATTATTACAAGTTGAAGCAAGCCGCGCCAAATTGGTACAAGCGCGGAGTTCCACTCTGTCTGGTTCGACACGCTGGGGGTCACAAGTTCAACCCTTGTGCCGCCCATCTCTGCACCCTGAAGCGGTACCGATCTTTTTGCCTCGATGAAGCTCAGAGCAGTGGATTACCTCGCTGTCTTGATCTCTTTCCTTGCATCCGCGGCTTTTCTGGGGCGTAGGAGAGGGCGCGGATGAAGCTTGTCGCTCTCCTGCGCCCCTTCGTGAGGGACTCGCTGCGTCTTGCGTTCGACCTGCGGGCGTGGCGCGCGGGCTTCATCGCTCTGCGCATCCCTTCGCTGGTGATCGCCGCGTTCTCGTGCGCGTTGGGAGTGCTGCTTGCGTACCGTGACGGCCGCGGAGATCTCCTGAATGCGATTGGCGTGATGACAGCCGGGCTCGCGCTGCAGGCGGGTGTGAATCTCGTCAATGATTTCTTCGAGTTTCGCCAGCGCAGGGTCGGAGACAAGGTCGCACATCTCGGATTCACCAAGGCCGAGCGCGACCTGCTGGAATGGCTCATCTTCCTTGTCGGCCTTGCGTTTTTCGGATTCGCCGGACTGGTCGGATTGTTCCTGGCATGGCGGAGCGGATGGGCTCTCATCATCCTGGGGCTTGTGGGATTCGCCGGCGGGTTCTTCTACACGGGGGAGCCGCTGAACTACAAGCGGCGCGGACTGGCCGTGGTGATCGTCTTCTTCCTGATGGGCGTGTTCATGGTCGCGGGCGCCTACTCCGCTGTTGCGGGGGCTTTCTCATGGAATGTCGTGCTGGTCTCAATTCCCGTGAGCCTTCTCGTTTCCCTCATCCTCCTGGCGAATGAGCTTCGTGATTTCGAATCTGACAGTCGATACGCCCTGCGGACCCTTTCCGTGCGCATCGGCTACCCGCGCGCCATACGGGTGTATTGCATGCTCCTGGCGAGCGCGTACGCGAGTCCCGCGCTGCTCCTGCTGGCAGGCCTCTATCCTCCTCCCTGGCTGATCTACCTCGCGCTGCCCTTCACCGTGCCTCCGTTTCTGTTCATGCCTCGGGCGCCGGAAAAAAGGAAGCCGATCATCCCGCTCGTGATGCTCCACCACCTCGTTTTCGGCGTTCTCTTCTGCATCACGCTCTTTATGCCCGAAATGCGATAGACGCAGGGCAAAAGAGGCTATTTCATCATGGCCGGTCGGAAACCCGTCAGTATTGACAATTCCGCTCGCCTTAGTAGGATGGGGTGATTCTGAAGAGGATATCACATGCCAGACATTATCCGCATCCTCGTTCTGGGCGGAGGGTACGGCGGAGTCGAAGCCGCCAAGGTACTCGCGCACAAGATCGGGATGCGTCGCGACATCCAGATCACTCTGATCGACAAGAACACGGACCACACGCTCATGACCGAGCTGCACGAGGTGGCGGGCGGTCGAGTGGACCCCGCTTCCGTTCAGATAAGCTTCAGAAAGATTTTCGGCGCCCGGCCGGTCACCCTTGTCACGGACAGGATACGCACGATCGATTTCGAGGCACGTCGGGCCATTTCCGAAGCGGCGCAATATGCGTTCGACTACCTGGTGCTCGGGGTAGGAGGCGAGCCTGAGTACTACGGCATCCCGGGAATCAAGGAACACGCTTTCACGATCTGGTCATTCGAGGACGCGCTGAGGATTCGCCGCCACATAGAGGATGTATTTCGCCGGGCGGCCGCGGAGAAGGACCCGGCGAAGCGCTCGGAATTGCTGACTTTCGTCGTCGCGGGCGCGGGCTTTACGGGCATCGAGCTGGCGGGGGAGCTCAAGGACCAGCGGCGCGTGCTCTGCCGCGCGCACCACATCGATGAAAAGGAAGTGCGCATCATCGTGGTGGAGGCGCTGGGCGCGATCATTCCGAATCTTCCTCAGAAGCTGCAGCAGAAGGCAACGCGCTACCTGGAGAAGCGGGGAGTGCAGATCATGCTGCGCTCTCCGATAGTCGGCGCGGATCAGAATGGAGTGATTCTTGCCGGGAACAGGTCCCTCCCGGCCCGGACCTTTGTCTGGACCTGCGGGATCCAGGGATGCGAGTTTGCGGCAAACCTGGCGCTCACAAAAGGAAAATGCGCCAACCGTATGTGCCGGTTCGCCACGACGCAGGGCACGTGCGGGGTGAAGAATTGCACTTTTTCAAAGGACCGCTATATCGAGGGCAAGAGGGGCCGCCTGCTTGTCAACGAATACATGCAGTCGGTCGACTATCCGAACGTCTACGTTGTCGGAGACGTCGCGTGGCACCTGGAAGGCAAGAGGGTCAACCCCCAGATCGTGGAGGCCGCCGTACAGACCGCGGAGACTGCGGCACACAACATCATCGCTGATATCACCAACGGACAGATGAAGACCTTTCGCTCCCGCTACCATGGAATCATGGTTTCCCTGGGGGCATTCTCCGGCGTGGCCCATGTCATGGGCATCTCGCTGACCGGCATCTTTGCCATCGGGGTGAAACACCTGATCAATGTGGTGCACCTCTTCGGCACGGCGGGCGTCAACCAGGTGTGGGAGTACGTCAAGCACGAATTCCTCGACGTGAAGAACGAGCGTTCCTTCGTGGGGGGACTGGCTTCGTACAAGGTTCGCGGATACTGGCCCCTGCTCCTGCGCTTATGGCTCGGTTTCATGTGGGTCGTCGAGGCGACAAACAAGATTACGCAGGGATGGCTCGATTTTTCCACCGGCACGAGCCAGACGGGCTGGATGTTTTCCAAGGGAGTCATCCAGGCGGGTGTGAAAATCCCGGATGCCACCACGGCCGCCTCCGCCGCTGCTTCAGGAGCCGCTGCAACAGGCGCCGCTGCCGTGGATGTCACCTCCGCGGCGTCTGCGGCCTCGGGTGCGGCCGCCGCGTCCGCCGCCCCGGCGGTCCACGGACCCTGGCTCGACACCACGAAGACCATCCTGGATCCCGCCTCGGGTCTCGTCACCTGGTTCCGGCGGACCGTTATGGACGGGATCCTCGCATACCTGCCGTATTCCTGGTTCCAGGTGATGATCGTCTTCGCGGAGCTGCTGATCGGGCTCGCGCTTTTCGGCGGGCTGTTCACCTGGTGGGCGGCGGTTGTCTCGATCGGCATGTGCCTGATCTTCACGCTCTCCGGCATGTTCGCGTGGAACCAGCTCTGGTTCCTGTTTGCCGCGATCCTCATGATGGGCGGAGCCGGCAGGGCGTTCGGGCTCGACACCTGGGTTGTGCCGTTTTTCAAGAGATGGTGGAACGGCACGCGGTTTGCCAGGAAAACCCATTTCTACGCGGACGAGCCTACGAAATAGAA
This sequence comes from uncultured Spirochaetota bacterium, assembly GCA_963820435.1. Classification (GTDB taxonomy): domain Bacteria; phylum Spirochaetota; class Spirochaetia; order SZUA-6; family Fen-1364; genus Fen-1364. Next base: position 157,407 of record CAWGAC010000025.1, on the reverse strand, counting down.
AATGAGCCCCTTTTGGGACGGGCAGCCGGAACTGGCCTGCGAGCTTGACAGTGTGCGGGAGACGATCATCTCCCGCGCCGCCTTGGACGACACGGAGGTTCATGCCGCGGTTCGGCAGATGCTGGATGCGAGCGGGAAGATGCTGCGTCCCGCATTTGTCCTTCTGGCCTCGCGCTTCGGCACCCCCGATGCGGCGCGGATGGTGCGCATAGGCGCGGCGGTCGAGATGCTTCACATGGCAACGCTCGTGCACGATGACGTCATCGATGGCGCCCCGACCCGGCGGGGAGTCGCCGCAATGCATGTCCTGCACGGGCCGCGCAAGGCGGTGCTTGTCGGCGACTGGCTGTTCGCATCCTGTTTTTCGCTGATTGCGGACCTGGCAAAGGTGGACAACGCGCAGGCGCTCTCCCGGCTGGTTGCCCGGATCTGCGGCAGCGAGATCAGCCAGTCCGCCGACCGCTATGACCCCCATACGAGCATCCGCCGGTATCTTCGGAGGATTGCGGGAAAGACCGCGGCGCTTTTCTCCCTGTCCTTCTACGTCGGGGCGCATGAGAGCGGCTGTACCGCCCAGGTATGCAGCACATTCAGGAGACTCGGTTACTGTCTGGGAATGGGTTTCCAGATCATCGACGACATACTGGACTTCGAGCGGGCCGGCGCCGAGACCGGCAAGCCGACGGGAAGCGACATTTCGCAGGGGATATACACCCTCCCGACGATCATCGCCCTGCGCGGTGATGACGACAAGCTCGCTGCCGCGCTCGCGCGGCGGCCCCGGCGGCGGCGCGCGCTTTCCCGGGCTGCGCGCCTGATAGAGGAGCGGGGCGGCTTCGAAGGGGCGCGCCTCCGCGCCCTGCAGTATACGGAAAGGTCACTGCGGGAAATCCGGCGATTGCCGTCCCACCCTGCAATCGACACGCTCGTCGGGGTCACGGAAAAGCTGCTCCATCGCAGGTATTGAGCCCGGCACGGAAGCTTTATGAGTATATTCTCCCCAGGGGGTTAACGGCGTGCCCTGGCGTTATCTTGATGACCGGGCAATCGCGGATGTCGCGTTCTCGGCAACGGGAGAAACGCTGGAGGAGCTGTTCCATTCGTCCGTGGATGCGCTGGTCAACGCGATGGTCTACGATCTCTTTTCCATTACTCCCCGTGAGGAAAGGGAGATCCACCTGTCGGCGGAAGGAATCGGGATGCTGCTGTTCGAGCTCCTGCAGTGGGTGATTATTTCCAAGGACACCGAAGGGCTGCTGCTGAGAATCGAATCGGTGCGGATCGCGGAAGGCTCAGGTCTTGCCCTTCCCGTCGCTTCCCTGTCCGCCGTGCTCAGAGGCGAACGGATCGATCCCATGAAGCACAAGCTGGCCGCGGACGTGAAGGCGGTCAGCCTCTACCGCTACAGGGTGGAGGCGGTGCAGGACGGCTGGGAAGCGGAGGTCGTCCTGGACGCGTGAAAATGAGCGACACGCTTGCAAAAGTGCTCATCGTCGGGATCCCGTTCCTTTTATCGCTGTGCTGGGCCGGATACTGGATCCTGAGATTGCGCCGCCATCGGCGCGTTCGTCGGCCTTGACGCGGATCAGTCGGCCGCCACTATAGTATCGAGAAAGGCGCTTCCCAGGATGGATCTCCCGGACTCACCACTGCTCGCCGTGAAAGACCTGTCGTTCCGCTACCCCGGCATGGGCGTGGAAAAAGCCGCCCTCGTGCATGACGGATTCACGCTGACCATCCGGACAGGCGGGGTGACCGTGCTTTTCGGGGCGGCAGATGCGGGCAAGACCACGTTCGCGCGCATAGTCGCGGGTCTGGTGCCGCGTTTTTCGGGGGGGACGCTGGAGGGGACGATCCTTCTCGACGGCCTTGACGTGCGAAAATCCCCGCCGTTCGAGCTCATGGAAAAAGTCGGGCTCGTCTCCCAGGACTCCGACGAGCAGATCTTCACGACCCGCTGTGACACCGAGCTGGCATTTGCTCTCGAATCCCTCGGGGTGCCCCGGCCGCAGATCGTCGAACGGGTCGAGGAAAGCCTTCGACGAATGGGTCTCTCCGCATTCAATGGCAGAAACCCTTCCACGCTCTCGGGCGGGGAGAAGAAGAGGCTTCTCCTGGCATGTCTCTTCGCGATCGGGCCCGCTCTCTGGATCCTCGACGAGTCTCTGGAGGAGCTCGATCAGGCCTGGAAAGCCGCTACCCTGGACTTTCTCGCGGAAACGGGAAGGACAGTCCTTGCCCTCGCTTCGCGGTGGTTGCCGCTCCTGGCGGAAAGAGGCGCGCATTTCGCGCTCCTCTCGCAAGGCCGGATCGTCTCTTCCGCGGACAGCGGAGATGCACCCGAATTCCGCCACGCCCTGTCGCATGACGGCATCCTCCCGCGCGAAGAGAGGCGGCGCCATCGCGACACGCCTGCCGAAGTCCAGCTCAAGGTGGAAGGAGTGCGCTTTCGCTTTCCCGGTCGGGACGGCTTCTCACTGGACATCGATTCTCTTGAAGTGCATGCGGGCGAGGTATGCGCGCTCCTGGGAAGCAATGGCTCGGGCAAAACGACTCTCGGAAGGATCCTCTGCGGCCTGCTCACGCCCCAGGCCGGCGCCATTTCGCTGCGCACGGGCTCGGGGTTCAGAGCGGCTTCCACGGATGAGCTCGAATGGGAGGGTGGGATACCTTTTTCAAAATCCGGATCACCAGATCTACCTTCCCACCGTCCGCGACGAGCTCGCCCTCGGCCTTCGCCGGCAGGGCATGGGCAGGGACGAGATCGAGCGGAAAATCGCAGAAGCCGTCGAGCTCTTTTCACTGCCGGACCCGGCGTCTCCGCCTGCGCTCATGAGCTACGGCGGCCGCAGAAGATTGCAGGCGGCTATCTCCTACCTTCTGCCGCGGGAGATCCTTGTCCTCGACGAGATCGACTCGGGGCTTTCCTGCAGGGAGGTGGAGCGCCTGCTCGACGCGCTGATTCCGCGCGCGCCGGGCATCATTCTCATCACGCACGACATGTCTCTGGCGACGTCGCTGTCCGACAGGATCCTTGTCCTGGAAGCGGGGAGGCTGAGCCGCGATTTCCGACCCTCCCCATCCAGGGAAGCGGCCTCATGAGCGGGGATTTCTTCCGCCCCGGGCACAGCTTCCTTCACCGTTTCGATCCCCGGGCGAAGCTTCTCCTGCTTGTTCCCCTTTTCATCTGCTTTTTCCTGCCCGTTCCGCCCCTGGTGCTCGCGCCTTTCGCGGCGGCACTGGTCATCGTCATCGCCACAGCGCTCGGGCCTCGCGAGCTCCTTCCCCCGCTCGAGGCGATGGCTCCGGTTCTCGTTTTCATCTGCCTTCTGACCCCGCCCTTCCATCAGGGGAGGCACGGACGTTCTTACGCTGTTCGGTATCGTTCTCCTCACGAGTGACGGCGCGCGCGAAACCCTTATCCTGCTCCTGCGATTTCTCGGGGTCACGTTCGGATTCTTTGCGGTTGTCAGAACGGTCTCCCTGGATGATCTTGTCCTCAGCCTGAGATGGTTCGGTCTTCCCTACGCGTTCTGCCTGGTGGTGATCGTCACACTGCGCACGATGCCGTCACTTGCCTCGACCTGGCACAATGTGCTGGATGCGCATCGACTGCGCGCAGGTCCGCCCGCGACCCGGGGGAGAAAGAAGATCGTTGATACCTACCTGCCGGTTCTCACCTCCCTGCTGATCGAGGCCGTCAAAGGCATACCGGTGCTTGCCATGGCCCTCGAGAGCCGGGGATTCGGAAGACGCAATCCCCGGACCGTGTACGCGGTGCTCAAGCAGGGACGGCGGCTGGTCGTCGATATGGCGGTATGCATGCTTCTTGGTTTCCTGTTCATCAGCCCGGCCCTGGTGCGCTGGTAGGCGTAACGCAAGCTCGTGCGGCGGCGGCGCCAAATCCGCCGGATACGGCGGCGCGTTCTTTCCGAATGACTGCTTTTCGCCTATACTCTCCCCAGGAGGCTCTGAATGAACGATGAACGTCCGTTCATGTCACCGGCATTTCGCATTGCTTCCATTGCGATTCTCGCCGCCGTTACCACCGTACTGACAAGGGTAGTGCAGATACCGACTCCTGCCAGGGGGTATATCAACCTGGGGGACGTCGCAATCGTGTTCACCGCAATAACCCTCGGCCCCATCTCGGCGATGTTCGCCGGGGGTCTCGGGACGGCGCTCGCCGATCTCCTGAGCCCGTTTGCCATCTGGGCCCCGATTTCCCTGGTCGTGCACGGCCTGCAGGGCCTCCTGGTGGGACTCATTGCGCGAGCCCGGCCCGCCAACGTGGGCTTGAACATCGTTGCCGGGCTTGTCGGCATTGCGGTCATGGCAGGCGGCTATCTGGCGGGCGGCTCTCTCATAGCGGGTTTTGGAGCGTCGCTCGGCGATGTGCCGGGCAATCTTCTCCAGGGCGGCGTCGGCGTGCTGCTTGGAATACTTGTTGCCGCGGCTGTGAGCAGGGCATATCCTCCGGTGCGGCAATGGAGATGGTAGGGACAATCACATCAGCGATTGCGGCGGTGCGGGACCGCATCAGCGCCGCCGCGCAGCGGGCGGGCCGGGACCCGTCGGGCATCAGGCTCATGGCCGTGACAAAGGGCTTTCCCCAGCAGGTTGTCCTCGATGCGCGCGCGGCAGGCCTGTCATTGTTCGGAGAAAACCGCGTGCAGGAAGCCGAGCAGAAGTATCTCGACCTGCCCGGCGGCCTCGAGCTCCATCTCATCGGTCATCTGCAGAGAAACAAGGCGCGGGCAGCCTCGGGTTTGTTCGCGTGCGTTCAGTCAATCGACAGGGCGGAGACCGCGGAAGCCCTCCATGCCAAATGTGAAGAGCGAGGCAGGACAATGGATATTCTGTTGGAGCTCAATACCAGCGGAGAGCCCACCAAGTCGGGTTTTCTATCCCGACGCGAGCTGCTTGCCGGATTGGAATCAATCGGGAGGTTGGCCAGCCTCCGCGTGAGGGGATTGATGACGGTGGGTCCCCTCAGCGAGGATAGGGAGAGGATCCATTCGTCATTTTCCATGCTCCGCTCCGTGTTCGAAGAACTACGGGCGGGCGGGGGGCTGCCATTTTTCGATACCCTGTCGATGGGCATGTCGAGTGACTTCGAGATCGCCATAGAGGAAGGGGCCACGCTTGTGAGGGTCGGAACGGCACTCTTCGGCCACAGGGAACAGAAATGAGCCGCCGTCCCGTGCGTGTTGTCGTGCTGTGCATTGTGTTGCTTGCCCTGTGCGGTGCGGAGGCCTTCTCGGAGGAGCATGTTCCCCAGCCCCTTGCTCCGGGCGAGGTCGCTCCCTGGCTGAAGGATCTCTGGAGAGCGGAAGCCATAACCGTCGGGTCCTTCCCCTTTTCCTTGTTCGTCACGCTCGAAGTGTATGACACATACCGATACGTCACCCGTGGATTCAACCCGAGCTACGCGCCCTGGCCCCTGGGTTCCAGCATTGCCACTACGTATTCGGCGCAGGAGACCGCCTGGCTCGCCGTCTCGGCGGTTTCAGTGTCGCTGATGATTGCGGGAATCGACTTTCTTATCGGGCGATTGAATGAGTCACGCACACGCCGTTGAAGCGAGGGTCGAACGCCCGCAGGACGTGGGAATCAGGCTGGACGTATTCATCACGGAGCGTCTTGGGCTCTTCACGCGGAGTCAGGCCCGGTCCCGGGTCGTGAGCCTTGCCGTGAACGGCGCCCCGGCGCGCATGGGGCGGAAGCTGAAGCTGGGGGATGTCGTGCTGCTTTCCTACGCCGACCCGCCGGTCTCAGACCTGGTCCCGGAAAACCTGCCTCTTTCGATCCTGTTCGAGAATGATGATGTGGTCGTGATCGACAAGCCGCAGGGGCTCGTCGTCCACCCGGGCAGCGGCAACCAATCGGGAACGCTGGTCAACGCCCTTCTCTTCCATTCCCGGCAGCTCGCTGCGGGCTTCCCGCCGGGTGATCCCCGGCCGGGAATCGTGCACAGGCTTGACAAGGAGACATCCGGCGTCATTATCGTGGCCAAGAATTCCGCGGCTCATCACTTCCTGGCAGGGCAATTCCAGGACCGAACCGTTCGCAAACGCTACCTCTCTGTCGTGTACGGCAGGATGCCCTCGGAAAGGGGGCGGATCGAGACACGGCTCGCGCGCGACCCGCGCGACAGGAAGAAATTCACCTGCGTGATCTCGGGCGGGAGGCTCGCCGTCACCCGGTACCGCGTTCTGCGGACATTCGCGGCAGGCAAGGATAGTTACGCATATGTCCTGCTTTCACCCCGGACCGGCCGCACTCACCAGCTTCGCGTGCACATGCGCTACCTCGGGTCCCCCATCCTCGGCGATCCCTTGTATGGCAACCGGGACGCGCGTTTTCCTGACGCCTCACTGTTGTTGCATGCACGCAGTCTCGTCATCAGGCTGCCCGGGGACGCCCAGCCGCGCACCTTCACCGCGCCGGTGCCGTCCAGATTCCGTTCAATTCTGACACAGCTTCAGAGCTTTTCTCCCAGGAACGGATTGTAGAGCTTTTCGATTCCGATCTTCGAAGGGGGGCCGTGACCGGGGAAGAGCAGAATCTCATCTCCCAGGGGCAGCAGCTTTCGGCGCACTGTCTCCAGCAGCAGACCACGAGCGTAGCCGTCGCGCGTGCTCCCGATCCCGCCGGCGGAGAGGATGTCGCCCGTGAAAAGCATGTGGCCGATCAGGTATGACAGCGAATCGATGGAATGCCCCGGCGTCTCCATCACCCGGGCCTTGAACTCTCCGAGGGAGAGCACGTCACCCTCCTGGGCGTGGCGAGCGGGGAAATCCAGCACGCTGGGCTGGTTTGCGTAGATCACCGCGTCATACACCTTGAGCAGCGCCCGGATTCCGTTTATGTGAGCGTTGTGGGCATGGGTGACAAGGATCCACCTGACATACAACCTGTTGTCTTCGACGGCCTGGAGAAGAGGGGCATCGAAGGCGCCGGGATCTATCAGGACCGCGTCCCCGCCGCGGTCCGGCCCGATGAGGTAGGTATTGGAGAACCCGGTGCTGGAAAAAAGGGAAAAAAACCTCATGGCACCGGCTCCAGGAATACGGCCTCGTTCGTATTGGAGGAGCGGAAATCCACGCCGGTTCGATGGCCCTCATCAAAGGTTGTCCGCGTCAGGTTGCAGTCTTTCATGCTGACCTGCTCCATGAGAGAGCCCACGAACCGGGATCCGTACAGGTCGGAGTGATCGAAGCCGGTGCGCACACATCGGATGCCCAGGAAGTTTGCCTGCACGATCTCACAGTCCACGAACGAGCATCCGGTGAGCATCGATCCTGCAAGCACGCTGTTTTGTATGTTGGCTCCGGAAAAATCGCACTCAGTGAAGGTGGCACGGTCCAGGAATGAGAGCTGGATCTGTGCACCGCCGAATTTGACGCGGAGAAAGGTCGCGGCGGTGAATCGGCATCCCGAAATCTCCGCCGCGCTGAGGTCCACGTCCGTCAGGATGATTCCGGGGAGGTCGAGGTCGCGCAGGGCTGCCGGGCTGCCCAGGGACCGCAGGAGCCCCATGACATGGCCTTCCGGGTCCGGGTGGTGAACGATGCAGAACTCGGAACCGGAAAGGGCAGGCCGCCCGCATCCCTTGTGCGCGCAGGATCGTGGCATGAACATACCCTGCAATGGTATCCTTCCCGCGCGGAGAGAGCAAGCTTGCCGACCCCGCGATTCTCATTTTGCACGATCCGGAATCTGCAGAAGCCAGTTTCACGATTCGGAGCGGCCTCGCTTCAATCGGGCAAAATGAGAAGCGCTTCGCCCGCCTCAAAATGAGAATTGCTGTTGCCGACCGTCGGCAATTGATATATTCTGTCTTCCATGCACGCGTGCCACTATTGTGGGACTGTCGTCGAGAACCCGCGTGAGGTGTATCGCTCGACGACCTGCGATTCTTGCGGCAAGGACCTCAAGGTGTGCCTGAACTGTCGTTTCTACAGCCCGGGCGCACACTGGGACTGCTCCGAATCAATTGATGAGCTGGTGAAGGAAAAGGACAGGGCGAACTTCTGCACGTTTTTCTCATTTGGTTCCCGCCCTCCGGCTCAGCGCGGGGCTCCACTCTCCGATGAATCGCAGCAGGCGAAACGGAAGCTCGATAAGCTTTTCGGAAATGACACCTGAGCCGGTCGCATTTCTGGACTCCGGTGTCGGAGGCCTCCCGTACCTTGCTCACACACGCCGCCTGCTCCCGGGCAGGAGATACGTGTACGTCGCTGACAGGGAAAACTTTCCCTATGGAGAGAAAGAGCCGGCCAGGATCATCGAGGCGAGCATCGGCGTCACCGAGCGCCTGATCGCGCGCGTCCATCCGGTTCTCATCGTCGTTGCCTGCAATACGGTCTCCGTGGTGGCGCTCGAAGCCCTGCGCGCCCGATTCCCGCTCCCGTTCGTCGGGGTGGTCCCGGCGGTCAAGCCCGCGGCGTCCTTTTCCCGCCGGCATCGCGTGGGCGTCCTGGCCACCCGGCAGACGGTGGAAGGCGCCTACCTGCGCGCGCTGATCGAAAAACACGCGGGGGGATGCACGGTGGTGAGCCTGCCCGCGGCAGGGCTTGTCGAGTTCGTGGAGAGCGATTTGTACCGCGCAGGGCCGGCGGAAAGGGCGGATCGCGTGAGGCGCGAGGTCGATCGTTTTCGCCACGAGCGCATCGATGCGCTCGTGCTTGCCTGCACCCATTTCCTGCATCTGGAATCGGAATTCCGAACCCTGCTTGATGAGGATGGAGTCACGCTTGTGGATTCCCGCGAAGGAGTATCACGACAGGTTGCGCGCCTGCTCGCGGGTTCCCCCTCGTCAAACGGCGGCCCTGGGGAGGCCTCGCTTCACATTACCGGCCCCTCCCCTCTGGAAGAGAGGTATGGCTGGTTTGCCGGACAATACGACCTTCACCTGGAAGGCGCGCTCTGACGCCAATGGCGGAAACGATCAGGGGTGAAGTGCTTTTTGGCATCAATACGATTTACACGGTGAACGCCGGCGGAATCAGGATCCAGTGCAGGATCAAGGGCAAGAAGCTGAGGGAGGACGCACGAAGCTACAACCCCATCGCACCCGGTGACCTTGTCGATGTGATCCCGGATGGGCTGAGCCCCGGGGAGGGCATGATTGCGAACGTCCTGCCGCGGCGCACCCGTCTCGAGCGGTGGAACAAGAAGGGCAGGGCGCCGCAGGTCCTCGCGGCGAACGTTGATCTGGCCATCTGCGTCACCAGCCCGAGCGCGCCTCCCTTCAGGCCTCGATTCGTGGACAGGCTCATTGTGGCGGCTGAATCGGGTGGTGTGACCCCTCTCGTGCTCCTCAATAAGTGCGATCTGCCGTGCCCGCAGGAAATCATGGAACGGCTTGCGCACTATTCGCGCATGGGCTACCGCGTGCATTCCTGTTCCGCGCTTACGGGAGAGGGGCTTGAAGGGCTCGCGGCCCTGTTGAAGGAGAAGACTGCCGTGCTCGTGGGGCACTCGGGGGTGGGAAAATCCTCCGTGCTGAACGCGCTCTCGCCGGACTCGGGCCAGCGGGTCGGAAAGCTGTCCCAGAAGCACGACCGGGGGAACCACACGACGAACTACTCGGTTCTGTTTCTCCTGAGCGAGGGGCTCCGGATCGTCGACACTCCCGGCGTACGGGAGCTCGAGCTGGCCGAAGTCCTGCCGGAGGAGGTCGGATTCCACTTCCGTGATTTCGCTCCGTTCATGCAGTCCTGCGCGTACCAGCCCTGCCTGCACGTCGATGAACCGAATTGCGCGGTCACCGCCGCGGTGGAAGGCGGAGAGATACATCCCGACCGGTATGAGAGCTACGTGCGTATAGTGTCGGAGCTTCAGGATGCACGGAGGACGGCCCATGGATGAGCACACGCTCGGCCTCCTCGAGTTTCCGAAAATCATCGACGAGCTTGCCGCGCTGTGCGTGAGCCCCGAAGGAGCGGCGGCCCTGCGCGGCCAGCCCCTCATCACCGAGCCGAAGCCCCTGGCCGATGCCCACGCCCTCGCCCTCGAGTTCCGCGCGATACTTGAATCAGGAGAATCCCTGCCGGGATTCGATTTCCCCGACCTCGGCGGCATTCTTCTCACGCTGGGGAAGCAGGGCATGCAGCTCGAGGGGGAAGAGCTTGCCGCAATCGGCCGCTGGGTGCTCTCCGGGCTCAAGCTGAAAAGGGTCGTTCTCAAGTCAGGCGCACGCCGGCTCGGCGCCATCGCCTCCGAAATCCCCGACCTCACACCGCTCTCCCGTCGGATCTTTCGCATCATCGACCCCGAGGGTGTCCTGAAGGAAAAACAGATCCCGGAGCTCGCGGCAATCCGGGAACGCATCCGCCGGCACCGCGCGGACGCCGATCGCTCGGTGCGCGGACTGCTTGAAGACCATGACTACCATGCGTACTGGCAGACAACGACCCCCACCCAGCGAGACGGCCGGGTCGTGCTTCCGCTGAAGTCCCAGTACAAGGGCCGGGTGAAAGGGATTGTCCACGAAATGTCCGCCAGCGGCTCGACCCTTTTCATCGAGCCTCTGGAAGTGGTGGAGAAGAACAATGCAATCGTGCAGGAGGAAAACCTCTACCGGCTGGAAGTGAGGCGGATCCTCCGCGAGCTTACCGCGGAAGTTTCGGCGCGGGCGGGGGAGCTCAGCCTCATGGTTGAAAGGGCGGCGTTCCTTGACACGATCCTCGCCCGCGCCCGCTATGCGTTGCAGCATTCCTGCCGGCGCGCGGACACGTCCGAGGGCGCGGCGGGGAGCCCGGGTTGCATCGAGCTGCGCGATGCACGGCATCCTCTCCTGGGACAGCGCGTGGTGCCCGTATCGGTATCCGCGGGAGCAGAGAATCGCGTGCTCATCATCACCGGTCCGAATACCGGCGGAAAAACAGTAAGCCTCAAGATGGTGGGGCTCCTTGCCCTCATGAATCAATTCGGGATGGAAATCCCCGCGGCGGAAGGCTCTGCCCTGCCTCTTTTCGACGAGATCTTCGCGGACATCGGGGACGAGCAGTCCATCGAGCAGTCGCTCTCCACATTCTCCGCGCATATCGGCAACCTTTCCCAGATCGTACGCCGCGCAACCCCGCGTTCCCTGATTCTGCTGGATGAGCTGGGCGCGGGGACGGATCCCCAGGAGGGAGTGGCCCTGGCCATGGCACTTCTGGACCACTTCCTGGCTGCGGGCTGCCTCGTTCTGGTCAGCACCCACCACGGGATTCTGAAAAACTACGGGGCCACCCGGCCCGGAGCGCAGAATGCATCCATGGGCTTCGACAGGCAGACCCTTGGTCCGACGTATCGCATTCTCATGGGCGTTCCCGGCGAGAGTCATGCTCTTGAAATCGCCCGCAGGAGCGGATTGCCCGAGAGCGTTCTGTCGAGCGCCGCCTCCTACCTCGACGATGAGCGGACGGACATTTCACGGCTTGTTTCGAATCTTGCCGAGCGCCATCACAAGCTGGTCAAGGCGGAGGAGGAACATGAGGCGCTTGCGCACGATCTGCGGGAAAAATGGCGGACAACCGACCTGAAAGCGCTCACCCTGCGGCAGAAAGAGCTGGAGCTGCGCAGGCACGGACTGAAGGAGCTGCGGGATTTCCTTGGCGAGGCGCGCAGGGAATGGGACGCGCTGCGTGAAAAGGGCGGCGCTCCCGGAGGAGCTGATTTCGGCCGATTCGCGGCGGGCATACAGGAGAGGATCGCGCGCGAGGAAAGCCGGATAGAGCAGGAGGGGGAGGCGCTTCTCCCGGCCCAGACGTTCGAGCCGCGGGAAGGGCTGGACGTGGTCATTGTCCGGACCGGACGCAGGGGGAAGGTGGTGCGCAGGGACAAGGGCAAGCGATGGGTGGTGGAGACCGAGACTCTGCGTCTGTCCCTGCTGCCCGGGGAAATGCGTCCCGCGGAAGATGCCGGTGCTTCCCCCCTTGTGACCGTAAGCTATACCGCCGCGTCGCCGATGGATCCTCCCGTGCTGGAGCTTCACGTCCGCGGCATGCGCCTCGATGAAGCGATGCGGCTCGTTGAGAAGCAGATCGACGCCGCGCTCATACACGGCCTGCGGGAGTTCAGCATCGTTCACGGGAAGGGCGAAGGGATCCTGAGAACCGCCATCCATGCATACCTTCGAAACCTGAACGTCGTGGCCGACTTTCGCTTCTCAGCGCCAGAGGAGGGCGGCTTCGGAAAGACGATCGTCACTCTGAAATAGATCTGCGACGCACTCGGCGCACTTGATCTGCGACGCACTCGGCGCACTTGATCATCTCCGATGGGGGACGATAGTATGGCCCGATGGAATCCGGGCTCTACCTGAGCGTATTCTCATCCTGGGAAGTGATTGCGGCCTGCCTTTTCGTCATGTTCCTGCTGCCTTTCGTCTTCTTCGTGGCATCGACAAAGAGCCGCAGGCGGATTCCCTCGCGCGTGCTTAGATTACGAGCTCCCGCAAAGAAGCGCATCCAAAGCCCTCCTCCCCGGCCCGTGGAGGATGAGAATGACGATGAGCGGCCTTCGGCGCGTAGAGGAGAGCGCCCCGAGGAAACCGAAAAAAAGAAATGAAGAGCATCGTCATCCGGGGTGCGCGGGAGCACAACCTCAAGAACATCGATCTGGAGATGCCTCGGGACTCTCTGGTGGTCGTTTCCGGTCTCAGCGGATCGGGGAAATCCTCGCTGGCCTTCGATACTATTTTCGCCGAGGGGCAGCGCAGGTACGTGGAATCGCTCTCCTCATATGCGCGCCAGTTTCTCGGACGGCTGGACAAGCCGGACCTCGACTACATCGGGGGCCTCTCCCCCGCCATTGCGATCGGGCAGAAGACCACGCACCGCAACCCTCGCTCAACGGTGGGAACCGTCACGGAGGTCTACGACTATCTGCGTCTCCTCTTCGCGCGCGTCGGCATTCCGCATTGCCCGAACTGCGGGAGGGAAATTCAGGAGCAATCCGTGGACCAGATCGTCGACACTCTCCTGGTCCTCCCGGAGGGGACAAAAGTGGTGCTCCTTGCTCCCGTCGTGGGCGCGAAGAAAGGGGAACATCAGAAGATCCTCGAGGACGCGAAGCGAATGGGATACGTACGCGTGCGAGTCGACGGGGAAATCACGTCCCTCGACGAGAGCATCAATCTCGACCGAAAGAAAAAGCATACGATCGAGATCGTCGTTGACCGCCTGAGCATTGCGACGGGCGTGCGCCGCCGGCTCTCTGAATCCGTGGAGGGCGCATTGGAAACCTCCGGCGGAACGATGGTCGCCCTTCTCAAGGAAAGGGACGGAGAACGCGAGGTGCTTTTTTCCCAGCGGAGCGCCTGCCCGACGTGCGGGATCAGCGTCCCCGAGCTCCAGCCGCGGCTCTTTTCCTTCAACAACCCTTTTGGAGCCTGCCCCTCGTGCTCGGGTCTGGGCGTGACGCTTGAATTCGATCCCCATCTCGTTGTTCCCGACCCGAGCCTTTCCTTCAACCAGGGCGGCATTGCCACTTCCAACCCCAAGGCGAACTGGCACAGGAGCCAGTTCGAATCCCTGGCCACGCACTTCAAATTCACGCTGGACACTCCTCTGGAGGAGCTGCCCCGTGAGGTATTCGATGCCATTCTCCATGGCACAAAGGAGAAGATCGGCTTCCGCTACGAGAGCAAGGACGGAAGGGGCAAGTGGGAGTTCCAGTCCGCGTTCCGGGGCGTTTTGAACGATCTGAAACGACGCTATCTCGAATCCAGCTCCGAACAGGTGAAGGAGTGGATGGAAGGCTTCATGTCCCAGAAGGAATGTGACGCGTGCGGCGGACGGCGGCTGAAGCCCGAGGTGCTGGCGGTCACCGTGGGTGAGAAGAACATTTACGACGTCACCTGCCTGTCCGTGGAGGACGCGCTGGGGTATTTCGAGGCGCTTCCCCTTTCACCCACGGCCCAGAAGATCGCGCGCCAGATACTCAAGGAGATCGCGGCGCGTCTCTCGTTCCTCAGGAATGTCGGTCTTTCCTATCTCACGCTGGAGCGCCGGGCCAGCACGCTTTCCGGCGGCGAGGCGCAGAGAATCCGGCTTGCCACGCAGATCGGCTCCTCGCTCGTGGGCGTCTTGTACATCCTTGATGAGCCGACCATCGGGCTGCACCAGCGGGACAATACGCTCCTGATCGAGACGTTGAAACACCTGCGCGACATCGGCAATACGCTCATCGTGGTGGAGCATGATGAGCAGACCCTGCGCACGGCGGACTATATCGTCGATCTGGGACCCGGCGCGGGGGTACACGGCGGCCAGGTGGTTGCGGCGGGGACGCTGAAGGAAGTATGCGCCAGTCCACGATCCCTGACCGGCCAGTATCTTTCCGGCACCCTTGTCATCGAGCGCCGAAAGGAGCGCAGGACCGGAAATGGGAAGAGCATCGTGCTTCGCGGCGCCCAGGAGCACAATCTCAAGAAAATCACGGTTGGTTTTCCCCTGGGAACTTTCATCGCCATTACGGGCGTTTCAGGCTCGGGAAAGTCGACCCTGCTCAGCGATCTCCTCTACCCGATCCTGTCGAACAGGGTAGGTGCAACCCGGCTCCCGGAGGGATGTTTTGACTCCGTCGACGGAGTCGAGGCGATCGACAAAGTCATCAACATCGACCAGGGCCCGATTGGTCGAACGCCCCGATCCAACCCCGCGACGTACGTCGGCCTTTTTTCTCCGATCAGGACCCTCTTTGCCCAGCTCCCGGAGGCGAAGGCAAAAGGCTACCGGGCGGGCCGGTTCTCATTCAATGTCAAGGGAGGCCGCTGCGAAAAATGTCAGGGCGCCGGAACCATCCGGATCGAGATGCACTTCCTTCCCGACGTTTATGTCACCTGTGATGTGTGCAAGGGGCGGCGATACAACAGGGAAACTCTCGAGGTGCGGTACAAGGGGAGGAACATACACGAAGTCCTGGAGATGACGGTGGAGGAAGCGCTGCCGTTTTTCCGGCACATCCCCACGCTGGCGCCGAAGCTCACGACGCTCGCCGATGTGGGCCTCGGCTACGTGCGCCTCGGGCAGAGCGCGCTCACTCTCTCGGGCGGGGAAGCGCAGAGGGTGAAGCTGTCCCTGGAGCTCTCCAAACGCGGCACGGGACGGACTTTCTACATGCTTGACGAACCCACGACGGGTCTGCATTTCGCGGACGTGAAAAAGCTGATGGAAGTCCTCCAGCTTCTGGTGGACAACGGAAATACGGTGGCGCTTATCGAGCACAACCTCGATGTCATCAAGTGCGCAGACTGGGTGATCGACCTGGGTCCCGAGGGCGGAGAGAAGGGAGGCCGGGTAGTGGCGGAGGGCACACCCGAACAGGTTGCCAAGACCGCGGGCTCATGGACCGGCAAGTACCTGAAGCCAGCGCTGAAAAAAGAATGACCGCGCTCTTTCTGGCGCTGATCCTGGTATTCATCCCCTGCCTGGTCGGCGCGCAGGAAAGCGCTCCTCCCGCACCGGCAGAGTCTCCCGTCGCCGGGCCCGGCACCCCATCCGCGCAGACGACCGCGGAGAGCCTGGTCTCATCCACGCTGGGCCAGGATATCGCCACCGACAGCTACTATGAGCTGGTCGCCTGGTGTCAGGAGCTCGGGCTCTCCGACACCGGTTCGCGGAACGATCTGCAGACCCGGCTCGCGCAGCACTTCAAGGTGTCCCTGCCGGCCGCCGAAGCCGCGGCCAAACGCACCGTCACCGTCCGCTCCGCCCGGGAATCCGAGTATTACACTGACCCCGACGTGAACGAGAAATATGTCCTGTTGCGCGGTGATGTAGTGATCGAGGTGCGCGACGAAACAAACGCCACCCTGCAGGTGATAAAGGCGGCCACCGTCACGTACAACCAGACGAAAAAAACCGTCAGCGCGGAGGGAAACGTGACCTATACACTCACGCGCGGCGGAAAGACCGATACGTTCACGGGGGCGAGGCTTGCATTCGACCTGGAATCTTCTCAAGCGGTTTTCTATGACGGGCGCACGACGCGCACGATCACCAAGGGGGGAAAGGATGTGTCCTATACGTTCAAGGGCCAGACGATTTCCCGAATGCAGAACGACACAGTGATACTGGACGAAGGCAGCTTCACAAGCAGCGAAAATGCGGACGACCCACTGTACTCGGTTCATGCGAGCAAGGTCTGGATCCTCGGGCCGGGGGAGTGGGCGATACAGAACGCCGTCCTGATGATCGGGCGGGTGCCGATCATGTATCTCCCCGGCTTTTTCCTGCCGGGGGACGATTTCTTTTTCAACCCGAACATCGGCTACAGGAATCGCGAAGGCTCATTCCTCCAGACGACCACGTACCTCATGGGGCGCAAGGCCAAGCAGGACACTCCCTTCGGTTTTCTTCAGCTCAACGAATCGGGGGATGCCGGCTACAACCTCGAGCTCAACGGGCTTTTCCTCAGAAAGGTCCCGGTCAGCACTCCCATCCCTGATAAAGGGAAGACCTTGAAGCTCATGGCGGACGCATACTCGCGGCTTGGATTCCTTGCGGGCCTCGATGGAGATTTCTCACCTCTCGCGACCTTCCGCACCAGCCTTGGCCTGAGCCGCAGCATCTTCCTGGACCCGACCACGAACCTGTACACTCCGTACCTGCCTTTTTTCGCGTCCGGTCCGTACTCGGTGGGACAGGAATTCTGGAACAGCTCGTCGGTTTTTGGAGCCACCATTCCGCTGCGGTTCGGCCTGGAAGGGACATTCAAATCCACAGGAGATATCTATGCGGTAAGTGCTGATTTCCAGTATTTTTCCGATCCTTCTTTCACCAGTGATTTCTACACACGCTCGGAGGCGGGCATTATCTCCACTGTCCTTACGCCTCCCACGGCAA
This sequence comes from uncultured Spirochaetota bacterium, assembly GCA_963820435.1. Lineage (GTDB taxonomy): Bacteria > Spirochaetota > Spirochaetia > SZUA-6 > Fen-1364 > Fen-1364. The sequence goes on along the minus strand of CAWGAC010000025.1, from coordinate 140,563 downwards.
CAGGGGCGGTGACCCCCCAGCAGGCGAATCTTTCATGGGACTTTACCAGCAGGCTTGATTTCACGAAGGCGGTCGGTCTCCCGTTCGTGAAGAGCTTCACCATGCCGAACTTCGATATGAAGTTTACGTGGCAGAGCCGGGATGCGCCCGCGCCATACGATACGTACCCCCTGTCGGCCGACCCTGCCCGGACCTTTTATCTGCCCGGCAAGCCTTACCCTGCCCAACGTCTCACTTTCCATTTCGGGCGACATTCTCAGCATCAGCACCGCGGCGAAGCCTTTGCCTCCTCCGCAGACGGCGCCGCTTCCGGGAGAGGCAGGTGGCGTTCAGTCAACAGCAGCGCCGACGGAACCGGGCAAAGGCCTTCGTACGCCCACGACCTCGACCCCGGCGTCGACGAAGAGCAGTGAAACACCGCCCCGGATTCCCTTTCGAGCCCCGGAGGCGCAGAAGGATGTGCCGGTGGGCTCAGGGGAGCCGGATTCATCACTGACCGTGTCCTATCAGGTGCAGCCGCGCGCAACGCTCGAGCACACGTTTGATGCCCGGCAGGGAATCTGGAATCGCAGGGAGGACGTCGACTACAGTCTCCTCTATCACACATTTGAAACCGGCGGCACGAGCACGATTGCCGCGGCCGCCTCCCTCTGGGACAAGCTTTTCGATCTCAGCGCGAGTCTTGGAGCCGATGGGCTCTGGCGCAGCAGGTTCGACCCGAAACCGTCGTACGCTGCGCTGCCTGACTGGCAGAGCCTGCTCACCAGCGACTTGCAGCAGGATCGCATTACAATCCGCTCCGCCCTGCAGGGGACGCTTCGGCCGCTTCCGGCGATTGCGGAGCTTTCAGCATCGAACCTTCAGTACAGGCTGGGCCTGCGCCTTTACCAGTACAGCTATATCGGCACCGATCCTCTCAATCCGGCTTTTGGATCCACCGGTTTTACCTGGACGCCGGACAACGTTTCCGAGCACAGTATCCAGTCATCGCTGGTGTTCAACACTCCCTTCACCTCCGACAGTCTGGCGCTTACCGCGCAGCTTGCTCCCCTGACGCCCACGTACACCGGCCTGCTCCTGCTCGCCGCGGGGCCTGCGAAAGGCAAGGTCCAGGGAGGATTTGCGGAAATATCGGGAGCGCGGCAGTACCAGCCTCTTGTCGTGAGCGGGACGCTTGACTTCGGAAAACCGCTGAACGCCACCGAAGAGCTGCAATTTGATGTCAGCTCTTCCGCGTTGTCCCGATCGACATCACAACTGGGGCTGGGCGGTTTTTCCAGCGCTTTTGTGGCCGAGCGGATACAGAATGAGCTCGTTCCCTCCACTGTCCGTCTCGGCTACGAGTCCGGGGGCGACCCGGTGTGGTACTGGAAAGACAGGATCAAGGCTGATCTTTCCGTGAAGACGCATTGGTACATGAACCTGCAGAAATACACGGACAACCTCTTTGATTTCACTCTCGCTTTCAATGTGTCGATCTACAAGTTCCTGGATCTCTCATTTTCGTCTCTTTCGGACAACAGCAGGACGTATCTGTACTTCCCCTCGATGGCACGCTCGCTCGGGCAGACGTCGATCAATCCTATCACCGACCTGATCAACTCGTTCAACTTTTTCAACCCGACGGCCAGGATCAATTCGTCCTTCAAGATCCGGACGATCACCGCGAAGGTGGTACAGCATTTCGGCGACTGGGACCTCACGTTCCAGTACCAGGGATCGCCGCAGCTCATCACCACGACCGACCCGAATACCGCCAAGCAGACCACGCAGTACACCTGGTCGCCGATTTTTGCCATCCAGGTTCAGTGGAACGCCGTGCCGGAGATCAAGAGCAACATACATGGCGACAACACCGGCGCCTTCCTGCGGGGGTCCTGAAGTGACCGGCGCGAATGCCACGGCGTACCGCGGTCACGGTATACCGTGACATTTGTGGCCGCATTGACGATCTTCCGACTTTTCGACTACGATGAGACGAAGGAGCTGAATGGAGAATCCACTGACAGTCGTCGTAAGCGACGAAACCATCCTGCCCGAGATTTGCGGGGCGAACGACAGCAACCTCAAGGTGATCGAGGAACTCCTGGGCGTTCGGGTTTTCTCCCGCGGGAACGAAATCCTGTTGGACACATTGGACGATACCCTGCAAAGGACCTTCACGATGCTGTTGCAGCAGCTTCAGGACCATATCCGGCTCGGCCAGCTTCCGGGTCCTGATCTTATCCGATCCATTCACAGTTCCCTTGCCAGCGGCGAGGACGAAAAGGTGGAGGTCCTCAAAAGAAACCTCGTCGTCATTCCCAATGGGCTGCGCAAGGTATATCCCCGCACGTATAACCAGGCGCTCTATGTCGAGTCGATCAACCGGCACGAGATCGTTTTCGGCGTCGGCCCCGCAGGGACGGGCAAGACCTACCTCGCCGTTGCGCAGGCCCTGAAGCAGGTCCTCAGCCAGACGCGCCGCAAGCTCATCATCACGCGGCCGGTGGTGGAGGCGGGAGAGAGCCTGGGCTATCTGCCCGGCGACCTGACGCAGAAGATACACCCCTACCTGCGCCCGCTGTACGACGCAATCGAATCCCTCATTCCCATGGAGGTGTTTCGCCGGCTGGAAGAAAACGGGGTGATCGAAATCGCGCCCCTCGCGTACATGCGGGGACGCACCCTTTCCAACGCATTCATCATCCTGGACGAAGCGCAGAACACAACCCGGGAGCAGATGAAGATGTTCCTCACCCGCATCGGGGAGAACGCGCGCACGGTGATCACCGGAGACATCACGCAGATCGACCTTCCGCGCAAATCCGATTCGGGGCTCCTCACGGTGATCCCGATCCTCGCGCCGATACGGGAAATCCGATTCACCTTTTTCGAGGAGCGGGACGTGGTGCGGAACGCGTTGGTTCGGAAAATCGTACACGCCTACGAAACTGCCCATGAGGAATAGCCGATTCTCGATCTTCACGCGTGCGGCAGGGTCCGTGCGGCGCGCGCGCCTGGAACGCTGGACGCTCCTGGCCGTTGCCGCAGCCTTCCTGGCGGCGATAGCCATCGTGCTCGTGACGACCCTGCTCCCCAGCATCGCGCTTCGCGGCAGAACCGCCACGTGGGAGACGGGCGCGGTGGCGCAGAAGGACTACGTGGTCGAAAGAGATTTCAGCTACGTGGACGAGAAAGGGACCCAGGCACGGAGGGATGCGCGGGAGAAGCTGGTGCCTCCCGTGTTCAGCCTCAACGCGGTCGTGACCTCCGGTGCGCTCGACGATTTTGACCGCTTCAGCCAGTCCTTCCTGCAGCGGGTGAAACAGGGAAGCTCTGACGAGAAGATACTCCTGGCCATGCTCGAGGATTTCCCGGCGCAGACATCCCGGGCCGATATCAAGCTCCTCCTCGCCTACCGCGACATCGCCCAGGCCTTTGAAGACGCGCGCGACCTTCTGCAGACGGCCCTCTCTCATGGAATCGTCGACATCATCGCGCACAGGGACGAATCGGTCAGCGCCGGGGCGATCGAGGTGAGACGGATACTGGATGGGCGGGTGCAATCGGAGGAAATCCCGCTGGACCAGGTGACGACACTGGATAACCTCGCCGCCCAGACTGAGACACGTGCGCTGCAGCGTTCGTACAGTGACGCAGAAAGGCGGGTCGTGCTGGCGCTCGTGCGCGCGTTCGCAGTGAACAACACGTTCTACGACCAGGAAAGCAGCCTTCTTCGCAAAAGCAGGGCACGGGCGGAAGTGGAGCCGGTGGCGGAAAAGCTGGCGCGCGGGGAGGTTCTCGTGCGCGCCGGGGATGTCGTCACTGAATCCACAGCGCAGAAAATCCGCGCGCTGGGGGAGTACACCCGGGCAATCGACATCAACGAGCTCATCGGCAGCGTTCTCTTCCTCCTCATCACGTTCGCGGTCGCCCTCTACCTGCTGTCCATAAAGGGCGCCGGTGTCCCTCTCCGGCGCAGCCACGTGCTGCTCCTTCTCGGAATGGGACTGGGTCATCTTGCCGTCAGCGCGCTTGTCGTGCGCCTCGCGACCCTGCCGGACTGGGTGCCGGTTTCGGTCGTCATCCCCACCAGCGCCATGGCCATGCTCGTCGCGATCCTTGTTTCCACGCCGGTGGGCGTGTTCTTCTCCCTGGTGGTTTCCCTTGCGCTTCTTCTTCTGACCGGAATGAGCGTACAGGGATTCCTCTTCGCCCTTCTCAGCGGCATCGCGGCAACGGCGGTCGTCTTGAACGCGGAGAGAAGGATCGACCTGGTCAGGGCGGGCGTTCTCCTGTCGCTGGCGGACCTTCTCATCCTGTCCGTCGAAGGGATCCTTGCGAACTATGAATCGCGCATGTTCCTGTCGCTTCTCGGGTGGGGTGTCGCGAATGGGTTCCTCTGTGGAATCCTCACCCTCGGGTTCCTTCCGATTCTCGAGCTCCTCCTGAACGCGCCGACCAGGTTCAAGCTCATGGAGCTTTCCGACCTGAACTCCCCCACGTTCAAGCGCATGCTCTCCCAGGCTCCCGGCACGTATACGCATTCCATCAGTGTCGCCAACCTTGCGGAAACGGCGTGCGAGGCGATCGGCGCAAACGCTCTTCTTGCCCGTGTGAGCGCGTACTATCACGACATCGGCAAAGTGGACCAGGCGGACTACTTCGTGGAAAACCAGAAGGCGTTCAACCGGCACGACGAGCTGAAGCCCAGTCTTTCTGTGGCCGTCATCAAGAGCCATGTCCGCATCGGCATCGAGAAGGCGCAGGAGCTGAACCTCCCGCAGGCCATCATCGACATCATCGCCCAGCACCACGGCCGTGGTCTCATCACCTATTTCTACGACCGCGCCGTCAAGGAGGGAAAGAACCCGAGAGTCTCGCGGGACGACTATTCCTATACAGGCGTACGACCGAAGACAAAGGAAGCCGCCGTCCTCATGCTCGCCGATACGGTGGAGGCGGCGTCACGCACACTGAAACGGCCCACAGAAGCGCGGCTGGAGGCTTTTGTCCAGGACATGATCATGGCGAAGTTCACCTCGGGTGAGCTTGGCGATTCCCTTCTTACCCTTCGCGACCTCGAGCTTATCCGCAAGAGCTTTGTGCAGATACTGGAAGGGTATTTCCACACCCGGATAGAGTATCCCCGGCTTGCGCGACTGCAGGCCGCGGGCACGGCCCGCAAGGCTTCAGGGGACGGAGCCGGGGGAAAATCGCGCAAGGCACGACAATGAAGGCGCCGAAGCGCTCGATCGAGATCGCCGTCGACGGCATACCTGCTCCGCGTTGGCGGAAAAGTCTTTCGCGCTTCTGCGCCACGGCGCTCACCTCCGCCGGTTTCGCCCAATGGGAGATATCCTTTCTGCTCTGCGACGACGAAAGAATCACGACATTGAACGGGCGCTATCGCGGCATGCAGCGTCCCACTGACGTGCTGTCATTCCCGGGCGATGAGGAAGGGACCGGCGGGGCCGTCGTGGGGGACATCGCCATCTCACTGGACACGCTGCGCAGGAATGCCGCCGCGTTCGGCGTGTCCGAGGAAGAGGAATTGAAACGGCTCGTCGTCCACGGGGTCCTCCATCTGTCAGGAATGGACCACGGCCGGGGGAAGGGTCGGAAGATGCTCGCCCTCCAGGAGCAGCTCTTGGAGCGCCTGCAGGCAGAGCGCATCATCAGGGAGTGAGAAACGTGGAAAAAGCGTCCGCCAAAACGATCTTCCTGTGCGTCATTCTTTTTTCTGCAGCGGGCAGCGGGCAGCTCTTCGCCGCGGACGCGCGCGGCGCGTATCTGGCCGGCGCCGCCGCGCAGGGAAGCGAGGACTACGAGCTCGCCATTGAGCGCTACAAGGACGCACTTTCGCTCAACCCCGCCTACCTGGAGCCGATGGTCGGGCTCGCCCAATCCTTCCTTCTCATGGAGGAATACGATGAGGCATTCAATTTCGTGTCCCGGGCGCGGGTGTACGACAAGAACAACCCCGACCTGGCCGTCCTGGAAGGAAGAATTCGTATCGGGCAGGGGGACACAGCTCGCGCCCGCGCGCTCTTTACCGGCGTGCTTGCCCGGCAGCCGAACAATGTGGAAGCGCGACTCGGGCTGGCCGAGGCGGAAATCGCTGAGGGAAAGACGACGAACGCGCTTGCCATGTACGGCCAGACTTTGCAGCTTGCCCCGGAGAGCACGAAGGCGCTTCTTTCCCTGGCTATGCTCTCCGACGAGGCGGGGGACGCGGGCGGGGCGGCACGCTACTATGAGCTTGCCCTCAAGAGCCACTCCTCGGACCCGCGCGTCCAGCTCGCTGCCGCGTCCTGGGCCGCCTCACGCGGAGATTTCAGCGTGGCGGAGAAACGCGCGAAGATCGCATTGTCGCTGAAACCTGACATGAACTCGGCAAAGACCCTTTTGGGCGGCATCTACCTGCAGACGGGGAGATACCCCGACGCGATTTCAACGTTGAAAGAAATCGTGGCGTCCCACCGGAAGGATCCTCTTGCATGGTATTCGCTTGCCCTGGCGTACAGGAAATCGGGAGATGCGGCATTGGCAATCTCCAGTCTTTCCACCGCTCTGCAGGCCCGGCCGGATGACGAGGTCGCACGGATCGCACAGGAAGCAACAGCGGTTGAGTCGCTGCCCATGGACGATGCAGCACGAAAGAAAATGGCCGCTTTTCACCTGGCACAAGGCGGATTGCTGGAGGACAAGAGCTTTCTGGAAAAGGCGCTGGCCGAATACCGAAGGGCGCTCATCCTTGACGCGACCTCGCGGGACGGCCGGATCGCGTACGCGCGCACTTACAGAAGCCTCGGCTTCCCGGACAAGTACCTCAGCGAGCTCCAGGTTCTTGCCAAGCTGGGCGTGAAGGACACATTCGTGCAGGACGAGATCGAGGGGCTGACGAGCCATCTCGCCGACAGCATCTCCCGCGTGTGGGGGTACGACCAGCACAACCTGGAGCGGACCCGCTACAGCATCCCCGTGTATACCCTCGCCACCGCGAACCGGCTGACTCATCCGCTGGCGAGCGACGACATCGCGCGCTATTTCGCGACGCTGCTGGCTCGCGACGACGCAATCGTGGTGCCGACCGTGCAGCCGGGAGTCAACGGATTCGACGATGCATTCCGCGCTTCCCGGAGCGCCGAGACGGACTACTTCGTATTGCTCGCGGTGGACGAGGCGGAGCGGAGCTTTTCCGCCACGGCCGACATCTACCTTTCGCGCACGGGCGCCCGGATCGGTAGCTTTGCCGCGTTTCGGACGGGAAATGACCGGGTGCGGGATTCGCTCATGAGACTGAGCGGGCAGATTGCCGCCCTTTTGCCGGTCCGCGGAACGCTTCTGGTGCGCAAGTTCGGTCAGGGCCTGATCGACCTCGGGACCTTCCAGGGCCTCAAGAAGGACGACAAGATGGTGATCGTGCGGCAGGGGGGCGTACGATTGCAGCCGGATGCTCCCGGGCTTTTCTACAACGAAAAGGACGTGGTGGGGGATTTCGCGGTGACCGGGCCCGACGAAGGAGTGTCGGAGGGCACGGTCACCGGGCGAGGGTACTTCGACTACGTGAATGTCGGCGACCAGGTCGTCTTTCCCGTCCAGAAAACGGCGAAGCCCGATGTGGGTGCGACGCAAAGGGCAGGCAACATCCTCACGCGGCTTTTCAGAATCAGGGGATAGAGCCGCGGCCGACCGGGAGCCGTGTCGGCGGCATCTGCTTCGAGCCTGCACGCCGCTGCCGTTGACACTCCAGGGGCTTTCACGTATATTTTTTCGGAACTCAACCCATCCCCGCGCTGAAATGCAGTTGCCAGTGCAAGGAGCATGCGTATGGCCAAGAAGACCGTTCGCGACGTTGATCTAAGGAAGAAACGGGTGCTTGTAAGAGTGGACTTCAATGTGCCCCTTAAAGAGGGCAGGATTACGGATGACACCCGGATCACCGCTGCGCTTCCCACGCTGAACTATATTCTCGACCAGAAAGGGGCTTCCCTCGTCATCATGAGCCACCTGGGGCGGCCGAAAAAGCCGGACAAGGAAAACAGCCTCGCTCCCGTTGCCGAACGACTTTCCGAGCTGATTGGAAAAAAGGTCACGCTCGCTCCCGACTGCATCGGGGCGGAGACGGAAGCAGTGGTGCGGGGAATGAAGCCCGGCGACGTCGTTCTTCTGGAGAACGTGCGCTTCCATCCGGAGGAAGAGAAAAACGACCCGGAGTTCGCGCGCAAGCTCGCGAGCCTGGGAGACGTTTACGTCAACGACGCTTTCGGCACGGCCCACAGGGCGCATGCCTCCACGGAGGGGGTCGCAAAAATCCTGCCCGGCGTGGCGGGCTTTCTTATGGAGAAGGAGATCAAGTTCCTCGGCGGAGTCTTCGAGAATCCCGCGAAACCGTTTGTTGCGATCATTGGCGGGGCAAAGGTTTCCACAAAAATCGCGGTTCTCGAGGCCTTGCTTCCCCGTGTCACCACGATGATTATCGGGGGCGGCATGTCATACACTTTTCTCAAGGTCCAGGGGCATTCGACAGGCAAGTCGCTCGTTGAGGAGGACCTGCTGGCAACGGCGAAGAGCTTTCTCGATAAGGCAAAGGGCTCCGGGGCCGAAGTGCTTCTTCCCGTGGATCACAAGGCAGGCTCGGAGTTCTCGGAATCCGCAAAAGCCGAGCTGGTGGATGGCGTGGATATTCCCGAAGGAAAGGTCGCCATGGATATCGGCCCGAAATCGGCAGCGCTTTTCAGAGAACGGATTCTGAAAGCGAAGACCGTGCTCTGGAACGGGCCGGTCGGCGTGTTCGAGTTTCCCGAATTCAGCAAGGGGACCCTCGAGATCGCAAAAGCCGTCGCCGACTGCAAGGGCACCACGGTAGTGGGAGGCGGAGACTCAGTGGCCGCGGTCAACCAGTTCGGTCTTGCGGACCGGATCACACATGTCTCCACGGGCGGGGGCGCTTCCCTCGAGCTTCTGGAAGGCAAACAGCTCCCCGGCGTGGTCGCGCTCCAGGACAAGTAGCCGCACGCACATGAGACAACCCTTCATCGCCGGAAACTGGAAAATGTACAAAACGGTGAGCGAGGCAACCGCGCTGGCCGGGGCGCTCTCGACCGCGCTCGCGGGGGAAACGGGCAAGAAAGTGATGATCGCTCCTCCGTTCACCGCGTTGCATGCTGTCAGGGAATCCCTGCGGGGATCGCGCATACTCCTGGGGGCGCAGAACGCGTGCGCCGAGCTGGAAGGCGCACACACGGGGGAAATCTCCCTCCGCATGCTTCGCGATGCGGGTGTTGCCGTGGTCATTCTGGGACATTCCGAGCGCCGGGCATGTCTATGGGGAAACGGATGAGCTTGTGAACCGCAAGGTCATACGGTCGCTTTCCGAGGGCTTTGAGGTCATTCTCTGCGTCGGGGAGACGCTCGAGGAGAGGCAGAAGGGCGTGACGGAGAAAGTGGTGGAAGCCCAGATCCGTCTGGGTCTTTCTTCCGTGGCTGCGCGGGATCTTGGCCGGGTCACGATTGCCTACGAGCCGGTATGGGCAATCGGGACGGGACAGAATGCCACTCCCCAGGACGCGGACGCAGTGCACAGATGCATCCGCCGTGTCATGACAGGCATCTATGGCGCCGAGGCGGCGCAGGGCATGACGATCCAGTACGGCGGGTCCGTCAAGCCTGACAATATCAGGGAGCTCATGAAAATGGAGAATATCGACGGCGCTCTTGTCGGCGGTGCTTCCCTGAAGGTTGAGACGTTCCTGCCCATAGTGCAGTACGATCGGTAAGGGGGTTCTTTGAATGGGTCTTATCAGCATAGTTCTCCTCGTCATCCTCGTCATCAGCGCCATTCTCCTGGTGCTCGTCGTGCTCGTCCAGGACGAGCAGGGTGAGGGCATCGGCGGCATTTTCGGAGGCGGCAGCAACACCGCATTCGGGTCACGCTCGGGAAACGTGCTGACCCGGTTCACAGCGGTGCTCGCCACCATTTTCCTGGTGTGCTGCTTTGGAGTTGCGTGGATAAACAGGACAACCTCGCCGGGGAACGTGATCGGCAGAGCGCGGCAGCAGGCCCTTGGAACCACGGAGCAGCAAAGCTGGTGGGTGCAGACAACGCCTAACGCTCCTGGCGCCACTGCGCCGGCCGCTCCTGGCGGCATTACACCGCCTGGCGGCATTACACCGGCCGCTCCTGGCGGCATTTCACCTTCCGGTCCTGGTGGAGCTTCCACACCTGCCGGAACTTCGAACACGGGTCCCGTCAGCGGCGCGCCCGGCGCCGGGACGAAGACGCTGCCGGCCGGACAGGGAGGTCAATAGGGTGGCGCTTCTGCTCCAAGAGCTTTTTATCCCCGCCAGGATCAAGTGCCGCCTCGAGGCGGAAGACAAGTCGGAAGTTTTCGAGGAGCTTGTGGATCTCCTCGTCGCACAATACGGACTGGACTGCCGTGATGAAATACTCGCCGCTATCATGCGGCGTGAAGAGAAGATGTCAACCGGCATCAAGAAGGGGATCGCCATCCCCCATGCAAAGACCAATTTCACAAGAGGGGTGATCGGCGTCCTGGGGATCTCCGACAAGGGTATAGATTACGAATCACTGGATGGCGAACCGGTGCACATGCTCTTCCTGCTGGTGAGCTCCGAAGAGGACGCGGGAACCCATCTCGCTGTATTGAAGAAGATCGCGCTGCTTGTCGAGAATCCGGATTTCTACAAGGACGCCCTTGCGGCCGTCGATCCTGAGAAAGTGAGCAGGATCATCCGCACGTACGAGGAAGTTCTGGACTCGCAGGGGGTCTGACACACCGCGCGCGCTTAGAAGGAACGGGTGCTATCATGTCCGACATGCTTGAAAAACTCCTCGGTGTGGAAAAGAACGCGGCTCGCCTCCTTACGGAAGCGGAGGCGGAGGCAAATCGCCGCAGGGCCGATGCGCGCGCGGAGGCGCAGAAAAAACATGCGGAGCTTCTGAAGGAAAAAACCCTGGAAGGGGATGCCGCGGTGGCCGCGGAGAGGCAGCGCATCGCGGCTGAACGGCAGCGGTTGATCCTGGCGTACAAGGAGAAGCTCGCCGGCATGCCGGCGGACCGCGAGGCATTCTCCCGCGCGGCGCTCGCCTTTATCGAAAAAGGCGGCGCGTGATCCGCACGTCCCATTACGCTTTCATACTCGCGAAGCTCTATGGCATTCTCGCCCGGTCATTTTTAGGAAGGAATTACCGCGACCTGTTGAGGGTGAAAAAAGTCACTGAGCTGTATGACCTTCTTTTTCCGGGAGAGCGCAAGGAGGCTCCGCCGCACGCGCTTACACTCGAGCTGGAAGCGCGCATTGTCACGGCCAGCATCCAATCGATGACGTACGTCCTGGAGACCCTGGGAGAACCGGTTGAAATCCTCGTACACCTGCTCCGCAAGCTCGAATACCAGAGCGTGAAGACGCTGATCCGTGGAATGGCGCATGGAAAGACGGAATCCGTCCGAATCTGGGACCTCGGGCCGTTTGCGGGAATCCAACCCGACCCCACGGGAGACGCCGAAAAGTCCATCAAGGCCAGCCCCTACGCCTGGGTCCTGCCCCACGTGCGAACTGAACCGCTGGTGTTTGTCGAAAACATGCTCGACACGGAATACTACTCCCGACTGCTTGCGCTCGCGCGGGGGCTTCCCGCGGCGGACCGCACGGGTATCCTGCGCCTTGTACGGCTCGAGATTACGCTGGCCAATGTTATTTGGGCTCTCCGGTTGCGGTTCTTTTTCGGCTTCACATGGGAGAATGCGCGCCCTCTCATGATCCCCGGCCTGGTGGACTCTCCGCGCAGGGCGGTGAGCCGGGCTTTCGAGATCCAGCCTGATTCGATCGAGGAATGGCGTAAATGGCGTTTCGCCTGGCTTATCGAGGACCAGTTCAGCGAATCGTTTCAGGCGCCGGATCCTATTCGCGCGGCGCGGCACGCCGACCTGCGGATGTATACAAGGGCGCATCAGCTTTTTCATCAGAATCCGTTCACCCTTACTCCGCTTTTTGCCTACTTCAAATTGAAGGAATACGAGACGAGCCTTCTGAAAACCGCCGTGGAGGCCATCTGGCTTTCGATTCCCGAGCAGGAATTGCTCGCCCTCGTCGGGACACGGTAATGCTGTTCACGGAAAGAATGAAGAAGATGGAGCTCCTCATCATGAAGAGCGACGTCGACACGGTCTTGAGGTACCTGGGAAACGCCGGTTGCGTGCAGCTCATCTCCGAACCGGGAGAGCAGCGGGAGCTGTCCCGGGAAGAGCGCGAAATCGCCGAGCTCCAGGTCAAGGTCGAATCCCTCGCGCACTTCCTCGAAGTGCCTGAGGGGAGTGAAGAGACTATTCAAATCGCGGCGCCCGAGCGCCCATTGCTGCGCGCGCGCGCGTCGATGCTCCTGGATGATTTGAAAGGGCTCGTAGAGGAGGAACGCCAGCTGCTGGAACGACGGTTGAGCCTGAATCGGACCCATGATGAGCTCTCCGCATTCTCGGATTTGCAGGTGTCTTTCGCCGCTATCGATCAACTCGCCCACTGTACCTACCGCATGGGCGTCGTGGAGCCGGAGAAGCTCGAGATTCTCGGTCGCCGGCTCCAAAAAAGGGCAATTGTGCTGAAACTGAATCTTCCTGGTCAGTTTCTCGCCATTGGCCCGAAAAAATACCGCTGGGCCCTGGACTCGGAGCTGAAGAAGCTCGGCTTCCAGGAGAAGAGGTTCCCCGAGGGCGTGAAAGGAATCCCGTCCGATATGCTTGCGGCGGTGCGCGCCGACCTGGCCTCCGTGGACAAATCGCTGCGGGAGCTGCAGGAAAAGAAGCTGCGCGCGCGCGAAGCGCGGTCGGAGGAAATCCAGTTTCTTCTCGCCAATCTTGCGATCGATGTTTCGATTGATGCCGTGAAGCAGGGCTTTGCATCCACGGGCAGCGTGCAGAAGGTGAGCGGGTGGATCCCACGAGGCCGGTTCAGGGAAGTCATTGCGGGCATCGAAGCGCTCACGGCGGGCAGGATCGCCCTTCAGACGTACGATCCCGAAGAGCTTTCCGACGTGAAAGCCGGGAAGACCCGGGTCCCCGTATCCACTCCTCACCGCAGAATCGTTCGCGCATTCGAGCGGATGGTCTTCTCTTACAGCATACCGCCTTACGGCACAATCGATCCAACGCCGTTTGTCGCCGTCATGTTCGTCCTGCTCTTCGGCATCATGTTCGGTGATGTCGGGCAGGGATTTGTCGGTTTCGCGCTCGGCGTACTCATCAATTCGGCAAGGGTGAAGTCGTTCGAGGCCTACCGCAGGAAGAATTTCGGCACCATCTTCATCCTGGCGGGCATTGCCTCAATGGCGGCCGGCTTCCTGTACGGATCGTTTTTCGCAAATGAGAATGTGCTTGTACCGACAACGCGGCTGGTGACGCGGCTGCTCATCGGACGGCCGTTGGACCATATTATCTCTCTTGCGGGTTTCCAGAAGATCATCCTGTTTTTCGGTGTCACCGTCGGCATTGGCGCGGTGATCAATTCGGTTGGTCTCGCCATCAACATAGTCAACAATGTGGCGCGTCGCAACTGGGAAAAGGCCTTCCTGTCCAAGACCGGACTGGCCGGGGCGCTTTTTTTCTGGTACGTGCTCTTCGTGGCGGTGCGGATCCTTCTCGGCGGGCACGCCTCGGGTGTCGACGCGGTCCCCCTCGCAATTCCGCTCATCGCACTGTTCTTCCGCGAGCCTCTTGTCCACCTGGCGGAGGGGCATCGGCCGGTCTTGAAGGATGGACTTTTCAGTTTCATCATGGAAGGCATCGTCGAGATTCTCGAATCGACGATATACTACGTTTCAAACTCGGTGTCCTTCCTCCGCGTTGCCGCGTTCGGGCTCGCGCACACGGTGCTCAGCGCCATTGTGTTCCTGCTGGCGGACATGGTGGGCGGCGCGCCGGGGGGAATCATTTTTCAGGTACTTGTCGTTCTGATCGGGAACTCGATCATCATCGTTCTCGAAGGCCTCATCGTGACAATCCAGATCGTCAGGCTTCAATACTACGAGTTCTTCTCCAAGTTCTTCGACGAATCGGGGGAGGAGTTCACGCCTTTTATTTTGCGCACATCGGGAGGTTTGAGGTGAAGAAACGAGTCCTTGTTTCCTTGGCGCTGATGGTTGCGTGTGCCGCGCCGGTGGCGTTTGCGCAGGCTGCGGCCGCTCCGGCTGCGGCGCCTGCGCCGGTGATAAAATACATCGCCGCCGCCGTTGCCGTCGGACTGGCCACTCTCGGGGGCGGCATTGCGGTAGGACAGATCGGCGCCGCGGCGATGGCGGCTATGAGCGAGAACCCGGATCTCTCGGGAAAGGCGCTGCCTTTCGTCGGTTTGGCGGAAGGTATATGCCTCTGGGGGTTCATTGTCGCGCTGATGATCCTTTCCGCCTAGCGGGGAATCCGTCGCGTGGCGTTCTACATCATAGGCGGGGAAGAGCTCGTTATCGGCTTCCGCTTTGTCGGCGTCCCAGGAACGGTCGTGGAAACGGTCGATGAGGCCCGCAAGGCGTTTCAAGCCGCCACGACGTCGCCTGAAGTCATGGTGCTGATCATCTCTGAGCAGGTATCGGCGATGATTCCCCGCGAGGTAATGGACTGGCAAATGAGCGGTGCCTACCCGCTCCTGGTGGAAATCCCGGGCATTACGGGACACATGGACGGTCGGGCGAGCCTGATCGACTCAATCCGCGAAGCCGTCGGGCTCCACGTATAGGCCGACGGGACATCGAAGGGAACGTAATGGAAATCCTTAGAACCAGCGACGCAATGGAATCCCAGATCCTCGAGGATACGAGGAACAAGGCGCGGCGTCTGCTGGAGGCAGCGGACAAAGAATGCAGCGCGCTCAAGGTCGAGTGGCAGCGCACTCTGCATGAGGAGACTGACCGGCTCGATGCCGCCCGCGACGCCCGGCTCGCCGCTCTCCGCCAGGAGCTTGCATCCTCGCTCCCCCTGGAATACCTGCGCACGAGGCTCGTATTCATCCAGGAGGCTGTCTCGGGTGCGCTCCGGGACCTTTTTGAAGGACTCTCGAGCCTCGAGCTGGACCGAATCGTCGGACAGATGATCAGGCGCGCGGGGGACTCGTTCAAGGGGACGCGGGTCGCGGTCTTCTTTGCGGGGATGAATGCAGACGCGGCGCGGCGGATCGTTCAGGAAAGCATCCCGGGTGCAGTCGTGGAGGATGTCAGGCAGCTTCCCGAAGAAGCGGCCGCATCTGCGGGAAAGGGGATCATACTGGAGACGGTTGACGGCAGCAGACGCTACCGGGGGACGTTGAATGAATTGACGGGCCTCCTCCTCGAGGAGTACCGCGAAGAGCTTATGATCGCGCTGTTTGGAAAAGACGTGCAGAGATGATCGAAGGCAGGGTAATCCAGATCAATGGCCCCATCCTCAAGGCGACAGGCCTGGGCGGCAGCGGGCTGTATGACGTGGTGGAGATCGGGGAGAAGCGGCTGATCGGAGAGATCATCCGCCTGGAAGGGGACAAGGCCACAATCCAGATCTACGAAGACAACACAGGAATGCGCGTGGGGGAAAGCGCGTATTCCCTGGAAAGGCCGCTCTCGGTCCACCTGGGGCCCGGGCTTCTCGGCCAGATCTACGACGGAATCCAGCGTCCCCTCGAGGAAATCAAGAAGACCTCCGGAGGATTCATCACCCCCGGGATCAAGATCGCGCCTCTGTCCATGGAGAAGAAGTGGCGCTTTGTGCCGCGCTGCGCGCGCGGCGACGCGGCGGGTCCCGGCCTTATCCTGGGGGAAGTAAAGGAATCAGCCACAATTCTGCACAAGATTGTGGTCTCCCCCGAGATGAAGGAGTCCAAAGTCGAATGGGTCGCACCGGAGGGCGAGTACACGCTCTCCGACGTGATCGCGAAGTTCTCAGGCGGCCGGGAAATGACGATGTCCCAGTACTGGCCCGTGCGAAAACCGCGCCCCTACATCGAGAAAATGGGGATGGACGAGCCACTGGTCACCGGGCAGCGCGTCATCGACGTGTTTTTTCCCATCTCGCGCGGCGGGACAGCCGCAATCCCCGGCGGGTTCGGGACCGGAAAGACAATGACGCAGCACGCACTGGCCAAGTGGTGCGACGCCGACATTATCGTGTACATCGGCTGCGGCGAACGCGGGAACGAGATGACCGATGTTCTCACGGAGTTCCCCAAGATCCAGGATCCGAGAACCGGCAAGTCCCTCATGGAACGGACGATCCTCATTGCCAATACCTCCAACATGCCCGTCGCGGCCCGGGAGGTATCCATTTACACCGGCGTCACACTTGCCGAGTACTACCGTGACATGGGTTACGATGTGGCAATCATGGCGGATTCGACCTCCCGCTGGGCGGAAGCGCTCCGCGAGCTCTCGGGCCGTCTGGAAGAGATGCCGGCGGACGAAGGCTTCCCGGCGTACCTGCCCACCCGGCTTGCTGAGTTCTATGAGAGGGCGGGCAAAGTGAAGGCCCTGGGAGGCCGGCTCGGATCGATCTCCGTGATCGGGGCGGTGTCGCCTCCCGGTGGCGACTTCTCCGAGCCGGTCACCCAGCACACAAAGCGGTTCATCCGCTGTTTCTGGGCGCTGGACAGGGACCTGGCGAATGCGCGTCATTATCCTGCAATCTCCTGGATCGATTCCTACAGCGAGTACGCGGAGGAGATCAGGCCCTGGTGGGAAAAGGTCAACCCGGATTGGAGCGCGGCCAGGGAAAAAGCCATCGAGCTTCTGAAACGGGAGCAGAGGCTCAGCCAGATCGTAAAGCTGATCGGCCCTGACGCACTTCCCGACAACCAGAGACTCGTGCTGCTCGCGGCGGAGATGATCAAGAACGGCTTCCTCCAGCAGAATGCGTACGATGAAATCGACATGTTCTGTGTTCCCGACAAGCAGGTGAGGACGCTGAAGCTCATCATGGATTTCTATTTTCGCGCTCTCGCCCTCATCAACCTCGGCGCGCCGCTCCTGAAGATCCGGGAGCTCTCCTGCCAGGAACGCATCGTGCGGGCCAAGTCGACGATCAAGAACGAGGATCTTGCCAAACTCGCGGACATCGAATCCCTCATGACGGCGGAGATGGACGAGCTGGAGAGGAGCTACAGGAAATGAAAGGGCTGGAACACCGCGGTCTGACAAAAGTGGACGGGCCCATCATCATCCTTTCGCGGACGGAAGACGTCGGCCTGGGCGAGCTGGTCAGGGTATACGACCGCAGCAGGGCCGAGCGCACGGGACGCATCATCGAGATTTCCGAGAAGGCAGTTGCCGTGCAGATCTTCGGCACCAATACGGGACTCTCGACGGACACGTCCTCGGTCGAGTTCAGCGGACGGCCAATGGAAATGCGGGTCTCACGGGACATGCTCGGACGGATCTTCGACGGCCTGGGCAAGCCGATTGACGGGTACCCGGCCGCATTCAGCTCCCTCCTGCTCGACGTGAACGGCGTGCCCATCAACCCTGATGCGCGCACATATCCCAAGGACTTCATTCAGACGGGAATTTCCTGCATCGACGGGATGAACACCCTCATTCGGGGCCAGAAGCTGCCCATCTTTTCCGGGCAACGGACTCCCGCACAACAGGCTTGCCGCGCAGATCATCCGGCAGGCGAAGAATTCTCACCTCGGATGAGCCGTTCGTCATGGTGTTCGCTGCCATGGGAGTAAAGTACGACGTGGCGAGGTTTTTCATCCAGACATTCGAGGAGAGCGGGGTTCTTGCCAACGTGGTCATGTTCCTTTCCCTCGCGGACGATCCCTCCATCGAGCGGTTGATCACACCGCGGTGCGCTCTTACCGCGGCGGAGTACCTTGCATACCAGTGCGACATGCACGTGCTCGTGGTCATGACGGATATGACCAACTACTGTGAATCTCTTCGCGAGGTGTCCACCATCCGGGGCGAGATCCCCTCGCGCAAGGGATATCCGGGCTACCTGTACTCCGACCTGGCTTCCCTGTACGAACGGGCCGGCAAGATTGAAGGCTCGCGAGGCTCCATTACGCAGATCCCCGTTCTTACAATGCCGAATGACGACATCTCCCACCCCGTGCCCGACCTCTCGGGCTACATTACCGAGGGACAGATCGTGCTGGAGCGGGAGCTGTTCCAGAAAGGCATTTATCCGCCGGTCGCCGGACTCCCTTCGCTTTCCCGGCTCATGAAGGACGGCATCGGCCCGGGTATGACGAGAGAGGACCACAAGGAGCTCGCCTCTCAGCTTTTCGCGGGCTATTCGCGGGTGAAGAGCATCAGGTCGCTCGCCGCGGTCATCGGGGAAGAAGAGCTGTCGGATCTGGACAAGGGCTATCTCAGCTTCGGGGACCGTTTCGAGAGAGAGTTCCTCGCCCAGGGGGAGCGCGAAAATCGAAGCATCGACCAGACCCTCGATCTCGGCTGGAAGATACTGACCGCCTTGCCGCGGACCGAGTTGTACAGGGTCAGGGAGGAGACGCTGCAGAAGTATTTCCCTTCCGGCAGCGGCCCAAAGGTCTCTGAGCGCGCAGGGAGCGCAAAAAAGTAGTATGGCGCGTTATGATGTTCCCCCGACAAAATCGTCCCTCCTCTCCGTCAAGGAGCAGCTCACCATTGCACGGGAAGGGTTCGAGCTTCTGGAGCAGAAACGTGAGATCCTCATTATGGAGCTCATGCGAATGGTGGAGGAGGTCAAGCTGCTCGAGCACGACATGGACAAGAGGATTGCGACCTCCTACGGGTCCCTCAAGCGCATGATCGTGCGCATGGGACGGGAGACGGCCCGCGACGTGAGCGCAGGAATACGATTTGATTATGCGGTGCGCGAGAGGCAGGGAAAGCTGATGGGAATACCGCTGCCGACCCTCGAGATGGACATGCCGCACATGGAGCTGAAGTATTCATTCATGAGCACGGACAGCTCGTGTGACGGACTGATGCTCGAGTTCTTCGAGCTGCTGAAGCTCATTGCGCGCATGGCGGAAATACGGACAATGGTGTGGCGCCTGGCGAAGGAAGTGCGAAAAACGCAAAGACGCGTCAACGCGCTCGAGCGGATCGTGATCCCGGACGTGGAAGATACGAAGAAGTTCATTGAGGGCGTGCTCGAAGAGAGAGAGCGTGAGGTCTTCTTCGTGCAGAAAATACTGAAAGCGCGCCTGCTGGGAGACAGAGTATGAAGTTGCTCTTACAAACGGTCGTGGTTGCCGTGAGCGGGTCCGAGGCCTCCATCAACGCGGCCAAGTACGGCATTGCAATGGCGAAGCTCTACCGGTGCAAGCTCCTGGCGGTCTATGTCGTGGACACGGCGACGCTCAAGGAGCTGCTCCTGTCGAAGATTTTCGTGGAAGATGAGAGCTCCGAATACGAGAAGAGCCTGGAGCAGAATGGTCAGCGATATCTCAACTACGTGGATGAGCTGGCTCAGAAGAAGGGTGTTGCGATAGACAAGCTGCTGCGGCATGGCGCGATCTCAACGGAAATCGTTGAAGCCGCCGAAGAGAATGGCGCTGACCTGATACTCCTGGGCGGATTCGAGGAGAGGGGAAGCTTTCGGGACGCTCTCAGCCGCCAGCACCGGGAAATTCTGAAACATTCCAAATGCTCGATCCTGGTGGTGAAAGAGCCGGAGATTGACCACGTCTATAGGAAATTATAGACATACGATAGTATCACTGGCACCTGTGATTGACAGCAAAGGTCTCATCAGACTAATATACGATAATGGTTGATATTCCCAAAAATGTGATCGGGCTCTTCGACGACCTGATAGGCAAGGGCGAGCAAATCAAGGACGAGTGCAAGAAGATGTATTTCGCCGGCGCAAAAAAAGCAATCGATGCGCAGGCATTCGAGGCATGGCGCACGAGCTGCCTGACCCTGCTCCGCTCAACCTTCGGTACGTCCAGCCCCCACTATGATAGCTTCGCAAATCTCAAGTTTTTCGACCACTACAATTCGACGCTGCTCTACCTGGGTATCCTTCAGGGAGCGCGAGACGACATTCGAAAGGGATACTTCTACCACAAGGATCTGATGCTCAGCGTCAACATATTCAATTCATTCCTTTCCCGCGCGCTCTTGTTCGCGGAAAGAGGAGAAAGTCAAAAGGCGCTGGGAGTGCTTGAAACAGTGGTGTGCGAGGCATTGCGCAAACTCGCTGAGACGCGGGGAACATCTCTCGATCAGACCTGCGGCATGCTGCGGGCCGCGGACACTCTGCTGAAGGCTGGTGCAATCCCTGAGGGCGCGCGCGAGAGCATCGCGGAACTGCAGGCATTCCTGGCGGCCGGCCCGGAAGCGGGGCGCGAGGGTGGTGGATTCAGCGCATGGCATGCGTGGGCGCAGAAATTTCTGTATGAACACCTCGGATCGAAAATCGTCATAGTCAATTAGCCAAGCTGCGGTACTCCGCTAGCGGGCTGCGGTGCTCCGCCAGCGAGCCGCGGTCACCCCGCCACCACAACTGCTTGCGCGCCGCCCTATCGGGAAAGCCCGAGTCGCAGGAGCTTGAGGCCCCCCTGGAGCGCAAGAACGTAGAGCGCGTCCGGCACCTCGACCGCGGCAAAGCCTTCGATCGGCTCAGTCCCGGAAAGAAGGGTGGCCTTCCTGTACCTTGCTCCGATTGCACCCAGCAGGTATCCCGGCGCAATAATCGAAAGTTGATGCTGTGCCCGTACGCCGCCCAGCTGCCTCTCCTCATCGAAGAGAAACATGTAGGTCGATCGCGTGGGAGCAGGCAGCAAAGCCACGCTGCCCGTCCCCTCGCTCAAGGAAATCGTGGTCCGGGAGATCTTGTCGGTATCCGATCGCTGCTCCAGGAGAGAGAGGCGCCGCGTCTGTGCATCCCATGTCAGCACGGCGAGCAGTCCGTCGGATGCGAGAAGCGATGATTGGACCGAAGTTGCTCCCGCAAGTTCACGACAGCTGAAGCCGGCTTCGCTTCCTCGAACCACGATCAGGGAGTGAGAGGCGGCATCAAACACCGTGAATCCATCACGTCCGAAGACACTGGCCTGCCCGGCGAGTTGAAATGAGCTTCTCAAGGTCGACAGAGGGGACGCACCGGGGAGCCTGCGTGAGAGAATCGAATCCGCTGCCCAGAAAACAGAGACGGCCCCATTCTCCGCGGGCAGCGCAGCGAGTGGTTCCCCCGGGGGCTCCAGAACGTCAAGATTCCACAGCGGCGCCTGCAGCTTTTTCGATGCAAGCTTCAGAATGGACTTTTCCTCGCTTTCTCGATCCAGGTAGAGGATGTCGATAATATCGCCGCGGGCGGCAAGCACATGAGCACCGAATGTGGGGGAAAGAGGAGGCGAAACATCGACTTTGTCGACGATTGTCGGAGCGGGAGCTTCAGCCGGCAGGTGGGGGCCGAGGGGAAGCTGCATGAATTTCAATGTGGTGGTTTCTCTTTCGGAAAAGACCGCAAGCAGGTTTGTCCCGGCTACCGCGAGCGACACGAACCGCCCATGGGAGTTCCCGGGAATCGACATTGTCTCAGGGTGAAGCAGGAAACCCTGTTGTCGCGCCGTGCAGCACGCGAGAAGAACGATGAAAGTCAAAAGAAGCGTGGCTTTTGTCTTGACCATGTTTTTCCGGAAAACCTATACTACCGAAATGCTCGGGGAGAGTACAGAGCGACACCTCAGCACGCTGCGGCAGCGCTACGGGGAAAAGAGATTGCGGGAGGCAGCCGTACGCCGGGCGCACCTCAACTATCAGCGAATTCATATCGGCGGCAACCCGGGCAGCGGCAGGGTGAAATTCCTGCTCGCGCAGATGCACCAGACCTACTACTTCGGATTCGCTGAAAGCGCGTGTATCCTTTCAGGGACGCTGCTTGAGCAGGGTCTCATTTACCGCCTGGGAGTCTTGTTGGATCGCAAAGGTGCGGTCCAATTCGCGCGGCAGGGCGAGAAGAGATGGCTGCAGACCCGGCATGATCTGCTGGAGCTGGAGCTCGTGGACATGCTCGACCTGGCCCGGGCAGAGGGAATCATCACGGACGGCCGAACGCTCCTGCTCGCGCATGAGATACGCTGGATCCGCAACATGGTCGTGCACGAAAAGATTCCTGTCTTTCGCGTGCGTGATGAGAAGTATCTCGAGATGACGGTGACGAAGAGCAGGAGAGGAAGAGTGCGATACGCCCGGATCCTCGCTCGAAAAGGCGGAGGTAGCGGACCTGACGACCGACAGACGCAGAGCGTCTGCCGGAGAGCTCACAGCCTATTTCTGCGTGAGCCGCACGCGGATGATACTGCGACAGTTGTTAACCAACCGGACACGGAGGCGAAAAAGGGCGATGAGAGTGGCGGTAGTCTTTTTCTCTGGACAGAATCGTGACAAGCTCATGGGGCTCGCCAAGGCCATCGCGCGGGGCATCGAGAAGTCAGGGAAACCAGGTCGACACCTTTGACGGGGCGCGCGACCCGAACGTGAAGCTCACCATCTACCAGTACGTCGTCCTGGGAGCCGAGCCGATCGGCACATTTGGCGGAAAGATCCCCGAATCGGTGCGCACTTTTCTCGCCTCCTCGGGTGTGGTGGCGGGGAAGAAGAGCCTATGCATTCGTGTCGAAGGCGACATTCGGTGCAGCGAAATCCCTTTCAGCGCTGATGAAGTGCATGGAGGGGGAGGGGATGCTCATCAAGACCTCGGACATCCTGCGCTCACCCGCCGAGGCGGAGGAGATCGGAAAGCGGCTGCACGTGAGCTAGTCGTGGATGGCGCGGGTGAGAGGGCCGACGAGGAGCACTCGGCGCCCGAGCGCCTCATTCCTTCCAGGGAAAGATCATTCCTTTCAGTGTCCGCTTGCCTACTCGCTCCCTGTCCTCCACCAGCAGCGCGTCCCAGGGGACCTGGCGCCGTTTTGCGCCGGGATTCTGCTCGAGCCAGTCGTACTTGTACAGGCGCAGCTTGAAGGCGATGTTCCACCACAGGAGGATCGTCGAAATCCCCGGCAGCAGCAGCGCCGTGAAGAAAGAGACGATCAGCACGATGAGCGCGCAGATGAACAGACCGATGGAAAAGCCGGGGTTGTCGAAGAAAACGAGGAATGTCTTTCGGAAGATCTTCCGGAACTTTCGGTCCAGCCGGGACTGGATGGGAAAAAAATACTGGCTGGCGAATACCCATGCAACGGTGACCCAGAAAAGCAGCGCGACGGCGAGCGGTCCGAGCAGGCTCTTCATTCCCCCGTAGAACTGGAAGGCGACCAGACCACGAGACGTATACACGGTGAGCACGAGCGCGAGGAGGAGGCTCGAAGGCAAGCTTTCCCTCAAGAAGCGGAAGAAATCCGCGAAGCCGGGCTGACGGTAGTCCGCGATCTCCGCGCACATCCTGCTTACCGCGCCCGTGTAGACGGACAGAGCAGCGATTCCGACGAGCCAGGACGGCGAAAAAGAGCACCGGAAGCGACGTCACGAGCGGCGCGAGGAGGAAAAAAATCGCAAGAACGGCGATGTACCCGATGTTCATGATGATGATGCGGAACATGTTGTCCCACATGTCGAAAAACGCCTTTTTTATGAGAAATCCGAACATATCGAGACCCTATCACGCCCTGCTGAATTGGTCAAATTGGCGCGCACGGCCCGGAATGGCCGGATTCGGCGCGTCCATCTTGACAGACGGTCCAGTCAGATACTATCATCATGTAAGCACTCGACGATGATCAACTACTACGAAATCCTCGGCATTGCCCAGAACTCCACGGCCCAGGAAATCAAGAAGTCGTTCCGCAGACGGGCCAAGGAGATCCATCCCGATGTCCGTCCCGAGGCGGCGCAGCGTTCCGAAGAGGAGATGCGCCTGCTCCTCACCGCCTACGAAGTCCTGAATGATATCGAGCAAGCGCGACGAGTATGACCGGGCGCTGCTCGCCTTCTCCGCGTGCAAGGCTTCGACTACCGCGAGTTTCTCCGGCGGCGCACCAACGACCCGCTGAGCCAGTCGAAGCTCATTTTTCACGATCTGCTCGCCAATCACCAGGAAGAAGCGGTCGAACTGTACGAAAGGCTCACGAATGGGCGCGGGTTCGAGCTGGAGAGATATCTCTCCCGAGAAGACTACATGGATTGCGCCTTCCTGCTGGCAGAAGTGTTCGAGACCCGCCTGCGCTACGCGGAAGCGTACGACCTGTATCGCAAGCTGTATTTCTACGAGCGGGACAAGCCCTACTTCCATCACTTCATCGACGAAGTGATCGATCGCCTGCGGACCCTGCTGTGTTTCAAGATGCTTCCCGGCCTCGCGGCGGCGGATGCCATTGCGCGGTTGAAAGAAATGATCCGCTTGAATTTCTCCCGCAAGGACAATGCATTCTTCTGCAAGAAGCTTGCGGAGGTGTATGCATCGCTGGGACAGCAGGACGCGGCATTGCATTATCTTCAAAAGGGGCTACAATTGGATCGGAAGCTGTCCGGGGTGAAAAAGCTCATGGAAAGGATCGGTTACCCCGTGTGCCTTGACAATTCCTGATCCCTTCTATTAACTGACCATCGCTGCGATCGCCCGAACGCACACAACAGAGGAGCGGTATTTCACGATGAAAAGATTCCTAATTCTCGCGATGATTCTTGCTGTCGCGTCCTCGGCAGCCGGGGCACAAGCCATTGACAAGCCGGCGGCGACGGTCAGGCTCACAAAAACCGCGTCGGTCTCGGTCAGTCAATTGAGGAAGGCGCTCGCGCCATTCGAAGCCCAGGCCAAGCGTGCGCTCACTATTGATGAAAGAAGGCTCGTCCTGGACAAGCTCGTGGTCACCCTTCTCATCGGGCAGGCGGCGGAGCGCGACAAAGTCATTGTCTCTGACGCAGAGGTCAAATCGGAGCTGGCCACCACGGAGAAGCAGCTCGGTTCAGCCGCCAACCTCGGACGGGACATGACCGAAGCGGAGCTGCAGCAATACGTCAAGACGTCGGGCGGCAACTGGGAAGAATACGTCAAGAGCGTCCGGGAGAATAGACTCCTCATCAACTACACGCTTGCCAAAAGAAAAGGGCTGATGGATGGGGTGAAGCCGGTGACGGACCAGGATGTGCAGGACTACTACGATTCGAACAAGGGGAGTTTTTTCGCGGACGACATGCTGGGCATCCGACATCTCTTCATCGACACCCATCTGCTGACGAACAAGGACGATCGTGACAAAGCCGCGAAACGGGCGCAGGACATCTACAAGGAGCTGAAGGCGGGGGCAGCCTTCGGGGACCTGGTCATGAAATACTCCGAGGACACCGCCTCGAAATACAAGGGCGGAGACATCGGCATGCTCCTGCGGTCGAATCAGCAGCAGAAACAGTTTTACGGCAGCGATTTTTTCGACGCGGTTTTCAAGCTGAAGAAAGGCGAAACGAGCGGAGTGATTCAATCCAACCTGGGTTACCACATCGTGCAGGTGGTGAACAAGTTCGATGCGAAGCTCCTTTCACTCGACGACAAGGTTCCTCCGTTGAACCAGGTCCTCGTGCGGGATTACATCAAGCAGAACCTCGCTCTGCAGCGCCAGCGTGAAACCATCGCGAAGGCGCTGGACGAGCTTGTCGTTGACCTCAAGAAACAGGCCGAGATAAAGGTGTTCGACGACAATATCAACTGGTGATCCGGGAGGCGGCGGCGCATCGGGGAGTCATGGGCGCGCGGAGAAAGGGAAGGATCATCGCGTTCCAGTCGCTCTATAGATATGACCTTTCGGGGGCGAGCCTCGAGGAGTTGCTCGACTTTTCGTGGATGGACGGAGACCGGGCGGAGAAGATGCCCTCCGACACACTCACCTTCGCGCGGCTCCTGATAACGGGCGCCCTGGAAAACCTTCCCCGGATCGACGAAATCATAAAGAGCCAGCTCGAGAATTGGGATTTCAGCCGCCTCAACCGTGTCGACCTCGCCCTCCTGCGCATGAGCGTGTATTGTCTCCTGCACCAGAGCGACATTCCCCCCACGGTCACCATCGACGAAGCCGTGGATATTTCAAAGACATACGGAACGGCTGACTCGTACCGCTTTATCAACGGAGTGCTTGACGGGGTACGAAAGAAACTGGCCTCGAGCGGGGCATGAAGGATCTCCGCAAACTTGTTCCTGCCGTCGCCGTCGTTTTCGCGTGTCTGGCCGCCGGAGCCGCCCTCTATTTGATTCTAGGTCCTGCCCCTGCCGCGCCAAAAAGTGAATTCCAGTCGACGCTCCGGTCGCTCGATGAAGCGATTGCTGCCGGTGCTCTTTCCACTGCCCGTGACCTCCTTGACGGAATGAAGAGCTTGCCTTCCCGCGAGGACGACCTTCTCCGCATCCTGAAACGGGCATTCGAGGTGAGCAGCGCAAGCGGTGACTACGGCGCGATGTCCAGACTCAGTCTCATGGCACTTTCGGAGGCAGGAGGAAGCGCGCGCATTCGCGCAATAGCGGTCCTGGCATGTCTGAGAAGTGGGCGTCTCGCAGAAGCGGAAAAGGTGATTGCACGGGGCTCGCTTCCCGTCGCAACGGGCGATCTTCTCCGGGGCGAGGCAATCCTCAAAAGGGGAGGGAAGTGGGGACCCGCCGCCCCCTTCTACCGGGATCTTCTCTCTCTGGAACAGAAGCAGAGCTCCGAGGCGTTTGTCGACGCGGCGCGCCGCACGGGTGACACGCGGCTTGCCCTTGATGCGGCTCTTCTGGCAATGGAATCGGGCGATCTTGCAAAAGCGCAAAGCATTGCAGGGAGCGAGCTTGGTGACGCCGTCTTTGATGAGCCGGCAGCGGTCATTGCATATGACGGGGGGGATTTCAAGAATGCAATCGAGCGGCTGAAGAGGCTCGACGACGCAAGACCCGACCGGGCGGACATTGCGATGATGCTTGCAGACTCTTACCAGGCGCTCGGCAGAACGGGTGAAGCAGAAGGCGCGCTTCTTCATGCCTTGCCCCTTGCTCCTGCTTTGACATGGACCGCATATGCCAATCTCGCTTTTTACTCGACGGCAAGGGGAGATACGGCGCTCGCAGTCGGCCGTCTCAAGGACGGCCTGGCGTTTTTTCCCCAATCCCGGGAGCTCCGTCTCGGCCAGGCCCAGCTCGAGGCGCGCCGGGGAAACGTCGACGCGGCGATGTCGATTCTTTCGAGACTGGCTGCGGAGAATCCAGAGGACGGGGAGGTCGCGCTCCTTCTTCTCGACCTGCAGGCGCCTGGTCTGTCTCCTGAAGAGTATCGCGCCAGGCTATGGAAGGCATTCGACCGAGTCCCCGCCGAGAGAGCAATTTTCACGGCGCTTTCCTCGGCCCTCATCGCATCACACGATTGGGAAGGAGCGGGGATCGCCATCCAGCAGCACGCGGCTGCGGGAGGCGCGGCGGGACAACAGCTCCTGCTTGCGGAGGGAATGGTCGCGGCGATGCGGGGGAACGATGCCGCGGCCTCGGACGCATTCCGCCGTGCCGCCGTCACCGCCGGTGACGGAATCGCGCGCTACGATCTCGCGCTCGTTCTCCTGCGTCGCGGCAACGGGAAAGCGGCAATTGCAGAGCTGGGCCTCGCCGAAGACGAATACGAGCGCAGGGGGAACCCCGCGGAGCGTTCCCGCGTGCTTTCCGCCATCCAGATGCTGACCGGATCCGCGCGGCTTCTGGATGGCGATGAGAGCGGGGCGCGGGACGCCTTCCTTCGCGCGCTTTCTCTGAATCCGCGGAACCTTCGCGCCGCCCTGTTATTGAGGAAACTTGAAGCGGGGAGACAACAGTGATATCTTTTTCCAGAACCGCGGGCACCCGGCAGGGACCGGCACCGGCAAAAGGAGAGACTAATGCCGAACAAGAATGAGACGAACAACTGCGTCATCGGTGAGGGATCCATATTCGACGGCCGGTTCTACGTGAACGGCTCCATCCTCATCGAGGGCAAGTTCCAGGGCGACATCAGGACGGACGACCAGCTCATCGTCGGGCCGACCGGAAAGGTGAAAACGGACATCCAGGCGCGCAGGGTCACCATCGCCGGCACGCTTATCGGCAACATCTCCGCGGCGGAGGAGGTGAGCCTCCTGCATACGGGAAGAGTGCTGGGCAACATCACTACCCCGAAGCTCACCGTCGAGCCCGGAGTCATCACCGAGGGAAAGGTCACTATCACGTCGGGGCAGACGGACGAAGCGCAAGAAAATCATCGAGGAAGCGTTCGGCACGGAAACCGAAGACGCGTTCTCGTCGATCATCAAGGAGAAGAAGAAGGAAAAGGCCAGGGACAAAGAAAAGGATGACGCGGGCAAGTAGGCGCCTGATGATCCGTCTCAAGAACGAAAAGGAGATCGCCGGAATCCGGGAATCAGGCCGTCTTCTCGCCGGACCCTTGAAGAGCTCAAGAAGCTCGTTGACCGGGAATCAGCACGCGTGAGCTGGACTCCTTCGCACGCTCCTGGATCGAAAGCCACGGCGGCAAACCGGCCTTCCTCGGCTACATGAACTATCCCGCTTCGCTGTGCATCTCCCTGAACAACGAGGTCATCCACGGGATCCCCGGGCCCCGAAAGCTCCGGCAGGGTGACATCGTCAGCATCGATCTCGGCGTCGACCTCAACGGATACTTCTCCGATGCGGCGATCACGCTCGCGGTGGGGGCAACCTCGAAGAAGCGCGAAAGGCTCATGCAGGTCACGCGCGAATGCCTCGAGCGCGGCCGTCGCGCAGGCCCTGCCGGGCAACAGGATCAGCGACATCTCGCGCGCGGTGTACGAGCACGCCACGGCGCAATGCCTGCGGCGTCGTGCGGGAGTACTGCGGCCATGGCACGGGTTTCGCCATGCACGAGGACCCCCAGGTGCCCAACTACGTCGGGTCCGGGCCCGAACCCGCGGCTGAAGGAGGGAATGGTGCTCGCCATCGAGCCGATGATCAACGCGGGCACGGGCGACATCGAGCTGCTCGAAGACGGCTGGACGGTCGTCACGGCGGACGGCGACGACTCGGCGCACTTCGAGCATACGGTGGTCGATCCTGCGCGATCGCATGGAAATCCTCACCCTTTTCCATTAGAATATCCGGTACATGCGCAAGGAATTCCTCCCGTACCAGACGGTGCGCAACAACGCCATCAAGCTGGCGCACCGCATCCACGAGGAAGGCTTCTTCCCCGACGTGATCTATGTTTCACTGCGCGGCGGGGCGTACATGGGCAACGTCATGAGCGAGTACTTCAAGATGAAGCGCAGGGACCGGCGCCCCGTATTCTACGCCGCGGTCGTGGCGCGCTCCTACCGCGACGTCGGGCTTCAGGACCGGGTGCGCGTGGACGGATGGACGTACGACCCGGAGTACCTGCGCAGCGGCGACAAGGTTCTTCTCGTCGACGACATCTTCGATTCGGGAAGGACGGTCAACCACCTCGTGGAGATCATCATGGACAAGGGAATCCCGCGGGAAGACGTGCGGGTCGCCGTGCATGACTACAAGCTTCGCCGCTACCTGGCAAAGCAGCTCCCCGTGCAGCCGGACTACTGGTGCCGATTCCATGAGCTCGCGACGCCGGAGGACGATTTCTGGATCCACTACATGAGCCACGAGCTTGTGGGACTGAGCGAAGCGGAAAAAAAGGCGCACTACTACGATGAGGACTCGGAGCTCGCGGGAATAATCTGAGCCCTGGAACCGCCCGTCTTATTCGTGGATCCAGGTCGAGTTGACCGCCCCGGTTGCCGGATCAAAGGTGGCGCGCCAGAGTCCGGTGCCCGCCGTACCCATGAATACAGTGTTGTTTTGAGTCTGGTCGACGAGCATCCGTCTCACCGCACCCGCATAAAGGCCGGTCACCGTCACATCGGAAAACTTGGTGAGGATGTTATTCGTCACGTTGAGAGTGTAGAAGCCGAGCCCGTCGGCTCCCACGAGATAAATCACACCAGAACCTGCAGTGTCGACGTGAGTGGAGACCGTGAGAAAGCCTACCGAGGCGGCCGTTTACCTCGTCAGTAGTTGTGGCTTTTGCCCATGTCGTGCCGTTGTAGTAATACACTGCTCCATTGCTGGAGGGTATGAAAATGTAGCTGCCGTCCACAGTTACGCCGCGCAGCTCCTCTCCGTTAGCGAGTGTGAAGCCCATGCTCGTGCTGATCAGTGAATTGAGAGCAGTCCCTGAATACAGGGTCGGACCCTGAGGTCACATAGTAGGTGAGTTGCCCGGAAGATAGCCAACACCCGTTATCTGAGTTGTCAATCCCGTCAGGTTCGTAGCAGTGAAACTTGATCCATCGGCAGAATAATCGAGCTCATACGTGAAGCCACTGGTGCCAGTGCCCGGCGTAGCGACCACGGCGAAAAGATTGGGAGCGAGAATGGACCGGCCACCTGGAGGTGGGTGATCTGCTTCCCTGCCATGGCGGCGACCGCAGTTGCCCCGTCCGCGACCGCGAATGAAAAGCCCGGGCTTCCGACTGATTTGTACAAACCCATGGTCGATCCATCCGACGTGAAGAAGCCGCCATAAATCCCCGAGTTGAAGGAGGTCATTGCAAGGCACAAAGCGCCCCTGACAGGGGGCGTGACGGCAATGGGACTTCCGCCGACATTCGGCCAGCCGATGACATTGTTCACATCGGGAACTGTCCCCTTGAACACCGCCCCGGCAGCCACGAGATAGGGGAACTGGCCTGACCCGACGTTGAGGAGATCGAGAACGGTGATCGTCTGGTCGAGCGTCGAAACGTCTATCTTTTTCTCCGTCTCAATTGTTGCGTAGATCGCCCCCCCATTCGCGGTGCAGGCGGAGAGGGCTCCGATCAGTGCAAGCATGGCGATGAGCAGGAGCGCGAAACGTGATTTCATTTCAGTGTCCCTTAGTAATGGTAGAGCGCAGTGAGGGAAGTCTCGAGGAAATTCCCTGTGCGCGACGTGCTCCCGGAGAACTGCATGTCGATCCAATAATTCACATTCAGACCGAACGACCATGATGAGTTAAATATATAGTAGAAAGCAGCCCCTGGCCTGATCAGGAAATCGAAGTAGTGCTGGTCGACGTAGGATATGATATTCATGCCCACTCCGAGAGTGACGGGAATCTCGAACGGGTACAGAGTGAACACATACGAGGCCTTGGCGATGACGGGCAGCATGAGAAGGGCGTTCAAATTCGGGGAGAATGTGAATGACCCGCCGATTTCCGCGCCGATCCGTATCTGAGGGGCGACATACGCTGCCCAGGACAATGATCCGACGCCCCCGAGGGAAAGGTGGGGAGGGCTTCCCGCAAGCAGCACCGTGCCTGTCGGCAGCAGGAAAAGGGGGATGAACAACCCCGCATTGATCGACATCGTCTGATCGCCCAGCGTATATTGGGACGGTATGTTGCCGGAATCCCCGGCGGCGAAAAGGGGTGTGACGGTGCATGCAAGAAGAACCACGAACGCGCACACGAGACTGCAGAGTCGTTTCACTATTCATCTCCCGGTGTATTGGAATCGTAGCACGCCGCGATCACTTCTTCAAGTTGTCACGTCGGCTTTGCCGTCAAAGACGGCATCTTCAACATCGAGCACAAGATGATGGATGGGGCCATCCACCGCAATCTCCACCGTTCCCTGGGCGTCACCCGCGGTGGGAGTGACGAGCGAACCATCCTCCCTCTTTTCCAGGTCTCCCTGGGGGTAGTCGACCCTGCAGAAAGGGTTCAGAAGACGCACCCACGCAAACACGCGTGAAGGGAGCACGAGAGAGAGATCGCTTCCTGATGAATAAATCTGGCCCGAGAGTTTTTTTCTCGGCCGGCCCAGGAGGACTTCCTGTGCTCCGGAGTCCGTACGCAGATCCAGGGATTCCACCTCCAGCCCACGCAGGTCCATGCGGAGATCGGCCTCGTGCAATTGCACCCCCAACCGCAGCGTCATCCCGCGAGGCAGGTCAAGCCGCCAGGTGTTCCTGAGCTGAGAATATGAGGGGAAGATCGGCTGGCTGATTGCGATCGAGATCTCGGTTCGGTCACCCATCATCTGCTGTGTAATTTCAGGAGAAGCGCTCGAATCCACCTGCTCGGTGACCAGGCAGGGGGCCCCGGCCGCGCACCCGACGACAAGTCTGCCGTAGGAGAAATGAACTCGGAAAGCCAGATCAGTGGATCCGGGAGGCATCGGGATGGGGAATTGCGTGATCCTGACGCTCGAGGCGTGAGCGGAAACGCGCTTCTTGGTCGAATCGAAGACGAGCATGATGCCGGCAACTACCAGGAGGACCGGCCAGAAATTGAGCGCGGTGGAACGCGCCTCCTCGGAAATAAAATGGAGATTATACCCCAGCAGAAACAAACCAATGACGAGCGAGAATAGAGAGACCAGGAGGGCGATCCGCTTCGTCAGGGGATGCATGCCGATACTCTAGAGGGTTTGTGCGGCTAATGTCAACTCGAGGCGGGGACGGCTCGCTGGACACTTTTGCGCGCCTCCCTGTACATTGAGCAATAGGGGGAGGATGTATATGAGCGACATAGTGCCCAGGAGTGTACTCACGAAGCAGGGCGTGAAAGGTGTCGGAGCAGTCGCCGGCGGGGTGGTGCTTCTTGCGCTTGCGGGTGGCGGCTTGTTCGGCATAGTTGTCGGGGCGGTTCTTGCCCTCGGGGGCCTGGCACTGAGCGGTTCCCGATCCGACAGGACGGCGGGAATCGTCACGGCGGTCGTCGGCGCAGCGACATTGCTTACTGGCATTTTTGGTGGTCCCCTTGCATGGCTGATGAGGGCGGCAGGTTTTGTATTTCTGGGCGGAGGCATCTATCTGCTTGTAAAATTCTTTCGCGGGCTGCGATCAAGGTCCTGACCGAGCGTCTGTTGCGAGGTTCTCCTCCATGACGCACCGAGCAGATCAGCGCCGGCATTCGCATTCAGGGGCAATCCGACTCATGGCTTTCCCCATTCTTTCTGCAATACTGCTTGTCGTCTCGATATCGCTTGAAGCAGACCCATTGATTCCTCGGGCGCAGCAGCGCGAGAAGGCAGGGGACACGGAGGGGGCCGCACGGTTGTACGCGGCCTGGCTTCAGGCCAATGCCGGTGCTCCCGGTTCCGCGCGCGTTTTTTCCAGCTACTTCAGGCTCGAGAATGAGTTCCTCACGCTTCGCGATGCGTCACTCAAATTCCTCGTCGCAGGACGCGGCGTGCCCGGGGCAGCGGAACAGTTCGCGGCAATAGGCCGGCTTTTCGAACTCGGGGGAATGATCGGGGAAGCACGCGACGCCTATCTCAGCGCTTACGCCGAGGGAGCGCCTGACACGACCCTGGTTTGGGCATTTCTTTTGTCCCTTCAGATGCATGAAACAGATGCCATGACAAAGTGCCTCGCGGGGCTCAAGGCCCGGGGCGGAGCCGCAGAGGCCCTTCTTCAGGTTCTTGCGGACATCGAAGACGGGCATACGGAATCCGCAGGAACGACCCTTGCGGGTCTTGCAGACTCTTCCGGGGACCCTGATGTCGTGCTCAAGGCGCTCTGGGTCATGTACGCAAGGGCGAGGGCCGCTGAGGACCAGAAGGGACAAGCAGACGCTCGTGCCCGTCTCTCGGCAGCCTTTCCCGGCGCCCCCGAGACCGCTCTTGTCTCATCCCCCGGGAGCGCGCCGGCGGTGCTTTTCCCGAGCCCTGATGTCTTTGTCCCAGGGGAAGCGCCCGGCCAGGCTCCACCAGGGCCGCTGACTGCTCCCCCCGGCAAAGTATCCGTGCAGGCCGGATCATTTCAGGTCAAGGAGAACGCCGACGACCTTTCAGCGGAGCTTTCGAAGCGCGGCTTTGCTCCGATCCAGAGACTGGAAACCATACAGGGCAAGGATCACTACAGGGTTTTTGCCGGTGTCGGGCTCGACCCGGTTCAGGCCCGCGAGCTTCTTGCAAAGCTGCTCCAGGAGGGGTTCAACGGGATTCTGGTCACGGAAAAATAGCGCTCATCATTTCTTCTTCAGCTCCTGGATCTGTTCGAGAAGGAGTGTGTCCCCTTTTGCCTCTTCATACCCTTTCACCGTCAGCAGCACAGGGGAAAGACCCAGAGTCCGCACGACATGCAGGGAATCCTTTCTTTCGTGAAAATCCACGAGCCACGATGAAATCTGGTCGGCGGTGCCTCGTGGACCGATCACTCTCATGGTGAGAAGCGCGCGGGCGCCAAATGAGAACAGGACGAAGCTCCCCGCGCGCCGCTGGCCGTTTCCCGTCCAGGTCAGCCGGGACCCATCGAAATCCAGGGAGAAACCGTCGTTCCCCACAAAGGTACCGCTCAGCGTCAACGGCGCCATCACGATCTGCGCATCCGGACGCCCGATAAGCCTCGCCTGGATATCGTCGGTGACCTTGGTGTACCGTACCGTACGCGATTCTTCCGAATCCCTCCCTCCTATAGTCACGATGAGGCTGTTTACCGAATCGACGGTGATGGTGAACCGGCTCGCAAGGTGAATTTCCAGAACCGTCTCATTCTCTCCCAGCGCGAGGAGTGAGTTGTAAATCGTGCGGTGGGACTCCCGCCACAGATAGACCTCCTGCGTGTTTCCTGACGAGAGGGCGATCTTCCGTCCGCGAGGATCGAAGTTGATGATGGAAACAAACGTGTCCGGACCTTTCCCGTCCTTTGCCGGCTGGAGCTGGACCCAGGAACCGGCGATGAATTGTTCGAAGACATCTTCGCCGCTGCTGTTATAAAGCGTTTCCAGCTGAGTCTGCTGGACTTTCGCACCAGGGATTTTCTCCGGAGGGCCGGGCACGTAGCGCGCTTCCGCGGGATTCCATGCGAAGCGGATCCGCACAAGGTCCATCACGTTCTGGGAGTCCGGGTCCCGCAGGTACGCCACCACCGGGAAGCTCGGCCCGGGCTTCGGGTCGGTTGAATAGCTCTCCGCGCGATCCGCCTCCTCGATGGATATCTCATCGGCAACAAGCTGGCAGATGGGTTTGTACGTGAGCTCCTTGCCCGGCGCCACGGAGACGGGACGGAAAACGTCGAGCGTGAGCTTGCCGGCGCTGTTCATGCCGCTGGCCACGATCTCCATGACATGATCGCCGACAAGGTCCTTCACGAGAGAGAGAAGACGCGAGCGTCAGTCGCGTTGGTCGGCGATTCCCAACTTTGGTAGTAGTACGTGCCCCGCGCGGGGTCGGCATCGGCCACGATGATCCGGATAGGCGAATCGACCTCGGCCGTGCGCTTGACGGCGATGACCTGCTTCCCGTAGGGAGTCTGATCGAGATTCGCATTGACGACCTGCAGCACAGAGTCACCCGGGTCGACGACTATGCGGGGACGCAATGCGTTCGTGTCAAAGCGGGCGTCCGCCTTGGTCGGCGCCGGGGCGGCGGCGGCGATAGCCCCGGGCGGCTGGGGGAAGATCCGCACCCCCGCCGGAGGGACGGGGCCGCGCTGGCAGGAGCCGAGGAATACGAGGGCCGCGGCCGCGAGGGTGGCTTCGCGGCGCGGGAAGTGGAGATTTGTCATGGAAAATGTTTCCTCAGTTTTTCGAGCACGATCTGCTTCGTCTTCTCCAGAGTATCGCGACACTTGAACCCCGCCGCCGTCCGATGGCCGCCTCCCCCGAAGGATTGGGCGATCTCTGCGACGTTGATGTTCGCCTTGGAGCGGAGCGAGCAGCGAAGCAATCCCGCAGGGTTCTGCTTGAAAAAAACCGAGACCCGGATATCTTCACTCCTCAGAGGAATGTTGATGAGCTGGTCGGCTTCTTCGTAGTTGGCTCCGGAATTGACAACCATGTCGCGGGTCATTGTCAAGAGGGAAACGTGATTGGCGAAGAACAATTCCAGCGTGGCGAGCACGCGCGTTTGCAGAATAAGTGCCGAGATTGAATTGCTCTCATACAACTTCGAGTACACGATGTTCGGGCGGACCCCTTTGGCCACAAGGTCCCGCGCGATTTCAAAGGTGAGCGCCGTGGTCTTGGGATAGACAAACGAGCCGGTATCATAGACGATGCCGGTGAACAGCGCCTGGGCCATTGCCAGGTCAATGGTCACGTTCATCTCGCGCAGGAGCTGGTAGAGAATTTCAGCGGTCGAAGAAGCGCTTTTCTGGATGAAGTTGCCGGCCAGCAGATCTTCTTCCTGCTCGTGGTGGTCGATGATGAAATGCTCGCGCACCCGGGGAAGCACCAGGGAGGCGATCTGCCCGATATTCTGCGCGTCGTTTGTATCCAGCATCAGAAGCGAGTATTCCCCCATGTCCGCGGGGAGCTGATCCTCACGCTCAAGAACCTGGATGAGATTGTCGGGGTCAAGAAAGGCGAGTTTGCGGGGAATCGGATCCGCATTGAGGATGATCGCTTCCTTGCCCATGGCCCGCAGGGCCCTGGATATGGCGCATTCGCTGCCTATGGCATCCGCATCCGGCGTCTCATGGGAAGTGATGATGAAGCGCCGCGTGCGGGTAAGAAAATCGATGGCACCCTGAAAGGCGTTCACCGTGCGTTCCCGGCCTCCACGACGCGTCCCGGGCCGGGAGCGGCGTTGTCCACGAGAGCGCTGCTGCCCTTCCTTAATACTTTTGCCCGGCGCAGGACCGAGGGGGGTACGCCGGGCGCCACGTAAGTCGCGGCCTCGGCGCGGAAGCCGCTTGGGAGGTCCACATTCGTGCCAATGACGCTGATGCCGTCCCGGATTTGCCCCGGGAAATCACTGTTCTTCATTGAAGAGGTCCTGGCGCCTATCGCACAATTGTCACCGATGTTGGGAGCGGAGCGCGAGACCTCGGCGGTGAAGGGGAGAATCAAGGTGTTGTGAATTTCCGCGCCGGCCCCGATCCGATTGCCATTGAGCACGACGGAGCGGGAGATGAGCGTGTTCCTCTTGATCACGACGTTGGGGAAGATGATGGAATCTTCAACGGCGCCCTCGACCTCGACACCCGAGGCGAGCCAGGAGTTTCTTATGGATCCCTTCTCCGTGATATGCGACTCAGCCCCTTTGTCGGCAAGCGCGGGCAGCCGGGCGAGGACGCTCTGGAAACCTTCGCCCCCGCAATGGGAGATGACCCAGAGATTGTTGGTGTAATAGTCCATCAGATCATTCTGGAAAAGCAGCTCGCCCGGGAGATCTTCGATGAGATCGATGCCGGAGTGCAGCGCCTGCTCAAAGAGGCATTCGCGCAGCTTTCTCTTTCCGGGCGCGCGCCCGGCGGCCGCGAGGAGAAGCTTGCAAAGATGGGCACGTCCTGCGCAATACATCTCTATTGGCGTGCGCATGACTGAGATCTTGACCAGTTGCGCAGAGGCGTCCGCGGCAGTTGCGAGAAGCGCCGCCGGCTCGAGGATGCTCACCGAAGAGAGCGATGCAAGCACAACCTGCTCCGCGCCGGTGGCATCAACGAGCCGGACCAGCTCCTCGAGCCCGCCCTCGAGCAGATGCACCCTTGCCATCTGCCTCTTCCATCGAGTGGAGAGGGCGAGCGAGGCGGCGCGGGCGGACTCGTCCAGCACGATTGTCACGTCCACGTCCCGGGAAAGACCGAAGTTGGCGAGCATGAAATCAACGAGGCAGTGGTTTCCCCAGAAGGGCAGGAGGGAGAAATGATAATCATCTCCGAAGCCCGGGAGCTTGTGCACGGGCCCGATATCGAAGAGAAAGGCCGCGGTCGTGCTCAGTCTACTTCGTCCTTTCCCTCGACTGGACCTTCAAAGAAAGTCTCCTGCCGTTTTCCGAGCGAAGGACGAATGTGCGTCCACGCGCTTCGGGCGGCACCTCCTTCAGCTTGGGGAATCGATCCTGCTTGAGGACACCGAGAAGAAGCTTTGCGTCCTTGACGCTGAACCGGGCCAGGGATTTCGCGTTTTTGCGGGTGACGAGGGAGAACTCGCCCGCGGTTTCATTAAGGTACAGCTCGTGACCTGAAGACAGGGAAACAGGGTCTTCGCCCACCGGCTCCTCATCGATGGTCAGCGCGAAGCGCAGCGGCTTTCCCCTGGTCAGGCGCCAGACTGCGACGGCCAGGAGCGCCACGAGCAGAAGGACGATGACCGCCGCGCAGATGAGGAGAATGAGATTGTTTTGAAGCCAGTTGTTCACGACGAATGAGACATTCGCGTCGGAAGGGGAGAAGGCTGCCCCTGCGCCGAAGGAGAATGTAAGCGCACCGGAGGCCGGGCCTTGCGGCAGATCCGCCGGGAATCGCAGCGGCACGGTGACGTGCGTGGGACCGTCCTTCTTGACTCCGAATTTGAAAGGGGCGGGAAGGACATTGGGTATTTCACGAGTCCCAATGCGGGCGGTCACGCCGTTCAACGTGATGCGCGCGTCATTCTGCAGGCCGGATGCCTTGAGGTTGAATGAGAGTTTGCTTGATCCGTCGGCGGAAACACCTCCGACCTGCACTCCGCCCTCTGTGGTGATGGTGCCGAAGAAGGCGCCGGTTGTTTCCGCTATGGCGCCGGCAGTGGTCGTCTCCGAGACCTCATTGTAAGTGCCTTTCAGCTCGTGCGCGAGATCCTTTGCGGCCGTGTCAGTCCCGATTCCGAGGATCATGATCTTCCAGCCCTTCTCCTGGATCGTCTTTGTATTGGCGAGGAACTCGTGGTTGAACTTTCCGTCCTTCGAGTAGTACTTGCTGCCGGGCGGCGCTTCCTGGATTCCATCCGTCAGGAGGAGAACGTACTTCTCTCGCCCGTCACTTTGTCGGGCAGTTACCTGTGCCTTGCAGGACATCAAGCGCATTTCCAATATCCGTAAAACTTCCATTCCCTCTAATCTTCGAGATTATGGTTTGAAGGGCCTTTTTATCAGCGTCATCCTTGACCGCCTGGGAGATGATGACATCGGCCTTCCCGTAGAACGCCACGACGACGAGAGTAGTCCCCGGGGATGAGGAGCTGGTCGATTATGAAGGAGTTGACCCACTCCCTGACACCGCCTATCTTGTTCTCCATGGAGAGGGACTTGTCCAGGGCGATGATGACGTCGATGTTGTCCTTCCTGCTGTCCGCAAGAACCGGAGGCACCAGGACGGCGCACAGCGCAAGAGCGGCTAGAAAGCGTTTCCAGGCTCCCATAAGGCCCCCCTTTTGGAATAAATTACTTGTAGGATGCACCAAATTTGGATAAAATGGAAGAGAGAAAAAAAATGTGCTTTACAGAGATAGGCTTTTATGGTTTACTAGGTTCGAATAAACTGAGAAAAGGAGACATCTATGGCTGCCATTGACCTTCCGAAAAGCCCGAATGTGTTCCATCCGGAAAAGCCGAGCGCCGTCGGTTCGCGAAACTCGCTGGCCCAGGAGTTCCGTGATCAGCAGGCCGAGGTCGACCTCCTCATGAGCGAAGAAGTCGACAAGGTCATGAATCACATCACCTCCAAGCTGCCCAAGGAGGTCGCTGAAAAACTCGACATCATGGGCGGCATCAAGGAGAAGCTGTACAACTACTTCAACCAGAACTACCAGAACATGTTCAACCGCTTCATCGTCACGTCGGAAGACGAGATGGTGAAGAAGGTGAGGAACTTCATCGACAAGGAAGAGATGAAGTCCCTCGCGCGCTACACCCCCAAGGAGATCGCGGCGCTTCTGGACCAGGTCGGCGGCATCGACAAGTTCAACACGGGTGAAATCGAGAAATCGATCGTCAACATGTACGGCCACCTCCAGGGCCACATCCAGAGGGGCGTGAACGACCTGGAGAACCTCACCAACTCCCTGCTGCGGCAGAAGACGGACGTCGGCGCGTTCATCCGCGGAGAGAACGCGTACTCCATCGTGAAGTGCTCGTTCAAGGACAACGCGTACAAGCCCAAGACGGTCACGGACGTGAAGCTCTCCGTGAACATCCTGGACTCGGAGCTCATCAGCCCGATCTTCCACTACCAGGTCACGGTCGAGTTCCTGATCAAGGACCTGATCTCCAAGAACATCATGGACCTGATCGACAAGGAGATCGAGAAGCTCAAGGACCAGGTCGTCGACGAGGGCAGGGAAGAGCTGAGCGACGGCGAGATCCTCTTCGAGAAGATGAAGAGGGTGGAGAAGTTCACCTCCGACGACAAGGACGACCCGAAGTCCAAGCGGTACTCCTACTTCGCCAAGAGCCTCATGGACAAGATCGAAGGCCTCCGCGCCGAGATCGATCCTGAAGAGTACGACCCCGTGAACATCCGCGAGAACCTGAAGAGGATCATCGACATCGAGAACATCAGGAACCGCGGCTTCAACACCGCCATCAACTCGATCACCTCGATCCTCGACACCTCCAAGATGGGCTACCAGCACGTGGAAAACCTCAAGAACGCCCGCGAGCTGGTGCTGCGCGAGTACGAGGACACTGACTACGACCACCTGCCCGACGAGCGCTACGCAATCCGCCTGAAGTACTACGACCAGGCGCAGCTCCTCGAGGAGCGCAAGTCCTACGACGTGCAGGCCAAGAGCTTCGAGGTCGAGATCCAGCACGTCTGGGACGTGCTGGAGATGGTGTACGAGGACTCGAAGTTCATGAAGGGCGTCGTCGATTTCAACGACCTTGCCAAGAGACTGAAGGGCAAGATCAAGAGGCGGATCAAGGCGAAGACCGGCGACCCGCTGTACGAGGACATCGAGAAGAGCTGGAGCGAGGTCACCTTCGTCCGATCAGGCGACACGGACGTCGAGCGGATGAACCGCACCTACATCGCGGAGAAGGACGAGATCAAGAGGCGGATCATCCTGATGCGGGACAAGCTGCAGAAGCTCTACGGCTTCCGCTACCCGATCCAGCGCCGCGTCATGGAGGAGCGGCTCGGCTTCCTCGAGAAGCAGTTCCTCGAGGTTCGAGTACCTGATCAACCCGTACCACATCCAGCCGGGACTCCTCCTGGACGTGAACATCACCTCCATCAAGAGGAAGAAGGCCACGCTGGACGGCATGGCGAACGTGCTCAACGAGTTCCTCTACGGCGTGTCCAAGGGGTTCCAGGACGCGGCATTCGCCTCGTTCTCGCGCCGCCGCTCGACGGTGCGCGCGGACATCGCGCAGTCCTTCGCGGCGACCCCGGAAGAGGCCGCAGCCCCGGAAGGCAAGAAGTCCGAGTACCTCGACATGCTCAACGTTCCCGCCGCGGACGCCAAGGCGTCCAAGGCGGCGGAGCAGGGCGTCGTCGACGTCGCACCGCGCCGCCGCGGGCGGCCGGCAAAGGCCGCAAGAGGGGGAGGCCCCGCAAGGGCGGCCAGGACGTCGGGCTGAGAGAGATCTGAGCAAGCGGGGAATCAAATGGTGACCCTCCCGGGGGTCACCATTTTCATTTACGGTCAGAAGGGGAAAGACAGATGCCGGAACAACTCCATGCGTTTGACGAGCTCAGCACGCGGGAAGGTTTCAACCGCTCGCTCAAGCACTTCAAGTTCATCTCGCGGGTCATCGGGGAGTTCGAGCGCAGACGCAACCTCGCGGACACGCTGAGCGAGTGCCTCGCCGACAAAGTCGATCGAGCCGCGCCAGGTCCTGCCGACGCTGAACGCGCATCCTCGTCGACAAGTACCACTACGCGTGCCGGTCGCACAACCTCGCGGAGAACTTCGAGGACTTCGACGCTCTCACCGCGACGGTGGCGCACGTGGCGCGCCATCGACCTGGTGGTGGCCTACTTCCATCCCGAGCTCGGCGTGGTGGTCGTCAACCCGAAGAACCGCGCGCACTGGGAAGGCGTGCGGAGCCTGAAGAGAAACGAGCTGGTCACGGTTTCGCCGGCGCCTTCGGCGAAACGGACGGCGACAAGAAGTACCAGGACGGGATCTCGCTCCTCATCGCTCTCATCGAGGGAGCCAAGCTCAAGACGCCCGCCGCGCTGACAAAGGGCAAGTTCGTCCAGAAGAAGCAGCCGCCCGCAGCCCCTGCCTGCTCCCGTTCCCGCACGGCGGAGCGCGAAAGGCGGCCCAGGGGACGTCCTTCTCGCTGCTGCGGCGGCAGACTCGGCGCTTGCCGCCGCTGCTGCTCCCGCTCCGGCGTTCGCGGCAAGCCCGCCGCGGCGCAGCCGCGCCTGCGGCAGCTCCCGCAGCGGCGGCTCCGTCCGGGGCGCCGAAGAAAATGACCCCCATGTACTCCATCCCCGTCACGAACGAGCTGTTCCACAACGGGAACGTGGAGGCGTGGAAGAAGATCATCCAGAGCTACACGACCAAGTACCCGGGCCTCGATGTCTACGTCTTCTACGAGGGAGAGCGCATCCACGACATCAACACCCTGTTCAAGTGGGGGAAGGTGAAGCACGGGAGCGCGATCATGATCGCCGTGGCGGGAGACGACATCCGCGACGTGGCCAAGCTCCAGCGCTACCTCAAGCAGGGCGCCAGCCACATGTTCGAGGCGTTCCTCAAGGCGCAGGTCGGCGCGATCCTGAACCTGTTCTGAGATTTGAAAGGGAAGGACATAGCATGAAGAAGAACATCCACTTCTTTGACCAGGGCGAAGCGAACGTGAAGCCGCAGGTCCTGGAGAGGATCGGCATCCGGGGGCGCCTGGCCATGGAGCTCGCCGACCTCGACCTGCCCATACTTCCCGGGTTCGTCATCGACGCCGACGTCGCGGCGCACCTCGGGGACTTCGATATCTGGGGCGCGCTGCGGCCCTGGTTCGACCGGCTGGCAAAGCTCACCGGGAAGACCTTCGGGGACGCGGACAACCCGATGCTCGTGAAGATCGTCGTCAGCCCGAACCTCGTCATCGCCTCCTACCCGACGCTGCACAACTTCGGGCTCACGGACAAGACGCTCCCCGGATTCAACCGCTACGTCGGGGAGAACTTCGGCTGGCACGAGCTGCAGTTCCTCACGCGCGGGAGCCTCGAGATCGAGATGGCCATCGCGGAGCTCGAGAACAAGGAGAAGGAGGCCAAGTCCCTCAAGCAGGCCATCAAGGAGCTCGACGCGGAGCTGAACTCGGAGATGGACGCGAAGAAGCGCAAGGCGAGCATCGAGCGCTACAAGGCGATGCTCCCGAAGGGCTACTTCGCGGATCCCTTCGACCAGCTGGAGATCGCCCTGAAGCGGATCAGCCACCTCCTGGCCATCAACGACCAGAACCAGGAAGACACGGCGCTGCTCATCCAGCCCATGGTGTACGGCAACTACGGGAAGGACTCGTCTCAACGGCCAGTTCTACACCCGCAACATCGTCACGGGAGACAAGGAGATCCAGGGCGAATACTTCCAGAACAAGTTCAACGCCATCGGCACCAGCGGCTCGGACATCGCCAAGATCGCCAAGAACTACCATGCGGAGCTGGAGAAGATCGCGCACAAGGTGGAAGACCACTTCAAGGAGATCCGCTCCATCCGGTTCACGGTGGAGAACAAGCGGCTCTGGCTGATCGACCAGCGCTCCGTCATGACCAAGTCCACCCAGGCCGACATCCGGCTCCTGCTGGACCTGCACGCGCGCAAGATCGTGGACGACGCGCTACGTCGTCAAGCAGATCAAGCCGGGACAGCTCAACGAGATCCTTCACCCCATCATCGACTTCACGATCGGTGAAGGGGCTGCCGATCCTCACGGGCGGCATCACGGGTGCGCCCGGGCGCCGCCATCGGCAGGGTGTTCTTCACCACGGACGGGCTCCTGGAGGCGCACAAGCTCGCGCAGCAGAAGGGCCAGGACACGAAGCTGATCCTCTGCCTCGCTGTCTTCCTTTGCCGAAGATGTCAAGGCAATCGAGGTCGCCACCGGCGTCCTCTCCACGGAGGGCGGCTACTCGGCCCACGCCTCGGTCGTCGCCCGCCAGTACGGCAAGGTCTCCCTCGTGAAGCCCGACATGAAGATCAAGGGGAACCGGGCCACGATGGGCGACCTGGTCATCAAGGAAGGGGACTACATCACCCTCAACGTCCCGTTCTACGGCGCCCCCTCGATGTACATCGGCAAGGCGGAGCTCATCGAGCCGGATCCCGAGGAGTCGGGCATGCTCGATTTCCTCGACGCTCGTGGAGAAGTTCGTCAGCCGATTTCCACGTGCGCGCCAACGCGGACAAGCCGCGCGACGCCGCTCTCGCGCGGAAGTTCGGCGCCAAGGGCATCGGGCTCGTGCGCACGGAGCACATGTTCTTCGACGAGAAGCGGATCAACGTGTTCCGCGAGATGGTCCTCTCGGACTCGGTGGAAGAGCGCAAGAAGGCCCTCGCGAAGCTGCTGCCCATGCAGAAGGCCGACTTCTACAAGCTCCTGAAGATCATGGAAGGCTACCCGGTCATCATCCGGCTGCTCGACGCCCCCCTGCACGAGTTCCTGCCGCACAACGACCAGGAGCTGCGAACGGTTCATGAAGTACCTCAACGCGGGGAAGAAGGGCGCCAAGAGACTGACGGAGAAGGACGTGAGGGCGCGCAGCGAAGCGCTGCACGAGTTCAACCCGATGCTCGGCCACCGCGGCTGCCGCATCGCCGTCTCCTATCCCGAGATCTACGAGATGCAGGTCCGCGCGATCTTCGAGGCGGTCTATACC
The DNA here is from genome assembly GCA_963820435.1 of uncultured Spirochaetota bacterium. Lineage (GTDB taxonomy): Bacteria > Spirochaetota > Spirochaetia > SZUA-6 > Fen-1364 > Fen-1364. The sequence goes on along the minus strand of CAWGAC010000025.1, from coordinate 96,173 downwards.
CTGAAGAAGGAAGGGGTGCGCGTCGAGCCCGAGATCATGATCCCGATCATCATGAACGAGAACGAGCTGAAGCTCATCATCTACGGGAAGAAGATCGAGGGGAAGCACATCCGCGGCCTCGTGGACGTGGAGCGGGAGGTGCGGGAGAGCTTCAAGGCCAAGCCCGCGCCCTACAAGATCGGCACCATGGTGGAGCTGCCCGCCGCGGCGCTCGGCGCGGACGAGCTCGCCCACTACGCCCAGTTCTTCTCCTTCGGCACGAACGACCTGACGCAGACCACCATCGGCCTCTCGCGGGACGACTTCAACTCGTTCATGCCGGACTACACCCAGTTCGACCTCCTGGAAGGCAACCCCTTCCAGTACCTGAACCCGCAGGTGCAGGAGCTGATCGCGACTGGCCGTCAAGCGCGGCAAGATGACGCGGCCGGACCTCGAGGTGGGGCTCTGCGGAGAGCACGGGGCCATTCCGGACAACATCCGCTTCTGCATGGAGGCGGGGCTGGACTACGTGTCCTGCTCTCCCTACCAGGTGCCCCTTTCCAAGCTGGCAATCGCGCAGATCAACCTGGAGAAGGACGGCGACTAGATTCGGTCCATAGTCTTTGAGGAGACGGCCGGGGAACAGGAACCCGGCCGTTTTTTTCTGCCGGCGCTACTTCTTCCAGATCGTGAACTTCTCCAGGCCGGCTCGACGACAAGCCTGCTTGCTTTTTCCGCTTCGGACTTGGGCACCGCGGCTTCCTTGTTCAGGGTCGCCGCGAAGAACTTCGCGATTGTGTCGAATACGTCCGGCGTGGTTGTAGAAAGAGAAATGCGAAATTGATGCCGCTCGGCTTCAGGATGGTGAAGGATCCGTACGTCATCAGCGGATTCTTGCTCACCATCACCTTGGTCTGGTTGCGCGTCGTGAGGATCTCCAGCTCCGAGAATCGGTGAGGTATCTGCTCCTTGAGGATGCGGCGGAAGGGCTCCTGGGACTTCTGGGCGTACGAGGGGGGCTCGGAGAGAACAAAGATCTTGTTGCCGTCCGTCTGGAAGGTCAAGCCTTCCTCGGTCATGTAGATCGTTTTCACGCCGCTGTATGCGACCACCTCGTAGCGCGCATAGGAGGAGTTTTCATCCAGGAATGAAGAGACGATGTATCCTCCGTCGCTCGGCAGCATGCCGTCCGCGTAAGCTTTGAACAGCTCAAGGGCCTTTGCCTTCATCCTGATATCCTCCCTCTCGTTTCTAGTATAGCCGATTTTAGATGCTGCGCAACTGAACGGATCCGAACCGCCCGCTTTCAGGGCGCCTCCCGGCGCGGCCGTTTCCACCGCCGCGCGGTACTGGGCAGCCTTTGCCAGGAACTTCTCTGCGAATATGTCGTTGCCCATTTTCCGGTAGACCATGCCCAGGTTTCGATTGGCGCGCCAATCCCGCGGCGACAGCGTTATTGCCTTGCGAAAGGTTTCAGCGGCTTTTGGGAGAGAGCTCGCCTGGTAGTGAAGCACCCCCAGCATGAGGACCAGCGAAAGGCTCTCCCCGTGCTGCTTCATGAAGCTTTCCAGCGCGCGTACCCCCACGGCGCGGGCCCCCATCTTGTCCAGGCAGAAGACCGCGGCTTTGATGAGCTCCTCCGAGTCCGGAGACTCGCCGAGCAGGTCCCTGAGGAGCACAAGCGCTTCAGGAAATCTGCCCGTTCGTCGATAGCAGACGGCGAGTGTGGATTTGAGCTTGACGTTGTTCGGCTCCAGCGGGAGAAGCATTGCGATTTGCTCGGCCGCATCGGCGAAGGAGTCCAGCTCCAGAAGGATGCGGACGAGCTGGCGGCGCGCCTTGCGGTCTTCCGGATGGACGTCAAGATAAGCGCGGAAGGTCTCCCCCCGCCGATCCTGCTTGCCAAGAGATTCGTACACCCCCGCGAGCGCCAGGAGGACGTCCGCGTCCGACGGAGAGACTTTTAAAACCCTCTGGTACCAGCCTTCCGCGAGCTCGGGAAGGCCGGCGCGTACATATGCAGCTCCGAGCTCCGCCATGAGCACGGGGTCGGGACCGCGGGCTTTCACCTGCTGCTGAAGCTCGGCGAGCACCTGCTCGATTGCCGCGCCCGTGCGGGAAAGCGCCAGGCTGTGGAAATATCGCCCGGGGCCGTCGCCCCGGTCAGCCTGCAGAATGCGCGCCGCTTCGGACAGGAGCGGTTCGAATTCCCGTCTTTCCCACAGAACGGCCAGCAGGCCGTACCTGAGCTCGCGGGACGCGCGATCCTTCTCGATGGCCCGCATGTAGTGATTTTTCGCCTTCAGGAGCTCGCCGATGTTGCGGTAGGCTTCGGCGACGATCGCATGCAGCTGGGGATCGTCGTAGGCGCCCTTGAGAAGCTTCGTGCCGTAGATAAACGGTCTCCCGGTAGCGCTTCTCCTTGAACAGGTTGATTGTGATGAAACGGAGGATATCCTCGGGCGATCCCCCTGGACTGCCCGCGCTCTTGAGGAGCTGCGTTCCGATCCGGATCTCTTCGGCTGCCGGGGCTTTCTCTCCCTGCGCGAGCAGGATCACCGCCTTTTGCAGATGCAGAAAGGGATCCTGCGGCGAGATCTGGGAGGCAGCGTCCATATGGTACAGGGCGAGATTGTCTCTTCCAAGCTCGCGGTAGATCGTTGCCAGGTACAAGTGAGGGAGGATGCTGGCCCGTCTTTGCTCGAGCACCTCGGTGAAGAGCCGAGCGGCATCGATCAGATCTCCACGGTAGAATAGTCGGATGGCGAGTACCAGGGCGGTATTGAGGTACCCGACCTGCAGACGCTTGTTCTGCGGATCGATCTCGAGGGATTTTGCGAACCACCAGATGGCTTTGTCAGGCCTTCGCGCCTTCAGACACGCAAGCCCGAGGAGCCCGTAGGCGGGGGAAAAGCCGGCATCTCCCTCCACGGCGCGTCTCAAGTGCCTGATCGCGGCCGGATACGCTTCGAGGGCGATGTACACCCGACCGAGGAAGAAATTTCCCGGTACCGAATCAGGCCGGCCGCGCAGATAGAAATTCAACGCCTGTGCGGCGCGTGAATAGTCGCCGATTGCGTGGTAGGCGCGGCCCAGGTAGAGAAGAGCCTGTGGGAAACGGTCCGTGCTTCCCACGATGCGCGTCAGCAGCTCGACGGCTCGCGGATAGTCTCTTTTCCTGCCGGCATCCAGCGCCTCTGCGAAAAGGGCCGCGTAGTCAGGAATTCCCATCACCGCCAGTATAGCACGGAGGCGGATTGCTTTACAAATTGCCGCCTTTCAACTACAAATAGTCCATGAACGCCCCCACAAGCCTTGCGCAGATCTCGGGAGAGCAGGCAGGGACGTCTGAGCGGTTGTCCATCGGCGTACGGCTGGGCGCAACGGGCGTTATTCTTGCGATTTCTCTCGCAACGGGCAGGAGGGAGGCAGCCATTGCCGCCATGGTGACGATGGCATGCCTGGCCGGCCTTTCCCTCGCCGTGCATATGCTCCACATTCGGAAGCGGGCGACATCGCTGTTCCTGCCCGCGATTCTTCTTGACGCACTCGCGGTGGTCCTCATGGGAGGCGCCGCCCTGGCCGCGGATCGAATTGAAGATGCGCTCTCCACGCTGTTTGTTCTGGAAGCGTACTGCCTGAGCGTGACGCTGCTCGCCGCTTTGCGCATGTCGGTGCGTGATTGCGTCGTGTCCGCGGCCGTCGCCGTTCTCACGCCGGCACTGGTATCGTGCTACGCGGTGCTGCGATTCCCCGGCAGCATCGCCGTCGCCCTGCTGATCATCCCCGGCTTGAACGCGCTCGTGGGAGCGTTCGCCGCGCTCGCGTGCCAGCGATATACCACCGCGTTGAGGGACAACCTCGTCACGGAGGACCTGCTGCGCGCCAGCCGCAGGCTGAAGATGACCATGGACATCGTCACCGCCTCCATCTTCAACCTCCACCAGCTCATCAACAAGCTCGGGGACGTGTCCACAACAGTGTCGGAAGGCGCGCGGAACCAGGCGGCAGGAATCGAGCAGGTGACGGCCGCCGCGGAGCAGCTCCAGGGCGCAATGGAAAGCATCTCGCAGTCCACCGAGAAGTCGGCGACGACCATCGGCACCACGGCGCAGTTTTCGGAGAGCGGCAACACCATCGTGAAGAAGGTCATCGAGGAGATCCTCGGCATTCACGACGTGGTGGACAAGATGGTCGCTGCCCTTGCGCGCATCAACGACATCGCCGACCAGACAAACCTGCTCGCCCTCAACGCGGCAATCGAAGCCTCGCGCACCGGTGACGAGCAGAGCGGTTTCTCGGTCGTCGCGGACGAGATCCGCACGCTGGCGGAGAAGTCAGCCGAGACTGCGAGCGAGGTGAGCAAGTGGGTGAAGCAGATCGAGACCGTCATCGAGCGGGGCGGGGAGTCCTCGCGGGAGGCGGGCAAGATCTTCGACACCATCGCGCATGACCTCGGCTCATACGCCGGTTTCATCCATGAGCTGTCCCATTCGGTCAAGGAACAGCTCGGCGCAAACCGCGAGGTGACGGGCGCCATCGAGAGCATCGGATCGGTCGTGGAGGACAACCGGTTCTCCGCCGAGGCGGTGACGCGCATCATCGGAGACCTGAAAAAAGAGATGCTGAAGCTGGAGTCCCTGGTCGGGGACAAGGTCCAGGAGACGGACAAGCTCTCCCACAGCGCCGAAAGGCGCCTCCTGAGACCCCATGGACTCGCGCAGCATCTATCAGAACATCTCGCCGCTTGATCACCGCTACTCCCTCTCCGATCCTGCGCTCTTTGCCCGGCTGAGCGCCATACTCGGGGAGGAGGCATCAGTCAGGTACTGCGCCCGCGTGGAGATCGCGCTTCTGAAAGCTCTCCTCAGGCACCTGCCGGCGCGGGAAGTCCCTGCCGGACTGGAGGAGCGGCTCGACGTCGCTGCCGCGGAAATCAGCCCCGAGGAGGTGTACGCGGAGGAGGCAAAGACCCAGCATAACGTGCGCGCCCTGGTGAACGTCCTGAAACGCCATCTTCCGGAGACCGTCCGTCCCTTTGTGCACCTCGGCGCGACCTCCGTGGACATCCTCGATACGGCAGCGGCGCTTCGCTACCGGGACGCCATCCGCTCCGTGATCCTCCCCATGCTCCTGCGACCTGGAGATGGAGCTGGTGCGGCGTGCCAGGGAAGAGGCGGAAACGCCGCAGATCGGCCGCACGCACGGGCAGCATGCGGTGCCCATCACCTTCGGCTTTGCCCTCGCGGAGTACGTGGCGCGGCTCGGAAAAAGCATCCTGCGGATTCACGAAAAGTCGGCGGGACCTGCGGGGAAAGCTTGCCGGCGCCGTGGGAGCGTACAACGCGACCTCCCTGCTCGTGAAGGATCCCGCAGCAGCTGGAGAGCGAGTTCCTCGCGATCCTGGGGCTCACGCCTTCCGAGCATTCCACCCAGCTCGTCGAGCCGGAATACCTGCTGCCGCTGCTGCTGGAGCTGAACACTGCCTTCGGCATCATCGCAAACCTCGCGGACGACCTGCGCAACCTCCAGCGATCCGAGATCGGGGAGGTGCGGGAGGAGTTCGCGGCGACCCAGGTGGGCTCTTCCACGATGCCGCAGAAGCGCAATCCCTGGAACTCCGAGCACGTGAAAAGCCTCTGGAAGGCGTTTTGCCCCCGCGTGATCACTTTCTTCATGGACCAGATCTCCGAGCACCAGAGGGACCTCACCAATTCCGCCTCCGTCCCGTTTCGTCGCCGGAATACATCGCGGGATTCGCTTCCGCCGCGGAGCGCATGCGCTCGGTCCTCCGCTCCCTCGTGGTCGACCGGCAGCGCATGGCGGAGAACCTCGCCCTGGGCGGAGACCTCATCTTCTCCGAGCCGGTGTACGTTCTTGATTGCCCTGGGCGGGCGACCCGGAAGCGCACGAGCGCGTGCGTGCGGCGACCCTGAAGGCGGAGAAGACGGGCACGAAGCTCACCGACGTCCTGCAGACAGGACGCCGCCGCTCTGGGACATCCTCACCCGGCAGCTTGCCGGCGCGCGAGGCCTGGACGCCGCGACCTTCTTTTCCGATCCGGCGAACTACCGGGGCATCGCGGCCGAACGGGCCCGCTCGATCGCGGACTCCCACGACGCAGTCCATGCAGCGTCTCCGCAGGGAGCTGGCGCGCTGATGGACAAGATCCTCATTCTCGATTTCGGCGGCCAGAGCACGCAGCTCATCGGCCGCCGGATCCGGCAGCTCGGCGTCTACAGTGAAATCGTACGCGGCGACGCCAGAATGGATGAGATGGATCTCACGACGGCGAAAGGGATCATCCTGTCCGGCTCGCCGTACTCCGTTTACGAGCCCGGTGCGCCCACCGTGGATCGCGCGCATATACGATGCAGGGCCTTCCCATCCTCGGGATCTGCTACGGTTTGCAGCGCGTGAGCGCGGATCGCGGGGGAACCGTCAGCTGCGCTGGGACGAAAGGAATACGGCCGCGCGCGGATCACCCTTCAGGACCGGGCCCTGCTCTTTTCGCCGTCTCCCTGAGGATTCTTTCATGTCCTGGATGAGTCACGGGGACTCGGTCACCGGGACCCCGCGGGGATTTCGCATTATCGGAAGCTCGGACAGCGGCATTCCGGCCGCCTTCGTCGAACGAAGAAAAGCGGATCTGGGGAGTGCAGTTCCATCCCGAGGCAAGCCACTGCCAATACGGCATGGAAATCCTTGGAGCCTTTGCGATCGACATCTGCGCCGCCCGCGAGGACTGGAACATGACGGCATTCCTGTCCCGGGAGAGGGAAGAGCTGGTGAAGCGGGTGGGGGATCGGCAAGTCGTTCTCCTGATTTCCGGAGGGGTCGATTCATGCGTCGTGGCCGCCCTGCTCCTGAAGAGCCTCGACCCGCGACCGGGTCCACCTCATGTACATCGACACCGGGCTGATGCGCCAGGGCGAGTCGGAGGAGGTCCGGGCGAGCCTCGGGGAGCTTGGCGCCGTGCACGTGCATTCGATCGACGCATCTGCAACGCTTCTACACGGGGCTCGCCGGCGTGACGGATCCCGAGCAGAAGAGGCGCATCATCGGGGACCTGTTCATGCACGTGCAGGAGGAGGAGATCCGCGGCCTGGGCATCCGCGACGCCTTCCTTGCCCAGGGAACCCTGTACACCGACCTCATCGAGTCGGGGCGCGGGGTGGGTGAACAAGGCGCATCTCATCAAGACGCATCACAACGTGCGCTCGCCTCTCGTCGAAGCAATGAGGGCGGAAGGGATGATCATCGAGCCGCTCTCCTCGCTGTACAAGGACGAGGTGCAGAGAACTGGGGCTCGCTCTCGGGCTTCCCCGCGCAGTCGTCAATCGCCACCCATTCCCGGGACCCGGGCTCGCGGTGCGGATCCTCGGGGAAGTGACCAGGGAGAACATGCGACCTCCTTCGCAAGGCGGACGCGCTGTTCCTGGCGGAGCTGCGGGCACGCGGCCTCTATGAGAAGATCTGGCAGGCCTTCTGCGTCCTTCTGCCCATTCGCTCAGTCGGGGTCTCAGGCGACATGCGGCGGTATGGCCACGTCCTTGCGCTGCGCGCGGTGGCTTCCCTTGACGCAATAACGGCGGATGTCTTTCCCATGGAGATGAACGATCTCCTGGAGATCTCTTCGCTCATCACCAACAGCATCCCGGAGATCGGGCGGGTCGTGTACGATGTTTCCAGCAAGCCTCCTGCGACCATCGAGTGGGAATGAAAATAAACGGCATAGTACCTGATCCACTTAAGAAAATGGCCGTACGTTACCGATATATCTGGTAACGAGGTAAGTGCAATGCCAGGAGAATTGCCCGAAGATCCTCCCGTCCGCGAGATGCTCGAATGGATGATGTCGAACGTGGGGCATGACCAAGTCGGATCTCGCCCGAATGTTCCAGCGCACCCAATCGACGATCCACCACTGGCTGAAGACGGGCCAGGTATCGCACCGCAACCTCATGAAAATTCGGTCAAGCTACTACTTTCTGCAAGACTCCAAAGATCCTCACGCCAATGAGCGTAAGTGCGAGCGCTGCGGGAAATGGCTTCCCCAGAATGAGTTTCGAGAGGGAAAGGCCATCTGCCACTCGTGCGAGAACTCGCGGACCCTTCAGTACTACTGGGCCCACCGCGAAGAACAGCTTACGAAGCGAAAAGCAAAAAACTGGTACAACCACCGCGCAGCAACGTCATAGCCACGGATGGCGAGGTCGAGCGAGTACAGGGACGCGTAGGGCGGCAGGCGGCTGCGTAGCAGACGCCGAGAGCCTACGGAAGCGAGACCGTAGCCCTTGCGCTCCTGGCGCAGTTGGACGGCGAGGTCGGCCGAGGCCATGGGCTCCCGGCGCGCCTTCCGCTCCTGGCGGAGTTGCGCGCTTGCCGCCCTACGGATGGCCGAAAGGCCGATCGTAGGCCGTGCGCTCCCTTCAGCTCCTGGCAGAGTGGGCACAGCTGACGGACCCGAGTGTTCCACTGGCAATTCGACCGCGAATCCGCTATAGTGACAGCAGGAAAGACCCATGCGAAAAATCGTCATCCTGTGCATAGCGTCGGTTCTCCTCATGTCCTGCGTCGGCATCGACAGCAAAGTGACGATCAAGGACGACGGCTCGGGTACCCTGCTTCTCAACTACCGCGTGTCCCAGCTCGTGGCAGATCTCGGCACAACGAGCTCCGAGAAGGGCGTTGTTCCTCTACCGCTCGCGAAGACCGATTTCGAGAGGTCGCTGCAGGCCACTCAAGGCAAAGTGCGGCTGACCAAGTTCGAGCGGACGGAGAACGAGAAAGACATCTCGATCCGGGTCGAGCTCTCGTTCGACTCGCTCGACGCACTGGCGCAAATCGACGCTTTCCATGACGCCGAGCTCAAATTGAGCGCTGACGGCGCGCGGCATACATTCTCCCAGCTGATCGCGCATGCGCCCGCTCAACCAGTGACTGAGGATTCTCTGCGAATGATCGATGCATTCTTCGATGGCTACGATCTTACGTTCGTCATCGAGGCGCCGCAGCCGATCAAGGATTTCACGCTTGGATCGCTGTCCGCTGACAAAAGGGTTTTGACCTATACCACGAGTATCAAAGAGGTCGTCAGGACCAAAAGCGATCTCGTTCTCAGTGCAGGATGGTAGGGCAGAGTTCCAATTCAAAGGGAGACGCAAGGCGAGGAGGTGCCCTTACACTTGCTCGATACACCTAGGCTTAGGCGTATAATTCACTTAAACAAGTCATTTCTTATATACATCCCATGCAAGCTGGCTGGGACTTTGCAACAGGGGGTGTGGGCTTGCGCACAATCCTGGTAGCCTTACTGATTTCACTTCTGGCCCTTTCGGTCTCTGCACAGGACAAGCAATCGCAGAATTGGCTTCTATTTGAGCAAGGTAACGCTTCCATGTCTGCGAGGGAGTTTGGCAAAGCGCTTCAATACTATAAGGATGCAATAGCCGCCGCAGGGATTTTCCCGGAAGCCGAGATGGCGATCGGTGACGTCTATTTCGAAGAAGGGGAGTTTGACCTTGCAGCTAATCAGTATCAAAAAGCATACAGCCAGAGAAAGGGCTTTTATATTTCAGATTCTCAATACGATGTCCTCTATAAGGTCGCAAGGCTATATGAGAGCCAGGAACTATACAAGCTCATGGAAGACAGGCTGGTGGCAATCGTGGCAGATGACAAGCACTTTGTTGAAACCGCGACGTCCCGGCTCCGAACTCAAATTGAAAAGAACTACCTTGACAAAGGCCTCGACCATGTACTGCTGCTCTACAGGTTTGATCCTTCATTTGCGGTGAAGGCCCATTCCAAGCTCGGCTGGTTCTATTATCGAACTGGACGGTTTTCTCAATCAATTTCCCAGCTCTTATACTCTGTCATTTATGACGTCAGCGAGATAAATGCCTATCTCCGAGACAGGGACATCAACTACGAGTTCGCCTCCCTGAAAGACGTCCTTGCCGCGGTAGAAAAGAGCAGTGACCTGCAGGGCTTTGTGCGCGAGGTTGATCTATACAAAGACCTTTACTACCTTGCTGGGGCGACTTTCGCGGACGGCTATCCGCAGCATGCGCTGGATCTCTGGGGCTTGATCTCGGGATTCGCGAGCTCCGGAACATACCAGGACCTTTCGCGCCGACAGGTCAAATCTCCCCGCATTGAGCCCTTGCTTGGCTCATCTGGCAAGCTCCAGGGACAGTAGGGCTGGTGGCCGTCGCCGAGCGTATCAGTCGTGCCTTCCTAAAACAATTTTTTATACTCTGGAAGTAGACAGAATATCTATTATCGGAAGTAGCGGAATGGGCGATTTGCGCCATTGCGCCGGGCAATTCTGCTGGGCTGTGAGGCTAGGCCGCGAAACCGACCCCAGCCCATCCAGGCGGGCGACGAGCTACCCGGACAAGGCGACAGGCTGCTCCTGCGGAGAGCCCCTTATAGCACACCGCCGCGGCGCAGCGATCGGTGCTGTACCTCCGTCCCCAAGCCGCAGCTTGTGCCCTAAGGATTTCAGGCCTCCTGTAGCGACAGCTGCTCTTGAGAGATGCCAGCTAGAAGTGCAGGTGCAGTTTTGCAACAACGGCCCAAATGCCCACGATGACCAGATAAATGCCGACGGTATAGCGCAGCATGTTAGGATATACCATGACGAGGATTCCAAATATGAGCGTTACAATACCCCATATCAGACCAACTGGTTGAAACATAAGCCTCTGCTCCCTTCCTGAGTAGACTTTGCCTTCGGTCCCCTCGACCAAGAGCAAATCCTCTTTGGCGATGACGTCGGCGCTTTTCCGCACTCGAAGCCGGCAACCGACCCGACGAGAGTTCTTCTCTTACCTGAGGCGACGTCGACTGACAAGGGAGACGACCACGAGGACCAGCCCGATTACGAGGGCGACGTAAATAAACCCGCCCAGGGTGTACGAGCTGACAAGCCCCAAAAGCCACAATACGAGGAGGATGACTCCGATGACCAGTAGTAGATTCATTTGTATTCTCCTTTTCGACAAGGCCTATTGATGCCCAGCCTCTGAAAAGGTATGCAAATTAGCAGATCTATTTCTGTTCGGCAACGCACAAAGGGTGAGTTTTATTTGTTTGGGCAGAGTTCTGCGCCGACTGGAGCAAGAGCCCCTTCCCCGCTACCCTGGCTGGTTCTGGCGCTAACCCAGGATTTCCTGGACTCTGCCAACTTCCCCTGTTTCAAGCCGTACTTTGATGCCGTGGGGATGCGTGGGAGAGCTCGTCAGGATGTCGCGAACCACTCCCTCGGTGCGATTGCCGCTGCGCTGGTCGGCCTTTTGCACGATGGAAACCCTCACGCCCGGGGCAATTCTTGCACGAACCGTTCCGTCCACGTCCCCCTCCTCTCTTACCTCGGGTAGCTCGCCTTGGACAGCAGCCAGATCATCAGGAGCGAGGTGGCCAGGGCGGAGAAGACATTGACGGAGTTCACATCAGAGAGGTACTGAATGACTTTGGAAAAGAGCTGATCGATCAACCCGCCGAGGAATGACCCCACAAGTCCGATAACTATCGCCCCCCACAGCTTGCCCAGCACCGGTTTCTTCACAATGAAGAAAAAGAAGACCGCCGCGGCCACCCCGATGGTGACATACGTAAGACCCACTCTGAAATAATAAAACCACATGATAAGGCCCCTTTTTTTCGGTTAACTATGGAGTAATCTGGACTCCGCTATACCCAAGAAGAACCGGTGATGAATAGATCGGAGTGAGGTTGACTGATATCCCGTAACTAAGTGCATATATCATTACTATGATGTAGCCAGAGCCAGTAGAAAGCCGCTGAATAAGCCGCCGCTCCGGTACCAGTCATATCCGGGTCACTATTTGCATTAAGTGGATCATAGTTGAGTAGGTCGCCGCTGGAAAAATACTAAGCGCAACAGAATTCGATGCGAATAACTTGCAGCCAGTGGTACTCTGGCATATTCGCGTATCTGCGCACCTCTTCCCATTTAGTCGGATTACTTGCGCCTGGCGGCATATAAAGGTAGTAGGACAGCGACGCATTGGTATCGTTGGGCGTCGGATACGGAACCGCAGGAGACACAGGTGCGCTGTCATTGAATCTGATCCTTACCAGGTAGCTTTGTCCGATATTCGATGGATCCAGCGTGGAGATGTTTACAAGAGGTGCGCTTGCAGATCCATAGCTCAAGTCCGCAACAAGCCCATAGTTGCTTGTCCCAAGACAGAGACGGTGAAAACCGGCCTGCACGAGATCTGTGTATGTCGAGCCGGTTCCGAAGCTGGTTAAATCACTATTAAACGCTGAGTCGCTGGTGTTGCCGTAGAACTTGTAGTAAAGCTCATAACCCTGGAATGTCGCGCCGGTATCGGATCCCCTGCTCGTGCCGGTGATTCGAAACTCCGGACCTGCGCCTGTTGAAGCCGCCTGGACTCCCACAAACGGCGGCTGGAGAAAGTACGAATCCGGCAACCCGCACCCAATCCACCACGCCGTGATACCGAGCAGCGCAATCAGTCTGAAAAGGCGCATCCAGCCCTAGGCCTTTGCCCCTGCCCTGGCGGGAACCCTGCCCTTGCTGTCGGTTTTCCGGGGCGGCTCGAGCCCCTCGATCACATCGATAAGCTCGTAGATCAGGACCGGCTTGTTTTTGCCTTTCACGCGGATATTGTCCAGCTCACGGGCAATGACCTTGTCCTTCACTTGCGCATAGGTGTACTCACTGATGATGATGGTGGAGGAATACAGCTTGTTGGTGCCCTCCAGACGAGCGCCCAGGTTCACGTTATCTCCCATGAGGGTGTAGTTCATCCGTCCCGTGGATCCCATATTGGCGACCGTCATTATGCCCGTGTTGAGCCCGATGCCGATGTCAAGGCGCCTCTCTGGAGGCCAGCCGGCATTCATCTTTTTCAACACCTCGATCTGTTTCAGCGCGCACTTGCACGCCAGGAGCGCATGATCGGCCTGGGGCAATGGAGCGCCCCAGAAACACATGATCTCGTCACCGACGTACTTGTCCAGCGTCCCCGAGTAATCGAGGATCAGATCGGTCATCGCCGTCAGGTATAGATTGAGGTGATTCACAAGCTCCTGAGGAGTCATCCTCTCGGAGAGCGACGTGAAGCTGCGTATGTCCGAGAAGAATACGGTGAGGTCCTTGTCCACGCCGCCCAGCTCGGGGGGGTTCTCGAGTATCTCGTCGACAACCGCGGGGCTCACGTACTTGCCGAACATGTCGCGAATCCGCCGCTTGTCGCGCTCCTCGAATACTGTCCGGTAGGCCACAACGGCGAGGAAGCTGAGAAACACGCCGATCGCGGGCGCGGAGAACGTGAGGACGTAATTGTTGAACTCGAACAGGAGCATGAACGAGAAAAAGTACACGATGATCGCGCCGATCGTGACCACCAGTGACCAGATCGTGGAAAGGCGCGAAACCATGAGTGAGACGAGCATGATCAAGGCGAACAGGATGAACGTGTTGACCCATGGATCCGCATAGTTGAGGAAGTTCCCCATGAGGATTGTATTAAGCGCGTTGGCGTGCATCTCCACGCCGTACATCAGCCCGAAGGGAGTCGGCTTCTGGTCCGCCGCGATGCCCTGGGAAAAGGGCCCGACCATGAGGATCGTGTTGCCCACCTTCTTCGTGGGCGGCCAGCGCGCGGGGTCGGGAGCCGGGGGAGAGGCCGCGTAGCCCGAGTAGGAGCGGACGGGAAAAGTCTGGTGCTCGTCGGGATTTGCGCTGGAGGGCTCGCCCATGAAATTGATGAGCATGAATCCCTTGTCATCGATGGGAATTCGGATTTCAGGGACCTTCCTGTATTTTCCCTCTTTCGTGACATTTCCATCCTGATCGTATTGGGGAGCGGTGATGGTCAAGGTGTATGGCTCCCACTGCTGGGTGTCCACATTGTATTTTTCGGGAGAGGGGATTCGGATGTAGCGGCCGAGCACGATCTCGACGTCGGACATCTTCTTGTGCATGTAATCCAGCGCCAGCGCAAGGGTGATGGACGGGAGGAAAGTGTCGCGGTATTTCCTCACCACAAAGTAGCTTTTCGCGGGCGAGGTGTCGGTGGCTTCCTCAATCTTGAGGGGCGCGGATCTCTCCATCTGGGCTTTCAAGTCTTTCAGCACCGCGGGCGTCAGGGGGTACGGGATGTCATGGGTCACGTTGTTCTTGTCGATCCAGGCCAGGTGCTCGAATCCTGCCCTGTCCAGCGGCTCGTCCACCGTGAGCTGGTCCAGCGGGATCTCTTTTTGCAGACGCAGGAGCCGCGCAACCAGGGGCTGCCGCCGGTATACCTGGTCCGCATCCGGCAGAAAATTCGCGTGTCCGAACGCGTACGTGGCCCGGGAATAGGGCTTGAGAGGAGACTGAAGGCCGAGGAAGGGGCTGACTCGCAGCCAGTCGCCTTTCACGTTCGTGAGGGTCCCAATGCGCGTATCCAGTATTTCCTGCCTGCCGAAGAACTCCTCGTCGGTTCCCGGGGGGCTTTCCTCTTCCGTGAGAACGGTTTCCAGGAAAACCCGGCCGTTGCTCTTGATGCTGGAAACCAGCAGAGCATCATCCTCGGGAGTGGCTGAAGGCTCGATGAAGAACACGTCAATGAAAAGGGCCCGCTCCCGTTCCGACTGGTTCTTGATGCGTGAGAAGGAATCCATCAGGTCCGCGTGCCGGTACCGGGGAAAAGGCCATCTCCCGAACCGGGCAAGGGACTTGTCGTCGATGCCCACGATGAGAATGTCGGGAGAGATGCGCGGATTTGCCTGAAGGACCGAAACGCCTTCCTGGACGCGCGTGCGGGTGACCGTGTTCTTCAGGCGAAAGTTCAGATCGAGCATCTTCTGCTCGGCGAAACGGATGAGCACCGTGCCGGAGCTGAGGGCGAAAAGGATGGCGAAGACCAGGAACCCGATCACGAGCCCGAAATACCTTGTTTCAAGGAACTTCGATGCGGTCCTCTTCTCTGCCATGCGCGCCCCTCCTCAGCCTGAGCCCCGCTGCGCCCCCGCGAGCTCTTCCGCGCCAGCCGCCGGCGGGGAATACGCGAGCGAGTCTTCTATTTTATCTTCCCCTGCACCTTGAGCTCGACGAGCCGGTTTTTCGCCAGTTTCGTCCATACGCTCTGGGCGTACAGGCTGTCCATCTGCTCGTATTTCTTCTGAGCCTCCGCCCAGGCCCCCTTCAGCTCGTCAATGCGGCCCGCGTTGAAAATCGCCCGCGGGGCGACCGTCGAGTCCTTGTAGGAAACGTAGGCGCGCGTGTAGAGCTTCTGCGCCCCGTCCGTGTCTCCCTTTTCCTCGGCGCAAACGCCCGCGTTGAAAAGGCTGATAGGAGCAAGATAGCTCTTCGGGAAGCGCCCGGCCAGCGTTTCATAGTCCTTGAGTGCCGCATCCCAGGCCTTTTTTGCGTAGCTCAGGTCGGCGCGGAGGAACAGGCCCCGCTGTCCGCCGTACTGCCGGGGATACCTGTCAACGAGCCTGTCAAGCTGCCCGGTGAGGTCCTTCTCCAGCGCCGCCTTTTTGGCGGCGTCCGGCTCTGCCGTCCACTTCTCGAACAGGTCCTGCGCGCCCTCCGCAATCGTGCTGGAGTCGTAAATGAGCTTCTTGTTGATTTCCGTGTAGATCAGATAGCCGATCAGGAACGCGGCGGCCGCGATGAGAACCACCCACAGGGCGATACGGAACCGGTCGACTGTGTGCGCCAGGAAATTGCTGATTCTGCGTCGGAGCGGCTCCTGCCCCGCCTGCTGACCCGGTCCTGCGTGCTGCTGCACTGGCTGCATGTGCTCTATACCCCTCTTTCCTTCATGATGCTCAATTCTTTCACGAGCTTGGACAGGTAGCTCCGCTGGATTGCCAGAGCTTTTGCCGTCCTGGTCTGGTGCCATCCGTTGGATTCCAGAGCCTTTGTGATAAAGTGTTTTTTGAATATGTTCAATGCCTCGCGGAGGGACCTTTCAGAATATGCCTCGCTCCCGGGAGCGCTTCCGGCGCTGAGAGCGAGCGATTCGGCGCGTATGCGGTCGTCCCGTGAAAAAACAACAGCCCTTTCAATGGCGTTTTCCAGCTCCCGCACGTTCCCCGGCCAGGAGTAGGAAAGAAGCTGCTCCATTGCCTCGTCGCTGAATCCGGTAAGCTGCTTCTTTGTTTCACGCGAGTGCTTGTGAAGAAAGAACTCGGCCAGCCTCGGAATATCTTCCTTTCGCTCCCGGAGGGGCGGTATGTGGATGGGCAGCACGTTCAGCCGATAGAAAAGGTCGGCCCTGAATTTTCCCGAGGCGACCTCTCTCTCCAGCTCGTGGTTCGTCGCGGCAATGATGCGCAGGTTCACCTGCAGGGAGTCGCTGGAGCCTACCCTCTCGAACGTCCTGCTCTGGATGACCCGAAGGAGCTTGGCCTGGAGGGAGAGAGGCATGTCGGCGATTTCATCCAGGAAGAGGGTGCCGCCGTCCGCCAGCTCGAATCGGCCTCTGCGGTCCGCGATTGCGTCGGTAAAAGCGCCCTTGACGTGACCGAAAAGCTCGCTTTCCAGGAGCGCCTCGGGGATGGCCGCGCAGTTCACCCTTATGAACGGCTTGCTGCTGCGGGGACTGGCCAGGTGGATCTGCTCGGCAAAAAGCTCCTTGCCCGTGCCGCTTTCCCCCAGCAGAAGCACCGAGGAATCGGTTTCAGCGGCCTTGCGGGCGATGTCAAGCTTCTCCTTGATGATCCTGCTCTCCCCGATGAACGTGTGCCACCCCTGCTCCGCCTGGACCTTGTCCTGCAGCACGCTGAGCTCGTTCTTGACCTTCTGGAAGGAGCGGGCGTTCTGCACCGCTATGGCGGCCTGGGTGGAGAACATCTCCAGCCATTGGAGGTCCTCCTCCGTGAAGCTCTTTCCGCCCCGCTTGTTGATGATCTCGATGACTCCCACGAGCTTGTCCTTCACCCTCATGGGAACCGCAAGGATGGAGCTTGTGGGGAACCCGATCTTCTGCGCGATGTCAGGGTAGTACCGGGCGTCGTTCTGGGCGTCATTCACGATGAGGGAGGTGTTCTTTTCCGCCACCCATCCGGCGATTCCTTCTCCCATGTTCACCGAATACTGCTTGAGGCTCGCGCCCTTGGGCCCGAGGGCAATCTCGAAGTACAGCTTGTTGTTTTCCGGGTTGACAAGCATGAGAGACGAGGCTTCCCCTTCGGTGAGCTCGGTTGCCGATTCGATGATCTGGGTGAGAAGGCCCCGGATGTCCGCGTAGGCTGAGTTGATCCTCGCGTAAATGTCGAAAAGGACTTCCAGCTTTTCACGGTCCGCGGCGAATCTCAACATTCTGCTGGTCGCCCCATGCCCCGACCGGGGGCTATCCCTTGATCTTGTTCTTGAGCATGTCGCCGAGAGAGACGGTGTCCTGCTTCGACTCGTCGTGGATGTACTTGTCCATCTCCTCGCGCTGCACCCTCTTGACGTAGTCTCTCAGGGAGAGGGAGAGCTTCTGCTTTGCCGGGCTGCACTCCGTGACCACGGCCTGGACCGAATCCCCCACCTTGTACTTCGCCATGGCGGCGTCCAGGGGCTCCACCCGGTCATCCACGATGTTCATCTTATGCACAAGGCCCTCGATCCCGCCCTGCACTTTCACGAAGAATCCGAAATCGGTGATGCTGGTGATTTCCCCCGTGATGACGCTGCCGCGCGGGTACGCGCGGGCAATGGACTCCCAGGGGTCCTCAGAAAGCTGCTTCACGCCCAGCTGCACCTTGGCCCGCTCCTTGTCGATGCCGATGACCATGACCTCGATCTCTTCCTCCATCTTGGCAAAAGATGAGGCGTTCCGGATCTTCTTGGTCCATGACATGTCATCCACGTGCATCACCCCGTCGATGCCCTCCTCGATCTCGAAGAAAAGGGCGTAGGGGCTCGCGCGGACAACCTTGCGGGTGAGGCGCATGCCCACCGGGTATCTCTGGTCGATATCGTCCCAGGGATTGGGAAGCACCTGCTTGAGGCCCAGGGAGAGCTTTCCCTGCTGGATGTCGTAGTTGAGGATCTTCGTTTCCACCACGTCGCCGACCTTCAGCACCTCGCGGGGATGTTTGACCTTTCGCACCCACGAAAGCTCGGATATGTGCGCGAGGCCCTCGATGCCTTCCTCGATCTCGATGAATGCCCCGAAATCGGCCAGTTTCGTGACCTTGCCCTTGACCACGTCTCCGATGTGGTACTTTTCCTCGAAGTGATTCCACGGATCTTCGGTGAAGTGCTTGAGGCTGAGGTTGATCCTGCCTTCCTGGGGTTCCAGGCGGATCACTTTGAGCTGGATCGATTCCCCGAGCTTTACGAAATCCTTGGGCCGGGTGACATGGCCCCAGCTCATGTCATTGATGTGGAGCAGGCCGTCGAAGCCGCCCAGGTCCACGAAGGCTCCGAAGGAGGTGAAACTCTTGACGATCCCTTCCACGGTGTCGCCGATCTTGACCTGTCCGAAAAACCCGTCCCGGCGTTTGCGGATATCTTCTTCCATCCAGTCGCGGCGGGAGACCACGATATTCGTTTTGCCCTTTGCGTACAGGCGGTCGATGTAGAAGGATGACTTCACCCCGACATAGTCGGAGTTCTCACTCGGCCGTTTTACATCGACCTTGGACAGGGGAAGGAACGCGCGGATTTCGTTGCCGAGGTCGACCTCGTACCCGCCCTTGATCTTGTGCGCGATGGTGCCCTGCACCGGCTTGTGCTCGTCGAATGCGATTCTCAGGTCTTTCCAGAAGATCTTCTCATCCGCTTTGCGCTTGGAAACGATGACCTGGCCTTCCCGGCCTTCTTTGCGGACCAGTATGACGTAGACGGTCTCCCCCACCTGCGGCGGCGTGTCGAATTCGTTGCTGGAAATCTTGCCCTCTGACTTGTAGCCTACATCGATGTAGACATAGTCGCCGTCCACTTCAATGACCCGGCCAGGGATCATCTGGCCTTCCTCGATCGGCTGGAGGGACTGTACATACTGCTCCTGGAGCTGGTTCTCTGCTTCCGGAGCGAGTTTCTTCTTGTCTTCTGTGCTCATAGTCGGCGTGTATCTCCCGGATTATTTCTGCTCACGAGAATTGCTGACCTCACTCTCTCACAAACTTGCTCTATGGTCAAGAGCGAGGTGTCAATGTGCAGCGCGTCCGCCGCGGCCGCGAGCCTGCCGGCGGGCTTGTTTCTGTCCGTCAGGTCCCGCTCGGCGATCGTCTTTTGGATTTCCGCCAGGGGAAGGGCGCGGGTGCCCTGCTCGTGCCTTCGTGCCGCCCGGGTGGTGACGTCCGCGTCCAGGAAAACCTTGACTTCTGCCCCGGGAAAAACCACCGTCCCTATGTCCCTGCCCTCCACCACTACGTCACCCCTCGCGGCGATCTCACGCAGCCTCCGGTTTACGATCTCCCGCACCTGGGGAATCGCGGACAGGGGCGCGACCCATGCGTCCACCGCGTCGGAGTTGATTCTGTCTTCCACGTTGCGCCCGTTCAGGTCGAGGTGCCCGTTTCGCAGCTCCAGCCGGCACGCCCGCGCAACCGCGATGACCGCGGCGGGATCGTCGAGCGCGGCTGCCGCGTCAAGGACGGCGAGCGTGATGGCCCGGTAGAAGCTTCCGGAAGAGACATAGAGGAACCCGACCGCCTCTGCGGATTTGCGCGCGACCGTGCTCTTGCCGACCCCGGCGGGGCCGTCAATCGCTACTACCATGGTCGAAAAACCATCGGACCTCTCTTTCCGTCAGCCTCCGAAAATGACCGGGAGGGATGCCGCGCAGAGTGACGGGCCCGATGCGGAGCCGGTGGACCCGCTTGAGACGGATATTGCGGCTGGTGAAAACGTTGCGAAGTTCCCTGTTTTTGCCCTCTGTAAGCGTGATGATCGCCGAGTGCGGTCCCCGGAGGACAAAGCTCTTGCACCTGTAGACTGTGTCCCCGACCCTCATGCCTTTCGAGTATTGGCGAAGGAAATCCTCCTCCACCGCTTTTCCGGTCTCCACGAGGTATTCCTTTTCCACCTGGGCCCGAGGATGTGAGACGATTTTCGTGAATTCGCCGTCATTGGTGTAAAGAATCAGCCCCGTGGAAAGGAAATCCAGCCTGCCCACGTGGAAAAGCCGCTCCCGGATAGCCGAAGAGAAAAGCTGGCTCACGAGCGGCCTCCCCTCGGGATCGGAGTTGGCGCAGATATAGCCGCGCGGCTTGTGGACGGCAAGGTAGATCCTTTTCGACGAAGGGGTCACCTTTTTTCCGTCAAGCGTGACCACGTCCTGGAGAAAGACCTTCTCTCCCATCCTGTTCACGGGCACGCCGTTTAGTGTGACCCTGCCGTGCTGGATCATGGTTTCACAGCTGCGCCGCGAGCCCAGGCCGCAGCGTGAGAGATATACCTGCAATCTGATGCCGGTATCGGCGCTACTCTTGCTCAAAGCGCTCCCTCTCCAGCCCGTCCAGCTTGGGAAGATCCGAAATGGTGTTCAGCCGAAATGCCTTGAGAAACTCCCGGGTGGTGCCATACTGCACCGGCTTCCCGGGGACATCCTTCTTCCCGACTTCCCGAATGAAGTTCCGGCTCAGAAGGAGCTTGATCATGCCGTCCGCCGCCACACCGCGGATGCTCTCTATCTCCGCGCGGGTGATGGGCTGCGAGTAGGCCACAATGGCGATGGTCTCCAGGGCCGCCTTGGAGAGGCGGTTCTCCGCGCTCTTCCCATAGCGTTCCCGAAGCTGCTCCCAGAGGTCCTTGCGCGGCGCGAAGGCGAAGCCTCCTCCGATCTCCACGATTTCCAGGCCATGTCCGTCGCTCTCCAGCGCGGCGCGCAGCTGGGAGAGGGCCTCCCGCGCGGCCTCGTGCGCGAGGCCGGTGATCGTGGAGAGCTTCCTCAGCTCCACCGGGTCGCTTTCCAGCAGGAGCACCGCTTCCACGAGGGCCGCTTCCTTACTCAGTTCCATGATCGTTCGATCCCTCCGCGGGGGAAGACGCCGTTCCCGCATCGACGTACCCGGCGGATTCCGTCGCTCGATCCTGTTCGGATTGCTCGGCCCGCCGCGCGCGTATCCTGATGTCGCCGAAGAACCGATTCTGGAGCACCTGAATTCTCCGCTCCTTGACCAGCTCGAGCACCGCCCAGAAGGAGCAGACGATCTCCAGGATGGTTCTTTTTTTCACGAGGTCGGTAAACATGAACTCGTCCTGCTCCTCCAGCATTTCTGCGATCAGGGTGATCTTCTCATTGACGCTGACCTCTTCATAGAGGTCGATGATCCTCTCCGAAGAAAGATTCGATAAAAGGGAGGAGAAGGTCTGCAGGAGGTCCCATACGCTCACCTGCTCCCATATGCCTTCGTCCGAGAACGGAAGTATGCGCTGGGAGCGGGTGCGTTCGATGATCCACTCCACCTCCCCTTCCTTGTCCGCCATGAGGTCGGAGAGCTTGCGGAATTTCTGGTACTCGATGAGCTTCTCCACCAGGTCCCTGCGCGGATCTTCCAGCTCGTCGTCCATGTTAAGCTCCACGGGCAGGAGCATCTTGCTCTTTATGTACAGGAGCGTGGCCGCCATGAGGTAGAATTCCGTCATGGTGTCCAGGTCCACCTTGGTGGCGAAGCTCAGAAATGAGAGATACTGCTCGGTGATCGAAGCGATGGGGATGTCATAGATGTTGACCTCGGATTTCCTGATGAGAAAGAGAAGCAGATCCAGGGGACCGTCGAAATCACCCAGGTGGAAATGCTGTTTCTCGCTCACGTTCTTGCTCACATCAGACACGGTTACGAGACATGACTCCCTTCGATTCAGGCTTGGGAAACGCGCCGGATCCGCGGATTGCGCGCCGCGAAATGTCACGGACGTGACCGCGTATTCCGCGGAGTACCGCGATGCGCATTTTGAGCCGCTGCGCCGCGCTTACTATACTAGCCCGATGGATAAAGGTAAACACCCCCTGCCTCCGTTGCTTCTTTGTCGGCCTGCAGATGGGCGAGTGAGTCGGCATAGGGGATGCCTGTGCGCGGATCACGAAGCCGTGGAGAGAGCGCGAGCAAGGGCACGAGCACGAACAGCCGCTCCGTGACGCGCGGATGCGGGATGGTCAGCGTCGGGCCGTCCATGATGAGATCTCCGCACAAAAGAATGTCCAGGTCCAGCGTGCGCGGTCCCATTCGTATTTCTTTTGTACGATCCCTTCCCAGAGCTTTCTCGATGCGATGCAGGTGGTCCAACATGTCCATCGGACCGATTCCGCACGACAGCCGTCCGACCGCATTAAGGTACAGGGGCTGGTCCACCACGTACATGGGCCGGGTCTCGTACAGGGGAGAGAGCTTTGCAGAATCCGCGGCGTACCGCGATGCCGCCGCGCACAGGTCCGCGAGCATGGCCCATGCCTGCCGCAGCGTTGCCTCCCGGTCCCCGAGGTTGGAGCCAAGGGCAATGAAATAGGGCAAATTGCGGCGCTCGCCGCGCCGAACTGAAACGCTCATGTGCTGTAGGCGCGTGCGACGGGCTAGAAAAGCTCCTTCTTCCCGTCCGGCTCCTCATCCTCGGTCTCCACGTCCGTCCTGCGGGACCGGGGCTGGTTCGGCCTTGGCAGGCCGGGGCGGGGGTGGGGCGTCCGCTGCCGGCTCGGCGGGTGCGGCAGATCCCGTCTTGGGGAAGAAGATTCCACGCACCTTCTTCTCTATGTCCGCGTAGACGGCAGGGTTTGATTCGAGGAAGAGCCGGGCATTTTCCACGCCCTGCCCGATCCTCTCCTTGCCGTACGAATACCAGCTCCCCGCCTTTTCGATGAGGTTGGTCTGCAGGGCGGCATCGAGCATGCTGCCGACGGCGGAGATCCCCTTGCCGAACATGATGTCCATTTCCGCCTTGCGGAACGGGGGCGCAATCTTGTTCTTGACCACCTTGACCCGCACCTTGTTCCCGACGACCTCCTCATTCCCGCGCGCAATGCTCTCCACTTTTCGCACCTCCAGGCGCAGAGAGGAGTAGAACTTCAGCGCGAAGCCGCCCGTTGTCGTTTCGGGGTTCCCGAACATGACCCCGATTTTCATGCGGATCTGGTTGATGAAGATGAGGCAGGTCCTTGTCTTGGAGATTGTGGCGGTGAGCTTGCGGAGAGCCTGGCTCATGAGGCGCGCCTGCAGCCCCATGTGGGAATCCCCCATTTCTCCCTCGATCTCCGCGCGGGGGGTGAGGGCCGCGACGGAGTCCACTACGATGATGTCCATGGCGCCGGAACGGACCAGGGCTTCCACGATCTCCAGCGCCTGCTCTCCTGTATCAGGCTGGGACACCCAGAGCTCGTCCACGTTCACCCCGAGGTTTTTGGCGTACACGGGATCAAGCGCATGCTCGGCGTCCACGAATGCGGCGATGCCGCCCTGCTTCTGGGATTCCGCGATGGCGTGAAGCGCAAGAGTGGTTTTCCCCGAAGACTCGGGTCCATAGATTTCAATGACCCTTCCCCGCGGGTAGCCGCCGATGCCGATGGCAGCGTCCAGGAGGATGGAGCCGGAGGGGATGACGTCCACGTCCACCCTCCCCGTGTTCTCCCCCAGCTTCATGAGGGATCCTTTGCCGAACTGCTTCTCTATCTGGAGCCGCGCGGCGTCCAGGGCACGGATCTTTTCCTCCTGGACGGCAGACTTCTTTTCGGTGGCAGGGACCTCTTTCTTCGCCATTCTTTCTCAGCCTCGCTTCCTTTTCATCAATACATACGGCCCGAACTTCTTGCCGATTGGGCCGCGAATCCGATAAGTATAGCCGGAAGCACTCGGATGTCCAGTAGAGCCGTCATTTCAATCATGCTGATTCTGGTTTCACTCGGCGCATCAGCCGCGGACTGGGGCACGCTTGCGGCTGACAGCGATCGGACGCTGGATCCCGCGCTCCTGTCGGCGCTGCAGAATGAGGATTTCGACACGAAGGTGCTCATCTGCGCGGGAGTCGGAAAACGGGCAGATCCCTATGCCGGGGACATAATCGCCTCGTTGATGGCGACCCGCGCCGTAAAGACGAGCGACACGGTTGAGCTCCTCCTCCGCACTTTGCTGCAGGGCCTCTTCGACCCGTCTCGGGGGAGAGCTGGATCTCCGACAGGATAGAGGCCAACCGGGATGTGCTCGATTCCATGGCGGGACGAATGGCGGAATGGAGAGACCCCCAGCTTGCGGGAGCCCTGGTGCGCATCATTCCCTCCTTGCATACGCCGAGAGCTCTCCCCGCCCTCGCCCAGGCGGGATCGCGGGTTGTAAGAGCGCTGGAAAGAGGCAGCGGTGCGATGCTCCCCCAGGAGCTCGCGCTTGCCCTCGACTTTCTGTCTGCGGTGGAAAAGACGCGCCGGCCCGATTTCCTCGCGCAATGCACCGACATTGCGCGGCTGTCCCGGGAAAAGTTCATCGTTGATCGGGCGCGAGCGGTCGCGCAGGAGATCGCCGCGCAGAATCCGCGGAGTACCGCGGCGCCATAGCTGCCGCTGCGTGGACTCCTGCCCTTATTTCTGGTAGATTGCGCCAATGCGCGGCCGACTCAAGATTTTCTCCACGCGGGCCCTGGCAGGCTACAGCCACAGGGTGAGCGAGAACCTTCACAAGTACCCGCGGTTCCAGGAGGGGACCGCAGAGACCGACATCCACGGTGAGATCTCGATTTCAAAGTTCGCCGACGGTGAGATGGAGGCGGAAATCGGCACGTCCGTGCGGGGCTGCGACGTGTTCCTGTTCGCGGGAGGGGCCCGGAACGAAGAGGGTCTCTCGGCGGAAGAGATACAAGGTCGAGACCTATCACGCGGTGGACGCGCTCCGCAGGGCGCAGTCCCAACGCATCACCGTATTCGAGCCGTATTGCGGCCCCGGAAGGTCCGATCGCCTGACGCGCAGGAATTCCGTCGGGTTATGGCTGCACTTCAAGATCCTCCTCAGCCTCGGTATCGATCACTACATCACATTCCAGCTTCACTCCGAAAAATCCAAGACATTCATCGATCCGGCCCTCTGCGCCGTGGATGACATTCCTGCCCGCGCCCTGCTCAAGACGTACCTTTGCGACAATTTCGTAAAGACGAGAGAAAGGCTGCACAACGAAGTGAGGAATCAATGGCTTTTCTGCTCGGTGGATGCAGGAGGCGAAGGCCTTGCCAAGAGGTTCGCCGCTTCATTTGGAACCAGAATCGTCATTTCCCACAAGCAGAGGGACTATACGGCGGCGAACACGGTCGAATCCATCAGCATCCTCACCGCAGAGCCAATCGAGGGCAAGACGCTCTGGATCATCGACGACATGATCGATACGGGGGACTCGATGAGCAAGCTGGTGCGGGAGCTCGCCGGCCGTTCGCCGGCCGCCCTCAACATCGCCATCGTGCATCCCGTGTTCTCTCCCCCCGCATTGGAGCGGCTCGGAGCGCTCTGTGACGAGAGGCTCGTGGGAACGATTCTCGTAACGGATACCATCCCCTGCACGCCGGAGATCCGGCGGAGGCTGCCCTGCCTTCGAGTAGTCTCCTCCACCCATCTTGCCTCGGAGATCGTCTACCGGCTGAACAGCGAGCTGCCCCTGTCGTCCCTGCTGGCTCAATTCAATGCGGACGATTACCTGAAACAGTAGCGGCGGCCCTTGTGGAGGAGGAATCCTTCCTCGACAAGCCGAGCGAGCGCGCGGCCGAGCCGTTTGTCAGCGCTTCCGATTGCCCGTGCGATCTGGACTTCCGTGGCGGGGCCCCGCTCAAGTATCGCCGCAAGGATTCTGCCCCTCAACTGGCGCAGGGAGCCCTCGAAGGCCGCCTGCTTTCGGTAGCGGGCGCTCCGCGTGTTGGCGTTCATGGTGGTTTTGCCCAGCATGGCGCCGTAGTCCATCAATGCGTAATACCATTCGCGGGGATTGTCCCTGTCCAGGGTCCTTTCCACGAGCGGCATGAGCTTTGCATCGGTGACCTGGCGGCCCCTGGGAAAAAAGCAGTGAATGAATACCCTTCGAATATTGGTCTCGATGAAGGCTATAGGAGCGTTGAAGCTGTACACGAGAACTGCGGAGGCGGTTGCATGGCCGACACCGGGCAGCTCCATCAGCGTTTTCACCGTGCGGGGCATTCTCCCGTGATGGGTCTCCGTGACGAGCTGCGCCGCCTCCCGAAGGGCAAGCGCCCTGCGGTTGTAGCCCAGGCCTTTCCAGGCAGCCAGAACTTCTTCCACGCTTGCCGCGGCCAGGGCGCGAAAGCCGGGGAAGGCGCGCACGAAACTTGCGTACTTCGATTTGACCCTCTCGATGCCGGTCTGCTGCAGCATGACTTCGGAAACGAGTATCCGGTAAGGGACCCGTGTGTTTCTCCACGGCATGGAACGCCTGTTCTCGCGGTAGTGGGACCAGATGAGCCGGCGGAACGCGCCCAGTGAAGGCCTCAGAACTTTTTCTCCGAGTCAAGGAGGATGGTGACCGGCCCTATGTTCGTGTAGGTGACCTCCATCAAGGCCTGGAACTCACCGGAAGCCACCGGCACGCCGCTGCCGGCAAGCAGGGCAAGGGCATGGTCGTAAAGGATTCTCGCACTGCCGGGATCCGCGGCTTCGGTGTAAGACGGCCGCCTTCCCTCCCGCGCATCCCCATACAAAGTAAACTGCGATACCACGAGGATGCCCCCGCCGGTGTCCCGCACGGAGAGGTTCATTTTGCCCTGCGGATCGGTGAATATTCGCAGATTGACGATCTTGTCGCACAGCGAGGCCGCGTCCTTTTGAGAATCGTTTCTGCCCACGCCGAGATACACGAGAAGGCCTGTTTCGATCCTGCCCTTCACCTGCCCGTCGACGCTGACGGAGCAGTCACGGACGCGTTGTACGACCGCACGCACGCTCGCCGCCGAATCACTGACCGGAGAGTCTGTGCACCGAGATGCCCTGGAGGCCGAGCTTGCCCGCACGGGAGACCACCTGGGCGAGCAGCTCCAGAGCGATTCCGTTTTCCAGTTGCGCGGCGAAAGGCAGACTCACGGGGACGATGCCTTCAAGCTCCCTTTCCTGTTCATATCCGACCAGGAAGTCGAAGCTTATTGCATCCCTGGCCGTTCGGAGATTCGCTATTTTGCCCTTCCATCTCACCGCGCAGCCATCGTAGAGAGCGGGCTGCATGGCGACCTTTGCATAGGGAAACGAATCGCGCAGCGTGTCGAAGGTGGGCAGGGTCACAAAGCCCTTGAGGAGCCGTGCCCGTTCCTGGATGGCCAGCGCCGCGTTCGAGAGGAGGATCCTGTTGATTTCCACCGCCGCGAGGTTGTCACGGTATTCGAGCAGCAGGCCCTTTGCCTTCTGGAACACCTGCCTGACTTCCTTCTCAGTGAACACAAAAGTAAAGTCGGTTCCCGTTTCGGTCAGGCGTGAAAGGTCGGAGGGTATCTCGATTGCCGCCACGCCGGGTCTTTCGCTTGTCGGGGTCCCCCGCACCCTGTACACGAGGTACCCGAGCCCTGCGGCAATCAGAACCGTGAGCACGACCACAAGGATCGAGACTCCCCGCACGCGCGGCGGCAGAGGCGGATAGAGGAGCTTCAGCCTGCCGGAATCGATGAAATCCTGCAGGCCGTCCCGGCCGAGCCCGCGACGCAGGAGATCGAGACCGCGGCGCGCGATGCGGTTGGATGGCTGCTCCTCCAGCACTTCGAGCCACCGCTTGATGGCGGTTTCGTTTTCAGAGCGCCTGAAATGAATGGCGGCAAGCCCCAGGAGAGCACTGACATCGTCCTTTTTGAGCTGGTGGGCGCGGCTTATGTAGGAGAATGCGCCGCCGACATCACCGGCGTGCAGGCAGGAAAAGCCCAGAAGCCAGAAATACTCGAAGTTCTCGCGATGGCGGAATACTTCCGGTTCGAGGAGTCGAATGACCTCGGGAAACTTCCGGGCTCGAAAGAGTTTCCTCGCATCTCCCAGGCCCTTTCCCTTCATGCGGGGCGTTTCCTACTTGCCATCAGGAGAGACGTACCGGGAGGAGCGCCCTCCCAGGTCCGTCAGCGCGGATTCCATCAGCCCGAGCTTGTCTTCCGGCACCGGCCCTGCCGCGGAGAGCGCCGCGTCGATTTCAACGAGGATGCGATTCACCGTGGACAGATCCGCGCGGAGCGCCTCGCCATCGTCCTTCGTTGTCTTTGCCGCGGCCAGTGACTGCTCGACGCTCGCGGCAAAGCCCTGGGCGGAAGCGGGTCCTGCCGCGCGAAAGCCCTCCCGGCTGAATTTTCCCAGAACCAGGGTGATCGTCACTTCGGTGCCCGGGGGGATGGCGCGCGGATCATAGTACTGGCTTACGGCGGAGTCGTTCACCGAATACGGCAACTGGCTGAAATTCCGGTCCGCGGAGGTTTCATAGCTCCAGGACGCATCGCTCAGGCGTTTCCAGTTTGCGAACACGACCCGGTCGGGAACGGTCACGCCCGCGCCCGAGGTCATTACCTGCAATCCGATGTCTTCCGGATCTCCGACGAGCGGAGAGACCCAGTAAAGAGCGTTGTCGCGCGGCAAAAGGGTGAGCTCGCGGCTCATCTGGGAAAGCGTGTCGGTGCGGAAGTGCACGGAGCTCGCCTCTCCGAGCCAGGTGTCGAACAGGTAGCGGATCCCCGCGTTGTAGCTTTTCTCCGATACGTTTTTCAGGCCGATATCGATTTGCACGCCGTTGGTCACCTGAGAGTCCGGAGAGGCGATGAAGGTGAATGTTTCCGTTACCTGCAGGAAGGACGATTTCCACACAAAGCGTGCGCCTCGAGCCGATTTCTCCGCTGTCTGGGAGAACGCCGAGGTTTCACCCATGCGGTAGATCTTGTTGCCTACCACGACACTGAGCGTCGTTGTCCGCGGATCCTGCGCCGAAAGCAGGGGGACGGGAACGCCCTTCCTTGCCTGGGGCGCGTATGAGAGGGAAAACCTTCCTATCCGCTCTTGAAGCGTGAGCCGCAGCGAACCGTCGGAGAGATCGAGCGCCCATCCGGGCGCGGACATCCCGAGAAGCAGCGCGACCAGCAGGAGTGAACGGGGACAACGGGTGAGAGCGCGCAACGCGGGCGTCACTTCCCGGCCCCCACATGGGTTTCCAGCCAGGCGAGATAGATCTCCTTGAGGGCAAGCGCCTTCTGCTCCGCGGCGAGCAATCGTTGCAGCTTCGCCAGCTGGTCCGCCTCCGGCGTGGCAGGCGCCGCGGGAGCGGTTCCGGCAGGAGCGGTCCCGGTGGAAGTTCCGGTTTTCGCAAGCTGTGCGGCAAGATTGTTGGCTTCTTCGGTCTTGCTCGCCAACGCCTGCCGCAGGTCCGCGAGCGTTTTCTGGTCTTCAGTGGCAGTGGCACCGCTGCCCGCAAGGCGCTTCTGGTAGGCCTCTATCGCCTGCTGGTACGTTTTCTCCCTTGCCTGAAACTCCTCCGTGCTCTTGAGGAACTCCTCGTGGCTCCATTTGAGGAGCCGGGCGAGCTCCACTTCTTTCTGTGTGAGCTGAATGAGAGAGACCTTGTACTGTGCGGCCTCGACTTTCACGCTGGAAGGATAGTCAGTGAGGATCTTTTGGTAGGCCGATTGTGCTTCGTCAAGACGGCCGAGGCCGTAAAGGCTCTCCCCGATCCAGAACCAGGCGCTGGGCACGAAGGTGGACTTCGGGTAGGTGGCGAGGAAGCTCTGCAATGACTGCAGGGAGTTTTCGAAGTCATCCTGCATGAAGAGAAGCCGGCCCTTCTGGTAGAGAGCTTCCTGAATGTCAGCCGCGCGCGGGTAGTTGGCAATGTAGTACTCGAGATTCTTCTCCGCCTCGTTCAGAGATCCGATGGCGATATAGGATTTTGCAAGGAGCAGGTATGCGGCGGCCTTTTGGGTGTCATAAGGGGAGTTTTGAAGAAATGTGCGCAGGAACTGGATTGCCTTGTCGTATTGACCGTCCCTGAACAGGTCGATCCCGTCCGTGATGTCGCTCGAAGGGTTCGACGACTCTGCCCGGCAGAAGCGGCAGCGCGAGGCAGAGAAAGACCGTCAGAAATGGGACGAGCGCCATCCTGGCATGTATCATGCGCCTTTTTCTCTCCTCCTTAGACTTTCGACTCGCGCGGGGGCAAACTGAACCCGAATTTACCATGGGCGGCGGAGGAAAGCCACTTCCGCGGCAGGATCCTTCGCGCCGAAGAGGGCGGATCCGGCGACGATTACGTCCGCACCGGCCTCCAGGGCCGCGCCGGCCGTCGAGCGGTTGATCCCGCCGTCCACCTCGATGAGGTAAGCGAGCCCCCTCTCTTCCCTCATTCGCCGAAATGACCTCACTTTTTGCAGGCAGCGGGGTATCAGATCCTGGCCCCCGAAGCCGGGGCTTACCGTCATGACAAGTACCATATCGACGAGCGGCAGCACCTCGGTAAGAGCTTCGGCAGGAGTCGAAGGCACGAGCGCGATCCCAGGGCGCCCGCCGCGTTCTCTGATCGATGAAAGTACCGCATGCACATGGGTGGTGGCCTCGAAATGAATGGTGAGGTAGTCGGCGCCGGCGGCGCAGAAATCGTCCACGTGGTTTTCCGGCATTTGGATCATCAGATGCACATCGAATGGCAGCCTCGTGACGGGTCGGAGGTCACGCACCGCTTTGTCTCCGAAAGTGATGGGGGGAACGAAGCTCCCGTCCATGACGTCCAGATGCACGAGGTCTCCCCCCATGGATTCCGCCAGCCGGACCCCCTCCGCGAGCGCCCCGAAATCTGCAGAAAGAATGGAGGGGGCAATGAGGGTTTTTCGGGCGTTTTCCTTCATGCGCGGTCATCCTACCAGAATCCTGCCATTGACGAAAGACGGCGCAACGTGCGATATTTTGAACGGGGTGCGATAGACGGTAATTGCTTTTTCCGCCCGTGTTTGCGCAATCTCCATGCCGCACAGGGTTCGCGCCCTTCCTCATCTCACGAGCTTGCGGGAAATCGTGCGGGCCCCGGGCCGGAGGGCCGAAAGGTGACGGTGGGACAGCCCTTATTCCGGGACGAGGCAGTGCTGCAGTTCTATACCGGGGTTGCACAGGCCCTGAAAGAGGGGCTGTTTGCGGAGGCCGTCGACGCTCTGGAGAAGATCCTCGAGATTGCCATCGATTACCCCGGGGCCTCCGCCGCTCTGAAGTGCGCGGCATTCTGGAAGGAACGGCTCGAGCGCGAGCACGCGGCGCGCGATGGTTTCGAGCGGGGGGAACAGCTCATGGCCCAATGGAGGCTTTTCCAGGCTTTCGCGGAACGGCTCCCCGACATGCCGGAAAGGTGCCTGTTCGCCATCAAGCAGTTCGTCTTCTCCTCCGCGCTGGCCTGCTATCTCTCGGCGGAGTCGGGGCAGACGGTGGACGACCCGGACGTGCTGCTGCAGATCGGCCGCTGCTGCAAGGGCCTTGGCAACTACGAGCGCGCAATCGAGAATCTCGAGCGCGCCAATATCGAGCGGAAGGAGGATCCGCGCATCCTCGCCGAGCTTGCCGACTGCTATTCGCTCGTGAACGAAGCGCGGGCGGCGAAGGTGTTTCTTCGCGAGTCTTTTTTCTCGATCCCCAGGCTGTCGACCTTGCGGGGCTCGAATCCCCGCTGGTGCAGCGCCTGGCGGGCAGGCTGCGGAGCATGGGTTACTCGGGGCCGGCACTCGCCGAGTGGATGCCGGTCTATGGCGCGATCTGGGGAGTTTTCAATGTGAAGCGGGAAATGAAGCCGCTTGAGTTCGGCAAGCTCAAGCAGGGCATTTACCAGCTGGAGAAGGACTGCAGCGCGGCGGGAGCGGCGCGCGATCTCCTGGTGCCGCGGCTGATCAACCGCTACTTCTGGTTGATCGACCACTACCTGACGACGGGAGAGCCGCGGGAACGCATCGAGGAGATCCTCGCGAAGATCCGGGAGCTCGATCCCCGGGTGCACCAGGAATATACCGCCTGATTCGATGTCAAAGCACGGAGGGAGTACAGAATGGCAACGGAATTGCTCAAGACGATCAGCGATCTGCTCAACGAGGAGAAGTGGACGAGGGCGACCCTCAACAGCTACTCGATCACCAACTTCAAGGACCTCGACACGCTGATCGAAAGGGCGCGCGCGGAGGGGATTGCGGAGGAGATCCGCGAGCTTGCAGGGGAGCATCTCAAGCATACGAGCAACTCGATCATCGCCCTCTACCTTTCCGGAGTGCTGGCCCTTTCCCGCGAGCTGGTGGATGACACCAACCTGATCATGCTCATCGGGATCTTCATGGACAACCATAAGTGGAACGTCGTGGAATACCTTGCGGAACGCATCCTGGAGTACGGGGAAAACAAATACGCGCTGCGGACCCTGGGGGAATGCTACGAAAACAGGGACGAGGACGCGAAAAAGCTCGAGATCTGGGACAGGCTCATCCGGGTGGACTACGAGGAGGCGGACATCGTCAAGATCCTCGGAGAAAAGCGCGAGCAGGACAAGGACATTCCCGCCGCCGTGGACTACTACAAGAAGGCCATCCATCGGTTCATCAACAAGAAACAGTTCGCAAGCGTCAAGGAGCTCTGGGACAAGCTCATCCACCTCAGTCCCGAGGACATCGACTTCTTTTTCCACATCGAGGGTCGGATCGCGCGCGCCATCAACGGAGAGCGCGCCGCCTCGCTGCTCGCCACGCTCATTCCTCATTACAAGGAGAAGGAGGACTGGAATACCTCGATCGAGATCTTGAAGAAAATCCTCGCCTACGACTCCAAGAACAGCGCGGCCCGCAAGGACATCATCGAGTGCTACCGGCGCAAGTACGCCGCGCACAGCCAGCTCGAGGAATACATCAAGATCTCCAACCTCACGCAGAACTGGCGCAACGTCCATGAGGCCCTTGCCGATTTCGAGAAGCACATCGGATTCGACACGGGCAATTACGTGTTCCACCGGACCTGGGGAATCGGCCGCATTTCCGCGAGCAAGGATGACACGTTCACGATCGATTTCGCCAACAAGGCGTCGCACAAGATGTCGTTGAAGATGGCGGTCAGCGCGCTGGAGGTGCTCGCCCCCGAGCACATCTGGGTCCTCAAGAGGACCCAGACGAAGGAAGAGCTTGCCCGGAAAGTCAAGGACGAGCCGGCGTGGGCCCTGAAGACGATCATCAAGAGCTTCGGGAACCTTGCGGACATGAAAAAGATCAAGGCCGAGCTCGTGCCTGACGTGCTCACCGCGGGCGAATGGGCCCGGTGGAACACGGAGGCCCGCTCCATTCTGAAGAAGGACTCCGCGTTCGGCAATCTCCCGGACAAGATCGACCAGTTCATGGTGCGCGACCAGCCCATCTCGTTCGAGGAGAAGACGTACAACAAGTTCAAGGCGGAGAAGGGTTTCTTCGAGCGCGTGAAGACCATCGAGGACTACGTCGCAGGCCGGGCATGCCGAGCCGGACTCCGACTGGTTCACGGAGATGTTCGCGTACTTCACCGGTTTCCTCAAGGGCTACACGGCCGTCTCCGAGACCGTCATCGGAAGCTGGCTGCTGCTGCAGAAGATCAGTCACCCTGCTACCCTTTCCTTTCGATCGGCGTGCAAACGAGCTTTGAAGAGCTGTTCGCAAAGATCGAGAAGCTCGAGGAGACATTCTCCCGCATCGAGGACCCCGAGCTGAGGCGGGATTTCCTCGTGGCCGTGAAGAAGAACATCGCCGACTGGCCGTCGATATTCACGCGGTTGTTCGCCTTGTTCCCCAACAGGTTCATCGTGGACGAGCTTGTGGTCAATTCACTCTGGGACGCCCTGGGCGGCATGCTGACCGGCGTGGTCTCCCGCTACCGCGAGCAGAGGGATGCCTTTGTCTGGATCGCCAAGAACCTGCTGCAGGAGCGCTGGCTGGAAAGAATGAACATCTCCCGTGAGAAGATCTACATCGGGCTCATTCACCTCCTGGACATCACCTACCGCGACATCGCGAACAAGCAGAACGCCAGCGCGAACCGGAAGACGAACCGCCAGATCCAGGAGTTCCTCTTCGAGGAGGGAAAGCTCCTCGAGTTCCTCATGGCCGCGGACCAGGATTCCATCACGCGCCTGTACACGCTGGTGGATGACGTGAAGGAGCTCGATCCTTCGATCAAGATCCAGCTCAAGCACAGGATCAAGGAGAAGTTCCCCCATTTCCACTTCCTCGGCGAGCCGGGCGCGGAAAAGGTCAGCCTGGGGCTCCTGGTGACGCGGGCGAGCTATGAGAAGAAGCAGCAGGACCTCAAGCGCGTGATCGACGTGGAGATCCCCGAGAACTCGAAAGAGATCGGGGTGGCACAGGCCAAGGGCGACCTGAGAGAGAACGCGGAGTACAAGGCCGCGCTGGAAAAGCAGGAAATGCTGAAGGTCACCGCGTCGCGGCTGAAGGAGGAGGTGCAGCAGGCCCAGATATTCAACGAGAACGAGGTGAAAACGGACCGCATTGCGTTCGGCACGCGGGTGCGTCTGAACAACCGCAAGGCCGAGCAGCCCGAGGAGTACGTCATCCTGGGGCCCTGGGAATCGAATCCCAGCCGCAACGTTATTTCATACCTCTCGCCGCTGGGCATGGCCCTGTGGGATCACCGTCCGGGCGAGGAGTTGAAATTCACCATCAATCAGAACGAGTTCCACTACAGCGTGGAATCCATTGAGAAGGCGGATCTCAAAAACCTATGAAAAGATCGAACGGCCGCCCATGGCGGCACCCTTTCAGGGGCGCGGGGCACCGCGCGCGCACCCTGCTTGTCATAGCGGCTTTCGCGCTTCTGGCGGGCGCCTCGGCGCCGCTTGCCGCCGCGAATATCGATCTGGTCGTCATGGTGGACACCTCGGAGAGCATGTTCCCCTATTTCGACGACCTGATGAACTACCTTGTCCAGGATCTTCTCACGGCGAAGCTGCACCGCGGGGACACATTCCATCTGTTGAGCTTCTCAGGTTCGCCCGAGGTGGAGATCTCCCTGGAAGTGAACAGCGATGAGGCAGCCCAAAGGGCGTTCGGCCGCATCCTGCTCCTGCATGCCCTCGGCCGCTATACAGATCTGGTCTCCGCGCTTCAATTCCTGAACAAATACACCAGGGAGCTTCCCGAGACCAACCCCAAGCAGATCCTGCTCATCACCGATGGGGTGCACGATCCTCCTCCGGGAAGCCCCAATCGGGGAAGCCCGGAAAGCATTCGTGCCGCG
Organism: uncultured Spirochaetota bacterium; assembly: GCA_963820435.1. Taxonomy (GTDB): domain Bacteria; phylum Spirochaetota; class Spirochaetia; order SZUA-6; family Fen-1364; genus Fen-1364. The sequence continues at coordinate 61,049 of CAWGAC010000025.1, read as the reverse complement.
ATTCTGGATGCCACGCAGGCCATGAAAAAGGAAGGCTGGACCGTGGACATCCTCAAAGTCCCTCCCCAGCCCGCGCCGGGCGAGGAAGGCGCGAAAAGCTATCTCCCCGATATCGCCCAGGCACTGGGAGTGGCCATTGTTCCCTACACGGTGGGCGACAAAGAGCACGTCACCGGCCGCACCACCGGGTTTCCCAACCTGACTTTTCCGCCCAATCTCGGGAAGGTCGGCAACCGGTTCAATGCTCCGTTCAAGGTGAGGAATTGGAAGGCTGAGCCGATCATTGTGCAGCTGTCCGGAATCCAGAGTGACGGGCTGGACCTGCTTGAAAAGAAAGTGTCTCTTACGGTTCCTGCAATGGGAGAGGCGACGCTGGACGCCCCGATTCACCTTCCGCTTTCCTTCCCCCGCGGGGACCAGGCCATACATATCCAGCTTGTCTTCCAGGACGACCTGCGCATCTCCCCGACGGCGGGGACACTTTCATTCACCTACACCGGCAAAGGCGGGATCCCCATCCCGAGGCTCACCCTCCTTTACGTGCTCTACATCATACTTGGAATCGCCCTGATTTACCTGCTCGTGAGGCTGTTCCTTTACATGCGGAAAAAACTCCTGGAGGCGCCGGTCCAACGGCCTGCCCGGGCAGTGCCCGCGGGCAGAACCGCGGGGCGGCGGCGCAAAGCCGAGGCACCGCCGGCATCCGGGGCGCCGGCCGCGCGCGCGGGCAGCCGCAAGCTCGTGCCCCTCCTCGGCGCGCGAACCGGCCCGGCGGCGCCGCCGGCAATTCCCGCCCGGCGCGTGCGGCCGACCGTCAGGAGCATCAAGAGGGCTCTGCCGCGGCAGAATATTCAGCAGGCCACGCTGCCCGCGCTCATCGAGATGCGCGTGGAGCTGCAGAACCACCGTATCGGCTTCCGCAACGTCCATCGCATCTCTCCGGGCGCGGCACGCAGCATCGGGGGCAGGTTCTCGTCCTACCTGGTATTTCTCGTGCCGGTTCCTTCCTCGATCGCGGAGATCCGCAATGTCGACGGCCGTTACGTATTTACTGCCTTGAAAACCGAGCTCTTTCCCTCGCTTTCCGGGCCCGTGGAGGACTGCCTTGGAAAGGAAATACCGTTCGTGAGCCCGCGCGGTATGGAAATGTCGCTCTACTTCCGGCAGTGGGTGTCACCGCTTGATGAGATCAACAGGCTCCTGAGGCAGGCGAAAAGCGCGGGCATGTAAGCATGCCGCCGCGCTCCCTCAGAGCCTGGCCAGGCTGAGCTCGGCTTCCTTCCGGGTTCCTGGGTTGGGGTCCTTTTCCGAGATCAGCCGCAGCCTTTCGCGCAGATCGGAAAAATGGTTCTCCGCGATTCCCCTGCACCCGTAGGAACGCACCGCGGCATCCGGGCTTTCCAGGAAATGGACGAAAATGTCCTTGAGCTCCGCTGCATTCACCGTGGAGAGCACTTTTGCCGTGGATTCGAGCGCCCGCTGATCGTAGGATTTCCATTCGTCATTGATCACGCTGCGCACCGCGTCGAGGCTCGATGAGAGAGACTTTTTCGCGACAATGTTGAGCGCCGCCTCCCTGCTCTCAAGCGGATGATCCGAGCCCGCGTAAATGGCCACCAGGGCCTTCATCGGCGCGTCACCGCCTATCTCTCCCAATGCCTGTATGGACGCAATACGCACCTGGCTTATAGGGTCGCTCTCCGCCTTGTACATGAGAATCGGCACCGCCGCGGCTGCCTGGCTGGAGGACAGGGGGCGCGCCAGAGACCTGGCGCTCTGCTCGCGGACTTTCCAGTTCTCATCTCTCAAGGCCTGGATCAGGATGGGGAAAACGGAGTCGAGGCCGTACCGCGCAAGAGCCGAGGCGGCATAGAGCCGGATCAGCGCGTCAGGCTCGTCGTACATCGCCTTCAGCACGGGCAGGGCGCGGGGGTCGCCGATTTTCCCCAGGGCATCCGCGGCGTACATCCTGCGCACCTTGTCTTCATCCTGGCTCTGAGCGATTGCCATCAGCGCGTCCACCGCCTGGCTATCCTTCAATTCACCAAGGGCCAGGATGACGGTGGACTTGCGCGCATCAGGGAAGTCCGTGCTCTTCAGACGGGCCACGAGGAGAGCCGCGGCCGCGGCATTGCCGGTCCTGCCCAGCGCTTCGATTGCCGCCGATGCCGCCGCGGCGTCCGTGGCGTCGACCAGCGGAGTGAGAGCGTCGGCCAGGCCGGCACCTCCGGTGAATGCAAGGTACCGTATGGCCGCCACGAGCAGGTCCGACGGGGCAGCCTGCCACCCCGTAAGAATTTCTCGCGCAGTCCCCTCCCCTTCCCTGACCTTCTGCTCCAGAAAGAGCTCGAGCACCGCTTTGCGAACCGCCGCGGACCGTTGACCGGAGAGGATTTCGCTCAGCTCCCTGGTGAACCCGGAGTCGTTGCCCGGCTTTCAGCGACTGGATGACGTCCAGAACCTGGCTGTCGATTCCATACAGAAGGGTTTGCCGGGTCCGTTCGGCGAGCGCCCCGGTATCGGCGGCAGTCAGGGTGTACGGGCATGCGGCAAGCAGAGCAAGGACGGCGGCGAGTATTTTCATGCCCTTTGCCGTTTCCTGAACAGATCCGCAAGGAAGGGTATGCGCAGCACAACGTACATCAGAAGGGTCATGCACACCGCCACGGCCACCACAGCGGCAAACAATACTGTTGTGCCCAATGTCCCTCCGTGGACCCAGGCGTCCGGTTTCCAGCGCAGGAATACTATCAGCAGTACCGCCATGGGCAGCGATCCCAGGATCGACTTGCCCAGCGTGAGCAGGATCGAGGCCATCCCGACCCCTCCCAGTCTACGCCGGGCCAGGACCATGAGCAAGATCATTCCCGCGGTGAAAGCAATCGTGTTCGCGTAGGCCAGCCCGCTGACGCGCAGCGGCGTCTCTTTCAGGATGAGCGAGAGCACGATATCTATGACGGCAATGACTCCCGCGCTGGCGATCGGCACGACGAAGCTCTTGAAAGAATTGAACAGCCTCTGCAGGAAAGTATAGAGGCCCATGCTCACGAGCCCCAGCGCATAAGCGGTAAGGGCCCGGGAGGCCAGAAGAGTGCCTTGCGGCCTGAAATGTCCCCTCTGGATGGTCGCTGAGATGATCTCCCTGCCGAAAAGACAGAGAAGCACCGCCGAGGGAACGAGCAGAATAATGATGAATTGTATCCCGTACGACACCGATCCTCGCAGCCCCTCGTTATCCTGTGCCGCGGCCTGCCGGCTCATTTTCGGAAACTGCACGGTGGCGACTGATGTCATGAATATCCCCAGCGGGATCTGGAGAAACATGACCGAATTGGCAATTGCCGTCACGCTTCCATCTTCCAGGCCGCTTGCGAAAAGCGTCGCGATGTACTGGTTGATTGCGACGATGGAAGCGGAAGCGAGGTAGGGTACCCACAGCTTTGCGGTCCTTGCAAGGTCGGGATTGTTGAACCTGAAGCTGGGCCAGAACCGGTATCCCTGCCGGCGCAGCGCGGGGAGCTGGCAGAGAAGCTGGAGAATGCCTCCCGCGAGCACCCCGACTCCCTGCGCAATGATGCCGAGCCTGCCGTGGAAGAAAAACAGGGAGAGAACGGTCGCCAGGGTGAACATCAGCGGGCTCAGCGCCGAGATGGCGAACTTCCCGTGGGAGTTCAGCACGGCCATGACCAGGGCGCTCAGGGAAACGAGGAGGATGTAATTGAACATCCACCGCATGAGCTGCACGCCCATCTCGACCTTTGCCGGATCCTTGAACCTTGTCAGCAGATCCACAAACGCTCGGGGAAAAACGAGACTCAGTCCGACGAGGGGAGCGAGCACGAGGAGCTGGAATGCGATAAGGGTGCGGACCAGGTCCCGTGACCTTTTACCGGATGGGTCTTCCTCGATCGTCGAAGAGAGCACCGGAATAAAAGCGGAGGAAAAGGCCCCTTCCGCGAACAGCTTGCGCAGGTTGTTGGGGACGGTAAAGACGGCGTTCATCGCGTCCGCGGCACCCGCATCACCGAAATAGATGCCGATGAGCGCCTGCCTGACGTATCCGAACAGGCGGGAGGCCGCGGTGCACACCATGACCAGGACTGTGGTGAGCGTTCGTGATCGGGTCTCGACGGCGTGCGGCTCCCCTCCCATATCCTACTCTTCCACCGAGAATGATACGTTCTGGAGCTCGCGGCCCTTGAAAATGCGCGACACGCGCACCGTCCATTGACCCGGGTCGGGAACAAGGCTGATTTCGGAAGGCCTTTGCGCGGACGGGGAAATCCGCGCCTCGCGCACGCGCACGCCGTCCTTCAGCACCGTAAGGTCCAGCGGGCCCCCGCCCGTCATTCCGTTGGAGACGCGAATCTTCAGCTCCTCCCGCGAGGGGAACGGGCTGGTCTGGACCAGGGATCTGAAATTGTCGGTCAAGGTGAGGGAGAGCACTGGTGCGCGCCACTGCACAAACCGGCGCGCGCCCAGGAACCTGTTTCGGTAATACGAATTGCTCAAGGCGGAAACGATCACACCGGTGCGTGACCCCTCGGAGGCGGCGTGCACGAACGCGCCGGCCCCGGCGTACACCCCCACGTGCGTGGCAGCGGCAGGTAAGGCATCCGCCGAGGTGTCGAAGAACACAAGGTCGCCGATGTGCAGCGGACTCGCCGCGGGGGGGCCGTATTTGAAAAGGGCCTGGACGCCTCGGGGCAGATCGAGCCCGGCCTCGTCGTGAAAAACCCGGTATATGAGCCCTGAGCAGTCGAGGCCCTGGTGCGATTCGCCTCCGCTCACATAGGGCACGCCCAGGTAGGCAAAAGCGGCGCGGACCACATTGTCCGGGGGTGAAAGAAAAGGTCCCGGCATTTCGACGGGCAGGGGGGAGCTCATGCTGAAAGCGGCGTGCAAGACGAGCGAGCCGGGGCCTGCCGCCTGCGCAGAGAGAAGCGGCGCGGTGAGCAAGAGCCAGCATGAAAGACACATCCCGCGGCGCACGGTCATCGATCCGGTTCCTTTTATATTGTTCGGCATATCCGCTAGTCGATTCCTCCCGCATATCGGGCCAGGAACCTCTGCTTGAAGCGCGGAAACTCTCCCTGCCTTATTGCTTCCCGGATCGAGCGGACAAGGCCCTGGATGAACGTGAGGTTATGGAAGGTGGCGAGCACGGCGGCCTCGATCTCCCGCGCCTTGAACAGGTGTCTCAGGTACGCGCGCGTGTGGTTTCGGCAGGTGTCACAGCGACAATTTTCGTCTATGGGCTGGAAATCCATCCGGTACTTCTCATTGCGGAGTGAAAGGGGCCCGGAAAATGTGAAGACCTGGGCGTTGCGCGCGGTGCGGGTGGGGAATACGCAATCAAAAAGATCGATTCCCGCTTCCACCGCCTCCAGAATGTATTCCGGTGTCCCGATCCCCATCAAGTATTTCGGCTTTGCCTCGGGAAGCAGATCGGCCGAATAGTGCAGAAAGTCCCTGAACACGGGAAACTCTTCGCCTACTGAAAGACCCCCGATGGCATATCCGGGCAGATCCAGGGCGGATATCTGCTCCGCGCTTGTTCTGCGCAGATCCTGGTGGAAATTGCCCTGCATGATCCCGAAAAGCTGTCCGGAAAACTGCCCATCCAGCTCACGCCACCTGTCCCTGCTCTTGCGCAGCCACTCCGTGGTGCGCCGCATGGCCTGCTCTGCGTCCGCCCGCGGGATGCCGGGTGACGTGCATTCGTCCAGGGGCATCATTACATCGCTGCCAAATGCCGTCTGGATGTCGATCACTCCCTCCGGCGTGAGGGTGTGGGACGAGCCGTCGATGTGGGAGCGGAATGAAACCCCGGCTTCTTCTACTTTTCGGAACGAGGAAAGGGAAAAGATCTGATACCCGCCGGAGTCGGTCAGAATATTATGCCTCCATCCCATGAACCCATGGAGACCCCCTGCCCGGCCAATGACTTCCCGTCCGGGCCGCAGGTAGAGATGGTACGTATTTCCGAGGATCATGTTCACACCGAGATCTTCGAGGTCCCGGTTCCGCATGGCCTTCACGGTGGCATTGGTTCCGACCGGCATGAAGCATGGCGTGGAGACCGTCCCATGGTTCAGCGCAATTGCCCCCGTGCGCGCGCGGCAGCCGGGATCGCGGTGCTGGATGGAAAATGTCATGTCCCTCATCAGGTGCGCGCCGTCCTGAAAAGCAGGAATCCAAGGGCCAGGAAGACGGTAAAGGGGGACCATGCTCCCGCAAGAGGGGGAATGAAGCCGTTCTTTGAGAGAATTGCAGCCAACATTTGCGCAACGTAAAATGCGACCGAAATAACGAGGGCGGAGAGCAGGCTCATGAGAAGGATGTTTTTCTTGAACGTGCTGCCGAGGCTGCTCGCAATGAGGGCGACGATGAGTGGCGTGAAAGCGAAGGAGTACTTCCGATAATAGTCTGTAAGCACTTCGCGATAGGGAAGCCCCGCCTTGCGGATCAGCGCGACGTACCGCTGGGATTCCGCCCGGTTCATTTCCGCAATGCTCCGCGCGAGCTTGCGGAAAGTGTCCGGAGGCTCCACGAGAAACGGCGAATCATAGCTGTCCCTGGTTTCTGAAGAAAGAAGCCTGGTCGCGGGATCCCATGTGAATGTCCTGCACACGTGAAGCACCCATCGGTTGTTGACCCATTCCGCCCACTGTGCGTCCGCGCGACTGTAGAAGCTCATGCGAGGATCCCGCACGACGACGGTGACGCCGGTGAGCCTTTTTTGCGCATCGTTGTAATAGTCGGCAATGTAGATGACGCGCTGGTCAGGGCTCGTCACGGTCACATTCGATTGGCTGAGGGACGTGACCTGTTTCACGGCCTGCGCATAGGCATCGTTCTTCATCTGGAACGTGGGGATGACGATCATATCATCGAAAAAAAACGCCCCCACGCTCAAAAGCACGCCGAGGACCAGGAAGGGAACTACCAGACTGTGAAGGCTTATCCCTGAGCCGAAAATGGCGAAGAGCTCGTTGTTCGCATAGAAAGCCCAGCGTGTAGGAGATCGCGAAGAGGAACGACACGGGAGCGCGAAAGAAATGCATTTCGGCAGGTAAAGCAGCGCGATCCACGAAACCTGGCGGAGCCCCACATCGTGCGCGAAATACCGCCAGATGCTCCCGAACACGTCGATGAGCTGCAGGAGGAGCACGAAGAAAAGGAGCGCCACGAGGAGGATGGGAAGGAACTGTTTCAGCAGCATTCCCCGCAGGAGCCTCATCGGGACGCCTTCCGTACAAAGAAGAACACTCCCGCCAGAAGCACCGCCGCGTCGGGCAGCCACATGGAAAAGGCCGGCGCGATGGACATGCGCACGCCGAATGTCTGACCGGCAATCAGGAGCCCCCAGTACACGATTGCAACGAAAAGGCCCACGCCGAAGCCGACGGTGCGGCCGCTGCGGCGTGCGCGGAATCCGACCGGAAAGGCGAAGAACGCGAACACGACACAGGCCGCAGGCATTGAGAACTTCCTGTGGAACTCCACGAGGTACGATTGAAGGGACTGGTCGGTGACATTGCGGTCTCTCTCCGCGACAAGCTCCCTCCAGAGAGGTTCGAGGGCTTTGCGCTGCAGGTCCGCCATTGCAGGGGTCCGCGAGACGATGGCCTCCGCGGCACGAAGTCCCGCGGAGAGTCCAAAAGTGAGCTTGGCAACCTGTTCGTCTTTCTGCCTTTCGCGCCTTTCGCTGGTCAACCGATTTGATGCTTATCTGCTTCCAGACGTCCGCGGAGCTCATGGAGGACGGCGTGAGGCCGCCAATAGTGGCGCTCGTGATGTTTTTCAACAGTATCGAGTACACCATCGAATCCGACACGGTGTAGTCGTACCTGTCCCCTTCCTTCGGGTAGCTGAGCTGCGTAAAAACGTTGTCCAGGGCAAGGGAGACGACTCCGGGCTGGTCCGGGCTCTGCTCGAGCCGCGCATCCCGGGCCGTTATTATCCTCCGGTTGCCTTCCGGAGAACGGTCCACGATCAGGACGTCGTCGATCTGGCGGCCTTCCACTGAACCGGTGATGAGCGTCGTGTTTTCATAGCGCTTCACCGAATACGGCTCCAGCTCCAGCGCCGGGTTGGTATAGAGGATGCGCCGGTAGATTTCAGCAAACCGCAGATTTCCCAGCGGCATGAAGTAGTCGTTCATTACGAATGAGACAAGGGAAAAGGCCAGGCCGAGAACCAGGAGCGGCGCCAGAAGCTGACGCGGAGGCACGCCGAGAGAGCCGAAGGCAAGGAGCTCATTGTCCGAGGAAAGCCTTCCCACCGCCATGAGGGCGCCCACGAGCGAGCCGAAGGGGAATGAGAACGCGATCACGACGGGCATGGAGTAGATGACCAGCTTCAGAACGTCCCAGAATGCCACCTTCTTGGAAAAAATCTCCTCCGCCATGACGAGGACCTGGTTCAGGAAGAACAGGAAGAAGAAAAAGAGGAACGCGACCCCGAAGGACAGGAAATACTCCCGCCCGATGTAGAGCCAGATTTTTCTATGGCTTCGGGCCATCTGCAGTCCTCATCGTACACGCTTACCCCTGCTCCAAGAGTACCGAAGAACACGTAGGGCCTGCGCCAGGCGATGGCCGCAATGTCAAGGGATGCCAGGCCGTCCCTGATACCCAGCCGTTTCCAGCTCTCCGTTTCCTTCACGTAGACGCTTACCCCGCCGCCGAAGCTTCCAAAATACAATGCGCGATCCGTTTCGCAGCTTGCAAGGACCCAATCGTCGGAGATCTCCTTCGTTGCCTTCGTGAAATGCCGGAGCGTACCCGTGCCGGGCGACCACACGGAAAGTCCGTCACCGTATGTCCCTATCCATACGCGTCCCTCGGAATCCGGGAGCACGGTTCCGATGTTTTCAGAGGTGAAGGCGGGGACGGTTTCTGACAGCGTGCTCATTTCCCCTGTCTGCGGATCGTAGATCACGAGGCCAAGGTTCATGGTCCCGATGAAAAGCCGGGGGCGCGCCGGGTCCGAGGCGATGCAGGTGATGAACTTTCCCGGCAGGTCGCCGTCGCTCACCTGCTCCCAGCCGTTGTCCCCCAGGCGGAACAGACCGTCTCCGAGGGTTCCCACGTAGAGCGAACCCGCCGCCTGCCGGACAGCCTGCACCTTCCGCGGCGCGGGGGACTGGAAATCTTCCTCCGTGCCCCAGCGGCCGGAGCTCTTGCCGTACCACGCAAGACCTTCCGCCGTGCCTATCCACACCCTTCGGTCCGCAATCTCGATGGAACGCGAAAACGCGGGCAATGGGAAGGGGTCGGCGCGCGATGCAGACACCGAATACCGTGATACCCCTCCGTTCCACGTCCCGACCCACAAGTCGTCTCCGTCCACCTTGAGGCTCGAGACGTTCGCGTCATCCAGCCCCAGACGGGCGGGGGATATGACGCTCCAGAGCAGGCGCATGCGCAGTTCCCTGTACAGAAGGGATTCCGATTCAGGCAGGTCGGCCGGGACAATTCTGCGGAAATAGTCGCGCGCGGATGCGGGATCCTCCGCGAAGTAGAGAGAGAGCTCAGCGGAGCGCATGAGCGCAAGGTCGAGCGCTTTCCGCTGATCGCTCGTCCCCTCCTTGAAGCCGTCGATCGCGCGTCCGAAATACTCGAGGGCGGCACGCCACGATCGCTTGTCGTAGTAGTATCCCGCCACGGCAAGGCCGGACTCGAATGCAGCCGCCGAGCCCGGGCCGGCCTCTTGTAGGAGCTGGAGGAAATAGGAGGCCTTGTAGGGGTCTCCGGCCGCCAGGGAGTAGCGCACGCTCAAGGAGAGGGATTCGATCAGAACAGGCTGATCCGGTGCGCCGGACCGCAGCCGCCGAAGCATCTCCAGTGCGGCCTGCGTATCTCCGCGAGAAAATGCCTTCTTCGCCGCATCGATCGAGCCTTGCTGGGCAAAGCATGGCAGGGAAACGATGATGAAGAGCACCAGCCCGGGCAAAATCCTCGTCTTACATCCCGGTCGAGCCAAAGCCTCCGCTCCCCCTCCCCGTTTCCGCGATCGTGTCCGTACGGCGGAAGGAAACCCGGCTGACGGGGGAGAACACGATCTGCGCTATCCGGTCTCCCGTGCTGATCCGGAAATCGGTTTCTCCCAGGTTCACCAGGATGACCTTCAGCTCGCCCCTGTAGTCGCTGTCGATTGTCCCCGGCGCGTTCAGCACCGTGATCCCGTTCCTCGCCGCCAGACCCGAACGCGGCCGCACCTGTCCCTCCAGCCCGCGCGGGATCTCCAGGTGCAATCCCGTGGGGACCAGCGCGCGCTGGCCCGGCTTCAGCACGATATCATGGGGCAGCAGCGCCCGGACATCGGCGCCCGACGCACCCTCTGACTGGTACTCGGGAAGCGCACCAAGACCGCCCGCGCAATTGACTATCGGCTCGTCCATGGCTCAATCCGGAAATGTGAAGTTGAAGCCTCGCACGGCGGACATGCCGCGGCTGCCGTAGGCAAGGAGGCTGAAGGCCGCCTTTCTGAGGCATTGACGGGCGCAGTGCTCGACCGCTTCGGCGCTCACCTTGCGCAGAGCGGCAACAGACTCGTCGAACTCGAGAATACGGTCCATCATCATGTGCTGGCGGACGAGACGTTTCATGCGCGTTTCCATGTCTTCCCGGGAGAGGATCATGCTCCCGACGAGATGACTTTGCGCGTCACCGATCTCAGCGTCGGAGAGCGGCTCTTTCAGGAGCCGCGTGAGCTCCTGGTCGAGCGCCGCGAGGAACTTCCGGGCCAGCGCCGGGGTGGCGTTGGCGTATATGGTCCACATGCCGGTATCCGAGAAGAACGAGCGGAAAGAGTAGACCGTATAACACAAGGCCTGCTCCTCGCGGAGCTTCTGGAAGAGCCTGCAGCTCATGGATTCCCCGAAGGCGGTGCTGAAGACAAGGGACGTGTAATAGTGGTCCACTTCGTGGTCCAGTGAATAACAGGTGCCCGCATAGATCTGCACCTGATTGAAACGATCCGGCACCACGGCGACCTTCTGCTTCCAGGAGGGCACCGTACGCGGCGGCTGCGGGGGAGGCGCCGCCGCGGGTGTCGCGGCCGTGTAGATGGACTGCGCAAGGTCCCTGACTTCCTCGAGCGGGAAATTGCCGGCCACCGCGATGATCGTGTTGGCGGGCACGAAGCGTTCCCGATAGAAGCGCCGGAGGTCCTCACGCGTAACCCCGCGCACCTCTTCCTCCTCGCCGGTGATCTTCAGCGCCAGGGGATGGTCGCCGCACATCTCGCTCATGTAGCGGTCGTGTCCCTTCTCTTCCGGGGAATCGTCCACTGAGCGGATCTCATTGACGATGACCTCCTTCTCCTTCTCCAATTCCGTCTCGTCGAGGAGGGAGCCGACCGTCATGTCCGTGAGAACATCGAACGCGAGCCGCAGGTGCTCGCGGGGGATGATCGTGTACACGCAGGTGGTTTCCTTCTCCGTGAAGGCGTTGATGATGCCTCCCACACGATCGATTTCCTGCGCGATGGTGAGCGCGCTCCTCCGGGCCGTTCCCTTGAAGAGCATGTGCTCGAGGAAATGCGAAAATCCGCGCTCTTTCGGCCCCTCATCCCGGGAGCCGTGGAGAAACCAGAACCCGATGCAGAGGGTATCCGTCCGGTCGACCGGCTCCAGGAGCAGGAGTGCTCCGTTTGCCAATCTCTCCGTCAGGATCACCCATCCCTCCGGGGGGGACGCGGCCCGCTGCGCGGTCCATCGTCGCGCCGGGGCCTGTCCGAGTAGCCGCCCGGCCGGCGGTCCCCGTGAGGCGGGCCGCTGCGGGGGCCGTCGCGGTAGCCGCTTCGGGGCCTGTCCCCATCCCGACGGGGCGGCCTGCGCTCCGCATGCTCCGTGAGGAGAGCGGGGTTGGCATCCAGGGCTTCCTTTGTGGCGAGATTGATGCGGCCCATGTGGTCGATCTCGGTGACGGTGACGGTCAGCTCCTGTCCTTCGTGGACCACGTCGCTGACGTTCTCCACCCGGCCGGCGGCCAGCTTGGAGATATGGACGAGGCCTTCCTTCCCGGGCAGGATTTCCACGAACGCGCCGAAGTCCATGATCCGTTTCACGGGCCCCGTGTAGGTCTTGCCGACAACCGCCTCTTCGATCAGGCCTTCGACCATGCGTTGAGCCTTCTCCGCGCCGTCCTTGAGGTGGTTGTAGATCGTCACAGTTCCGTCGTCATCGATATTGATCGTGGAGCCGGTCTTCTCGCTCATTCCCTTGATGTTCTTTCCGCCCGGACCGATGATCAGGCCGATTTTCTCCGTCGGCACTTTGAGGGAGATGACCTTGGGCGCAAAGTCGGAAATGTCGCTGCGCGGCTCGGAAATGGTCTTGTTCATGATTCCCAGGATATGCAGGCGGCCTTCTTTCGCCTGTCCCAGCGCCTTCTGGAGGATCTCCGCGCTCACCCCTTCGATCTTGATGTCCATCTGGAGGGCGGTGATCCCGTCCTCGGTGCCGGCGACCTTGAAATCCATGTCGCCGAGGTGATCTTCCTCTCCCAGAATGTCGCTCAGCACGACGAACTTGTCGCCCTCTTTCACGAGGCCCATCGCGATTCCCGCGACGGGCTTTTCGATGCGCACGCCCGCGTTGAGGAGGCTCAGCGTGCTTCCGCACACGGTGGCCATCGAAGAAGAGCCGTTGGACTCGAGGATCTCCGACACGATGCGGATCGTGTACGGGAAGTTTTCCTTCCTGGGCAGGACCATGCTGATGGCGCGTTCGGCCAGGTGCCCGTGCCCGATCTCGCGGCGGCCGGGGGAGTTGAGGCGTCCTACCTCCCCCACGGAGAACGGAGGGAAATTGTAGTGCAGCATGAAGTTTTTCCTGCTGTCTCCGTCGATGTTGTCCATGATCTGCTCGTCGAGAGCTGTGCCAAGCGTGGTCACCACCAGCGCCTGCGTCTCCCCCCGGGTGAACAGTGCCGCGCCATGGGTTCGCGGGAGAACGTCGATCTCGCACGTGATGGGGCGGATCTGGACGGGGGAGCGGCCGTCAGTGCGAATGCCCTTTCCCACGATCGAGGCACGCATGATCTCCTGCTCCATGTCCTCGAACAGGGCATTCACGGGCTTCATATCCGTGTCGGCGAGGCGATCCGCGAAGAAAGCCTTTGCCTCCTCGCGCACCGCCTTCATGGCCCGTGCCCGGATCTCTTTGCCCTTCAGGAAGCAGGCCTGCTCGAGCTTGCCAAATCCCCATTTCCGCATTTCATCGCCAAGGGTGAACGTGGAGGGTTTCTCGACCAACGGAAGCTTCTGCTTTCCGGCAAGCCGCGCAAGCTCGTTCTGTATCCGGCAGAGCTCGCGGATGGTGAGGTGCGCCTTTTCAATTGCATCGATAATCAGGGATTCCGGCACCTGGTGCGCTCCGCCTTCCACCATGGTGATGCCCTTCTCGGTGCCTGCCACGACGAGGTCTATTTTGCTGACCTCGATCTGGTCGAAGGTCGGGTTGACCACGAGAGCGCCGTCAATGTAGCCCATGCGGACGGCGCCGATCGGGCCCTGGAACGGAATATCCGATATCGTTATCGCGGCGGAAGCCGCGTTCATGGCCAGGATGTCCGGAGGGTTGACCAGATCCGTGGAGATCACGATGGGAATGACCTGGATTTCCCTGCGGAACAGCCGGGAGAAGAGGGGCCGGATGGGACGGTCGATGAGCCGTGAGACCAGGACTTCCTTGTCCTTGGGCCTGCCCTCCCTCTTGATGAACCCACCGGGAATTTTGCCGGCGGCATAGTATTTCTCGATATAGTCGACGGAGAGGGGGATGAAGTCGAGGTCTTCCTTCTCGTTCTCCGCGCAACAGGCCGTTGCCAGGACCGTGGAGCCGCCCAGACGGGCAAAAACCGCCCCGTTGGCCTGTTTGGCCATCTTTCCCGTTTCGAGGATGAGCTCCTCCTCCCCGATTTTGAATGTGACGCGATGTTCCATCTGTATCCTTGCTTTCGCGCTTACTTGCGCAGGTTGAGGCGCTCGATCACTTCGCGGTACTTGTCCAGGTCTCTCTTGCGCAAGTACGCGAGCAGCCGGCGCCGCTGTCCGACGAGCATCAGCAGGCCGCGTCGGGAGTTATTGTCCTTGGGGTGACGCTTGAAGTGCTCCGTCAACTCCTCCACGCGCCTGGTGATGAGCGCAACCTGCACCTCCGTCTTTCCTGTATCCTTTTCATTGGCTCCAAATGTCTTCACAATCTCTTCCTTGAGCTGCTTCGTCAGTGGCATTCCACGACTCCTTTCATTTGCTTACTCAAAATGCTTACTCAAAATAAACGGTCTCAATCTCTTTTCCGTCAGGCACGGCAAGCGTCAGGGAATCTTCACCGACGGTGAGCTTCCCGGGCCGTGCCTCCTCCGCCTCGCCGCAGTCTACCGCGTACACCCCCTGCCTGGGCAGCACCTGCTTCAGATGGCTTTTCGAAAAATGCAGCCTCCCGTTGCCCTCTGGATGCGCGGGAACGCCGCGCAGGTCCAGGCCGTAGGCGGTCACCAGCATGGCTTTGGCCTCGGAAAAATCGCCTTCCTGGATTGTTGTGCGTATGCGGGAACTCGACACGATCCTTTCGCCCCAGAACACCGGCTCGGTTACCTGCACATCGGTTCCCGTGTCCGATAGCATCTCCTTCAAAACGTCGGTCCCCGCGTTCCTGCCCTTACCAAAGCGAAAGTTGTGCCCGACGACTATTTTCTCGATGGTAAGATTTTCTTTCAGCAGGCCTATGAATGCCTTGCCAGAAAGATTACTCATTTCCTCGGAAAAGTCAATTACCACGACCGCCTGGATGCTCAGACTCTGCAATCGAGCGAGTTTTTGCCGCCAGGTCATGATCAAGCCGGGAAACGTTCCGGGGGCCAGGACCGCGGCAGGGCTCTGCTGAAAAGTCACGACCAGGGGAAGGCCGTCTCCCTGCCCTCGGACCAGGCTCTCCATGAGCTTCCGGTGCCCGATATGAAGGCCGTCAAAGGCCCCGATGGTCATGCGCACGGGCCTGTTGAGAGGCGCCTTCCGGCTCAGCAGATCGTCCCAGGTGAGCACGGTCATACCGTGTCCTTGTCCGGCTGCGGCTCCGGGAATGCGGCGGCGTATCTCCATCCGCCCGCCCGCTTCTCCGTAACTGCCAGGAGTCTTCCGGAATGAGAAAAGGCGCCGAAAAGCCCCTCTCCGTCCGGCGCGACCTCAAAGCTCTCTGCGTCCAGCGGAGACCCATTGCACACACGGGAAGCCCAGGATTCTTTCACAACGAGCCTGCCGAGGCCCGGCGCTGCCTCGAAGAACCTCTCCGGCGGCAGGAGATCGGTTTGCGGATCGAACTGGTCAGGCGATTTTGCCTGCTCAAGGAGGAAGCCGCCTATGCGGACCCTGCGAAGCCCGGAGACGAAGGCACAGGTTCCCAGGCTCTCGGCGATATCGCGAGCAAGCGAGCGGATATATGTGCCCTTGGAGCAGGAGACGCGGAGCGTTGCTTCGGGGAACGCGAAATCGATGAGATCGAGCCTGTCGATAGTGACTTGTCGGGGAGGTATGACAAGAGGTTCCCCGGCGCGTGCCGCCTTGTACGCGCGTGTGCCACCGACGTGGACCGCGGAATACGCCGGCGGCGTCTGGAGGATCGTGCCTCTGAAACGTGAAAGCGCGCCTTCGATCTCCGCCCGCGAGGGCACAGAGCCTGTTTCCGTCACACGCCCTTCAGGGTCGAGAGTGTCTGTCGTGCGCCCGAAACAGACCACTGCGACATATTCCTTGTCCAGGGACGCGGCAAAGGCGGCGAGCCGGGTCATGCGTCCCGCAAACACGACCAGGAGCCCTTCGGCGAACTTGTCCAGCGTGCCCGCGTGCCCCACCCGCCCGGTTCCCAGGCGTCGTTTCACCTCCCCCAGTGACTGGAAGGATGTCTGTCCGGCGGGCTTGGCAAGGAGGATGATACCCTCTGTCAATGCTTGATGTCCCGCAGCTTTTGCGCGATGCGGAACCCGTTCTCCATGGAATTGTCGATCAGGAACGTGAGCCGGGGAAATATCCTCAGGGATATGCGCTTGGAGAGAACCCCCTGGATGTAGCCCGCCGCATGATTGAGGCCGTCCACGCTGCCTGCCACCGCGGCCCGGTCTCCGAACCGGGACACCCACACTTTCGCGTGGCCAAGGTCCCGGGACACATTGACCTCCGTCACGGTCGTGAGCTGCTCGATTCTCGGGTCCTTGATCTCTCCGGTGAAGATCATGGAGCAGATCTCCTGCCGGATGAGGCTTTCAATTCGCCGGAGCCTTACTTCCGCCATCGCGGCTCCCCTCCAGCTTCTTTGCGAGCTCCCGGGTTTCGTAGACCTCGATGGAATCCCCGACGGTGATGTCGTGGAAGCCTTCCAACCCGATTCCGCATTCGAAGCCTTCCTCGACCTCGCGCGCGTCGTCCTTGAACCGCTTGAGCGAGGATATCTTGCCCTTGAAGATTTCCACTCCGTCCCGAATGAGCCGGACCTCCGCGTTGCGTCTCACCTTGCCGCTCGTCACCTGACAACCGGCAATCGTACCTACCTTCGGGATCTTGAAGGTGTTGCGCACCTCGATCAGTCCGATCTGCTCTTCACGAAGCTCGGGTTTCAGCAGACCTTCCATCGACGTGCGGATGTCCTCCAGCGCGTCGTAGATGATGTTGTATTTGCGAATCTCGACCTTCTCACGATCCGCAAGACTTTGCGCCGCGGCGCTGGGCCTTACGTGGAACCCTACGATCAGCGCGTTGGAGGCGGAGGCGAGCATGACATCGCCCTCGTTGATCGCCCCGGCCGCGGCCTGGATCACGTCCAGCTTGACCTCGGATGTCGAGAGCCTCTGGAGGGAGGATTTCAGGGCTTCCACGGAGCCGGCCACGTCCGCCTTGATGATGACTTTCAGCTCCTGGATCTGGCCTTCCTTGATCTGCTCGTAGAGGTTATCCAGGGTGACTTTCTTTACGTTCTTCATCTCCTCCTGTTTCTTCAGCTCCTGACGCTTGCTGCCGATGGTCCGCGCGGTCTGCTCGGTATCGGTGACCTGGAAGGGGTCGCTCGCGTTGGGGATGCTGGTGAAGCCGATGACTTCCACCGGAATGGAGGGTGTGGCCTCGGAGATCTTTACTCCCTTGTCGTTGAAGATGGCGCGCACTTTTCCTGAATAGATGCCCGCCACGAATGAATCTCCCGCGCGAAGGGTGCCCTTCTGCAATATCACGGTTGCAACGATGCCGCGTCCCATGTCCACGCGGGACTCCAGCACGATCCCCGATGCCCTGCTTTCATAGCTGGCCCGGAGCTCGAGCACTTCCGCCTGGAGAAGGATGCTTTCGAGCAGCTCCTTGATGCCTGTCTTCTTGAGGGCCGACACCTCGTTGTAGATGGTCGTTCCGCCCCACTCCTCGGGTGTCAGTCCCAGTTCAGAGAGCTGTCTCTTCACCAGCTCCACGTTCGCCTCGGCAAGATCGATCTTGTTCACGGCAACGATGATCGGGACTCCCGCCTGCTTGGCGTGGTTGACCGCTTCGATGGTCTGCGGCATGACGCCGTCCGTGGCGGAGACCACGAGCACCACTATGTCGGTTACCTGCGCGCCGCGCGCGCGCATCATGGTGAATGCCTCGTGTCCAGGGGTGTCCAGGAACACGATCCGCCCCTGTGATGCCTCGCCGGGAGCCTTCGAGGGCAGATCGACGCAGTAGGCGCCGATATGCTGCGTGATCCCGCCGTACTCGCCTTCCGCCACGTTCGCGCTGCGAATGGCGTCCAGCAGCTTGGTCTTGCCGTGGTCGACGTGGCCCATGATCGTGACGATGGGCGGCCGGGGCCTCAGATCTTCGGCCAGCTCCTTGTCTTCCTCTATCACCGTCTCGTCGTACAGTGACACGACATTCACCTTGCAGTCGTATTCCGCCGCCAGAAGGGACGCGGTGTCGGAATCTATCTGCTGGTTGATGGTGACCATCATGCCCATGCCGATGAGCTTGTGGATCAGGTCGGAGCCTTTGAGATTCATCTTTTTGGCCAGGTCGGAGACCGTGATGCCCTCTGTAATCGAGATCTCCTTGGGCACCGGGTTGGCCATGATCACGGTCTTTTTCTTTACCTGGAGGTACTTCTCCTCAGGCTGATCGTGCTTGCGCTTGGGATATTCGATCTTCCTCTTGGCTTTGGAGAAAAACTTCTTGGCCGGCGGTTTCTTGTCCTCGGTTCCGGTGGATTGCGAGGAGCCGCCGGTCCTCGCGGGCGGCCGCTGGCCTGACCGCGGCGGCCCATAGCCCTGGGGTCCGCCCTGACCCCCCTGTCGGGGAGCCGGGCCGGCGGGTCTTGGGGGAAGCGGGGTAAGCCGCATCTTTTCCCGCACGGATTCGCGCACCGAGGGCCGGGGCTCCGCCTTTTTTTCTCCCGAGAACGAGCGCGGCCTTTCCCCCTCCTGCGGAGGATGCGCCGAAGGACGCGCTGTGCCAGGTGCACGCGCCTGCGCGTGCGGCTGAGTCTGCCCCTGGGCGGGGGCCGCCTGGCGTGGAGCAGCACTGGTGTGGGCATGCGCGGGAGGATGGGCGGGCGCGGGTGCTTTCACGGTGGGTTCCGCAGCGGCGGCCGCGGGTTTCGCAGCCTCGGGAGACGCCACCGCCACCTTGTGGGTTGTCTTTTTGGCAACCACCACCACCTTTTTCTTTACCACGACCACCTTTTTCTTCTCCGGAGGAGCGGGCTCTTCAACGACCGCCGGGATCTCCTCCTCAGCTTTCTTATGCTTGATGAGTGTGGTCTTGGGTTTTTTCCTGCTATCCAATTCCTCGGGCATACCTGCTCTCTTACTCTTCCTTGTCCGCCCCTGGCGGCGTGTCTTCTGCGCTGTCCTCGAAGGTTAAACCGACGCCGCAATTTGGACAAGTAGCCATGTCCGGCGTGATGGATGTACCGCATTCAGGGCATTCATAGGTCTCTTCCGCGCCGGTTTCCACCGGGGCGGCGCCGCCTTCCGGGGAAGGACGGTCCGCAGGAGCCGCCGGCTCCGCGGCTTGCTCTTCCGAAAGCTGGTCCGTCTCCGCGCCGGCTGCTTCCGCTTGCGCTTCCTCGCCGGCCGCTTCGTCGACGGGCTCTTCCTCGACTATCTCGACGTTCTCTTCGATGATCCGATGCAGGGTCTGGATGTCTTCCGCGGTGATTCCTTCGAGGGCCGCAAGCTGCTCGGTGGAGAGAGCGACAAGGCTTTCGATGTCGGCGATCTTGTCTTTCTCCAGTATGTCGACCAGCCGCTGCGGGATGCCGGGGAGCTCGGAGATCTTCTGGATCTCCTCCTCGGGCTCGCCGAACAGGACCGAGACGGCGCGTTTGGCCTCCGCGGATATGTCCATCTCGGAGAACTGGCTCTCCGTTTTGACGTCGATGTTCCAGTCCGTGAGCCGATTGGCAAGCCGCACATTCAATCCCTGCTTGCCGATGGCCAGGGAGAAGGAGGCATCCGGCACGATGGCCAGGGCGAGCTTCTTCGGCTCATCGAGTATGACCACCTGGTTCACCTCGGCCGGAGAAAGTGCATTCTTGATGAAGCTGCGGGAGTCCAGGGAATAGCGCAGTATGTCGATCTTCTCCCCTTCCAGCTCGCGCACGACGGCCTGGATCCGCACGCCCTTCAAACCGACGCAGGCGCCGACGGGATCCACGTCTTCCCGCGTGGAGCGCACCGCAATCTTTGTGCGGTAACCGGGCTCTCGCACGATCTTCATGATCTCTATCGTTTTGTCGTAGATTTCCGGCACCTCCAGCTCGAAGATCTTCTTCACGAACTCTGAATGGTTGCGTGAAAGAACGATCTGGAGCCCCGTGGGCGTTTTCACCACTTCGTAGATCAGCGCCTTGATCCTGTCATTAGGATGATAGATCTCGCGCGGGGACTGGTACTTCTTGGGGAGAATGCCCTCCGTCTTTCCGAGATCGACGTAGATATTCCCGTTGCGCTCGCGCTGGTAGTAGCCGATGATCATCTCTCCGACTTTGTCCTTGAACTCCGAGTACAGCGTGTCCTTCTGGATCTCACGGAGTCCCTGACGCGCCTTTTGCTTGGCGCTCTGCACGGAAACGCGGTCGAACTCCTTGGGGTTGATCTCGATGAGGAGCTCGTCCCCCACCTCGCACTCTTCGTTGAGCGCGAGGGCTTCCGAGAGCGGCATTTCATAGACGGGATCGTCCAGGTCATCGTCGAGAACGATCTTCTTCTTGGCGAACAGAGTCACCTCGGTGCTGTCATCACTGAAGCGCACCACGGCATTGTCCACCACCCCGTACTTCTTCTTGTACGCGGCGAGCAGAAAGTTCTCGATCGTGCTCATGACCAGTTCTTCCGGGATCCCCCGTTCCTGCACGAGCTGTTTGATTGCCTGCGAAAGTTCAGACTGCATTTTTGGCTTCCTCAACCTCCACCGAATAGTCCAATCGCGCCTTGCGAATCTCAGCGAGGGCGAACGCGCGCTTCTCCCTCCCCTTCTTCAGCCAGAGGGCGCCCGCCTCCACCCGATCGATGATCCCGCCGAACCACTCCGTGTCGGTTCCGGCCAGTATCCTCACGCCCCTGCCGAGAAAAAGCTCATACTCGGCCTGGCTCCGAATGGTCCTTTCGATGCCCGGCGAGCTGACCTCGAGGCTCACATCCTGAAGCCCCTCGATGGTCTGCAGCCGCGGCAGGAGCAGGCGCGAGACCTCCGCGCAATCGTCGATGCCCACACCGCCGCCGCGACCTTGCGGCATTTGCTCGCCGCGACCTTGCGGCATTTGCTCGCCGCGAGCTTCCGGCATTCGGTCTTTTCGGTGGATCACCACGCCCACGCGAGTGGAGCCTTTCAGCCGCGCGAGGGAAAGCTCCACCAGGAAGATCCCCATCCCTGCCAGCAGGGGCTCGACCGCATCCCGGACTTCTTTTTCGAAATGCTCCGAGTACATCACTTCCACCTTCGACCTCGCGCGCAACGCCGGCGTACGTTCGCGCGCGGGTACAAAAAAAGAGTCTCGCGGCCGACTCTTTCTCATCCCAAAAATACACTATATGGAACCTCTTGTCAACCGACGCGCGGTGCGGGCTATAATCCTCCGTGCCTTTTCCAATGAAGAACTTTTCTGCCTACGTCAACAAGATAATAAAGTTCAGATTCTGCGGCAAGGATCTGACTTTCAGCCTTTCCCACGCCCTCTTCAGCAGTTTCGATATCGACGAAGGCACCCGCCTCCTGCTGAAGGGGATCGCGCAGCGGATCGACCTGGAATCGGTCCAGTCCTGCCTCGACATCGGATGCGGCGTGGGAGTGATCGGCATCTGCATCCATCGCAGATTGCCGCACGCCACGGTCGTCATGCAGGACCGTGATGCCTTGGCCGCTGCGTTTGCCGAGGAGAACAGCCGCGAAAACGGGGGAGAAGGCATCGAAGTGCAATGCGGGCTCGCCTTTCACTCGATCGAAGGCCGGTCATTCGACCTGGTCACCTCGAATCTGCCCGCCAAGGCCGGTCAGCCCGTTCTGGAGGCCTTTTTCCGTCATGTCGCCGCATTCCTGACTCCAGGGGGGGCAGCCGCGGTCGTTGTCGTGGCGCCGCTGGTCCCTTTTACCCTTTCCACCTTGAAGAGCCTCGGATACGAGATCGTCCATTCCGAGGCCACGAAGAGGCACACCGCGCTGCATTTTCGCCCCGGAGAGCTTTCTTCACCGGGCAGCGCGCTCCCGTCCGACCTGGCGCCCTACATAAGGGGCAAACAGGCATTTTCCACGCCCGAAGTTTCGTATGAGATCGAAACCGCCTGGTCGCTTCCGGATTTTGACACCCTCGGCTATTCCCTCTCCATTTCCTTCGACCTGCTTCGCACTCAGCCCGTCAAAGGTGAGCTCCTTGTCTGGAATCCCGGTCAGGGACACCTCGCGGCGTACCTCCTGCGGCGCCATGCACGGGCCATTTCGGGCGTCAGCCTGGCGAGCCGGGATTCCCTCGAGCTGGAAATCACACGGCGCAACCTGGGGGCGCTCGGCAGGCAGGCGCGCGCGGCGAGCGCGGTTCCATCGGAACTCGGGCTCCTGGACGTCGTGCCTCGCGCAAGTATTGACTTCTTATGCGCCACGCCTCATCCCATACCGCGCGTCCCCTGGCAGTCGGAGATGGCGGAAGCTGCCACTGTTGTCGTGAAACCAGGGGGCATGCTTTTCGTCGTGAGCACGAGCACAGAAGCGCACCGGTTCCTCGGCGTCCTGCACGGATGGCGCCTTGTCGAAAGCGGGAAGCAGTACGGCTATCGCGCCCTGCTCCTGCAGCATCAATGACAATGGCAGGCCTCCCGAGACGTTCGCGGTCACTCCGGGTGACGTTCCGTGACCGCCAAATGTCACTGGGAGTGACCGTCTATTCCTCGATCGCCAGAGTAATTGCGTAAACCTGCTCGCAGCCCGCATCACGCAGTACCCGCGCGCACGCATCGAGCGTGGCGCCGGTCGTGAAAATATCGTCCAGAAGGACCACACGGGCCGGCAGCCCGGGACGGCCTTTTTCCGGGGCCAGCCGAATCATGCCACGGAGGTTTTCCCTCCGCCGAGGGAGGTCGAGCGATTTCTGTTGCGAGCCCCCTGTCCTTACGAGCAACCGCCTGAGCGTCTTTCCATGCCGTTTTTCCAGGCACGCCGCCACCCGGCCGACCGGGTCCGGGGTCCTGCGGCCCGGCCGTGGAGGAACGGGAACTACTGGATACGTCTGCCACTCCGGGCAGAATGCGGAGGCGGCCAGGTCTGCAAAGAGGACGGCAAGCCGGGTCCTGCCTTCGAATTTGAGCTTTCTGATGAGCTCTTGAGGCCCGCGCGAATACGGGAAAAGGGCAACATTCGATTCGAAGACGAAGCCGGCTTCACGACAGCGTGTGCAGGTGAGGCTTTCCGAAACGAGCGCCATGCCGCACTTCGCGCAGCGCTCCTTGCCGATCGGAACAAGGCTCGCGCGGCAGAGGTTGCACAGGGGAAAGAAAATGTCTTCGCTCAGGCTCAGCCAGCGGCCGCAGAGCAGGCACCTGCCGGGGAAAAGCGCCTCGAGCAATTGACGCCCCGCCGCGCCCGCATGGCTCTGCTCCACCTCAACGGTCCCCGTTGCGGGAAAGCTCTTTCTTCCATCTGGCGATGGCGGTCAGGGCATCCAGCGGCGTCGTCTTATCCGGGTGCAGGGCCAGGATTTCCTGAAGCACGAGCTCTTCTGACGAGAAAAGCTGCGCCTGAATGACGGCGGGCTTATCGATGGGAGGGGGTGAGGCGGCAGTGATGCCGGCGCCCGCGTTCAAATCCGCGAGCATTTTTTCCGCATACGCGAGCGTTTCCGCGGGCAGCCCCGCGAGTCTCGCAACGTGGATCCCATAGGAGTTGCTCGAAGGCCCCTCCCGTACTCTCTTGAGGAAAACGATCTGCCCTCCCCTGTCGAGGACCTCCATGGAGAGGTTGGCCACTCTCTCGTGCGCGAGCCCCGTGAGCTCGTGGAAATGGGTTGCAAAAAGTGTCCGGGCCCCGATTTTCGAAAGAATGTACACGCTCACCGCCCACGCGATTGCAAGACCGTCCCGCGTGCTTGTACCTCTCCCGATTTCGTCCATGATGACAAGGCTTCTGGCCGTGGCGCTCCGCAGGATATGCGCGGTCTCATTCATCTCCACAAGAAAGGTCGACTCGCCCCGGGCAAGATTGTCCGTTGCGCCCACTCGGCAGAAAACACGGTCCGCGATCCCGATCCTGGCGCTTGCCGCGGGAACGAATGAGCCGATTTGCGCCATGACGATGATCAGCGCCACCTGGCGGAGGAACGTCGATTTGCCGGCCATATTCGGTCCCGTGAGAATAATGAAGAATCTGCCGTCGCCCGAACATTCGAGGCTGTTGGGAACGAATGCCCCGCCCGGCAGATGGGCTTCCACCACCGGGTGCCTGCCGTCATGGATGGAGAGCTCGACGCCGTCCGTCATGACCGGGCGCACATAGCCGTGCACCGTTGCCGCAAAAGCAAGGGACTGGAACACGTCCAGTGACGACACGGCATCACAGACAAGAAGCAGCCAGGGTACCGCCTGTTTTGTCGTCGCCCGGATCTCCAGGAACAGATTTTTCTCGATCTCTATGATTCTCTCAGTGGCATCGTTGATCTCCGATTCGAGGTCGGCGAGCCGGTCGGTCGTGTAGCGTTCCCCGCCCACGAGTGATTGCCGGCGTATGAAATGCGAGGGCACCAGGGCCAGGTTGGATTTTGTGACTTCGAAATAGTACCCGATGATCTTGTTGTAGCGAAGCTTCAGGGAGGAGATTCCGGTCTTCCTGCGTTCCTCCCCGAGGTAGGTATCGAGGATCTCCCGCGCGTTGTCCTTCAAAGCATGAAGCCTGTCCAGCTCGGGATTGAACCCGCGCTTGATGAGGTTGGCTTCCGTGAGAACAACCGCCGGCTCTTCACTGATTGCAGTGTCGAGCAGCGCGGTCAAGTCTTTCATGAGTCCCGCCCGCGCGGTAATCGGCTCCGCCAGATCTTCCAGGCCATCGGACGCACCCGCTGTTCGTTCGCCGGTGAGCAGCACGCCCAGGGTGAGGACCGCCTGCAGCGTAGACTTTATGCCGAGGAGGTCTTTCGCGTGCGCTCTCTCCATGGCGACTCTCGCGGTAAGGCGCTCCAGGTCGAGCACCCCGCCAAGCGCCTCCCTCAGCCGCGCCAGACCCACCTGGTCCCGGTAGAGGGATTCGACCGCCCTGTGCCGCCTCTCTATGGCACCACGTTCTTTCAGCGGGGTGAGGATCCATCTCCGAAGCTTGCGAGCCCCCGGGGAGGTCCGGGTCTGGTCCAGCACTTCCAGAAGCGTGTACTTCCGGCTGCCGTCCTGCAGGTTGCCCAGCAGCTCGAGATTGCGCTGGGTCGCTTCATCCAGCTCCGCGAAGCTCTTGTCTGCGTATACGGAGAGCGACGAAACGTGCGAGAGGGACTTTTTGGCCGACTCCCCGAGGTACTCGAGCAGAACCCCCGCCGCAAGGATTTCGGGGGAGTCCTCCGTGAGACCAAAACCCTTGAGATTCGCGACCCCGAGCTGATGCTGGAGACGCGATCGGCACGCGTCCAGATCGAAGCTCCAATCGGGCAATCGGTTCACGAGGAGCCCTTCCCTCTCCCCCAGCAAGCCGCGGGTCACGGGGTCTTCCACCAGCAGGGACTCCTGCGTGATCACCTCCCGAGGATCCAGACGGTGTAATTCCTTTCTCAGCGTCTGCTCGCGCTCGGCGAAGGGAAACGAGGTTGCCGCAAATTCGCCGGTGGACAGGTCCGCATAGGCAAGAGAAATGGTTTCCGCCGATCTCCCGATTGCCAGGAGATAATTGTTCGCGTTCCTCGACAGGTAGCTGTCGTCCATCACCGTGCCGGGAGTGATCACTTCCACGACGTCGCGGTTCATCAGCCCCTTGACCGGCTGGCTCGTCTGCTCGCAGATGGCGACTTTTTTCCCCGCGGCGAGAAGCCTCGATATGTAGGACGAAGCCGCGTGATAGGGAATGCCGCACATCGGGACCCCCGCCCTCTGCGTCAAGGTCAGGTCGAGAAGGGAGGAAGCCTCACGAGCGTCCTTTTCGAACATCTCGTAGAAGTCCCCGAGACGAAAGAAGAGGATGGAGTCGGCGAACTTTTCCTTGGCCCGCTTGTACTGCGCCATCACGGGGGTTGTTTCGACCATGGTCTGCGAAGTATAGGCTGCTGGAGAAGTCAAGTGCAACGTCAGATAGGTGGTCAGGCTCTGCGCACGAAAGATTGCGCGGATCTCGCCCTGCGGCCCACCTCAGGCCCGCCCCGGGCTCTCAGTGGTGCCCGTGGCGTACGCCATGATCCTGTGCTCGTCTATCTGGTCGCGCTCGAGAATGGCCGTGACCCGGCCTTCGTGCATGACCACGGCCCTGTCGGCCATGGCGATCACCTCGGGGAGCTCGGAGGAGATGAGGGCAATTGCGATCCCGGACCTGGCCAGGCGCCGGATCAGCTCGTAGACTTCGGACTTCGCACCGACGTCGATCCCGTGGGTGGGCTCGTCCAGGATGAGGATCTTCGGCGCTAGGGCGAGCCACCGCGCCAGCACGGTCTTCTGCTGATTGCCGCCTGAAAGGTTGCGGACCGGTTCTTCCGGTGACCTGAGCTTGATGGCCATGCTGGCAACGAAGGACTGCACGGTGTCCCTGATGCGGCGCCGTCGATCGCGATACCCCTCTTCATTTGGGGGAGGCCGGCCAGCGCAACGTTGAACCAGATCGGCATATCCATGAAGAGGGAGAGCTTTTTCCTGTCCTCCGGGACCATGGCGAAACCGGCGGCGATGGCCTGGTAGGGCGCGCTGAACGAGACGTGACGACCCTCGAACTTCACCTCTCCGGCCTGCCGGCGCTGCGCTCCGAATATCGTCCGCCACGTCTCGCTGCGCCCCGATCCCACGAGCCCGGCGAAACAGAGAATCTCCCCGGCGCGCACATCGAAGGACACGTCCGCGAATCCGCTGCCCGAGAGCCCCTTCACGCTCAGGACTACCGGGCCGATCTTCTCGTGGGGAACGTAGGCGCGGTCCAGCTCCCGTCCGACCATCATGCGGATGATAGAAGAGGCGGTGGCATCGGCCCGGTCGACCGTTCCCACCAGGGCCCCGTCGCGGAGCACGGTAATGCGTTCGGCGATTCGCAGGACCTCGTCGATCTTGTGGGACACGTAGACCACGGACACGCCGTGGCCCTTCAAGGAGGCGATGACGGTGAACAGCCGCTCGGTCTCGATCTCGCTCAGGGATGAATTGGGCTCGTCCATGATGATGAGACGGGCGTGGATCGAGAGAGCCTTCGCGATCTCGACGAGCTGACGCTGGGAAATGCTCAGGTCGCTCATGAGGAGGTGCGGATCGACCTCGAGGCCGACCTCTGCCAGGGCGGCGCGGCTCTGTTCTTCCAGCTCCCTCCAGCGGATCCTCCCCCGCCGTGTCGGCATGCGGCCCATGTAGAGGTTCTCGACGACGTTCAGGGTGGGAAGGACGGAGAGCTCCTGGTGTATGACGGCGATTCCCGCGAAGATCGATTCCCGCGGGGAGGCAAAGGAAACCTCGCTCCCCCTGAACTCGGTCCGCCCCGCGTCACGGGTGATGATGCCGCCCAGGATCTTCATGAGCGTGGACTTGCCGGCCCCGTTCTCCCCCACGACGGCGTGCACTTCTCCGGTGCGCACGTCGAGGCTGACTCCATTGAGCGCTTTCAGGCCGCCGAAGCTCTTGGACAGCCCCTGCACGCGAAGCATGACCTCCGTCCCGTTCACTCTCGCCCACCTCTCATCGGAATCCCTCCGGAGGGGGGGCGGGTGGTCGCCCCGCCCCTCCTCTGGGGTTGCCTCTTATTGCTTATAGAATTTTGTGATGTTGTCCTTCGTTACGAAATCGGCCTTGGTGAGGAGCCTTCCCGCGGGCGGCACCACCCCACCGACAAGGTAGTTGTACAGACGGATCGCGGGGTCGTGGCCCTGGGCGAAAGGATCCTGCCCGAGCGTCCCGGTAATGACCCCCGACTTGACGAAGGCCATGGTTTCGTCGACGAAGTCGTAGGACACGATCTTCACCTTTCCCGCCTTGCCCGCGTCCTGGACCGCTTTGGCCGCCCCAAAGGGCCCCCCCGCCGTGACGTAGATGGCGCTGAGGTCAGGGTTGGCAGTCATGAAGTCCTGGGCCTGGCTGTACGCGGTGTCTGCCTTGTCATTGTTCTCCACCCGGCCGACGATCGTGATACCCGGAGCCTCTTTGGCCAGGGAGTCTTCGAAGCCCTTGCGGCGCAGCTCGTGGGCCTCTACGGCGAAGAGCCCGGTGATGATCGCAACCTTTCCCTTTCCTTTCAGGACTTCCGCCATTCGCTTGCCGGCGGTGAGCCCCTGCTGGTACAGATCGGCGCCGACAAAAAACAGCCGCTTGTTCACAGAGGCGGTTTCTGAGTTGAACGTCGCGACAGGGATCCCCGCATCCACGGCCTTGTTGATGTAATTAACGATACCAGAGTCACCGGCGATGGTGGCAATGGCGTCGTAGTCCTGCGCCATTGCGGCCTCGATCGCGGGGCCGAAAACATCCGTCGTGTGCTGGGCGCCTGCGTTGATCCAGTCCACCGTGCAGCCCAGCGGCGCGAGCTCCGCAGCCGCCTTCATGGTTCCCTGCTTTACCGGGATCCAGAACGGATTGTTCTCCAGGCCCAGGACCGCGATCTTCATCTGCTTGGGCGCCTTCTTGGACACCGGCTTCACCGTGCCTTCGTCGGGCATGGTCGCGGTGCTGCTGAAAGTGGGGCCCGCGGGCAGCTTCTTGTCCTGCCCGGCAGCGTTCACCGCCGTCCCCGCCAGGGCAAGAACACACAGGAGGACTAATAACTTCCTGCTCATACTCATTGGCAATCTCCTTCTCTCACACGATATCTCTCATGCCGGACAACGTCCGGATAATCCGCTTTCACGCCTGACCCGGCCTCCTGCGCAGGTTGTCCGACGCCACGGCGAGGATGATCACCACCCCGATGGAAACCGTCTGCAGGAACGCCGGCAGGTGCAGGAGGACGAAAGCATTTCGCAGGATCGCCATGATCGCGGCCCCGATAATCGCCCCGATGACGGTCCCGATTCCCCCGGAGAGGCTCGCCCCCCCGATCACGACCGCCGCGATGACGTCCAGCTCGTTGCCTACCCCTGCGTTCGTTGCCGCAGTTGCAAGGAGCCCCCCGCTCATGATGCCCGCCAAAGCGCAGAGTACGCCCGTGGCCGTATAGGTGAAGAACTTGACCCGGTCAACATTCACCCCGGACAGGCGGGCCGCCTCGTCATTGGATCCCACGGCGTAGATCTGCCTGCCGAGCACCGTGTTCCCCAGGAACCAGGAGAAGATCACGACAAGGACGACCAACTCCAAGACGGGAAAGGGAACTGGTCCGAAGTAGCCATCCCCGATAAAGTTCACCGCCGGGTCCCTCATCGGGATGTTGGAGGCAACGGTGCCTTGAACTCCGGTGGCAAGCAGATAGGTCAGGCCGCGGCCGATGCTCATCATGCCGAGGGTCGTGATGAACGCGTTCACCTTGACCTTGGTGATCACGAAGCCGTTGAGCGCGCCGAGGGCGAAGCCCAGTGCGAAGCCCAGTGCAACGCAGACCCAGGGGTATATCCCCGAGTACATGAGGCGCGCCGTGAACATTCCCGTGACGGCAAGGAGGGAGCCGACGGACAGGTCGATCCCCCCTGTGATAATGACCATCGTGACGCCGATGCACATGATCCCAGTGGTGGACATGCCTCGCAGGACGTTGAAAATGTTGAGCGGCTTCAGGAAGTAGGGGCTCGCGAAGCTCATCACGAGGATGAGGACGATGAGAGCCAGCAGAACGCCCGCCTCCCGGTTGGCCAGCACGCGCCGCACGAGCGGGGCAACAGTATTCTTCTGCAGGGGCTGGACGCGGTTCGGTACGTTCTCCACCAATACGCTCCTTTCGGTGATTGTCCAAAGTGCTTCCGCTACGGGCGCACTAGACAGGCATCTCCCGTGCCCGACTTCTGGGGATCGAAAAAGAGCTTGAGGGACTCGCTGATAAACGAGGCGATGAGCATGTATCAACTCGGCCCATCGGACATGATGTTCCCAAGTGTCGCAGCCGTCAAGCGTTGATCTGGGTGCCCATGCGAACAGGCGTACTGAAGCCGCGTGCGCGTCGGCGCGATGAGGGCGGCGGGGGTGACGGTGGCGGCGTGTCAGTGTACGATACGGAGAGTGAAGCGCGCGTAAGACGCAGGAAGGAGGTGCATACTATATTCCACCCCGACCATGAGTGCCGAATTATAGTATGCAGAGATGAACGTGGGCAACACGAATATCGACTCGATCCTGATCGGCCGCGACTCCCGCGGGTATTTTCTCATGGCGCGGGGAAGCATCCGCGCGAGTCTCTGCTACCCGCTGCGCGAAGCGCTCCTCGCGCAGCTTGATGTGACCGCGGACGTGCCGGCGGTCTATGTCGACCTCACGGAGTGCCGGTACATGGATTCCACCTTTATCGGCCTCTTGGTTGCAATCGACAAGAAGCTCCGGAAGGGCTCAGGCGGGCGGATTCATCTATTGAGGCCGACCCCCGAATGCATGGATATCCTCGAGCAGATCGGGTTGAAGAGCTTCCTCCTCATTGAAGAGCGGGACGTGCAGGCGCCGGCCATGGCGGTGCTTGCGCCCAACACCGAAAAGCCCGGCGCGGACTTTATACTCAAGACGCACGAGGCGCTGATGGAAACCTCCGAAGAAGCCCGCAGGAAATTTGCGCTGCTGAAGGAAACTCTGGAGCAGAAGCTCAAGGGGAGCGAGAAGCCCCCTCGAGGTAATCCCGAAGAATGAGAGACGCCGCAATGGCGTCCACCTTTTCCTTTGCCGTGCGCCGGCTTTTTCCCATTTCCCGCAAAACCTGCTCCGCATCACGGCTGGACCAGGTTTCGTCCACGAGCTCGGCGCGTATGCCCGCCTCGATCAGTTTCCCTGAGAGCCGGCGCGCCCGGGCGCAGCCAGGCCCTTCGCTCCCGTCCGCGCTCACCGGCAGCCCGATGACAACGGTCGTCACTTCCTTTTCCGCGCACAGACGGATGATCCTGCTCACCAGTGCGCTCTCCGACTCCATGGCCAGTGTCTCCAGGGGCGAGCTGATGATCCGCCCCGGATCGGAAAGAGCGAGCCCTACGCGTCGCGTGCCCAGATCGACGCCGAGAACCCTGCCCACCTACTGTCCTGTCGCGGGATTGTACGTTTTGCCCTGCTTCGCGAAAATCGCCGCAATCACGTCATCCGTAATGTCGATCTCCTGTATCCGGTACAGGATGATATCCCGGTATGCTCCGTCGCTTCGGAGGACGAGCGCATAACCGCCGCTTTCCGCGACAAGGGTCATCTGGTCGTAGATTTCCTTGAGGACAGGGCCGGTGAGAAGCGCATTGGACTGCTGCGCGAGCCATGCGTTCTTGACCCTTCGATAGGAATCAAGGTCATTCTGCTTGTCCGCGATTGCCTTCTCGAGGGCGAGCGATTGGGCCTTGTTGTTCGCCTTGTCCGCGTCGAGCTTTTGATTCTGGAAGTCCGCTATCTCCTTGCTGCGGGCGGCGATCTCCTTGTAGATGTCGCTCTTGGCCTGGTCAAAGTCACGTAACGCCTTGGTGTCCTTGTAGGCCGTGCTGAGCACCTTCGTGAAATCGCAGATGCCCACCTTGGTCACCTGCTGAGTCTGGGCCTGCAGCGGGAGCGCAACAGACACGCACACGCCGAGCGCCAGAAGTATTCTTTTCATCGGGGGCCTCCTCACTCAGAATACGTCCCCGCCGAGGGAAATGACGAAGTCGAGGGCGAAGTTGCCGAACTTCAGCGCGCCCGTTTGCTTCCACTGCAACTGTCCATTCAGGACCTGGAATCCTTTGGCAAGATAGAGCCGGATAGGGAACTGGGGGATCGTGAACCGGATCCCGAGCCCGAAGGAGAAGAAGAACTGGTTCATGTTCAAGGTGGTCAATGACGTGGCCCCACCCGTGGAATCGAATGGTTTGTCCAACAAGGCCGCCGCGTCGAAAAAGCCGACCAGCCACAGGGCTTCCTTGATGAGGGGCGTGCGGAGCTCCAGCTTGTTGTCCCAAAGCGCATCGCCATAGGTATACATGTTGCTCCATCCCCGGGCCACCGTCATGCCGTCGATATAGAGCTCCTCCGTGTTGTCCGTCACCGTCTGCCACTCCCACCTGCGGTCGGTGGCGGAATAGGAGTACTGGGGCAGGACCAGGGAGAGACCGGTATGAGCGGCAAGCACGAAGAACAGGTTCCAGGTCTCGAACACGGTGACGTCCAGAATCTTGAGAAACCCCTCGAGCCTCGTGTCGGTCCGGATGTAGTGCCTGTTCCCGAGCAGGAATCCTCCGGTCAGGGTCACGCTCTGCCCCAGGTAATACCCCTTCGTGGGATTCATGAAAATGTCGCGGCCGTCCAGGAAAACGCCCAGGGAGATTTGATCGATGAAATTCCACGTATGGTTATTATCACGCACGCTCTGTTCGAAGGCGCGGTGCAGAGAATCGTCGTAATCGATATAACGCAGCTGGGGATTGTACGCGGCCTGGAATCCGAGCCTGCCGAAGGGCAGCAGGAATGTGTAGCCGGTATTGATTCCCAGGAGGAAGTTGTACATCAGGTACGTCATCAGATACTGGGTGCCGATCGTATTGCCCGCCGCGATGTCCGAGAGGTAGGCATCTCGGCTGGTGTATGGATCCGGTGCGGCGATGGTCGATTGGGCATCCGTGAAGTTCGGCGCGATGAAATCCTGAAGGACGTTTTGGACGTTCTCCCGATCGAAGGACAGTGAAACACCGAACGACCAGGGCTGTCCGGCCAGCCAGGGCTCATAGAAGTTGACTCCCACAGTCTGCTTGATCGGCGATGCTTCGAGGTCCACGCCGACCGTCTGGCCCCGGCCCATGAAATTGCGCTCGTTCCACTTGATCGTGCCCGAGATCGGGAAGCTGCCTCCGGAGAATATGACGCCGAAGTTGATATCCGCGGTGCTCGCCTCTTCCACGTTGAAGATCACGTTCATCAAGCCGAATGCAGAGCCCTGCTGGGTATCCGGTGTCACCGACTTGAAGTACTGGAGGTTGGCCAGGTACTGGTATCCCTGGATGATTTTTTCCCTGTTGAAGACGTCGCCTTCCTCGAAGGGCAGCCCGCGGCGCATGACGTAATCCGCCGTGCGCGTGCTCCCCTTGAAAATGATGTTCTCGATGTGCGCCTTGTCCGCTTCCTGGATCGTGAGCGTGTAGCTGATGGTCTTCGCAGTCTCGTCACGGCTTTCGCCGCGGGTGAATACGTTGAAAATGTAGCCGTTCTCCCAATAGAGATTCTGGATGCGGGCAATATCCTGTTCTACTTTCTGCAGGCTGAGCACTTTCCCGGGCTTCTGAAAGACGAGCTCCGTCAAACGCTGAGTGGAAAACATCTGGTTGCCGACGAATGAAAGACCGTTGTACACCCACTGTTCTCCCTCCGTCACGTAGACGGTGAGCAGGAGATAATTGCGCCCCTGCAGGGTCTGCACCTCGCGTGTGACCTTGTCGATCTTCGCGTCGACGAGGCCGTGGTCCGTGTAATAGGCAAGAATGGCCGTCTTGTCCTCTTCCAGCTTCGACTCCTGGAAGACCCCGCTGTCAAAAAGGGCCTGCGGCTTCGTCTTCATCAGTCCCCGGAGCGTGCTTTCGGACGCGAATTTGTTCCCCGAGAACCGTACTTCCTTGATGGTGGTGGGCACCCCTTCGGCGACTGTGAAAACCGCCTTGACCGTCGTATCCTTGTCCCCAGGCACGAAGCTGGCGCTCACCGTCACGTCCGTGTATCCCTTGTCCAGATAAAGGGCTTTGACCGCCTCCACGTCCGCCTGAAGCCTGGTCTGGTTGGCAAGGTCTCCTTTTTTCAAAAGTATCTTGTCCGTGATTTCATTCGTGCGCACGCTCGTGTTGCCCGTCACCTCCACGACCTGGATCGACGGCCGCTCCTTGACATCGAACTCGATGATCACGGCGGTTTTGGAGTCATCCGCCGGCAGGGCATTCGGCACGATGGTCTCGAAGTAGTCCAGCGCATACAGCTTGGCCTCGATTTCCCACAAAAGGGGGTCGACGCTGAAGGTCTGCCCGATGTAAGGCTTCACCACGGCCATGAGATCATCCGCTTTGACCGTCACGAGTCCCTGGAACGTGAAATTCTTGATCGGCTTGTTCACGTACCATTCCTGGTCCGTCGCTTGCGCCGTGAGCCCGGTCACAAAGGCCAGCAGGAGGAGGAGGCTTGCCAACAGAGTCTTGGCGGCACGGGTCATCATTCGAGCTCCTTCGGTCACACGCGTTTTCTCCTCAGTAGGAGAACCTCCAGCTGAATTCGAGGCTGTTGTCCACGAGGAACAGGCTCTCCGGGTGCTGGGGAACCCAGCTCCAGGTGAGCAGGAATAATGGGGTGGCCCACTCCAGGCTCAGTTCCATCTCCGGCCTCAGGCCCGCCCCCACCAGGGGCAGGCCGCTGGCAGGCAGACTCACACCGGTCTGGAACTGCCCATACTGCAGACTGCTCGGCGGGAGCGGCGCACCCGTCGGAAGAGGCGGCGACTGCAGTCTGACGAGCATTTCCCAGAAAAGATCGTTCCCGACATACTTTCCAAGAGACACGCTGGTGTTGTCAAGGGGATTGAGCGTCGTGCCGAACAGTTTCTGCGCAACGAGATTCTGGAGGATCTGCGTCCGGATGGAAAACATGTCCAGGTTCAGGATCTGGCGGACCTTCTGCTCGAACGGGCGCAGGAGCCAGGTCTGACTCAGGATGTCGGAGTAGACCAGGGCGGCCGCCATCACCGGCCCCTGCGTTTCCGTTCGCGTCAGAATGGGGGCACCGATCATTGCGAGGAGAGCGGTTTCCGTGCGCGCGGGGACGGAGCTGAACCGGGGGGAGAACTTGCTCAGTGCGCTGTCCGCGTCGAGGAAAATCTTCACCTCCTCCCCGGTGAAGGGGTCCCATTCCCTGACCTCGGCATTTGCCGTGATTCTCGGGTCGAAGGTGCTCTCGTTTTCGTTGAACGTGATGGAACCTTTTTTGATTATGAAACTGCGATCGAAGTAGTAGATCTCCCCGCCCTGAACGCCCGCCGCGCCCTTGACCGTATAGGCACCCGTATCGCCCCGGTACGTGACGACAATTTTGCCGCCCGGGCTCGCCATGGTGCGCAGGACCGGCAGATTCTCGGTCGGCCAGGTGAACTCGACCCTCTTGCCGGTTTCAGCCGTCAGCGTGACAAAGGTGGGGGTATCCTCAGGCACGAACTTTCCCTGAGAAAAATCACCGAGTGCGATTTTACAGTCCCCCACCTTGAGGATGCCGGTGATGTTCGTCTTCCGCTCGTCACCCGCAATCCGGACCTGGCCTGATGCGGAGCCGTCCGCGATCAGCCTTCCGAATCGTCCCCGCATGCGCAGCGGCACATCTCCTACGCTGTTGATGGAGATATCGAACGCCACGGGGGACCAGTGGTCGATGGTGAAGCTCGCCTCCGCGCTCAAGAGCGCCGCCCCCGCGGCGGCGAATGTTCTTGGGGCGCGGAATGTCTTGCCGCTGAACGTGAGGGTGTCCCTGATCGGGCCCGCCTCATCGGGCGAATACGCGCTCATGATACCGCCGCCGGCGAGATCAAGCTGCCCTGAGAAATCAGGATCATTCACAGCGCCGTCTATGTTGAGCCTGCCGGAGGCGACCCCGGCGGTCACGCGAATGACGGGAAAGGGGCCCGCGGAAGTTGGAATGGGGGGGCTCTTGAGAAGCGAGTTGAGGACCACCATCTGCAGGGCGTCCACGTTCAAGGTCGCCGTGATGTGATCACCGGCGATCCTTCCGACGGCACTGCCTCTCAAGGGAAGCGCGCCTGCAAGGCTTACGGAAAAAGAGCGTCGGGAGTCGATCCAGCCGTGGAGGGAGCCCCCCGGGCCGCCGTCGAAAGAGAGTCTGCCTCCATCGCTCCTGAAGTCCACGCTCCAGGCAGGGACGGGCGCGGCCGCCACAGTGATGCCGCTCAAGGCGAGCCTGCCTTTCAGGCCGTGGTCGAGAATTCCTGCCAACAGGGAGTCGAGGCTGTCGGCCGTAAGCTGGCCATCCAGTCCGAGGGTGAGCTTCACCTGGTCGGAAAAGTATTCTCCCTGGTAGAGACCCGTGAAGGAAAAGGCTCCGCTCTTCGTATTCACGGTTCCCGCCCCTTCAGAAAGGGTGTGCGAGAGGTAGCTGAACCCGAGTTGACTCACTCGGATCGTGTCAGGAAGGAGCGTCACATGGCCTCCCAGGGAAAGACTGTCCGTTCCCAGCCGTCCGTCCTTGAGACTTGCCACAATGACCGCGCTGGGCTGCCGCACGGGGCCGGTGAGCGTGGTGGTGCCCTCCAGCACGCCCTTGACCGCCGACGTGCCGATCCGGGCCAGCGGAGATCCCGCGAACTGGCCCGTGAGCGAGAGCGTTCCTTCCTTCAGGGCGCCCGTGGCCGCGTAGCTCTCGACGCCGTCGGAGGCTCCTGAGAGTGACATGACCCTGGGCGCTCAGCGACTCCAGGAAATGCGGGTCGAGCAAGCTTGTGTGCTGCACGATTTCCGCGCTTGCGCTGCCCTCGAGACTCGAGTACGCGTCCGCGAACAAGAGTCGCGTCACGGTGAGCCCTCTCGGGCTGGCTTTTCCCGTCAGTTGAATCGTGTTCGCCGTGGACTCGAGGAACGGCACGTCGAAGAGTGTGATCAGAGGAAAATCCGCCGACCAATCCCCTTCAGGGGTGGCGATGCCGTTCATGTCGAAGCTGACGGCCATCGCGCGGCCCGGCAGGGGGAGGGGGAAGCGGTCGCCCTTCAATCGCAGGGCAAGAACGCCTTCACGCATGGGGACCGCGGCCAATACCAGGCCATAGGAGCCGCTTGCGTGAAGTCCAAGGCTCCGCGAATACCTCCCCGAAATCGAGTACGGGGTGCCTTGGAACCTGAGGTCGCTGGCGAATGTGATCTGGCCGTCCTGGGCGAACATG
Organism: uncultured Spirochaetota bacterium; assembly: GCA_963820435.1. Lineage (GTDB taxonomy): Bacteria > Spirochaetota > Spirochaetia > SZUA-6 > Fen-1364 > Fen-1364. Next base: position 24,395 of record CAWGAC010000025.1, on the reverse strand, counting down.
CAGTCGAATGCCCCGAGCAGGCTCAGCTTCCGCCAGGCACCGGAAAACTCGGAGAGGGCGACATGCTCCGAGTCGGCAGTCAGCCCGAACCGAATCAGCGTACTTGGTTCGTCCGGCTGCGTCACCGTCACCTCGCGGCTCGAAATCGAAAACTTGCTGAAATCGGTCGAGAGGGCGACATCGGCGCTCACCGAGAATCGGGCAAGAATCTCGTACAGGTCTTTCTGCTCCCCCGAGAGCGCGCCGCCCCCCTCGAAAAGCTGAAAGAGCTTTGCGGGGGGGACGTTGTGCAGCATGCCGGAAAGGGAAATGGAGGGCGCGCCGATCGCGCGCGGCGACCCCTCCACCACGGCCCTGCCAAAGGGCTGGCCGAAACGCAGGTCGCCTGATGCCTGGAGCATGTCCCCGGGCCGGGCTCCCGCAAATGAGGTTCCCAGGGTGAATCTGAACCCGTTCTTCAAGGGGGACAGCGAGACGGAGAGCAAATCGAAGCCCAGCTCACCGAAAACGAGGTGCGTGCCCTTCATGGTCACGGCGTCCTTCTGCCTCTCGATCGACAGATTCGCGTCGAGCTTTTCACCCGTGCCGGGATCCACGTTGGCCAATGTCAGAATCCCCTCCGGGAAAAAATTCGAGAAGAGCAGGCTGCCCTCGAAATCCAGGGCGCCTCCTGCCGAGGAAAGCCGCAGCGGCTCGAAAAATGCTTCCTTCTCCGACCCACGGAAGCTCGAAACGAGCGTTACCTGGCGGACGGGAAGCTGGTCCTCGAGAAAGGCGGAGATGTCCGCCTGGTAGTCAAGGCTCCTGTCGGGAGCCCGGTAGGTGAGATGCCCGGACGCTGTCAAGGGCATTTTCATCCAGTTTTCGTACCGGGCCAGACCGCCCGAGAGCGTGAACAGCCTGTCCGGCCGAAGGTCTTCCGTCTGGAAATTGATGGTGAACTGCTGCTTTTCCAAATCAGCCAGGATGGAGAGATTGATCGGCGATCGGTCCTGGATCTTGCGAACCTCTATGCTGCTCCCTTTCCAGAGCACCTGCAGGGTCTGGCTGCGGGTCGTGAAAAGGGAGCTTTCGAAAGAAAGAAGCTGGACCGTCAGGTCTGAGGAGGCAAGGCTTTTATCCAGCAGACCCTGCACCTTGAGGGAGGAGCCGAAGGTGAAACCGGTCGGCAGGGTCCCATTGAGGTCTCCCCGGAGGGAGACTGCTATTGCCTCCTTCCGGCTTTCTATCTGGAAAAATGAATTGTCCAGAGACACCGTCGTGCCGGCGGAGGCAAGTGAGATGCTCACGTTCGCGCCGGTGATCCGCGCGCGAAGCCGCCCCTCGCCTCCCCCCGTTCCTGTCAGGCGGCGCAGGATTTCGATCACGTCCCGATCCTTGTCCAGGTCCAGCGTCAGGCGCGTGTTTCTTATCTGCACCTCGCGCAGAGCACCCACCGGATCTCGTTGAAGCAGGAGATGCACAAGACTGTAGTAGACGCGGATATCATGCAACGCGAGCAGGGCTTTTTCCGAGCTTTCAGATTCATGAAAGACAAGATCACGCACCTCGAGGTATTGAAAAATCGAGGGTGCAATGGAGGAGTAAGATATTTTTCTCCCGGCAGTCGCTTCCAGCGCCGCGATGGTCTGGCTCTTCAGCTCCGCCATCCGCTCTGTGAGCGCCCGATCGATCTCGCGCGCGGCAAGCGCCGTGAGCGCCACAAGGGCGGCCACGATCAATACGACCGCGACCGTTGAATAGCGCCGCGGTGCCCCGCGGATAATATTCGCTTTCTTCAATCCTGTCTCTCCAGGCGGAATCTGAACCTTATCGTTCCGACCGTGTCCTTCCTTTCGTTCGCCCGGGAGAAGAGGTAGTCGCGGAGGGCTGCCTCGACGCTGGCATCGATTTCAATATAGCCTGAACTCCTTGTTATTTCCACGAGGGTAACCACGCCGGACGCGGCAACCGTGATCCGGGCCTCGCATTCAACCTCCTGGCCCGCGGCGCTGAGCTGGGCCGGAAACGCCGGGTCGCGCCAGCGGATGAGCTTTCTCGAGGATCCCTCCCACCCGATCCTCTCTCCCGGTTGCGGTTCGCTGATCGAGGATCCCTGGGCATCACCCTGCATGTCCGTGGGCAAATTCAAAGGTACCTCCTCCGCCGATGTCATGGGCAAAGGATCTTCCTTTATTTCAACACCCTGCGCTGAGTCCCCCGATACCCGCGGCGGGGCAGGCGCCTTCGGTCCGATGGGCCGGATTGGCCTGGCAGGATGTGATATCACATATGCGCCCCCCGGCGTTCCCGATCCGGCAGGGGACGGGAGGGACAATTCAATCCCGATTTCCCGGACATTCTGCAATGGCATGGAAACCACGCTGATCGCGAGAACAAAGAGGAGGACAGCATGGAATGCGAGGGAGATGATCAAGGGAAGGGCGCCTCCGCGCTCTTGTAGCGGCATTCTCACCAGGTCCATCAGGGAAAAGAGTCCCCGGGCTGATCAATCACACCCTGATCGACCGAGCGTGATGTACGGGCATCGGGGGGCGGCTGGATGGGCGGCACAATGGAAGTGCGCGGCTGCTCGGGATCCACATCGGGGATTGTGATATCCTTCGGGGTCCCCGGTGGGGGCACGGGGAGCGCGGTATCGTCACGGCCCACGACTGTCACGTCGCGATCCAGCGCGACCGGCCGAATCGTCGGCCTTCTCCTGCGCAAAGACGGCTCCGCACATCGAGACAAGGAGCAATAGAGTGACAGAACAGGCGGTTCTCATTACAATCTGCGCCGGTGGCAATCACTATACTGCAAAAATTCATCGTGCTGGAAGGGCTGGACGGTGCCGGCACCACGACCCAGATGCGCCTTCTCGCGGAGCGCCTTGCGAAGCAGGGGACTGCGCATGCGGCAACGTGCGAGCCCACGGACGGCCCGATAGGCCGGCTCCTCAGGTCGATCCTTGCGCTCGAGACCCGCGCGCACCCTCGGACCGTTGCTCTTCTGTATGCCGCGGACCGCAACGAGCACGTCAGGGCGCCCCACACCGGTATCGAGGCGAGGACAAAAAAGGGCGAGCTCGTGATCTGTGATCGCTACCTCTTCTCGAGCATCGCCTACCAGTCCATCGATTGCGGGATCGACTTTGTTCTCGGCATCAATGCGGGCTTTCCCCTCCCCCAGTGCCTGATCTTCCTCGATACTCCCGTCGAGGTGTGCCAGGATCGGCTTGCGCATCGCGGGAAGCCGGAGCTTTTCGACGGGCTTGCATTCCAGTCCCGTGTGCGCGAGGGGTACATGCAGACGCTGGAGCGGTATCGCGGCAGCGGCATGCATATTGCCCGTGTCGACGGTGACAGACCCGCCGGGCTGATCCATGGCGACGTGTGGAAAGTACTCTCCGACCTGCCGATACACATGATGTGAAGAAGGCCGTGCTCGTTCTCCTTCTCCTCTGTGTCCCTCTTCTCACTGTTTCAGCCTGGCGGATCATGTATGCCGAGCAATACTACAAGCTCTATCACGAGCACCTCTACCATTATCCGGATGACACTATGGAGGACATATACTACCTTGAGAGCGCTCTCAAGGCCGATTTCGCCAACCCGCTGTATGCGCTTGCCCCGATAAAGGACACGACGGAGTGGGAGCGCTATCGCGACCTCTTCTCGATGCACGTATCCCTGAAGCTGATCTACAGCTTCCTGACCCTTGGCAGTAAATACGACAAGATGACCGCGTTCTTCTACAACTATCCCTGGAAGCGTCAAAACCTCGAGAGCCTCGACAAGGCCGAGCAGGCGTACAAGGCTGCCTATGGCTGGTGGCAGAAGGCGAAAGAGTGGTCGGCCAAGGCATGGGCAATGCGGGGGACGCATCTCGACCACATCGAAGAATGGGAAACCGAAAACTTCCGCGTCGAGACGGGCGATCTGGACTACCAGGCGATCATCGACGCCCAGCTCGCGCGCCTGGCAAAAGTGCGTGCCGATTTCCAGAAGATGGACAAGAGCACCTATTGACTGCCCGTTAGCGAATTAGCATCGCGTCGCCGTACGCGAGTACGCGTTCGGCGCATTTGCTGAGTTACCTGCTACCGTATTAGCATTGCATCGCCGTAACTGAAAAACCTGTACCGCTTTTTGATGGCTTCCGCGTAGGTTCTTAAAATCAGATCTCTGCCCGCAAAGGCGCTCACAAGCACGAGCAGGCTGGAGCCCGGAGTGTGGAAGTTGGTGAACAGCCTGTTCACCACTTTGAATCGATGTCCGGGGGTGATGTAGATACTGGTCCTGCCCTCCCCCTCTCGAAGCCCCGCTTCGGTCCATGCAGACTCAAGCGTGCGCACCACGGTCGTCCCCACTGCAAGCACCTGCCGACCGTCCCTGAGGGCGGCATCCACGAGGGTTTTCGTGGCAGCCGGAATGGCAAAGCATTCCTCATGCATGGCGTGCCGCTCTATCTCATCGGTCCTGATGGGCAGAAATGTACCGAGACCCACATGAAGCGTCACCCACGCCGTGTGCAAGCCACGCTCTGTCAATTCGTCCAGCACCCGTTTCGTAAAGTGAAGGCCCGCGGTGGGCGCTGCCGCAGAGCCCATGGCCCGGGCATAGATGGTCTGGTACCTCTCGTCATCCGCGGGGGTATCGGCCCGCCTGATATAAGGCGGGAGGGGAACGTGACCATGTTTTTCCAGCCACTCATCGTCCACGGGAAAATCAAAGCGCACCAGGCGCTTTTCGCCGTTCGCTTCCTCTATTTTGCCCATGACATTGCCGGGGAATCGAAAAGCCTTGCCGGGAGTGAGTCGCCGAGCCCTGCCGGCAAGAGTCTCCCAAAGTGTCGGCGCGAGTCGGTTGAGCAGGAGGAACTCGATCCGGGCGCCCCCCTCGCTCGTCCCGAACAGCCGTGCCTTCCTGACCCTTGTGTCGTTGAGCACGACAACGGTGCCCGGATCGAGCCACCGAACAAGCTCGCGCACGGAGCTGTCCGTTGTTGTGCCGGTCTTCCTGTCCAGAACGAGCAGCCGCGCGCTATCCCGGTCTTCCACAGGCTCCTGGGCGATCAGCTCCTCGGGCAGGTCAAAATAGAACAGGCTGGTTTTCACTACCGGTGCGCCGGACTCCGAGGTGCTCCCAGGCTCCTTCCGTGGCAACCCTTCCGCGCGGCGTGCGTTTCAGGAACCCGATCTGGATGAGGTAGGGCTCATAGACATCTTCGAGCGTGTCTACCGCCTCTCCTATGGAGATGGCAATGGTCTCAGATCCTACCGGGCCCCCGGCGTATTTCTCCACCAGCGTGCGCAGGATCTCCCTGTCCACCTTGTCCAGGCCCCTGGCGTCGATTTCGAGGGATTCCAACCCCCGCTGAACGATGGAGACGTCTATCGCCCCATTGCCCCAGACCTGGGCGAAATCGCGCATACGTCTGAGGATGCGGTTGGCGATGCGGGGAGTCCCGCGAGAACATCGGGACACCAGCTCGGCCGCATCCGCCTGCACATTCACCTTGAGGATTCCCGCCGATCGGAACACGATTTTGCGCAGGTCCGACGGCTCGTAGAAATCGAGCCGCATGGGAATGCCGAACCGGGAATACAGGGGGCTGGAGACGAGCCCGGTCTTGGTCGTGGCACCGACAAGGGTGAACGGCGGGAGGGGTATCTTGATTGTGCGCGCCCCGGGGCCCTGGCCGATCACCACGTCGATCTCGAAGTCCTCCATGGCCGAGTAGAGCATTTCCTCCACCACCGGCTTCAAGCGGTGTATCTCGTCGATGAAGAATATGTTCCGCTCCCCGATGCTGGTGAGGATGGCGGCAAGGTCTCCGGGCTTTTCCAGGGCGGGCGCCGACGTGGCGCGGAACTGGACGCCCAGCTCATTCGCGACGATTGCCGCAAGAGTGGTTTTGCCGAGACCGGGAGGCCCCGAGAGAAAGACGTGGTCGAGGTGCTCTCCGCGTTGCTTTGCCGCCTCGATGTAGACGGCAAGGTTCTCTTTCAGCTTTTCCTGGCCGACGAACTCCGTGAGGAAGCGCGGCCGAAGGGTGAGCTCCTCCCTGTCCTCAGTCGGGTCGAACGCGGGGTCGGGAATCCCGGCTGCAGGGCCTTTTGCGCGGTCCTTCACGACCCGGCCCCCTCGCCCCCCGCAATGGCAACGGCGCGCTTGAACAGCTCCCGCTCCAGCTCCTCGCCCTTCATCTGCCGGCTGTCGATTGATTTCAACGCCTGGAGCACGGCTTCTTTCGCGCTCTTCCTGTCGAACCCCATGCCTACGAGCGCCGTGGTGATATCGTCCTCCGTTGAACGGCCCTGCGTCTCCGTGGTCGGAGTAAGCTTCCCCTTGAGGGTGAGGATGATCTTCTGGGCGGTCTTCCTTCCGACCCCGGGGACCGCGGAGAGCGCATCAAGATCGTCCTGCTCGAGGGCCTGGGAGAACTGCTCCCGGTCCACCCCCGAGAGCATTTTCAACGCGCCGCGCGGTCCCACTCCGTCCACCTTCTGCAGGTCCAGGAACAGGGCCCGCTCCGCGGGGTCGGAGAATCCGTACAGGCGCATCGCGTCGTCCCGATGCACGAGGTGCGTGTAGATCCGCGCGACCTGTCCCACGGGGGGAAGCCGGTCCAGCGCCTTGCGGGACACGGCGAGCTCCCACTCAACGCCTCCGGTCTGCACGCAGAGGCGCTCTTCTCCCTTGAAGGTGATCTCACCGGTGAGGCTGTTGAACATCGATTGACGACCTGTTGGTGTGGCAGATGGCGACTGCCAGCGCGTCCGCGGCGTGGTCCGGGCCGGGGATCTCCTCCAGGCCGAGAACGACGCCCACCAGGCGCTGGACCTGGTCCTTGTCGGCCTTTCCCCTGCCGATGACCGCCTGCTTCACCTGCTGCGGCGAATAGGTGCCCACCGTGATGCCGCTCTGCGCCGAGGGCGAGCAGGACGACCCCCCGCGCCTGCGCCACCTGCATCGCGCTTGAAGTGTTCTTCGAAAAGAAAAGCTCCTCGACGCCGGCCTCCGACGGGCCGTACTTTGCGAGGAGCTTTCGAATTTCCGTGTGTATTTTCAGCAGCCGATGCGGCAGCGGCGTGTCGGGATCCGTTTTCACCACGCCGTGGCCCACGTGGATGAAGCGCGAGCCGTCGAACCGCACGACCCCCCAGCCCGTGGCGGCGAGTCCGGGATCGATCCCGATCACCGTCCTCATTCACTCATGACAAACCCGGCAGGGATCTCCAGATTCGTCGCGACGCTCTGCACGTCCTCGTGGTCCTCGAGGTGCTCGACGAGCCTGAGGGCCTTCTCCGTCTTGTCGTTGTCCAGGGTGACATTCGTATCCGCCACCCGCACGATCTCCGCCATGGTGTGCGCGAATCCCTTGGCTTCCATCGCCTTGACCACGTTCTCGAAATCTTCGGGGCTTGTCGTGACCTCGATGGAATCCCCGTCGTTGCTGACGTCCTCCGCGCCCGCGTCGATGGCCACCGCGAGGATGTCGTCCTCCTTGTACTTGGAGGCATCGTAGTTGATGAGGCCCTTGCGCTTGAACAGGTAGGCCACGCTGCCCGCGGCGCCGAGGTTTCCGCCGCCCTTGTTCAGAAGGTTCCTGATCTCCGCGGCAGCCCTGTTCTTGTTGTCGGTGAGGATATCGATGAGGAGCGCGACGCCGCCTGGTCCGTACGCTTCGTACAAAATCTCCTCATAGCTCACGCCTTCCAGCTCACCGGTGCCCTTCTTGATGGCACGGTCGATGTTGTCCTTGGGCATGTTGGCGGCCTTGGCCTTGAGGATGACGGTCCGAAGCCGGGGATTCATGTCCGGGTCCCCTCCGCCCTGCCGTGCCGTGATGCTGAGCTCCTTGATGAGCTTGGTGAACATCTGGCCGCGCTTCGCGTCCGCGACGCCCTTCTTGTGCTTGATTGTATGCCATTTGCTATGGCCTGACATGTTTCCCCTTCTTCTGTTGAAGTTTAAAAAAGCGTATCACAAACGGAAAACCGTAGTCAATACGGCTGCTGTTCCATCCCTCTGATTGCCCCACCGCCGCCCGGTAAGTCGACAGCTTTCATGGCCAGGAGAGCGCGATTGGCGGCAGATCCGCTGTGGCTATCCTGTCCGCCAGCTCGCCAAGCAGCCCGTCAAGAACCATCCGTCCGGATTCCGTCAGGCGCAGACTCACGGAGGGCGGTTCGGCAAGCCCTTCCGCGGACCACCTTTCCCAGAGTCCGGGAAAGAGCTCTTCGAAGCTCCGACCGAAACGCGACATCCATGAGGCCAGGCTGATTCCCTCCTGCAGCCGGAGTCCCATCATGAGATTCTCGAGCAGAAAGTCCTCAGGTTTCACCGATTCGACCTCGAGGCCCCAGAGCGAACCCTGCCCTCCCAGAAAGGCATGGATATCCTTTGTATTCGAGACGCGGAGCACGCCTCCCGGGGTCCCTGCGAGATCCGGTCTTCCCAATGCGAGAGCGAATGTTTTTGCCGGCACGGTCGAGACAGCTCCGGGCCCGACTCCCAGGTAGGGCTCCATCCGCCAGTAGCGGAGGTTATGCCTGCATTCTCTGCCCGGCAGGCAGAAGTTCGAGATTTCGTAGTGCTGGTATCCCCGACTCTCCAGCGCTTCTTTGCCCGCAAACCAAAGCTCTTCATCCAACTCACGCGGGTTTCGTACGATCTTGCCCTGCTGAACAAGCCGGGCGAGCTCAGTTTCCGGTTCATAGGTGAGCTGGTAAAGCGAGATGTGGGAAGGCAGGAACTGTCCCAGGAGAGCCAGGTCTTCCCGCACTTCTTTCGGCGACTGTCCCGGAATTCCTGCTATGAAATCCAGATTGAGCTCGCCATGCCACCTCCGCCCCAGGAGATCGAGTGCGGCGAGCGTGTCTGAGCGGGATGCGGGCCTCCTGAGCAGGCGGAGGAGCGAATCCCTCATGGTCTGCACCCCCACGCTCAGGCGTGTGACACCCGCGCTCTCGCAAAGAGCGAGGAACTTCCCGTCAAGGGACTCGGGGTTGGCCTCGACGGTCCACTCGACTACAGCATTATCACGGAAAGCATCAAGGAGCGGAGCCAGGGTTTCACGGGAAAGCGAGCTTGGAGTCCCGCCCCCCATGAATATGGTTTCGATGCGCGGCGGAAGCCGCAAGTCAGTGGATGCCCCGGGTGCTCGCTCATTCAGGAAATAGTGCGCCTGCAGGATGGTCTGGCGGATGACCGCTTCCTGGATTTCTTCACCCACCGAATGGCGCGGCACTGAAAAGAAATCGCAGTACAGGCATTTGTCCGTGCAGAAAGGGACATGCACATAGAGGGAGAGGGCTGGATCAGAGCTTTCCAATGGAACGGGGGGGCCAATAGCGATAGATGAGTTTGCCGACAATCCGCTCGGCAGCCAGCGCACCCCAGGAGCGGCTGTCGCTCGATTCCGGTCGATTGTCGCCAAGCACGAAATACTCTCCCGGCTCGAGGACCAGGTCGCCCCCATTCCCGGAGAGCGGAAGCGATGCTGACCAGCCTCTGGCTGTCAGGGACGTCAGAACCTGGTAGCGCACCGGTATGAGCTGCTGCTCAGGGACGAAGTCCGCGGCGCCCCGCGCCTTGATCTGCAGGATGTAGTCCCTCATCCGCACCGTGTCGCCCGGTATTCCGACTATCCGCTTCACCATATAGGCGTTGACGCGCGATCCATACAGGTCCCTGTGGAGCGTGGCCTTCTGCAGGCTGAGAAAACTGGCCAGGGGCTCCAGGATGCGCCAGAGAAGACCCGGCTCGTCCAGGAATGGCGGCTTTATGACGACAAGATCACCGCGCTCGGGAACCCCCAGCCCGGGAAGCCGGGATTGGAAAAAGGGCACACGCGCGCCGAATGCCAGCGAGCTCACTATCACGCGGTCAGAGGGCATAAGACCCGGCTCCATGGAGACGGATTCGATGCGATACGTGGAAGCGAAGAAGCCGAACACTATCAGGTAGAGGACAAAGGCGATGATCGCCACACGCAGGAGGCGGCCGCCGAGAACATTCGCTCTCCTCCTGCCCGTGGAGGATGAATAGCGCTCCACCGACCCGATCATTTGAGCTACTTGACGGCCCCGAACCGGTAGATGGGCCAATAGCGGAATAAGCCCTTGCCGAGCACCTTCTCCAGCCTGACAGGACCGAAATACCGTGCGTCGTGGGAGTTGTCCCTGTTGTCCCCCATGGGAAATATCCTGCCCTCGGGAACGGGATATCCTTCCGTGAGCATTCGCCATTCGGCTGCCTTGGCGAAATTGTTCGGCTCGATGGCCCAGAGAGTCGCATCCTCCCAAAGAGTCACGTAAATGTCGTCATCCAGCGCGCGCAGCATGAAACTGGTGACCTTCCCGTTCGCGTCCTTGTTCGCCTGGTAGTATTGGTTGATGGCGGCACTCTGTTCGGCGCTTGCCTCCAGCCCTGCATCCAGGAGCGCCTTGCCGATGCCGGCCTCCCTGAAAACCGGGTAATCCTCCGGCTTGAATGTCCGTACGTTCGCGTAGTTGAACCCGAGCGCCTTTTTCATCTCTGCCTCGGATAGCCACGTTGATTCTCCCGGAGCCAGAATCTCCACATCACCCTTGTTCATCCGGATCCGATCTCCCGGCATGCCGATGACACGCTTGATCAGGAAGTGATGCTTGGGCTGGCCATTTTCATCCTTGTCGATATCAACGAGCGAAAGGGTGACCATGTAGACGACACGCTGAAGGACGTCCATGAGCGGTCCGCTTGAAATGTATTCAGGGCTCTCGAAGATCACCACGTTCCCGCGCGCCGGCGATCTGAAACCCGGCAGCTTCAGCATTCCCGGGATGAGCTCGGGACCATAGACGATCTTGTTGACAAAGATCCTGTCACTTACCAGGAGGCTGGGCTCCATGGAAGGAGAGGGAATCTGGTACGCCTGCAGAAGGTACTGGTTGATGAGGAGAACGATGACCACCGCGGAAAGGATGGCATCCAGCCAATCGACGATGGGGTTACGCTTCTTCTGTCTTGCCTTCCGGGCCAGCTTCCGCCTTTTCCGCCAGGTGAGGAAGCGCTCGGTCTCACGTATGACCCACTTTTCCCACTTTTTCCACGTCACGGAAGTGCTGTCTGGCATACATTCTCCGGCGTGAGGATAACACGCATCTGGAATCATTGACAAGCGACTGCACCCTCCCTATAATTCTCCCATGCCGAAAAAGGACAGGCCGGAGGCGCATTCCGACACAGATGACGTATCCGTTCACCTCAAACCCATCCTGGGGGTGCGTCCTGGCGTCTACCTCACCGCGCTCTATGGCGTTATTGCAGTCCTGCTGATCTTCTTTTTGTTTTTCTATCCGGGACTGAGGAACCGGGGCTCCTACCTGTCGCTGGCAACATTGCCTGAGCACGCTACAGTCAAGGTGGACGGTGTGTATGCGGGCAGTACCCCGTGCGTTGTTTTTCTCAGGCACGGCCAGAGAAACGTTGAAATATCCAAGCCGTTCTATAACAAGGTCACTTTTCAGGAGAAAGTCGGCGGCAGGGTGTTCGGCACGCTTTTTATCCCTGACGGCCACAGGAAGAGTCAGCTGTTGACCGTTGCGGACGTCGAGGGGCTGCTCAGCTGGGCCCGTGAGGATTTCCAGAGGAATCCAGGCATCCCCAGCGTTCTTTCTGACGCAGCTTATGCTGCAAACGCGGCAAGCTCGCCAGAGCAGTGGTATGATTTTATCAACAATTCCATGCTCTTTGTCACAAATGAATTCCAGCTGAAGGAGCTTCTGCAAGCTGCTGCGCGGGTTGCCTCAAAAGGCTCAATCTTGACGCCAGCTTCGTTTGTCACCGCAATACAGCATTCGATACAACTTAAACAAAAGTATGACAATTTTCCTTCGTGGCTGCTCCTCGTCCTTTCTCGCGCGCACAGCACAAGCCTTGCCGCAAGCCCATGGGTGCAGCAGTACCTGGCATCGTACCGGGAAGCTATCTCCAGGTACTATCAGCCTGCTTCGCTCTCTCCTGGCCTGGGCAGTGGGGGCAGAGCGGCGGTCCAGGGCATGGAGTTCAGGTCGGTTCCCGCAGGCGACCTTGTCATGGGCAAGGACGACAATCTGGATGTGTTCGGCAAATCCATCGATCTCCTCCTCGCCCACCCCGTACATGTCGACTCCTTCTACCTCGGATCCACAGAAGTGACAAAGGGCCAATACCAGTCTTTCATCCAGCAAAACCCCGAATGGGCCCCTGCCAATCGGCCCGCGCTTGTGCAGAAAGGACTCGTGACGGATGCCTATCTTTCCGACTGGACCTCGACCGGGGTTTCGGCCGGACGGGAGGGGTTTCCCGTTACCTCCGTATCCTGGCACGCGGCTGTCGCATTTACCGCGTGGCTTTCCCGCAGCGTGCAGGCCGCTCTTCCCGGGTATGTCGCTCAGCTTCCTTCAGAAGCACAATGGGAGTGGGCAGCCAGAGGCGGATTGCGCGGAATGCCCTACCCGCTCGGGGGGAAGCCAGGCGCGGCGGTGTTCTTCCAGAAGGGCATCACGGGTCCTTCCCGGGCAGGCGCGTCGGAGCCGAACGGCTACGGGCTTCGCGACATGCTGGGCAATGTCTGGGAGTGGTGCGCGGACCCATTTGCTCTCACCACGAATCTGCTTTCTTCCCTGGATCCCCGAGCCAACATGGCGATTGAACGCGCTCTCCCCCGTGGACCGGACTACGCGGTGAGGGGCGGCGCCTGGGAGAACCCATCCGGGGTGATCAAGGTGTATTCGCGGGGTTCGCAGCCTTCCGCATGGTGCACGCCTTACCTTGGATTCAGGGTCGCGCTCACCCGGCAGTAGACGGTCGGCGCCCGCGTAATGGCAAAGTCTGAGGGGATCAAGGTCCTCGCGGTCAACAAGAAGGCTCGATTCAATTACACGATAGATGAATCCTTCGAGTGCGGCGTCGTTCTTGTCGGCACGGAGGTCAAGTCCATCAAGGACGGGCGGTTCTCCTTCGCGGATTCATATGCGCTGGTGCAGAATGACGAGCTTTTCCTGATCGATTTCCACGTCACTCCCTATGTCTACGGAAACAGGGTCAACCACGAGCCTCTCCGCCGCAGAAAGCTCCTGGTGCACCGCAAGGAGATCAAGCGCCTTCGGAGGATCGTCGATGAGAAGGGCTTGACCCTTGTTCCTCTAAAGTTCTACCTTAAGAGAGGCATAATAAAGTGCGAACTTGGCATAGCCAAGGGGAAGAAGCTCTTTGACAAGCGCGATGACATTCGGAAAAGAGACCAGAAGAGAGAGCTGGAACGCGAGTTCAGAATCAAGTAGCGCGTCTTGCCTTCTCGGCCGCAAATCGGCCCTCTCGGCGTTTCCTACGGAAACGCCTGCCGGGCTCGCGATTTCGCTGTGCGAAATCGCTCGGGGGTGCAACGGTCTCGACTGGGGTCGGTTCGGCCCTGGGCTGCAGGTGGAGCGCCAGTCTCCTAAAAATGGCAAAACAACAACTGCCAACAACGCAGATTTCGCACTCGCTGCTTAGTTGCGGCGACGGGTCCTTGGAGCGTGGTCCCGAACATCCAGGGGTGCCTGTAACAAACCGGGGCTTACCTGACCGCACGCCTGTGGGCGGACAGGAAAACTAAAGCAGGCTTTGGCGGGGAGCGGGTTGCCGCCTCCCATACTTCTCGCCGAGGGGCTAACGGGCGGATAAACCTGTAGAGGTTCTTGGTCAACACTCTAGGACGCGGGTTCGACTCCCGCCACCTCCATATTTTAATTCGTTGTAATATAAAGAGATTGTCTTGCTATTGAAGGCGATTTTCTCCCATGGTAGCCTATACTGTAGCCAGTATGGGAGGAAACCATGGGCAGAAGGAAAAAGGCATTCTCTCTGTATGTTCGTCGCGTGATTCGCCCCGGGAAGAAAACACCGGTCAAGGTCTACTACTACCGAACCTATGATGAGCATGGGCACCGCACACCGGGCCGTTCGACGGGAAAGGAAACTGTCCCGGCCGCGGAGCAGTACTGCCGACAGCTCCAGGCGGCCGGGCAGCTCCTCACCGGCCCGCTGGACGTGGAGGAGCCCGAATCGAAGATCCCGACCCTTTCCGCATGGGCCGCCTCGGAGCACTGGTGGCGCTGGGGAGAATGCAAATACCTGCGCCGACAGCTCAATCGCTCTGATGAGTCACGGCCTGCCGTCTCGCGCCGATACGCCGATGATGCGCGGCGGGATCTCCGCCTCTGGCTTCTCCCCTATCACGGCGAGAAGCGCCTCGATGAGATCACGGCGAAGGACTGCGAGGAACTTCTCGCAGCTTGGCAGGACAAGGGACTGTCGCGCAAGACGATCAATAATAAGGCGAGTATCTATCGGATCATGCTCGGAGAGGCCGAGCGCTTGGGCATCATCCCGCGGGCCTCCTCGCCCTGGGCGCGCGTGGAAGGCTTCAAGCCGACACCGCATGCGAAGGGCATCCTCACGATGGAAGAGGCCCGGGCACTCTTGAATCCCGCGAAGGCTGCGACTATCTGGAAAGATAATCACCTCTACTACTCCGCCTCGCTCCTGGCGTCCGTTACCGGCATGCGGCTCGGGGAGATCCTTGCCCTGCAGCGGTCGGACCTCTTCCCCGATCACGTGCACGTGGGCGCAAGCTGGGGCAAGCTCGGCCTGCAGCCTACGAAAACAAAGCGCGTCGACGATATCCCCCTCCCCTCTTTTGTTTTTCAAACGATCATGACCTGGTGCGCGTGGAAAGGCTTTATCTTTTCCTTCCAGCTCGGCGAAAGGCCCGCCAACGGCAATCGCGTGCAATGACGCGCTCTCCGCGGCGCTCGAGAAAATCGGGATCACTGCGGAGGAGCGCACGCGGCGCGTGCTCAGCTTTCACTCTTGGCGCGCCTTCGCGAATACTTACATGCGCGCCGCGGGGATCTCCGGGGATAAGGTCCGCCAGCTCACCCGTCACGCATCGGAGGAAATGACCGAGCACTACAGCGCATTCCGGCTCGAGGACTTCAAGGACGTAGCCGAGGCGCAGGATGCTCTTGTTGCGTCGTTCTCGGAAGAAAGTGCTAAAAAGTGAATGGAAAGGCAGAAATCGCTCAGAGCACGAATCGTTCCTCAACTCTATCCCGATTTAGAGGAAGGATAGATTTGAAATAGATTCTAAATGCTGAAATTCCGGAGGCGGGGAGCCGGTCCGATTCTCGCCTGCCGAGGTGCATGCCCTCCTTCAGGAAGGCGGGAGCAGCTCCGCCGGGGACATAGAATGACACGGCAGCCCGTCGGATCGTTCGCCTATGGCCCGCCACGCAAGGCCCGCTCGCACTTTCCACAGAGACACGCCGGCCGCGGGCTTGTGTGATTGCGGGACCGCCTCGGGCACGCTTCGATCAGCGTGACGGAGCTGCTACCTGCGGAACATGTTGAACGTGGACACGGGGAAAATGTAAAAAGTTGCACAAAAATACTAATTGTTGCAAAATTGACAAATGTCAACCGATGGGTTATTATGGCCGTATGGGAAAGGTTATGAAGACGCCGAGACAGGCCGGGGCCCTTAACCCCCGCGACATTCCAAACCGCGAAACGCGC
Source organism: uncultured Spirochaetota bacterium (assembly GCA_963820435.1). GTDB lineage: Bacteria > Spirochaetota > Spirochaetia > SZUA-6 > Fen-1364 > Fen-1364. The sequence goes on along the minus strand of CAWGAC010000025.1, from coordinate 8,823 downwards.
GAGGCAATGGCTGCGCTCGACCGCGGCGAAGGAATCGTAAGCAAGAATATTGACGATCTCCTCAAGAAGCTGAAGTCCTAAAGCTCGGCCGTGGCGTACAGCCCGGTACATGCCTCCAAATTCAAGAGCGATTACAAAGAACTCCAGGCCTCGGGACGCGACGAGATTCCTGAGGTCGACCAAGTTCTCCGCCTGCTTGTCGGAGGTTTCCGCCTTCCAGCGCAGTATAGAGATCACAAGCTCAAAGGCAAATGGAAAACGTACAGGGAATGCCATGTTCTGCCGAGGGATCTTCTCCTGATTTATAGAATCGAGGGCAAACAGATCCGATTTGCCCGTCTTGGTAGTCATGAGAAACTTTACAAATAACAAAGAAAGCCCCGGGGTCCGCACCGGCCCGGCCGCCCGGGGCGAGCGACTACCGCGGGACAGGATTCCCCAGGCGATCGACCGCGTCTTCCGTGGACATGCCCAGAGCCCAGGTCACGGCCGCAGCCTCACGGATGAAAGCCGTGAGCTCCTCGCTCGTCGCGCCTTCAGTTTCCACTGTACCGCCAGCGGGCTCGAGCTCTGCGGAAATCTCGCGCAGCATTCGAGAGATCCGAAGAAGCGAAAAAGCGCGACCGTGCAGAGGCTGCCTTTCTCCTGGAGGTGGGCGATGGCATCACGACACGTCAGATCGCAAACTTCGCTTCCGTGGATAGGACGACAATCATGAGGTGGGCTCACAGATTGGGCGGCGCGATCTGGAAGAAGTATCAGGCGGCCCGCCGTCAGGGGGCCCCCGTGCGATTCTCGGCTGCCGAGGTGAGAGCCCTCCTTCAGGAAGGCGGAGCGGAAGGGACCGTGGAATGATGCGGCAAACCACGGGTTGCTGCCATTGACTCCAATTGCCGATAGTTGTATTGTCAGATTCAGAGGAAATCAAAAAAATGCTTGAGGCTGAGTACAAATACTTCAAAGAACACAAGGCTGAACTCTTGGCCAAGTACCCGGGGCGGTTCATCGTCATCAAGGGCGAGACTGTCCTCGGTGACTTTGCGACTCAGGAGGAGGCATTGAAGTTTGGGCTCAGCGCTAACCCTGCAGGGACTTTCATGATTCAGGAATGCACCGAGAAGGCCGATCAGATCATGCGCTTTCATTCTCGCGTAACCTTCCCGGATCATGCCAAAGCTTAAGCCCGGCCAACAATATGCTGCAATGACCAATCGCGCGGTCGGCATCCCGCGCGATATACGCAGCCGGGTCCAGATCAGACTGCCTGTTCTGTTTCCGGCCGAATCCCATGGCTGGATAGATACTGAAGCGCTCTGGGATACCGGGGCGACGAATTCAGTCATCTCCATTGAACTCGCGGCCCGACTCAAACTTCCGGTCGTTTCGAAAGCGACAACTATCGGTATTCACGGTCCCAAGGAAGTCGATGTGTTCATGATTGATATCCTTCTCATGGACAGAGTCAACTTTCAGAGTTGGCTGGTCTCCTCCGGTGACACAGGGCCGACTTCGCCGGAGGTCATCATCGGAATGGATATCATAACAAAAGGCGACATGACGTTCATGTGTGGACCCGAAGGCTATGTTTTTTCATTCATAGTTCCATCTCTTTTGGAGCCGACAGATTTCAATACCTACATCACCCGGTTCAACGATGAACTCAAGTGGAAGAATCAGAATTCAAGCGCCCAGGCAGAATACAGAGCAAAGCTCAAAGCACGAAAGAGGAAGTAAAGCCTGGACGTTTTTCGCCGCATGGGGCTCCCCCGGGCGCGAGTAGCCCGGGTATGAAAAGGCAGAGGAGAGTCACGATGGGTGGTATTAGAGGCGAGGCAAGGGGCGATTATTTTCATTTTTTGTGTTCCGAATGCGGAGAGCATGTATCCTGTGTTTATAAAGGCTTTGACCCAGCAATGCCACACTTCGAGTATGAGTGCACGTGCGGGAACAAAGGCTCCTATAAGTTGATGGGCAGGTTTTGGAAGGGCCTTTCTTCGCAGTCAAGCGAATAGTCGAAAAACATTTCAAAGAAGCCTCGGGGTCCGCACGGGGGAACGGCCCCGGGGCGCCAGAATCCTACCTCGCCCGGGCCTTCCTTACCGCCTCATTCACCATATCTCTCATGAGGAGCAGCGAATCCAGGGGCAGGCCTTTGATAAGTCGTTTGATTCCGCCGACGGCTGTATCTATTCGGCTCTGCGTGACTTTGTCACGCGCGCTGCTCATCCCTGTGCCTCTGCTTTTTGCCAAAGCTCTTTGACGGCCTTTTGCAGTTCGTCGATGTCCTTCTTCAACGCCTGCGCGATGAGCTGTCCGATAGCCCACATCGTTGTGTTGCCTTCTCCATCGCATACCATCTGGTGGGTGAGCTCGTCGATCTGGGACTGATGGCATCCGAGGCTGTCAACCGCCTCGTTGATGCTGGTGAAACTAAGATCTGCCATGACTGGACTCCTCTTGTAGTCCGCTCTTGCTTTTCTATGAAGCCGGGAAGGCCTCGGGGCTTTTTTCAAACAGCTCTTCATCTTTCCTCGGGGAAAGGGCCTCGCTATACTTGTCATTTGGCGGTCTTTTAGGATGTAAGAATTGAGGAGGTAATCTCATGGCAAAAGGCGCGATTTTTATTGGTTGGGGCGACCTCTTTCCCGGCTACCGAGAGAAGGGTCTCAAGGTTTTCAACGAAGCCGTGCAATTCAACATGCGCATGCAGCAACAAGGCGAGATCGAGAACTTTGAGCCTGTTCTACTCGACTATCACGGCGGTGATCTCGCGGGTTTCATTCTGATTCGAGGTGATCGCGAAAAGCTAAGTCGACTTCGAATGAATCCAGAATTCGAGAGTCGGAACGCTAAGGCCGCACTGGTAGTGAGCAACTTTGGTGTGATCGATGCATTCATCGGGGATGAGCTGCAGCGAAGACTCGCAGACTACCAAAAACAAGTATCAGAATTGGGCTGAGATCTCTTGGATTGCACCGTCGGGGATTCAAAAAGGGCCGCTACCCTCGACGGTGCATAGGCCGGTTATTAGCTGAGAAATTCCCGATCCTGGCTTCCGGGTACGGATTGCCATGGCGGCTACGCAGAAGGGAAGCCGCATCGTATTCATGGGACTCAAAATCCGGACAACTGACGAGTTCGTGCGCATCGCGCTGGCGGGGAAGGGTTGCGTTTTTTTTCGAGTAGCCCGTCCCTTTTCTGATCGCGATCCCTGTCGATTATGCTGGACCCGAACCTCCATCGCTCTTTGGGGGGGCACTGGGGGGGTTGGATAAACGAAAATGGGAATTGCTCTTGTCCCCGCCATTAACCCCCGAAAAGCGGTTCTCATCTCTTCCTGAAAAGTATCAATGTCTGTATGGAGCTGCGGATGATATGCCAGAGTCATGAGATCAGTCTTGTCGAACGAATATCCGAGGACCTTGCCCATTGTTTGCAGGAGCTCGACCTCGTGCTCAGCGCGACGCAATGCCCATTTTTCGTTCGATAGGCCTTTGACAGTCAAGAAGTTCAGATAGGCTTTCCATGATGCTATGATTTCCTTGTCTTCATCTAAGGTGAACTCAACATCAATGCGATTCAAGGCTTGCACATGTTGCCACGATACCATGTAAGCTCGCGAAGACATAAGATCTCGGAACACCCCTAATCTTCGATCTCGGCGCTCCTTTCTGTCATCAAGGCGTCGTATGATGCGCACGGCAATGACCGGGCCACCCAGTAATGCAAGAATCGTTAGCACATCAAAAACAATCTGCCATGTTGCCATTGTCTTTGCCCCCTTTTTAACTTGTTTCGATTCTATCCAACCACTCAACGACCGCAAGGCTATGACTGGTGGCGGGTGCGCCGCCCGCCACCTCTCCCCTGCCCTCTCTGTATCCAGTAATGTAGCCGCTAATCGAAAAAAGTGACAGATTCTTTGTCAACACGTGGCAATAACTTGCAACGGACATGCGCCGTAAGTCTTTACGGGTCAAGCAGTAGTAGACGCGATGGCAACAAAGGTACTTTGAGCGGCAGTGTTTACGGGCAGGTTCGACTCCCGCCACCTCCATCCCCCCGCCTTCGGGCGGGGCTGCCAAGTCTTTATGTTGCACGGATATGGCGTTCCCACCGCCACCGTGCGGCTCCCGTTTCTCCTACCGTGTACTACATCGTGCACTTTTGGAAGGAGAAACGAAGATGCGTCACAGACAAGAAGCGGTTCTTTTCCCTCGCCGCTACCGCCTGAAAAATGGCAAGAGGATCGTCGTCTGGTGGTACTACGTGACCACCGACGGCGGCAAACGTCTGCGCTTCAGTCTCGCTACCAGCTCTAGGACAGAGGCTCGCTACCTTCTGGACCAGAAGATCAAAGGGGGGAAGCTCATCCCAATCAAGCCAACAATCGTTCGACTCGAGGACTTTGCCAGGGACTTCTGGATCTGGGACAGGTGCACCTACATCAAAGGCCGGCTCCTAAGGGGCGAGCGAATAAGCCGCCGCTGGGCGCAACAATGCCGCGGATACCTCGAGCACCACATCCTGCCCGCACTCGGCTCCAGCGCCCTCACTGACATCGGCGTAGGGCAGATCGAACGATTTCTCTTCGCCCTGAAGGAGCAAAAGGGCCTTTCCAAGGCTGAAACCAAAACCTGTCTTTTTCCATACCATGCCAGGCCCTGGTCAATCCGGTCGGGGGAGCCAGCCGACGGCGCAGCTCATTTCTCATCCGGCTCGGTCGAAATCTCCCGGCTCAACATGTTCCAGCCGGAGAACCAGAAGCTGCTGTTTCCCGTCACGGAAGGGCCATAGCCTGGACGACGGGGCGCCCGTCACAGCTCGATGTTCGAGCCGAGAGCGGACGAACGGAAGCCTTCGTAGCGCTCATCAAAGACGAGCGTGGCGCATCGCGAGAGGTCCATCTCATCCGTGCAGGCAACGGGCTCGGGATAGAACGGGATGGAACCGCCGCGGCGGACAAAGAGCGGCATCCTCGAAAGGGGCTGCTCCACGCGGCGGAGGGCAACTGGGCCCTGGAGCCGCTCCCCGGTCCAGAAATCGATCCATTCGCCGGCGGGAAGGTACACGCTTCTCGCCCCGGTGCCGTTGATGATCGGAGCAACCAGGAACGTCCCGCCGCAATAGAACTCGTCCTCGATCGTCCAGGCGACCGGATCCTCTTCATGATGAAAGACGAGCGAGCGAAAGATCGGCAGACCGCTGGAAACGGCCTGTTCGGCTTCCCGCAGGAAGTAGGGAATCAGCGCGTAGCGCAGTTTCAGCCATTCGCGCACCACGCCTGCCACGGCAGGGTACTCCCAGGGCTCGCGGACGGAAGACCCGTGGAAGCGGAGGTGGGACGTGAACACACCGACCTGGGTCCAGCGGACGAACAGCTCATCCGAGGGGCGGTCGTTCATGAAGCTGGGGAGAGAATGAAATCCCGGGACGTCGTGGCTCCAGAACGCAAAGCCCGAGATCCCGATCTGCAGCCCGCCGCGGATCGTGGCGGCAAGCCCGTCCCAGGTGGCCGCGGCATCACCGCCCCAGTGCACGGGGTAGCGCTGGCTCCCCGCCCATCCCGACCGGGCCCAGATGATGCCGTCCGGGTAGACCTCCCGGGTCGCTTCGAAAGCAGCCCGATGATAGAGCAAGCAGTAGATGTTGTGAAGCCGCTCGGCGCTCATGCCGTGGTAGGAAGCCTGAGGGTCGATGTTTTCGCCGAAATCCGTCTTGATGACGGCGGCCCCCATGCGCAAGAGCCTCCGGAGCAGGCCCTTGTACCACTCCACCGCGGGAGGGTTGGTGAAGTCAATGGTGCACCCTTGAGCATCATCGAATTTCGATTCGAGGGGAGGCACGGTTCCTGTCGCGATGTATCGCCTCTCCCGGGCCAGGGAGTGGAGGCTGGTTCCTTCCGTCACCAGCGGCAGCTGCCAGAGGCAGACCCGAAAACCGAGATTTCGCATTTCGCGAAGAAAACCCTCGGGGTCCGGGAACCTCTCCAGGCTGAACTCCCACTCGCACCGCCAGTCCGTTTTGAACCACCCGGTGTCGAGATGGAGTACGTCGCACGGAAAGCCGCCCTTTCGCATTCCCGCCGCTACCTCGAGCGCTTCTTGCGCCGAGAAGTACGTCATGCGCGACATCCAGGTGCCGTAGCTCCATAGGGGCGGCGTGCGCGGAACGCCGGTCAGGCGCCGGTAGTTGCGCACGATCGATTGGACCGAGCCTCCGCCGATGAAGAACAGATCAAGGGTGGGCGATTCTACCCCGCCCTGAACGGACCGGGAGGAGATGTCGGCAAATGACAGCCGGGTTCGGTAGGAGGTGTGGACGAACAGCCCGTAGCCGGCGCTGGAGACATAGAACGGAACGTTCTTATACGCGCGCCGCGAGGACACCCCCAGGGCGTCGGTGTTGTCCAGCAGGATCGTGGAGCCGGCAAGCCCGAACCGGGAAAATCGTTCGCCAGTCCCCAAGAAGCGCTCGCCCGGGCGGGCATGCAGGGAGAACAGAGAAAGGCGCGGGCAGCCGCCCCGCAGAACGCAGCCGAGCCCGATCGATTCGCGGTGAGCGGGGAAAAAGGTGTCGTGCGCCATCAACGGGACTTCCGCCGTGCCGTCGGGGCAGAAGATCGCATCGAAGACCGGATCAGGATCCGGGAGCAGCCGGCTCCACGGGTGGGAAGGGGGCTGGGGCGGAAGCGTCCGCAGCACCACTCGGCCAGCCACGTCACTGACGAGGTAACCCCCGGCCTGATCGCCCTGAAGGACGACGAGCTGCTTGGCCTGGAGGTGGGGATCACGCTCGATCATCGGGCTGGAGTCCAGGTCCTCCGCCGGCAGTGCTCCCGCGGGGGCACCGAACTCCAGTGTTGTCCGTAGTATGCATCCGCTGAAGCTCTGCAGGCGGAGCTCGGCGATCAGTGGTGCGACCGACGGGTCCGCCTCGAATGATGAGGGCTTCCGTGCGACCAGCGGAAGGGTGAGAATGGCCGTGTCGTCTTCCACCCGCGCCGAGGTGGCCGGGGCAGCTATATAGACGACGTCCCCGGCTGCGGCCGGGTCCTCCAAGTCGAGCATGTCCTCGCGGAATCGGTTGTGCTGCATCATGGAATCACCCCTTGATTGCGCCGGCCGTAGCCCCGAGCGTAATGCGGCGCTGGAAAATAAGGAACATGACCAGGGGCACCGCCATTGCAATGACGAGGGCCGCGCTCAGTGTTGGCACCCCAATGCCGTACTCCCCCCTCATCATGGCGATGCCAAGCGTGAGGGTCCGTGACGCTGGGTTCTGAATGATCAACAGCGAGAACGGCAATTCGTTCCACATGGACTGGAAACCGATGATGGCGATGGTGGCGATCATGGGCGCGGCGAGCGGCGTCATCACCTGCACCAGGATCCGTAACGGGGAGGCGCCGTCCATTCGTGCCGCCTCCACGAGCTCATAGGGCATGTCTGTGAAATAGGTGGTCATGATGTAGGTCCCGAACGGCGAGAAGTACGCCACCCAGGTCAGGATGACGCCCGGGCCGGTATTCGTGAGGTGCAACAGGGAGATCAGCTTGAAGACCTGGGTTGCCAGGAGAAGCTGCGGGAAGATCGTGAGGAAGAGCACCAGGAGGAACAGGGGCCGCTTCAAGCGGAACCGCATCTTCCCGAACGCATAGCCCGCGGATACGCACACCGCAAGGTACAGCACCAGGCCGCTGGGAACGAGAATGAGGCTGTTGACCGCGTATGTTAATAGACGCGCGTTGATTGCGGCGTACACGAAGTTCTCGCTGACGGGGGACTTCGGCGGGAAGAAGGGGTTCACCGCGAACTCGTCCCCGGACTTGAAGCTGGCGACGATGACGTTGTACAGGGGAAAGATCGAGGCGATGACCAGCGCCAGCAGGAACAGCTGGACGAGCACCGGGTGCCCGTGTTGATCGCGGAGGCCTTCTTCATGAGTTCCTCGTCCGCATCAGGCGGATCTGCATGACCGAAATGACGGCGCAGAAGATGAACAGGACCGCGGACCACGCGCTGGAGTACCCGACGCGGAACTTCTCGAATCCCTGGGAGAAAATGCCGTATTCCAGCGTGAACGTACCGTATCCAGGCCCGCCCCGGGTGAGCGTGTAGATGTAGCTGAACATGCGGGCGAACACCTCGATGAAATTGAATACGACCCAGAACTCAATGGCGAAGCGTATGCTCGGCACCGTGACGCGCCACAGGGTCTGGAAGAAGCCCGCGCCGTCGATGAGCGCCGCCTCGTAGACTCACTGTTCAATGCCGTTCATGGCGGCCAGGAAGTAGATGAGACCGAACCCGAGATGGACCCAGACCACCTGGACCATGCCGATCGAGTTGATGGCAATTGACGGAGAGGTCAGAAAGCGCACGGTCGACCCTCCGGCCCACTTGATCAGGAGGTTCAGGGACCCGTCATCCCGGAGGTAGATGGAGAAGACCACGCCGATGATGACCGGCCCCAGCAGGTTCGGGATGTAGAGGATGGCACGGTAGGCCTTCCAGCCCCGAATGCCTTCACGCAGGATCGCAGCTACGAAAACGGTTGCCACCGTGCTCAACGGGATGTAGCAAACCAGGATGCCGGTGTTCCAGATCGACGTCCAGAACGCCTGGTCATTGATCATGGAGCGGTAGTTGGAAAGGCCTATCCATTTCATCGCCCCGTATCCCTTCCACTCCGTGAAGCTCGCGATCAAGTTCATGACGACGGGATAGAGGATGAACGCGGCAAGGAGCACCAGCAGCGGCGAAAGAAAAAGGTAAGGGGCAATTCCGTCTCTTTCGAGCCCACGATGACGCATGGTGGATG
>CAWGAC010000024.1:0-339327 GCA_963820435.1 uncultured Spirochaetota bacterium | reverse complement strand
TGTGTAGCCTACTGGTTCGTTACGTATTGCTGGTTGACATCATCCCGATTCCGAAGCTTCCGGACGCCGAGCGTGATCCTGCGACATTCATCCAGGGAACCGTGAACGATGCTTACTGCATCAATGCGAAATCTTTCGCCGATCCCAAGAAGCAGGCAGGAATCGTCGCGTTCTTTGATGCGGTGGGCTGGGACATCCCCCTGGCCGAGTCACAGTCAGGGTTCATCGTCTCAGTGAACAACGCGGTCATGAAGAAGGTGGACCTGTCCAAGATCCCCAACAAGATGGCAGTCAAGGCAATCCAGTTCCACCTCAAGAACAACGTGAGTGGATCTCCGATGATCTGGCAGAACCTGCCGGACAACAAGCTGCAATTCGACTACCAGTCTGCTCTCGACGAGCTCTGGTCGGGCTCCCTCAACGCCAACCAATACATCGACAAGGTGCAGGCGTCGATTGACGAATACAAGGCGTCGAGGTAGAAAGACAGTATGTGATCTGTCTCCTGGAACACGCGGTTCCAAACGGAGGTAAGGGGGTGGCTCACACTCCCTTACCTTTTTTTCACAGTACTTTCGATTCTGGAGCGGCCGCAGATGCATGTTCTTCGTAAGCACAAATGGGGATGGCTGGTCTTCGTGGGACCGTCCTTCCTCCTCTACACGTATTTTGTCGTCATCTCCCTCGGGTATTCCATCTACTATTCTCTCACCAAGTGGAATGCCATCTCCAAGCCCGTTTTCATTGGGCTGAAGAACTATCTTGACCTGTTGAACAGCGGGGATTTTGCCATCGTCATGCAAAACACTGTCGTCGGCCTCGTGCTCGCACTCATCATCCAGGTCGGGCTGGGCTTGACGTTCGCGTACCTGATCTTCCGAACGAAAGGCGGGTTTCGCCTGTACAGGGCGCTCGTCTTCCTGCCTGTCGTGCTCTCGGCAGCCGCGGTAGCCCTGATGTTCACCCTGGTGTTCAACGCCGATGTCGGCCCGGTCAATGGTATGCTGAAAGCTATCGGCCTCGGAGCGCTCAGGAGAAACTGGCTCTCCGACAAGAACGTTGTCTTCTTCACGGTCCTGACCCCGATGATCTGGCAGTTCATCGGCCTGTATGTGGTGATCCTTCTTGCCGGGATGCAGTCGATCCCGGAAGAGGTCATCCAAAGCAGCACCATCGACGGGGCAAGCTCCTTCCGGACCTTTCGGAGCATCGTCATACCCATGCAATGGGACATCATATTCATCTGCATCACGCTGATCACCTCGGGTTCATTCAAGGCGTTCGAGCACTCCTATATCATGACCTGGGGCGGACCGGGCGTGCGATCGGCGTTCCTCGGCGTGTTCATGTACAACAAGACTTTCCTGGCAGCCCTGTTCGGCCTGGGAAGTGCGATCGCCATGGTCATTCTGTTCGCGTCCCTTTTCATCACGCTGGCATCCCGAGTCATTATCCGCCGCTTCGACTACTAAGAGGTGATTGCATGGGTCACATCGTGCGCATCGACAGGAGCACTCGCAGGCTAGTCGCTCGACAACGGGCCTTCGTCACCCTTCGGCACATCGTACTGGCATTCTGGTGCCTGGCGGCCCTCTATCCTGTGATCTGGACATTCCTCAACTCTTTCAGGGACAACAACCAGATCTATGCAGACCCGTTCTCGCTGCCAGGACCGATAATCTGGAAGAATTTTGCCCGGGCATTTCAGGGTGCTCACCTTGCCATCACGATCCCGAACAGCCTCATCTATGCGGCTCTCACCGTGGTGGCGACTGTTTTCCTGGCCGCAATGACGGCGTTCTACCTCTCGAAGTTTACGAAAACGGGTACCATGCTCTATACGTATTTCATCATCGGGATAATGGTGCCTGCCCAGGCGCTCCTGATCCCGCTGTTCGTGACCATGAGAAACATGGGCCTGCTGAACTCGAGGCTGGGTATCATCATCGTCTACATCGTCACAAATCTTTCATTCGCTATATTTGTTCTGACCGGATTCATGCGGAAGGGAATTCCGGACGATCTGATCGAAGCTGCCGTGATCGACGGATGCGGGCCAATCCGCGTATTTTTAAGCATCGCCCTTCCCCTCACGCGATCGGGAATCGCGACGGTCGGCACGTTCGTGTTCCTGGGCGTATGGAACGAGTTCCTCTTCGCTCTGGTCATGCTCGCGAACCCGCTTCTCAGGACGCTCAATCTTTCAGTGTTCATGCTCCGGGGACAGTACTCGAGCGACCAGGGACTCATGGCCGCAGGTGCGGTCGTGCTCATCGCGCCGGCCATTTTGATGTACGCGCTCTTCCAGGAGCAGGTCGTGAAAGGGCTGACCGCCGGGGCAGTGAAGGGATAGACTCGAGCGCGTTGACGATCCATAGCCCGTCGCCTCGCCATGCTGTTTGCATGGCAGGTTTGAAGTACATTTAACGATTCTTTTGCTCACCCGGATCAGCAAGGGCCCTGGAATAGCGCACTTTCTGGGCTTCGATGAGCATGGCAATCAGAATGATAAACCCGCGGATTGCCTGGATCCAGTACACGGACACGTTCATCAGGTTGAGACCCGCGCCAATCGTCGTGAGAAGAAGCACGCCACCCAGCGCGCCTATCATGGATCCCTGGCCGCCCTTGAGGCTGATTCCGCCGATGACTGCTGCAGCGAACACCTCGAAAACCGAGCCCTGACCCATCGAGCTCATGGCATTCGTCAACCGAGCGGAGAGCATCCAGCCGGCCAACGCGGCCAGCAGGCCGCTGATCATGTACACCTGGATAATCCGCGTTTCCGGTTTTACCCCCGAGGCGTACGACGCATTCCTGTTCGCGCCAATCGCAAAGAGCTCCCTGCCGAACGGTGTGTAGGTTGTCACGACATAGGCAAACGCGAAAAGGAGGAGAAAAACCACTATCGGGATGGGAATTGGACCAAGCTTCCCCAGCCCGATCCAATTGTATGATTGAGACACGCTGTAGGCGGTCTGGCCATTGTTGACCAGCAGCGTGAGCCCGCGAATCGTGATCAGCATCGCAAGCGTGACGACGAAGTTGTTCACCTTCATCTTCGTGATGAGCACGCCGTTGATGACCCCGATGCCGAGCCCGATGAACAGGATCACGATGATCGAGACGGTGGGGGCGACCATCCACCCGCTCCCGTACAGGGGCGGACCGGCATGGGTAATGAACCAGATGCCCAGCAGGCCGCAGAGACCGAGAGTCGATTCAATGGAGAGGTCGAAGTTGCCCGTCAGCAGGGTAAAGCTCTGGCCGATGACCAGAACCCCGAGAACGGAGGCATTGAACAGAATGTTGATGAAGTTGCCTATGCTGAGGAAATTGCGCGTTGTGAGCGTAAAGAAAAGCACGATGGCGGCAAGAAGAAACCAGATCAACTGCCGGAGCAAGAACGGGGTAGATGCTTTGGTTCTCATATCTCCATCCCGGGTGTCATTTTTTAGTCGTGGATGCGGCACCCGCAGGGATCCTCGGAGGCATCGTGTACCGTACCTTCTGCGCGTCGATCAGCATCGCGCCGAGGATGACAATCCCTCGAACCATGTCGATGGCAAAACCGGAAACCTGCAGGAGATTCAGGCCGGAATTGATTGAGGACAGGAGAAGAACGCCTCCCAGGGCGCCCAGCATTGTGCCCCGCCCGCCGAACAGGCTTATCCCGCCGATGACGGCCGCCGCCTGGATTTCGAAGATCATGTTCTCACCGATCCTCGTGGCTCCGACGCCCAGCCTGCCCAGCTCGATCCATGCGGCGAAGGCGGCCATTGCCCCGCTGATCAGGTACGCCTGTCGGATCCTCCTCTGGGAGTCGATGCCCGAAACGGAAGCCGCATCGCTGTTTCCCCCCACCGCGTACAGATCGCGGCCGAAACGGGTATAGCGCATGACGAAGAAGGCCAGCGCGAAAGCTGCCAGAAGCACGATGACGCTGATCGGTACCGGGCCCGCGTATGCGTGGCCAAGGGCCTTGAAGGAAGCCGGAATGCCCGTGACGGTCTTGCCGTGGGTGACCAGAAAGGCCAGGCCACGGATGATGATCAGCATGGAGAGAGTCACGATGAAATTGTTCATCTTCAGCCGCGTAATCAGCAGGCCGTTGATTGCGCCTATCAGCAGGCCGTTCCGAACATGACAAGAAGGGCCAGGAGAGGGTTGAGCAGCAGGCCGCTCCCATTCGACGGCTCACCCGATGCGGTCATCAGGAAGGCGCCGAGCACGGCGATGAGGCCGAGGTTGGACTCCGCGCTCAGGTCGAAGTTCCCCGTGATCAGCGTGAAGCTCTGCCCGATGACCATGATCCCGAGCACGGCCGAGTGGACAAGGATATTGGTGACATTGTTGACGGTAAAAAACCGGTTGGTCAGGGCGGAAAAGATAATGAGCGCAAGAAGGAGCAGGAACCATATGAGGTTGTCCAGGAGGACCGGGACCGGGCGCAATTGATTTGCCCTCATGCGACCCCCGTTCCTTCGACGGCATGCAGGATTGCTTCACCCGTCGTCCGCGAATCGTCGGTGAGAAACTCCCTGACGATCCTCCCCTTGAACATCACCACGATTCGATCGCAGATGTCGAGGAGCTCGCGAATCTCTTCGGAAATGACGACGACGGCGACCTTTTTCTCCCGTGACAACTGGTCGATGATCTTCAGGATCTCGACTTTTGCCTGGACGTCGACGCCCTGCGTCGGTTCATCCAGGAGGAGAACCTTCGGATCGACGCTTGCCAGCTTTGCGAACACCACCTTCTGCTGGTTTCCCCCGCTCAGGAACTGGACGGCCTGCAGCATCGAGGGGGTGACAACGTTCAGCTTTTCGATCAGCTGCGCCACGAGCGCGTTTTCCCTCTTGCGGACCACCAATCCCAGCAGGCCCATCAGGCGCGAAAGAATGGGAAGGGTGATATTCTCCCGCACTGATCGCAGCCCAATTATGCCCAAGCCGTGCCGGTCCCGCGGGAGGTATGCGACGCCCTGGTTCAGGGCTTCCCGCGGGCTTCGCGCCCGGTAGGGTCTGCCCCCGAGCAAGGTGACTCCGATGCCTAGCGGCTCCAGACCGAACAGGCCGCGCGCAAAAGAATCCTTTCCGCATCCCTCGAGGCCCGTCAGGCCGACAATTTCGCCCGGGGCGATCGTCAGCGAAAGTTGGCTGTACATCCCGGGCCGGTCGAGATCGCGGACTTCGAGCAGCGCGTCGCCGAATGCTATCCGGTCGGAGTGGCGAAAACGTTCGACCTCGACCCCGCTGATGAGCCGCACGAGCTCGGGTTGACTCAAGCTCGCCACAGCATGATCGCCGATGTTCCTGCCGTCCTTCATGACGGTGACTGTCTCACAGAGCTCGAAAATCTCTTCGAGGTAATGTGAAATGTAGACAAATGCCGCGCCGCGCTCCCGCTGCCGCCGCACAAAGCCAAAGAGCATCTCCACTTCGCTCTTGGGCAAAGGCGCGGTCGCCTCATCAAGGATGATGATGCGCGCTTTGGCGAACAGCGCTTTGGTGATTTCGATGATCTGCCTCTCGGCCACCGACAGGCCCTCTACCTTTCGCCTGACGTCGATGTCGAGCCCGAGATTCTTCAGTCTTTCGCCCGTTTCCCTGTAGATGGTATTCCAGTCGACCAGACCGATTCGCGTGGTGGGCAGGCTCCCGCAGAAGACGTTCTCCGCGATGCTCAGGGAAGGCACCAACTGTGAGTGCTGATGAACGCACGCGATCCCGAGCTGCCGCGAGATTGTCGTCGTCAGTCGCGGGTACGATTTTCCATGAATGTTGATCTCCCCGGAATCGGGCGGGAAAACCCCGGTGAGCACGTTCATGAGGGTCGATTTGCCCGCTCCATTCTTCCCGACAAGGCCGTGCAGCTCTCCCTCCGCCCGAAGAGAAAAGCTCACTCCCGAGAGAGCGCGTACTCCCGGGAATTCCTTCGTGACGTTCTTCATCTCGACCATGAAGGGATGCGTACTCGTCGCCTGATCAATCAACGCAGCGTTCCTTTCCTCTCACTGGATTTCGGGCGCGCACGCACCGATGTCCGCCCACCCGGAGAGGCGAGCTCTCCGGGCGAACGGAAAAGAATCCGAAGCTGCTGTCGTGAAGCCTTTGTCGATTGCTTCCCGCCGATCAGCGGGCCGGCATCTTGGCGGTCTTGTCCATGTTCGTCCAAATCGCAGGATCGGTGATGTTCTGCGCCGTCACCTTGGTAGTGGCCAGGAAGAGCTCCATCGTTCCATCCTGATTGACCTTGATGTGGGCCGGTGACCACGGGGCGCCGGTCTGAACGACCTCTCCCTCTGTGACAGGCTTGCCTTTGAGCTCCTGGTCGATCCACTTCACGACGATCCCGAAATCGCTGACCGGCTGCGAACCAGCCCCATCAGCAATGCCGTCCAGAATTGCCTCCAGGATCCACGGACCGCCGTCGACGCCCGTCAGGATGATGTGCCCGGGCTCGCCACGCTTGTGGAACCTGTTGATCTGATCCATGGCCGCCTTGGTCCCCGGTCCGTACAC
Source organism: uncultured Spirochaetota bacterium (assembly GCA_963820435.1). GTDB lineage: Bacteria > Spirochaetota > Spirochaetia > SZUA-6 > Fen-1364 > Fen-1364. The sequence goes on along the minus strand of CAWGAC010000024.1, from coordinate 332,800 downwards.
GTTGTCGGAATGGATGTAGATGCCGTCGAGGTCCGGGTTCGCGGTCATGACATCGAGTGCGATCTGCTGCCCCTTGGCCGCGTCCCAGTCTCCCACCTTCTGGATGACAGTGATGCCCTTGTTCTGGTCGATCACGTCGTGAAACCCGTCGCGGCGCAGCTGTCCCACGTTCTGACTCAGATTGCCGGTGATCTCCAGGACCTTGCCTTTCGGAGACCCGTATTTCTTGGTCAGCTCTGCAACCATCACTTCCGCGGCCTGCCGGCCCGCAAGCCTGTTGTCGGAAAGGACGGTCATGTTGATTTTGGCCCCGGTCGGCGACCTGTCAATGGTGTAAAAGGGGATATGTGCCGCCTTGGCTTTTTCAATTGCCGAAGCAATCGCTGCGCTGTCTTCCGGCACGGCCACTATTGCCTTCACGCCGAGAGAGATGAGATAGTCGATGTCATTGTTCTGCTTTTGCGGATCGGAGTTCGCATTCGTCGTGATTACGCCCCACCCCAATGTCTTTGCGTTGTCGACCAGGCTCGACTGGATGAATAGCTGGCCGCCGTAGAGTCCCGGCGCTGCGTAACCGATCATGATGGGGCCATTCTTCTCTCCGCCTCCGCTCGCGAAAACCGGCAGGCAGATAACCGCAGCCAGCAGGATTGTGGCAGCGGCCACCATCCAGCGCCCTTTTATCCTGAGAATACCACTCATACAATCCTCCTTCGCATCTCTTTGATCGATCCCGCCCTGAGGCGGTTTCTTAAGAAAAACCAAGGTAGTGTATGTGCTAGAATATGGCTTGTCAAGAAAATTTTCATTTTTGATTATTAGAAGTAAAAACTGAACCAAGCAGTTGTTCAAGGGCGAGCCAAAGGTTCAACGATCAGGATCTTGCCGCATTCGCCTGAAGTAAAAAGGGAGAAGGCTTCACCGGCCTTCTCGAGGGAAAACCGGTGCGTGACAGTCTTCAGGACTGGGAGGCCTCCCTCGATCAGCCTGGCCATCTCGGGGAAATACCCGGTGTTGAAGTTACGGGTGCCGAGTATGGTCAATTCCCGGCAAATGAGATGTTCCCATGGGTTGATCGTCAGGCGATGGCTCACCCCGACGACGACAAGGGTACCCCTCTTCGCAAGGTTCGAAAGCGCCTGGAGGCAGACTTTTTCACTTCCCACACAGTCGAAGGCCGTCCGCACCCCGCGCCCGTCCGTCCACTCCTGCAGCTTGTCTCCGACGTCATGCATGCCCGGATTGATGACGATCTCAGGCTGAAGCTCGCGCGCGAGCTTCAGCCTGTATTCGCTCAGGTCGATGACGGCAGCGCGGACGCCCGCCTGGACCGCGGTCATCAGGAGCCCCATCCCGATCGGGCCGGCTCCCCAGATCGCGATCTGTTCCCCGACGCGAAGCCCGGCACGCCTGAAAGCCTGGAAGGGCGTCCCCAGCATGTCGACCATCAGCGACGCCTGCTCGTAGCTGATGGCGTCCGGGATGGGCATGCAGGATGATTCCGGCACGAGGACGTATTCCGCATACCCCCCGTCGCGGTCGAAGCCGATGACGCTCAGCTTCTCGCAGAAGTACAGGTCGCCGTTCCTGCAGTGCGCGCAGGCCCCGCAGGTCACGTGACAGTTGACCGCGACCCGATCGCCTGTACGGACACGGGTGGCGGCGTCCACCGCGGCCACTTCCCCCGCGTTCTCGTGGCCCGGGATCGTGGCCTGGCCGGCGCCCATCAGGTTCTCACGATCGGTGCCGCAGATCGAGGCGGACTTCACCCGTACCAGGACTTCGGTGCCCCGCGGCTCAGGAGTCGGCACCTCTGTGATCTCTACACGCCCGGCTCCGCGAAAATGCACTGCACGCATGTGACTCCCTCTTTCGTGGCCCGTGATCACTTGCGAACCAAGACCGCCTTGTGGAGCTTTCCCGGATAATCCGCGAGCTCAGAAATGATGCGCGGGCCCTCCCACATGTCGAACTCGGTGGCAACCTTCGGGTACTGCACCGCTCCGCTCGCCAGCAGCTTCAAGGCTTCGGGGAAGCATCCCACCGAAGCGCGCGATCCGATGATGTTCATCTCCTTGCGCGTCAGATCGAGCCCGGGGAACGTCACGGGAGTCCCCTTCTTCACGAGGCCGACAATGACAATCCGCCCGCCTGCGGCCACCAGGTCCACTGTCTGCTCCATGGCCTTCACGTTGCCGGTGGCTTCTATGACAATCGGCGCGCCTTCACCGTTGGTCTGCTCCAGGACGGCCGGCAGGAGCTTCTCATCCGCGAGCATGACCTCCGCTCCCAGCGTGCCAGCCATCTCCAGCCGGGAGGGCTGCACGTCGGCGGCCACGACCCGCGCCCCGCGGGCGCGCGCCACCTCGATCAGGGCCAGACCGATCGGCCCACAGCCGAGCACCAGGACGTACTCGCCGGCCGACACTGCACCCCGCCGGCACGCCTGGACCCCGATGGCAACCGGCTCGACGAACGATGCCGCCGTGAAGGAGAGCCCGGACGGGACCTTGTGCACGTGGTCAGCAGGGGCAACCATGTGCTCGGCCATACCTCCGGGCTGCGTCACGCCGATGATGCGAAGGTTCGCGCAGCAGTTGGATTTGCCAATCCGGCACGGATAGCATTTTCCACACCCCAGGAAAGGCTCGACTACCACTTCCTCCCCGGCAGCAAACCCGCTGACTCCGAGGCCTGTTTCCTCCACGACCCCCGAGACCTCGTGTCCCGTCACCTGCGGGTATCGCACGTAGGCGTTCTTGCCGAGGTAGATGTACAGGTCCCCCGCGCAGACCCCGACTGCGCGCGGAGCAATGAGGATTTCCCCCGCCGCCGGACGGGGGGCGTCCCACTCTCCGATCCGTATCTGTCCCGGCGCGTCCATGATAACGGCACGCATGATGCCCTCCTTCATCTAGAGCTCAGCAATCACCTCATCGGGCTCCCACCACCCGCCCGCGAGCACCCCGCCGTCGACGACGATCGTGGTCCCCGTGATGTACGATGACGCGGGAGCTGCCAGCATGAGCACGGCCCCGACCATTTCCTCCGGCTGCGCGGGCCTTCGGACCGGGATGCGGCTGCGCATCCAGTTCGACTTGTAGGGGTCATCCCACAATGGCTTCGACAGAGGGGTGGCGACGAATCCGGGGATGACGCAGTTCACCTGGATGTTGTCATGCGCCCACTCCACGGCCATGACCTTGGTGAGCTGTGCCACGGCGCCCTTCGCCGCGCCGTACACCGAGACTGTGCCCAGCGCGAAGCTGGAGTTGACCGACCCGATGTGGATGACTTTTCCCGACTTCTGCGCGCGCATGATCCCATAGGCTGCCTGGCTCATGAAGTAGAGACTCTTCAGGTCGACCGCCATGATCTCGTCCCAGTCCTCCTCGGTCACCTGGGAGATCGGTTTCCTCCTGTTCATGGCGGCGCAGTTGACAAGGATGTCCAACCGGCCGAATGCATCGCGTGCGTCCCCCACGAGCTTCCGCGCCGCCTCCAGGTCACCCAGCTCCGCGATCAGGCTGACCGATTTCCCTCCGGCGCCGCCGATCTCCACGGCGAGGCCCTCCAGCTTTTCCTTCGTTCTTGCGTGAAGGACAACTGATGCCCCGGCTCCAGCCAGCGCGACAGCAAGCGCATGTCCGATGCCCCCGCCTGCTCCTGTCAGCAGAGCGGCCTTGCCCTCGAGCGAGAAGTAACGATCCAGTGTCGACGGCTTTGCGCTCATTCACACCTCCCAATCTATCCGGGCAACGGCGTAGGGGAGAAGCACGATTTTCAGCTCCCCGCCCCTGCCCATACGCGCTCCCGTCCCGGTCCGGAACTCAACCGGCGAGCGGCATGCCCGTTCAACATTCGTTTCGTCGAGAACCCTCACGCGCGCACGGCGTCCGCTGCCGGGCGCACGAATGACCCTCGCATTGATTGATGAGGGGCCCAGGTTCGCGATCATTGTCCGCCGCCCCCCGCGCGTGTCGATTGTGAGTCCGGCGAGCAGCGGGGCCGGGCTCGCGCTGCCTGACAGGACCACGCCGCCCTTCATTTCGCCGATGTCCGCAAGCGCGTGGTACAACGGAAACACACATCCCGGGCAAAGCGGGGAAACACTCGGGAACGGGGGGCCCTTGCTCCGATTCCATTACCCCCCGCCAACCGGTCGTCTCGTAGTAGCTGAGGCGTGCGGCTCCTGCGCGCGCAAGGCTCGCAATGCTTCCCACGGTCCACGCGGCGCCGAACAGGGACATCTGACGCGGATCCACCTGGGGAGGAAGCTCTCCGGGCTGCACAGGGGGCAGAGGGCCGGTAGCAACCGCGTTGAATCGAGCTTTCAGCGTGACCGGGCTCACCACGATCGGCCTGTCGCCGGAGATGCGCCGGGCGCTCTCCACGGTAGCGGCCTGGGCGCTCAGGGTTTCCATGACCGAGATATCGTCGAAGGCGTGTATCTGCGGATTGACAGAGTACACCAGGCAGTCGACGACCCTTCCCGGCGGCGTGCCGCGGTTCAGCTCCGCGAAATAGGCATTGGTCCCCGAAGCGAACTCGGCATTCGGGAAGAATGGACCGAGGGCCTTCCTGGCGAGCTCTGCCCACCGATCGGCGGTGCACGCCTCTCCCTTCTTGAATACGAGCCAGAGGTCGACCGCTGACCGGACATGGCCAAGGACACCGCCAAGAGCAGCGATCTCGTCTTCAGCAGAATCGGAGAGATGAAGCGCCACGAGCAGATGCGCGGCAAGGGCGGCAGCCTCCGCCGATGCTCTCCGCAGGGACTCTTCCCATCCGGAGGCGGAAAGGTCCAGGTCGACTCGGAGGTGGTCCAGGTTCAGCGCGGCAAGAAGCGACATCTCCCGGGCGCTGAGTGTGCCGCCATGACTGGCTGCGCACAGCCCAATACGAGGCAGCGGCCCGACAGGTGCTCCTGACTCGATCTCGAACACCGCCTCCTCTGCGCCCGGCAAAGCGGATGCAGGTCCTTGATTCGCTGCCGTGCCAGACTCTGCCCGGAGCCGGAGCGTGACGGCCTGTCGCACCTCGGTCCCAGACGCGACCTGAACGGGAAACGGCTTCTTCAACGGCGTGCAGTAGGTCTTGAAGGACGCGTCCGTCCAGTTCCGCTGGTCCTCGGTTTCGAACACGTCCCCTTCAAAGAAAAGATCTGCCCAGGTCCCCGGTGAGATCTCGTGAGAGATGCCCGACAATTCCATGAAGGGTTGATGGGGCGAGATGGCCCGGGGGAACTCGGACTGCACCAGGGAACCGTCGGGGCGCCGGAGCGTGCACCGCGCACCTGCGCAGCTGTCGGGATGCAGGATGCAGAAACCGATGCGATTCCGCATGAATGTCGAGCGCGCTTCGCCGTCCATTGAGAAAGTGAGGGTCCCGGATGAGTCTCCGGTGATCAGCCCTTTCCAGGTGAAATCTATCTCCCTCAGCCGGGCAGCTCACGTCGAACGAGATTCGGAAGGACGCTTCACCGACCTCGTGCAGGATTTTCGAGAGAGCCGGCGGCGCGGTGTCCCAATTCCGATCGCGCACCGCGACATAGATCCTGCTGATGACCTCGCGGTCTCCGAGCCGGATGGAGCGAAGCTCCCCCTGTTCGAACAGGAGATCGAGCGGCCCCGCGCGGAGAGTCATGCGCGGCGGGGGGTCGTCGTTCCTCCCCCGGCGCCAGACCTTCGCAGGCAGATGTTGTACCGGCATCACCACCGCCTCCTTACTCGACGCGGACCGCCTGCCCGGTATCCGCTGATTCATAGGCGGCGGCGACGAGCCTCACGGTCTTCAGGTTGTCCTCTCCGGTCGTCTCAGTCGCACCCTCCTTTCGGAGACCGCGCATGATATCCAGAATGCAGGGCACGATGCTCGCCTGCGCCACCTCGTACTCCGGATCCACCCACGAGTAGCGGGGAGGCGGATGACGCCGTAATTGGGTGCCCGCTTCAGTAGTGACCCGGACCCAATAGTCGGGCCCCAGCTCCGCCGAGCCTTTGTCCCCCTCGACGAAGATAAAGGTCTCAGGGTGCCGATCTCGCTCGAGGAAATTTTCCGCGAACCCCATGCACACGACGACCGTCGATCCCGCATTCATCGTCAGCATCACAGTTGCCACGTCCTCCCCGCGAATGTCGGAATGGACCCGGCCTGCGCGGCAATACACGCTCTGGGCCTCGCCGAAGAGGAAACGCGCCACGTCCAGCTGGTGGCTTCCCTGGTCGGTGAGAAGAAACCTGTCCAGCGTCTTGAAGAAAGGCTGGTTCCTGAAGACAGGATATCCCGAAATCATGTTGATCCTGCCTCGAAACACTTTTCCGATCCGGCCCTCATCCAGGACACGCTTCAAAGCCCGAATGGGGGCCTGCCAGCGCCAGTTCTCGTGCACGAAGAACGGCACCTGCTTTTCCCGGTACGCCGCCACCATCCGCTCGGCGGCCGCAAGCGTGGGGGCCATCGGTTTCTGGCATATCACGGGAAAGCCCCGCGCCGCTGCAAGAAGAACATGCTCCTCGTGAGCGTCGGGGGCGCTGATGACATCGACAACGTCCGGGCCTCCCGGCGGAGCAGCTCCCCGGGTCCGTATAGGTTGCGGGAACGCCAAACTCCCTGGCCAGGGGCTCGGCCTTTGATGCGGTCCGGTTGCAGATGGCAATGCAATCCGCGCCGCCCGCCTGGCGCCAGCCGGCAAGCTGGTAACGCGCCCAGAATCCTGCCCCGATGACGGCGAATCGCAGCGGCTTCATCGTTGTCACTCCACGGGACAAAGGGGCGGCTCGCCCCTCTTCACACGCACGATATTCTCCACCGTGATCTCCCCCATACGGCGCCGCGCATCGTGCGTGTCTCCCGCCATGTGTGGCGCGAGGACCACGTTCTCCAGGGCAAGCAGCGGGCTCCCCTGAGGCGGCTCCTGCTGGTACACGTCCAGCCCCGCTCCCCCGAGCGCGCCCGCGGCCAGTGCCCGGGCAAGCGCCCCCTCGTCCAACAGGTGTCCTCGGCCCGTGTTCACGAGGATCGCGCCTTTCTTCATCGACGCGATCTCGTCCTCCCCCAGGAGCGGCCTGCCTGCCTGCTCCAGGCCGTGGTGGAGTGAGACGACATCGGACGATGAGAGGAGCTCCCCAAGGGGCACGAACCGGATCCCGTGCGCTGCGGCGAAGGCCGAGTCCGGCATTGGGTCATGGGCAATCACTTTCATGCCGAATCCCTGCGCGCGGAGGCTGACCTCCTTGCCGATACGGCCCAGACCGATGATTCCCAGGGTCTTGTCCCGCAGCTCCATGCCCATGAAACCCTTCCACTGCCCTGCCTTCGTGCGGATGTGGCCAGGCACGATGCCCCGGGCCGCTGCAAGAAGGAGGGCCATCGTGAGATCTGCCACCGAATCGTGCACTGCGCCGAAAGCGGCGCTTACCACAATGCCCCGGGAACGCGCCGCGGGAAGGTCGATGTTGTCGAGGCCTACCCCATGCTTGGCAATGGTCTTCAGGCGCCGTGCCTTCCCGATGACCTCAGCCGAAAGCTCGTCCGTGCCCGTCACGATGGCGTCCATCTCCGCCAGCGCCTCCATCAGCTCGACGGCCCGGTACGCGCGGCCAACCCCGTTCGGCACAACCTCGCAGCCGGCCTGCCGCAGCAGCTCGAGGTGCTCGGGGAAGGCCTTCCCGAAGGATTTCGAGCCGATAAGAACCCGCCATGCTGTCATTTCCGCACGCTCCTCATTCCCGGGTCAGCGCCCGGGCCGCCAGATCGCGGACCTCCGCGACTTCCTTGCGCATGTTCGCCGCGGCGTAGATTCCCGCGCCCAGGGTGAGGGTCGTCGCGCCCGCGGCGACCAGCGCCGCAGCGTTTGTTCGATTCACTCCCCCTGCAACCTGGATTTCGCACGAGCCGGTCCCCGCGTCCGCCATTGCGCGAGCGGCACGAACCCGGGGGATGGCGGCCGGGTCGAAGCTCGCTCCCTTTGTCCCTTCCCCAGTGACCCGCGACAGGATAAGGACCGCGTCAACCCGCCCCATCAATGGTTCGAGTGTCCCCAGGGGGGTGCCCAGCGAGAGGGCGACGCCCGCCCTGGCCTTCAGCATTTGAATCGAGAACACCGTCTCGAACGGCATCCGGGAGCTCTCCACATGGAAAAGGATGAGATTGGCACCTGCGTCGATGAGCGCGGGTATGAACCGGGCGGGCTCGGCGACGCCCATGTGCACCTCGAATGGAAGACGCGTCAGGGCGCGAAGAGCGCCAATGGTCCGCGGGGAGAATCCGACATCCGGCACAAAGTACCCGTCGAAAAAATCCAGGTGCACGAAGTCCAGGCCTGCCTCCTCCAGCCGCGCGACCTCGTCGGCAAGATGGCCGTGGTCTCCATTGAAGAGGGCAGCGCCGAGCCTGACGCCGCCGGAGGACCGGGGGACGGACGATTCGGCAGTCATTTCAACCTTCGGGCTCGATGCCGATTGCCCGCACCGGGAACGCGTCAAGGCCGACAACGGGCACCGGGAGCGCGATCAGGAAAAACCGCCTGCTCTTCAGCTCCGTAAGATTTGCCAGGCATTCCAGCACGGGGATTTCCGCGCCGGTAATCAGCAGATGGTCCGGGTGGTGCTCTACCCCCCGCACTTCATACCCTGAGCTGTCGGTTCCCAGGCAGCTGATCTTCCTGTCTTCCACGAGCCATCGGACGGCCTCCTCGGTCAGGTACGGACGCTCGTGCGATTGCGGCGTGCGGTAGGAAGTGTGACGCCCCGTCATGGTCATGACCCGGTCCCCGACCTCGATGGACCCCGCCTTCTTCACGTCCTCCAGTGTGATCGCCTCATCCAATCCCTTGGCCCGGAAATCGAGGACGATGGCGGGTCCCATGAGCTTCTCGATCGGGATTCCCGCCGTATCGCTGCCCTTTGCAAGGTAATGCAGGGGCGCCTCCACGTGCGTTCCCACATGGGACCACAGGTAGACGGTGCTCATAATGTCGCCCTCGTCTCCGTGGCGTTCGTTGTGCCGGCCCAAATCGAGTGCGTACTGCTCCTTGCCGGGAATAAGGCGGTGGGTCAGATCGACAATCCGCCCCTTCGCCACCATTTGCTGAAAATCCATCTTTTCCTCCTTGTGCGACTCTTTCTACTGGTCGTCCATCTCGATGCGAGCGCCTTCGACGCCGACCTCAGGGACAAGGGCTTTGCCCCCCGCCGCCTCGATGGCCCTGGCGACCGCCTGCTGCTTCCCCGTCTCCGAAAGGGCCACGATTATTCCGCCCCCTCCCTTGCCCGAGATCTTCGCGCCCAGGGCCCCCGCGCCCAGGGCTGCTTCAATGAGCATCTCGATCTTGGGGACGGACATCCCGAGCTTCTCCTTGATGAGCTGGTTCAGATTCATCAGATGGCCCAGCCTCGACATGTCCCCTGCGGCGATCGCGGCCTCGGCCTGTTCCACCAGTATGCCCATCTCCTCCAGAAGGTGGAAGCGCATGGGATGCTCGTCCAGCCAGTTGCGGGAGGCCGTATTGCTCGCGGCGGTGCTCGCCCGAAGCAGGGTATCCCCCACCACCAGCCGGAGATCCGCTGCCGCGGTGACCGGACGGGGTCCGTCATTCAGGCTGTAGCGGACGATGCCCCCGAGGGCGCACGCGCCGCTGTCCAGCCCCGTGCCCAGCCCGCCGTGCGCAATGACGTCCGCCTGCCACGCCACCCAGGCGAGATCCCGCGGCGCGGGTGAGGCGCCGCCGGCTCGGAAAGCCGCGGCAGCGAGTGAGGCGGCTGCGGCCGCGCCTGATCCGAGGCCCGAGCCAACCGGGATATCCGACTGCCACACGATCTCGAATCCCAGCGCGCCGGTGCGCTCCACCACGTGCGCAAGGACGTTCCGCACGGGGGCGAAAAAATCCGTCCTCGCCATGGCGGTGATGTCGGCGTACTTCTTGCCGCCGCGCAGCTCCTCGACTCCGCGGGTAAAAGCTGAGAGGGAGGCTGCGTCCCCTGCTTCAGTCCGATCGCCGTAGGCGAATCGATACCCCCCTCCCCCGCTCATACGCAGGGTGCAGGTGGTGCGTATGCCGACCGCCGCGACGAGGGCGGGAAATCCCCAGTTGACGCCCTTTCCCCCGAGAAGGATCACCTTGGCCGGCGCCGATGCGACAATCGTTCTCATCTAGGCGATCTGCATGTTCTCCGTCCCATCACCGCGTCCTGACCTATCTGGAGATCGCGAAAGAATTCAAATCCCCCATCCTGAGAATCGTCACAGATACGAATACGTTCAAGCCGGACCCGTGGCAGGTGGTCGAAATCGTGCGCAAGTTGACGGGACCGCTCGAGGCCGCAGGAGTAGTTCTCGCCATTGAAAACCACAACCGATTCACGGCTCCCACGCTCGCCTCGATGATCCACTCCATTGCGAGCCCCTGGGTGGGGATCTGCCTGGATACCGTGAACTCCTTCGGTGCCCTGGAACCCCCGGAAACCGTCATTGAAACGCTCGGGCCGCTCGCTGTCAACCTCCATCTGAAGGATTTCACAATCAAGCGGGCCTCCCACAGCATGGGGTTTATCATCGAAGGGGCGCCGGCAGGAGAGGGACGTTTGAATATTCCCTACCTCCTCGAGAGGTTGCGCGCCTTTGGACGGGAGTTGAATGCGGTGCTTGAAACCTGGGTGACGCCGGAGGCTCGTCTTGAGGATTCGATCAGCAAGGAACAGGACTGGACTGCCCGAGGATTCGCGCGTGTGCGCCAATTGATCCCCGGCTGAAGAGCGAGATTCTTCACCGCGAATCGCTGTTCAGGAGGTACAACAAGAAATGAATCCCACGATTGCGATCATAGGCGCCGGCGGAAAGATGGGCGGCCGGATAACCGACAACCTGAGAAAGCTGCCCTATTCATTGCACCTGTGCGAAAAGTCGGAGGCAGGGGTGCAGAGAATCAAGGACAAGGGTCTTGCCGCCGCGCCCGCCGAACAGGTCGTCCCCCGAAGCGATGTGGTCATCCTGGCAGTGCCGGACGCGCGTATGGGCGGAGTAAGCAGGGAAATCGTTCCACTCATGAAAAACGGAGCGATTGCCATCCTCCTGGATCCCGCCGCAGCCTATAACGGCGAGGTGCACATGCGGGAGGACTGCACCTTCGTGGTGACCCACCCCTGTCATCCCCCTCTGTTCGGCGTACAGGAATCCGATGAAGCGCGCCGGGACTTTTTCGGCGGGATACTGGCCCGGCAGGACATCGTCGTCGCACTGCACCGCGGCACGGAGGAAGGTTACGCGCTCGCAGAGAAGGTGTGCCGGGAGATGTTCGCTCCGGTCATGAAAGCGCACCGCATCACCGTGGAACAGATGGCTATCCTGGAACCGGCTGCGGCGGAGGTGGTCGCCGCGGCCGCGGCCACCCTCATCAAGCAGGCCATGGACCAGGCCGTGTCACTCGGGGTGCCCCCGGAAGCCGCGCGCTCGTTCCTCCTCGGCCACACGCAGATCCCGCTGGCGATCGTGTTCGGGGAAATCGGCTCGCCCTTTTCCGACGCGGCGAAAATCGCGGTCAAGGTGGGATTCGAAAAGGTGGTGAATCCGAACTGGAAGGACGTGTTCAAACCCGAGGTCATCCGCTCCACGATTCACCGGATGCTCCATCCCGAGGAAGAGAAGTAGGCGGGCCGCCTGTCCTGAGAACGAAGGTCCTGCCCCTGGGCGAGATTTTCGAAAATGATATTTCAAAAATGAAAACAATTTGATATATTGCAGCCCGCCATGAGCAAACTCGAGATTTCAGCATCAAAGGATCATTTTACGAGGGACGGGAAGCCGTGGTTCTACCTGGCAGATACCGTCTGGAGCGCATTTACGAATATCGCGCCGGATGAATGGGAACAGTACCTCGATCTGCGCCGATTGCAGGGTTTCAATGCTCTCCAGATCAACATCCTTCCGCAGTGGGACGGGGCGGTGGCTGTCTACGAGCCAGCGCCGTTCAAAAAACTGAAGAATGGGAAGTGGGACTTTCTGCATCGCGAGGACGCCTACTTCGACAAGGTCCGCTCGATGCTTCGCACAGCGCGCGATCGCGGCATGACGCCCGCTCTTGCTCTCCTCTGGTGCGACTATGTTGCGGGAACGTGGGCCGCTGCAAAACTTCCGGATCGACAGATGCCCCTCGAAGCGATCCAGCCCTATGTTGAATACGTCGGCGCGTGCTTCGCAGAGTTCGATCCGATCTTCCTCGTGAGCGGGGATACGGACTTCAAGTCCCCTGAAACTCTTGTGCGCTACCAGCTCGCGCTTGCAACGATCAGGAAGACCTGTCCCCAGGCACTGACCGCATTTCATTTGCAGCCGGAAGCCGACCTTCCTCCCGAGATTCTCAACTCGCCTGAGCTCGATTTCTACATGTTCCAGTCAGGGCACAGCCTGCCCCAGGATACCCCCTACAAGCTTGCCCGGCGTTTCTCCACGAAGGCCGTCAAAAGACCCTCAGTGAACGGAGAGCCCTGCTACGAAGGGCATGGTTATGGACACACGTACGGGAGGTTCGACGCATTCGAGGTCCGCCGGGCGATCTGGCAGAGCCTTCTCTCGGGTGCCAAAGCGGGTGTCACGTATGGTGCCCATGGCATCTGGTCCTGGCATCGGCCGGGAACGCCATTCGGTGCTGCCGCCTTTTCCAGCCTTCCGTACCCCTGGAGCACCTCTCTGCGATTCCCGGGCGCGTGGGACGCGGGCTATGCAAAGTGGGTCTTCGAGACCTTTGCATTGTTCGACATCGAGCCCATGCAGGATCCCGTCAACGGACGGGAAGAGATCCGTCTGTCGGCCTCCCCCACCAGGGACAAGGTCGCATTGTATTCCCCGTATGCCGCCGAGGTGGGGCTGGGAATCGACCTTTCCCGCCATGAAACGTTCCAGGTCGACCTGGCGGAGAGAAGAATTCTGAAACCGGGGCTGAGGCACGCCTCGGCCGGAACTGTAGTGTCGATGTCGGAAGTCAATGCCGACACGCTCCTGCTCGCGATCCGGAAATAAGCAATCCGAGGGTCGGAAGGCTCACTGCCAGCTCACCTCGACCATTGCGAAATCCTTCAGCACCGGGATTTCCACCTCCACAGAGTCCGGGGCAACGGTGTTGCGCAACGGAGCGTGTTCGGGCAGCATGCACGCACCCTTCGGTTTCCTTCCGTCCATACGGATCCTGAGTTTCAGCCCCTGGATCGGAATGTTGGGAAGCTCCTGCTGGTAGTTGAGAACATTGGCCACGTAACGCTTCCGATCCTCCTGCATGAACAGGGTGATCTCCACTGACTTGGGGGCGCGGCACTCCACGAAGAACGGACGGGACGCGAGAAGCCGTACAAGGTTCACCAGCACCTGGCGCTGGCTGTCATGTTCCCAACTCTCGATCACCCCTGCGGCGTACACGACCTGCCCTTTGCCGAAGCGGTTGATCAGGATTGACGGTGACTCCGTGGGCGCGGCCGGCGGGTCGGTAAGGATGCTCGAGTAGCGGCTCTCCGTGGGGTCGGTATAGGGAAGGGAGAGGGTAGCAATCACCTCCGCGCCTTTGCGCGTTCGCACCTTCAGCTGCGTGTCGTACAGGGTGACGGGATATGTCGGGAGGAAGCCGGGGAACAGCTCATCGCGCACGCCCGAGGGAGCGCAATAGGTCACCACCTCCCTCGTTTCCCCCACGTAGTCGCAGCCGAAAAGGTCTGCCAGCAGGAACGTCGGTTGGCGTCTGCCATCGGCCGAGATCAGGGAGGTCTTGCCCGTCGCAAGGATGCTCCCTCCGTTGCGCACGTAGGCGCGCATCGCCTCGGCTTCCTCCGCGCTCATCAGGGCGACGTTCGGCAGGCAGATCACCTGCCGGTCGGACAGCCTGCCCAGGTCCTTACGGGTGAGCGCACCGAATGGGATGTGATGCTGGATCAGGGTCCTGGCGAGGTTAATGGCAGCGTTCCGGTGTGCCGTAGGGCTGGAAACATGCTTCCATGTGTTTTCAAATGTGTAGGCTGCCTCCACGACACCCCTGCCGTTCTCCTTCAAGTCGATGTTTGACTCGTAACTGTAGTAGATACCGACATCCTGGCAGAAACGTCCCCCCACCTCCTTTTCATACTTCTCGACGTCCGCATACACTTTTCTCCCCGTGGCATAGTTGCGCGTGTGGACGGTGCCGATCGGGTCAATGGCGTCGATGAAAACAATGGCTCCATGGTTTGCCATGGCGGACAGGGCTGTGAGCCGCAGGTGGTCCTCGGTGCGTGTGATGACGTGCTCGTGGATATCCGGCCAGCACCATGTGTTAATGTGCTCGAACGGCTTGATCCGGCTGAGGGAATAGAAGAGCTTTGCGAACAGGGAAAGCCCGTAGCGCTCGCCATACAGGTCCGCCGAGAGCCAGTCCGTCACGCCAGCCAACTCCAGCGAGCCACCCATGGACCAGTCCGCGTGGAACGCCAGCGACTGATGGGCCACCGAGAGGTGCGGCTTTTTCTTCTTGAAGGTGTCGGTTACCAATTGCCCGAACTCCACCATCCCTTCCTGGCGCTTTCTCTGGAACCCCACCCACACCGGGTCTTCCCAGTCGATCACTCTCGGTATCTCGCCCCCGACTTCCCTACTGTAACGCTCTCGGCACGAGGCGCAATAGCATATCGTGGGCCAAAAGGTCATGTCGGGCCATACGCCCTCGAACTCGGACCCGTCGCAGATCTCCTCGATCTGCGCGACGACGAACCTGCGGTAATCGACGTTGTTGGGGCAGGTCGTGCTGAAACGCCGAGGGCTGCCCTTCGAGTTGATCAGAACCTTGATCGCCTGCCCGTTGGCGTCCACGATCCTCGCGTCAGGGTGGTTGTCCCAGTACCAGTCGGCGAAGATCATCACGTAGTAGACCACCACGTCGATGCCCCGGCGGTGCAGCGCGGAGATCAGCTCGCCCAGCGCGTCGCGGCCCTTCAGCCCTGCGTGCATCTCCCCCACCGTCGTGGGATAGTTGCAGAGCCCGGTGTGCGTATTGGCGAATACGGTGGCCGCCGTGCTTTTCAGGGTCGCTGCGCATTCGGCGAAATGCGCCGGATCAAGCTTTGAAAGGAACAGCGGGTTCCATTCGTCAATGTGGAAGTCAAGGAGATTCCGCCGAAGAGATTTCTCGTACCATCGCTGCCGCATAGGTGCCCCCAACGTGGTTGTCCTCCTTCAGGTTTCTCGGAGCCCGCAGTCACGCCCGCGGGAAGTTCAATGCAAGCTTGCAGAATAAGTCTTCCAGCAGGAATCTTGTGTCGACTCGTGTATACACCCTGATAGGTCGGTTATTCTGTCCGTGGGTGTACCGCATCTCGGGAGTGAATATCGGCGCAGGGATCCAGTCGTAGCAGAGAACATGCTGGTCGAGGAGCAGCGCGATTGCGGGGGAATCGCCCAGCGACCAGCTTTCTCCCAGGGGCCACTCAGGTCTGTCTCCCATGGCGTCGTTCAGGTCGACCATCTGCTGAAAGAGGTAGTTCCCGATCCTGCCACAGGGCTTCACTTTGTACTGGAGCTCGGCCAGACTGACCCGGACGGTGGAGAACACGGTGGCAGTTGCCTGCCAGAGATGGACCCTGGACTTGAACACCACGTTTGCTCCGTGAATGTCATTGCTCAGGTTGAACTCCTCCGCTCCGTTCGGGTATGCACCTCCTCCGATCCAGATGCACGTCAGACGATCTGCGATCCGCGGTTCCATCAGCAGGGCCGAGGCCATTTCGGTCAGAGGGCCGAGAAAGATGACGAACAGCGGCATCTGGTCATCTCGCATGGCCTCGGTGACTATGAACTGCGCGCCCTCGGACACCTGCGGCGTGCGTTCATCGTGTAGTGCCTTGGGTGCTCCCTTCAGCACCTGGTGTTTGCCCTTGCGATCCATGAGATCGAGGATATGATTGATCTCTGCGAAGCTCTCTTCCATTGAGCGATCATTTTTCCGGTTGCCAAAGTGAGCGCTAATGAGAGCCTTGACGTCGAACTTTGGAGTAAGAAGAGCATGGACGATCGCAAACTGGTCGTCGGCCTCGTTCTTTGCATCCGTGTTAATGATGAGCCGAATCCTCTTGCCCTTGGGGACGGTGAAGCTGTAGTTCATAGTGTTCGTTATTATGCAGAATTCTTTTTCATTTGTCAATAATTTTTTGCATTTTCAATTTGAAATATTTATAATTTGAAAGCAATTGAAGATAATTATTGACAAAACTAAAGTTCTAGAGCAAGATGTATTCTCGAAAGGAGCATGCTTGCTGGGGAACTATAGAGACGCTCTGGGGAGAGCATTCATCGAGATGGGGAATGAGTTCAGGGACCTCGTGATAGTGACCGCAGATGTGTCTAAGTCCACCCAATCGATTCGTTTCAAGCAGTTGTTCCCCGACAGGTTCTTCTCCGTCGGTATCGCAGAGCAGAACGCCGTGGGAGTGGCGGCAGGAATGGCCACGTTCGGGATTCCGGTGATCTACACCGCATACGCAATGTTCGCCACCGCGAAACCATTCGAGCAAGTGCGGAACATGGTCGCCTATCCACGGCTCAATGTGAAAATCGTGGCCACCCACGGCGGGATCAATGTCGGGGAGGATGGGGTGACCCACCAGGCCATCGAAGATGTCGCCATCATGCGAGCGATCCCTGGAATGACGGTTGTCGCCGTGGCGGATCCGGGCGAGGTGACCGCCGCTTTGAGGGCCGCGATTCAGCGGGAAGGCCCGGTGTACCTACGGCTTCCCCGAGCGTCGAGTGAGATCATCCATAAGGATGAGGGAAAGCTCCGCTTCGTCATCGGGAAAGCGGAAACTTTGCGCGAAGGGAGCGATGTCACCCTCATGGCCATAGGAATGATGGTCCATGAATGCCTGAGGGCGGCGGAGAGTCTGGCGGCGGAGCGGATTCAGGCGCGAGTGCTCAATATCCGTACCGTCAAGCCGCTGGATGAAGAGGCGGTACTGGCCGCGGCGCGCGAGACTCGGGGAATCGTGACCGCAGAGGACCACAATTGCATGGGCGGTCTGGGCGGTGCGGTCGCCGAGGTGCTGGTCAGGAATTATCCGGTGCCGATGGAGCAGGTGGCTGTAATGGACGTATTCGGGCGCTCGGGAGAGGCTCGGCTGCTCATGAAGAGCTACCGTTTGACAGCCGAAGAGATTTGCCTCAAAGCGAAGACCGTCCTGCAAAGGAGTCAGGAAAGGAGCGCACACCACCGTGCTGTCAACTGAGAAAAGGAAGATCCTGGCAGATACGGCGAGACGGCTGCGAGGGCACATCATCGAGATGACGTGGAAGGCACAGAGCGGTCATCCCGGCGGTTCGCTCTCGATTGCAGATATCCTGGCGGTTCTGTATTCCCACGAGGTCCGCCATGACGCGAAAAATCCGAAAGATCCGGACAGGGATCGAGTCATCCTCTCCAAGGGGCACGCCGCGCCCGCCCTTTATGCAGCACTCGCGGAAGCAGGCTATTTTGACAAGGTAGAGATGAACAGACTGCGGAAGATCGACGGACTGCTTGAGGGTCATCCGTGCATTTCGATCCCTGGTGTCGACCTCACGACGGGATCGTTGGGCCTTGGCCTGTCCGGCGGCTGCGGGATGGCGCTTGCCGCCCGGCTGGCAGAAGAAAGACCGGGTTCGCGTGTACGTCATCCTTGGAGATGGCGAGTGCAACGAAGGTCAGGTGTGGGAGGCTGTCATGACTGCCGCACACTTCAAGCTCGACAGCCTAGTCGCAATTGTTGACAGAAACCGGTACCAGAATGACGGCGCCACCGCGCAGATCATGGATCTGGAGCCGATTGGTCCCAAATGGGCAAGCTTCGGCTGGCATGCGCTGGAAATCGACGGCCATGATCTCGACCAGATCGCCGGAGCGCTAGATTCCGCCCGCCGCGTGAAGGGAAGACCTACCGTCATCATCGCCAATACGGTGAAAGGAAGCGGTGTTTCGTACCTGATCGATAAACCGGAACTTCACTACAAGGCGCCGAGCACGGAGCAGAAGGAATCGGCGTTCAAGGACCTTGGGTTATGATGAAAATCGCGATTGCCAGTGAGCATGCGGGTTATGATTTGAAGGAAAAACTGGTCACCTATCTGCGCGGGAAAGGAATGGCGCTCGATGATCTGGGAGCTCGATCCGATCAACCGATCGACTATCCCCCTGTCGCTTCAGATCTCGCCGAGCGAGTCGCACAGGGTGAATACACGCGCGGAATACTCATCTGCGGTACGGGGATAGGGATGTCCATCGCGGCAGGGAAGGTTCCTGGAATCCGCGCGGCCTTGTGCACGGACCCCTATATGGCACGGATGTGCCGAGAGCATAATGACGCTAACGTGCTCTGTCTCGGTGCCTGGATCACCGGCTCGAGACTGAGCTTTGCCATCGTGGATACGTATCTCGAAACTGAGTTCGCCGGAGAGCGCCATCAGCGCCGGGTGAGCCAGATCGGGGAAATCGAGCGGAAGTATCGTAGGAAAGCGCCGGGAGACAAAGAGTAGGCTGGCAAAGTGACGAGGCTCTATCAGACGGAGCGTCTCAACATGATCATGGAAACACTGAAAAGGGATTCCAAGGTCAGCGTCGAGTCGCTCGCGGAAATGCTTAAAGTCTCCGGGGCGACGATCCGCTCCGATCTACGCGATCTTGAAATCCGCAATCTCATTATAAGGACTCATGGCGGAGCCTTGCTCAAGGAAAGCGTCGAAGAGACTCTCCGGCAGGATCGCGATCCATCCTATGAGAGCAGGGCTCAGAAGAATGTGCAACTCAAAGAAGCCATCGGAAAGGCGGTGTCAGCCCTCCTCGAGGATGGAGACAGCATCATGATGGATGATGGCTCGACCACCCTGCAGGTCGCACGATACTTGCCGGCAGGCCGGAAATTCCATATCATTACAAACGGCGTCAACATCTGCCTCGAGCTTCTCGGCAATCTGGACGTGGAGATTATCGCCACGGGAGGTTCTTTGAACCGCACGGACCTTTCGTATTACGGGAAGGTCGCGGAAGCAACCACGAGCCGTTTTTTTACCAACAGAGCCATTCTGGGAGTCAGCGGCATTTCGCTGCAGCATGGAATCACTGCACCCAGCGAAGAGAAAGCTGAGCTGAAAAAAGTAATGATCGAGCATGCCCGGGAGCTAATCATTGTGGCGGACCACACCAAGCTCGACCGAGTCACCCTCGTACCCATCTGCGCAATCGAAAAGGTGCGCCGGATAGTGACCGACCGCAACGCGCCGGCCGAAATGGTACAAAGCCTGCGGGAGATCGGGGTTGAGGTCATTCTTGCTAACTAAGAAGATCTGGATACTCGGCAGCTCCAATATCGATTGCACCTACCGGATGGAACAGCTGCCGGTGAAAGGGACTACGGTCTCAGCAGATGAGATTCTCGTCACCACCGGAGGGAAAGGGGCAAATCAGGCAATTGCTGCTGCCCATTGGGGCGCGCACGTTCATTTCATAGGCGCCGTTGGGGACGATGACAATGGGAAGCACCTGCTTGACTCCTTGATTTCTCATGGAGTGGATACAGAGCACGTGTCGGTCATCAAGGGAGCAGCCTCAGGGCAGGCAATCATTCTCGTGGATCAGAAAGGCGACAATTTCATCGTCATACACGGGGGCGCCAATCTCAAGGTGCCCTGCACGGTACCCTCTGCAATCGATATCGGCGACGGCGACGTGTTCGTGTCCCAACTCGAGACGAACCTCGAAGCTCTCGCGGTATATGCCGCTTTTGCCAGA
Source organism: uncultured Spirochaetota bacterium (assembly GCA_963820435.1). GTDB lineage: Bacteria > Spirochaetota > Spirochaetia > SZUA-6 > Fen-1364 > Fen-1364. The sequence continues at coordinate 313,035 of CAWGAC010000024.1, read as the reverse complement.
AACGAGGGTGCCCTCACGATCCTGAACCCGTCACCCTATCAGGATCTGCCTGCGTCGATCCTGGCCAATATCGACCTGATCGTGGCCAATGAGATGGAAGCAACTCAACTCGGACACGCCCCAGTGGAAGATATTCATACGGCACAATCATGCAGTATCGCAATTCAAAAAAAACTCGGCACGAAGGCCGTGATCATCACCTTGGGAGCCAAAGGGGCGGTCCTGGTGGCGGAGGAACGCTCTTTTCATTTTCCGGGTTACAAGGTCAATGCTGTCGATACCCAGGGCGCGGGCGACGCCTTTCTGGGCAGTCTCATCGCCAAACTTGCCGATAAGGTTCCAATCGAAGAGGCTGTTGCGTTCGCCAACTGGGTGGCTGCCCAGAGCGTTACCAGGCGCGGCTCCACCCAACATTCGCTTCCGGATCCTGCAAGCGCCGCCAACGCAGACTTGAGCCGGTTTGTAAGACTCTGACTTCCCCCACCTGGCGAGCACGGCCGGCACCCCCTACTCTTTCGCCGGTTCTGCCGGCCACACTTTTTCCGGCGGAAGTCGTCCCTTGGGCCGTTCGATCAGCTCGAGCGTGGTGCCCAAATCCCCTTCAGTGTCGAGGTAGGCATAGTGACCGTCTCCATCCGCGCCGAAGCCCGCCCCGTCCATGGTCATGGCCAGCCCGGCGTCACCCGCCGCTGCGAGAGCAGCCTGCATGTCTTTCACGAGTATGCCGAAATGGTGGAGGCCGTAGCCGTGCTCCTGGATGAACTCCTCGTAGACGGTGTCGCCTTCAAGAGGCTGGATGAGCTCTATGCGCAGGGGGCCCAGCCAGGAAAGCGCCACCCGCATGCGATATTCCGTCGGCTGTCCGTGTCGTGTCATGCGCTTCACCAGCGGCTTCCCGTAGGTATAGAAATGCCAGGGACCGATCCCGAAAAGTCGGTGGTATGCTTCAACCGAAGCTTCGAGATCCTTTACGACAAACCCCACCTGCGCAACGCCTTCCTTCAAGAAGGGCAGCGGTCGGCTGTCTCCCGCTCCGGTCGTCCGGCCCGCCTGATCGCTCATAAGGCATTGACACAAAATAAACGCTTCACATAGCGGCAAGAGACGTGTATACTGGGGGCGTGACACCCGAAGCGAGTATCCGATTCCGTTTCCAGCGATTGGCTTCGACGCTTGACGAACGGGCCTTGCGCCTGTTTGCGGCAACAGAAGCCGAGGCGCTTGGGTACGGGGGTATTTCCCAGGTGTCTCGTATCACGGGATTGGCTCGATCCACCATTCTTCGCGGACAACAAGAACTCATCCATCGGGCTGCGGTTATCCCGGGCAGGATTCGCCGCAGGGGGGGCGGACGGAAGAAAGTGAGCGCGCTCGATCCGACGGTAGTGGAGGAGCTGGAGCGTCTTGTTGAACCGTTGTCCCGGGGAGATCCGATGTCGCCCTTGCGCTGGACTTGTAAGAGCATTCGCACATTGGCGGACACCCTGCATCGCTTGGGTCACGCGGCTAGCCATCGGTGGGTATGGGCCACGCTGCATGAGCTGAAGTACAGTCTGCAAGGCAACCGCAAGATGGAGGAGGGCAACCAGCATCTGGACCGTAACGCGCAGTTCGAACATATCAACGCCCGGGTGACGCGTGAAATGCGTGCCGGCAATCCGGTGGTTTCGGTGGACACGAAGAAGAAAGAACTCGTGGGAAACTACAAGAACGACGGGCGCAAATGGCATACAAAGGGCGAAGCCCCGCGGGTCCAGGGTCATGATTTCCCCCATCCCGACGTGCCGCGTGCCTACCCCTACGGCATCTACGACTTGGCGCGCAACCGGGGTCACGTCGTGGTGGGTACCGACCATGATACCGGACAGTTCGCGGTCGCCTCTATCCGGGGCTGGTGGCGTGAGGAAGGTCGCCGCCTGTATCCGCGGGCCAAGCGTCTTCTGATCACCGCCGACGGTGGGGGTAGCAACGGGTATCGCCATCGGCTGTGGAAGCTGGAACTGCAGCGCTTAGCTGATGAGATCCGCTTTGCCATCTCGGTCTGTCATTTCCCGCCGGGCACGAGCAAGTGGAACAAAGTGGAACACCGGCTGTTCTCGTTCATCAGCACGAATTGGCGCGGAGAACCGTTGACGGACTATGAGACCATCGTCCGCTTGATTGCGAACACCACGACCGCGACGGGCCTGATGGTGACCTGCAGGCTTGATCGCCGCAAGTACGCCGTGGGACGAAAGATCTCCGACGAGGAGATGAAACGCGTCAAGATCAAGAAAGACAAGTTCCATGGCGAATGGAATTACACCATTCTTCCTACGTCATATTAAACTTGTAGCGTTTATTTTGTGTCGGTTCCTAAGCTGTCTCCTTGTCCTGCATGCCCCGCGCGTTCCCTCATGCGGGCCAGTTCCACGAAATCGGACTTCAGGTGCTCATACACGCGCTTGAACATTGAGAACAGCTCCATGTAGCGCTGGTGAGCGGCCGGGTCCGGCTCCATGGGATCGACGGCTTCGAACCATCGCCGCGCCACGGCGAAGTCCTCAAGGGCTCCGACCGAGACCCCTGCCAGGATGGCGTCCCCGAAGGGGGCACCCGTCCTGCGCCTGGCCAGCACGATGGGAACTTCGAACACGTCAGCGATGATCTTCCTCCACAGCCTGCTGACCGCGCCTCCCTCGTTCAGCACCATGGGATAGCGCACCTGAAGGCCGGCCTCCCGAATGAGTCGGAAGGAGTCGTACAGAGCAAATGCCACTCCTTCCATCATCGCGCGCACGATGTGGCCCTTCCCGTGCGCAAGCGAAAGTCCGAAGAGCACGCCCCGCGCATTGACGTCCCAGATCGGCGTGCGCTCGCCCATCAAGAAGGGAAGGGCCACAAGCCCGTCGCTCCCGACAGGCACTTCCTCCGCCTGCCGTGTGAGCGCATCGTACGCAGAGCCGGACTCGGAAGAAGACGGGGCTGCCTCGCTGCCCAGAACGTCGCGAATCCACCGCAGGCATTGTCCCCCGGTCAGCGTGGTCGGGACAGTGACGTACGTCCGCGCCGAATCCACGGTGTACGGAAAATTGATCATGAGACGCCCGACAGGAGAGAAGAGGTAGTTCACGTTGCGGGTAATGATCCCGAAGTTGCCCACGGTTCCGAGGTTGCTGTGGAAGTCTCCTTCTTCCACAGCCCCCGCGCCCAGCCAGCTCGCATTGCAGTCCACCTGGCCGCCCGCCACCGGTATTCCTGCCGCAAGGCCTGTTTCCTCTGCCGCCTTCGCTGTGACCTTCCCTACGAGTTCGTCGCAGTCGACAAGGTCCGGAAGAAGCCGGGGGGAAATGTCCATCTCCGCGAGGATTTTCTCGTCCCATGTGCGCCCGCGCAGGTCATACGCCACGCCGAAAAACGCGGCGCCTGAGTAGTGGACCGTGGCCCGGCCCGTCAGCAGGAGAGTGATGTAGCCGTCGATGGTGAGCGCCTTCCAGACGCGCGCGTACTGCGCGGGGCGGTTCCTCTTCTCCCACAGGATGTTCACGAGCGCGGGATGGTCTTCCAGCCGGTAGCCCGACACCTGGAATATCCGTTCCTCTCCGATTCTTTGCTTCAGCCAGACGACTTGCTCGGTCGCTCTCCTGTCCATGAGGTTCCACGCCCGCTCCACGGGACGGCGGTCCTTGTCCACAAGAACGAGGGAAGGCAGCGCCGAGGACACGGCAATACCCCGCACATCCGTGGCCGCTGCGCCGGACTGGGCAAGGCAGGAACGGATGAGCCTGCAGGCCACCGGCCAGTAATGGTCCGCATTGTGCTCCGACCATCCCGGCCTGTCGGTGAGGATCCGGTACTCTTCGAAGGCGAAGCCCGGGACGGCACCCTCCTGATCCACGAGACATGCCTTGGCCCCGCCGGTCCCGAAATCAATGCCCAGCAGCAGCGGATTCTTCCCGCCCGTCACCTCCTTCCGCCTTTCCGCTTCAGAACGATGGCAGCGAACGGGGGAAAGCGAGGCCTCCGCACGAGGCCGCATTTCCAGCTCGCGCTACGAACTTTTCTGCATGCCCATGCATCGTACACGACCGCGTCGTATTCCCAAGTGCCGCCTTCTGGCGGACCGACGAACAGCATGTTGTGGTCCTTCCAGGCGGGGGTCATGAAGTACAGGTAGACCTCGGAATCTTTGCGCAGGCAGAACAGGTTCCGCCCGTCTCCCTTGTACGTGTCCGGCCCCATTTCCTGGAATGGCAGTGCAGTGACCAGCTCCTTCATGAAGCGCAGCCGCGGGGGACTGCCGCCGTGAAGCCGGCCTCCGTAGGACCAAAAAATATCCCTGTGGTTTTTCGGCGTGTTGAAGGCTTCGCCATGGGTGGCATAGCCGCCCGCCATCACCGCAGCCCAGTGCCGGATTGTCTCTTCCTCCGCGCTGCAGTTGCCCCAGTCCATGGGGATATTGCCTTCGTACTGGTATTCGTCGTTGATGACGGGTTTCCTGTACCTCCCTTTCAGTTCCATGAGGAGTGAATAGGTGCCGGGGCTCTGATACGACACATGCGTCAGCCAGGGTCGATTGGGAAACAAGGGACCAAACGGCCACTGGTGGACGGAGCGCAGATGATGTGCGGGATCGTGTGTCGCCAGGTAGCGCCCGATTGCCTCCCAGTCCTTCCTGTCCGAAGAAGAAGCGAATCCGCCGCCCAGGCGGCGATTGTCGATGAGGTCGTACTCGTTGGCGAGCGACCACCAGACGTTTCGGTATGCCGCAAGCCGCGCCGTGATGTACTGGAGGTAGCACAGGTCGTCAGTCCGCCGCGTACCCTTGTCCAGTCCCCATTTGCCGAAATCGTAGAAATGGAAGAGGATCACATCCGCCTCGATGCCCCGGTCACGCAAGTCCCCCACCCGTTCCTCGAAGTTCCGGAAATACGCCGGCACGAACCGAGTGCGGTCCCATGAACCGGGGATCCCCTCATAGGGAAAGCAGGGCGGGTCGTATGAGATGTCGACGTTCTTCCCATCCCCATAATGCTTGGGAAAGACGAGCATGCGTATCTTGTTGAAGCCGTACCGGGAAAAGCTCTCCAATGATTTTCGCCGCACGGCTTCCGGCCTGTACGTCCACGCATATGCCGTTGTGCCGAGGGGGAAGAACGGCGTGCCATCCGCGTATGAGAAGTGGTGGCGCCCGGCGACACGGACGGGGCCATGATTCTTGCTGCCGGGGCGCACACAGGTGAACGCGCCGCGCGCGCCCTGCAGCTCCGGGCGGTTGGAGCGTATCGCCCACGACCACCTGCCCGTGCTCTCCGGCATGAAACGTACCCGGTAAACGCCGTCCCCGTCGTAGAATCCAGGCACCTCGACCGCTTGTGACCCGTGGGTGTATCGTGCCGTGATTCTTACGGCGGTGAACGGGTTGGATCCCCGGCTGCCGCCAGACCTCGGGGCTTCCGACGGCCCTTCGAGGGCGACCTCATGGACGCCCCAGCGCTCGACGTTTCGAGTTCCGTTCATGCTGCCTCCTCCGGAAGAAAAACGCACTTGAGTGCATGGCCTTCAATCGCAAGGCGCGCACCCTCCACGAATCGGGAGAGCGGAAAGCGGTGGCTGACGAGGGGCGCTGCGGGAAAAGCTCCCGAAGCGAGAAGGCGCAGCGCCTCCGCTTGATGACGCGGCGCGAAAGTAGTCGTGCCGATGAGGGTTAGCGCGTTGTAATGCACGAGATTCATGTCGACCCCCGGCTTGCTGTCTTCCGTTGCCAGTCCCCCGAACAACAGCACCCGCCCGCCTTTGCGGGCCATCTCCACGGATTGGATCACCGCCTGCGGCGACGGGGCTGCGGAGATGACCACCTGTGCCCCCGCCCCGCCGGTGAACCTCATCACCGCCCCGACCAGGTCTTCTTTCGCGGCATCGATCAACAGGTCGGGATCGAAGGCGCGCGCAAAGGCGAGCCGTTCCGCTTTTCGGTCTGCGAGAATCACCCGCTCTGCGCCCCTGCTCCGCGCGAGCGCAGCGTGGATGCAGCCCACGGGCCCTCCGCCGATGATGACCACGGTGTCCCCCTGGCCCACCCCTCCCTTCTCCTGTGCGTTGATGCACGAAGAGAGGGGCTCGCTGATCGCGGCAAAGACGGGATCCATCCCCGGGGGAACCCTGTGGATCGAGCCCCGCTCCACGCACTCCTCGGGCACGGCGAGGAAATCCGCGAATCCCCCCGGCCATGCCTGCGCGATTTCACGGGATCCCGTGCACAGCTCGAAGCGTCCCGACGCGCAGAACTCGCAGACCCCGCAGTAGGCGAGCGGGCCTATGGCGAGCATCTCCCCGACCGCCCAGGGTCCCGTACAGCGGGGTCCCCTTTCCACAACCGAGGCGCATATCTCATGGCCGATCGTCCACGGCAGAGTCACGCGATAATGGCCGCTGCGAAGCGTCCGCAGGTCCGACCCGCACAAGGCGCACGCATTTACTTTCACGAGCATGCCTGCGGGGGGGCACGGCGGGACCGGAATCTCCTCCACCGCGTAGTGCTGGGGTGCATGGACCACCAGAGCCTTCACGGGGCGTTCCTCCCTGCAACCAGCTCGTCGTACATCCGGGCGCGCCCGACTAGCCCTGCCGGAACCGGCCCGCCCTCTTCCTTGCGCTGCGCGAGATGTTCCGATAGCTCCATGCCGCATCTCCTGATTGGTGTCGCCCGCAGTGACCGAGATTGAACATTCAAATTGTGTCACTTGGCAGGCTTCCCGTCAACTTTACCTGAACACACTCATCACCGACGAAGAGTCGGCACGACGCGTCATGGCGCTCGCAGCGAAGCAGGATGCCCCGCTTAAGGCAACACGGACCTCTTCGGCTTCTTCAAAATGTTTGACATCCGGGAGAACATCTCCTATGATCGGCCTGCCCGTCCCATTTCGCGCGCGGGAGATGTGTGTCATGAACTGGGATGCTCATTGGGAAGAGACGAAAGAGCGCTTCAGGAGATATTGGAATCGCGACGGCCTGATCGTTGTCCCGGGGCTCTGGGCTCTGCCGTATGAAATGGAACCGCCCAGAGACGCGACTCCGAAACCAGTTGAACCTGACGATCCAAGGGCATATTGGCTGGACCCCGGCTTTCGCGCGTCCAAGGCGAGGTGGGAACTGGCCCGCACTGCATTCTTGCCGGATGGCCTGCCGTTTGAGGCGCGGGCATGACGTACGCGATTGCGGTCCTCGCGGTGTCCACGGCTCCCGCGCTCGCCTTCCTGCTCGTGATTCTGCGCATGGATCGGCAGGAACCCGAACCCCTCGGGCTCGTGCTGCGCGTCATCGCACTCGGAGCGGCAAGCTGCGTTGTCGCCGCCCTCTTCGAGCTCGCCCTGGGCGGTGTATCGCTGTTCCATGCTCCCGGGCTGCTCGGAGCCGCTTCATCGTCTTTCATCCAGATTGCGCCGGTAGAGGAGCTTTGCAAGCTCGGCGTCGTTCTGCTTTTCGTCTGGAAGAACGCCCAGTTCAACGAGGAGGACGACGGGATAGTCTACGTCGGCTCAAGCGCAATCGGCTTTGCCCTGTTCGAGAATATCCTGTATGTCGTGCGGAAAGGGATCGGCACCGGGGTGCTCAGGGCCTTCAGCTCCATTCCCCTGCACGTCTTTTCCGGCATCATACTGGGCATGTATGTCGGAAGGGCGAAATTCACGACGGACGAGAGGACGCGGTCGCTGCTTATCCTGAAGGGATTCGTTCTCGTCTGGTTCTTCCATGGCCTCTATGACACATTCGCGCAGTCAGGCACAACCCTCACGCTCCTGCTGCTTCCCCTCATCGTCGGTATTTCCAGCTTCGGGATCGTCGCGCTTCGAAAAGGACGCGCGGCGTCAGTGCTTCGCTGGACGGGCAGGGCCGGTAGCGGATAGGCCAGGCCCAACTGCAACAATCGCCCCGACCTCCGAGATTTCCCCGAAACCGTCGTGCCTCAAGACGTTGCTCCGGTCAGGAGCAAAGCACCCGTATGGATGGCCGTTGTCTCCCGACTTCTCTTGGCCGCTTGTGCCTGTTTCTGGATCCTCCTTTTCATCGGTCTTGCATTCCCGGAAACCCTGCAGGTCGCCGGCGAAGCGATCCTCGGAGGCATCCTGCTCACCCTCATCCCCGGCAGCATCGGCGTTCTCCTCGAGGTCGGGTATCAGAAGCGGAAACAGGCGCCCGACAGCGCTTGACTGGCCGGGCCGCCGCGACTCGGGATCCGCATTTCCCTCTTTTTCTCTTTTCAACCACAGGCTGGAGAAATACATTCTGTTGAGAAGGTAAGGAGGAAATAGGATGGAGTATCGACGACTGGGGAGCGCGGGTCTCAAGGTGAGCGTCCTTTCCTACGGCTCGTGGGTCACGTACGGAAAGCAGATTGACGTGGACTCCGCGGCTGCGTGCATGACGGCGGCATGGGACGCGGGGGTGAACTTCTTCGACAACGCGGAGGCGTACGAAGCGGGCAAGTCGGAGGAGGTCATGGGCGGCGCTCTGCGCAAGCTGGGATGGCGGCGCGCAAGCTACGTGGTGTCCACCAAGATCTTCTTCGGGATGCACGACGGGGTGAATGAGCGGTTCACGCTCAACCGTAAAAAGCTTCGCGAAGGGATCGACGGAGCCCTCAAGAGGTTCGGCCTCGATTACATCGACCTGGTGTTCTGCCATCGGCCGGACCCGGAAACGCCCATCGAAGAGACCGTCTGGTCCATGCACATGATGGTGGAGTCCGGAAAGGCGCTGTACTGGGGCACCTCGGAGTGGAACGCGGACCAGATCATGGAGGCGTGGGGGATTGCGGAGAAGCATCACCTGCACAAGCCTCAGATGGAACAGCCCCAGTACAACCTGTTCGTGCGGCGCAGGGTGGAGACGCCAGTACTCCCGGCTGTACTCCGGCATCGGGCTGGGGCTCACGATCTGGAGCCCATTGGCCGCCGGCGTGTTGACGGGAAAATACAATCCCGGTGTCCCGAAGGACTCGCGGCTGGCCCTCCCCGGATACGAAGGGCTGCGCGCCGATCCTCTCCAGAAGGGCGGCGGGGCCAGGGACTACCTCCCTTCACTCGTCGAGGCGGTCAAGAAGCTGCAGCCTATTGCGGACGAGCTGAAGGCCACAACGGCTCAGCTCGCTCTTGCCTGGTGCGCGCACAACCCGAATGTGAGCACCGTCATCACCGGCGCGAGCAGGCCCGAGCAGGTGAAAGAGAACATGAAGGCCATGGATCTCCTGCCCCGGCTGACCCTCCCGGTGATCGAAAGAATCGAGGCCGCCGTGAAGGGTGTGACTGACCTCTAGGAGCGTCGGCGTTGCACGCGAATGACAGGCGTGCGAAGGAAAAGGAACACGCGGCCCGCGGATTGATTCCCGACGAGGCGCGCCTGTTCTTCGCTCGCCGCCCCGGCGAGAAGAAGCGAGGTGCCGGAGGCGTCAGGCGGCGCAGCCAGAACCCACCGCTTGTCCGCGCCCATCGGGGTGTCCTCGAGGAGCGTGAAGCCCAGTTTTTCCGTAAACCACGATTGAAAAAACGGCAGGAAAAGATTATAAAATAGTTGTCTGTGTGCGGCCGGCAAGCAGGATCCCGCGCCGAAGGATCAAGATTGCTTGTACCATGCAAAGCGGCAAATCCTGGCATGATGGCCCGGCTGCCTTGGGGAGAATTAAGAAAATAGCATGGCCAAATTGCTTACCCGTTTCGCCGTCTGCCTATCCATCTACCTTCTCGCGTTCGTCATAGGCTATCTGGACTACGTGACCGGTCCCGAAATCGGCTTTTCCCTTTTCTACCTTATCCCGATAATGTTGACGAGTTGGTTTCACTACGACAGAAAGATATCCATCTTTCTTGTTCCCGGTGTGTGCGCAGTCGTCTGGCTCTTTGCTGACATCTACTCGGGACATCACTATTCCAGTTCATGGATACCCTACTGGAACATGTCCACCCGATTCGGCATGTTTCTGGTCATCAGCATGACTCTCTCCAGGCTTCGCGCTGCAAATGCCAACGAGCGGATGTTGTCGAGGATCGACCCAATGACCGGTGTCTACAACACCAGATATTTTACGGAGCTGGTCACCAAGGAGATCAGTCGCGCGACTCGATTTTCCGAAGCATTCAGCTTTGCATACCTGGATGTCGACAACTTCAAAAACGTCAATGACACCCTTGGCCATGATCAAGGTGATCAGCTTCTCAGGACTCTGACCCGGGTGATCAAAGACAACATCCGAGACATCGACATCATCGCCAGACTCGGCGGCGACGAGTTTGGTATCCTTTTCCCAAAGACTGACTCTGCCCAGAGTTTTGCTGTCATGAACAAGATCTACTCGGTCTTTCGCCAGAACATATCGACCAAATGGAAGGTGACGCTCAGCGCCGGGGTCCTCACCTATCTCGCGCCTCCCAAGAGCCTGGATGCGATGGTGAGATCGGCCGACGCACTCATGTACAAAGCGAAGAAAGAAGGCAAGGACAAAGCGGCATACAATCTTGTCACTGAATCGACCTGACAAATCGCCGCAGTTGACTTCACGGAGGCATGCTGCCCGCTACTTCTTTGCGCCCAGGCTCACGAGATTCGCGAATAGCCTGTACGCGCCGGGGACGCCGGCCGGCAGCTGTCTGAACCAGGCATACGCCGTGTAGACATACTGCCCTTTGCCCAGCCTTGCGTAGACCTCCCCGCCGCGCTGCGGCGGTTCGCCCGGGTCGTGAGATTCCAGCAGCGCCGTGTAGCGGGGGTCGAAGGTCGTGAATGCGTACAGGTTGCGCTCCTGAACCCAGTCTGAGAAATCCCGGGCGGTGATGCGGTTGGGCTTCATGAACACGGGGTGATCGGGCACGAGAATCTTCACCTCCGCCGTCTCATCGGTCACACGGGAGGCCATCTGCGCCGGGAACGGCGGAAGGTTCCGCTGGATGTAGTCATCATGCTGGTACTGAACGATCAGGGTGCCGCCGTTTCGTACATACTCGTTCATCCGGGCGCTTGCCGCCACGAAATCAGGCCTGGCTGCCGACGCGTTGATGCCTGCAACGATCGTGTCGAACCGGTCGAGGTCCCCGGCGCTCAAAGCCTCCTCGCCGAGCAATGTGACGTCGAGGCCCATGCGCCGCAGCGCTTCGGGCACCTGATCACCGGTTCCCATGATGTAGCCCACCTTGACCGGCGCCACCTTCAGGTCCATCACGCAGACCTGCTCGCTGGCCTGTGTGTAGATGCGATGAGTTTGAATGTGGGGATAGGAGAGAGTGCGCATGGAGAGATTGAAGAGCCTGTCACCGGAGACGGCCACGGCTTTGAGCGGATAGCGCCCGGGCGCGGCATCCCTGGACGTCGTCACATGGCAGACAAGTGTGACGTGTGCGCCTTTCCGCGGCAGGTTGAATGGCGATTCAGCGGGGGAGACCGACCATCCCCCCGGCAGGTCGAGCTTCAGGATTCCCGTTACCGCAGCCTGTGAGTTGCTCTGAAGCACCACGGACACAGGCCGTGGTTTTCCGCGCATTTCGAGCGGCACGATTTCAAGCGGGGGGTCGAGTGAAACGGTGATTGCCGGCACAATCTCCACGTTGCGACGCAGCTCACCCCGCACCGGGTCGACCAGGCGGTACTGCACCGGCTGGGTGAGCGTGACGGGCACGCCGCCGATCTCGAGCCCGACGAGGGCGGCTGCCAGCGGGCCCTCGAAGGCTGACCCCCGGGGCGCGTCGGAGGGCCACGAATTGAGTTCTCCTTCCCGGACGGCGCGGAGCCAATACGGCTGAGTCGGCAAGGCATCGGGTGGGACGGTGAGCGCGAATGTTTCCACGCGGTCAGCGATCTCAGGGATGAATCCAGGACCCGGCTTGCCTGCTGCGGCAGGCGCGACTCGCCAGCCTTCCGGAGCACGCACGGTCACCGTGGTGATTGCCGCCGCTGTCGGCCCGGCAAGAAAGACGCGCACCGCGCATCCGAAAGATTCTCCCGGCGCGGCGGTCTCCACGTCCGAAACAGCGTCGATCGTGATGCCCGCCGCCCCTTGCAGGGCGGCTGCCGCGTCCCGCTCCTTTGCCGCGAGCAGGAAGTCCGCTTCTTCTCGGGAATTTTCGGATGCGCCCGGGAGCGTCCTCGCCGAAGCGCGCGCGGCGCGAATGGCCGCCAGCGCATCGGCAAGGGGCGGGACTGCCCTGCCCGGCTGAAGCGGGCTGAAATCGGCCAGCGCCTTCCTGACAGCCTCGTCCAGGGCTGCAAGCTCGTTTTGCAGCGCGCCCGCGGGCAAACCGGCAAGGGCAGCCAGGCCGGTGATCGACGTGTCGATACCATCGAACACGCTCGTCTCACCGTCCCGGGTCTGCAGAGTGGCCTCGATCAGGCCGAGACCTGACTCGCGCGGCCCGCGCGCCTCCGGCGTGCCCATCCCCTGCGTCTTGTGTTGGCTGCGGCCTTCCGCGGCTATCTCGGCGTAGCTGCGGCCCAGCAGTGGGTCGACCTGGCCGACCTCGACGCGCGCCGTTGTCCCGGGTCCGAACCCGGAAGCGCTGGACCCCGTGTTCCTGTACAGCTTTTTTGCCTGCCAGGGCCGCAGGCCTTCCGCAATCTGCTCGGGAAACTGCGCGGGATCCGCGGCCGCGTGGAATGCCTCCGGCGTCAGCCTGCCGGAAAGCTGGTGGTGCCCATGTCCGTCCGCGGGCGTGCCGCTGAATATCGAATAGATGACGAGCGGGCGGAACTGGCGGATTATGCGCACCATGTCTCGGAGCACCTCGCGGTCCCCCCAAAGACGCGATGCCTCTTCCATTGTCTTGGAGAAGCCATAGTCGTATTCACGGCCGAAGAACTGCTCTCCGCCGTCGAGGGTACGTGCCTGGAGCAATTCCTCGGTCCGGATGACCCCGAGGGCATCGAAGAGCTCGGGGCCTATCGCGTTCTGCCCGCCTTCGCCGCGTGTGAGGGAGAGGTAGGCAACGCGCGCATGGTCTCCCCGCGCCGCGCGCGCCATAAACGCCGAATCCTCGTCATCGGGGTGTGCGCCGACCTCCAGGACGCTTGCCGTTGTCTGCAGCTTCATGATCCGCTGCAGGACCCCGGCAGCGCCGGTGCTGTATACAGGGCGGACCTGCGCGTCTGAGCGGGTGCCGGGTCCAAGGCCGAGCGTCAGGAGGAGGAGAGACACGACCAGTGCGGATCGGGGAGCGGTCTGGCAGGATCGAATGCGCGCGGAGCTCATTGCTCGAATGTACGTTCGGCTGCTGCGGGAGACAAAGGAAATTGTTCAGCCCTGCCGTATCCGGGGCGCTTTTCGCGAGTCATCAACCCCCAGGCACCCCGCGAGCGCCCGAATCCCTTCCTCCAGACGGCGGGGGCTCTGCATCCCGTAGCCCAGGATGAGGGTATCCTCCCACCGTCCCTTGCGGATGGCATGCTCCTCCACCGGGTAGACCTTCGCTCCCGCCTTCTCGACACGGCTGATCAGCCCGGCGGTGAAGCGCTGGCCGCGGAAACGGGCGCAGAGATGCAGCCCCGCCGAGCTTCCCAGCACCTCCACTCTTGAATCGAAATGCCGCGCGAGGGAATCCACGAGCGCCTGGCGCAGCGCACGGTGGGCCTTCTTCATTGTGTGCACGTAGCGCACGAAATGGCCACCGGCCATGAAGCGCGCAAGGGTTATCTGCTCCACGGAGGAGTTGTGCAGGTCGGTGAACCACTTCACCTCCCTGCCCCGGTTGACCAGCTCAGGGGGGAACACGATGTAGCCGATGCGCAGGGCAGGGCAGAGTGTCTTGCTGAAGGTCCCGATGTACACGACGCGCTCGGGGTCGAGCCCCTGGATCGAGCTGATGGGGGGAGAGTCGTAGCGGAACTCGCTGTCATAGTCGTCCTCCACCACGAACGACCCGCGCGCCCGCGCGTACTCCAGCAGCTTCGCCCGTCGCTGGATCGGCATCGTCACGCCGAGGGGGAACTGGTGCGAGGGGGTGACGTAGATGAAGCCGGGCCGGGCGCGCGGGGGGAGCGCATCGACATCCAGCCCGTGGCCGTCGACGCGCACCGGAAGGATCTTCCCGCCGAAGCCGGCGGTAATGTGCTGGATGTCCGAGGTGACGGGATCCTCCAGGACACAGGTGCGGCGCGCCCCGCGCAGGAGGAGTCGGCTCACGATGCCGATTGCCTGGGTGGTGCCTCCCGTGACGAGGATCTGCTCAGGGTGGCAGCGCACGCCCCGATACGCCGCGATGTAGCGGGCGATCTCGGAGCGCAGCTCGGGCCTGCCTTCCGGCTGGCTGTAGGCGAGATCAAGAGGCGTGAGAGCTCCCCACACCTCGCGGCTGAGCCGCTGCCAGGTCCCCGTGGGAAACCGCGTGAGGTCAGGCAGGCCCGAGCGAAAGTCGACAATGTCGGTGTGGAAGGGCCTGAAGCCCACACGGCGGATGGCCGAGAGGCCCGGCAGGTCCCGGGGGCTGAAAGCCGCGCCGGATGCCACGAAGGTCCCTGCGCCGACGCGCGTTTCAATGTAGCCCTCGGCCAGGAGCTGGTCGAATGCGTCCAGGACGATGTTGCGCGACACGCGCAGCTCTCCGGCGAGGCTGCGGGTGGAGATCATGCGAGTCCCCGTGGGGAGGCCGCCGGTAAGGATAAGGCTGCGGAGGCGCTCGTAGATCTGGCGTGTGAGAGGCGCCGGCAGGCCGCGGTCCACGGTGATGAAGGACATCGCTCCCCCTTTTTCAAGTGGTACCATCAAATATCCATGGAAGTGGCTCTTCTGTAAACCACCTTTCACCCCGTACATTCAGTGGCGCCACGGAGTACCGTGACGAGGCGTTGACACGATGAGCGCGGATGCATCACGGGCGGATTTCCGCGGGGAGGACCACGCGCCGCACGCTCACCTTTACCTGTGCCCCTATTTTCAACAGCTTCAGCCGCATGCTCGCGCAGGTGGCTTCTGCCATTCGCGTCCCCCGAAGTCCGACACAGCGAAGCTCGTTGAGAATCACGTAGGCCAACGAGGAGAACCACAGGCGTAGCTGGTTGGCCCTCATCGTCGCGGAACTGGTCCTGTCGGCAAACAAGTATAGCTGTTGCTCCTTGATGCGGTTCTCCATCTCCCCGCGGGCGCAGTACAGATTCTCGTAGAGCTCTTGCGGCTCGTACTCCTGAGCGGAAAGGTTGGTCACCACGAAGCGTGGGTTCTCTCCCTTGTCCATGTACTCTGCTTTCGCCACGACCCGCCGTGAGCAGGACCAACTGTTCCGCGTTCGATAGGAGAACTGAATGAAGCGTCTGGCCGCGCGGCCTGAGGAGGCCCAATCCCGCTTGGCTTTCTTCATCGTGCGGGAGATGCGCTTCAAAAGACGCCTGTTTTTGGCCATTCCGAAGAGATATTTGACCCCGTTGGCCTCGCACCAGCTCATCAACGCATCTCGGCAGAATCCGCTGTCAGCCCGCATCAGGATCTTCACCAAAGGCCATTTGTGGCGGATCAGCTTCACCAGACGCTTCAGCACCTCCAGGGCCCCGTCACTGGCATCGATGTCGGCTTTCCTCAGTTGCGCCCACAGAAGATGATCGCCACAGAACACGTACAACGGCAGATAGCAGTAGCAGTCGTAGTAGCCGTGAAAAAATCTCCCTTCCTGTTTGCCGTGCAGCGGGTCGTCGGTGGCGTCAAAGTCCAGGATTAAAAGCCGGGGAGGCTTCTTCGTCGTGCGGAGAAAGGCACCCACGAAGTACTCCTCCAGCTCGTTCATCTCAGCGACGATCTTCTTGTAGCGCGGCCGATCGCTCAGGAGGCTACCGGCGGTTTCCAGGCGGTTGAGCGTGCTCTTTCCCGCCAAGGGCTTGCCGCGATCTCGCTACATTCCTTCGCGTTCTTGCCTTCCAGATCCTGCTTGCCACAAAGAAGTGCCAGCAGGGGATCGGCTCGAAGCAGATCATGATCGTTGAGATCTTCGTTTCCCAAACACAACCCGTAAGTGCGCTGGGAGACCAGTTCATAGACGCTGTGCTCGATGAACGTGGGGTTACGCAAATCCGTGAAGTACTGCGAGAACCGTTGAATGAACCGCTGGCCTTCCTCGATTTCACGCAAAAGAAGGCCGCCAGAGTCTGAGGTGATGTGACCGCCATCGTAAATGTCACGGAGTACCGTGACGAGGCGGTGACACGATGAGCGCGGATGCATCACGGGCGGATTTCCGCGGGGAGGCGCGCGGCATGGGGGAGGTCGTGCTCGCCATGGCGTTGGCCGGAAGCAGCGTCGTGGTCGGGAAGCTTCTTTCCGTCCGCATTCCCGTGTTTCTCTCGGTGGAGCTGAGTCTCTGCGCGGCCCTGGGCTGGCTTTCCGTGATCTATTACGGCGCCTTCGCCACGGTCATTGCCTACATTCTCTGGGGCGACGGAGCGCTGCGCATCCCCGCGAACAGGACAGGGATCGCCACCGCTGCCCTGCCTGTCAGCGCGCTCGTGCTTTCCGCCCTTGTGCTTGGCGAGCCCCTGCGGCTTCCGCACCTCGCGGGCTGCGCAGCCGTGATTGCAGGCATGATGATAGGGGGCAAACGAGGCCCGCAGGAGGACAGAGATGATGGAAATATCAGAGAGCTGGAGAAAGCAGTTCCCCGGGGCAGTGGTCGGAGTCCTCGTCATGAGGGGCGCGCGCAATTCCCCGATGCACGGGGAGCTTGAAAAACTGAGGGAAACGGTCGAGCAGGACCTCCGCGCGAGGTTCTTCGCGGGAGGCAAGGAAGCCCTCAGGACCGAGCCCGTCATGGCGGCCTACAGAAGCTACTACAAGGGTTTTCGGAAAACCTATCACGTCGAGCTCCAGATAGAGTCAGTGGTATGGAAAGACCGCAGAATCCCCTCCCTCAGCGCGCTCGTACAGGCCATGTCAATGGCAGAGCTGAAGAACGGGCTCCTGACCGCGGGGCACGATCTTGCCCGGGTCGTCCCTCCCGTACGGATCGCCGTGGCAACCGGCGCCGAAAGCTACGTCAGCATGGGCGGCGAGGAGCGTGTCCCCAAGCAGGGAGACATGATGATTGCGGACACAACAGGCATCATCTCCAGCATCATCTACGGCCCCGACAACCGCACTGCGATCGGCCCGGATACGAAGGACCTCCTTTTCACGGTCTACGCCCCCGCGGGCATCGCGATCGAGCGCGTGCGCTCTCACCTGGAGGACATCCAGCGCTTCGTCGCGGTTGCCGCGCCTGAGGCAATCACTGAAACACTGGAAACCTTTTCCGCGGACTGATCCGAAAAGCGTCCTGCAGCAGGACGAATCACCCCGGGGCGCGCGTCTCCGTGATCACGCGCGTCTTCCAGGGACGGGGAACGGGATGGACAGCTCGCCGTTTTCAGGGAGAATGCAGATCCGGCCGCCGGCCTTGATCTCGATCTCGATCGTCGAAGGGGAGCCCGCCTGGACTCGGATCAGCTCGTGGGTGAGCGTGATGAGCAAAGCTCGGCCGCGGACCACAAGCGGCACGGTCACCTCGACCCAGTGGTCAGGCATGCGGGGATCGATCGAGACTGTGCGCCCTGTGACATGGATCCCGCAAAGGCCGAAAACCACGGCCATCCAGGCTCCTCCGCTTGCCGCCGGATGCGTTCCGCCGATGTACAAGGTGCCGACGTGGTTCTTCGTTCCGCCGTACAGGTCCGCGGTTGCGGCCCTCATGAAGTATCGATACGCCTCCCCGGTCCTGCCGATCTCCGCGGCCGCCAGGGCGTACGCGGATGCGCTGAGGCTTGATCCGTGCTCGGTGCGCGGCTCGTAGTAGTCCCAGTTGGCGGTCTTCACCTCACGCGAATACCCTTCCCCGCAGAGGGAAAGTCCGAGTATCACGTCCGCCTGCTTGATGACCTGCGTGGAGGAGGCAAGCCCGTTGGCGCCCCCCAGGTATTCGTGGGGATGCAGCTTCCGCCGGAGAACCTCCTCGACGGAAGAGTCCTCCAGGTCGAAGTACCCGTCGAACTGTGGAACGACCGAGGATCGAGGATCGGGAGCAGGAAGAAAAATGAGGCGGCGCGCCTCCCGGATGGCCTCCAGGTCTTCGTGAAAGCCCAGCGCCTCCATGAGGACGTCATACTCCACGGGAAAACGCTTCGCCAGGATAGCGGACACCTCCAGGCAGACGTCGAAGGCGCCCGCGGTCATCCAGTTCGTGTAGGCATTGTTATGGACCCTCTCGTGGTACTCGTCGGGCCCGGTCACGTCCAGGATCTCGTATCGTCCTTTTTCCCTGCTGAAGTAGAGCCAGCTCAGGAGGAAGCGACAGCATTCGAAGACGACCTCAGCCCCGCCGTCCAGGAGGAGGGAATGGTCACCGGTCGAGGAGAAATATCGCCAGACGGCGTACACCACGTCGGCGCTTATGTGAATCTGCTTGTCCCGGAAATAAGTGCGTATCGGACGGCCGGTGAACACGTCGGTCACGTTGAACAGGGTGCAGGCGTCATCCCCGGTGTCCTGGCTCTCCCAGGCATAGAACGCGCCGCGAAAGCCGTATGCGTGCGCCTTGCGGCGGGCACCGTCCAGCGTGCAGCGGCGGTACATGAGGAGGTTTCTCGCGATCAGCGGGAACGCGTGCGTGAAGAAGGGCAGCATGAAGATCTCCGTGTCCCAGAAGATCGCCCCTTTGTACATCTGTCCCGAGAGCCCCCTGGCCGGGATTGAAGCGGTCTGCGCATGCGCGGGGGCGACGGCAAGGAGGTGGTACATGTTGAACCGAAGGGCAAGCTCCGCTTCGGGGTCTCCCTCTATCTTCACGTCGCAGCTTTTCCAGCGCGCCGCCCAGAGCGCGCAGTGCGTGTCGAAAAGCCCGTCGAATCCCCTGCGCATGGCTGTGCGGCACAGGTCCCGGCTGGCGGAAAGGGGATCCCGGCAATCGAGACCGGTGAACAGGGCAGCGTACACCTCGATCGTCCGCGGGCTTCCGGCGGAAAACGGGGCCTCGATATCCCGCACCACCCGGCCCTCTTCCCGGCTGAAAAGTCGTTTTCCCCAGGGAGCCGACACACACTGGGAGACGGCGACGCGCAGCGCTGCTTCCACGGTGCGGCAGGCAAGCGATGCAATGCCGTCCTCATCCGACGCATCGTGAGCCTTCAGGTGCGGGCCGTTCACGTCCCACACCTCTCCATCGATGCAGGCCCGGATCGAAAGCGTGCAGTCCCGTGCGGCTTCCACGGTGTAGCGCAGACAGATCAAATGGAGAGAAGAGAGACTCGCGAACCTCAGGGAGCTCACCGTAATGGAGTTGCCGTCCCCCGTTGTGAAGGTCGTGCGCCTCTCGTGGGCCGCGCGAAAAAGATCGAGGGTCTGCAGGTGGCTCTCGATTTCCCCTGTCCGGGCGTCGAGCGGCTCTCCCCGATACACGGTCTGGACGTGCAGGGAGTTCGGCATATTGACCGGCTCGCGCCAGCCGTCCCCTGCCCTGTCGTAAAGTCCCGAGACGATCGTCGCGGTCATGCGGTCCCGGGTGTCCTCTTCGAGGGTCCCGCGGTATCCGAGCCAGCCGTTTCCCATGAGGAACGCGGCACCGAGCCGATCGATCGTCCGTTCGCCGGTGCACTCCGATTCGGTGATGCGCCAGCCTTCGTGCGGGGTCGGCGCGTTCATGCTGAGGGGCTGCACGGCGCCTCCATCCTGCCGGCCGCTCCTGGCGGCATTCTGATCTCCGCGCCTTCCGCCGTGATCTTCCAGGCTCTTTGCCGGATGACCATCTCGACGGGCGGCCCGCTCACCAGGGAGATGCGGGCGCGCGCATGGTCCACCTCGACGCTGATCACGGAGCCCCGGCAGGTGAGCGGGAACCGGTATGCCGTCCACTGTGCGGGAATGCGCGGATCCAGCGAGATCCCTGCGCCGTCGGAACGCAGGCCGCCGAACCCATAGACGATGTTCATCCACGCCGCGGCGATCGAGGTCATGTGGAGGCCCTCGGAGGTGTTCCTGTTGTAGTTGTCCAGGTCGATGCGGGTGGCGAACCTGAACAGCGCGAATGCGTCATCCTGCCGGCCCAGCTCAGAGGCGAGAATGGAGTGCACCGAAGGAGACAGGGAGGACTCGTGAATGCAGCGGGAACTGTAATAGTCGTAGTTCACGCTTTTCTCCCTGGCGCTGAAAGACCCGTTGCAGAGGAGCATGAGCATCAGGACGTCGGGCTGCTTGATCATGTCGGAGCGGAAGATCCTGTCATAGGACCAATGGGCGTAGAGCGGGAACTGCTCGGCAGGGATTGAATCGACCTCCATATGGGGGAGATCGAAATAGCCGTCGTGCTGCTCGTAAAGGCCCGTGTTCGGATCAAAGGGAATGATCATGCGCTGCGCGATCTCCCCCCAGCGGGACACTTCCTGGTCCGTGCATCCCAGGGCGGCCAGAACCGCCGACCTCCTTGCCGGGCATGTCCGCTCCATGCTTTGCAGGACCTCCCGCGTGTAGAGGAACGTGCGTCTCGCCATGTAGTTGGTGTAGCAATTGTTGTTCACCATCATATGAAACTCGTCGGGGCCCATGACTCCGTAGTAGCCATACCCGCCGCCGCGCGGCGACCTCTGCGCACGGCTCGCCAGGAACCTGCATATCCGGACCAGGAGCTCCACGCCATTGCCGTGGAGAAAATCGGAATCGCCCACGACGGACGCATAATGGCTGATCGCGTACGCCACGGCGGTGGTGGGCTGGAGCTGGAGACTCGCGTGCTGCCACAGCGTGCAGCTCTCGCTTCCGTCGATCGTGGCCACCGGAAAACAGGCGCCCGCGCAGTCGAGCTCGCGCGCGCGCTCCTGGGCCTGGGGGAGCGTCTTGTGCCTGAAGTCGAGCATGGACTTCGCGGCGCGAGGATTGTTGAAAAGGTAATAAGGAAGGCAGTAGGTCTCCGTGTCCCAGAATACATGCCCATTATAGGCTTCCCCCGTAAGACCCTTGGCGCCGACGTTCGAGCTGTCCATGATCCCGCGGCAGGTCTGGTGAAGCTGGAAAACGCAGAATCGTATTCCCTGCTGAGCCTCGGGATCCCCCTCGATCACGATGTCCGAGGCATCCCAGATCGACTTCCAGTACGCGGCGTTGTCCTGACGGACCTGGTCGAAGCTCCCCGCTTCTGCCAGAAGCATCGCCCCCCTTTCCCAGGTCTTCTCCTCGCTCTCTGTGCGTTCCCTGTCCGCCGCAAGAATGCAGGCCTTGTCGATGATCCGTTCCCGCCCCTTCTCGAGCTCGATCTCCAGACGGCAGCCGATGAATCGGTCCCCCTCCACGTAGCGCGTCATTCCCCCCGCCGGAGAAGGGGGAATGAATCCGGCAAAAAGCTTCTGCGTGACGTTCCTGCTGACCCCCAGCATCGCGCAGGCCCGGTCTTCCGCGGATCTGCGGTGGCACTCCCAGAAACACTCACGGTAGCTCTCATGGAGCATGGAAAAATCCAGACCAAGGGTTACTGATATCCCGGCCCGGCCCCTCAAAGAGGTGAGGGAAAGACGCTGCATGCCGAGCTCCTTCGTGCGCATGCTCAACAGCCGAAGAAATTCCACCCGAAGGTCGGCGCCCGACTGCGTGTGCCACACCAGCTCCCTTCGAAGCAGGCCGCTGGAGAAATCCAGCTCCCTTCGAAAATCGGAAAACCGAGAGCGGCCCAGGTCCAGGGTCTCGCCGTCCACCTCGAGACGGATGGACAGCCAGTCCACCGTGTTCACCATGAATCGGATGCGACTGGAGATTCCCCTGTAATCCAGGGGTTCCTTGAGGATGTGCTCTTCGAAGATTCCCCCCAGGTAGCAGCCCCGCAGGCCGTCACCTGAATATCCCTCATCGAAGTAGCCCCGCACCCCCTGGTATTCGTTTCCCAGTGAGAAAAGCGACTCGGAGACCCGGGATCTTTCGGGGTGGAAACCCTCCTCGACGATCTTCCATGGATGTGTCTCGAGGTATCTGTCTGGGGTTTTCGTCATACCGGCCTGTCGAGAGTCCCGCTAGCCCTTCAAGCCCGTCATCGTGACCCCCTGCGTGATGTACTTCTGGAAAAGGAGAAACAGCATGAGCGGGGGAATGATGCAGATGAACATACCGGCAAGCTGCACGTTCATGGGGGGATTCCCGCCGATGGCGAAAGTCCTGTACCAGAGCATGACGGCCGTGGTCCATCGGGCCTGCGTGGGGAGGATGAGCCTCTGCCAGAAGAAGTTGTTCCACACCTCCATGAATGCGAAGATGCACACAACCGCGATGACCGGCTTCGCGTTGGGAAAGATCAGGTTCCTGAGAATGCGCATCTCCGATGCACCGTCGATCCTGCCCGCCTCCGAGATCTCCCGGGGTATCTCGTCGAAGAAGCCCTTCATCAGGAGGAGCTGCAACGAGCTCGCTCCGGCCGGCAGCCAGAGCGCCCACCACGTGTCATACAGGCTGATCCTGATGAGGGGAAGCTCCTGGATCACCAGGTACTTGGGAACGAGGTAGGCGGCCTCGGGAAGGATCAGCGTGGCCAGGAAGAGCATGTAGAAGCCGCGCCGGAAAGGAAGCCGCAGCCGGGACAGGGCATAGGCCGCCGGGGTGATCACGAGAAGGCGGGACACGACGTAGCCGACGTACACCACTGCGGTGTTGAGGAACATCCGGGGTATCTGGTAGCTCTTCCACGCTTCCGTGAAGCTCTCCCATCGCCACGTGGAAGGCAGGAAGGTGGGAGGCATACGGGCGATCTCGCTGGACTCCTTGGCCGCCGAGACGAACACCCAGAAAAAGGGGTACACCATGACCGCGGACAGAAGCACGGCGATGACGAAGAACAGCCCGTACGCGATCGCATAGCCCGGGCTCCTGTAGTCGTGCCCCGAGAGGATCCCGCGTGTCCTCGCCTCCATTGCTAGGCTCCTTTCGCCCCTGCCAGGCCGCTCCGTTTCACGTACACGTACGACAGACCGAGAAGGGCCAGGAAGGCGAGCGAGCCGAGCGCCCCCGCTCTGCCGAACTCGATATCCTCGAAGGCATAGTTGTAGGTGAGGAGCATCACGGAGAGACTGGAGTTGTTCGGACCGCCGGCGGTCATCACGAACGGCTCCTGGAGGACCTGGAACGTGGCAATGAGCTGGAGAACCAGGAGAAGGTTGATCGTGCCCGAGATACCGGGGATGGTCACGTGGCGGACGCGCCTGAAAAAACCCGCCCCTTCCAGCTCGGCCGCCTCGTAGAGCTCGGAGCTGACCGTGGTGAGGCTTGCCATATAGAGAACCGCAGTCCCGCCGAAGTTGGCCCAGGTGGCCATGAGGCTCAATGAGAACAGGACCTGCCGGGAAGAAAGCACCCACTGCTGGGGCGGGGCCCCGAAGAGACCGATGACCTGGTTGAGAAGACCGAAATCAGGATTGAAGACCCATCTCCATATGATGTAGAGAGCGATCCCGGGAATCATGTTCGGGATGTAGATGGCGAGCCGGAAAAATCCGCGCCCCCGCCGGATCTCCATGATGGCGATGGCCACGACAATGGGAACGAGAAAACCGATTGCGAGGCAGATGCCGACAAACTCGAGCGTATTGAGGATTGCCCTCGGCAGCCGGGGATCGTGCAGGATATAGGCGATGTTCTTCAGGCCCACCCACTCCTTGTCAAAGCCCGGGACGTAGCTTTGAAACGCGAGGAGGAAGTTCTGCAGTATCGGGTACCATTGAAATACGGCGAACACGAGCAGGGCGGGAATCAGGAACAGGAGCCCCATTCCGTACTTCCCCCACCCCGCACGGCTCCATGGCCGAAGGCCATCCTTCTTCCCTATCGCCAGATCCATGCATTCCCCTCTCAGAGGGTCCCCCTCGTCTCCGACGGGGGGGACCCGAGTCCAATCACACTCTCACCTGGCAGCGTTGAGCGGGTCCAGCACCTCGGCCTGGAACCTCTTGTTCGCGTCCTTCATGATCGCGGCCGGATCCGCGTTCTTTTCAGAGAACAGGACCTGCACCACGTTGTTCAGATACTTTCCATAAACGTCCTGGGCCGCGACCGGCGGCTCGATATGCGCCGTGGCCGGCAGAGCGGACAGGAAGGCCGCATCTCCCCACGCCACCGCGGCGTCGGGGTTCTCGACGAGGATCGCCCGTTCCTTCTGAACGTACGGGGCGGTCGGGAGCAGCGGAGAGTACTGGAACTGGGCCCGGAACTGCTTGTTCGCCCGCGCGTCCTCGATCTGCGCCTGGAGGTCCGCGAGCCCCGCGTCGTCCCAGCGCTCGAAGACTATCCACTTCCATGCGGCGTCCCTGACCTCCTTGCTCTTGGCAAGCCCGTTGGTCACCAGGAACGTGCCGCCGAGGACTCCGGCCTGTCGGCCCTTGGAGCCCGGGCCCTTCGGCATCAGCGCGAGCCCGATATTGGCGGGATCCATCTTCAGGGAGTTGATGGCGATGGCGCGGCCGTTGTCCGCGTCCAGCACCATGGCCGCCTGCAGGGAACCGAATACATTGTAGACGTCTCCCCATCCATTGGCCCAGTTGGCGGGAATCACGTCATATTTCCACTTCAGGTCCTTGAAGAACTGTGCGGCGGCGATCGCTTCGGGTGAGTCGAAAACCGCATAGGTCTTGCCGTTCCTCACCTGCTCGACCTCGCCTCCGGCCATGTAGATGAAGTCCGTGAATCCCCAGCCGCTTTCCGCGCCTTTGCCCATCGGCGCGAAGCCCGCGATGCCCTGCGCCTTGTCCGCGCACTTCACCGCCGCGTTCAGGAAATCGGCCCACGTCCAGTTGAGCTTCGGGGTGGCCACGCCCTTTGCCGCGAACATCTTCTTGTTGTAGATCACGTGCTTGATGTAGTTCTGATCAGGCACGCCGTAGCGCGTCCCGCCCACGACGAAGGGCAGGAAGGCGTCCTTGTTGTACCAGGCGGTCCTGTCCCAGGTCTTGATGTAGTCGTCCAGGGAAACGATCCACTTCTTCGCAACGAGCATCTGCGCCTCGGTGGCCCACACGCTCATGACATCGGGCGCCTGCCTGGCCGCCTGCATGACAAGGAACTGCCCCGTGTTGTCGTATTCGAAGTTCACGGCAACGCACGTGATGCCGGGATTCGCCGCCTCGAACCGCTTGATCTGATCCATCTTGGCGTCGATGCGGTACTTGTTTTCCGGCGTATCCCGGGGAATCGGCACCTTGAGCTCGACCGGAGCCGCATACACGCCAAAGGCGATGCACGCGGCCATGATGATGAACATCACTCTCTTCATACACGCTACCCTCCTTCGTTCGGTTCACTGGAACGGATGCCCCATCTGGTCTCCAACGGAGACGTGGGGCTCCGCTAAGCTATCTGCCGAAAACCTCCAGCTCCGCGACCTGCCCGGCCGTGGCCCCGTCATTCGCGCTGAATGACAGCTTGATGAAACGGGCCGTGGCCGCGATCGGAATTGTCACCGTGTTCCCTCCCGCGGCGGGGTCGAATCTCCAGGCCCTGGATTGCGCCGCCGGGACGAACCGCTCTCCCTCCGTGCTCGCCAGCACCGCGAAGGTCTGCGTACGGGCTCCCCAGATGCGCGGGGGATTCAATTTGATCCGCACCGCCGCCAGGGCGAGCGGCGCGCCAAGGTCCACCGTGATCTCATTCGGGTAGGAATCGCGTGCGCCTTCCCAGTACGTGCGGGTGTCTCCGTCCACGGCCATCTCTGCGGTAAATGCGAAAATGTGGTTGTGGGACGCGATGGGCCTGTGGAGCGCCAGGTTGACGGCCGCCGCGAATGGATCGGCCGGCTTCGCTGCATCCGACGCCGCGGCTGCAGGCGGCGCCATCCGTGCTGTGCGCGCCGCGACCCGGGCCTTGAACGCCGCAAGAGGCGCGCGCAGGTCTTCCCGGGTGGAAGAGAAAGAAGGATCCAGGCGCCGCCTGAGCTCCTGGAGAGTCTCCAGCTCGCGATATCCGTTTTGAACGGTGGGCTCGATCATCGTGCCCTCGCCGTAGTCGTTCCACGTCACGAGCTGCACCACGTCGGCGCGCGCGGACACCGCCGCATCGAGGGTCATGCCGAACGTTTCTCCCAGGTAGTCGTCGAGGTAGCCATAGCTCGGGCGGACCCCGGCCTGGGAGTAGAAGTCATGGAACCCGGGAAAAGCCGAAGAAACGAGAAAAGGTTTGTCGAGGTTCTTTCCATAGAAGTCATTGAGATACCGTACGAGCGCATCGGGGGAGAGTGTGCCCCCCGAAGACGCGCCCATTGGGGGCCAGGGGTACGAGCCGTCGGACGCGCTGCCGCCGGCCCCATCCAGGGTGATCAGGAGGGGCCGCGGGTCGATGCCGGAAAGAATCACGTCCCACTGCCGGTCCTCCTTGAAGTATTGGGGACCGAAGCACAGGACGACCGGCCGGCCTCTTATTTTCAGGTACGTCTCTTCCTTGAACCAGACGCGGGCTGCCCAGCTCATGTCCGCTTTCGCCGCGTCGGCTGCGGCCGCTGAATCGATCTCCTGGGACTCCACCCGTCTTGCCACGCTCTGGTCTTCATAGCAGATGGCGAACTTCAGGCCGGCTTTCTTCACGGCAAGGAAAACGGCCTCCGAGCTCTTCTGGAGCTGCGGGTAGTCGAAGGAGGGGCTGGTGCCGTACCAGTCCACGATCACCCCGTCAACGCCGCTCGCCTTCATGAGCGAGGTCTGGTATTCGAGCAGATCGGGATCGTCGCTGTCGTAGGGGCCGGTCAAGGGATAGTAGTGCGCGGCGATGCGCGAAAGACCGTGGGCGTCCTTCTGATAGGGATCCGTGGACCCCATATGCCAGTGCCAGCCGAAGTTGTCGGAGAAGGGCGGCGCCTGGAACCACGGCATGTAGTGGGCAAGAAACAGGGGCAGCTTCGAAGAGCGCGTGACGGGCTTCGCGATGCGCACGCCGGCCCGCGCCCTCTGGAGCTCGGCCCCCTTGCCTTCCGGGGCACTGAGCGGGTCACTGGACACACAGCCGCCCAGAAGGATGAAAATGCCCGCGCAGAAGACGAGGACGGACGCTCGATACAACGTGCTACTTCTCCTTCATGAACGCCTGGCCCAGGCGATTGACGAACGCCTGGTGGCTGGTGGAGTAGTAGCCGAGGTTTTCCCGCATCACCACCTCCAACCGCGTGAAGACTTCACTCGTGGGTGGCATGATCGAGTCGATCGTGTAGTCCAGGAGGATCTTCACGGGGTAGTATCCCTGGTAGAAAGGCTCCTGGCACACGACCGCGGTGATCGTGTTGTCCTGGATCAGCGTGCCGTGCTCGTCGTTCAAATCATGCCCGATAAGAACCAGGGACCCCGCGACGCCCGTTCGCTTCAACGCCCTGCCGGCCGCGGCCAGGGATTGATTGACAACGTAGATTCCGACCAGCCTCGGATTCTCCCGGATGATGGCCGCAATCTGATCCTCGTCCTCGGCGGGGGATTCGGTCAGCTTGTAGGGACCGACGATCTCCACGGATGATTCGCGCGCGACGATGTTCCTGAATCCCATGATGCGCTGCTCGAGGATCGATATGCTCTGTTTCTTGGTGATGACGGCCACCTTGCCCGATCTGCCCCGGACAAGCTTCGCCATCAGCTCGCCGCAGAGCTGGCCGGATTCGAGGTAGTTGGGGCCGATGTAAAAAAGCCGTTTGCTCGTGGGAACGTCGACGTTGAAGGTCGCCACGGGGGTGCCGCCGTCCACAAGCTCGTCGATGAGGCCTTCGAAGTACTGGGGCTCGTAGACGGAGAGGGCCAGGGCGTCGCACTTCTTTGCCAGCGCCCTTATCTGCGCCACCTGGGCCTCGTAGGATTCGCATTCGCCGCGCACCAGCATGGACAGCCCGTAGCTCTTCAGCTCCGCGAAGGCCTTCTCGCACCCGTCCAGGATCTGTGTGGCGAACCATGGCGGAAGGTAGTAGGAGATTCCTATCGTGCACTTCGTCTTCTTTGAGAGATGCCGGGCGGCCCGGTTGGGCGTATAGCCCATCTCCCTTGCCGCGGCGATGACCCGTTTCACCGTCTTTTCAGAGACCCCGCCGGAATTGTTCATGGCGCGGTAGACTGAGAGCAGGGAAAGCTTGAGCTTGTCGGCCACGTCCTGGGCGGTAACAGTTTTCCTGTCCATAGCTCTACCGATATACGTATATCAGAATTACGATATACGTATATCGTGAACTGCAGATTATACCCGATTCGCCGTATTGTCAACATTTATTTTTGCGTTTTTTTGCGTCTCTCGGCCTGCTTGCATCGCCGCCGCATGCTATATTCGAGCCGTGTGCCGCGCGCGTGTCGTCTGGGTTCTCATGGCATTCTGCTCGATTTGCTCCGCGGCGGCGGAGCCGGTGAGGTGGGAACAGGCGGAGACCGAGCATTTCCGCTTTATCTTCGAGCCCCGTGACCGCCCCTCCGTCGACGAGCTCCTGACTTTCTGCGAGCCGGTGTATGAAAGGATCACGGGATTCTTCCATGCCTACCCGAAGAAGGTCCCTGTCATCGTGCACGGAAGGATCGATGCGGCCAACGGATTCACCTCTTTCCTCCCGGCGCGCATCGAGCTGTACCTCACCGCGCCGACCGACCATTTCATGGGAGCCCGCACCGAAAGCTGGCTGAAGATCCTGCTCACCCACGAGCTCACGCACTACGTGCACGCTTCGATGGACACGGGGTTCTTTTTCACGCTGTCCCGGCTGTTCGGCGGGGACCTCTCGTCGGCCGGCTTGTTCTTTCTTCCCGGATGGATGATCGAGGGACCGAGCACGAACCTGGAAACCCGATTCACCGCGGGAGGCCGCGGAAGGAACCCCCTGTTCGAGATGTACAGCAAGGCCCCTGTCGAGGAAGGAAGGCTGTTCAGCCTCGAGCAGGGCGCTTATGGATCTGCGTTCCCTCCTCCGGATCGCATCTACGTTGCCGGCTACATCCTCGTCGACTACCTCCTGACCACCTACGGCGTGGACAGCTTCCGCCGCATCATGGAGGAGTACCTCGGCTTTCCCTTCTTCGGACCGTGGGGTGCGATTCAGAAGATCACCGGGCGGAACGCCTCCCAGGTATTCGATGACCTGAAACAGTACCTGACGGAGAAGTACCGGCCCTCCCTCTCCGTCGCCTCGGGAGCGCGCATCACCCCGAAGGAGCCGGGCGACTGGGTGCATCCCCAGCCCACGGATCGGGGACTGTACGTGTACCACGGCTCGCCGTACGCGTTCCCTGCGATTGTGCGCTACGATCCGGCGAACAGGAGCGAGCGCGTCCTTCACGCTGTGACGAATGACGCGGTCTCTTTCAGCGCGACAAAGGACGGCCGGACAGTCTACTTCAGCTCGCTGACCCAGACGTGGGCGGATCCGGGCACGCCCGAGCTCGTTTCCGACCTCTACACCCTGGACACGGACACCGGTGCAACAAAACAGATCACCCGCGGCGCGCACCTCTGGCAGCCGGCAGTCTCACCGGACGGGAAAACGCTCGTAGCGGTCCAGGGGACGGGGCCGTATTCGCGGCTCGTGTCGGTGGACGCGCACTCCGGCGCCCTGCGGGTCCTGTACGCCCGGTCGGAGGGCAACGTCTACACTCCGTCCTTCTCTCCCGACGGCCATCGGCTGACGTTCACCCTCAACCTGCGGGGATACCAGGACGTGTACGTGGCTGAATATGCTCCGCTCGCGCAGGCGTCCACGGCGCTCGACGAACCGAGGCTTCGCATCGTGAGCACGAACGCCGGCGCCGCGCGTCCCCTCCTCGGACCCGACCCGTTCGGAGAGTATTTTCCTTCCTTCCTCAACGATGACACGGTGCTTTTCTCATCGGACCGCGGAGGCACGCTCGCGCTGTACCGGGCAGATCTTCGGTCGGGTGAGATCCTCCGGATCCAGGATGACCCGGTGGCGGCAATTTCAGCGGTCCCTG
The DNA here is from genome assembly GCA_963820435.1 of uncultured Spirochaetota bacterium. Lineage (GTDB taxonomy): Bacteria > Spirochaetota > Spirochaetia > SZUA-6 > Fen-1364 > Fen-1364. The sequence continues at coordinate 283,173 of CAWGAC010000024.1, read as the reverse complement.
ACGGGGACAGCATCCTGTACTCCAGCTACTCGGCCGACGGCTGGTGCCTGAAAAGGACCCCTGTCGCTGACCTCGCTGCATTCGTCCTGCCGCAGGCGCAGAAAGAAGCCCTGGAGTATCCGGCGGAGCTCGAGTGGACGGGGAAGTCGGTGACGCAGAAGCCTTATGCCGACTGGCCGGCACCGTTGATGTGGCTCCCGTTCCCCACGCTGACCCGCACGGGACCGGGCTCGCCCGGAATCGAGCTCGGGCTCGGGGCCATCGCGTATGGCGCCTCCCTCCTGGGAAACACGACGTGGCTCGCGGATGCGGCGTGGTCCTTCGCGTCCCAGCAGCCTCTTGCGGCTCTCTCCCTCTCCACCGTGGCCGGCCCATTCACCCTTTCCGCGGAGAGCCAGCTCGCCTACCAGTATTCGGATGACTACATGCAATCCCTCGTGAGCACCCTCACGCTGGGGTTTCCCCTGTTCGACGAGATCGCCTTCGACAGGCAGAGGATGTTCACCCTGTCTCTCGGGATCGGTCACAGCGCCGAGCTCGAAGAAGCTTCCCCATTCACATTCGCGCAGTCGTTTGGGCCGTTGGCGGGGGAGCGGCAGAGCACGATCTTTGCCACGAGCGGAATCTCTTTCCAATGGTGGCGCAGCGGAGGGCGGATCGACTTCACCCCTCCCCTTGCGCTGGACGTGCTTCTGCAGAATTCCACCCGGCTGCCCGTGCTCGGCTATCGCACCCCCGAAAGCGATTTCCTTCTCAGGCTCGGCCTGAACGTTCCCTCGTTCATCCCTCACCACGTGGTGAGGCTCGGGGTGAAGGCGACCGACGTCCTGGGCGGCCCCTTCGCAACGTACAAGGACAGTTTCTCGGTGCCGCGGGGTTTTCCCGGGCCCCTGTTACGAAGCGTTCCCGGGCAGGTCCTGGCGAGCGTCGATTACGTGGCGGCAATCGCCCTTCTCGACCAGCCCCTGATTTTCAGCTTTGCCGCAACGGGGGCGGCAATCGGAGTGCACGCGGAAGGGATCGGGCTCTGGGATAATGCCCGGCCCGTGCTCAGCCTCGATCCCTCCTTGTACGTGGGTGGAGACTTCACGCTTCACATGGCGTTCAATGCCGTGCCGTTTGCCTTCGTGATCGGCGTGGCGGCGCGCATCGACACATCCGCCCCCGGCAGCTTCGATGCAGGACGGGACCTGGGCGTGTATCTCTCCGTCGCTCAGGAAAGCGCTGCCGTCGGGCTCGAAGGCGCCCCCTCAATCCCGGTCAGGGTCTCCCCGTGAATGAAGGGGCGTGGGCTCATGCATTCGGCGCGTGCAGCTTGTAGATCTTATAGCTTGGGGCGATATTCCGCGAAAGCAAATTCCCGTGCCCAAAGACGGTCTCAGTGAGTACTTTGTGAGTAAAGGAGGAATTGAACATGCTGAATCTTCGCTACCACGGCCATGACTGCTGGGAAATCGACGACGGGACTCATCGGGTGCTCATTGATCCGTTCCTCCAGGGAAACCCATTGGCGACTGTAAAACCTGATTCGTTCAAGAAGCTCGACGCGATCCTCGTGACGCATGGTCACGGCGACCACCTTGGCGATGCGGCAGAGATCGCCGCGAGGACAGGTGCGCTGGTGATCTCCAACTATGAGATCGTCGGATACCTCGAAGCCAAAGGAGCCAAGGGGCATCCGATGCACATCGGCGGCGGGCGGCAGTTTCCATTCGGCCACGTGAAGCTGACCATCGCGCATCACGGCTCCACGGGACCGAACGGGGAAGCGCTGGGCAACCCCGTGGGATTCATACTTACCATGGGGGGAAAGAAGGTCTACCACGCGGGTGACACGGGACTGTTTCTCGACATGCAGCTCATTGGTGACGCCTGGGGGCCCCTGGACGTTGCCCTGCTTCCCATAGGGGACAATTTCACCATGGGAATCGACGACGCGGTGCGGGCGGCCGGCTTCCTGAAGGCGAAGGTCTACATCCCGATGCACTACGAAACGTTTGATCTCATCAAGGCGGATCCTGCGGAGTTTGTCCGCAAGGCAAAGGGAAAAGGCATACAATGCCGTGGTGGTCAAACCGGGGGGAACCTACAAGGTGGAATAGACAACTGCAGTCATCTGTCCGCACCCTCCCTTGATCGAATGACAATCTCCCGATATAAGGAATGTCACGTATGGCAGACAGACTGAGAGCAGGTATCGTGGGCGCCACCGGGATGGTCGGCCAGCGCTTTGTATCGCTCCTTGCGGACCACCCCTGGTTCCAGGTCGTGACCGTCGCGGCGAGCGAGCGGTCCGCGGGCAAGCCCTACGCCGAGGCGGTCGGTGCACGATGGGCCATGGCCGCCCCTGTCCCGCCTGCCATCGGCGCGCTGGTCGTGAAAGACGCGTCGAAGATCAGCGAGGTTGCAGATGGCGTGGACCTCATCTTCTGCGCCGTGGACATGCCGAAGGAAGAGACCCGGGCCCTCGAAGAGGCTTACGCGAAAGCGGAGACCCCGGTCGTGTCCAACAATTCGGCGCACCGAATGACGCCTGACGTGCCCATGCTCCTTCCCGAGGTCAACCCCCATCACCTGGACGTCATCGAAATCCAGCGCAGGCGCCTGGGCGTGAAGCGCGGCTTCATCACCGTCAAGCCCAACTGCTCCATCCAGAGCTACGTTCCCGCCCTCCATCCTCTTCGTGAGTTCGGCATCGAAAAGGTATTCGTCTGCACCTACCAGGCGATCTCCGGCGCGGGCAAGACATTCAAGGACTGGCCGGAGATGGTGGACAACGTGATCCCGTTCATCGGCGGGGAGGAAGAGAAGAGCGAGATCGAGCCGATGAAGGTCTGGGGTACCGTCGAGATGGACGGGATCATGAACACCAGCTCACCCGCCATCACCAGCCAGTGCATCCGCGTGCCGGTCACCGACGGCCACCTGGCCGCGGTATTCGTATCTTTCGAGCGGAAGCCTTCACGGGAGAGGATCCTGGAGCTGTGGAAGAGCTTCGAAGGAAAGCCGCAGAAGCTCGGCCTGCCCAGCGCGCCCCGGCCTTTCCTCCGGTACTTCTCCGAAGAGAACCGGCCGCAGACCAGGCTGGACCGGGACGCGGGCGGCTGCAAGGACAACCCGCGTGCCGCCGGCATGGGCATCACGATCGGACGGCTTCGCGATGACCGGCTGCTGGACTACCGGTTCGTGTGCCTTTCCCACAACACGATCCGGGGTGCGGCCGGCGGGGCTGTGCTGACCGCGGAGCTGCTGAAGGCCGAAGGATACCTGGTCCCGAAGTAGGAGGCGCCCGGTTACAGCGGCTGCACGCTCTGCTGAGGCAGGGCCGGTTTCTGGACGGCCGAAAAGATCATGCCGTGTTATAATCCCGCAGGAACCGCACGCATGGCACGCGACACGCCGGCATGGATTCGGTCAGCCGCTCTTTACCAGGTTTATCTCAGGAACTTTACGCGGGAAGGAACCTTCTCCGCGGCAGTTCCCCGGCTGAAGGCAATCCGCGAGCTCGGCTTTGACCTCGTCTGCCTGACGCCCATTCATCCGGTCGGCATGGCCAACCGCAAAGGCGAGTGGGGAAGCCCGTACGCCATCGCGGACCACCGGGCGGTGGATCCGGGGCTCGGCGGAATCGAAGACCTCCGGCGTTTTCTCGCAGAGGCGCACGGCCTGGGGCTCAAGGTCCTGATGGACGTCGTATTCAACCACAGCGCCTGCGATTCCGTTCTCCTCGGCACCCACTCCGAATGGTACCTGCACGACGCAAAGGGCCGGCCGACCCGAAAGGTGGCGGACTGGTCGGACGTGTACGACTTCGACTTTGCCCATCGCGAATTGCGTGAGTACCTTCTCGAAACCCTCGCGTTCTGGGCGGAGACCGGATTCGACGGGTTCCGATGCGACGTGGCGAGCCTTGTCCCTCTCGATTTCTGGATTGAAGCCAGGTCACGGCTCAATGCAGAACGTCCGCTCCTCTGGCTGGCGGAGAGCGTGGAAACCGGGTTCGTGAAATACCTGCGCGGCGCGGGATGGAATGCGGCCTCCGATCCCGAGCTGCACGAGGCATTCGACCTCACTTATGACTACGACGGTTTCGGGTATCTGAAAGCGTACTTCAGCGGCTCGATCGGGCTGGACGCCTACCTGCGCCACCTGCTGGTGCAGGAGACCCTGTACCCGTCCCACGCGGTCAAGGCGCGGTTCCTCGAGAACCACGACCAGCCGCGCGCGGCATCGGTCCTTCGCGGATCCGATCGGCTGATGAACTGGACGGTCTTTTCCCAGCTTCTGCCGGGCCTGATTTTTGTCTACATGGGGCAGGAATACGCGATGACCGGCCGTCCCGACCTCTTTGCGAAAGACCCCGTTCCCTGGGACCAGGGATCTGATGAGTTCCTCGCCTTCTTCCGCAGGCTCCTCCCGATCTGCAGGCGCGTCAAATCGGATCACGACGCGTTCGAGCTTGTCGAGCTCAGCGCCGGAGTGCTCGCGCTTCGCTGGCGCCACCCGTCGCAGAATAGGCGCTGCACGGCGATCGTCAACCTTGAAGACCGGTTCGGCGAATGCACCCTCCCCTTCCCGCTGAAGGGACGCGATCTGCTGGGAGAGACGGACTCTCCCTCCATCGGGGTCAAGAATGGCGCAAAGATGACCATCCCGAAAAGGCCGCTGATCGTACAAGAGACCTGAATCGACGCGCCCGGCCCCTTCACGGAGCAATGCGCGGATTGCGCGCGGGCTGATGAGTCTGCGCAGCAGTGCCGCAGCCTGCGCCCCGGCAATGGGTTCGACTATGAGCGTGGAGTCAATTTCCAATCCCTGATATCGCGCGAGCATTGCGAGGCTGTGTGGCGGTACATCGCGGAGGGCAAGAAGGGAGGGGCGCGCCTGGTGACAGGCGGGGAGCCGTAAGGAAGCGGTGCGCCTTGCGAACTCGGTCCGCTACGGCCTGGCAGGCGCGGTTTTCACCCGGGACGTTGCCCGCGCGCACCGGGTCGCGGCGCGCATTCATGCCGGCAGCTCTACATCAACTCCTACTACAGCAGGGGAATGATGGAATCCCCGGGCACGGGCTGGAAGGAGAGCGGGCTCGGGGATGCGGGTGTTTTGAAGTACATGCATCCCAAGACGATCTTCGTCGATCTCAACGAGAAGAGCACGCCGCCCGTATAGGCGGGGCGCGGCCGGGACCTCAATTGCCGCGCCTGAAACACCGTAGAACGACCTCTCTCATCGCGGCAGCGGCGGGACTCAGCGCGCGTGAGTCTCTCCGGGCCAGGAGGATCGTCCGCGAGGGAGTCGGGGGCGCAATCTCGACGTAGGCGGGGCCATCCGCCCGGCGGACCATGGTCGGAACCAGGCTGAGACCGAGACCCGCCTCGACAAGGGTCTGCACGGTGTCAATGCCGGCGCTTTCGTAGACCACGCGGGGCTGGACACCGGCACGGGCAAGCGCATCCAGGACGATTGTGCGGAAGCCGTGCCCGCTCTTCATGAGGATGAGCGGCTCGCCTGTTAGTTTCCCCAGCTCGATTTTTTTCCGGGCCGCGAAAGGATGACCCGGAGGAACGGCGACAAGAAGGGGCTCGCGGAACAGGATTTCCGAGCGCAATCCGGGGCCCAGACCGGCCTCATCCATGATCGCCAGATCCACCTCGAGCTCTCGAAGCGCCCTGCCGAGGATCGGCGAGGATTCCTCCCGCAATTTCACCTGGATGAGCGGGTGGGCTTCGCGAAATGTCCTGAGAATCACCGGCAGAAGATAGGCCCCTGTCGTGGGAAGACAGCCCAGAGTCACCTCGCCCCTTTTGAGACCTGACAATTCCTCCAGCTCGCTTCGGCCGCTCTCCAGTTGCGACAATGCCTCCAGCGCGCGCGGTCGAAAAACCAGGCCGCGGGGAGTCAGGCGTGAGCCCTGGCGGGAACGCTCGAACAGCGCGCCCCCCAGCTCAGCCTCCAGCTTCGCAACCTGGGCGGAAAGGGACGGCTGCGAGACGTGGCAGACCTCAGCCGCGGCGGTGAATGATCCGTGCTGGGCAATCGCAAGGAAGTAGCGCAGCTGGTGTATTTCCATAGCTTGCACCTATGCTATCTATAGATAACATATCTTTTACAAATAGTCATCCGGGTGCTACGCTCGCTCCATGGACACACAAGGAGGCCTCTGATGGCGGCAGGAACGCTCTACAACAAGGTCTGGGACTCCCACGCGGTGACCACACTGCCCACCGGACAGACCCAGCTTTTCATCGGCCTTCACCTCGTGCACGAGGTCACCAGCCCCCAGGCATTCGACATGCTCCGCGAGCGCGGCCTGCGCGTCGTCTACCCCGACCGGACATTCGCCACCATGGACCACATTGTCCCGACAAAGAGCCAGAAGCGTCCGTTCGCCGACGGCGAGGCCGAGATGATGATGAAGGCCATCGAGCGCAATACGAAGGACTTCGGGGTGAGCTTCTTCGATTTTGCAAGCGGTCGTCAGGGCATCGTGCACATCATCGGGCCCGAGCTCGGCCTCACGCAACCGGGAATGACCATCGCATGCGGCGATTCCCACACGTCGACGCACGGCGCTTTCGGGACCCTTGCGTTCGGCATAGGCACCTCGCAGGTCCGTGACGTCCTTGCCACGCAGTGCCTGGCAATGGACCCGATGAAGGTCCGCCGCGTCGAGATCGGCGGAAGGCTCAAGCCGGGCGTCACGCCAAAGGACGTCGCGCTCTTCATCATCAACCGCCTCGGCGTGAAAGGAGGAATTGGCTTCGCGTACGAATACGCCGGCCAGGTGTTCGACGAGATGAGCATGGAAGGCCGCATGACGGTCTGCAACATGGCCATCGAAGGCGGGGCAAGGGTCGGCTACGTCAATCCGGATGAAACGACTTTCGCCTTCCTCAAGGGACGTGAACACGCCCCCAAGGGCGCTGACTGGGAGAAAGCCGTTACCCGGTGGAAAACCGTCGCCTCGGAAAAGGACGCCGCGTACGACGACATCGTGAAGTTCGACGCGGGGGACATCGAGCCCATGGTGACCTGGGGCGTCACCCCTGGACAGAGCGTGGGGATACTCCAGAGCCTCCCTGACCCGGAGGCCATCCACGACGAGGGGGAAAAGCAGTCGACCCTGCTCGCCTATCGCCACATGAAGCTCACGCCCGGCCAGAGGGCGCGCGACATCAGGATCGACGTCGCGTTCGTGGGAAGCTGTACGAACGGGCGTCTCTCCGATCTGCGCGCCGCCGCCGCAATAGCAAAAGGACGCAGGGTGGCTCCGGGGGTTCAGGCCTTCGTGGTCCCCGGCTCCATGCGCGTGCGCCGGGAAGCCATGGCAGAAGGCCTGGACAAGGTCTTCACCGAGGCGGGCTTCGAGTGGCGGGAGGCGGGGTGCTCCATGTGCCTGGCCATGAACCCCGACCAGCTCAAGGGAGATCAGATCTCCGCCAGTTCCAGCAATCGCAATTTCATCGGCCGACAGGGCAGCCCGACGGGAAGAACCCTTCTCATGTCACCCGCCATGGTGGCCGCCGCGGCCATTGCCGGCCATGTGACCGATGTGCGGGAATTCTCTTCGACAGGAGCATCTCATGTCTAAGGTCATCCAGATAAAAGGCCGCGGCGTGCCGGTCATCGGCGACGACATCGATACCGACCGAATCATCCCGGCCCGGTATCTCAAGGAAATCACCTTCAGCAGAATGGGCCAGTACCCGTTCTACGATGAGCGCTTCACCGCGGAGGGGAGCATGAAGGACCACCCCTTCAACAAGCCGGAATACCAGGGCGCTTCGATCCTCGTTGCGAACTCGAACTTCGGCTGCGGCAGCTCGCGCGAGCACGCCCCCCAGGCCCTCGTGCGATGGGGCATCAGGGCGATCGTTGCGGAAAGCTTCGGCGAGATCTTCGCCGGCAACTGCGCCATGCTCGGCACCCCCGCCGTGACGGCGTCGAAGTCCGACGTGGCCGCGCTCCAGGCGCTGGCCTCTGAGAAACCGGGCGCCGACTTCATCATCGATCTCGAGGCCATGGTGGTGCGGGCGGGCAGCATGACGGTGCACGTGACCATGCCCGGGTCGCGGCGCAACTCCCTGATCCAGGGAACGTGGGACAGCACCGCGCTGCTCCTGGCCAACGCCGCTCTGGTGACCGCCGCCGCTGCCCGGCTCCCGCACCCGTCCGGCCGGCCTCTGGCGTAGAATCCAGCGGCGAATGTCCTGCCGGGATTCTTGACACCCCAGTATTCTAATGCTATAATACTCTAATAAGAGAGTAGCTGGAGTGACGAACAATGAGCTGGCCATCCTGGGATTGGTGGCGGAACAACCCAAACACGGTTACCAGATCGAGCAGGATATCGAGTCGCGCGGAATGCGCAATTGGACGGAGATAGGGTTCTCCTCCATCTATCACATCCTGAACAAGCTCCAGGGGGCCGGCTGGATCGCCGGCATCGTGAGGACCGCTCACGGAGAACCTCCGCGCCGTTCGGGGCCGGCGCGCAAGGTCTTCCACCTGACGCAAGCCGGTGGAAAAGCGCTGCGGGACGCGGTCCATCAGCGGTTGGCGCGGCCCCGTCCCCGCAGCGCTGACTTTGACCTGGGGCTGGGAAACCTTGCGGTTCTGCCTTCCCCGGCGGCCCGTGCGGCCCTCTCCGCCTATCGCACCGGTCTGCGCGCGCGCCGCAGGCAGGTGCAGGCCAAATGGGCAAGCGACCGGCAGGCGGACGAAAACCTCCCCCCTCATGCCGAGGCGCTCTTTGCGCGGAGCCTCGCGTTGATAGACGCGGAGCTCAAATGGATTGAAAAATACCTGGATGAAAGGAAGAAAAAATGAAAGCCCCATCGAGTCGTGTCGAGCCCATCGAAGGTTTCACCGCGCTGCCCGGGTGCCATTGCGTCACTGCATCATTTCGCAAGATGTGCGCGTTCAACGGATACACGGTCAGCGAGGAAATGCTCCTCGGGCTGGGGGCCGGCGTCGGATTCGTCTACTGGCACCAGAAGGGCCAATACCCGATGCTGGGAGGCCGCGGCAACACCAAGAGCTTCCACCAGGATCTGTCGCGGCGCACGGGAATCGTGATCGAAGATCACCGCACGGCAAGCGCGAAGACCGCGGAGCGGGAAATGGTGAAGCTTCTGGAGGCGGGACAGCCGGTGACGATCTATGCCGACATGCCCTTCCTGACCTATCTCGGGCTGCCTGAGGAAGCGCATTTCGGCGGGCATGCCGTGGTCGTCTGCGGGTATGAGCCGGCCGCGCGCCAGGTGCTGATCTCGGACATGGCCCCGCGCCAGACAGGATACAAGGACCCCATTCTGGCCCCGCTCGGGATGGACCAGCTTGCAAAGGCGCGCGGTTCGAAGTGCAAGCCCTTTCCGCCGGAGAACTGCTGGTTTACCTTCGACTTCGGCAGGGCCCATCCACCCACGGAACGGGATGTGCGCGACGCGATCTCCCAGTGCACGAAAGACATGCTCAACCCGCCGATTCAAAACCTCGGAGTGGCCGGGATCCGCACCGCGGCGATGCGCGTCAAGCAGTGGCCCGCCGTTTTCGACAAGAAACAGCTTCGAATGGCTCTCTTTAACCTCTACATCTTTGCAGAAATCGGCGGATCTGGAGGGGGATTGTTCCGCTTCATGTACTCCCGTTTCCTGGAAGAGGCAGCCGGACTGACCGGCGATTCGCGCTGCTCCGGTGCGGCGCGCGCAATGCAGGGCTGCGCCGAGGGCTGGCGCGCCCTGGCAGCGCCCCTCGAGTGCGCGCTCGAATCGGCAGACCCGGCCGCGCTTGTCCCTGCGGTCGTTGAAGGACTGGAAGAGCTGCATAAGAAGGAAGGCAGCGTCTGGCAGGAGCTCGCCGCGCTCTAGGGCGCCGCGGTGCTCCGCGGATTCTGCATCGCGGTGCTCCGCGGATTCTGCATCGCGGTGACTCCGCGGATTCTGCGCCATTCTTCTTTCAAAGCGCAATTGGGCCTTTCTCTCCATGCGGTCCCGTATGGCAATGAGAATCGCCTTCGAGATGAATGGCTTCACCATGAACGTTGCTTTTGTCTCGCTCCGGCCATGCCGAATATCATCCGCGATTTCCGAGAATCCCTTCCGGATTCTCATGTCCAGAAATGGTATCCTGCCTGCCAGGGCAGCAACCGGGCCGCATCCAATTGAAAGCGCGAACCTCCATTCAAGCCCGGCCCTTTTGCAGAAGTTGCGAACGACGCGGATCGCTTCCGCGTTTGTTTCCGGCGCGGCAAAAGCGCAGTTGACGATTGCATATACCTTCGCGTTCTCACTCCTGCCGCCGTTCTTTCTCAGGTACGCACAGTAATCTTCCAGCAGCCTCATCATGGCTCCGGGCAGGGTGTAGGAGAACAGGGGGAATGCAATGACCAGGGCATGCGCGCTTCCCATGATTCTCAGCGTCTCTTCGGGATAGCCGCCCCTCACCATCGCCTTGACCGTGATAAATGGCTTTTCAAATTCCTTGTCGCCGAGCAGTTTTTCGACGCCGTGCAGGAACTTGAGCGACGATGCGTCTTTCCCTCTCAGGCTCCCGTTTACGAAACAGATCCTTTTCACATGACCCTCCGGATCTCTTCGCAGGCGGCATTGGTATCGTCGATCGATCTGGTCACAAAGACCTTGATGGTCTCTTTCTTGTCCGGATGCACGACGTCGGCGCTGCCGCGGTGCCGGGCGATAATATCGAGGAACGTGCTCTTTTCTTCATCGTCCACATCGTCGCCGTACCCGATGATGAGCTTCATGCGGTCCCTGTTGGTAAAGAGATGATCGTCCTTGTCCAATGCATTCTTCACCGTGGAGATCATGCTCCCGAACATGACCGGTGTCAGGTACAGCACGATGCCGCAGCGCTTCTTGTGCCTTGTCATATCGCCCAGCGTGTCCCGGCTGACGCATTCCCTCGTCTGCTCGGCCCAGCACCGAAGACACCCCGTGCAGGCGGCAGCTTCGTTCCTGTCCAGCAGGATCGACTCGATGGCGTATCCTTTTTCCGCGGCAAGCGCGCACACTTTTTCCAATAAGTCGTCCGAGAGCGCGGTTCTCGAATCCCGGTCAGAAAAACAGCACATGGTCATGACGCCGCCCCCGTCAATCCGTTACCAGATAAGCGGAAATCATATCGATCCATAGCTCCTTCGCCGCGTTGAAACCCGGCTCATCTAACTCGTCGCGGTGGATGATCAGATAGAACAGGGACCGGAAAAGCCCGTTCAAGCCTTGAGGATCAACCCTGCGCATCCAACCCTTTTCAATCCAGGTGCTGAAATGCGCGACGAACTCATCGATATAGCCCATCATGCTCTCGGTTTTCATTTCGGGCGGGAGTTTCCGCATCAGGTATTCGTATTCCGACGTGTTCAGCTGCCGGTACATGGGGGTGGTGGTCAGGAGATCCAGCGCCAGTCTCAAGGCGGCTTTGAAACCCTCCTTTCGGCTGGCCGCGGGCTCGAAGACCTTGTCATAGATCTTCCTGCGGTTCTCCGCCTGTATTGCCTCGGATATTTCCTGATACAGCATCTCTTTGGATGGGTAAAACAGGTAAAAGGCCCCCTTTGAAGTGTGGGCAGCCCTGACGATATCGTCGACGGTCGTTTTTTTGAGTCCGAATTTTTCGAACAGCTTTTTCCCTTCTGTCAACAAAGTCTTCTTTATCAGGCTCTTTTCCCGATCGCTCCAGGCTTTTGGCACCTTGCTCCTCTATGCCCTGTGTGACTATATCAGTATTCATAGTCACACAGTTTTGTCAAGGGGACGGGACGGAAAATTATTCGCTTTTTGCCGTTGCCGGCCCACCCGCGAGTTTGCGCGCCGCGGTACCCCGCGGATTTGCGGGTCTTAGTCAAACCGGGCGTTGTTCAAGTCCCAATACTGGGCGGTGCCTTTGAGTTTTTCATTCTCATCCGCGTAGGCGCCGGCAGTCTTGCCTTCCTTGCTTGTCAGCTTTCCATTTGCGCCGGCTTTCAGGAGCGTGGAGACCACATCGGGGTTCGTGTTGTGCTTTGCCGCCCACATGAGGGGGGTCATCCCCTCATTGTCCTGGGCATTAATCTGTGCCCCCGCTTCCAGCAGCAGCAGGAGCACTTCCGGATTCAGATTATTGTACGCGGCGGACATCAGGGCGGTCCCGCCGTTCGAATCCCTCGCGTCGATGTTATCCCCCGCCGTCAGGAGTGCCCGTATGACCTTGGGATTCGAGTTGTCATAGGCGGCGGACATCAGCGCGGTTCCCCCGTTCGCGTCCCTGTCATCTCGGTTCGCGCCAGATGCGAGAATCACCTTCAGCACTTCGGGGTTCGAGTTTTTTGCGGCGAACATGAGCGGCGTGAATCCATTCAACGCCCTGTCCTCCACGTTTGCCCCCGCCTTCAGGAGGAGCTTCACGATGTCCGGATCTGAATTGTTCAAGCAGGCCCACATCAGGGACGTTTGACCTTTCGCATCCTTGTCCTCGACGACCGCTCCCTCCCGTATCAGCGCCGCAAGCACGTTCGGGTTCGAGTTGTTGTATGCAGCCCACATCAGGGCAGTGTGGCCGTCCAGGTCCCTGTCGCTGACGTCAGCTCCCGCGTCCAGCAACGCGTTCAATACGCCGACGTCCCCGTTGAAGCCGGCGGCGAACATGAGGGGGGTCATGTTGTACCTGTCCCGATCGTCGATCTTCGCGCCTGCTTTCAAGAATGCGGAGATCACATCGAGGCTCTGGGTGTGATAGGCGGCATCCATGAGGGGTGTTCTTCCGCTTGCATCCTTGACGTCGGTCCTCGCGCCGGCATTCAGCAGAGACAGAACGACATCGGGATTGCTGTTGTGGACCGCCGCGAACATGAGGGGGGTCACTCCGTCCCTGTCCCGCTCCCCCGTCCGCGCCCCTGCTTTCAAAAGGGTCTCGATTATCTCCGGTTTGATATTGTCCCTCGCGGCGAGCATGAGGGAGGTTCTGCCGTTCTTGTCCCTGTCGTCGATCCTTGCTCCGGCTTTCAACAATTCGACGATGACATCGGGGTTTCCATTGGTGGCCGCCGCATTCATGAGCGGGGTCATTCCATCCTCGTCCTTGGCGTCGATCCTCGCCCCTGATTTCAGCAGCTCGTTGATCACTTCGGGGTTCTCATTGCCCGCCGCCGCGAACATGAGCGGTGTCCGATCGCCTTTGTCGCTTTCCTCGATTTTCGCCCCTGCTTTCAACAGCGCGCTGATGACCTCCGCATTCGGGTTGAAACGAGCGGCGAACATCAAAGGGGTCCTGCCATACTTGTCCCTGTCACTGAGCTTTGCGCCCGTCCTGATGGCGTCCAGTATCAGCTCCGGCGTGCTCTGAGACACCAGATCGAAGAAATCCTCCGCGAAGGTGAATGCCGCCAGAAGCATGAGGGCAATGAAACACGCGAGCCTTTTCATTTATGTTCCCCGGGACATTATAAGATATTCGTCCCTGTTCTGCCCGTCCATCCCCTGAAAACCCGCGGCTCTATGCGAGGAGCGCGGGCAGGGTCACCCGGGCCGCGGCCCAGGATAGCCCGACTCCGAATCCGACGAGAAGGAGCGTGCTCATCGGCCGCACGAGACCCTGCGCGTGCGCGTCGTAAATCGCAATGGGAATCGTGCTGGAAACCGTGTTGCCATGGAGCGCGATATTGACGAAAAAGCGCTCGGGAGGAATCTGCAGGCGTTCGCGGAGGGTCTCGAGCATGAACATGCTCGCCTGGTGGAAAATGAACAGGTCCACGCAGGAAAGGCTGAGCGCGCATTTCTGGAGCAGGTCCATGATGGCCTCAGGAACCCTCTTCAGCCCGAATGCGAACACCGCCGGCCCGTTCATTTCCAGAAACGGCATCCCTTCGGCGGGTGAGCGGGGATTACGAAATCCCCCGGACCGCACGATGAGGTTCTCCGCGCCCGAGCCGTCGGTGCCGAAGCTGAACGGCCCGATGGACTGCTTCCCCTCGCGCGCACCCGGCTCGGCGGAAATGAGAGTTGCGGCCGCGGCGTCGCTGAATATGCTGCGCACGCTCCTGTCCTCCGGCCGCAGGAGCTTGGTGTAGGTATCCGCGGTGATGAGAAGGACCGCTTCCGCGCTCCCGGATTCGATGAGCCCCTTCGCGAGCGCCAGGCCATAGATGAAGCCCGAGCAGCCGAGGTTCATGTCGAAGCTTCCGGTTCGGGTCGGGATTCCAAGGCGATCCTGCAGGATGCACGCGGAAGTCGGCAGGTAGTAGTCGGGGCTCTGCGTGCAGAGGATCACGAAGTCGACCTGCGCGCGCTTCACCTTGCCTTTGGCGAACATTTTCTCCGCCGCCTTGACCGCCATGTCGACGGACGTCTCTTCCGGGGCCGCAATGTGACGGCATGCAATTCCCGTCTTGGCGAGTATTTTGTCAGCGCTCCACTCGGGAAAATCCCTTGAGAGATCCTCGTTCGTGAGCACCTTTTCGGGCAGGTAATATTCGATGGCCGAGATGCATGCGCGGTTCATCCGATTGCCGCCGCCCTTACGGCCTCACTCGTGGGCGGCCGGGGCGACCGGGTCCGGGACCACAAGACGGACAAGATCATTCACGGTCCGTGCCCGGGAGAGCAGCAGGCTGTCGAGCACCACACTCGTTTTCTTCTCCACCAGCGCGATATACGCAAGAATGGCAAGCGAGTCCCACTCGGGCAGATCGTCAAGAAGCTCGCCGCCCGTGAGAGCCCCTTTGGGTTTCTCGAGGACTTTCTCCAGCTCGTATAAAACTTCCTGCCGAGTCATCGTTATTTCCCCCACCAAGTGTCAATGCAAATATGATGCCAGCAATCGCTTCTGTCCGCCACGGATAATTGTCTGAAGAGAAAGCAATTAGAAAACCTCCTGTGCGGAGAGAATCCAGTCTGCTCTTTTGTCTGTATTCGTGCACGAAATCATATCAAATTCATTCAACAGCAGGAAGGCGCTCGAATGACCCGAGTGACTCTGGTCACACAACCAGTTCATGCTATGATCGGCGGGGGAGAAGCGTCCGATGAAGAAGATCATACGCCTGCTGATCGTGGACGACCATACGATCGTCCGCAAGGGAATCAAGGTGCTCGTCGCAACTGAAAAGGACATGCAAGTGATCGGAGAGGCCGAGAACGGGGCGGAAGCGGTGGAAAAGGCGGCCTCTCTCAAGCCGGACGTCATCCTCATGGATCTCGTCATGCCCGGCATGGACGGCATAGAGGCCACGGGCAGGATCACCGCGCAGCAGCCCGAGGCCAGGATTCTCGTGCTCACCAGCTTTGCCGCTGATGACAAGGTCTTCCCCGCGGTGAAGGCGGGCGCGCTCGGATACCTGTTGAAGGATTCCAGCCCCGCGCAGCTTCTGGAAGCCATCCGGCAGGTCCATCGCGGGGAGCCCTCACTCGAGCCCGCCATTGCCCGCAAAGTCCTGCAGGAGCTGTCCAACCCCGGCCAGGGCAAGCCGACCGCGGAGCCTCTCACGCAGCGGGAGCTGGAAGTGCTTCGCCTGATCTCCCAGGGCCTCAGCAACAAGGAGATCGCGGCGAAGATCTTCGTGGCGGAGTGGACCGTGCGCACCCATGTGAGCAATATCCTGAGCAAGCTCCACCTCGCCAGCAGGACCCAGGCGGCCCTCTACGCGCTCCGGTCAGGGCTCGCCTCGCTGGATGATGTTCCCGCACGCCGCCCATAGAGGCGCCCTCAAAAATCACTCTTTTTGGCGATGCTCCCGGGCGGCGATTCGGCCTTATAGTTGCCAGAAATCGCGGCAGCCTCGAGGCGCCGGCCCAGGAGAGCCAAAGGGTGAGGATTATCATCGCAGACGATCAGAAACACGCCCGCAGCGGCCTGAAGGCCCTGTTGTCGGCTTCACTGCCTGGATCGGAGATCTGGGAGGCGGCGACCGGCCTGGAGGCGGAGCGCCTGGCAGAGGAAGTCCGTCCGCAGCTCATCCTGATGGACATCCGCATGCCGGAGCTGGACGGCCTTTCCGCGACACGGCGCATCAAGTCACGGCAGCCGGAGATCAAGATTCTCGTCCTGTCCCTGCACGACTGCGGGGAAGAAGCCAGGACATCCGGTGCCGACGCATTCGTGAGCAAGGAAGAAAGCCCTGAGCAGCTCCTCGCAGCAGTGATGGCGCTTGTGACGGCCCCGGGGCCGGGTGATTCCGGATCCTGAATTGACAACGCGGACTTGCGCGTCTTTCCGCCCGGCTTTAGGATCGAAGGACAATGCGGAAGCTCGGAAGCAGTGACCCCCGGACGCGCATGGAGTCAGACCTCCAGGCGTGGAGGAGCAGGGCCCTCTACCTGGTCCTTATGGTCATTCTCGGCACAGGATTGCTGGCCTATGCTTCCACCATCGTCGGCGCGGTTCTCCGCGGACACGCCACACCCCTTCTGTGGATCTATGCGGGAGTGTACGTCGCATTCGCCCTGCTCGCCTTCCTTCCCCGGTTGAACGTCACGCTGCGCGCATCGGCGGTCTTCTTCGTGGCTTACGCAAACGCGGCGGCGAGCCTCGCCCGCCTGGGGCTGGCGGGCAGCGGACGGCTCTACCTCATCATCCTCCCCGCGGCGGCGGTCATTCTCATCAGCGGGCGCGCCGGCTGGCTGTGTCTCGCCGTCAGCCTCGGCATGTACGCGGGATTCGCCTCGCTGGCTGCCGGGGGGATTCTCGCGAATTGGCTTGCGGAGAAGGAAAATCCCCTGAGCGCGGGCTTCTGGATCGAGGCGGGGGCGGCGCTCGCGGTCTTTCTGATCACCCTGACGGTGCTCGTGGAGCGCTTCTACACGAAGCACCTCCGCACGCTGGCAGCGAGCAATCGCATCGCCACCGAGCTCGAACATGCCTACGAGGCGCTGGATCAGAGAATGCAGGCGCGCACGCGCGAGCTGGAGCTGGTCAACTCGATCGCCGCCGTGGTGAGCGGGCTCGTGAGCCTCAGGGACATCCTCCGCGTATCTCTCGTGAAGACGATGCAGGCGTTCGGGATCGAGGCGGGCGGCGCCTATGCGCGGGAGGAAGAGAGCGGCACCCTGGTCATGCTCGCCCACCGCGGGCTGTCCGAGGAGTTCGTCCGCCGGATGAAGCGTCTTCCCCTGGAGACGGCGATGGCGGGAAAACAGATCAGCCTCGATCAGCCGGTTTTCTTTTCGGTTGACGAGTATCCGGAAGGGCAGCTCAAGCAGTTCATCATTGCGGAAGGGCTCAAGCGGATGATCGGCGTGCCGCTTGCGGCCAAAGGCAAGGTGGTCGGCGGGCTGGTGCTCAATTCCCGCTGGGACCGGGTGCTGACGCAGGAAGAAGGTTCCCTCCTTATCGCCATAGGACGGCAGATCGGGCTTGCGATCGAGAACGCGCGGCTGCTGGAGAGGGAAAAGATCGGGCGGGCCGACGCGGACAGGCGGCGCGAGGTTGCCGAAGGCCTGAGGGAGATGCTCTCCGTTCTCAACTCCAATCGGCCGCTCCAGGAGACCTTGAATTTCATCGTGAGCCAGGCGTGCCGGCTCATAGGAAGCGATGCAGCTTCGCTCCTGCAGACCGAGCCCCTCGGGGGAGTGCTCCGGATTCGGGCCTCGTGCGGACTGGATCCCGAATACGTGGCGCAGGTGCAGTTCTCTCCCGGCAGGGGCGGCGCGGGCAGGGCGCTGGCGGCCCAGGAGCCGGTCATTGTCCCGGATGCCGGCGCGTTCGTGGAGTCGCAGAAGCGAGAGATGAGCGCCGAGTATGCGGAAGAAGTGGCCGGGCTGCGGCTCATGGTGAGCCGCGGTTTCAGGGCGCTTCTTTCCGTGCCGCTGATCGTCCAGGGAGAGGGCTATGGGGGAATCACCCTGTACTATCGCCAGCCCAGAAACTTCAGCGATGAAGAGGTCCTCGTGGCCACGAGTCTGGCCTCCCAGGCCGCGCTGGCAATTCAAAACGCCCGGCTGCGCGGCCAGGCGGAGCAGGCGGCGGTCTTCGCCGAGCGAAACCGCCTGGCCCGGGAGCTTCACGATTCGGTGACGCAGTCGCTGTACAGCGTCACCCTCTACGCCGAGGCGGCCGCGCGTCATCTCCAGGGCAACCAGACGGCCGAGGCCGCCGAGCACCTGCGGGAGCTGGGCGGCACGGCGCGCGAGGCCCTGCGGGAGATGCGCCTGCTGATTTTCGAGCTCGCTCCCCGGCCCTGGAGAAGGGCAGTCTCGTCGACGCCCTCCAGATTCGACTGGACGCCGTTGAGTCCCGCGGCGGCATGTCCGTGAGCTACAACGTGGAGGGCACGGAGCGGCTGGACCCGCGAGTCCGCCAGGAGCTGTATCAGATCGCGCAGGAGGCGCTGAACAACACCTTGAAACACTCGCGGGCCCACGCGGTGCGGATTCTCCTGCGATTCGGGGAGGAAGAGGCGCGCCTGGAGATCAGTGATGACGGCGTGGGTTTCGAATTCGACCAGGCGCAGAGCAGCGGGGGAATCGGAATGCGCAGCATGAGGGAACGGGTGGAGAGGATTGGGGGCGGCCTGACCGTGGACTCCGCCCCGGGCCGGGGCACGTGTGTTTCCGTGGTGGCGCCCATTGCCCGCCAGGACCCGTAGGCAGGGACGCCGAGGGGCGCCTCCCGTACGTACGGGAGGCGCCCCCTCTACCGATTCATGAGGGCAAGACCCTGCCGGCGGAGCGCGGACAATCTCTTGCGTACGCCGGAGCTCGACAGCCCCACCCGCTGCGCGGTCTCCCTGAGCGTCCCCGCCTCCAGATAGTAGGTCTCGGCCGTCCGCCGGGTGCTCTCCTTTGCCCCGCTGAAGATCTGTTCGAGCAGACAGGCGTCCAGGATCCGCTCCTCGTGGCTCTCCTCACCCACCATCTCCAGGAATGGCTCGCCCCGGAGAGTCGGCCTGCGCCGCTTTGTGCGCATGAGGTTCAGGCAGACGTTCGTGGCGATGCGGTACAGCAGGCTGGAAGGGTAGCGGGCATGCAGCGTGGTCCTGTGAGTGAGGACGCGCACGAACGTTTCCTGCATCGCATCCGCCGCTTCCTCCTCGTTTCCCAGGATGTGCCTGCACCGCCGCATCACCATCGGCCCGTACCGGCGGTACAGGGCTTCTATGTCACCATTGATCATTTTTTTCTCCTCGTCAGGCCTGAGAGTAGGAAAAAATCGACCCGCGCGGCATCACCAAAATGTGGGATTCATGCTCGCGAAAAGGGGGTGTACGCGTATCCGCGTATTAGAGGCGCGCGTCTCCCAGGAGCTCTTCGATGCGGTTGAACACGGTGTGATCCAGGTCGTCCTGCACGACCACGGACATCACATCATAGAGCTTGCGAAGCTGCTTCACGATCTGTTCCAGCCTCTCGTCGTTCCGCACGAGGAGGTACATCGCGCTGTCTTCCCCGCCGCCCACGGGGGCGCAGAGGATTCCCTCCAGATTGAAGCCGCGGCGGGAGAAGAGACCGGTGATATGGGACATCGCTCCCGGGTGATTCCTCACCTTCAGCTTCACGATGGTATTCGGCAGATTGTTCATGCGTTCCTCTCCTGGGCCCAGATGGCCTCCACGTTGCCCTTGCCGGGAGGGACCATCGGATAGACATTTTCCGTTTCCGGAACGGCGATGTCGAGAAGCACGGGTCCCCTTGCGGAGAGAGCGCGGGCAAGGGCGCCCTCGTCACGGTCGAGCGCGAGCGTGCACGCGCGGACGCCGAAGCCGCGGGCGATTGCCGCGAAGTCGGGCCGGGCGTCGAATCGCGAGGCGACATAGCGCCTGCCGTAGAACAGCTCCTGCTGCTGGCGGACAAGGCCGAGATGGCCGTTGTTCAAGACGCAGATCCGGACATCGAATCCGTTTTCCGCGATGGTCGCCAGCTCCTGGATATTCATGAGCATCGAGCCGTCTCCCGTAAGGACCAGGACGGCCGTGCCGGGATTGGCAATGGCCGCACCCATGGCCGCGGGAACCGCGAACCCCATGGTGCCCAGCCCTCCGGACGTGAGGAAGCTCCTCGACCTCCGCACCGGCCACGATTGCGCCGCCCACATCTGGTGCTGGCCGACGTCGGCGGTGACGATGCAGTCCGGGGGGGCCGCGGCGGCGAGGCTGCCGATCAGGCGTGCGGGATGCGAGGCGTCCTCCGGAAGCGGGAGGGAGTGCGTGGCGCGCAGCGCCTCGATCTCCGCCTTCCACTCCCGGCGCTCGGCCCGTGCCACCAGCCTGTTCAACCGCTTGAGACCCTGGCGCAGATCGCACCCGCAGGAGATGTCCGGGCGGCGAATCTTGCCGAACTCCGCCTCGTCGATGTCCATGTGAATCACCCGCGCATGGGGGGCGAAGGACGCCACCGACCCCGTCGCGCGATCATCGAAACGCACCCCGAGCGCGATGAGGAGGTCCGTGCGGTCGACCGCGAAGTTCGTGGCCCTGCTCCCATGCATGCCGAGCATGCCGAGACCGAGCGGATTCTCCGGTTCCATCACGCCGAGACCCATGAGGGTGGTGACCACCGGGATGCCGCACCCGGCCGAAAGCGCGCGCACCTCCGCTTCCGCCCCGGAAGCCACCACACCGCCGCCCACGTACAGGAGCGGGCGCTCCGCCGCCGCTATCATGCGCGCCATGTGGGCGAGGGCCGCACCGTCGGGCTCCGGCGCGGGATCGGGGACGCCGGGGCCGGCAGCGCATCCAGCTCGATGGCTGCCTGCTGGACGTCCTTTGGCAGGTCGATCAGGACCGGCCCCTGGCGTCCGGAAAGCGCCAGACGGAATGCTTCCGGGACTATTTCAAGAAGCTCCGCGACGCTTCGGACGAGGAAGTTGTGCTTGGTGATCGGAATGCTCATTCCGTAAGTATCCACTTCCTGGAATGCATCCGTCCCGATCAGAGCCGAGGCAACCTGACCGGTGACCGCGATGACCGGTATGGAATCCAGTTTCGCGTCCGCGATGGCGGTGAGCAGGTTGACCGCGCCCGGTCCCGACGTGGCAAAGCACACGGCAGCTTTGCCCGTGGAGCGCGCGATCCCCTGCGCCATGAAGCCGCCTGCCTGCTCATGGCGGACCAGCACGTGGCGGAGATCGCTCTGCCCGAGTGCGTCATAGAGCGGAAGATTCGCGCCGCCGGGGATGCCGGCAACGGATTCGATACCCTGTCTTTTCAGGAGCTCGATCAGGAGCGATGCGCCATTGAGCTGCATGGGGCCTCCTTTGCCCGAAAAAAAAGCCCCGCTCGGTGTTCACCGAGAAGGGCCTATCTGATTCGATTGATAAGCCTACGGTGCACACGCGGACGTGCTCCCGAGCAGTACGACTACTACGAGGACGAGCGCGACCTGTGTGTGCCGAAGGCTGATCTGCTTCATGATCCTATGAAAAAATAGCCGCTGTGCGGGCGCGTGTCAAGCCGGCGCGGACTGCCGGCGCCGGGCCCCCGCGATGTGTCACGCGGGCGTGTCGCGCCACCTTGAAATGCGCGTGAGAATCGCTTCATCCCCTAATGCGAGGCAGACCTCTTTCAGCGCGGCAGCGGCGCCCCGCCACTCAAGATCCTCGAGCTCGTGCGCAATGGGGACGTCGGTTCGGAGAGTCGCCAGCCGTCGGTAGAGCAGGGCCTCCTGACGGCGGGTGCGCAGACTCTCTATCAGCTTCAAGGCTCGGGTGGGAGGAATTCCAAGCTGGGCGGGGTCTTCTGGAATCGACTCGAGATGATCGAATCGAGACAGGACGACGGATGCTGACTTGCCTCCCCACAGCGGAATGCCGGGATATCCGTCGGCGGCGTCCCCCACCAACGCAAGCCAATCGGGGATGGACTGCGGCCGGACACCGAATTTCGTGATGACGCCCTGCTCATCCAGCACGATGTCGCGGCGGCGGTCCCAGCACACCACCTTCACTCCGGAAACCGACTGGGCCAGGTCCTTGTCCGGGGAGCAAATCACGATCTGCTCGACACCGGGCCGGTCCTTGAATCGTGACGCGCCGGCAGCCAGAGCATCATCGGCCTCGAACTCCACCATTGGCCAGACCACGATCCCGAGCGCGGCAACGGCATTCTCGGCCAGCGGGAACTGGGCCAAAAGAGCAGGCTCGACGCCCTCGCCAGTCTTGTATCCGGGGTAGAGTTGGTTGCGGAAAGACTCTATGACGTGGTCGAAGGCGCACGCCACGTGTGTGACGCCGGGCGTCGAAACGAGCGAGAGAAGACTCTTCAGGAGGCCGACGGTTGCGCCGACCTCCCGCCCGTCAGGAGCCTTGCGGGCAGGAGCGCCGAAGTGGCTTCGAAAAAGCTCGTATGTGCCGTCCACAAGGTGGATCTTCATCTCAATTCCTTATCCTGTTCAGCCCAAGGGCACGAAGCATCAAGCGGGAAAGCGGCTTCTCGGGCTTCCTGCGGCTCAGGTCGATGTGCAGTCCCCACTTCTTGGCGATATCGAGTCGCCAGGTCTCCACGAACTCGATCAGTGTCCCGTCCGGGTCCTCGACGTAGGCGAACCGGCCCGCCGCGCCGCCCATGGAGAAGGAGCCGCCGCTGTCCACGGTGAACGGGAAGCCTGCGGCTTCGCAGCGATTCTTCAGCGCGTCCATTCTCCGCACGTCGAAGCAGAGGTGGATGAATCCGGGGTCCCCCCAGAATCGGTCCGCAAATATCCGGCGCGGCGCGCGATCGAGGGCCTGCACGAGCTCGAGCCGGCTGGAGCCAAGGAGAGGGCTGAAGGCGCCGCGCGGCGGGGCGCTGTGCTCCAGAAGCACGCGCCGCACATGCGACGAGCCGCCCAGATCCACGAGGTCCTCGAATCTTCCTTCCTTGTCATAGACGATGCGATCGTACCCGAGTATCCCCTGGTAGAATGGAAGCGCCCGCTCGACACGAGTGACTCCGATCATGCAGCCGCTGACGCCGCCCGTGGGTGAATGTCCGGCGGTCAGCCAGTCCCGGCCGCGCACAACCTGGAAAGCCAGGCCCTGGGGATCACGCAGGTAAAAAGTCGGCTCGCCGGATGGATCCGAACGGGCCGGTCCAAGGTCTGGAACGCCGGCAGCTTCCATGCGCGTCCGCGCATTCTGCGGGTCCCGCGCCTTGATCCGAACGCAGCAAATTCCGATGTCGCCAGGCTGGACGACGAAGCCCGGCGCCCGGGGTGTCCGTTTCGTGTACTGCCAGATTTCCAGGCCTGCGCCTCCCTGGATGTTGACCGCAAGCAGCGCCCGTCTCTCCTGGGGGACCCCTCCCGTGTAGGGAAGCATCAACGCGGCCTCGCCCTTCTCTTCGAATATGCGGACATCGATGCCCAGCACGCGGCCGCACCAGCCCACTTCCCGCGCGAAATCCTGCACGCCCACTCCGACCTGCTGGATCCCGCAGATGAGGAATTCCTGCATGCCGCAATTCGTACCATGACCGCCGGGACACCGTCAATTGAACGCGCGGTACGGATGGAGTATGGTATGCCCATGGTGCGAGACCCGATACGGCTCACGTCCCTCTGCTCCGCCGGTGGCTGCGCCGCGAAAATGGGCCCCGAAGCCCTGGCGCAGGTTCTGCGGCCTCTCGCTGCTCTCTTCCCCGCAGGGAGCCGGCCCGAGCTCCTTGTAGGACTCGAGGCAGGGGACGATGCGGCAGTGTACAGTCTTGATGACTCTCGCGCGCTCGTTTTCACCGCGGACTTCTTCACGCCGGTGGTTGACGCCCCCTACGATTTTGGCGCGGTTGCCGCGGCGAATGCCCTGAGCGATGTTTACGCAATGGGAGGGGAACCGACCATTGTCGCTGAACATCGCGGGCTTCCCTTCTACCCTGCCCCCCGACGTGATCGGTGAGATACTTCGCGGCGGGGCGGAGAAGGCGTGGGAGGCGGGTTGCGTGCTTGTCGGCGGCCATACGATCTGCTCGCAGGAGCCCATCTATGGCCTCGCCGTGATCGGGTTCGTCGATCCTCATCGTATGTTCGTCAAGACGGGCGTCCGGGCCGGCGACTCGCTCATTCTTACCAAACCCCTGGGCATGGGTGTCATCACAACGGCCCTCAAGCGGGGTATCGCCCCCGCGGCCGTGCTCGCCCGCGCCGTCACGTCGATGACGAGCCTCAACCGGGACGCGTCCCGGATCCTCGCCCTGCACGGAGTGGCGGCGTGCACGGACGTGACGGGGTTTTCGATTCTTGGCCATGGCCTTGAACTGGCCCGAAAGAGCGCGATCGGCCTGCGCTTCCACGCGGCGCGCATGCCGTTCATGGACGGGGCATCGGCCGCAGGCGAAGCGGGGGCTTTCCCCGGGGGCACGAAGAACAACCGCGCCGCCTACGAAGCCTCTGTCCGATTCAGTCCCGAAATCGCTGAGCTCACCAGAAAGCTTCTCTTCAGCCCTGAAACTTCCGGAGGCCTTCTTGCCGCGGTCCCGGGAAGCGAAGCCGGGCGCTGTATTGCCGCGCTGAAGGATGCGGGGATCGGCGCTTTTGCCATCGGAGAAGCGGATTCGGCACTCCCCGCGGGCACGATTGATGTAAAATAGGCCCCGTCTGCAGTGTCCCTCATCCCCGTGACGAGCGGACATAGCGGAATATCGAATAGAGGATCATCGCGACGACTGTGAAGACATACGGCAAGGCCAGGATGAACTCCACCGGCACCCTGATTGAGCCCTGGGCGTAGTTGGAAATGCTCTCCGCCATGCCGAACACGAACGAGGCGACAAAGATTCCCCACGGCGTCTTGTTGCCGAGGTAGATCGCCACCAGGGCGATCCATCCTCGTCCTGAGGATATCTCGGGTACGAAGGCGGCCAGCTCAACGCTGAGCATCGCGCCCGCCAGGCCGCACGTCAGGCCGGAGATCAGGATGCCGGCGAGCTGGTATCGCCGGGGGTTGAGCCCGAGAGAGACGATTGTTTTTGCGTTCAACCCTGTGCCACGCAGGCGCAGCCCGAACGGCGTCCGATAGATGACAAGAGCGGAGAGCAGGACGATGGCCCAGGTGACATAGATGATGACGTTGTGTCCGAACAGAATGTCGCCTACCACCGGGATTCTCTGGAGAAGAGGGGGAACGACGAGCGCGGGCAGCTTCGGAATTCCGGGGAACTGGATGACCCCTTTGGTCTTGAAAAGATGGTAAGCGAGCACGATGGTGAAGCCGGACGCGAACAAGTTCGTCGCAAGTCCGGTGATGAACACGTTTGCGCGCATGTAGAGAGTGATGGCCCCGAACATATACGCGAGCGCCATTGCGCACAGGAGTCCAAGGAGAATCCCCAGGAAAAGGCTCCCCGTGGCCGCCGCGAACACGATGCTGAAGAAGGCGCCGGTCAGGATGAGCCCTTCGAGGGCGATATTCAGCATCCCGGCGAGCTCCGTGAAGAGGCCTCCGATCCCCGCGAGCAGGAAGGGCGTCATGATGTCGATCGCATTATGGACGAGAGGAATGGAGAACGGAGAGTTCGTCATGCCCTTCTCCGTTTTCGCGCAAAACCGTAGAGGGCCTGCGCGGTGACGAAATAAAAGATGAAGGACTGCGCGATCGCCGCGATCTCGAATGTGACGTCCGAGTTGAGCATCGCGGCCTTGGCGCCTGCGTCGAGGTAGGCGAACAGAAACGCGGCGGGGATCAGGCCGAGCGGATTGTTCTTCGCGATGAGCGCCACGGCGATCCCGTTCCATCCCATGCCGAAGGAGTATCCTTCGATCGTCGCCCCGTAGGTTCCGAGCACCATCAGCCCTCCCCCCAGCCCGTGCAGGGCTCCGCTCATGATCATGGGAAGCACGAGATACTTGGATACGTTGATGCCGCCGTAGCGGGAAAACTCACGATTGAGACCGCACATCCGCATCTCATAACCCGCGCGGCTCTTGTACATGAAGAAGAACACCATCAGGGCCGCCGCCATCGCGAAAAACGCGCTGATATTGAGCTTGGAAGGCGGAAAGATCCTTGCAAGCCCGTACTGCGGTCCGATGGCCAGCGTGGCAAGGAGATTGTTCTTCGGATCGCCGAGGGGGCCCGTGATGAAGTAGTTCGCCGCGAGGACCACCGCGGAGGACAGGAGGAACGAGGAAATCATCTCATCCGTGTTCCACTTCATCCGGAAAAACCCCGACACGCCGGCGATTGCCCCGGAAAGCACCGCAGCCCCCGCGAGGGCGGAGAGCCCGCCCAGGAAGCCGTTGGCCGCGGGCATGGCGAGGCACACGGCGGTTGCGGCCAGGCCCCCGGCGTAGATCTGTCCCTCCCCCCCGAGGTTGAAGACGGACGCCTTGAACGCAATCGAGATTCCCAGCCCGGTGAAGACGAGGGGAACGGCGACATTCAGCATGTTGCCCAGGTAGTACCTGTTCGTGAACGCGCCGACGAAAAAGAAGTAGATCGTCCTGAGCGGCGTTCTGCTCAGGATGAAGATGAGCCCGATCACCAGACAGAATGACAGCAGGAGGGTGAGCGTGAGACCGGTGAGACCGGTAAGCACCTCGCCGAACTTCCTCCTTTCATTCACGCGGGTTCGTCCTTCTTCTGCGTCCTCGGGGGCGCAAAATCGTCCCGCAGTCCCAGCATGTACTCCCCGATGCGCTCCTTGGAAAGGCCCTTGACGTTCGAAAGAAACGCCACCACCCGTCCCCTGTACATTACCGCGATTGCGTCGGCGATCCCGAGAAGCTCGTCGAGGTTGGAGGAGATGAAGAGGATCCCCGCCCCCGCTTTGCGCATCTCCAGTATCTTCTCGTAGACGAACTGGCTGCTGGCCACGTCGAGCCCCCACGTGGGCTCGGCGACGATGACGAGGTTGGAGGCCGTGGCGAGCTCGCGCGCAAGGATCACCTTCTGGATGTTGCCCCCCGAAAGCGTGCCGACGGGAACCCGAGGGCCGCCGTCGATCGAGAAGCTCTTCGTGAGGCGTTCCGCGAATTGCTTTATTTTTCCCCCTTTGAGAAAGCCCGCCCGCAGGAAGCGGTGATGGCTGGTCACGATCATGTTCTCCGTCACCGTGGACTGCAGGCTCGCGCCGCGTCGCAATCTGTCCGCCGGCACGTACGCAAGACCCCGCTCGCGAAGCGTGGCGGGAGCAAGGCCGGCAATGTCCTCGCCGTTGTGCAGGATCCTTCCACTTGTGATCCTGCGCAGGCCGGCCACGACGTCCTCCAACTCGCCGAGCCCGTTTCCGCTGACGCCCGCCACCCCGACGATCTCGCAGGAGCGGACCGTGAGGTTGACTGCGTCCAATAGCGCACGGTCCCGCCCGCGCTGCTTCAGCGTGACATTCACCAGCTCGAGCACCGCGCTTCCACACGCGTTTTTCGCCCTCTCGATCTGGAAAAGCACGCTTCTGCCCACCATGAGGCGGGCCAGCTCTGCCTTGTCCACCTCCGCTGTCCGGCGGACGGCAATGACTTTGCCCTTGCGCATCACCGTGACGCGGTCCGAGATTTCCATCACTTCCTGCAGCTTGTGGGTGATGATAATGCAGGTTTTGCCGTCCTTCTGAAGACTGCGAAGGGTTTCGAACAGCTTGTGGATCTCCTGCTCGGTCAGCACCGAGGTGGGCTCGTCGAGGATGAGGAGATCCACGTTGCGATAGAGCATCTTGACGATCTCCACCTGCTGCATCTGGCCGACGGTAAGTGTCAGCACCCTCGCCCGCGGATCGATGTTGAATCCATGACTGGCAATCACCTCGCTGATGCGCTGGACGGCGGCGTTTCTGTCCATGAAGAGCACGTTCTTTCGGGGCTCGATGCCGAGCACGACGTTCTCCGCAACCGAGAACTCCGGGATGAGCTTGAAGTGCTGGTGGACCATGCCGATGCCGAGACGATTCGCATCCAGCGGGCCGTGGATCGTCACGTTTTTGCCCGAGAGCATGATCGAGCCGGCATCGAGCTGCTCCAGGCCGTAGAGAATCTTCATGAGAGTCGTCTTGCCCGCTCCGTTCTCACCCACGATCGGCATGGATCTCGTTCTTCTCCAGAGAGAAATCGATCCCATCGTTGGCACGCAGGTGATTGGGGTAAAGTTTCGTGATGCCCTTCATCTCAAGATATGGCATGGATCCTCTGTCGGCACGGGACGCGGCCCGATTCGGCCACTCTACATCTGGGGAACCGCAAGCGTCATGGCTCCGCTGCGGAATTTCTTCAGGAGGTCCGCCATTCGCGCGCGCACGTCCGCGGGTACGTTCTTCGTGTACAGCGGGTCGTTGTCTGCGAAATCCACGAACCCCGACTTGGCGTCAACGACGTCGGCCTTCCCGAATACAAGGGTTCCCTGTACGGCCTTCTTCAGTGTCTCGTACACGGCGCGGTTCTGGTCCAGCGTCGCGCACCCTACGATCGTCCCCGGGGCAATCGCGTACGCATTGCTGTCGAAGTACACGACATAGCGCCCGCGCTCCTGCGCCGCCTTGATGACGCCCTGCCCCGCCCCACCGGCGATCGGAAGAATGACGTCCACCCCGGCGTCCATCATGCTGTTCGCGAGGTCGGCGCCCTTGGTGGCGTCGTACCAGTTGCCGATCACCCGATAGTCCAGCGTTATTCGCGGGTCTATCGCCGTGAACCCCCGTGTATAGCCGGGGATGATTTCCTTGGTGAGCGCGGGGTATTCCTGCGCGACTATGGCGCCCACCTTGAGCTCCGAAGTCGCACCCTTCATCCTGCTTTTGGTCACCAGCCCTGCGAGATAGCCGGCGAAGTAGCCCTGCTCCACCTGGTTGTACATCAAGGTGTAAATCTGGGGGTTGCCGGCCAGGTAGCTGTCCATCACGATGAACTTCTGCCTCGGGAAGCTCTTCGCCACATCGGCACAGATAAAGGGCATCGACATATTGGAAGTAAGGATGTATGCGTATTCGTTTGTTGCGGCAAGGGAAGTCATCTTTTCCGGCCAATCCGCCTGATTGAATCCGGCTTCCACGACCTTGAGGGTCATGGGGGGGAACTCCTCCGCGGCCTTCTGCGCGCCCGTCACCAGCTGCTCATACAGGGGGCTGCCCGCCGCGACGCCCGGTACAAAGATGGCGACATTGACGGGCCCCGCCGCGAAAAGCGGCGAACCCAGCATGAGGGCGAAGACCGTGACCGTCATGCACACGAATCTGTTCTTCACATCGACCTCCTCTTCAAAAGGAGGATAGCCTTAACGATTGCGGTAAGGGAAGCAGGTTTCCACGGTCCGCCCTCGTCATGAAAGCACGATCACGGAGACCGAATGCGGCGCGATAGTCAGACAAGTCTGGTCGCTCTCCCTCAGGGAGTAGGAATCCCGGCCCGGGGCGACCGTGTCGGGTGTGTCCGTGTCGTTGTACGAGTCCTTTGACGGCGCGCCAAGGGTGTGCACGGCCGCCTTCGTGTATCGACGGATATCGGTGCCGCTGATCGTCAGGCTGACCGCTTTTTCCGGATGCCTGTTCACCACCGCGATGCGCAAGGCATCTTCGCCGGCGGTCCGTGTGGCCACCGCATCGATGGCGGGGACGAAAACCTCCCCGTCAGGCCGGGTCACGGAGAACTCGGCACTTCGCCTGAGCCAGGAATCCAGGACCACGTCCCCCATGTGCCGGGTGAAAAGCTGGAACACGAAATACGTGGAGCGAAGGACGATCCCCCCCTCGTGCGTAAATATGGCTCCGCGCGCGTTCACCAGCGGGGCAAAATTCGCCATCCCGACCGTGCGGCAGTGCCTCAGGCACTCGTTCAGGAAACAGGCGGTGAAGACGGCGTCCGCCATTGTATAGCTGGAGTTCAGGTCATTCTTGTCCCGGGGGGAGAGGTACTCCTCGGTCGATGACCAGCGGTTCGGATGATGCCACCCGCGCAGGTTCCATTCGTCGAATGCGATCCTTATCCTCCCGAGCAGACCGAGCGCGCCCAGAATGTGCTCCGTCGTGGTGATCTTCTCTGCGATCGTTGTCGTGAAGGCCATGCACGTTTCATACGAGCTGAGATCGTTGCGCTCCCACAGGGGATCCCAGTAGCCGTGAATGGATATCCAGTCCAGGACCTTGCCCGGCCTCCCGCAGAAGCCGGAGGTTCCAGTCGAGCTCGGCCACGCTTGCCGCCATGAGTTGGATCGAGGGATCCACGGCCTTCATCATCTTCCCGGATTCCTTGACGAACCGGGCCCATTCTTCCGCCGTTTTTGCCCCGATTTCCCAATCCCCGTAGTTCTCGTTGCCGATGCTCCAGTACCTGACGTGGTGAGGCGCCGCGGATCCATTGTCCTTCCGCAGGCGCGCCCATTTGCCCTGGTCAGCCAGGTTGCAGTATTCGACCCAGTTGCTCATCTCTTCGGGCGTTCCTGATCCGGCGTTCGTGCATATGTAGGGTTCCGCCCCGACCTTTCGGCAGAAGCCGATGAACTCATCCGTGCCGAACGCGTTGCTTTCTTCGACCCTCCACGCCTTGTCGAAGCGCGGGGAACGGGTGGGACCTATGCCGTCCTCCCAGTGGTATGCGGAGACAAAACAGCCGCCGGGCCATCTGATGATGGGCGGCCGCAGGGCCCGCACCGCTTCGCACACGTCGCGTCGAAGACCCGCCGCGTCGGACAGGGGAGACCCGGGGTCGTAGATGCCGCCATAGACCTGTCGATGAAAGTGCTCGATGAAGTGCCCGTATATCATCGGGTCTCTCTGTCCGAGGGCACGTTCAGAATTGATCGCCAGCTCCGCTTCCATGATCAGGGTGAGTATATCAGAACCCGCGAAGGTCGGTGCTGGTCTCTGCCTCAAATTGACAGGCAGATTCGCCTGACTTATACTGATTTTGGCGTGCAACCCAAATCCATCATGGACCTCAAGCTCTCAGTCATAATTCCCTGCTATAACGAGGAGGAAGTGATTGCCGCAACGTACGCGCGGGTAGATCGTTCCCTGAAAAACGCGGGAGCGTCTCGTCGGGAAATCGTGTTCATCAACGACGGGAGCAGGGACCGCACCCTGGAAATACTTCGCACGATAGCCCACACGGACCCGGACGTCCGAGTCCTCAGCTTCTCCCGCAATTTCGGACATCAACCCGCTGTCGCCGCAGGCATTGAGAACTGTACCGGCGATGTCGCCGTTATCATAGATGCGGATCTTCAGGACCCCCCTGAGCTTATTGGCGACATGGTCAGGATCCACATCTCACAAGAGGCAAACATCGTCTACGGCCTTCGCACCTCGAGAAAGGGTGAAAGCTTTTTCAAGAAACTGAGCGCGTATTTGTTTTACCGGCTCCTCGGTTTCCTGTCTGATGCGCAGAAACCGCCGAAAAACACAGGTGACTTCCGCCTTATCGATCGTAGAATCATTGATACCTTCAAAACAATGCCGGAGAGGAAGGAGTACCTGCGCGGCCTTATTCACTGGATGGGTTTCAAACAAGTGGCCCTGCCCTACCAGCGGGAGGAAAGATACGCCGGGCAAACCAAATACCCCTTCCGCAAAATGCTGAAGTTCGCTTCTCACGGCGTCCAGTATTTCAGCGCGAAACCTCTCAAGCTGGCGACGACTGTAGGGCTTTTCTCGATTGCAGTCGGAATTCTGCTGGCGATCTATGTTTTATTTACGTATTTCTCGAAAACTGTTTCTCTCGTTCCCGGATGGGCATCGACCGTGATTACGATCATTTTTTTCGGTGGAGTCCAGCTTCTCTGTCTCGGCATCCTGGGTTCATATCTTGCAATCGTCTTTGATGAGGTCAAGAAGCGGCCGCAATACATCATTCAGGAAAGCATCAATGCCCCGGAGGACCCCGTGGCATGAAGGCCGGCTGGAACGCAGCTTCCGGACAGCTTGTGAGATTCGGGCTGGTCGGCGTCATGAACACCGTGGTCACACTCGCCGCCATCTTCATCCTCATGGAGGTCTTCAGGCTCAACTATCTTCTCTCAAACGTGTGCGGCTATGCGTTGGGGCTCGTCAACAGTTTTCTATGGAACAAGCTGTGGACGTTCAAGAGCAACGGTCCCATGCTGAAGGAGGGCGCAGCCTTTCTCATTGTGTTTGCCGTCTGTTACCTCGTTCAGTCCGGCGCTCTCGCGCTCATGGTTGAGAAGTTCCACATGTCGAAATTGCTGGCACAGGTACTTGCGATGCTTGTCTATACCGGCCTGAACTTCGCCGGCAATAAGCTCATTTCGTTCAGGCCCGAAAGAAAGAGAGACCGGCTTCGCGGCTTCTGATGCACATCACGGCGCCTTTCGATAAATCAGGATCGTGGGACCCCCGTACGCCGGGCCGTTGCTGCCGCCGAGCCTTTTCAGCAAATCCAACTGCGCCGGTATGTTGCCCAGCTCGAAGGAAGAAGAAACCCCGGCTGTCACCGGCTTGAAGGAAGCTAGAAGCGGCAGCGCAGAAATGCGCGCGTACATATCTGCCTGATCCTTGTAACGTGTCTTTTCGGCCAGATACCGGTCGTATATCTCTGAAGAAACGACAACATACTCCTTATCTGCAGATCCAGGATAGTCAACGGTCTGCACACCGCTGGCCCTGAAAGGGGTATATCCGTCAAACACCGTATTCAGCTCGGTCAGGCCATGATCGTTGCACCAGCGCAGCGAGACCGCCCGCGTATCTTCCCGCACAAGCTGGTACGTGGTGGTGACGCTTGTGAGAATCAGGCTCGCGGCAGGGACCGCACAGAGCACTCCCAGCACCGCAAGCGCGCCACCATGGCTGATTTTTCCCGCCAGGAACAAGTACGCGCGATACAGCCCATGAGAAACGAGAAGAAGGGGACCCACAAACATCGGAAGCGCCCAGCGCGACCAATGGAGGCCCAGCGCCGACAGGCACGCCCAGTAGAAGAAGCTGAAAAGGAGGGGGAGAAGAGACTTTTCCCGGAAGACGTATGCAATCCCTATCGCCATGAAAAGAAGAGAGACGATTCCCGCCGCATCGAGATAGCTCTTCGCGTAAAAAAGGAGGTTCCCGAAGTATCCGAGCTTGTCGGCCCCGAGATGAATGCTTTTTGACTCACGGCTGATGGCCGACAAGGCGCCGCTGAAATTGATAAAGAGGTACGGCGTGACGAGAAATACGATGAGGGGCATCCCGATGAGGACGAATAGCGAGAGCCCATACTTCTCGCCCCGGAGGAATCGGAGGAAAACAGCCAAAGCGCCAAGGAGCAGTCCTCACGCCACGATCAGCCTGGCAATTGTGCGGACCCGCGGCACGAAATTGGGCGGGATCGGCCTGTGCAGAGCGGAGCTGATGTATTCTTTGATCGAGGAAGAGAGGTCAGGGTGTCGATACACGTACAGACCCACTGCGATGAGCGCGCCCGCAATCAAAAAGAGGCCGATGACGGCCTTCCGGTCCCGGAGCGGGGCACTGCCCCCTGGTGAGGGCATCGCGGTGCTTCCCTCACGTGCGCGGAAAACCACGACCGCCAGAAGAAGAGGCAGAGTGAGGAATGCGGGATACTTCTCGGCGATGGCGACACATGAAAAGACAAGGGCAAGGAAAAGATCGCGCATACGACCGTCCCGCAGGTACCGCAGGCAGAAGAGAAGAACGAAAGTGAGAATTGCCGTCACCGGTATGTCAGGAGTTATGTAATGAGAATGCTCGACGAATGGCGGAAGAAAGGCAAAGAGCGCCGCGGCAATGAGGCCCACGGCGGGCGCGGTCATGCTTCCGACGAGGTACGCGGCAGCAGTCAGGAGCACACCCCAGCACGCCGTCACGAGACGAGACGCAAGATAGAAGGGCTTCATGTCACTGGCGAAGCCGGGGAGGTTTCCTTCGTGAGGGAGGGCTTTATCGATGAGGGGGTACAGGATTTCGCTCGCATAGATGCTGATGTGGTTCGGGCGGCTGTAAAAGCCGGGATCAATGGTCCCACGGCCGATCATGGCAACCGCAGGATCTGTCACGGCAGGTTCATCCGGGTGCCCGAAGATGGGGAAACCCCAGCTTGCCCCGATCGCGCGCAGGGCAAATGAGACGAGCAGGATCGCTCCCAGAGCGAGCAGGGTTTTTCGATTTGCCGGTCTCTTCCCGCCTTTGCCGTCCTCGGTGGAGTCCATCAGCAGGCGGGAAATACCGTAGAGGATAAGGAACACGAGGGAGAGGTAGAGAAGGAGCGGGTTCAGTGCCACGATAAGGACGTAGAATATGTTCGCGGCAATGACGATCAGGAGAACAGCAAGATACCGTTTCGAAAGGAGAGGTCGCAGCCCCGCCGTCATCCATGCCTTCACAGTTCAGGACTCCTTTCGCTCCCGTAGACTATCACACTGAAATCCACGTGAGTATATCAGAACCCGCGAAGGTCAGTGCTGGTCCGGGGCGGCAGCCCCGACCGGGGGGCCCGGCGGAGCACGACGTACTCGATGCCGCTTTTCCTGCAGAACTCTCTCTTCTCCGGCCTGTCCCCGTCTTCATTCACCACGTAGAGATCCGGCCTGATGGTCCTGATCTCGGGCTCCGCGTCCAGCCAGCCCTTCCCTGTCGCGATGAGCGCCTGCGCCACGAAACGGACCGAGGATGCCTGGTAGCGTCGTTCATCCTGGGAAAAAAAGGGGTGGCCTTCGCCTTTCAGAAGACGAAGATTCGCATCATTGCCGACCACGACGTAAAGCGCGCCGAGGCCCGACGCTTCCTCGAAAAACCGCACGTGCCCGGAGTGGAACCAGTCAAAGCAGACCGGTCACGAACGCCGTGCGGACGGACGCGCCACTCTCCACGGCAGGGGCGTTCGCGACAGGGAACCCGGCGAGGTCTTTTGACGCGATGACGTGGTAGTCCATTCCGCGGGACTTCGCTTCCTTTCTCCTGCGCGGGGAATCCCGCTCCTCGCTCGTCACCCACAGGTCGGCCCGGGCAAACTCGCTCTCGGGCAGGGCGTCCGGATCGATCGATTCACCCGTCACGGACGCCGACAGGACATAGCGGAGGGACTGCACGAGATAGAGGCGTTCCGCCTCCGGGAACCGAGGGCTGCTTCCGGTCATCCGGCGCACCGCGGCATCG
This sequence comes from uncultured Spirochaetota bacterium, assembly GCA_963820435.1. Taxonomy (GTDB): domain Bacteria; phylum Spirochaetota; class Spirochaetia; order SZUA-6; family Fen-1364; genus Fen-1364. Next base: position 248,246 of record CAWGAC010000024.1, on the reverse strand, counting down.
GACCATAGGAGCGCATGAACCGCGCCGAGCCGCGATGCCTCTTGCAGCAGGCGCATGCTGCGCGATCTCAAGTCGTCGAAGCTGTCGTAGACCAGAACACGCGGCATGCTCAGGAATCCCTCCCGGTGCGTACCTGGACGGAGAACGAGCCCGGAACCGGTTCCTCGGAGACGACATAGAGATACCCGCCGCCGCAGCCCGAGTACATGGCGCCTGCGCTCCGTGCCTGGTAGAAGCTCAGGATGCCTGCCAGGTCGACGGTGATGCAGGGATGGCGCACGGTCTGGGGAAGGATGACCTCCCAGCATCGCATGCATTCGTTCATCGAATGCCCGAGAGCTTGCGTGTCCCGACGCAGGATTGCCTCGAAGCAGTCCCTTCCCGTCCTGCCCAGCCGGGCGACCCACGCAGGATCGAGGTTCTTGACGCCGAGCGGGTTGTACCCGTCGGGCCGGGGCGCCACCGGCACGACGTGAATGACGCGCTCCAGCCATTCCGCCAGGCCGGGATCGTTGTTGGATTCGATGTGCCGGGGGAATATCCCCTCCTCGTGCTTCGCGTCGAAATCGAGCCTGCTCACCCCCGGATAGAGCAGGCCGATCATGTCCTGCGAGCCCGAGGGCTCGGGCCTGCCGCGGTTTTCTTCCGCGTAGAGCTCGCGCACCCGCCGGGCGGGATCTCCGTCCGGCATGGCTCCGTTCCACATCCGAATGGCCACGGCACGCGTTCCCCCTGCCATGCCGCAGCGGTCCATCCAGCGGAATGTCGGCTCAACGGCCACCACGACCATGGAGCCGGGCGGCTCGGGATTCAGCCGGGAGACAAAAGGCTGGTCGATCCATCCACCGGCAAACGCCATGCGGTAGGGGATCTTTCCGATAACGGAGGTGATATCGTCGGGCACCTTGGTGCTCCCCCGGCCCGGACGGCTCAGCTCACCGTCCGCGCGCCGGCCTTGCGGTCCCGGTACTGCTGCTCGATCCAGCGGTAGGTCTTCGTGATGCCGTCCTTCAGGGGCGTCGACGGTTCCCATCGCAGGATGCGCTTGATCATCGTATTGTCGCTGTTGCGTCCCGCCACCCCCTTCGGCGCGGCCGTGTCGTATTTCCTGGTGAGGCGAACGCCGCCCACCCCCTCGACGATCGTCACGAGATCATTGATGGACACCAGCTCCGAGGAACCCAGGTTGATCGGCGCGGCGATCAGCTCTTCGCAGTGCATGATCTGATCGATGCCGCGGGTGCAGTCATCGATATACATGAAGCTGCGCGTCTGCGTGCCGTCGCCCCAGATCGTGATTTCGCTGCCGCCGGTGTCCTTTGCCTGGATCACCTTGCGGCAGATGGCGGCCGGTGCCTTTTCCCTTCCCCCGTCCCATGTCCCGCAGGGGCCATAGACATTGTGAAACCTGGCGATGAAGGTCTTCATGCCGCGCTCGGCCCAATACTCTTGGCAGAACATCTCCGACACGAGCTTTTCCCAGCCATAGCCGCGCTCGGCCATCGCGGGATACGCATCAGCTTCCTTGAGCGCGCGCACCTTCGGGTCCTTCTGCAGCTCGGTGTTGTAGGCGCACGCCGAGGAGGAGAAAAAGTAGCGCTCGGCGCCCGCCCGCCATGCGGATTCCAGCATGTGCGTGTTGATCAGGATGCTCCGCAGGCAGTCGACCCGGTTGTGCTCGATGAAGCCCATGCCTCCCATGTCCGCCGCCAGGTTGTAGACCTCGGCAGCGCCTTCAACCGCCCGCCTGCAGTTCTTCTCCTGGCTGAGGTCCAGAGAGAGACACTCCACGCCCGGCACGCGCTGGTACCACTGCGGAAGAGGCTTCTTGTCCACGGCGCGGATCCGCGTGAAGCCCTTCTCCTGGAAATAGCGAGCAAGGGCACCGGCAATGAATCCCCCGGCGCCCGCAATGACCACCAGCTCATCCTTCTTCATTCCTCTCTCCTTCGTCAATAAATGTGCACCGATCGAGGGTATTTCACAATATTGAAAAGCGTATAATATATCACGTTTTGCGCAAATAGGGAGGAAGGGGGATCATGCAGCGCGGAAAGGAAAGCCGCAGGAGAGTGGCCCTCGTCATGGGGCTTACCGATACCTACGAGCACGGCATCGCACGGGGGGTGGTCCGCTACGCGAAGACCCGAGGGGGGTGGGACCTGTACGGCTATGGATGGATGTTCAGACCCTTCGACGCTCTCGAGGTGTGGAACGGCGACGGCATCATCGCCCGGGTCGAGTCCGTGACTGACGCGGCGCGCCTTGAGCGGCTGGCCGTGCCCGTCGTCGATGTTGCCGGCGCCTTCCCCGCCCCCTCGTTCTGGCCCGTCACCAACGATGACGAAGCCACCGGGCGCCGGGCGGGCGCCTACCTTGCGTCCTGCGGGTTTCCGCGCTTCGCGTACTGCGGCGTGGCGCATACGGGATGGTCGGAGAAGCGGTGTCGGGGTTTTCTTGAAGCCGTGCGCGGCGTGGATCCCGCTCCCTCGGTCTTCGATGAATCGCAGCCCTGGTGGGAGCGCCTCGATTCGAAGGGACGGCTTCGCAGGTGGCTCGCGGGGCTCCGCCGTCCCATCGCCGTATTCGCCTGCAACGACACGGCGGGCCTGAAGCTGGCGGGCCTCTGCAGGGACCTGGGAATTCCGGTCCCCGACTCCGTCGCAATCCTGGGAGTGGATAATGAGGATATCCTCTGCGAGATGACGTACCCGTCGCTGTCGAGCATCGAGCTCGACTGCGAGGCCATCGGCTACCGCGCCGCCGCGCTTCTGGACGAAGTCATTTCGGCCGGCGCGCAAGCGCGCCGGCCCGCACGCGCTGTGGTGGTGCCTCCCCGGGATGTCGTGGAGCGGGAATCGACCCGCGTGTATGCCGGGGATGATCCCCTGGTGCAGGAGGCGATACGGCACATCAGGCTCCACGTGACTGAGCCCATGAGCATCCATGGAGCTCCTGGCGGTGATTCCCGCCTCCCGCCGCAGTCTGGAAACGCGATTCAAGAAGGCCACAGGCAGAACCCTCAAGCAGGAGATCGTGCGCGTGCGTCTTGCCCATGCCCGGGCTCTCCTGCGCACCACCCGTCTGACCGTGGCTGACGTGGCTTCCCGGAGCGGCTTCGGCTCGGCGCAGAGATTTCACGAGACCTTCCTCGCGGCCGAAGGGGTCTCCCCGGGCATCTATCGCCGCACCACAAGCCGATAGTGCCGGAAATTCAACACAAAGTGCCGGATCCTCGATTGCGGCCCGGTAACAACCGTGCGTCCATGAATTACGGAAGTCCAGCAGCCCATGCCAGAAGTCATTCTCGAAGTCGAAAAAGTCTCCAAGAGCTTCCCCGGCGTGAAGGCCCTCGATCAGGTCTCGTTCAATCTCTGCAAAGGCGAAGTCCACGCGCTGGTGGGGGAAAACGGGGCCGGCAAGTCGACGCTCATGAAGATCCTCTCCGGCGTCTACGAGGCTGACGAAGGCGTCATTCTCTACAAGGGCAGGCCGGTCCGGTTCCAAAGCTCCACGCAGGCCCGGGATGCGGGCATCGGCATCATCTACCAGGAGCTCAACCTCATCCCGCACCTCTCGGTGGCGGCCAACATCTTCATCGGGCAGGGAGCCCCTGACCCGGTTCGGGACGCTCAATGAAAAAAAAATGAACGCGGACGCCGTCGCGATTCTCGCGCGGCTCAATCTCCGCATCGATCCGACCATCACGCTCAACCGGCTTCCGATCTCCAAGCAGCAGATGGTCGAGATCGCGAAGTCCCTCTCCTTCGATTCCGAGGTTCTCATCATGGACGAGCCGACCAGCGCGCTGACGGAATCCGAGATCGACGAGCTGTTCGACGTCATCCACACGCTGCGGGACCGCGGCGTGGCGATCATCTACATCTCCCACCGCCTTGAAGAGCTGAAGCACATCGTCGACCGGATCTCCATCTTCCGCGACGGCCGCTACGTGAGCACTGACCCGTATGCCGCCATCAGCATGGAAGAGATCGTAAGCCGGATGGTGGGACGGAAGCTGGAGAACATGTTTCCGCCCAAGCGCAACGTCCCCACCACGGAAAAGATACTCGAGGTTCGCAACATCACCCGCAAGGGCGTTCTGGAGGACATCTCCTTCGACCTGTATCAAGGGCGAGATCCTCGGTTTCGCGGGCCTGATGGGCGCGGGAAGGTCGGAGCTGGCGAGGGCCATCTTCGGCGCGGACCCCATCGACTCGGGGGAGGTGCTCATTCACGGCCGCAGGCTGTCCCTCCTCTCACCCTCGGACTCCATCAAGGCGGGCATCGCCTACCTCTCGGAAAACCGAAAACAGGACGGCCTGGCGGTGAAAATGCAGCTTGCCGAGAACGTCACCATGGCCAATGTCCGGGAGGTCTCCCGCTCCTTCGGCGTCATCTCTCGCGCACAGGAGATGGAAGCCTGCAGGAAATACGTGGATGACCTGAACATCAGGACTCCGAGCCTCACCCAGGTGGTGAACAACCTCTCCGGCGGAAATCAGCAGAAGGTGGTCGTGGCCAAGTGGCTGTTCTGCGACTCGAAGGTCCTCATCTTCGACGAGCCCACGCGCGGCATCGATGTGGGAACCAAGTACGCGATCTACGAGCTCATCGAGCGGCTTGCCCGCGAGGGGGTCGGCATCATCATGATCTCCTCGGAGCTTCCCGAGATCCTCGGGATGACCGACCGTGTCATCGTACTGCACGAGGGAAGGCTTGAAGCCACGCTTATCACCCGGAACACCACGCAGGAGGAGATCCTGAACTACGCCGCCGGACTCGGGGCCTCAGCCATCAGAGAATCGGCCATCCGCACGACACACCAGACGAATGAGAGGCACGGCAATGAGTGACACATCCACGACACACACCGACGAGCGCGCGGGGAATGCCACGGTCCGGACGGGTCGGTCCAAGCTGGCCCTCGACAGGCTTATCACCTTCGGCGCGGTTATCGTGCTGTTTGCCGTTTTCTCGATAACGGCGAAGAATTTCTTCACCATGCGAAGTATCCTGTCTCTCGCCCTGCAGACAAGCACGACAACCCTCATGGGCATCGGGGTGACCTTCACCATCATCACGGCCGGCATCGACCTCTCCATCGGATCGGTCATCGCCTTTACCGGTACGGTCGCCGTGATGGCCGCGATTGCCGGAGTCCCGATCTGGATCAGCATGCTCGTCGGTCTGCTCGCCGGAGTCGTCTGCGGTCTCGTCAACGGCCTTCTGATAACCAGGATGAAGTTTCCGCCCTTCATCGCGACGCTCGGCATGATGATGGTCGTCCGCGGGGTCGCCCTTACGATAACGAACGCCAACGCGCGGCCGGCGCCGGAATCCTTCGGCGTGCTTGGCAACGACGCCATCTTCAGGATCGGGCCCCAATTCCCTGGAATATCCTATCCGGTGCTCATCATGATAGCGGTAGCCTTCATCTTTCACTTCATCCTCAAGAGAATGAGGATCGGCAGATACACCTACGCCGTGGGATCCAACGAAGAGGCGGCGCGGCTTTCCGGAATCAAGGTGGGCAGGGTCAAGATCGTCGCCTACATCTTCAGCGGCCTCCTGGCAGGCCTGGTCGGCATCATCCTCGCCTCACGGATGGTCACCTCCCAGCCCAACAGCGCAACGGGCTATGAGCTGAACGCAATTGCCGCCGCCGTCATTGGCGGCACGAGCCTCATGGGGGGCGTGGGCACGGTGGGAGGAACGGTGATCGGATCCTTCATCATCGGCATCCTCACGGTCGGTCTCACGATGCAGGGGGCGAATTACTTCATGCAGCAGATCGTCATCGGGCTCGTCGTCATTTGCGCCGTAGACTTCGATCAGCTGCGAAGCAGGAAGTAGCGAACGGGATGATTGCGCGGGCCCTCACGTGATTGTGTGGAAACGCAGTCCGTATGGACTGTGAAAATATCAAGGAGGCTTGTATGAGAAAGCTGCTCTTCATCCTCGTGGCGCTGGCCTTCATCGCCGGGGCGGTATCGGCCCAGGAGATCGCTGTCATCGTCAAAACGGGCAACTCCAGTTTCTGGCAGAACGTGCAGACGGGGTGCTTCGACGCGCAGAAGGAGCTCAAGGCGCAGTCCCCGAAGCTTTCGGTCACGTTCCTCGGACCCCAGTCCGAGAGCAACGTCACCGAGGAGATCAACATCGTTGAGAGCGCCATCGACCGCGGCGTCAAGGCCATCGTCCTCGCCCCCTCGGACGTGACCGCGCTGGTCCCCGCCGTGAAGAAGGCGAAGGACTGCCGGCATCCCGGTCGTCATCATCGACTCCCTGCTTACCGGCGACCCGTCCAACTACGTTTCCTTCCTCGCCACCGACAACGACGCGGCGGGAAGGGCGTGCGCAAAAGAGCTGATCGCCCGGGTCAAGGCGGCCACGGGCAGTGACAACGGCAAGATCGCCGTCATGTCCTACGTCGCGGGCGTCGGTTCCGAGATCGGCCGCGTCGGCGGATTCAAGGACTACATCGCCAAGAACTCGCACCTCCAGGTCGTGACCACCCAGTACTCCAACGCCGACATGCCCACCGCGCTCAACCAGACGACCAACGTCCTTGCCGCGAACCCCGACCTCGTGGGCATCTTCGGCGCCAATGAGCCCACGGCGGTCGGAATGGGCCGCGCCATCGCGCAGGCAGGGCTGGCCGGAAAGATCGTGGCCATCGGCTTTGACGGCAATGCGCCCCTGCAGAACTTCGTCAAGGACGGCACCTTGCAGGCAATCGCCGTGCAGAGCTCCTACAACATGGGCTATCTCGGGGTCAAGACCGCCTACGACGCCGCGATTGCAAAGAAGAAGGTCCCGGCCAAGGTCGACACCGGCTTCATCATCGTGACCAAGGACAACATCGACTCCACGGCCGCGAAGAACGTCCTGTACTGATCGATCCTTCTCTGGCGGCCGCCGGTCCCCCGGGGCCGACGGCCGCTTTCTTCGGTATCCACGCACATATGAGCTGGTCTAACATGAGGGCGCGGCCGATTCGCTGCGCCGCGGTATTCCGCGGATTCTTGGCGCCGCGGTATTCCACGGATTCTTGGCGCCGCGGTACTCCGCGGATTCTTGCTTTTGAGGCATGGCAATGTACAAATTCCTGATGGTGGACGACGAAGAGATCGTCCGACGCGGGTTCAGGCGCAAGATCGACTGGGCGAGTCTCGGGTTCGAGTTCCTCGAGCCCTGTGAGAACGGCAAGCAGGCCATCGAGGCCATCGAGAGCCTCCGCCCCGACGTGGTCATGACGGACATCTACATGCCCCACGTGGACGGGCTCGCCGTCGCGGCCCATGCGGCGGAGCACCACCCCGACCTGGTGATCGTGATCCTCTCGGGATACGACGAGTTCGAATACGCCCGCAAGGCCATCGCGAACAAGGTCTTCGAATACGTGCTCAAACCCGTGACCTCGCGGGAGCTCACCAGTCTTCTCGTCAAGCTCAAGGCCAGGCTGGACGCCGATCGGCGCTCCCGCCAGGACGAGAACGCCCTCAAGGAGCGCGCCGACATCGGCGAAGGCCTCCTGAGATCCCGCACACTCCTCGACCTGGCTTCGGGGGCGTTGACGCCTCCGGAGGAGGTATTTCACGGCCTCTTCGGATTTTCGCCGCGCGGCCTGGCCTGCGCGGCGATAGTGGCCATGAAGAGCTCCGCTGATACCGGGCTCTCCCGCGTCATTGGGACCGCGGTGCAGCCCGCCCGCCACGCTCTCTCCTTCTCTCCGGGGGAGGACCGCGAGGCCATCCTTGTCTTCGAGCCGAGCGCACAATCCTGTGACCGGATCACGGCTGCGATTGCGCGGAATCTCGCGGCGGCCGGAGACCACCCGCCGACCGTGGGAGCGGGAAGGACCTACGAAAGCTGGGTCGATGCATCCCGGACCTTCGAGGAAGCCTCGGCTGCGCTCGCCTACCGCCTGGTGTCGGGACCGGGAAAGCCATTTCTCTATACACAGGCCCGCGAAGATAATCCCGCGTGCCTCGAAGAGCTGAAGTCGTGCAGGGAAAAGCTCTGCAGGGCCGCGGTCTCAGGGGACGCTGAAGAGACACATGCGCGGACTGCGGCATTCAATTCCCTGCTGGTTTCAGCGGAGCTTTCGCCCCAGAGGGTGCGGCACGAGATAGGCGCGTTGTTTGCCGGCATCCTGGACGCTCTCGGCGACCTTGGCGTTTCTCCGGCCGCCGTTTCCCAGGACCTCGACATTGACTACGATCGGACCGTGGAGCGCCTGCGGACGGCGGAGGAGGCAAAGGATCTCCTTGCGCGCCTGTCCGCGTACGCCGGATCGGTCCTCGCGCAGCGCAACATCCCCGCGCCGCGGTGGAAGGTTCTCGACTTCAAGGCGTATATCGCACGCCATTTTGGTGAGCAGAACCTTTCGGTCCAGAAGGTGGCTGAAAGTCTCTCGATCAGCACGAGCTACCTTTCGAAGCTCATCAAGCGCCACCTGGACACGAGCTTCGTGGACTACCTCACCGACTTCCGTATGGCGCGCGCGAAGGAGCTGCTTGCCACGACAGATCTCATGACGTACGAGATCGCCGAAGCCACCGGTTACCCCGATGCCCACTACTTCAGCTCGACTTTCAAGAAGCAGTTCGGCATCACCCCTTCCGAGTTCCGGGAGGAAGGCAGGAGACGCCAAGCCAATCCATGAAGATCCGCCGCATCCAGAACACCCTGATCAGGGCTTTCGCGGCCCTCATCGTATTTACCCTCCTCCTTCTCGGATCCCTTGCCTACTACTATCTGCGCAAGATCCTGATCCAGAACGCCGAGGGCACGACGATGCAGCTCGTCATCCAGCTGAACAGGGTCATCGAGAATTATATCAGCTACATGGACGACATCGCCCTTATGGCCGTGAACAACGAGGACGTGCGGGCATTCATGCAGAACCCGTCCGCTGATTCCCCCCGGCTCCGGGCAAAGATCGGCACGTCCTTCGAGGCAATCCGGTCCGTGCGCAAGGACATCGATTCCGTCTTCCTCATCACGAGGGACGGGAGGGCCATCGCCGCCACGCCGGGCGGCGGACTGAACCCCTCGGTGAATCTCAAGGACCGTTTCGATGAGCTGGAGTCGAAGTCGGCCCTGACCGGCCCTCCGTGTCCTCCGCGCACGTGGAGAACCTCATGGACTCTCGCTATCCCTGGGTCATTTCCCTCGTGCGCGACATGCGTGCGGCTCCGCGGCGGCCCGAGCTTCGGCCTCATCCAGGTGGACCTGAACTACGAGATCATCGCCAGCCTCTGCAGGAACATCCAGCTCGGGATCTCCGGCTATGTGTTCATCCTCGAGCAGCAGCGGGGACATCGTCTACCATCCCCGGCAGCAGCTCATTTACGGAAGCCTGAAGTCGGAGCGGATCGCCGAAATCCTGGCGCTGGACGGGGGCAACCTGAAATGCCGTGGTGGACGGAAGGGCCATCCTCTATACCGCGGTGAGCTCGCGGGAGACGGGCTGGAAGGTCGTGGCCGTCTCCTATCTGGACGAGCTGTTCTCCGCGACCCGGGAAGCGGAGTACTATTTCTTCATGCTCTCCCTTCTCGCCTTTGTCGCGGCCATCGGGGTCGCATTTTTCATCTCGACGAACATCTCCAAGCCGATCGAGTCGCTGCGTCGATCCATGCAGGCGGTGGAGAGCGGGAACTTCGACATCGACATCACCGTCAACGCCACCAACGAGGTCTACCAGCTCGCGCGGGACTGCGACATTGCGGTGAAAAAGGTCCGAGACCTCATCGCGCAGAACCGGCGGGAGCAGGAGCTCAAGCGCAAGCTGGAGCTGCGGACACTGCAGGCGCCAGATCAATCCCCATTTTCTCTACAACACGCTGGATTCGATCATCTGGATGATCGAGCTGGGAGAGAACGAGCGGGCCATCGATATGACCTCCTCCCTGGCCAAGTTCTTCCGGCTCGGGATCAGCCGGGGCAGCGAGACAATCAGCGTCAGGACCGAGATCGAGTACGTCCAGACCTACCTGGCAATCCAGAAGCAGCGCTACAAGGACAAGCTTTCCTATGAGATCGCGTTTTCCCCGGAGCTTTACAGCCACCAGATCCTCAAGCTGCTCATCCAGCCTCTGGTGGAAAACGCAATCTACCACGGGATCAAGAACATGGAAGGGCCCGGTCTCATACGCATCATCGGCGAACGGGAAAGCGATGCGATGGTCATTCGCATCGGCGACAACGGCGTCGGGATGGAGGCGGCGCAGCTGGAAGCCCTTGCGGCAGGGCTTATCGAGCCCCGCCAGAGCAGCGGCGTGGGTGTCAGGAACGTGCAGGACCGGATCCACCTGTATTTCGGAAGCGAGTACGGAGTGCGCTTCGAAAGCGCGCCCGGGGCGGGCACAACGGCCACGATCAGGATACCTGTCATCTCCGGAGAGCTCCCATGAGGAGCCGAGGCCTGCTCTTGTTCCTTCTGCTGGCCGTTCTGGCCGCTGCCGGGCTCACCCTGCTCTATCGGGGAAACAGCCTGTTCGGACCCGGCCCCGAGGCAACCAGAAAAGTCATCGCAATATTCAAGACCGTCAACTATTCCGCCAATCCCTTCTGGGGGAACGTGCGGGACGGAGTGGCATCCGCCGCCAAGGACTTCAACATCGAGATCTCCGTGCGCGGCCCCGACCTTGAAAGCGACATCAAGGGACAGATTGCGATGATCCGGCGCGCCATGGAAGAGAAGCCGGATGCGATCGTGCTCGCCGCGGCGGACTACAACCTTCTCGTCCCCCTGGCCAGGGAGATCAAGCAGCGGGGCATCCCCCTGGTCTGCATCGACTCATTCATCAACTCGGACGACGCGGATGTGCGGATCGGAACCGACAGCTATGAAGGCGGCCAGAAATGCGGAGTAGCCCTCATGCGGTGGGTGAAACCGGGGGATACGGTGGCGGTCATGAGCTACGTCAAGGAGCAGCTCCACCGCCATCGATCGGGAGTCGGGAGCGCGCGATTACCTGAAGGGGCGGGTGCATCTGCTCGATACGCTGTACAACAACTCGGACGCCCGGCTCGCCTACGAGCAGGCGGCTATTCTTATCGGACGCACGCCCCAGCTTCGGGGGATCGTTGCCTTGAACGATCCGACGGCGCGGGGGGCGGCACAGGCACTGAGCGAATCGGGCAAGGCGGGCACGATCGCGCTCATCGGTTTCGACAATTCCTTCCCGGTCCTCAAGTACGTGGAGAGGGGAGTCATCCGGGACACCGTGGTGCAGAAGCCATTCAATATGGGATACCTCGGCATCGAGATGGCGCGGCAGCTCATCAATGGGACGAGGCCCCCGCGCTTCATCAATACCGGCTCCATAGACATCCGCCGGCAGAACATGTTCCGGACCGAGAATCAAAAGCTCCTCTTTCCGGTGCCGGAAAAACGCTGACGTGCTTTTTCACGCTCCCTTTGTCTGAAGGAAAGAGCCGATGTCGAACGCCAGTGGCCCCTCGTTGAGGAAGGCTTCCGCGTAGGCTACACCCATCATGATTCCGGCCGAGGCGCGAATACCCCTGAGGATCTGCAGGATCATTCCGTCTCGAATTTTTGTCTGTGACTCATGACAGCGCGCGATGCTTTCCCACTCCTCCATGAAGGACGATACGTCATTCAGCAGCGTGGGCGAACGTGACTGGGGGACCATATAGTAGAGGAGGTGCGACGCATTCCACGGCTCCTGCGTCAATTCCTTGAGACCGGAGAACCGCGCGTACCGCAGGGCGGAGCGGACGATTGCGCCGGTTCCCATGTGGTCGGGATGGGCGCTGCCATCCTTGTGACTGCCGGGGTTCGTGTGATAGGGAGCGAAAACGAGCTTCGGCCGGAACTTCCTCACCACCGCGGCCAGGCGCACCCGTGCCTCATAGGTGTCGAGGATCTGGCAGTCCCGGAATGACAGGACTTCCAGCTCTCCGCCGAGCTTGTCCGAGGCCGCCCTCATCTCGGCCTCGCGCTGTTCTGGTGTTCCAAAGGTGCCTGCCTCCCCGCGGGACAGCACGCACACCGCCACGGAAGCCCCGCTGCGCACGAACTTGACGAGGCTTGCGCCCATCCCGAACTCCGCGTCGTCAGGATGGGCCCCGAAAACCAGTATGTCCGCCATGAGCAAAAAGGATAGATGCGCGGGGCCGGTGCGTCAATGCGCCGCGGTACTCCGCGGATTCTGCGCCGCGGTACTCCGCACTCCGTGCAGTCAGGCGGATTTGGAAGGAGACGGACAAGTGCCCCAAAAAGGGCTAAAATTAAGGAAGTATGTGCCGGGGCAGGGTTTTCAAGACAGCGCCGCGATTCGTTCTGGCTGTTGCCGTGGGGGCGATTGTTGCGCTCGGGCTGGGGAGCTGCCAGATGCTGGGCGTCACAAAGATGGATCGCCTCTCGCAATTCGGCGCCGACCTGAGCAACCCGGACAAGTCCCACATGAGCGCGAATTTCGCCCAGGGGCAGACCGCGGACATCGGCATCATGGATGCGCAGGCTTATTGGGATGGGAAAACCTTCGTCCTTCCCGGCTCGACATACCTCACCTACAGCATTTCCGTGCATGACTACGTGGACCCGGCGAATGTCACCGCGGACATCTATGGACCGCCCTTGTTCAACCCGAATGGCGTCCCCATTCCCGCCGTGTTCGTTCTGGTCCAGATCGGACCCGACTGGTTCATCAAGCAGATCTATCTGAACGGGAGCGCCGCTCCGGCGGTTCAATAACTTCGGGGGATCCTGGCGGCAATGAAGCCGCGGGACGGGGCCGGTTGCGCTCAGAAGCCAACGGCTTTTTGCGCGCTGCCAAAAAGCTCCATGTACTCCTGCACGACTTTCTGCATGGCGGCGCGGCCTGCCGCCATCACGTCCTGCGGGACTCCGGACCCGATCACTTCGTACGGATTGTAGGCGTCCCCAGCCCGGGCGCCGGCGGCGCGCATCGCCTCGAAGAAAGTCTGCTTGAGAATGCTCCCGACGTTGATCTTGCGGACGCCGCGGTGAACGGCCTGGGCCAGATCCGCGCGCGCCACCGAGGTTGCCCCATGCAGGACAAGGGGAGCCGTGACTGCGGCCTTCAATGCAGTCACCCTCGACAGGTCCAGCCGCACCGGGCTGCGGCCGTGCAGGTGGACCTGGCCCACGCTTATGGCAAGGGAGTCCACTTCCGTGGCGTGAACGAACTCGCGTGCTTTCTCGGGATCGGTGAGAGGTGAATCCGGCGGCGGTACGTGCAAAGTGCCCGCCACGCCGGGCAGTGAGTCCATCTCTCCCTCCGAGGCCGCGCCCGCGGCGTGTGCAATGTCCGACACGCGTCTCACCTGGGCCACCTGGTCCGCGTACGCCAGCTCTTCGTCGGTGAACATCACCAGGCCGAACCCGAGCCGCACCGCTTCCGCCACCCACTCGAACCGGGCCGATTCATTGAACAAGAGACACGCCGGTACCGGAAGCCTGTCACACACGGCCGCGCCCAGCGCGTAATAGTCGGCGAGGTGCTCCTTCACCGTCCGCGCAGGGTGCGGCAGCGCGATCCCGCTGAACCCCAGGATGACGGGAGAGCGCGCTGCCTCGGCCGCGTCCGCCACCGCCAGGAGCGACTCCATGTTCCAGCTCTCGAAGTAGCCCACCGCATACCCGCGCCGCTCGGCGTCTTCCATGAGACGTCCGAAAGCAACTCTCGCCATCACGCCCCTCCCCGGAGGGAGCCTGTAATGGTTTCCCTGCTCATCGGTTTCTTTTTTTTTGCCGGGGCGGCGCGGCGGCGGCCCTCTCTTCCAGCAGCTTGAGAACGGTGACGTTATCCGTAATGAGGACGTGGATCAGCTTCCCCTCCAGCGCGCCCCGTATTGCGCCGAGCTTCGCGGCGCCGCCCGCGACGCCCACCACGTGGGGGATCCTGCGAAAATCGTCGAGGGTGAGCCCTATCACCCGGTCGTCGAGATCCGATGCAATGACGCGGCCCTCGTGGTCGAAGTAGCGGAGATTGATGTCGCCGACCGCGCCCTTTTTCTTCAGCGCCTCCAGCTCCGCCCAGCTCACGATACTGCTCTCCCGGATCAGGATGGAGTCCTGGCGCGGCGCGCCGATGCCGACAAAGGCGAGATCCGCGGACCGGGCCTCTTCCAGCACGCGCGCCACAGGGGGGTCGTGAAGGAACGCGTTCCTGGCCTGCCTGCTGCCGGCAACGCCGGGGGCCGGGAGGGGCACCGCCTGCCCGCCGAAAAAGTGGGCCAGCCGGCGGGCCAGCTCGGTGGAATGCGTGTCCGGGCTGGGGTCCACCACGGCGCCTAGACCCTGGATCACCGCGATGCCCCGCATGTCGCGATGGGGGTGGCGGCGGAGGGCGTTCACCATTCCCAGGAGCGCCCCTCCCCAGCTGATCACGATCCTGTCCTTGGGGCGCAGGACCCGCAGAAGATATTCGGCCGCCCCGACCCCCACCTCGCGCGCCACGGTGGATTCCTGGTCGTACGCGGAGGTCTCCACCACCACCGCCTCGCGGAGCCCGAAGCGTTCCTCAAGGGCTTTTTCCAGGTCGTCATGAATCCCCATGAGCGGCTCGATGACGATGCGGACCACTCCTTTTTCTTTTGCCAGGTCGAGCAGACGCTGCACCTTCTGGCGGGAGAGGCGCATGCGATCCGCAATCACCGCCTGCGTCATGTTGCTTTCGTAGTAGAGACGCGCCGCCTTGACCATGAGCCGGTCCTGGTCGAGGTCCGCCGTGCGGGCGGGGCGCCAAGGGGGAGATCCATTGAGCAAATGCCCAACTTCTTCCATATGCCTACGCTATCACGCCGCGCGGGCGCGGTCAAGAAAAAATCGTTGACCACGGGGGAGGAGACGGCGTAGAATGAGCATAAACTGATTGTTGAGCAAATGCTCGGCAGGGGGGTTGTATGGCGGTGCCGCTCCGCATGCCCGACCTGGGGACGGTCGAAGGTGAAGTGACCCTGGTCAGGTGGTTGAAATCCGAGGGGGATACCGTCGCGCTCGGGGAGCCCCTTTTCGAAGTGGAAACCGACAAGGGTGTGAGCGAGGTGGAAGCCGCGATGGCGGGAACTCTGGAAAGGCGCATTGCGGCGGAGGGAGCGCGTGTTGCCTCGGGGGAGACCATCGCCTACGTACGAAGGTACGGAGAAGATGCGGCTGTCGCGGAAGACGCCTCGGGGCCCGGGGGGACGGTCCCGGCTCCCGCCGCGCGCAGCGCAGGGCCGGCTCCGGCGTCCACGGGTCGCGCCGCGCGCCGGATTGCACCCGTCCTTGCAGCCCTGGCGGCGAAGTGGGGCGTGGACATCGACTCGATCCCGGGAACCGGACCCGGCGGGGCGGTGACCCGTGATGATGTGCTGCGGAGCCGGGACGGCGTACTCGCCGAACGGGTACTCCCTTCGGGCCGAGCGCGTACGGCCTTCGAGCCGAGCGGGTACTCCCGCACTCGCGCACTCCCGTACGCGCAATCCATCGTCGCGGCCAGGGTGAGCCAGAGCCACCGCGAGAAGCCGGTGTATCACGTGCACGCCCTCGTCGACATGAGCAGGGTGGTCGAGCTGCGCCGTCGGGAGATCAAGGGCGGACAGGCCCCGCGGTTCGACGCGTTTTTCGTCAAGGCAGCGGCCGTGTCCATTGCCCAGTCACCCGTGTTTCGAAGCTTCATGGCGGGAGGCGAGGTGGGAGAGCACGGCGCCATCGACATCGCCGTGGCGCTCAGCGTCGGGGACGAGCTCTACGCCCCCGCCGTGCGGGACGCGGACAGGAAAAGCGTGGCCGACATTTCCCTGGAGATCGGGACCCTGGCAGAAAAAGCCGCGTCGCACTCCCTCCCCACCCGGAACCCGGATGACAGTTGCTTTCTCGTGAGCAACCTCGGGATGTTTCCCGTCGAAAGCTTCGAGGCGATCATATACCCCGCGCACGCCGCGGCGCTTGCCGTCGGCGCGGTGACGCGTTCCCCCGTCGCCGAGGGAGAGGCCGTGCGTGTCGCGCCGGTGGTTCGCCTGACTCTCTCGGTGGACCACCGTCTCATCAACGGGGCAGCGGCCGCACGCTTCCTTGCCCGGGTGAAGCAGATACTCGAGAAGGGAGAGTTTGCGTGAAAAACGGCTCGTACGACACGGCCTGGCTGCGGGGTCTGTACCGCAGAATGGTCCTTATCCGCGAGTTCGAGGAACGCGTGAAGTTCCTGTTCCTCGAGGGTATCATGCCCGGCACCATCCACCAGTGCCAGGGGCAGGAGGCCAGCGCCGTGGGGGTGTGCGCCGCGCTGAACGAGGACGACGTCATCACCTCCACGCACCGTCCGGACGGGCATTGCATCGCCAAGGGATTGGACGTGGCAAGCATGATGGCCGAGCTTTTCGGCAAGGTCACCGGGTGCTGCAAGGGCAAAGGCGGGTCCATGCACATGGGGGACCTCTCGAAAGGGATCGTGCCCGCGGTCGCCATCGTGGGCGGCGGGCTTCCCATCGCCACGGGGATCGCCCTTTCCTTCAAGATGCGCGGCCAGACGCGCGTTGCCGCCGCCTTCATGGGGGACGGGGCGACCAACGAGGGAACCTTCCACGAGTCCCTCAACATGGCATCCGTCTGGGACCTGCCCGCGCTCTTTGTCGTTGAGAACAATCTCTACGCGGCCTCGACGTCGGTGAAGCTTGCCATGAAAGTGGAGCACATTTCTGAAAGGGCCTGCGCGTACGGCATCCCGGGAGTCACCGTGGACGGGAACGACGTGCTCGCCGTCTACGAGGCGGCGCGGGAAGCGGTCGAGCGGGCGCGCGCGGGCAAGGGCCCTACGCTCCTGGAGCTCCTCACCTACCGGATCACCGGCCACTCGCGTCGGGACCCAGGTCTCTACCAACCGGAAGAAGAGAAGAAGCAGGCCGTGGCGAACGAGCCCATCGGACGGTTCGCACGATGGCTCATGGCGCAAGGGTCAGCCGACCAGGCATCACTCGATGAAATCAGGGCCGGGGTAAAGGCCGAGATCGAGGCGGCAGTGGAGAAAGCGATTGCCGACCCCGCGCCGGCCCCGGAGGATACGCTGGAGGACATGTTCGTATGACGGCACGCAGGCTCGGGATTGCGGAGGCCTTGCGGGAGGCGATTGCGGAGGAGATGCGCAGGGACGAGCGGGTGTTCTGCATCGGAGAGGACATCGGGATCCCCGGCGGGTGGGGAGGCGCATTCACCGTGACGCTCGGCCTGGAGAAGGAGTTCCCCGACCGGATGGTGAACACCCCCATTTCAGAGGCGGGCCTGATGGGCGCGGCGCTGGGGGCCGCCCTGATGGGCATGAGGCCGATCGCCGACGTGCAGTATTCTGATTTCCTTTTCTGCGCAATGGACCAGGTGGGAAACCAGATGGCCAAGATGCGCTACATGTCCGGCGGGAAGCTCACGACGCCCATGGTGATGCGCGCCCCCGTGGGAGTCACGGGTCGGGGAGCGCAGCACGCCCAGATGATGGAGCCTTTCTTTCTCCCTTTGCCGGGGATCAAGCTCGTGGCCCCCGCGACGGCGTATGATGCCAAGGGGCTGCTGAAATCCGCAGTCCGTGACGGCAACCCCGTGCTCATTTTCGAGCACAAGCTCCTGTACGGCTCCAAGGGCCCGCGCTCCGAATCCGGCACGATCGACGCGTCGAGCATGATTCCCGACGAGGACTACCTCGTCCCTATCGGAAAGGGGATCGTGCGGCGGGAAGGGAGCGACGTGACGATCATCGCAACTCTGCTCATGATGCACAGGGCCATGGAGGCCGCCGCGCTCCTGTCGGAGCAGGGAATAAGCGCGGAGGTGATCGATCCCCGGTCGATCGTTCCTTTCGATTGGGAGCTGGTGAAGGAGTCCGTGGCCAAAACGGGGCGGGTGATCACGGTGGAGGAGAGCCCGAAGCGCGGGGGTCTGGGAGCGGAGATCGCGGCCACACTCGCGGAGGAGATGATCGACTTTCTCATTGCCCCGGTGACGCGCGTGGCGGCCCCCGACACACCGGCCCCCTTTTCCCCGCCGATGGAGAGGTTTTATGTCCCGGACGCCGCGCGCATCGTGAATGCCGCGCGGAGGCTTATCGAGATATCATAGCGCGGCCACTCCTGGTGGCATTCGCGGCCACTCCCTTCCACTCCTGGTGGAGTTGGTGGAGTGGGCGACAATTGCGGGAGAGGACCCTCGCCTACTTTCTCCCCTGCAGCTCCATTATGGAAACTTTTGTCTTCTGCTTCCTGCCGATTCCAAGAAAACCCCAGAAGGGGCGCTTCTCGACAGCAGGCGCCTTGGCCTCCGCTTTTGGCTCCTCTTTCTTCTGCACGGGCTTTTTCACGGCTTTCTGCACGACGGGCTTTGGCGCGCGGGAGGCGCGTTTGGCCGAGGCCGGTTTCCTGGTCGCAGCCGGCTTTGCGGCCCTAGCCGACTTTGCGGCTTTCTTTGCCTTGCGGGGGGCTTTTTTCTGCCCTTCGAGTTTTTTCACCTCCGCCATGGTGAAGACTTTTTTCCCACCCTCTTGTTTGCCGAGCCTCAGCTTCGCCGATATCTGCCTGACGCTGCTGACGGACAGCTTCGTCATTCTTGCCGCCGCCTCAACCGTGATCTTCATTCTATCCTCCTCACCTTCTCCCCAGCTTGTGCCATTTTGTGATCTTATTCAATGGCCGCTGCGATCCTGCGATTTCTCGAGGCGCACGGTCCCGCAGCGCGGGCAGGCATAGAGATCGACATGATGCCGCACCCCTTTTTCATTGACGATTGCGAGAGATTCCAGAATCGCCGGCCATTGGCGCCGCGCCGAGGACCTGGATCTGGAGGAACTCTTCGCCCGTGGTCTCTTCGTGTCCGCAGGCCATGCATTTCATTTTTCACACCTCTCGTTCTACTTCACAATGATAGTAGCACTCCGGCGCGCTGGCGTAAATCGCCTTGTCTCCACAAATGTCACGGGGTGCCGCGGCCACCGTATTCGGTGGCATTTGCGGCCACCGTATTCGGTGGCATTTGCGGCCACCGTACCTTGCACGGTATGCCGTGCAGTTCGGTGACATTTTTGTGACCGCGGTATTCCGTGGATTCGGGCACCCTTCTTTCCACGGTTGCCCGCGCAATGATATTCTTGGGAGTAATGGACTTTCCCAAGGAATGAATGTGGACGGACGCGGAGGATTTCCGCGGGGAGCGTACTACGGCCTTATTCGGCAGCGATAGACTGTTCAATATCACGGACGGCGGGGAGATGCTGCGCTCGCTCGGAGAGCGCAAGTTCTGGAGCTCCATCCGGGCCGACGTCCTGCGCATGCTGATCGACAATGCGAACGGCGATGTCCTGAAGATCAGCAGACTCGTGTTCGTATCGGAGTACTATGACTGCGTAAAGAACAATTTCGTCGAGCTTGCGAAGATCTGGGATGATCCGCGGTTGGCGCTTTCCGCCTTTGGTGCGACCCTTGCCGGGCTTGCCGGCGACATCATCCAGCACCTGGGAGACCTCTCCCAGGGCTCCGACGCGCAGAGCCAGGCCATCGGCCTGGTGGAGATCGCGTACTTGTCGGCTTTGCTCTGCGATCCGTTCCTGCTCCCCGCCTACAAGGGGCTTGCCTCGTTCTATCATGTCATGGGGAAAAAAGACCTGGCTGCCAGCACATGCAGGCAATATGACGCAACGGAAAAAAAGCTGCTTCAGACGCAGGATCCGGAGCTGTTTCTCTATCGTGAAACCCGGTATAAGCCCATTGCGGCCGCGACGAGAAAGGAAATCGACCTGTTGAAGGCTCAACTGGGATTGAAATAGGAATTCAGGACCGATTTTTCAAAAAATCACTTCATTTTTAAACTTCAGTCTGTCGAAACAAGGAGTGAGGGTAGTTCTGGCCACGCGGCCGTACTCCTTTCATTTCATCCCTTAGTCTTCTTTTCGGCATGAAAAAAAGACTGCCTGAGGGAATTCGCAAGGAGGAATTCATGATCATCAATCACAACATGAGCGCGATCTTCGCGGATCGACAGCTCAAGCTGAACGACCTTTCCTTGACCAAGAGCATGGAGAAGCTCTCCTCGGGAAGCAGGATCACCCGCGCGGGCGACGACGCCTCGGGCCTGGCCGTGTCGGAAAAGATGCGCTCCCAGATCCGCGGCCTCCGCCAGGCCAGCTCCAACGCCGCAAACGGCATCTCCTTCATCCAGACCACAGAGGGTTACCTCCAGGAGAGCCAGGACATCATCCAGAGGCTGCGCGAGCTCTCCGTGCAGGCGGCCAACGGCATCTACACCGACGAGGACAGGATGCAGATCCAGGTCGAGGTCTCCGCCCTGGTCAACGAGGTCGACCGCATCGCCTCTCACGCCCAGTTCAACGGCATGAACATGCTCACCGGACGCTTTGCGCGCCTGGAAGGGGCGAACGTGATCACCGCCTCCATGTGGCTGCAGATCGGGGCCAACATGGATCAGCGCACCCGCGTGTTCATCGGCACCATGACCGCGGGGGCCTTGAAGATGAGAAACATCGGCACCCGGGAGATCATCTCCCTGTCCACCCCGGACGGGGCCAACAGGTCGATCGGCACGCTGGACTCGGCGCTGAAGGTGATCAACAAGCAGAGGGCGGACCTCGGCGCCTACCAGAACAGGCTGGAATACGCGGTGAGGGGCCTGGACGTAGGGGCGGAGAACCTGCAGGCGGCGGAGTCCCGCATCCGCGACGCGGACATGGCCACCGAGATGGTGGAGTACACCAAGAACGCCATCCTGACCCAGGCGGCCACGGCCATGCTCGCCCAGGCGAACGCAAAGCCCCAGACGGTGCTCCAGCTCCTCAGGTAGGCGTCCGCCCCCGCCTGATGAATCGCACGCGCCTCCGGGCCGCATGACGGCACGGAGGCGTTTTCCTGTCCATCTCTGGGCCGCATGGCGGCACAGAGGATTTTCTTATCGGCCTCCGGCGGGTTTTGGCTTCCATCCCGCCGCGATTGTGCCTATCATTGGAATAGAATCCGTGGTGTACCACGGCGGGATAGAATCCGTGGTGTACCACGGCGCGGCGGAGGCATTCTCATGGAAAACAGGATCGGGGAGTTTCTCGTGCAGATCGGGGCCATGCAGCAATACCAGGTCGATGACGTGCTTCGGGCGCAGGCAGACGGAGACTCCAGAATGTTCGGCGAGATTGCCATCGAGCTGGGCTACATCAATGACGCCGCCATCAAGAAATACCTCGACTACCGGCACTCGCAGACCGGCAGCGCATCCTGAAATGCGTCAGACGGAGATAAGAGCGACCCCCGCAAGGGCCAGAACAAGACCACAGGCGCGGAGAGGCGTGAGCCGTTCCCGCAGCACCAGCCAGGCAAGAAGCACGGTGGGACCGGGGTAGAGCGAAGAGACCACCGCAACGGTGGACAGCATGCCTGCCCTGCTTGCAAGCAGGAAGGCAATGTTCGCGCCCATGTCCAGCACACCGGAAACCAGGACGAGGGGGAGCCCGGACCGTGCGGGCCGCAGGGACCGGCCGGAAAAAAGAGCGAAGAGCACGACGATCGAAATCGTGGAGGCCCGGGCCGTCACGAGGGGCCACAGCCCTGATGCGTGCGATGTACGTGAGATCGCGAAGAAAAACAAGCCAAAGCCGATTCCGGCCGCCGTGCCGAGGAGGGCCGCGCGGCGCACCAGCGCGGAAGTCTTCCCGTTCCCCGACGGCCCTGCGCTGAGCAGGACAATCGCGGGGATGGCCAGCACGATCCCCATCCAGGCCAGGGAGCCGGGCCGCTCGCCCAGCGTCACGCCCAGCAGCACGGGAATCACCGCGCCGACAACCGCGGCAACGGGGGACGCCACGGCAACCAGCGTGGTGGCCAGGGCCGTGTAGAGCGCCGCAAGCCCGGCAGTACCGCACACCCCGGATATCGCGCCCCATGCCAGGTCCCCTGCAATGGGAAGCGCCTGTCCCAGAAGCAGCGAGGTGCCCAGCGCAAGCACGAGACCGACGAGCTGTGAGAGCGCCAGCACGGTGACGAGCGGGCTCTTCCGGGTGCCCAGCCCGCCGCAGAAGTCGGCCGCTCCGTACATGAGCGCAGAGAGTCCCGCAAGAAGAATTGCCACCCGATGCCTCGCGGCCACGGTACCCCGTGGCATTTTGCGGCCACGGTACCCCGTGGCATTTTCACTGAAGTGAGTGATTCAAGCACGCATGACCGCGCGCGGCAAGTGGCAGACCGGGTCCTCCCTCCGTCTCCTTTACCGGCCTTGCGCGCCATGGTATCGTCCCGGGCATGAAGAAAACCGTTTTGCGGATGCTCGATGAAGCCGCCCTCCAATGGGGCTCCGCCGCCTACGCGTACAGGAAGACCGACACCGGCTGGGTCCCCGTCTCATTCAAGGAGGCCCGGGATCGGGCACGCGAATTCGCGGCCTGGCTGCTCTCCACGGGCGCGCGCAGGAACGATTGTATCGCCGTGCTGGCGGAAGGGAGTCCCGAATGGATCGTGGGAGAGTTCGGCCTTTTGATGGCGGGGTGCGTTTCTGTTCCTCTTTCCATCAAGCTGCTCGAGGAGGAAATACCCTTCCGGCTGGATCATTCCGAGGCGCGCGCGATACTTACCACGAAGAATCAGCTCAAGAAGGTTCTCGGCTCATTCAGTCGGGCCGAAAACCGCCAGATCCAGGTCATTTACCTCGACAATGACCCGGAGTGGGCGCGATGCACCGCCGCTGAATACGGAGTGAGCGCGGACCGCGTGATCGGCTTTGACGAGGCGCGCGCCGCGGGCCGGGCAGCCCTCCCCTCCCTCGGTGACAGGCTCGACCAGTGCATCGCCTCCGTGGAGGAGGATGACACGGTCACGATCTGCTACACCTCTGGAACAACGGGGAATCCCAAGGGCATCATGTTGACGCACGACAACTACTGGACCAACTGCCATGACGCGGTGAAAGCCATTCCCCTCCCTCCGGGGTGGCGCTCCCTGATCATCCTTCCCGTTGACCACTCCTTTGCCCACACGGCGGGCCTGTACACGGGGCTCGTGTGCGGCGTGACCTTGTTCTTCGTCGACTCGCGCGGCGGCGGCATCGGAACGCTGCGCAATATCCCCGTCAACCTGGTCGAATCCAACTCTCATTTTCTCTTCACGGTCCCGTCCCTGACCGGCAACCTCATGAAAAAAATCGTCGCCGGCGTGGAGGAGAAGGGCGGCCTGATCGAAAGGCTCTTCAAGGCCGGCATCGCGGCCGGCATATCATATAACGGGAACGGATTCACCGCGCCGCGCCTGGGAGTCCGCCTGAAAAACATGCTCCCCTACAAGATCGCGAAGCTCCTCATATTCAACAAGATCAGGAAGATGGTCTTCGGTCGCTCGATACGCTTCTGCATCGGCGGCGGCGCACTGCTCGATGTGAAGCAGCAGGAGTTCTTTGCCGCCTTCGGAGTGCCGGTCTACCAGGGCTACGGCCTGACCGAAGCGGCGCCCATCATCTGCGCCAACACCCCCACGAAGCACAAGTTCGGAACTTCAGGCGTCGTGTTCGACTCCATCGAGTGCCGGCTGGTGAAAGCGGACGGCAGTCCCGCCGCCTCGAATGAAACAGGGGAAATCGTCATTCGCGGCGGCAATGTCATGAAGGGCTATTTCAAGAACCCTGATGCCAGCGCGCACGCGCTGCGCGACGGGTGGCTGTACACGGGAGACCTCGCCTACTGGGACCCGGATGGCTTCCTCGTCGTGGTCGGCCGGGAGAAAGCTCTGCTCATTACCGAAGACGGGGAAAAATACAGCCCCGAGGAAATCGAAGAGGCGATAGGCTTCTCGACGGACGTGATCGACCAGGTGATGGCGTACTGCGACCACAGGAAATATACGATTGCCCTCGTCAGCCTGGACACGGGCAAGGTCGAGCGGTTGATCCGAAACCGCGGCATCCGCAGCGCCGAGGCGCTCCTGCCGATCCTGAAAGACGAGTTGTACAGGTTCAAGGCCGATCCCAAGGCAAAAAAGGTGCAGGCAGCGTGGGTGCCTTCCGTTTTCCAGTTCGTCGCCGAGCCTTTCAGCGAGAAGAACGGCACGGTCAACTCCACGATGAAGCTGGTGCGGCACAGGATAACTGAGGTCCACTCCGACCTCATCGACTATGCATATACTATGGAAGGATCGATAACGGAAAACCCGCGGAACCTGGCGGTCCTCGTCGATCTGTTCAAGCTCCCGCTCACAGACAGCACCTGAGAGTGGAGTTAAAGTTTTTCTTGACAAGAGTAACGTTTTTGACTAAAATGGCCCTATTAAAGATTAGCTCCTACCGCACGAAAGGTAGCTT
Organism: uncultured Spirochaetota bacterium; assembly: GCA_963820435.1. Lineage (GTDB taxonomy): Bacteria > Spirochaetota > Spirochaetia > SZUA-6 > Fen-1364 > Fen-1364. The sequence continues at coordinate 223,941 of CAWGAC010000024.1, read as the reverse complement.
AGTTGAGGCGATTCTTGCCCGGGCTTCTCCTGCTGCTCATCGCCGGCGCCGCATACTCTGACCAGTCACCCAACGGTGGAACGCTCGTCCTTGCGTACTATGATGAGCCGTCAAGCCTCAATCCCCTTTTCGCGCCTGAAGGCTTCGCGAATGTGATCATCAATTGCTTCACGGACGGTCTGGTCACGTTCGCCGGAGGCTCGGCGCCCGGTCCCGGCCTCGCGGAGAGCTGGGAGATTTCTCCGGATGGATTGTCCTGGACTTTCCACGTGAGAAAGGGGGTTCATTTTTCTGACGGCACGCCGGTGACGGCGGACGATGTACAATTCACCTACGAGAAGGGTTTTGACCCGAAGTACGGAAATCGATTCACGGATTTTTCGCAGGTCGTAAGGTCCTTCCGGTCGGACGGCGCGGACATCTTCAGGATTGAATTGAAGACTCCCTACCGGCTGCTTCCCTCCCTGCTCGGCCGGCCGATAGTTCCCGCCCATCTGCTCCAGGAAGCGGGGAGCGCGGAGGTGGAGTTCGGCAGGCACCCGATCGGGTCGGGCCCCTTCACCCTCTCTGATTGGAAACCGGGCCAGATCACCCTCGACGCCAACCCCGGCTATTTCATGGGAAGACCCCGGCTCGGGCGTATAGTCTTCAAACTTTTCCCCGACAACAAGAAGGCCTGGGTCTCCCTGCTGCAGGGGCAGGTGGACATCGTCCCCGATATCGATTACGACGACTACGTTCTGATCCTGAATGATGCCCGGTTCAGGGGATACGAGTTTCTCGACAATTTCTGCTCTTCCCTCCTGTTCAACACCCGGGACCCGCTGTTCGCGGAGCGCGGCATACGTCAGGCAATCGCCATGGCCATCGATCGCAAGGATCTCGTGGACACCGTCCTGCACGGTCGGGGTCTGGCGGCAAGCGGTCCTTTCAAACCGGGAACCTGGCCTTACAATCCGGATCCTCTTCTGCAGGCCTACGATCCCCGGCGGGCGGCGCGGATCCTGTCAGACCTGGGATGGAGAGACACCGACAAGGATTGGGTCCTGGACAAGGAAGGCAGGAAGCTGCAGTTCACCGTCCTCGAATGCGGGGAAGACAGGTTGAGGGGAGCCCTCGCGAAGAGGCTCCAATGGCAGCTTCTCCAGATAGGCATACGGATGGACGTCGTGGTCCTCCCTCTGCATGAATTGGTGGAGAAGAGAATGCCCGCGGGCGATTTTCAGGCGGCGCTCATTCAGTTCAACATGTTCACCGATCCCGATCTTTCCGCGAGCCTGTTCTGGCACTCCGCATCCATCGGAGGCTGGAACATCACCGGTGATCGCAATCCGGATGTGGACCGACTGATCGATCGGGGAAAGGTCGCCTCTGATTTCAATGACAGGAAAAACATCTACCGGGAAATGTACGCCTTGATCGCGGACGATGCCCCGGCAGCGTTCCTTTTCTTCGACAAGCGGTACGCGGCCTGTTCTGCCCGATTGCGCGGGTTCACGCCCCAGGAGATTTCGTCACTAGGCGGCCGCATGCACAACTGGTACCTGGAAAGGAAGTGAGACCCATGATCCTGGAAATCATCGAGGAAGGCTCCCGGGTGTCCGCGGACCCCGTGCCGATCAGCTGCTGCAGCCTCGTCTTCAGCGGGACGGGAGCTTAGCCTGCGCACGCCGCATGCACGGTACTCCGTGCGTTCGCATGCACGGTACTCCGTGCGTTAAAGGGAGCCGATGACAGCCTCCCGATTCACCACATCGATCGCCGATTTCCCGGCAGCGGGCTCGCACCTCCTCTTCAACGCGTTGACGCGCGCCCAGGTCGTCATCGACGATGAGCTGTGCGCCGCAATTGGGGCCCTCCCGAATCCTCCGGCACACGCGCGGATCATGACCGCGCTCCAGCAGCTCGGCGCGATGGGCTTCCTTGTTGCCGCGGAGGATGATGACGCGCGATCGTTGGAGGCCTGGTTCGCCGCGATGAGAAACGACGACACCGTCCTGCGTCCCACGGTGCTGACCACGTATTCCTGCAACTTCAGATGCGGCTACTGCGTGGAAGAGGGGATAAAAGGGCCCGTGTTCATGGACGGGAAGACGGCCGCGGAATCCGTCAGATTCATGGAAAAGAAAACGGAGGAATACGGTTCAGAGCGTATTGCGCTATACTTTTCCGGCGGAGAGCCCCTCCTGAACATGCCGGCAATCCGCGCGGTGGCAGGGGATTTGAACGAATACAGCCGCGCGCGCGGCATTCCTTTCACGTTCGGGTTCAGCACCAACGGGGCGCTGTTCGACAGGAAGACCGTGGAAGATCTGGTCCCTCTCGGGCTCACCGGGGCGAGGATTTCCCTGGACGGCCCGCAATCCACGCATGACGCGAAACGTCCCTTTCGCGATGGAAGCGGCACATTCGAGCTGATCATGAGACACGTCGAAGAAACAGTCTCGCTCACGCGCCTGGACATCGCCATCAACTTCGATAGACAAAACGCGGAGCACATCCCCGCCCTCCTGGACCACCTTGCGGAGCGCGGGCTCGCGGCCAGGATCCACAATCTTGTGATCAACCCGATCACGCCCACGCCGCACAACAGGGAGGCCCTCGCACCGGGAGCGGAGATGGCCTGTGACGCCATGTCTCTTCGCACGGCCCGTCAGAAGCTCACCCTGCAGCGATTGGCCCTGGAGAAGGGGTTCAATGTGGATATCAGCGTCGTGCCGCGGCAGTGCCAGATGATCATGAAGCGATCGAGCTTCATCATCGACCCCCGTGGAGGCCTGTACCGATGTGCCGGCCTGGCCGGTCGCAGGGAGTTCCTCGCGGGCAGCATCCACGGGGAGGAGTGCGACCTGTTCCTGGGGACCGAGCTCTGGAGACGCTGCGCGCACTGCGCCTGGGTGCCGGTCTGCGGAGATGGCTGCCCGTTCGGCGCGTACCTCCGCTACGGGGACCCCTTTGCGCTCTTCTGCTCCCGGCGGTCCATCGAATACGCCGTGAAGGAAAGTCTGAAGCTGAGCTACCGCAGGAAGAAAGAGAAAGCGCGGACGTGAAGATCGCACCATTCTGGAAAAGCATTACCGTGAGAATATTCGCCGCCCTGGTCGGGGTTTCATTCGCCTGTATTGCCGTATCGGTGCTCAGCATTGTCTTCCTGACCGTGCACCCGCACGCGGTGGATACTCCGCTCACCGCCCGCGTCCTCTTCCACCAGTCCCTCCTCCTGGCCCTTCTCGGCATCGGGCTCTCGCTCGTGCTGGGCCTCTTCGTGAGCAGGGCAATTACGCGGCCTCTCGTTCATCTCCTCCAGGGCACGCGCACCATCAGCGCCGGCAACCTCGGCTACCGCATCAGCATCCGAGGAGGGGATGAGGTCAGAGGGCTTGCCGACTCCTTCAATTCCATGGTGGAAAGCCTGCAGGCGCGCACGGCGCAGCTGGTCGAATCCGAGCGTCGCTACCGGCTCATGACCGAACGCGTGAACGACATTATCTTCACTCTGGACGAGAACGGAATGATCACCTATCTCAGCACGCGGCTCGAGGCCATTACAGGCTACGTACCGGCGAACTACATCGGCACGTTCATTGTCGACAGGCTCCCCGCGCACGAGCAGGAGAGCGCCCGGGCCATCCTCCGGGAGCTCCTCGAGGGCGAGCATCGGGTCGACAGGGAAACTCAGTTCGAGTTTTTCGCCCGTGAGGGAAGAAAGATGATCATGGAGGCGCACCTGACCGCGGACGCGGGCCCGGGGGGGAAGCGGCAGGTCTACGGGGTCGCGCGGGACGTCTCGGAACGCGCCCGACTCCTGGAGCAGCTCAACCAGGCGCAAAAAATGGAGGCCGTGGGAAGGCTGGCCGGCGGGGTGGCCCACGACTTCAACAATCTGCTCACCGCGATCATCGGCTATTGCGACTACTCCATGCTGAGCCTGGACGATTCCGGGACACTGAAGAAGAACCTGGAGGAGATCAAAAAAGCGGGCAACAGGGCGGCTGCCCTGACCCAGCAGCTTCTGGCATTCAGCAGGCGCCAGGTGATGAGGCCGAGGATCCTCGACCTCAACCAGCTCATCTCGAATCTGGAAAAACTGCTGAGGAGGCTTCTGGGGGAGGACATCGCCCTGGAAACCCGGTTCGACGCGGAGCTGGGGAGCGTCCTTGCGGACCCCGGTCAGATCGAGCAGGTCATCATGAACCTCTGCATCAACTCTCGTGACGCCATGCCCCGGGGCGGGCGGATCACGATGGATACGGCGAACGTCTCTCTTGATTCCTCCCGGCGGGAAAACAGGTTCACGGTGACACGGGGGGACTACGTGCGCCTGCGGATCACCGATACGGGAAGCGGCATGGACAAGGAGATCAAGTCGCACCTCTTCGAGCCATTCTTCACCACCAAGGAGGTGGGGAGAGGCACCGGACTGGGACTTTCCACGGTGTACGGGATCGTCAAGCAGACCGGGGGCTATATCTGGGCGGAGAGCGCACCGGGAAAGGGAACATCCTTCGACATCTATTTCCCCCGGGTGCAGGGAGACGCGGAAGCGCCGAGCGAAGCGGCTCCGACGGAAGTCCGGGGGGGACGGGAATCGATCCTCCTCGTGGAGGACGAGGCCATGATACGGGTCCTTGTCTGCAATGTGCTCGGCGGCCATGGTTACGTCGTCTATGAAGCGGACGATGGGGAACACGCGGAAGATATCATCGAGGCCAGGGGAGGAGGGATCGATCTCATCATCACCGATGTCGTCCTGCCCGGCATGAGCGGCAGGGAGCTCGTCGAGCGCCTGGCAGCGGCCCATCCCGGCATTCCCGCCCTGTTCATGTCCGGCTATACGCGGGACGTCATCGACAACCACGGTGTGCTCCACGCGGGCCTGGCATTCCTGCAGAAGCCGTTCAGCCCCGAAGCCCTGCTGCGGAAGGTCCGCGAGGTCCTGGACGTCACCCGGCATGCCTGATCTCCCCCCCTCGCGCCTGCGCGTTGACGGCGCAAGCACCGGGATCCGCGCCGACGCATTCCTGTGCCGGGAGCTCCCCTTCCTTTCCCGCACGCGCATCAGGCAGAAAATTCAGACCGGAGAATCTCTTCTCAATGGAAGGCGCTACGCTTCCTCCGCCCGGCTGAAGGAGGGGGACGAGATCACGCTCCAGTGGCGGGGAGTGCCCGACAGAAGCCCGCAGCCGGAGCTCGAGATACTGTATGAAGACGAGTATCTGCTCGCCGTGAACAAGCCCGCCGGCGTGGCATCCCATCCCATGGGCAGGGCGCAGTCAGGGACCGTCATCCAGTCGGCGCGCCAGCTCTACGCAGGGGGCGTCCGCGACAGCCTGAACCACGGAGACGGCGGCTTCTATCCGAGCCTTGTCAATCGGCTGGACACCTTCACGAGCGGCATTGTCCTGATCGCGAAGGTCCGCGAGACACTACTGGCCCTGCAGGACCTTGCCGCGCGCGCGCTCATCTCAAAGGAATACGCAGCATGTGTCGAGGGAAGAGTCGAGCAGGACGGGGGCAAGATCGAGCTTCCCATCGGGAGGGACCGCTCAAGCACCGTGCGCGTCAAGATGGCTGCGCGCCCGGACGGCCTGCCTTCGGTCACGGAATACCGCGTACGGCGCCGGCTGCCCGCGCACACCCTGCTTTCCGCGTTCCCGCTCACCGGCCGGCAGCACCAGATACGGGTGCACCTCGCCGCCCTTGGCCACCCGGTCTGGGGAGACCTGCTCTACAAGGACGAGGAGCTCTTCCTCCGCTACCAGCGGAATGCCGGCATCCTCGACGACTCCCTCCCCTCCCGCCAATGCCTGCACGCGGAACGCGTCATGTTCGTCCATCCCGTGACGGATGCGCTCGTCACGATTTCCGCTCCGATCCCCCGTGATTTTCTCGAAATCCTGTCGCGTCTGGAATGAGAGGGGCCGCTCATTCGAGCCGGAACCGCCCCCCGGCGAGCTTTTGCATCGTGCGGGCAAGCGCCGTGCGCTCCTCGTCGGTGCCGAGACTTCTGTTGGCGTCATGATGAAGCTGGGTGAACGCATCGAGCTCCCGCTCCAGGCGCTCCAGGCTGTCCGTCATAAGGGAAGCGACATCGCCAAGCCAGCGTTCCAGCCTGTCCGCCCTCAGCATCACACGACCCTTGGCAAGGATCGAAAGAAAATGGTCGAGGCAGAAGCCGCGCGAAGAGCGGAACCTCGGAAGGAACTCCGCATCCTTGCTCCACAGGAACAGGATCGTGAAGGCGTAGCGGTCCAGATCGCCCCGCAGCAGATCGCAGATGAAGCACCGGTCATGGAGGCGCGCGAGGGAGGCGGCGATTTCGTCGATCTTTCTCCCCCTGCGGGCCGTTGCCCGCATCGTTTCGAACGCCGCGCGCAGCTCGGGCAGCTTTTCCTGAAGATGCGTGTGCACGACCAGGCCGAGACCGAGCTTGTTCTCCCGCGCGTACAGCTTGCGATAGTGGTCGGGACAGAATCCCGCCTCATTGGTTTTCACCCGAACCCGGGGCTCCATGACCCGGGAATGCTGGAAGGAACGCAGGTATGTCTCCTCCGCTCCTTCCATCAGGGTGCAGAGAGGGCATTCCCCGCCGCTTGCGTACGCATCGTGAACCTTGCTGATCTCGAGCTTTGGCATCCGCCATGATTGATCCAACACGGCAATGCCGTCAATCATAGCCCTTCCGCGGTACCTTGCACGGTACACCGTGCAGTTACGCGGAGTTGGATGGCTACCGCGCCAAATGACGCGCAAGCGCGTCGGGCGCGGTGAGAGGGCCGACGAGCACAGGGATGTGCGAAAGGAGGCTCCGCGCCCCCCTCGGGCGGATGGGGCCGCCCTCCTTGACACCCTCCCGCTGTTCGGCAAGTGTGGCGAATGATCGTTTCCAAGAACAGGGTTGTCTCGATCGCATATACCCTCACGGGGGAGGACGGGACGATCCTCGACAGATCGAGGGGCGAGGAGCCGCTGACCTACCTCCACGGCACGGGCAGCATGATCGAGGGGCTGGAGACGGCTCTGGAAGGAAAAGCGCCTCCCGACCACGTCTCCGTCAGCATCGCGCCCGAGCAGGCGTACGGGGCGCGTGACGATTCCATCGTCTTCAGCGTTCCGCGCGCCCAGTTTCGGGAAGTGGACGACCTCCAGATCGGCATGCAGTTCCCGGTGCAAGGCGACGGGGAGGGACACATGGTCACCCTGATCGGCATGGACGCCGATGAGGTCACCGTGGACGGAAACCATCCTCTGGCAGGACTCACGCTTCACTTCGACGTGGACATCGTGGACGTCCGGGAGGCCACGCCTGACGAGCTCGAGCACGGGCATCCGCACGAGGGGCCGTCAGCGCACAGCCATTAAGGACCAAGAGCGCGCCGCCTACCACCTCTCGTAGTGCAGGAGCGTATCCAGGCCGAGCCGGCTCTTGCTCACCGCCGACGGATCCGCGGGGTATCCCAGGGGCATGAGCTGGACCACCCTGACCGCAGGGGGAATACCCAGAATCTCCTTCACCAGTGTCTCGTCGAATGACCCGATCCAGCAGGTGCCAAGTCCTTCCGCGGCCGCGGCAAGAGTGAGATGGTCCATTGCGATGGCCACGTCGATCGGGTATGCGGGCTGGCCGCAGCGCATGATCCTTCCGTCCGTCTCGGCGCAGCAGGCAAGGAGCACGGGTGCGGTGCCGATGAACGGCTGCCGCGCCGCGTCCCGCGCCAGCCTCTCCCTTACCCCTCCGTCGCGCACGGCCACGAAGCGCCATTCCTGCGCATTGCGCGCCGAGGGCGCGCTTCGCGCGGCCTCCAGGACGCGGCGCAAGAGGTCATCCGGCACCGGGCGGGGGAGAAAGGCCCGCACGCTCTTGCGCGTGCGCATTGCGTCATAGACTTCCATCGTCCCTACTCCTCCCCTGTCTCCGCGATCCGCTTCTCTATCTCCTTCAGCCGTTTCTTCAGACGTTCGATGCTTTTTTCGATCCTGGTGCGCTCCTCCTGCAGCGCTTCGCGGCGGCTGCGGGGCGGTTTCGGGCTGACATAGGCCGCCTTCACCATGTCGGGGCTGTGGCCGTCGCGGAGCTCCTTCTGCGCCTTGCCCCGCGCCGTCTCGTCCCGGATGGAGACGAGCGAGCGCATGTTCTCGAAACCGATCGCGGGATCGAGATCGTACGTGTGCGCTTTCATGATAACCTGGGCGCTCGTGCGCGGCAGCGCGAGCACCCGGTCCAGGTAATCCGGAAAGCTCGATCCGTGCTTTTCGCACAACGCGTGCGCCTCGACGAGGAGCTTTCCCAGCTCCTTCATCAGGGAGCCGCTTTCCGACAGGAACTTGTCCCTGATCCGGCGGGTCAAGGCGCGGAACTCCTCGATGGACTCAAAGGGGTTCGTGTAGATGCCTTTTGCTTCCGCCTCGAAGAGCAGGGTATGGAGAAGGTTCCAGAACGCCGTGGTATGCGTGCGCGCGGATACAGGAGCCGCGGAGGAGGTGAATTGGATGTGATGCGCGTACTCGTGGATGGCCGTATACATCAGCTCGTTGTCGTTCTTGAAATTCTTGTTGTGAATGATGATTTCGCGGCTGTCCGGCTTGTAAAGTCCGTGGACTTTCCTGCTTTTTTTTCCTGAGAGTATGACGGAGAAGTCGTGCCCGGTCTTCCGCAGGGACAGGAGAATCTTCTTGATCTGATCGTTGCTCACCCCACCTCCGCGCCGCGGTACTCCGCGGATTCTGGGCGCCGCGGTACTCCGCGGATTTCAGGCGCCGCGGATCGGGTGCCATGATACCAGATTAAGGAAAATTAACAATCGCCCAATCATTTTATAAACTATTGTAGGTATCTTGAGGGACAGGAGGAATAAATAGTGAAACGCCGATACATGACAATAGCAATCATCGCCGCTCTGGCTCTCCTGGCGGCCGCGCCGTCTTTCCTCGGCGCTGTCGGAAGGGCGGAGAAAACGAGCGCCCAGGGAACGGGGACCAGCGCGTCCGGTTCCGCGCCGAGTTCGCAGGCGATGGCGGAAGCGACAAGGAACCTGGAAACCATTCAATACTCTTTCCGGGAAGTGGCCAAGAAGGTCCTTCCCACGGTGGTCGAGGTGGACGTCACCGAACAGCTCAAGCAGTCCTCGCGCAACCAGAACCCGTTCGACTGGTTCTTCAACCAGACGCCGGGGAACAACCGGGGAGGCGGACAGCCGCCCATGAGGCAGGGACTCGGCTCGGGCATCATCGTAAAGAAGACGGCAGGCACCTATTACGTTCTTACAAACAACCACGTGGTGGACGGCTCGTCGACGATCAGCGTAAAGCTTGCCGACCAGACCGTTTTCAAGGCGAAAGTCGTCGGCACGCCGGATCCCCGCCGGGACCTCGCGATCGTGTCGTTCGCCAGCAATGACGATCTCACCGTCGCGGATCTCGGGGACTCGAGCGCGCTGCAGGTGGGTGACCTTGTGCTCGCCGTGGGCAACCCCTTCGGGTTCGAGAACACGGTCACAATGGGAATCGTCAGTGCTCTCGGACGCACCGGACCCGGCCGGAGATGTCGCGACCAACACGGACTACATCCAGACAGACGCCGCCATCAACCAGGGCAACTCGGGGGGCGCGCTGGTGAACATCAAGGGAGAGGTGATCGGGATCAACACCTGGATCGCGGCGCCGACGGGCGGAAGCATCGGCCTGGGCTTCGCCATTCCGATCAACAATGCCAAGAAGGCCATCGACGATTTCATCAACAAGGGCAAGGTGGAATACGGGTTCCTCGGGGTGCAGCCCGCCGACCCCTCGGCTGAGACCTATCCCGGCGTGGCCAGGGACCTGAAGGTGGAGAACGTGAAGGGCGCCCTGGTGGTCAACGTGTACAAGAACTCCCCCGCGGACAAGGCGGGAATGCAGCCGGGGGACTACGTCACGAAGGTGAACGGGCAGGACATCGCAAACACCAACAAGCTTATTCAGGTTGTCGGCGACCTCCTGGCCGGCAGGAGCTACGATTTCGAGCTGATCCGATACGGCGAGAAGACAAAGCTCTCCATCAAGCTCGCCATGCGCCCGGAGGAAGGCAGCGACGCCACGGCATATAAGAACCTCTGGACGGGGATGTCGGTCGTCCACGTCAACGATCAGGTCCGGCAGCAGGATCAGAACGTTCCCAAGGGCGTGGACGGGGTGATGATCGGATACGTGGCGGCCGACACGCCGGACAACCAATCCCCCGCCGCGATCGCCGGCTTCAGGCCCTATGACGTGATCACGCAGGTCAACGGGAAAGACGTCCGCACCGTCATGGACTTCTACAAGGCGCTGAACGACAAGTCGAAGAAAGATGTGAGCTTCAAAATCAACCGCAGCGGTACCGATGTCACGATCGGGCTGACACGGTAGATCGAAAGGGATTGTCAGGCGGCCTCTGCCTTGCGGCGGGGGCCGCATCTTCTACCCGACTAGGGTAAGGTGTAAAACTCAGCCCTGATCGGCGCGCCCTGAGGAACCAGCGTGGCGTCGGATTGCCACAAGAAATCGCTCGCGCTGAAGCTGTCCGCCTGTATCCCCTCTTCCAGATCGAAGCGAGTGTTGCCGGTGAGGGTGATGCTGCGGGAGCTTTTCAGAATGCTGCCGTCCAGAATGCTGTACGTTGTAAATTGAAAGGTCATGCTCGCACCGGTAGGGGGCGAAAGGATCCCGAGCTTCCCGAGATTCCCGTGGCGCGTCTTGTATCCGAGCACGGTATTCGCCGTGAGGGAGCTTCCCGAAAGAGTCATTGCGGACGCGCGGTCCTGCGCGTTCTCCAGTGAGGTCATGTCGACCTGCGAATAGCCGTGACCGATAATTCTCTGCCAGAGGTAGTTCATCGCATCGCAGCCGGTCACACACATCGCAAGGGCGATGCATGCACCGAGCATGATGATCCGTTTCATCGTATCCCCTAGTATATCAGCGTGCGACATCAGCGCAAGTGCCTTCTGCGGACCCCCCTATTGATACGTCGTCTCATTGACTTCAGAGCGCAATATGACTATCCTTGCTTATGGATATCATGTCTCATTTGCATGCAGATGAGATTCGCCATATATTTCATGGAGGTGACGCATGACGTCAAAGACTTCAGAGCGCTACGGGTGCGGGCTTGCCGCACTCTTATTTCTCATCGCGGGCAGTGCAGCCTTCGGGGCTTCAGGCCCCGCGAAGGTGATCAACGTGCTGGCCGCTGAGAACTTCTACGGCAATATCGCCGGACAATTGGGTGGCGAGCGCGTCCACGTGACCAGCATCCTCTCGGACCCGAACGTGGATCCGCACGAGTACGAGTCCAGCGTCAACGACGCAAAGGCCGTGGCCGCGGCGGACCTCGTCATCGAGAACGGAGGCGGCTACGACGATTGGATGGACAAATTGCTCTCAGGGTCACCGAGCGGCAAGCGCGTATTATTGAAGGCATATGATATTGCCGGCAACAAACTTCCCGATAATGAGCACGTATGGTACGACCTCGACAACGCTCAGGGGATCGCGCAATCGATCAGCCGTGCTCTCCAGAAGCTCGACCCGGCGGACGCGTCGTTCTTTTCGGGGAAACTCAAGGACTTTCAACAGTCTCTCGTGAAGGTACGCCAGAAAATGGCTGAGATCAGATCAAAGTGGAACGGGACCCCCGTCGGATTGACCGAAACAATATTCCTCTATCAGGCAAAACCGCTCGGGCTTGTCGTCCTGACGCCATTCGAGTTCCAGAAGGCGATTGCCGAAGGCAATGATCCTCCTGCCGACACGGTCGTTCTCACGGAGAACCAGGTGAAGGGGAAGAAAATCAAAGTATTGATCTACAATGAGCAGACCATTTCGCCGATCACGACAAAGCTCCAGGAGGAGGCAAAGTCCGCGGGCATACCGATCCTGCCTGTGACGGAGACCATGCCCTCGGCAATGAATTACCAGAATTGGATGTTGAGCCAGCTCACTACCCTCGCACAGGCCCTGGGAAAGTAAGGCGAGATGGGAGCCGAACCGCAGCCGCGCGCTCTTCACGTCGCCTCTCTCGAGGGCGTCAGGGTGAGTCTTGGCGGCCGCACGATCCAGGAGGACATGACCTTCACCGTCGAGGACGGCGAGTTCATCGCCGTCCTCGGCCCCAACGGCGCCGGCAAGAGCACCCTGCTGAAGGTCCTGCTGGGTCTCCTGAAGCCCGATGCCGGACGGGTCGAGGTGTTCGGCGGGGTACCCGGGAAAGGGAACGCCAGAATCGGGTATGTGCCTCAGTTTCGCGTGATCGAGGCGGAGATGTCGCTGCGGGCCAGGGAGGTGGTCCGATTCGGGCTGGACGGGAACCGCTGGGGACCGGGCTGGCCGAGCCGTACGCGAAGGGCCGCCATAGACAATGTCCTTCGGGAAGTGGATGCGGAGGATCTTGCCGACGAGCCGATGGGCCGGCTCTCCGGCGGGGAGCGGCAGCGCCTGCTCATCGCGCAAGCGCTGCTCACGGATCCCCGGCTCCTCCTCCTGGACGAGCCGCTTGCCAATCTGGACATCTCCCGCGAGCAGGAGATAATCGCGCTGGTCCGCCGCATCTGCCGGTCCCGAAAGGTCGCCGTGCTGTTCGTCACTCATGATATCAACCCTCTCCTCTCCCACGTGGATCGCGTCCTGTACCTTGCCAACGGTCACAGCGCAATCGGCACGACGGCGGAAGTCATCACGAGCCGGACGTTGACCGCGCTGTACGGCGCGACGGTCGAAGTTGTGCAGGCGCTGGGGAGGGTATTCGTGGTCGGAGCGCAGATCTGAAATGGGAGAGCTCCTCGGCTACCCGTTCATCGTGCACGCGCTTCTTACCGGGTCGATTGTCGCGGTGCTCGCCGCCGCGAGCGGCTATTTCCTGGTATCCCGGGGATTGACTTTTGCGGGGCATGCACTGCCCAACATCGGATTCGCCGGCGCGGCAGGGGCGGTTCTGCTGGGAGTCGATCCCGTGTATGGGTTGTTCGCCTTCTCCACGGCCGCCGCGATTGCCGTGGGAATGATCGGAACCGACGCGCGCGAGCGAGACATCGCCATCGGCGTTCTCATGACGCTTGCGCTCGGGATCGGGCTCCTCTTCCTCGCCCTCTACGCGGGATATGCGCAGCGCGTGTACGCCATCCTGTTCGGCAGCATACTGGGCATCAGCGCGCACGACGTCGTGGTGACCGCGCTGAGCGGGTTGGTCATACTCACCGCAATAGTCTTCCTCTACCGGCCCCTGCTCTTCAGCACCTTCGATCCCCTTGCCGCGGAGGCCCGTGGAGTGCCGCTGAAGCTGCTTTCAGTCGTGTTCATGGTGATCGTTGCGGTCACCGTGTCCCTTTCAATACAAATGATGGGCGCCCTCCTCGTTTTTACCCTCCTCGTCGGTCCGGCGGCCACCGCGACCCGGCTCGTCAAGCGGCCGTTCGTCGCGATCCTGCTCTCCACGGGGCTCGGTCTGGCATACGTCTGGCTCGGTGTCCTTCTCGCAGCGGTGAGCGGTACTCTTCCGGTGAGCTTTTTCATCGCCACGCTGTCCTTCCTCGTGTATCTCCCGGTGCGTCTCCTCTCCCCCGTCCTCCGGGAGGCCCATTGATGTTCGATCTATTGTCGTCGGGAGTCTTTCAGAGGGCATTTCTCGGTGGCACCGCCGCGGCGGTCATGGCCGCGCTGGTCGGATACTTCCTGGTGCTCCGCGCGCAGGCATTCGCCGCCGAGGCGTTTCTGGATATCTGCTTCGCGGGAGCCACGGGCGCCGGACTCCTCGGGCAGGCGCCTCTCCTCGGCATGATACTCTTCTCCCTTTTTTCCGCCCTGAGCCTCGGAGCGCTCGGGGAGCGCGCGCGCGGCCGCAGCGTGGAAATCGGAATGGTTCTCTCCTTTGCGCTGGGGCTCGGCGTCCTTTTCCTCGGCATTTCCGCACGCAGCAGCGCGTTTCACGCCAACACGGCCGTCGCCGTGCTTTTCGGGTCCATGCTCAGCATTCAATGGATAGACATTCTGCGCATGCTCGTCTGTGGAGCCGTCGCACTGGCGACCCTGGCGGTCGTGTACCGGCCGCTTCTCTTCGCCTCGATCGACCCGACTGCGGCGAGGGCGCGCGGGCTTCCCGTGCGAATGTTGTCGATCGTCTTCCTCCTCGTCGTCGCGCTGGCCGCATCTGCAAGCACGCTCGTGGTCGGGGTCCTTCTTTCGGTTTCTCTCCTGATCGCCCCTGCCGCGGCCGCGGTACAGCTCACGCATCGACCTGTCCGCTCGCTGCTTCTTTCCCTCGTCTTCGCGCTGGGTGTCACCTGGGGAGGGCTGCTGGTTTCATTCGTAGGAACGTGGCGGCACCCTCCGATCGGGTTCTCGATTTCCACATTGTCCGCGCTGGTGTACCTGGCGGCGGTCCTGGCAGGACGCCGGGGACGCGCGCGTCGTGTGCAGGAGATCCGCGACCTGGACAGGGAGGTGCGCGGAAACGGGAGAGGCCCATGAAACATCCAGGCTCCGCTTCACGTGCGTCCTCGCCGATTCCGGATATGCACGATCCCGGATTCGCGCTATCATCAGCGCCGCGTCAGAGCGCCTGCATGGACATCAAGGACAGGATCACCGCGGCATTCGATCAGTTCAGCGAGCGAAGCACTCATCCGCGCCAGGCTATCGCGGAAAGCCTGATCCGCCTGGGACGCAGCGGAGCAGCATTCTCCGCGGAGGAACTGTTGAAGAGGCTGCGCAAGACCCATCCCCGCATTGGCCGCGCCACCGTGTATCGATCCATCGAAAAGCTGGCGCGCATGAAAGTCCTGGATCGGATCGATTTCGCGGATGGAACCCACTGCTATCGGCTATGCGGGAGCCAGAGTCATCATCACCACCTGGCCTGCACGAAATGTCATCGCGTGGTGGATCTCGACTTCTGCCTGCAGGACGACCAGATTGCCGCCATCGGGAAACGCGAAAGCTTTTCGATCAAGGATCACGCCATCACGTTGTTCGGGCTGTGCAAGGATTGCTCGGTATGAGGGCCCTCATCATGATCCTCGCTGCAGGGGTGTGCCTGTTCCCTGCGCCCGGCCACGCTTCCGGCATGCGCGTTTCTGGGCAGTTCTCCCTCTCGCGGGAGGATCTCCTGGGGATGACCTCTTCCCTGCCCCGCCGGATCCAGGACAAGATCCTTGCGCGGCCGAAAGACTTTCTCCAGCTCGCGGCAAAGGTTCTGGATGAACCCGCGGACTTCTTTCTCCTGGTGGACAAGCGGCACCCGCTGCCCGCCGACTATGCCCCCCGGACCTCGTCCGGCTTTTCAAAGACTACAAGCTCGACGTTTCATGGACCGACGTGTCCGTGCGGAAAGCGATCATGCCGGCCTTGCTCGAAATGGCGCGCGCGGCGCGCGGGGACGGCGTCACGCTGGTGATCTCCTCGGGTTATCGCTCCTACGACTACCAGATTTCCATCTACGAGCGTGAAGTCAAGATGTACGGCAAAGAGACGGCTGATCGGGAGTCAGCCCGGGCGGGCATGTCGCAGCATCAGCTCGGCACCGCGGTCGACTTTGGATCGATTACCGATGCATTCGCGGACACGCGCGCCGGCAAATGGCTCGCCGCGCACGGTTGGGAATACGGCTTCTCCCTCTCCTATCCCCGCGGCTATGAAGAGGTCACCGGCTACCGCTATGAGAGCTGGCATTACCGCTACATCACCCGGGCCGGCACCCTCATGCAGAGGGAGTTCTTCGACGACGTTCAGCAGTACCTCGTCGAGTTCCTCCACGAAAACCGGTCCGCCCTGGAAGCAAAACGCCTCACGCAGGGCTGACACGCGCGTCAGCGGTTTTCCTGCGCGTCCGCTCGGCACTAGAGCTGCGCGAGAAAGAGCACCAGCCCGAAGAGGAAAAGAACACCGGCCCCGCCTATCTCGACGATCCTGCGGACCACCGAGTCACGATGCGTGTCGCCACCGGCCAGCACCCTGACCGCGCCCCGCTTGGCCAGGATGACGAGCGCGCCGGTCACGCTGATGGTGATCCCCATTCCGAGCGAGATCGCCACAACCGCAAGCACGCTGACTCCGAGCATGTGCAGCGAGAGGGCGAAAAGGATGACCGCCACGGCGCCGGGACACGGTATGACGCCCGCGGGAACCGCGATGCTGAACAGGCTCCGAAGCGTGAGATCGCCGCCCCCGTCCCGCGCGCGGGCGTGGTGGTGGCCGGTTCCTCGGATCCTTCCGACGAGCATGAATGCGCCCAGCACGGCGATGACCCCGAACGTGGCGAGCTGGATGTAATGGTCTGCCTGCTCGATCCCCGTGGAAAACAGCCCCCGTATCACGTAATAGAGAATAAGGACTACGGCGAGGGCCGCGAGAGCGTGCACCCCGGCAATAAGATACCCGATCATGAAGCTGTGCCTCAGCTTCGCATCGTTCGCCAGGAAGAAGGAAGACACGATCGTCTTCCCGTGCCCGGGCCCCGCCGCGTGGAACATGCCATAGACGAGCGAAATGAGTATCACGAAAAGAAGGCCACCCAGCGACCGCGATCCCCGGAGAGAACGGGTGATTGCGGCGAGGCTCTCGTTGAGGGTTTTCTGGACAGGGGCCATTGCGTTGAAGAAGAATGCCGATATGCCGGACGTGAAGTCCCGGATACCCTGTCCGGGGCCCCGTGTCTTTCGCAGTGAAGGGATTGGATCCCACCTGGCAGAAGCAGGCCGCGGCAACCATGATCAAACAGAGAACGAAAATGAGACGCTTCATGAGCTCTCCTTGAACCTGATGACAAGCTGATCGGGCATGTATTGGCCCGGCCACTGAGGTTTCACCTTGGTCTTTTCAATTGCGAGGTCACATGCAATGTCCGGGCTCGCCGTCACGGTGACGTCCTCGAGGTGCAGGAGATCGAACGCGACGAAGTACGTGTCATCATACACGGTGAGTCGCACCGACTGCTCCTTCGCCTGTACGGCGAGCTTCAGAGGAATAAAAAAGGAGTAGACGAGCTTTTTCGTCTCGGTGACACTCGGCATGAACCGCTCTATCTTGAAATGAGCCACGGGCTTGGTCCCGATCGTCATTGCGACAAAATAGTGGTAGTTCTCCAGGTTGTCGAATGCCCCCTCTTTCACTGCCTTGACATGCGCCGCATCGAACTGGCCGGTGCCCTTCGGATCATAGTCCGACAGGATCATGTTGGAGAACATATCGTCGAAGGTCCACTGAAAGGATATTCCCTGGAGCGTCCCGCCTTCGAAGAGCACGGTCATCTTGTTGTTGATGAAAACGTGGGGATGCGCAGGCGCGGGGAATATGCCCACGAAGAGCAGCAGAGAAAGACCTGCCAGGAACCGTTTCATCGCGCCATCCCCGCGCCCGCGCCCATGCGCAAGGTCCCGCCCGCGTTGATTCCGAATCGAGACTGAAGGAATGTATCCAGCGATCGGGCGCTTGCGACCAGCCGGGCCGGGTCGATGGTTCCCCGTGCGCCGTTTTGCGAAAGCAGCTTTATGAACCGTTCGAAATAGGCGGAGGCGTATTCGAGAGGCTGCTGCATGAGATACGCCTGGAACTCGTTTACCGCAAGAAACTCATCGGCGCTGTCGTACCCGAGGGAATCGAGGAAGCTCCTGTAGAAGTCCCTTTCTCCCGGCGCGAGTGAGTCCCACACCTGGAAGCAGAAATCCCGGTATTCCCGTGAAGAAAAGAAAATCCCGTGAAAGGATTCATGGGTCAGGAGATACCGGCGCTCTATCGGTGAAGACGAACGGGACAGGCCGAGAATCCCGCCTCGGCCCGGCTGAAGATGCCCCCCGTCCATGGAAAGGATTCCCTGTTCCATTGCCAGCGTGCGAAGCGCCACCTCTTCAGTATTCAGCGGAAACCGGGCGTCCTCCGCCGCGTTGAAAAAGGAGGCGAGCCCGTCCGGCCCGTAGTCGTGCGCGTTCCACCCGTGTCTGCCGGCGAGCTGGGCGTTGCCAAGGAGCCTTCCCCGAAACCCGCGCTTTTCCAGGAAGTAGGCGAGGCGGGTGAACATCCGGTCCTGAACGGAAAAATCTATGGTGTCAAGAATGATGATGTCGGGAAACATTTCCCAGCGGAACGTTTCCTGTGACGGCGAGCGCCACTGCGACGGCGCGGTTGTCAGGATCTGGTCGAGGGATGCGCGGAGAGGGGGAAGAGTTTTCCCGGTCTCCCCAAGGGCCCCCGGGCAGGAAACAACGATCACCAGCACCTGAATAGCGCACGCGCAAAGAGCCGAACGGATGCTCATCCCCTCCCCACCCCTCTTTTATCGGCAGATCCAATCCGCTGGATGATCGCCGCCGTATGCCGGAACGCCGGCATCATCGAGCCGCCCCGATACACAATCTACGCTTTCCCGAAGTCCGAGGAAATCGTAACTTGGAGAGGAGAAGGGAAGTGCAACCAATGAATCGTTTGACCGTGCTGATCGCGTCAATCCTGGCCTGCGGCATAATGTTTCCGGTTTTCGCCCTGGGCAACAGGGAGCAGCCGGTGAGCGGTCTCATCGGCACGGTGCGGGAACGGCCGTCTCCCGCCGCCGATTTCACGCTTACGGATCAACACGACGCCGCGTTCCACATGGCAGATACGAAAGGCAGGGTGGTGGTGCTCACTTTCATCTACACGCACTGCGTGGATGCGTGTCCCTACATCTCACTGAAGGTGAAGAACGCCATTTCACTCCTCAGCCACGACAGGGACAAGGTAGCTTTTGTCGCCGTGACAACGGACCCGAAAAGAGACATCCCGAAAGTAAACTTCGCGTACAGCCAGGCTTTCGGGCTCGAGAACGCATGGTCTTTTGTCACGGGATCTCTCGAATCAGTGAAGGCCGTGTGGGCCAATTACGGGATAGGTGTCGAGAAGGACTCCGACACTCAGCAGGTGGCTTCACCGCTGGACGACGCGAAAGACCCGGGTGCCGGCGCTGAAACCGACCCGGTCACCCGGGGGCTCGCGAAGTCGGACCTCGCCCTGGCGGGGAAGATAATAGACCAGTTCGGCGGCGGCTACGATGTTGCGCATTCGGTACCGTTCTGGATCATCGACAAGTCCGGCAGGGTTCGCGTGTCTCTGGATGCGAACGCGACTCCGTCCGAGATCGTGACCGACGTGCGCGCATTGATGAACAGCCGGTGAACCCCGCCTCCTCTGTCAGGAGCCGATCCCCAGAAGCCTGCGGAGATCCACGAGCTGGCCGACATGATATGAGTTGTGGTCAATGACGAGCAGGGCCTCGCGAAGCAGGGTCTGCCCCTCACCGTGAGGAACAGGGGCAAAGAGATCGTTCTTCCCGTTTCGCACCAGGTCCACCATCGCCTTGAGATCAGCTCTGAACTTGCCGAGAGTTTCCTCCCATAGCGACAAGGAGCGAGGAGCATCTTCCCCCGGCCAGTAGCCCTCGGGCCACTGCGGGGATTCATATGCGGGATTCCTGACGAACTCGAGAATGTCCCACTGGGCGATCCAGAGGTGATAGACAAGCTGCCACGCCGTGTGGGCGAGATTGGGCACCTTCCGCCCGATGAGCTCCCGCGTGAACCCTTTGACGGCCTGGTCGAAGCTCATGTGGGCTCCGTGGCCGCTCAGCGAAGAGACAAGCTGCTCGCGCAGCTTCGCATCGTCCATTTTCTCGCCTCCTTCATCCCCACTCGTCCCTGACAATTGCGGGCGTCACCCGTCGCGAGGCCCGATCAGAAGCCCACGCGAGCGTTCCCGGATCCCGAGCCGCGCCCGTATAGAGCAGCTCTTCCCTGATCTTCATACCTACACGGGGAATGTCAAGACGATCCGCATCCAGGCAGGTCAGGATTGTGATATCGGCTTGTGCGGGAGCTCCGCGCGTATGACAGGCGCATGCTTCAACCAGCAGGGCGAACTCGTGCGCATCCAGGTCGATCTCGGCGCGCAGTTCCCGGCACAATACCGCTGCGCGCTCGCCGTGAGCAGGGTCACGACCCTCCCCGCGTCTCTGCGAATCGTGCAAAATCGCGAAATACTCCAGGACGCGTAGATCAGCACCCGTGAGGGGTGCCAGGCGGCGCCCGGTCTCCAGAACCCGACCCCAGTGAGCGATCCCATGGATGCCATCCACGGAGAGCTGATATCGGGAGAGGATGATTTCCAGGAGGTGCTTCACGCGGGATATTGCCAACCTTCACCTCAACCCTCAGAGTCGCGAGGCAATGACCGCTCCCGCAACAAAAGCAACTCCCCACCACGAATAGGCAATCAGCGAATAGCGGTGCAGCCTGTCTGGAATGTGTTCCCCTCTCTTGCGAGCGTGAAAGCGCCACATGAGAACAAGATCCGTTGCCATGAGCAGGAGTGCCGAATAGCCGAGAACCCCGTGAAATGTAAGAGGGATACGACGCGAGCCTGCAATCATGAAGCTCGTCGAGGTCACATCCAGAACGACGCCCGCAGTCAGGAAGACTCGCATGAGTGGTGACACCGTGCGTCGGCTTATCTGCGTGATGATGGCCCCGGTATAGCTGGCAAAGGCAAAGAAAACGACGATGATCGCGGTGAGAAGCAATGAGTTCATCGAGCTGAGAGCGTAGCAGCTTTCCGCTATGATCGCCACTCGTCCGTGTCCGTCAAAAGATTGCGCCGCCCGGTTGTCTCGATATCCTGGAGAAGTGACTAGGCTCTTATCAGGTATTCAGGCAAGTCTGGATGTTCTTTTTCCGCGGCATCGATCATCTCTTGCGTGATCCTGGCGCCATTCATGATTCTATCAATAATGAATCCCGCCAGCTCCTTGTCAATGCCCAGAGCGCAGCGTTTGAAAATCGGGATCACAAGCGGATGCACCTTGCCCGCGTCTCCCTCCAATAGAGGCGTCACCTTCATGCCAAAGGCCTCCTCCGAGATTCTTCGAAAGCTGAACCCGCTATCAATCGACCATGTCACTGCAAGGGTATTGTCACCCCAGATAAGCTGAAAACCTTGAAGCTCAGTCCTGTCTTCTGAATACCATACCCACAGATCAAAGCAGTTGCTGCCAAAACACCTTCGGTAGCCTTCCCCAGGGCGCTGCTGCACTTTGACGAGCTCGACGAGCTTGTCCATGGACATTCTCTATTCGATGCCGTTTCAACAGTCTATACTATCAGACATGAACCGAAGGGAAAATATCAACGGGGAACTGCGGCCGATTGCGCTTCCGAAACCCACGGTCGGTCGCAGCAAGTCCGTTTTTACGGCGCTGCAGAAAAGAAGGACGATCCGCTCCATCGGCGACAAAAAGCTTTCCACGCAGATGCTGTCAAATCTTCTCTGGTCGGCATGCGGCGTGAACCGGAAGAAAGGTCCGTTTGGCAGTCCGGGAATTACGGCCGCCTCAGCCAGCAATTCACAGGAAATTGACCTCTATGTCGCCATGCAGGAGGGAGTTTACCTCTATGACCCGGCTGCTCACTCTCTGATTCCGGTTTTGGCTGAAGACTTGCGGGTATTGGCCATTGGACAGGGTCAGGGAAAGGTGGGAGCGAAATCTCCTGTACGTCTCATCTATGTCGCGGATATCGATAAATTCAGCAAGGCCGGATTCCAGGAACCAGGGCTCTGGGACCTTGAGACGCAAAAAGCCTACTACTATGTCGACACAGGACTTGTCGCGGGGAACGTTTACCTGTTCGCCTCTTCCCAGGGCCTGGCGACATGGTTTCACAATTGCAACAGGGCGGAACTTTCCGCAAGGTTAAGACTGAGGAAAGATCAGCGAGTGCTCTTCGGTCAGACAGTCGGGTATCCAGAAAAGGGATAACTGCCCGCGCATTTCTACCCGGCGAGTCTCCTCATCACAACAGCCGTCCTCCTTCGACCCCCTTTCCTGCTCGGGATCTATTCGGGGTCCTATTATTGTCAATCCTTACTAAAATGATCACCTTTACTCATCGGAGGGACCTGTGAAGATGGACGAGGGCGCCACGCTCCGGAAATCGATCACGATGCGCCACGCCGTTGCGCTGTATATCAGCTCCGTTCTAGGCTCGGGAGTCCTCGTGCTGCCCGGGCTGGCAGCCCGGCTTGCAGGGCCGGCAATGCTCCTGGCGTGGGCCTTTCTGTGCCTGGCGAGCTATCCATTCGCCTACACCTTCGCATCGCTCTCGGCCCGAAACCCTGAGTCAGGCGGCGTGTACATGTTTGCAAGGGAAGCGTTCGGGCGCCACGCGGCCGCGGTTTCTGGCTGGCTGTTCGGATTGTGGTATATCGCGGGTGCACCTGCGGTAACCCTGATCGCCGCATCATATCTCGGGTATGCATTCCCGCTGGGCAGACTGGAGATTCACCTTGTCGCCTGCGCGGTGATTGTCGTGCCCTACATGATCAACCTGCGCGGCATCGTCTTCAGCAACCGTATACAGTCGGGGATCGTGGCAGCCATGATCGCGCTGCTCGTTCTTGCAGTGGCTTTCTCCGTCGCGTCAGTGAAGGCTGGAAACTTCTCCCCATTTTTCCCCAAAGGTCTGCTCCCGGTCGGCACCGCCGCGGCCCTGATCTTCTGGTCCTACCTCGGCTATGAGAACGTGTCGAATGTCGCCGAGGAGTTCAAGAATCCGAAGCGGGATTTTCACCGCAGCGTGCTCATGAGTGTCGTGCTCATGGGGCTGTTGTACTTGTCCGTCGCCTTTGTCACCGTGGGAACGCGCGCCTATGCGGCGGGAGGAAGCGTCGCGCCGTTCGCGGCGATATTCTCCAACGTCCTCGGCATATACGGAGCCGCGGGAACGGCCATTCTGGCCGTGATAATCATCTTCGGTCAGGTCAACGCCTACACAGCGGGCATGTCGCGGGTGGTGCTGGCCGTGGCGAGAAACGGGAGTCTTCCCGGAGTGTTTGCGCGTGTGAGCAGGTCCACCGGGGCGCCTGTCGGAAGCCTTACCCTGCTCACGGGCCTGTCGCTTGCCATGTTGATCGTCTACTACGTCTTCGACGTGGACCTGCAGACCGCCCTCCTCATACCCAGCGGAGCCGCTGTTCTGGTCTACGTGATCGGTTCGGCCGCAGGCACGAAGCTCCTCAAGGCTCAGGGAGTGAAGAGGGTGCTGCCGTGGATATCGCTTGTGATCTCGATCGTTGTCCTGCCATTCGTCGGACCGCTTGCCCTCGTGGCATTGCTCACCGGCGGCGCTGCCCTGGCGTACAGCCTGGTAGCGAGACGCATGACGACAGAACGCGAAGACCCCAGAGCTTTGGACAGGTAGGCGATTCGTGTGCGACTATAGGGGCCTTCAGATCATCGCGGAGTCAGCACTGCGCTATCCAAGAAACGGAATCCCGCATCCCTTCCCAGGGCGAATGCTTTCCTAAGCCCTTCCTCCTGGACTGACAAATAATCAACGCCGATCACCTTCAGATCAAAATCTGGCTGAATGAAGAATATCCTTGCGCCGTTCCATTCGCCGGGAATCCGGCGAACTTGGTACAAGTCGCGGTAGAACGGGCCTGACTCTGGGGAGATCGCTATGACATGGTCATATCCAAGCTCCACCATCTCGATCGCTGGGCACATGCAAGTGTACGAAGCGTCAATATAAGGCTTTCCATCAATCCATCCAGGAGTTTTCCACGTGTGCAGCATCCGTGTTGTGGCATACATTGCATCTGCGAGGTTTTCTACCGTCAAGCGTCGGGTTTCTCCATTTGGCTTGGTGTCAAACAGATGACAGGCTAAATTGCTTTCAGCCCAAGCCCATCGTAGCGATCAATCTTTTCGGTCCTTTGACGCGATAATGAAGACTTCTTACGGCTACAAAAGAGTCCCGGAACCTGCGTCCGATACGTTGATGTGACGCTACCCCATGCAAGGGCCGAGAAGGCTCAATCTCGACAGTTTCCAGGAAACCTTGATCCTCAATGCTGGATTCTTGTGGTCTTTTGTCAAGTGCTTTTACATTTTCCGTGAAGGGCTAGTTTCCGCAGGATCACACAGCAGGAAAAGGATGATCTGATGCAGGCGATCAAAGCCGACGGCAAGCCAGACTGAGCGCTATAAACATCGCTTCGGTTCGCCAGCTTACTTGCCCAGAATGACACCCTTGAAAGAGCCGCCCATGGCGCTCAGGGTCTGCCTGTCGATGCTTTTTTTCATGTCGAGCCATTCCTCTAGTGGGCGGAAACCGGGCTCCAGCTCTTTCCAGGATCCGAGGAGCTCCCTGATTTTTGCAAAACTGCGAGTATATGTGGCCTGGCCTATTCTTTCGTATAATTGCATGATTGATTGAGTCTCGGCCGTGAGCTGTAAGGTATCCAAGTCGGTGAGGAAGAGCTTCGACCCTTTATCAGCCCAGTCGTAAAGGACTTTCAGCGAATGGCCGATCGCTTCGTCGGATATAAACCAAGCGATACCGTTGAAGCCGATAGCGACTCTTCTGTTCGTCCCGAACAACTCAGACACGGTAGGAGAACTCAGTATGTCCTCGGCCTTGCCGGCGTCACATAGGACATAGCGGACATCCGGGTTGTCCTTAATTATCTCCTGCCCGTAGGCGACGGTGATGGGATCTATGTCCGAGTAGATCACTTTAGACCCCTCCGGAGCCAGATGGTGGATGTGGTCGACAGTTGGGAGCCCTGAGGCAAAATCGAGAAAATAGGTGTATCCTTCGGCGATTAGGCGGCGGGCGGCCTCTCCGAGGAACCAGCGAATGAGATGAGCAACCTGCGGTAAATACGGAGCAATCTGCAGGAACTGTTGCGCTGCCAGCCTGTCGACCTCGAAGTTATGATTCCCTCCAAGCAGGAAATCGTAGAGCCGACCAGCGTTCGCTTTGCTCGAATCGGCAATTGAGTCAGACTTATCCATTTTAGCCATTCAACGACTCCTTCTATGACTATGATAATATCATGAAGAAAACCGGTTCCCTTTGCAAGTTCTTTTCTCCCGAGTAGATGCCCCATGCAAAAGAGATATGGAAGCGGAGTTCCAGCTTTTCCGAGAAAGATCGGAGCTCTGACGGCGGTGGTCTTGCTTCTAGGCTCAGAGAGCCGATTCTGCCCTATACCTCCACGTTCCGCGAAAAACGCACAAAGTCTGTCATGGATGCGGCTCGAAGCTAGGACGCAACGTCCTACTGCACGACACGGGCCAGGACTCTCTGCGGGGTTTCGGGTTTTCAGCGAGACACTTGGTGCATACCGGCCTCAATAGCTGGTCTCAGTCCTACAGAGCGGCGCAGCGAGCCTATCCCCACCTTTCGGAGTCTTACAGACAAAACACAAGGGCTCCCCGTTGAATGACCAGGCAATATCTAGTCTTATAGTCCTCGCGTTCAACTACACCCATAGATGTAGGGTAACACTTGGCGGACTCGGGAAGCTCGGCCTGTGCGTAAGGTCGAGGCTCCCAAAGAAAAGATGCCAGTTGCGAATACGATGAATCGTCTATTGCTCATTTCTGAACGTTACCGGATGTCAGGGGTTCATGCAACTTTGAGATGGCCATCCACAGGAACGGTTGTGAACAGACGTCATCACACATAGGCAGGCCGCCCCTCCGGCCGTAAAACTGGAGAACGGACAGTTGGCGAAGGGGAAAAAGGACACGGAACATGCTCCGTGAATTCCCTGTAGCCCTTCCACGAGGCTCCGGAGGGCATTTTTTCATGGCTCTCGACTTCTGAAGTCTGTTACCCACTTGTCAGTTCAAAATTTGAGTCTGATTAGTTTCAGGAATTCACTATGAGATTGAGTCTGAGATTGAGAGGGAACACATAGCGCTATCATATGACGCAT
The DNA here is from genome assembly GCA_963820435.1 of uncultured Spirochaetota bacterium. Lineage (GTDB taxonomy): Bacteria > Spirochaetota > Spirochaetia > SZUA-6 > Fen-1364 > Fen-1364. The sequence continues at coordinate 198,183 of CAWGAC010000024.1, read as the reverse complement.
AGAGACGAATAAAGAATCGGTGCGCTTGACTCATCTCTTTTAGTGATCTACATATAGACATAAGGAGCTACGTACCGACACGTAGCGACTTGGATGCCCGCTAGATTCAGGGTCTAGTGCTCGCAGGGGCATGGAGTTTTCGAGACGCAAGTCGCTAGACCGCAGCGGCTGTAGGCTGGCCGTTGTGACGCTACTTTTTCCCTACCGCCGCGGCGAGTTTCATTCGCGCTTCCTCGATATCAAGAATCTGGGCATGAGAGTAGGTTTCCATCATCACGGGGCTGCGATGCCTAGCGTAGCGCTGCACAAGGAAATCGGGAATCCCGGCGATTTCTAGACAGCGAGACGAAACTGTGTCTCAGCGAATGGAAGGACAGCCGTCGCTCGGTGCGAAGCGCACCCGTGATACCTATGGCCTCCAGCATACGAACGAATCCGTTGCGCAGTAGTTCCGTACCGATGGGTACGCCTTCGTCGGCGTTGTAGAGCACATACCCCTTTCGACCAAACGTTGAGCCGGCCGCTAGCTGGCGTAGCTCATCAAGAAGAATCAGCCGGTGCTGGCACCTCGCCAGTGCTACCCCACTTCGGCTTCCTCGGCAAATGCTCAAATGCCGGCACAGCCTGCCGGACGCTGATGATGCCTTTCTCTTCATCTATATCCTCCCAGCGGAGTCCCCGGCATTCCCCCAGCCTCAGCCCGGCCAAACAGCCAAGAAGCACTCCTACATGCACTCGTGGATCTATTTTGCGATTCTTGTTGTCTTTGTCGAGATACTCGCGGCATTCTATTAAGGCTTGGATCTCCGAAAGTGAAAGTGAGCCTCGCTCCTGGGGCCTCTCAGCCGCCTTCTGCACACCGTCCAACGGGTCGGGGAAACGACGAGCACGTGCCCATTTACGAACCGCCACTCGGAGTGCTTGTAGGGCTATGTTTATCGTCCTCGCGCCCTTGCCTCGATCCTTGAGCCACAGCATCCATCGTTCGACGACGCCCGGCGCAATCGTCGACATGCGCATGCCCGCGAAGGGCTTGTAGGGCTCAATATCGCGACGTATGGCACTCGCGGACAGCTCGATGTAACGAGGCGATAGCTCCTGACCACGTAGCGCCTTTGAACGAGCGTAGGCGGAATCACCTTTCCAAAAGTCGTGCAGGTATGGAACGAGGATTGGGTCTTCATCATTTGGCACCACGCCGCGCTTCAGCAGGTCTTCAGCGATTCGGCGCGCCTCAGCGCGGTTCGATGTTCCCGTGCTTGCGGTCCTCACGAATCGACCGGCCGCTTCATTCCAGAAGCGGACGTGCCAGATGGGGCCACGGAGAGTGTCTCGCTTGTAGAGATTATAGGGCAGGTGCTTCGTCGTCATACGGCTTCCTCCTCTGCGACGATTCATGCGACGCAGGCCGTTGATAGGAAAACACCATCCCAACTCTTGGCTCTTAACTCCTTACGCTGTGAACATATAGTGTTATGCGTCCAGCCTGACTCGAACAGGCGACCCACAGCTTAGAAGGCTGTTGCTCTATCCAACTGAGCTATGGACGCGTGTCGGGATGAGTGGATTCGAACCACCGCTCTCCTGCTCCCAAAGGAGACCGGTGCCGTTTTCACGTGGTATCACGTGGAATCACTTGTCACAATAATCACTTACCGGTCAAAGGGATTACCACGCTTTCACCGTCATCCTGTTTTATCTAATGTTATCCAGTTATCAAGCGTTTTGCAAGTTTCCTTCAAGGTGTCGTGGAGGGGCTTCGAGAACAGTTCAAGTGATGGGAGCAAAGCGCGTGCCTTCGCAGGCGTAGGAAATGTGGGGAGGTGGTTATGCCTGACCTTTCGCAGGGTCCTAATCCTTATCGACTGGCCTATGGCTCTTGTTTTTCTATGTCCAAAACCTTCGAGACCTATCTTGATTGCATTGTCGGCAACCCAATGCCCCCTATTCGACTTTCTGAAGCTCTGCCCACTCGTCCCTCCCCTCCCGTTCATAGATGTTCTGGATAACTTGGCCCATCACCTCCTTGGCAACCTTCTTGTCTGACGTGTTCATGTTGCCACTTTCAACGATCGCCACCTGCAACACGCTCCACTCCTGGTGTCCAAGGTACGGGAAGCATATTGGGGATATCACCAGTGGCACTCCTCGTTTTCACCCGAGATCGGCCTTCCCCGCGGCTCGCTCGCGTAGTATTATCTCCCCGGCCTTACATCCTCTCTCGGAGGTACGCGATGGTAGCCCTTATCGTGATCGCCGCCGTCCTCGCGGTCGGCATGATTGTCTATTTCGTGGAGCCCTTCCTGTACGCCTTCCTCTACTCCAAGCTCATCGAGCTCTTCGTCAGGAACCCGCCCTACATGAGCGTCGAGGAGGTGTTCCCCGAGTCGCGCCTGCTACGGGACAACTGGAGGGTGATTCGGGAGGAGGTGGATCGCATCCTCGAGAACGTGGAGGCCATCCCACGGTTTCACGAGGTGGATCCCCTGCAGAAGCTGATTTCGGCCCGGGACGACAAGGCTTGGCGCACCTTCTTCCTCAAAGGCTTCGGCGCATGGCTGCCCGCGAACTGCGAACAGGTCCCCAGGACCACGGAGCTCCTGAAGCAGCTCCCCCTGATCAGCACCGCGATGTTTTCTATAATAGACGGCGGCAAACACATCCCGCCTCACGTTGGATTCTTCAAGAGCGTGCTCCGATACCACCTCGGCATTGTCGTGCCACAAGACGCCCCGGTGTACATCGTAGTGGACGGCACAGAGTACCACTGGGAAGAGGGAAAGGACGTGCTCTTCGACGACACGTACCGACACGAGGTGTGGAACAAGAGCAGCTCGCGCCGCGTCGTTCTGTTCTGCGACCTGCTCCGGGACAACACCCTCCCACCCTTCCTGCGAGGTCTGAATCGCCTGATGTTCCGACTGCTCCGGAGCTCCCGCAAGCTGCAGAGCGCGGCTCGGCGCGCTGAGGTGGCGCGGAACCTTCCGGGCGCCACGAAGGCGTAGCCTGATGGGCGGCTCATCCCTTTCCCGTTACAACCCGCGACATGGGAGCGGTCATCGGCGGGAGCGGCGGTCCACGAGAGGGAAGGACCGGCCATGCGCGGGGAGGTGGACGTTCCAAGCCCCTTTAAGCGCTTTGCGTGCCGATTTCTCCGTCTCCCAGGGTGTGGCCGCCGCAGCCCGGGGAGGGCAGGTCGGGGAGCTATTCCAGTACGCGATCGACAAACCGGTGAACCTCCCCCGCCAGCAATCGGCGATGCTCCCGATTCTCAACCAGCAGGTCAACGGCGAGCGCTTCTCCCTGTTCAACGAGGGGAATGATCCCACGAATCCGCTGAACGCTGTGAAGCTGAAGAACTCCCGCACCTTGCACCTCATGCAGGGCCCATCATGGTCTTCGACCCGGGGACGTACGCGGGAGACGCGCAGATCACTTCTGGGGCTTTTTCAAATCACTTCGGACACTATTCGAAGTACTTAGAGTGCGTCCCTAAATCCATGACCGTGCCATTCTGAAGCAAATGATTGCGTTTGCGAACTGGACAAGGGCCTCATAGTTGATCGGTTTGCGGCAGTAACGAATCTTCAGTTCGCGGAATAGGTTCACCCAACGACCCGTCCTCTCAACAACCCAACGCCGAGAGGGATAACGCTTCAACCCTTTTGCTTCGATTCCTAACCCCCGGTAAGGAATGTGAACGGTGTAGCCCTTCCTGGTCAGTTTGCGCCGACAGGCAGGGAAATCGTAGCCCTTGTCCTCACAGGCATGCTGCTCCAGTATTCCAGGGTTGGGACGGGGAAGCACAAGAGAGTCCCAACAGTGGTCGTGCTCCTTGCTGTCATGGACATTCGCACCTGAGAGAACCAGGGCCAGAGGAACCCCATTTTGGTCTACGACGATATGTCGCTTGCTGCCCAGCTTGCCTCGATCAGTCGGGTTTTTCCCTATTTTTTTCCCCTTTCACAGGAGCCGAGACTGTATGGCTATCCAGAATCTGCCACCGCCAGGCTATGCCTTTCAGATCATCATACTCGCGCAGGCAGTGTACCCACATTTTTCGGAATACCCCTTGCGCGGCCCAGCTCTGGAAATATCGATGCGTCGTGCTGCCCGCGTAGTACTCCCGCGGAAGCATCTTCCACTGACAGCCCGTACGCAGAACGTAGAATATCCCATTCAATAACTTGCGCGGATCTGCGGCAGGCCTTCCTCCTGGCTTCTTCCTTCGCTTGGGCTTGGGTATGTATCCCTTGACCTCCTCCCAGAACTCATCGCGGAGGTCTCGCCAACCCGGCCGACGCGGAAGTGGCCGTCGATTCTCCTTCCTTCGCATAGTAGTTCCCCTCCCACAAGGAGAACGTTAGCGGTAAATCTACAAAAGGTCTAGATATAGTTTAGGGACGCACTCTTAGATGAATTAACAAAAATCGGGATGAGTGGATTCGAACCACCGCTCTCCTGCTCCCAAAGCGGCCCGGGTGCCGTTTCACGGAGTCTCGCAAAGGCTCTCCCGATCTCGCTTTTTTGTTGCAGGCGAAGAAGTTATCCTCTCCTGCACTCTAAGAAGGTATCAGGCGATTTCATGCCGAGTCAAGGCATATAGTGCGACATTTCAGTGCGACATAGGGCATCAAGCGCAGAGCGCGCCTCAGGATGGTAGTCAAGCGCAGAGTAGTGTGTCCTGTTGACAAGCCCGCGCATGAGCGGATTGGCCACGAGCCCAGCCCTCAAGGGCGAAGGGACGAGCAAACGCTTTTCGCTGCTCGGTGGGACTGACCTCCGCGCGCAACGGCGCCGTTGCTGCGGAACGTTACCCTCACGATGATTTGCGAAAGCGTTCCCCACGCATAACGGCAGACGCGCAGGGCGGTGATCGTTGCGCGTGAAGGGCCTTAGATTCAATTCGCCGAGGTTCTGCCGTGTATCGGAGCGCTACTCACGCGTCACAGAGGAGCAGGTTCAGCTCGTGGCGAAGGTGGCGGCGGGGCTGTTTTGATGAGTACGGAAGATTACCCAGGCGAACTCGAGCCGGCACGTCAGGCGGTTGAGGACCTGATCTGAGTTCTGCTCATGGGCATGAGCGCTACGACGTCCCCGTCCTCTTGGAGCGCATGCGGCAGCTCGCGCCCTACCGGGAGGAGATCAGCAAGGCGATAGGGTGATCCTCCAATATCCCTTTGGCTGGGACTTCGAGACATGATCAAAGTTGCTTCGGAGAGTTTTCTCGTTCCGAAAACATCTTGAGCACCTTTGCCGAAGGGTATGTTGAGAGCGAGGCGACCCCGTTCGCCAGTTCAACCGGCAGAAGCGCCCCTTCAAAGCGATTACTGAGGATGGTCGGCAGGGTAGCAACGATGCGATCGAGGCCGATGAGATCTTCAGCTCTTGGATCCGACAGGTGCTGGCCGGTTGTAAAGTTGACTATCATCGAGTGGTAAGGATTGAGCTTCAGAAAAACTTTGGCACCGTAGTTGGTGTCGAGTCCGTAAGGGGCACCCTGATCCGGACGGTGTTGGATCTGTTTCTTGATGTAGGCGTCGCCCGGTATGAAGTAGGCAGGATAGGGCGCATGATCGCGGATCAGAGTGAGGTGATCGTAGAAGGCGCCAGACTTCTCTTGGCCAAGTATATAGATGGGGCATCCGGTTGCCTTTGCATGTTGAAGGAACTGACGAATCGGTCCGACCAGTTTTGAATACTGAGCGCGGATTGATAGAGGGCCGTCTTTGATGAAAAGGCAATTCCGAAGAGTGTCACGGCTACCCTCCCAATAGTAGCGAATGCCTGTGAAGAGCATCAGGGTTTCATGTATCGCCATATACGACGAAGCAACTGTATCGGGAGCAGCGTCCTCTGCAATCTCCTGATGAAATCCCAACATGTCGGTGAGGAATAACGTTTTTCCGCACTTTCCACAGCTTCCCGTGTCGGAATCGTATGGAAGCGTAGCCTTCGGATCTCTACAATGTGGGCACTGAAAATCGGGCAGTTGGCGACGTCCAGTGGGATTCCATTTATGATAGGAAAGCCATTTAAGCGTCTCATAGGGATGAGACTCGAGGATGGCGTCATCTTTAAGCGACATGAAAATGATTTCCCTTAGCGCATCATAGAGAGACTTTCCTTCTACCTCGACATGGCGAAGAGGAAAGACAGTAGCATGGTGCATCGCGCTGTCCCTAAGAATGTCGCGGAGGGCAAAGGGGTGAGGGGTATCTTTGTCGATCCGCTGGAGGGCACTCTGATCGAGTCGGAGAAGGGCAGTCTTGATGAATGCTCGAGCGCTGTATGGAGGCCTTTCACCTTGGATGACCTGATAAGAACCATCAACGCTGAAAACAATACTAAGGGGCGCACTGTGAAATTCTGCGGCGCTGCATAGGCTCGCCGTGGCCTCGGGATCGGGCTTAATGTCTTTGAGTATTCCGCACAGTTTTTGAACCAGTGGATTCTCAAGAACCTCCAAATGCCCAATCTTACTTGCCCGTTCGCCGGGGAGACGCCTTCCCTGTTGAAAGGCCATTAGTTTTTCCCGCCAGATTTAGCTGTAGCCGCAGCACCCACAGCTATAGGCGGATCAAATAGCTTGACCTGCACTGAAACAACAAAACGGTGCGATCGAGTGAGCATGCGTATGTATCCAGGAGTCTTCGCGTTGAGGATATCGTCTTGCATACTGTCATAGGCGACGTTCAGCTTGCCCAGTGCCGACACCTCGTCACGCGATGACAGGTGCGCGATGAAGAAGTTCTCCGTTTGCGCGAGAAGATCCCTGTTGATTGTAGTCGGCGACTGTGTCGAATAAACCATGCCAATATGATATTTGGCACCTTCCTTTGCAAATCGGCTGTAGATTGTCGTAACGTCTTCCGTTCGCGGAAACAAATTGTGGGCTTCTTCGAAGTAGAGTTGGACGAAGTGTTCCCCTAGTTGGTTGTTGCTGAACTTATCAACCTGGTGGTAAAATACTGCTTTGGAAAGTTCGTCGGAGAAATACTGCATCACTTCAGGATTCGCATTGCCGAGATCTAGAATGACGGTTTTACCCTTATCAATATAGTTCAGGATTTCGGTAACGAAATCGCCAGCATTAGGATCATGGTACATCCGGAAGGGTTGGATCAAAGTAGTTCCGGCTCGCCCCGCCTGCGGCTCGAGAAATTCGAGAAGTACTATATCATCCGCGTCGAAGACTGGGTTTCCGCCGCTACTGACAAGTGACGGGGCGCCAGACTTCTCCCTACGGAAGCGATTCATGACCTCCAATTCTCCTACCAGGGAGTCCATGGAGTTGAAGTTCCCTGGAGTTGCTGTGCCGGAGTGCTGGTAGGCTGCGGTCCGGAGGGCGGCATTCGAATCCGGGATCAAAGTCTTTTATCTGAGCACTGGCAGGAGCAGTCTGCCGCAATCTGGTTTGGTCGGCCGAGAAACCTGCCTTCTTTAGAATTGCCCAATAGATCTGGAGTTTTCGAATTGCCCTTATTTTGTCTCCGCCGACCGGGCATTGCATTGATTTCGGAGATTGGCGGGAGCTCAACACTTGTGAACGCCTCAATATAACCTGATACGCGCCCATGCTGACGAAGGAGACTTGCGAGTATTGGTAGCGAACTCTCTGGGCTTTCATAGAAATTCAATCTTAAGGGTCGGGATGGGGTGGCCGCCTTGGGAGTGAGAGCATAGATCTCACAACGGGATCTGTAACCGCTTGCAAGGGACTTGTTATTGTCCTGAGGATTGTCGTTTGCGTATTCGCCGTTGATATCGAAGATAAGCTGACCGACGTTGGGCTGTGTCTCAATAAGACTTTGTGCGATGAGCTTCACGACATTACTTTTGCCGAGCCGAGTCTTCCCGAACATAGCGGTTCGACAGCCCATGAAGTCCGCCGTTGAAACATTCACATCGACTTTTGGTCCCGGTTTGCCCGGCAATGGCAAGCGACATTCGGTCTGCCTTAGGTTGCCGATTTTGAAGCGGCCGTCAGGTCGCACGAGTGTGTTTACAATTAGATCCAAGAGATCGTCACTGGGAGCATACACACGATACTTGTGGGCGCTAACGAAGTTGTTGAGATCGCCGGAAAACTCTACGGCATCTGTCTTATCTGGATTCGGGTAAAACATCCCCAAGACAGCTGTTTTGAGAGCACCCCATTGAAGTTCACTCTGAGTGAATACGTCCAACTCTGGCATGGACTTTTTCTGTAATTCGAAATATGTCTGTTGAACCTCCTGCGATAGGGGCGTCGGAGCTGACTCGAGGACGCGCAGAAGAGTGAAGTGGGGAGGCAGGGCGTCCGCTTTTGTCGGCGCCATGATAAGAAGGGAATTTCGGGGGACTCCACCAACCGCGATTTTGAAGGGGTCAGAAGTAATAATGGTTATGATGTCATAGCCGATTTCAAGGACGTAGCCAACGAAGCGTAAGTCCTCAAAGCGCTTGGCTTTCTCGTTCGCATCTTCCCGCTCCATGAAGTTGAGTAATACTCGAAGGGGATGATTTTGCATGGCCGCTGTCTCGAAGAACTGCTTCATGAGTCGCCTCCTCAGTAGTTCAGAACAAGGACCTCGCCCGCTTTCTTTGAGATGCTCCCAGGAGATTCTCCTACGCCGGCCTCAAATGGGAGTATTCGATGTCCGGAGAATAGCGATAGAACGTCTGGATGCGAAGAATTAGTCATCGCCCATTGAACCCCACGTCGAGATGCCCGCCGCAGAGTATCGGCAAGACGTTTGTGTGATTCGAACGTAAACTGGCCGAACATGTAATGCTCAACTCGGGATTCTCGCCTACCAGGGTGATAGGGAGGATCGACGAAAAGGAAATCCTTGGACACGCTGCCATCTATGATTGCCTGAAAATCGGCACACAGAAGAGTTGCACCTCTTAGTGCTCTTGAAACTTCCTTCAAATCTTCTTCAGTAATGGTCCATCTTCTGCTCTGACCGCCGTAACCTACATTAAACATCCCCTTGGAATTCTGCCTCCACATGCCCTTGAAGCACGTGCGGTTGAGATAAAGAGTTTGCGCGGCCTTCTTCAAAGTGCTCCATCCTCGTGTGTTCGCACTTCGGACACAGTAATAGCTTCTTTTGTTTGAAGGATACGAGGAAAAAAGCTTCCAAACCTCTGAGGGCGACCGTCTGATGCCTTTGTAGAGATCGACAAGCTCTGGATTCTTGTCACTTAGTATTGCCGGCTTGGCTTGAAGAGCGAAAAATACCGCACCACCACCGAAAAATGGCTCAAGGAATCGCCCTTCAATCGTGTTGGGCTTAGGAAGATAGGTCAGAAGTTGCGGTAGGAACCGCTGCTTTCCCCCCGGGTATCTGATAACCACTTTTGTTCCCCAGGGCTTGAAGTTTTCCAATTTCAACGATTCTTCCATACCAGACATTTGGTCAGGGGCTCTTCTTTGTTACATTCTCGGAGTCCACCAGGCGAATCGCATCAGAATCATCATCAGTTCGCGTCATTTCGATTCCTCACCGCTTCGCGAACCACATAGGGAAAGGTGACTGCCATGGATCTTCCTCCTTACCCGGCCTTATTGTCCGGCCCCGATGGCCGTTGGTGCTCGAGAAAATCGACATATCGCTTGATCGCGTCATCTTTGATGTAGCGGAGCTCGAGGGCGATTTCCCCAAAGAGCCGCTTGTCGCCTGACTTCTGAATCCGAAGCACCTCCTCGACTTGGTCCGGCTTCATTGCCCTTGTCCTCACCAAGAAGTCGCCGATTCTATCTGCCATTGGGTGTCTTCGCTTCAGGGTTGGTCATTCCCATCTCCAAGCGTCGGCGGAGCGATTTCTGCGGCTCTGGATCTCCCTCAACGTCCGCGAGTTCGGTCTCCAGGAAACGGATGACTCTCCGGTTCCCACGCGGCCAGATGGCGAGTCCCATTGTTCCCCCGAAGATATCAGTGGCCATGCGCAAGGTAAGCCGTAACAACCCCACCGATCGCGGTCACGATTGGTCCGATAGCTTGAATAAATGAAGCGAGTCTGCTTATACGCGCTTCATCGTTCGCTGACCCAGTTCTGGCGGACTTCAGGAGGCTCACAGCGATCTGGCGCCCCAACGTATGACCTGAGGTCTTCTTTTTTGAGCCTCTAAATATGTCACCGATGAATCCTCCGGTTACAAAAAGAAAGCCACCGGCGAACAGATGAGGGAGTCCAAATACCCATAGGTCTGAAAGCCGGAATGTCCTAGCCCCCCCGGGAAATACGCGATTCCAAACACAAGGATGTAAGTCATGAGTCCCCATGAGGCGCCTGCTACTACATATCGCCAGAGCATCAGCGGGCCCTTCAACCATGAGAGCAAGAATGCGCCAATCACGCCGCCTGCCAGTCCTGATACGAGCCACACAATCTCGTCGTATCCAGACCGCCAAACGATCAGGCTCACAAGAATAGCCGGAACAACCGTTGCAAGTAGCATGTTCAGGGACGTAACGGGGCGAAATTGGGAAGTTGGCGCTATCGCCGCTTCTGCCTTAGAGTTCAACGAAGCCTGCACCTCGAGCACCATGGTCTCCAAGCGCACAAAGCGCTCCTCAACCGCAGATTCAAGGCGGCTAATGCGCTCCATGAGTGGCCGCTGAAAAAGAAAGTCACGGCCGCAATACTTGCAGACTATGGCTGCGTCCTGAATATCCTCGGCACAATATGGACATTTCATCATGGTCTCTCCTCATCGCTCCCAGCGCACCGCGCGCACCGGGCGCACCTGATCTCGCAGTTCTGCACAACGAACAGGACGATGATGGTGACTAGCTTTTTCAGACACTTTCCTTTCTGATTTTCCAATTCTACACTGTTTCCCCCATAGCGCAATACTTGTTTGGTGGGGTTAGCATATAGAGCCTTTGCACGAGCTCTGCTTGAACACCGTTCGCGCTGGGCTGGCGCTTGCACGGCGCCAAAGGCATTTGATAACCTCTGGCCTATGAACTACAGCACAATAGAGGTCACCCTGCGCGAAGGTGAGTCTCTCGCAAGCTCCCCTTGCGCGCTTTAAGCGACCTTCCTCTGCGCTTCACGGCTTCTTGAACGACTCCCAGCTTGACGAATATCGAGCGCAAAGGCTCCGCAGCTATCTGCCTCTGCGCTGCTCCTTACCGTTTCTTATACACATACTTTACCTTCTGACTTACTTATCTTCTTACCCTTTTCCAAAGTAAGCCTTCCAGCGTCGCAAGCATTGGCAATTCCGTATTTCAGGGCTGCAGTAGCCCGAACAGTGTCACCGTTCAGGCTAACACACCTCCGGCCCTGCCTTCGGGATCGAACGCATTTTCAGGCTGTAACTCGGGGCTGCAAATCCACGTCTCTTGTGCTTCTCCGTGATGCTCTTCGGGAAGGTTCGCCAGTAGTCCAGGCAGAAGTCGGTCACCAGGGGGTCGGCAGACCGCGGCTTGACCGCGCCCTGCTCTATGAGCTTTGCAGCTGCGATTGCAGCTTGGTCCCGGTTGGTGCATTTGGTGCTCTTGGTGACAGCGTAGCAATGCTGCTCCTCGTCCCAGAACCGGGCATGCCAGATGCCCCCACGGCCACGCCTGTACAGGCTGAACGGTGAACGCTTTCTCATACCTCTTCCCTTCCTGAGACGGGGAAAAAGCGCCACCGTGCTTCAGTGCGACAAAATCAGTGCGACACGACCCTGTCCGCTTTGTAATTCTTTTCGGGATGGTCGGATTCGAACCAACGATCTCCTGCTCCCAAAGCAGGCGCCTTAGCCGCTAGGCTACATCCCGAAGCACGGTACCCCGCGCTGAGGGCGGCAGGCGTTCGGGTGAAACGCCGGAAGGCCGTAGCGTGGTACTCCACGCGAGGGACCGGCCGCAAAAATACGTCATTCGATCTCTACGGTCAAGGCGCAGGCCGTCAGTGAGCGGGTCGGCCGCCCGCAGCTGCGCAGACCGTGTGCAAGTGGATAGGCCGACCGCTGTTCTACTCTTCCCCTGTGAGCGCTTTGAGGAACTTCGCATGGTCCGCCCCTTCTCTGAGGACAACGAGCAGCGTATCATCTCCGCCCACTGTGCCTATGACGTCCTGGATCTTCAGTTGATCGATTCCGTACGCGATCCCCGGTGCATGCCCCATCTTGGTTTTCACCACGGCGAGGTTGCCCGAGAACTGGATGTTCACGATTTCCCGCCGCAGGTCATCCCGGATGAAGGGGTCCTGCGCCGGCTCTTTGGGCGCGTCCACGGTGTAGACGTATTCCCCATCGTGATCCGGGACCCTTGAGACGCTGAGGAACTTCAAATCACGGGAAAGAGTCGCCTGCGTCACATCGACACCTTCTCTTTCCAGACGCTTGAGGAGCTCTTCCTGGCTGTGGATCTTCTCCGCGTGGAGGATCCCGTGGATCAGCCGTCGTCGCGATTCCTGGCTCTTCAGATCGGACCTCCCGCCACCGTATTCGGTGGATTTGCTTTTCGTCCCCTCACCTGGCGATGGAGCCTGCGACGAGCCTGGACGGAACGATGCCTGTAGAATGGTCTTTCATGCCGCCCTGCTGCATCTTTATTAATACATCGGATCAAAATGCACACTGGCCCCCTTTGTCAAGGGGCACATTCAGTACACGAGGCTGCCTCCATAAAAGCCGAGGGCGATGACAATGCAGGCGCACACTCCGTAGAGCACGAGGGCGGCGATCGCACGGGGGCTTCGCCACGGCTGGCCCGAGGCGCCCTCCTTTTGCTCATCGGGGCGCTCCCTGCCCAGGAGCAGGCCGACGAGGAGGCATACGAAGAGCGACGCCGCGAGGATCATCTTGATGACGATCGGCGTCAACCATTCGCCGTTGAGCTTTTCCTGCCAGTCCATCAAACCGAGGAGCGCGGTCGGCACCACGCTCACTGTGGCCAGGACCGCGCAGTGCCAGGCGGTGAGCTTCAGCCGGACTCGGCGAAAGAGCACCGACACTATGGCGAACACCAGGGTGCCGAGGGTGAGCCCGACCGTGATGTGCGTTACCATGGGATGGAGGGGGTGACTGTACCCAAGCCGTCCAAGGAATTGATAGAAGGCGTGGAACATACTTCAGATATAAGCACGGCGCAACCGGAAGTAAAGCGTCGTGAATCTTCGCTCGACTTTTACAGGGTCCCGGCGTAAAATTTGACATCCTCAACTGCGTGAACGTGGAGGAGATCGATGCGTGGTTCTCAGAAAGAAAAAAAGGCTGAGGCGCCTTCTGTCGGCGGCGAAGATACGCGGCAGAAAGCGGCCCGGGCGAAAAAGATCGCGCGCCTTCTCATAGCCGAATATCCTGATGCGCACTGCATGCTGGACCATGAGAACCCTTTCCAGCTGCTGGTGGCCACGATACTTGCCGCGCAGTGCACCGACGAGCGGGTCAACATGGTGACGCCGGCTCTCTTTGCCCGGTTTCCCACTCCAAAAGCCATGGCCCAGGCCGACATCAGCGAGCTGGAAGCGCTCATCCGGTCGACAGGGTTCTTTCACAGCAAAGCCAGGAGCATCAAGGGAGCGGCCGAATCTCTTGCGAAAAACTCTCCCCCCGGTTTCCCGACCGCATGGAAGACCTCCTCACCCTTCCCGGGGTCGGCAGAAAGACCGCGAATGTCATACTGGGCACCTGCTTCAGCGTGCCCTCGATCGTCGTTGACACCCATGTGCGGCGCGTGGCACAAAGGCTGGGACTCGCTGCCAGCGAGGATCCCGACGAGATCGAGCGGGAGCTGCAGGCCCTCATTCCAGAAAAGGACTGGACGGCGTTCTCCCATGCGGTCACCTTCCACGGCCGCCGATGCTGTGCGGCCCGCAAGCCCGATCACGAGAAATGCCCTGTGCGCGCCTTGTGCGACTCTCGCGACATCTAGCGGCGGGAATCCCTTCTGGGGCTCCCCAAATCTCTCCTATCAAGGAGGAAATATTGACGGGAAGTCGGCGTTTCACCGAGGCAAGGGGGCGGTAACCTCGCAATGCCGACCATCCGCGTGCATGGCTTCGAGAAGGCCTACCAGACAAACCTCACTACCTCGATCCTCAACACCCTGCTGAAGAACGGCTTCCCTATCCAGACGATCTGCGGTGGACGGGCGCTGTGCGGCAGGGACCTGATAAGGATTCGCGCCGGAGCGGGGTTTTTGAGCCCACGGCGCGAGGCGGAGACCCGCCGGCTGGCGGAGCTTGCGAGCCAGGGGGAACCGACGGGCCCGGATATCCGGCTGGCTTGCCAGACCTATGCGAGGGGGGACGTCGAAATCGAGGTGATTCACCTCAGGAATCGAACGTAACGCGATTTGTCAAAATGAGGGCTTGATTTCCCCCCCCATCGTGATATATTTTGAGCAAAATGGGCCGTGGAGTTGGCCAAAGACTGCTTGTCGTCTCGATTTTGGCGTTCCTTGCGGCGTGCGGGGACCAGTCTTTGTTCATGTCTCTGAAGGCCCAAACCTCAGACCTGCAGATTGCTTCTCTCATAGACGGCCAGGTGCTCACACAAGGGAATTCCGTCCCGCTCCTGGTCTCGGCGCGCGACACGACAAAAAGCCGCGATGTCGAGATCGAGGTGACCCTGACCTCCGCGAGCGGCGCCAGCGTCTGGCACAACCGCTCGGCCGCGATCCTGAACGAGCAGACTCCGATCACTCTCCCCGCAGACCTGGCGGTCGGCCAGTATCGCATGGACTTCGTGTTGTACTCCGCAGGCGAGGTCGCGCAGAAGAAATCCGCGTCCTTTTTCGTCGTCCAGGATGGCTGGAAAATCACCGGCATAAAGAGTTTTCCACCGGTCATCACGACCACGGCCAGCGTCATGCTGAAGGCGGAGCTGGCGATTCCGTCCGGCTTCGACCCCTACCTTCGCTGGTCATGGAAAGGAAAGGTGATCGCAAGGGGAACACTCAGCAAAGGTTTCGGACAGATCCTCTGGGTGGCGCCTTCCGACCAGGGAGTCTACACGATCACTCTGGAGCTCTTCCCCAGCTCCCCGCCTGCTGACGCTGACTTCACGTTCGTGTCGTCGCTCCTGCTTTCCACGGATATCTTTGTCACCGGGGGAAAGGCTCTCGAGGGGAGCGACTTCGGCCCTGAATCCTCCTACCTTACCCTGCTGCACCTGCAGGCCAACTTGTCGGACGTCGGGACCGGCGCGAAGAAGCCGGGGAAATCAGCCGCGGTTGCAATCGGAGCGCCGCAGGTAGTTTCCCTGGAGGACGGCTTCGGCTACAAGCTGGACGGAGCTTCCGGAATCCAGATTACATGGCTGGCGCTGCCGATCGACAATGGGGTGCTGAAGCCTTTCACGGCAAACCTCGGCGTGAGCTTTGAAGACCTGTCCGGCGCGCGCTCAATCCTGAACGCGTCCGCAAGCGACGGAAGCTTCTCTCTCGTGATCGCGATGGATCCGGCAACGGGGGCCCCGCAGGCCTTGATTACATCGGGCGGCGCCGCGGCCATTGCAATCCCATGGGCAGGTCCCGCTCTTGCGCAAAACCAGCGCTACCTCCTTTCCCTGAGCATCGTGCCGCAGAGCGCGAGCTTCACGGCTCAGTGGTTCCTTGACGGCGTGCAGGTGTCGGCCATGAGCGCCTCCTACAGGCTCTCCGTCGCCAATCAGAACGGCACCCTCATTATCGGCGGGGCGGCGGGGTTCAAGGGAACGGTCGACGAGTTCGGTATCTACTATCGTGACTCCTCGGAACGGCCCTCCCCCGATCCCGATCTGTACCTCAGGGCGCAGTCCCTCAAGTACGGGAACAGCCTGCTGCTGGCGGATGGTTTCGACGGTATATACCTGTCGCGCGGACTCACGCTGGAGGGAAACGGTAGTTTGAGCGCCGGATCCCTTTCCCTGCCGCAGGGCGCCGGGCTTGATCTCCCGCCGCTGACACCGGGAGGCTCATCCATAAGCGTGGTCGTTGATCTATCCTCGGATTCGGTACGAACGGCTACCCTCGAGGCCCAATGGGAAGGCGCCTCCCAGGCACCTGTGCAGATTCCCTTGACCGCGGATGCGGCGGGATTCAAGTTCAAGCTCGGGGCTGATGGGATGTCCATCGTCGTGCCGTCCGGAGCAGCGGAGAAAACTGTGACTCTCCCCAGCCCCGGCCAGAACGACGCGGGTCTCGTGCTGAAAATCAAGAACCCCTTCGACGCGAAGAGCGCCCTGGTGCTCGCGCAGCTGACGGTCGTTCAGGAAAAGAACTAGCGCGCCAAACCGCACGGAGTACCGCGCGCGCCTTATCTGATCATCTTCTTCAGCAGTGGGTCCCTCTTGCGCCATTCATGGTCCACTCGCACGCGAAGGTCGAGCTTCACCGCATAAGGGAATATCTCGGATAGCTCCTGCTCTGCATCCCGCACGATGGACCTGATCCGTTCCCCCGCCCTCCCCACGAGGATGCCCTTCTGCGACTCCCGCTCAACGCAGATGAAGCCGCGCGCCCAGAGGGTCGCCCCGTCATCGCGCATCTCCAGGTCTTCCATGCGCACGTACAGCGAGTGAGGAACTTCTTCGCGGGTCTGCAGCATCGCCTTTTCCCGGACGATCTCCGCGACCCGGAAGTCCGGCGTCTGGTCGGTGTAGTAGTCGGGGGGATACATCTGCTCGCCTTCCGGGGAGAGTGAAAAGAGCCGTTCGCGAAGCGCCTCCAGACCCGTTCCGCCCAGGGCGGAGATTTCAAGAAGGAGGACATCGGGAAGGGCCGCGGCAATCTGCGTCCGCACCGAGGCCCATGTGGGGCCCGCGGCGTCCGACTTGTTCAGGCACGCCACCACCGGCCGGCCCGCCCGTCGGAGTGCCTCGAGCAGCGCGCGCTCCTCGTCGCCGAAGGCACGCGTTCCGTCCACGACATACAGGGCGATATCCACTTCCCCCAGGGTCGAGGAGACCAGATCGCTCATGTACCGGTTCAGCTTCTTTTGCGAGAGATGGAAGCCGGGTGTGTCGATGAACACGATCTGGCCCGCGTCCGTCGTGAGAATGCCGCGGACCCGGTTGCGCGTGGTCTGCGGCACCGGGGAGACGATCGAGACCTTTCCGCCGCAGAGTGCGTTGACGAGAGTCGACTTGCCGGAGGAAGGACGCCCGACAATCGCGACAACAGCGGCTTTCACGAGCTCCCTCCATGCCACATGGCTGCCCGGCTCAATCCCCTTTGTTCCAGTACCTGTCATAGAACAGGGCAAGCCTTCGCCGCGCGTCGTATGGGATGAGCGCGGGATCAGTCATCATTGCGTTCCGCGCGGCATGCCGGCACGCGCAATCGCCTCGTTTCTTCAGGGCGGCCATGATATCCGGGAGCATATGCTGGAGCGCGGTCGTGTTTCCCTTCATGGTCGCCAGCACCATTTCCACGCTCACGTTCTCCTCGCTCTCCTTCCAGCAATCGAAGTCGGTCACCATGGCGACCGTGGCGTAGCACATCTCCGCTTCACGGGCCAGCTTGGCCTCGGGAACGGCGGTCATGCCTATCAGGTGGGCTCCCCAGGACTTGTGCAGGAGCGATTCGGCCGCCGTGGAGAAGGCCGGTCCCTCCATGCAGACGTAGGTTCCCGATGAATGATGCGGATGGGAGTGGGCTGCCATCACCTGGCTCACGGAATGTCGCATGCCGTCACAAAAGGGGTGGGCGAGCGACACGTGCCCGACAATGCCCTCACCGAAGAAGCTCACCGGTCGACGGGTGGTTCGATCGATGATGCTGTCGCAGAGCACGAACTCCCCCGGGGCATACTCCTCGGAAAGGGAGCCGACCGCGCTCACGGACAGGATCTGCTCGACGCCGATTGACTTCAATGCCCACATGTTGGCGCGGGAGGGCACCTCCGAAGGCAGGTAACGATGTCCTTTCCCGTGCCGGGGAAGGAATGCCACCGTTTCGCCGCCAATGTCGGCAAGAGTGATCAGGTCCGAGGGGAGGCCCCACGGTGTGGGCACCTCGCGCTCTTCCCGCACCCGGATCCCCTCCATCGAGTACAGTCCGCTCCCCCCGATCACGGCGAGCCGTGCCACCATCGCGGTCCTCCTTTGCTGCACGAGAACCTCCATTGTGCGCGTTTTGAGCAAGGAGCGCAACAGGCCCGTAGCCATGGAGGGCGAGGGCCGACGAGCACATGGACGTGCGTAAGGAGGCCCGTAGCCCTTCCGCGGTACGCCGCGGAGTTGGAGGGCTGCGGCGCCAAATGACGCGCAAGCTCCGCCAGGAGAGTACCGCCGGGCGTGATTAGTGCGGATGATGCTGATGGATCGACGCGGCCACTATACGGACGATTCCCCATTCACTCGCAAAATTCCAGCGCGGACGCGGCAGGAAAGGCTTTTTCGTTGACATCCAGGGAATGCAATGTATAATGAGCGCTGCATTTGGGAGGCTTCCGCCCCACAACCTCCAGTACCAATTGGAGGACGGAAGATTGACGGGTGGCCGGGGCAGAGATGCCCCGGCCTTTTTTTCAATGCGCTCACGGCACGTGGATCGCGGCGTTGTCAAGCAACGCGAAATTCCTTATTGTAATGATCAGTATGAACATGCAGGACAAGCCAGTCGAACAGGAAAACGGTCCCCGCGCGGATGAGGGCATGCTCTTCAACCGGATGCTCAAGTCCCGGACCGTGCTCGTGTCCGGGGAGATCAACAAGCAGCTCGCGGAGAGGGTCATCCGCTCCCTCATCCTCCTGGAGGAGGAGAGCAAGGACCCGATCAAAGTGTACATCGACTCGCCCGGCGGGGACGCGGACGCGGGGTACGCCATCTTCGACATGATGCGGTTCGTGAAGCCGCAGATCACCATGATCGGGATGGGCCTCGTGGCCAGCGCCGCAGCCATCATCATGCTTGCCGCGCCGCGGGAGCAGGCGCGTGGGCCTGCCCAACTCGCACTACCTCATCCACCAGCCCATGAGCGGCACGCGCGGCGTGGCAACGGAGATCGAGATCCACGCCAAAGAGATCGAGAAGCTGCGGGCCAAGATCAACCGCCTGATCGCTGAAGAAACGGGACAGCCGCTGGACAAGGTGGGCAAAGGACACGGACAGGGACTACTGGATGAACGCGGAAGAAGCCGTCTCGTACGGCCTGCTTTCCCGAGTCATCAAGACACGGGACGAGCTGTAGCCGTGCGCCAGGCGGAGCTGCCGGGCCTGCTCGGCTCGTGCCTGGAGCGCCTGGACCTCCCCGCAGATGCTCCGCTGAGCCATGGCAAAGTACGGGACGTTCTCGACCTGGGCGGAGAAGTCCTGATCACCACCACGGACAGGATCTCCGCGTTCGACCGGGTCCTCACCACGATCCCCTGCAAGGGAGAGGTCCTCAATACCCTCTCGCTTTTCTGGTTCCACTCCACCTCGGACATCATCGCGAATCATGTCGGGAGGAAATCTCGGCCCGCACCGTGCGGGCAGTCAAATGCGACGTGGTGCCCGATCGAGGTGGTGGTCAGGGGCTACCTGACCGGGTCGGCGTGGCGGGACTACCAGCGCGACGCCCCCGTCTCCGGCATCACGCTTCCCCGGGGAATGCGGGTCAACCAGCGCTTCGACGCTCCCCTCCTCACCCCCTCAACCAAGGAGGAGAAGGGCGCGCACGACCGTCCCATCTCGCGGGAGCAGATCGTCTCCAGCGGCAGGGTGGAAGGAAGGCTCTGGGAGCGCATCGAGGAAACCTCCCTGGCCCTGTTCCAGCGTGGCACCGAGATCGCGGCCCGCAGCGGTCTGATCCTCGTGGACACCAAGTACGAGTTCGGCCTTCATGAAGGACGGCTCATCCTTGTGGATGAAGTGCATACCCCCGACTCCAGCCGCTACTGGTACGCGGACACCTGGGAACAGCTCTTCAAGGAAGAGAAGCCGCAGCGCGAGCTGGACAAGGAGTACCTTCGACAGTGGCTGCTCGCCCGCGGCTGGAGCGGAGAGGGCGCGCCCCCCGGGATCCCGGATGACGTGCGCGTGCAGGTTGCCTGGAAATACGTCACGGCCTGGGAGACCATCATGCGCCGTGAGTTCTCTCCTCGCGCCATGGGTGCTGAGGGGGAAGCGGCACTCGTGGCGGCACGGTTGGCCCGCCCCTCGGCCGGCCCCCTTTCGCGCTGAGGGTCCCCATGAAGAAAGCGTGTGCCGCATTCCTGCTCGCGGCCTGCCTTGTCGCCTCCGCCTCGGGGCTCACCGTCATGAGCTACAACGTGGAAAACCTCTTCGATGACGTGCACAACGGGACTGAGTACCGGGAGTTCGATCCCCTCCGTGGAACGTGGAATGCGGAGTTTTTCAAGGTGCGTATCGACTCGATCGCGGAGGTCGTTCGGAAAGCGGTGCCGGGAGGTCCTGACATCCTCCTCCTGCAGGAGATCGAGAACGAGCATGCATTGCAGACACTGGCGGAGGAAGGCCTTGGCGGCATGGGGTACACATGGCGGGTGCTGGTCCCCAAGAAGAATCTGTGCAACGAACGTCGCCATCCTGAGCAGGTTTCCGGTTTCAAGTGTTCGTGCTCATGGCGTGGGTCCATGGAAGCAGCGCACCCCTGTGCGCGACGTCATCGAGGCAAAGATCGAGTACGGCGGAAACACGCTCTACGTTTTCAACAATCACTGGAAAGCAAAGACGGAAGGGGTCAAGGCAACCGAGGCGTCCCGCCTGCAGTCTGCCTCCGTGCTGGCCAGGAGAGTGCGGGAGATCCTGGCCCAGGACCCGTCGGCTGATATCCTGGTTGCGGGAGACATGAATGAGAGCGTGGACGAGTACGTGCGCACCGGACGGAAATACCAGACAGCGCTCATTCCGACCAGTGAAACGACTCCGCGGAAGTTCGCAGGACAAAGCATCTTCCTTTCGGGCAATACGCGCGGGCTGGGCGCAACCGGGGATCGGCTGGTCCTCTACGATCCGTGGTTCGAGCTTGCGCCGGCACGGCGGGGCTCCTATTCCTACCAGGGTGAATGGCTGACGGTGGACCACATTCTGCTCTCCGCCGGCCTTTTTGATACCCGCGGCTTCTCTTATCGATGGGGAAGCTTCGGGCCTGTCAGGCTCCCCTTCCTCTTTTCCACGGAAGGCGTGCCGAAGAAGTGGACGGGACTCGGCGCCGGACGGGGCTACTCGGACCACCTGCCCCTGCTTGTCACACTGGACGCGCACTAGTATAAGAAACTCGTGGAAACCTACGACTCGGAGACCTCCTACCTGCGCCAGTTGGAGGCGCGTTCCGTGCTTCCGGACGGCTTCCAGTGCGCCGCGCGGGAGATCCGGTTTTCGCCCAGTGAGCGCAGGACTCAGGAGCCTCTACGGATGAACCTTTCCCTTATCGTTCTGGACAAGGAAACTCCTGATTTCGGAGCAGTGTTCACGCGCAACAAGTTTCCGGGGGCACCGGTGCTCATCGGCAGGGAGCGTCTCCAGCGGCCGACCGTGCGCGGCGTGCTCGTCAACAACAAGATTTCCAACGTGTGCACGCGGAACGGGTATGAAGACGCCCGTGGGCTCCTCGGCAGGCTGGGCGAGCTGCTCGGCACAACGGAGGAAAGCTTCTTCATCGCCTCCACGGGCATCATAGGATGGGAGCTTCCCGTGCGCGAGATGGGCGAATCTCTGCCTGATCTCGTGTCCGGCCTGGAACCCTCTTCCGTTCTCCCGGTTGCCCGCGCCATCATGACAACGGACGCTTTTCCCAAGGTGCGCCGGGCGGCGGTCGGCAGGGGGAGCATTGTGGGCATCGCGAAGGGGGCGGGCATGATCGAGCCCAACATGGCCACCCTCCTTTGTTTTCTGTGCACGGATCTTGGCGTCCAACGGGAACGTCTGCGGGAGGATCTTGCATGGTGCGTGGAGAGGAGCCTGAACCGCATATCGATCGATGGCGACCAGAGCACGAGTGACACTGCCCTCCTTCTCTCTTCGGGACGCCGGGGGCCGGCCGATCCGGCTGAGTTTCGGGAAGGGCTGCTGGCGGTTCTCGCAGGGCTGGCTTTCGACATCGTGAGAAACGGCGAAGGCATCGGCCACGTGCTGAGGGTCGAGGTCGGACAGGCGCGGAATGAATCCACGGCGCTGGGAGTCGCGCGCGCAATCGCGAACTCGCCTTTGGTGAAAACCGCGATATTCGGCAATGATCCGAACGTGGGCCGGATCATTTCCGCAGTAGGCGACTACCTTGGAAACGCGGGCGAGGCAGTGGACAACCGCCGGGTGACGGTTCGTATGGGGGGAGAGGAGATCTTCTCAGGAGGCTGCTTCCGGCTGGACGCGGAGAAGGAAGAGCGGCTGTCCGCCTATCTGCGAGGGCGCGCCCTCGACACAAAACGCATCCCCTGGCCGCAGCATGACAAGACAGTCGACATCGAGGTCACGTTGGACGGATCGTCGCCCTCGGTCGAGGTGATCGGATCAGACCTGTCGTATGACTATGTAAAAGAAAACGCGGATTACCGCTCGTAGAGCCGGCGAGGTTATTTTTCCCTGTAGATGATTCGTCCTCGCGTCAGATCGTACGGCGAGAGGGCGACTTTCACACGGTCTCCCGGGACGATGCGGATGTAATGCTTGCGCATCTTGCCCGAAAGGTGGGCCAGAATAAGATGACCATTTTCGAGCTCGACCCTGAACATTGTATTGGGGAGGGATTCTTTCACCTTCCCGTCGACTTCTATAGCCTCTTCCTTTGCCAAAAAACCCTCCTTGGACAAACCAGAGTATCGGCTTTGCCGCCGGCTGTCAATGCTCAAGCCCTTGAGGATGCGCCGGAGCACTGAGCCGGCAGGTGAATCGTAGAATTTCCCTACGTTTTGCCGAAATTGAAAAGAATATCGATTGGGATTGACAACTGGCTAGGTTTATGCGTAGATTGCTTTCCCTAAAGGGTACCGTAATGGAAGACGACATTTCTTAAAAAAATGAAAACCTCCCTGTTCGAGCTGAAAAAGGAGATCCTGAAAAACCTCGCCTCGGAGAGCGAGGATTTCCGCACCATCATCGAGGACATGGATCCGAAGGACCTTGCCGACATCGCGGCGGACGACATCGACCGCAAGACACTGGAGGCCCTTGGATCACAGGAGCTTCGCCGGCTGCAGCTCATCGAATCCGCTCTCGCACGAATCGAGAATGAGAAATACGGTCTTTGCGCCCGATGCTCGAAGAAAATCCCGCGGGAAAGACTTGAAGCCATCCCGTATGCGCTTTTGTGCATCGAATGCAAGTCCTCGGAGGAACGGCGCAACCGCTGAGAATATTCCGGCGCCCCTGCCGCGCCCTGCTCTCAACCGACACGTAATACAGCTCTCGAGTCCTTCCGATACTCATAAGGGAAGCGAAGGACATGATCCAGGGCGTCACGTCGGGGGGACAAGTAGGAGTCGCGGCAATCACGGCCTTGCGGTATGCGCAGTCCGATGGTCGTGACATCGTCATGCCGGTCCGGCCCGCGGAGCTCATTCACGCGAACTTCAGGCATATCCAGGTCAGACCAGATTCACGGTTGGATGACGGAGTTCCCCTTTATAAGCTGAAAATTCTCGATACCCTGATAGATTCCCTTTCCCGGGACAGCGGCGGCTCGGCGCCCGTCCAGGGGAGAACGCGGATCCCGCCGGGCGCCGGTGGTGCGTCCATCGACAATGCCATCATGCAGATGGCGAGCGAGCTTCGGCAGGGCAGCGCACGGGAAAACTCTTACCGGGCCCGCTTTTTGCCGGAGCCCGGAGCCTTCGTCGACCTTCTGGCCTGAACGCGTTTCTTGGCGGCGCGTGTGGTCCGCGGAGGGCTCTTTCGAGCAACACCCTGCTTGGCTTTCAAGCCCCGACCCTTCAGCCCTCGGCCCTTTGCGACGCCCTTCACCGTCTTGGAGGCGCTCTTCTTGGCCGCTCGGGCGGTTTTTGCAGGCGTCCGTCCCGGCTTCGGGCGTTTGGGCCTCGCCTTGGCGGCGCGCGCGGCAGTCTTGACCGGCGCGGCGGGGTGCTTCACCTGCAACGAGACGAGGCCGGTGATTGCCCGGGCCGCGGACTCCGGCCGCTGCTCCTGCACGGTTTCCCTGAAAAAGACGTTTCCCCTCTTTTCCCGTTCCACGGTCGTGAACGGTCCGTGGCCGGGGAATACCCGGGTTTCAGGAGGAAGAACGGCAATTTTCCTCTGGATGCTTTCCTTGAGTTTCTTTTCGCTTCCTCCCGGAAGGTCCGTGCGGCCCACGCCGTCGAAGAAGAGCGTGTCGCCGGAGAAGAGTATCCCCTCTTTTTCCGCGTAGAAGCATACGCTGCCCGGGGTGTGCCCCGGGGTCTCCAGCACCGTGATGTCCATGTTGAAAAGGTGGTCTCCGTCCCTCAGGCGGACATCCGCCTTGGGGAGCTCGGAGGGATCTCCGCCGAAAAAGCTTTCCTCGTCCAGCCCGAGGAACTCGAGGCTCTCGCGGTGGGTCTCCATTCCCCCCGTGCCGAGAAATCTGCGGTCAGCCGGATTGATGGCAATGGGAAGCTTGTAGCCGCGGTTTGCGTACCCTTCCCGCAGTCTCCCGAGCGCCCCGACGTGGTCGACGTGCCCGTGGGTCAGGGCGATCCCGACAGGAACCATGTTGAGGACGTCGACCCGCGCCGCGATCTCCGTCTCGTCTCCTCCCGGATCGATTATGATGCATTCCTTCTTCGTGCTGGAGTAGATGTAGCAATTTGTTTTCCAGGCCCCTACGATAACTCTTTCTACCATGGTATATTCCAGCCTAAAGGATTGCGCGTGCTTTATCAATACAGGATATGACCTGGTACCTCATCCTCATTGCAGGCATTGCCATTTTGTTCTATGCCGCCTTCCCCGCCATCGGCGCATTCCTTGTCCGAAGTCAATGGCGGATGTTCAGACACAGGGTCACCGCGGCGTCGCGGTATCCCACCGCGAGTCCCCTGGCCGCCGGGAGGGAACGCTCCGCCTCAGTCGGGTTTTTCCGCTTCTTCGGCAGCCTGGAAGCCATCCAGGGAGACGACAGGATCTGGATTTCCAACGGACGATTCTCAGTCGCTGCCGACTTGCGTGGGGTGCGCGTCTACCTGATTCCCGAGGCCGGCGGAAGCGCCGAGGAAGCGCCCGCGGGCCACGGGGCCGAAAACGCGGAACTGCGCAGCGTGCCGTGGAGCCGGATATTCTCACTCCCCGAAGGCACGCCCATCTTCGTGGGCGGCTCGCTCTTCGCCGAGGAGGGCCGGGGGTTGTTCCGGGATCACGGCCGGGACAAGCTCCTGGTCGTCATCCACGACTGCCCGCGAGAGAGCATTGTCCTTCGGGCCATCAGCAGCGGCAGGCAGCGCAACGAGTACATGAACTCCTTCACGCTCCCCTCCGTCGCCATTGGAGCGCTCCTGCTGGTCCTGCTCGCATTCTCGCTTCTCGCGGTGCCCGAGCTCAGAGTGATCGCGCTCATTGCGCTCACGGCCGGTCTGGCGCCGGTTTCTCCATTCCTTCCCCCCGGTTTCCCCTTGTATTTCGCGTATCGGTCATACTGGAAGAAGGCGCGGCTCATGCGGGCACAGAGGGACGTGATCCGCCTTCCCCTGAGATATTTCCCGCCTTCAGCGGACGGACAGCGGGGAAGAAGGGCGACCCTTCTGCCTGACATGGAGCCGTACCTGATGGTCAGGGGATTGATGGAAGGCGTGCGTGACGAGGTGATCGTCTCGGAGGGCGTGCGCATCACCCTCCCGCCCGGCATCCGCAGGCTCGAGGTGGACTTGCCCGCGCGGAAACGGAATCAGGGAGAAGACTCCCCCCGGGAGTGCGTCGCGTTTGCCGCCTACCGTGAAGTCGGCGACGGCATCGAGCTGCTGAAACCGGAAGACCCGATGGCGGAGCAAGTCCTGGTGCCGGGAGATCCCGAGTCGATATCCAGGGCAAGCGAACGCACCGCCCGGTGGTACGAGATCGTGTCGGCCCTCCTGATCACGCTCAACATCATGGTGAACGTCCCCATCGTCTTCCTGCTCCTCTCCCTGCTCATCCGTTGAGCCGGGTCGCGGAGAAGAGATGGATAGGCTTCTTTTCTCCGACGAACAACTGCCCGTACAATGAAGAGAGGACGGCCTGCGGCGCCGGCTCCTCCGAGATGAGAAAACCGTGATGGAGCGCAACGAGCACTTTTGCCTGCAGGTAATAGTCGAAAAAATCCGTGCCGAAGTACACCTTGCCGCCGCCCCGCAGCCGGTCATGCATCATCACCAGGGTCTGCATGGTGAAAAACCTTCGTTTCCTGTGACGGCTCTTGGGCCAGGGGTCGGGGAAGTAAATATGGAAAGCGTCCACGGACGAGCGCGGCAGGTCGCGCAGAAAGGATTCAGCGGCGGCGTGCACGATCGAAACATTGCGCTGCCCCCGCTTTGCCGCCTTCTCCCGTGCCTTGAGGCACCGTTTCCGCTTGATGTCCATGCCTATGAGAAGCGTGCCGGGCTTCTCAGCGGCGTATTCGGAAAGGAAGTGGCCGTTGCCGCAGCCGATCTCGACCTCGCAGCCGCCCGACTGGGAACTCACTTTCCCTCTTTCTCTTCCTTCTTCTTGGCGTAGTTGACCGTGATTGTACGTCCTTTTACCTCGCTGCCCGAGAGCCTGGCGATGGCCTCCCCCGCCTTGCCCGGGCACGATGTCGACAAAGGAGTATTTCTCGAATACGCGCACCCCGCCGATATCGCCGGCGTGAAGCTGGAGCTTTTCGGTGAACAGCTCGGTAAGGTCGCGCGCGTAGACGCGGCGGTTCCTTCCGATGCTGATGAAAAGCTGCGTGAACTCCCCCGCCCCCCCCGTGACCGCCTTCGCAGCCCTCTGGCTCTCAGTCTGCCTGCCCGACCTGTCGGTGCCCGGGCAGGGCATCCATGGATCTGCCCGTTCGGCTGCCGGGGGAGGAGGTGCTTTCGGCATTTCTGCCGAACCGTCCACGGGGCGCTCTGGCTGTTTCCGGCGCGCCCGCTCCCGCCTCAGCTTTTCCGGGGAGAACACCGGTACCGGGGGGCAGTTGAGATTTCAAAAGCGAGGCCATGAACAGCGGCCTGAGCAGCAGCGGCACCTGCCTGCGTATGCGCGCGCGCAGCGCCGCAAGCTCCGCCGGGTCCTCAGCCTTCATCCTGCGCAGCATCCTGTCGATGGCGCCCGTGAGCACCTCTTCATCGCCGGGGATCTCGCCCCTGTTGATTGTCACGCCGATCGCCTCCTCGAGCCTGGCAAGCTCTTTCTCCTGCCCCCGGTCCATCAGTGCGACGACCACCGCCCCTTTGCGTACGCCGGCCGACTGTCGATTTCCCGCGGGGGGAAAGTCGAAGAACACGACGTGTGTCGGCGTGAGATCCTCCAGCCCTGCGGCAGGCTGCGCGCCCGACGACAGAGGCACGAGCAGGACATCCAGCTCGCCCCGTGAAAACGCGGCAAGCGGCTTTCTGCGGTCCGCCTGCCATCGCGCAGCAGTGGAGCCGGAGCCGCCGCCTGGCGCGACGAGGCCGGCGCGGATCCCCCGCGGCAGGAGCGCTTCCGCTATCCTGCGGCCGTCCACGCGCGGGGAATGGTAGACGAGGGCGGAGGAAATCCTTTTCCCCAGAATGACCCTGGCCAGGAGCTCGGCGCGGACCGTCCCTTCGGTCGGGATGTACAGATGACCCGCGTGCGGTGCTGCCGATACGCCGGATTTCGCTGAATCCAGCACCACCGGGTGGCGCAGCATTCGGAGCAGCTCATTGTCCTCCGCCAGGGGGGTGCGGGAGAAGAGTATGGTCTGGCGTCGGTCCGCAATCTTGGCGAAGATGAACTGCACGTCTTTGATGAAATCGGCCCGTACATCGCTCTCCGGCTCTTCGACGATGATCGTCTGGAGCTCGTCGAATCCCAGGCTTCCGCGGCGGATGTGGTCGATCACCCTCTCCGTCGTGCCCACCACGATTGTCGCGCCCTTTTCCAGGCGTCTTTGCTCCCGGCGGGCGTCCTCGATCTCACCGAGCGGCACGAACGCGGGTGCGTCCCTTACGAATCGGGCGATGCGGGCGAACGTGCGCGCAACCTTGCCCACCTCTTCCGATGTCGGCGCGAGGATGACCGCCCGTGGGGCAAGTCCGGCGCCGCGCAGACCGAGAATAAGAGGGAGAACGAACCCGACGGTCTTGCCCGAGCCCGGGGCGACCTCCGCGGCCACGTCCTTTCCCTTCAGGATGTAAGGGATCAGTTTCTCCTGGAACGACGACAGGGTGGAGAACCCCGCCTTTCGGAAAACCTGGAGAACATCGTCTTGGGATGGTACTCTTACGGGGTGCACCAATTTTTTCGAGGATAGTGGAATGGGCACAGGGTGTCAAGGAATGATCTCATGAGAAAGATTCTGCTCTTCTGTCTCGCCGGTCTCGCCCTGGGCGCGGCTGCGCTTTCCGCCGATGTGTTCCGCTTCGCGTACACAAAAGGGGAGAAATACCGCATCCTCTCCCAGGTCCATGAGTCCGTTTATGTCAACGGCCGGTTTTCCCACGACGCGGACATCCTCAACAAGATCGCGGTTGCGGTCACGGATACGCGCGGAGATGCCGGCTATCATGACGTCCTCTTCCAGACCTCTGAAAGGTCCTACGGCTCCCGCGCGACGTATGAATGGAGCGAGGAATACCCGTCCCAGTTCTGGCGCGACGGTCGGGGGGCTTTCACGATCGACCCTTCGTACTTCATGCCCGTGGTCCGGGACGTGCCGCTTTTCCCCGAGGGGGAGGTGCAGCAGGGCGGTACGTGGGTGGCAAAGGGGAGCGAGGCGCACGATTTCCGGGAGAACTTCGGCATCCAGGAGCCGTTTCAGTTCCCGATCACCGCGGACTACACCTACGTCGGCAGGGAAACACGTGATGGTATCGAGTGCGCGGTCATCGCCATAGACTACGAGGTCTTCCACAAGGCTGCCGCCCCCGGGCGGCGCGGTCAGGATGTACCCCATCCGTGTCGCCGGCGAATCGCACCAGAAATACTGGTGGGACCTGGCGGGAAGAAGACCCATCTTCTACCAGGAGCGCTTCGATTTCGTATTCTCATTCAACACGGGCGACGATGTGGAATTCCTCGGCAACGCCGATGGACGGCTCATCCAGTCGCAGCCTCTGGACCGGGCGCACGTGGCGCAGGACATCCAGAAGCAGATCGACTCGCAGCACATCCCCGACGTCAAAGTGCAGCCCACCGATCAGGGAGTGAAAATCACGCTGGAGAACGTGAACTTTCCTCCGAACTCGGACACGCTCATGCCCGCAGAGCAGGATAAGCTTCGACGGATCGCCGAGGTGCTGAAGAAGTATCCGGAGCGAGACATCGCCATCACGGGGCATACGGCCCGCGCGCCCGGCTATACGGAAGAGGACTACCAGAAGCTCTCCGACCAGCGCGCCCAGGCCGCCGCGAATTTCCTCCTCTCCATAGGCGCGCGCAGGGCTGAGCAGATCACCGCACGCGGCATGGGCGCGCGCATCCCCGTGGGAGACAACTCCACGGAGGAGGGACGGAGAATGAACCGCAGGGTGGAGATCACGATCCTCGAGAATTGAAGCCCTTCCGTACCCGAAGCACGCGGGCCTCCCTCCGTCGAACCATCGCTATTGTTGACTTTTTCATTCGCGTATGTACCATGCGTAGCAATGGAGGCCAGGGCATGAATATCTTTTATGAGAAGGACATCAAGCCGGAGTGGATACGGGGCAAGAAAGTCGCTGTGATCGGGTACGGCAGCCAGGGATTTGCCCACTCCAACAACCTCCGCGATTCAGGCGTCGAGGTCGTTGTCGGCCTGCGCGCAGAGAGCCCCTCTGTCAAGAAGGCCGCAGAAGCCGGCCTGAAGGTCATGGAGACCGCGAAGGCGGTCGAGTGGGCCGACGTGGTGATGATGCTCATCCCCGACCACCTGCAGGGGGAAGTCTACAAGACCGACATGCAGCCCGGCCTGACCCCGGGGAAGACCCTCCTCTTCGCCCACGGATTCAACATCCATTTCGGCCAGATCGTCCCGCCCGCGGGCGTGGACGTGGCCATGATCGCCCCCAAGGGCCCCGGGCACACGGTGCGGCGGCAGTTCGAGCTGGGCTTCGGCGTGCCCTGCCTCATCGCCATTGCCCAGGACCCCACGGGCAAGGCGCGGCAGACCGCGCTCGCCTACGCGCTGTCCATCGGCGGCGCAAAGGCGGGCGTCATCGAGACGAGCTTCCGCGAGGAGACGGAGACGGACCTCTTCGGAGAGCAGGCTGTTCTCTGCGGCGGTGTGACGCACCTCATGCAGGCGGGCTTCGAGACCCTCGTGGAGGCGGGCTACGCCCCTGAGATGGCCTATTTCGAGTGCATCCACGAGATGAAGCTCATCGTCGATCTCATCTACGAGGGCGGCCTCTCCCTCATGCGCTACTCGGTGTCCGACACCGCGGAGTACGGCGACTACATGGTCGGGCCCGCGCATCATCAACGAGAAGACGAAAAAAGAAATGAAGAAGGTTCTCTCCGAGATCCAGAGCGGCGAGTTCGCAAAGAAGTGGATGGCGGAGAACAAGAGCGGCAGAAAGGATTTCCTGCGCATGCGGGAGACGGGCGCCGCGCACCAGCTGGAGAAGGTGGGAGAGAAGCTGCGCTCCATGATGCCCTGGATCGCGAAGAACCGCCTGGTGGACAAGAGCAAGAACTGAGGCGCGCTTCCGTACATCCCTGTACTCGCGCGCCTTCGGCATCCCTGCCTACAGCGCTAAGCCCCGCCC
The DNA here is from genome assembly GCA_963820435.1 of uncultured Spirochaetota bacterium. Classification (GTDB taxonomy): domain Bacteria; phylum Spirochaetota; class Spirochaetia; order SZUA-6; family Fen-1364; genus Fen-1364. The sequence continues at coordinate 167,483 of CAWGAC010000024.1, read as the reverse complement.
GGTGATGATGCCCGCCCCTTCGGTGGTGAGTCCGGTGGCGCTCCTGTTCACATCGACCCACTTCACCATGCTGCGCTCGGGCATCGGGCTGTACGGTCTGTGGCCCTCCCGGGAGACGGTGGTTTCCGCCCGCGAAAAAGGCGGGGCTGTCCCGGAGTTCCGGCCCGTCCTTTCCTGGAAGACGCGGATTGTGCAGGTGAAGTCGCTCCCCGAAGGAAGCTATGTGGGATATGGCTGCTCCTACCGCACGATGCGCCCGACCGTCCTCGGGGTCCTGCCCATCGGGTATTCGGACGGGTACGATCGCGCGCTGGGCAACAGGGCGCACGTCCTGGTACGCGGACGGCGCGCGCCCGTCATTGGGCGGATCTGCATGAACCTGTGCATGGTGGACTTGACGGACATTCCCGGGGCGCGCCTCGAGGACGAGGTCGTGCTCATCGGCAGATCGGGAGAAGAGCAGATCAGTGCTGAGACGATGGCGGAATGGTCAGGCACCATCAACTACGAGATCGTGAGCAGAATCAGCCCGCTCCTGCCGCGCAAGGTTGTCTGAGCGGCGCGTCGTCTCACGTTTTCTTGCGGAAGTAGTCCCCGTACAGCCTCTCAGCGCACGCGGGACAGATACCGTGGCTGATCAGAGGCGGCACAGCGGGGGACGCGTTCCCAACCATCTTTATCACTTTCTTGCATTCCGCACATATGCAGATGAGCCCCTCACTCTTCTGCACTTTCTCCATTTTTCCCTCCCACAAAACGTACGTTCGATTATTAGTCCATTATCAGTATCTTGTCAAATGTTATCGATTGCTACGGGAGAATTGCCTCGCAAACTGAAAGCTTGAACGACGCAGCCGCTTAATATAAATGAGCTTCTGGAGATTTTAAAGTTCCAGGCCTAGTTTGTCAGCGAAAAACGGTTCCCTGAATTCCCATCCCGCGGCACGTGCAGGGAGGTCCTGCAGCGTGGTTTTCCGGCGCAACGATCCGTCAGGGCGCGGAATCCTTGAAAAGCTTGTCCGCCTGCACCTGCAGCGCCGCAAGGGTTGCATCCACGTCCGCGCCGTCCAGCACCTTGCTGTACGCCGCGGTGATGGCATCCCGGACAAGGTCATAGCCGGCGAATGGGGGTTCCGCCTTGAGTTTGGCGATCTTGAGAATTTTCCAGGCGGCGGCGAAGTTTGCATCCGCGTCGAACAAGTCAGAAATGAGCTTCTCTGCCGACTTGCGGACGGGGAAATACTTCGACACGTGGGCCCACTGCGCCTGCTGGGGGGGCTCGGAGAACCACTTGATGAAGAGCCAGGCAGCGAGCTGCTTCTGCGGGGTGCTCCGAGAAATGCTCATGCTTGCGCCGTAGAGATCAATGGCCGGCGCGCCGGTGGCGGCAAGCTGGGGCACGGGCGCGATCCCCCACTGGAACGGGCCGTCCTTGTTCGCCTTGACGGCCTTGTCATAGAAGGTGAGCCCGGAGGTGGAGCTCAGCGTGAAGGCCGCCTTTCCGTTCCCGAAATCGGTCTGATCGTCGTACTTCTTCGGGATCTTGCGCGCAACGCCTTGATTGAGGAGCCCGCGCATGTAGATCATGGAGGCCTTCATCTGCGGCGTGTTGAGAGTGTAGCCCTTCCCGTCAGGCCGGGCGAACTCCCCGCCGCGGGAAATGACAAGGGCGTAAACGTGGGACGCATCCAGGTTGTCCAATGCGTACCCGTATGTGTCTTTGTCCTTGTTGGTGACCTTCCGGCAGTCGGCGGCGAACTCATCCCAGGTCTTCGGCGGCGCGGTGATTCCGACCGATTTGAGCAAGGCCATATCGTCGTACATGACTTCGAGAGAGCGATTGGGCGGAAATCCGAGACGCGCGCCGCCGAATTGCGCGTTCACGTCCTGATTGATGAAGCCCGCGAAGAAATCGCCGATATCTTTTCCGATTCCCCACTTCGGATCCGTGACGTATACATTCATGTCGACCAGCGCATTGTTCACCTGGTAGGTTGCGGACTGGTTCTGGTAGGCCACCACGAGCTCGGGAGGGTTCCCGGCCGCAATTGCCGCGACCATCTTGTTGTAGATCTGGTCATACGGGCCCGCGTACTCGCCCTTGACCGTGATCTTCCACGGATTGGTTGCGTTGAAGTCGGCGATCATTTTCTGCATGGCATCGCCGTTTGCCCCGGTGTGCTGGTACCAGTATGTGATTGTCGTTCCCGTCGGATCTGCGCCGCGGTACTCCGCGGATTTGTCGCCCGCGGATCCTTGCCCTGGCTGAACAGGACAAGCGGCAGCGCGAGGAGCAAGACAAGCACGATTGCCCGCCTCATATTCCCTCCCGTGCGTACTTCCGCCCTCCCGCGGGCGGCAATGCAGAAGGTAATGGAAATCAGCCCTTGATGCCACTGCGGGCGATGGCCTCGGTAAATCTCTTCTGCGCGAAGAAGTAAAGGAGCACCACCGGCACCACGGCCAGCACAGCCCCTGCCATGCGGAGCTGGTTCTGGGGGCCCGCCTCCGAAATGAACGTGGTCAGCCCGACGGTAATCGGACGCCATCGGGCCGTGCGGGTGGCCACGAGCGGCCACTGGAGGGAGTTCCACGATCCCACGAAGGCCAGAAAGGCCACGGTGAACAGCGGCGCGCCGGAAAGGGGGAGAAGGATGGAGAAGAGGGCCCGCGTATGGCCGGCGCCGTCGATGCGCGCGCTCTCCAACAGCTCGTTGGGCACCTGGGAGAAAAACTGCCGCAGAAGGAAAATATAGAATGCGCTCGCCATGAAGGGGACGGTGAGACCCGCCAGCGTGTCGTACCAGCCCAGACGGGTGATCATGATGAAGTTGGGAATGAGGTACACGCTGTCAGGAATGATCAGGGTGGCGAGCAGCAGGGCGAACAGGAACCGGGAACCGACGAATCGGATCTTGGCGAATGCATAGGCGGCGAGAGATGAGCTCGCGATGACGCCCGCCACCGTCAGCGCCGCGGTGATGACGCTGTTTCTGAAGTAGAGGCTGAAGCTCGCGTCCGACCAGGCAGTGACAAAGTTGATCCACTGGGGAACACGGGGCCAGAACTCCGGATCAAAAGGAATGGGGCTGACCCGGGTGATCGTTTCCCCGATCGTCTTCAGGGATGTGCTCAGCATGAAAAGAAACGGCACAAGGCATGCCAGGGCGCCGAGGATCAGAAAAAAGTAAACCGCAATGCTGCTCCCGGTGACTCGCGGGCCCGGATGCGGCGCCCGGCTCCCCGGTCGGGGAGCGCGGCCTTCAGTCGCCATAGTTCACGCTCTTTTCCGTTGTCCGCTGCTGCAGGACGGTGAGCCCGAGGACGATCAGGAAAAGGAGGATCGAGATGGCGGAAGCGTATCCCATGTTGCCCTTGCGGAAAGCCGTGAAGAATATGAAGACGCTGACGGCGTCCACCGTGCCGGACGCCGCGGCGCTCCGCAGAACGTACAGCTGCGTGAACGCCTTGAATGTCCCGATCACGCCGAGCAGGGAAAGGAAATAGGTGGTCGGGGAGAGGAGCGGAATCGTGATGGAAAAGAAACTGCGCACCCTGCCCGCCCCGTCGACCTCCGCCGCCTCGTAGAGCTGCCGGGGGATGGCGCCAAGACCGTTGATGTAGATAAGGGCATAGTACCCGACGAACACCCACCAGCTATAGATGACGATCGACGCCAGCGCGAGGCTCGGCCCCTGCGCCCAGCCCGCCCAGTAGAGGGGCACGACACCGGCGCTTGCCCACTGGGGCCCTGCGCCGAGGGCGAGCTGCACGATGCCCCGCGATTCCTGCAGCCACTGGAGCGGCGCTGCGCCCAAAAGCTTTATGAGCTGGTTGGCAAAGGAATCGGGTCGGAGGGAGAACAGGAGCTCGAAGATCGCGGCAGTGGCAACCGTGGGGGCGATGTAGGGAATCAGATAAATGACGCGGAACGCCTGCCTTCCCCGCATGCGCCGGGTCAGGAGAAGGGCCAGCACCAGGCCGGCCGCGAGCTGGACCGGAACCGTGCAAACCGAGTACCAGATCGTCACGCGCAGCGCGTCGAAGGCTTCCTTGTCGCCCTGGGAGGCGAGGGAAGGCAGGGAAAGGCCGAGACCGAGAAGAGACCCCGCAAGGACCATCACGCCGACTGAGAGCAGGAGGGGCCCCCACCTGCCGCGGCGCCGGCCAAGGAGGAAGGCAGCCAGGACGATCCCTCCGACGGAAGCGAGCGTTGCCGCGAGATACCACAGGTTGCCGCCGAGAAGCTTCACGTAGTTATCGAGACCCGCAAAGTCCCCTCGTGCCAGCCGCCACTTGAAGAGGCTCACGTAGATCGTGAAGAACAGAGGGAAGATCCCGAAGACTCCGACGATGAGAGCCGAGGGGCTGAGGTACGCATATGCGGTCAGCGTATCGCGAAGGGATCGCGCCGATGAGGCGCGTTGCCCCGGCTTTCGGCGGGAGGCGCTCTCGTCTCGGGTCACTTTTTCTTTTTTCGCGCTTTCTGGCGCTTTTCGCCCCGTGCTGACTTCCCCGCCCGCAGGGAGGACTGGGCCCGCGCCTCGCGGGAAGCGCTCTGGACTTCCATCTTCTCGATCTGCGTGCGCAAGCGCCTCGACTGCTTGTCGAAGGAGCTGAGCAGCTTTTTCACCTCCGTGCCGTCATGCTCGGCTCGACGCCCTTCCCTTTCCTCCATCACGTAGCGGGAGAACGTGCCGAACTTGTAGTCGTCTGAGTCAAAGGCCTTGCCCGGTGAACAGGTAGATGAATCCGCTCTTGAACTGCTTCTGGACGAGGTTCCCCACGCCTTCCCTCAGGTAGCGGCGCACCGAATGGTAGACGAACACGTGGGGGTAGACGCGGAAGCGCCCCACCAGGGCGGCGCGCTTGATGTAGTCGAAATCCTCCGACACGCGTATGCTCTCGGAAAATCCGCCGATCCGATTGTGGAGGCGCCGGGTGACCAGGATGCAGATGCCGAGGCCCTGCGGCTGGATGGCCTCCATGAGCTTGAAGAACGTGTTGCTGAACTGGAAGATCGTACGATAGATGGGCTTGGATCCGTCGATCGGCCGGATCCAGGGCACGCAGATATCGATGAAGTCCTTCTCGAACCGTGCGACAGATCCTTGAAATGAAACCCTCCGGCAGCACCGTGTCGGCATCCAGGAAAAGGAGGGTGTCCCCTCGAGCCGCCGCGGCTCCCCGGTTCCGGCCCACGCTGGGTATGCCCCCGCGCACGATCCGTGCGCCGTGCTTCTTCGCCAGCGTCGCGCGTGCCGTCGCGGGAGCCGTTGTCCGCAACGATGATTTCCCGGTCCCGGTAGTCCTGCGCCTCGATGCTGGCGAGGAGGCGCGGCAGGTAGACAGCTTCGTTGTACGTGGGAATGATGATGCTCACCATGCGGCACCAAATCCGCCGGGTACGGCGGCCTCTGGACAAAGCCTCTCTTATTAAGTAAAGTCACGCCGGACAGCCGTTCGGCAAGGCGCCGTACCCAAGAGGTAAGGGAGAGGTCTGCAAAACCTTTATGCATCGGTTCGATTCCGATCGGCGCCTCTCACCCCCACCCTGCCTATCCTCCACGAGAAAATGCTCAACAGTCCCAGCAGCACCATGGTCATCTGCCCCATGCGCAGGATGATTGTGTAGACGAGGCTCGGCTCGGACCCGATGCGGAGCACGTTGAAGATGAACAGGTGCGTGCCTTCCATGCCGCCGATGTTTCCCGGCAGGAGCCCGATCAGTCCCTGGATCACGACCGTCGCAAATATGACGAATGAGTTCGCAATACTCGGGCGGCCCAGCACAGAAAGGATGTAGAAGGTCTGCAGCACCTCCACGACGGCCACCGTCACCCCGGCGGCCATCGCGGCGTAGAAGATCTTTCTGCGGCCCATGAGCGTGTGCACGTCCAGTGCGAACTCCCGGATCGCTTTCAGCACCTTCACCGCGACGCGGGGATTGATGCGGGCAATCAGCCGCAGAAATCTCTTGAAAAAATTGACGATGAAAGTCTCGCTGCTGAAAAGCTTTGCGATCAGGAAGATGAAGAACCCGATGAACGCCACGAGAATGGTCCCCGACACGATGATGAGGAGGGTGCCCTGGTGCACGAAGTAGACGAGCACGCTGAACCCCACGATGATGCAGGGGATCTTTCCCGCCAGCTCGATGTATTTGTCCAGGGCAATCGTGGCGTAGACCTTCTGATAGGTCATCCCGCCGTTCTTGTACATGCTCGCCCTGACGGGCTCGCCGCCGAAATACATCGAAGGGGTAAGGTAGGTGAGCGCGGCGCCGCTCACCCGGGACCGCATTGTCCACCAGGCGCCGCGATAGATGCCGGCTTCCCGCAGGACCAGGCCCCACTGAAAGCTCTGGATGAGCAGGATGGCAAGCTGGAATCCCAGGACGCCGAGCAGCACGCGCGGCGTGATCAATCGGATATAGGCCTGCACCTGGCGGAAATCAAGCACTTTCACAAAAAGAAAGACCAGGAGGCCGAGGAAGACCAGCTCGAGGCCGAGCTTGACGGGCCGGGTCAGCCGAAGCCTCATCGAACAGCTTCCCGGAGGGCCCCGGCGGCTTGTCCACGCTCGTACCACATCAGGGCGACCATCGTCAGGGCATTGATCAGCTCGCCCGTCCCGATGCTCTCCTTCAGGACGCGAACGGGGATTTCCAGGACGTCCAGCGCCTCGGTCTCGTCGAGGGACAGGCCGCCGATGCGCGTCAGGTCTTCGGCAAGGAAGGTGGAGCACCAGTTGTTCATGAACGCCGGATTCGGGCTGACCCGGCCCAGGGGCGTCATCCTGCCCGCGCGGTACCCGGTTTCCTCCTCCAGCTCGCGCGCGGCGGCGTGGAGCGGGTCCTCGCCGGGTTCCAGGAGGCCGGCGGGGAACTCGGTCGTGATCAGCTCGGCGCCGTGTCGGTACTGGCGCACCATGAGGAAAGCATCCTCCCGTCCCGGCAGGCGAAGAACGGGGACTATGGTGACCCAGTCGGGAGCGACGAGAATGGAGAACTCCCCTGTTTTTCCCGCGCCGGAGGTGCGCCGCGAGATGTACAAGTCAAACAGCGAGCAGGATGTGACGAGCTGCCGGGAGCGCTCTTTCCAGCTCAGCCGGACGTCCGTGCCGCGCATAAGTGCCCCACTATACCAAACGGGCGGTTTGGTGACTACGGCTTGCACGGCACCCCGTGCAGTTTGAGCAGCCCGATCCCCGGCTCTTCACATTGACAACCGAAAAACCGATCTCTATACTGGTAACCTGGTGAGACGGTAATAAGAATGGCCAGCCCCCTTCAACTGTCGATCGTCAACTTCAACAAGAACTCGTACATCATCGTCGAGGGGAAGCAGAAAGCCGACTACTTCTACATCCTCCGCAGCGGCAAAGTGCGCATCAGCAAGGAAGTGGAGGTCGTCGAGGAGGAGGGAGGCAACACTCTCGCCCCGGGCGATTTCTTCGGCGTCATCTCCACGATGTCCTCGCACAGCCACATCGAGACCGCCCTCGCCCTCACCGATGTGTCCCTCATCTCCGTGGCCCGCGAGCAGTACGGCCTGCTCATCGAGCGCAACGCCCCGTGGCGCTGAAGATCATCCAGAGTTTCTCCCGCAAGATGCGCTTCCTCGACGAAGCGCTCACGCGCCTGACGTTCAAGAACACCGCCAGCGGGGACCCCTCGCACCTGTTCAAGGTTGCCGAGTACTACGCGCGGCAGAGCCAGTACAACCAGGCCTACTACGCCTACTACCGCTTCCTCCAGAACTGCCCCACGGATCCCAACGCGGACAAGGCCAAGGAGCGCATGGCCAAGATCCACCCCTACGCAAAGGCCGTGTACCTCGACAAGGCGAGTGACGACTTCACCCGCACCTACCCGAAGAACACGATGATCTTCAGCGAGAACGAGCCGGGCACGGAGCTGTACATCATCCAGAAGGGCGTCGTGAAGATCACCAAGATCGTCGAGGACAACGAGGTGCTGCTCGCCATGCTGAAGACGGGGGACATCTTCGGAGAGATGGCGCTGCTGGAAAACAAGCCGCGCTCCGCCTCGGCCATCGCCAACGAGGACTGCAGCCTCATGGCGGTGAACAAGGCCAACTTCGAGCGCATGGTCCAGAGCCAGCCCCAGCTCATCACCCGGCTCACCACGCTCCTGGCGGAGAGGCTGTGGTTCATCTACAAGCAGCTTGCCAACACCCTCATCCAGGACCCGCTGGGCAGGCTCTACGACGCCCTGCTCCTGCAGCTGGAGAAGAACCGCATCCCCATCGTCCCGGGAGGCAAGTACACCTTCCAGCTCGGTCCCAAGGAGCTGCTGAACACGGTGGGGCTCTCCAGCGACAAGGGCAACCCCTACATCCGCAAGCTCTTCGAGAACAAGAAGATGGTCCTCGCCGACAACAAGATCGCCACGAATGACGTGGAGGAGATCCAGAAGCAGTCCGAGTACTACCGAAAGATGGAGAAGATCGAGCGCGCCCGGCGCAAGGCCGCTTCCCAGCAGTAAGGTCGGCCCAAATCCGCGGAGTACCGCGATGCGCTCAATAGGTCCCCGTGACCGCCAGGTCCTCGAAGCCGGTGGTGTAGGAGGTGAGTCCCCCCGACCGCCTCCTCGTGGATGCGTGAACAGGTAAGGGAGATCCGCGTGTACCTCTGGTCCTCCCCGCGGGATTCATCTGGTTCACCTCTTCGAGCCCCTTCGTGAACGTGATGTGCTGGTTGTCGAGATTCCCGAAATAGTAGGACTTGCCGTCAAAGTCCTCGCCCGGCTGCGTCGGGATGAGGGACTTCTCATCGCCGAGGAGCGGGTCCACGGGCACCCATCCGAGCGTCTCCACGTAGAACTCGTCCCAGAAGTGGCGCCGGGTCGGCATGCCGGAGTCACCGACGAGATACCCCGACACCATCCGTGAGGGGATCCCCGCTGCCCGGAGCAGGGCGCAGTACAGCGACGAGTAGACGAGCGCGTCGCCGCGTTTCAGACGCCATGCGGTGAGCAGGTCCTCCGTTGCCGGGGCGTACTTGAGCTGGCCAAGGAGCCACTCGTAGATCCTGCGCGCCTTGAGCCAGGGATTCTTCTCCGCGCCTGCCGCTATGGCCGCGGCCTTCACGATTTCCGGGTTGGCCGAGGGCACCAGTGCATCCGGCGCGGTGAACCTGCCGTACAGCTCCGTCGTCGTGTCATAGGCCGGAACATCACCCGGGTTCACCTGAGTTTCGATGGCATAGCGATCGAACATCCAGCTCAAGGTGACCTTGTACTTTCCGCCCTTCTGCAGATTGGAGAAGGAGTACAACGCGGAGCTGCTCGTGACGAGGAGCGGCTCGGGATCCTGTTCCACCGTCTCGATCTTCCGCTGCTCGGGAGTCGGCAGGATGCGCGGCATCCAGAGGTAGAGAGTATTGTCACCCGATGCGGCGGTGACCGCGACGTCCATGGCGTACTGGACCGAGTATTTCGCGGAGAGAGGTGAAGTTCTTGGTGCCGGCTCCCTTGTTCACGACGAAATAGGCCGCATTGCTCTTGCCCTTGTCCGACGTGACCAGCACGTTCCCCGAGGCGGCGCCGTCGGGCACGCGGAGCTTGATCTCCCGATCCGACCACGAAATGTAGTCCAGGTTGTAATCCCGCGCGGGAAGGAGATTCGAGAGGTCGAGGCTTCCGCTGGATGGAGACTGCTGGCCGGCCCAGGTGAAATACACCTCTGAAGTGCCCTTTTCGAGGCCGAAGTTCATGCCGTAGATCGTAAGCGTGTCCCCGATCGCGCGCCGCCGAGGGCTGGATCGGGTTGTCGCTGTTGTTGACGATGTACGGGTCACCCGGCCGGGCGGAGCCCGATGCGGGCAGGGGGATATCGCCCTGGTTGATGAAAAGAAGACCGCTGCTGCGGCCGCTCTTCGTGATGACGTAGACGATCCCGGAAGTGGCCTCGTCGGGGATGGTCACGCTGATGCGCGTGTCGGTCCACTCTCCGTAGTCCGTGGAGGTCGGGGAGACCCCGGAAATCCTCACCTCGGAGGTATCGCGGTGCTGCCCGAAATTATGACCGGTGACGATCATCACATCACCGGGTTTCCCCCGGGTCGGGGTGATCGATTCCAGGCGAGGCGGGCTTCCCCCCATGCGCGGGCTGAGCACGACGAACGCCGCAAGGGCGACCACGACCACCGTGGGAATGAAGCCCTTGCTCCTGAGCAGCCGCTGGTGCGGCTTGACCTGGTCGTTGTCAGGGCCCTTTCCGCCGGATTCCCCGGCACTCGGACCCGCCCGGTCTCACGGGTCATATCATCCGTACGCAGAGGCGTCACTCCCTGTCTCCGCTATTTTTCCTCGTACGGCACGATCTTGATTTCCAGCTCGATATTGAAGAAGTCCTTGCTCTGCTCCTCTGCGTTGGAGAGACCGAGGGGAAAAAAGAGGACCTTTTCTCCGAAGGACACGGGGATGCTGTAGAATGTGCTGGAATACTTGACCTCCTTGTCCGTGGGCTGCGTGAGCCAGACCTGGCCCTGCGCGAGAAGAAGCACCTCCCCGTCTTCCTGGACGTAGGGCGTGCAGATGAGGTAGATGCGCACATTGTCGCCGTCCAGCCTGACCTTGATGGACCTGCCGGGAATGGTGAGCTTCGTGCTCTCCGCGTTCCAGATCGCCGTATCCCCCTGCGTGTCGGAGGGCAGCACGCGCGCCGAGATGGTGACGCTCAGGGCCTTGGAGAGCAGTTGCTGCAGGGCTTCCTTGGGGTCCGTCGCCGATTCCTGGGCATGCGCCCCTGCCACGGCGAGCGTGAGGAGGAGAGGGACGACGACGCTTCGATTCCTCGTCAGATTCCTCATCATGGTTTTTTCCTGGGGAACTCGGTCTCCTTGCCCATGCGCGGCGCCCCGACAGGAACGAGCTTGACGTTCTTGGGGAGAGTCATGCACCGCCTCGAGGCTGGTGTCTCCACCGCCCACGGACTTCAGCAGCGCCTCGACCTTGTCCACCGGGACGGCAAACTGGTATTCGGTGCCGCCGGCAGGAGCCTTGGTGATCTTGACGAAGCCGATGTTCGAGCGTGCGATGGAAAGAGCGGAAGAAACTCCAAGGGCGATCAGCAGGACCGCGGCCAGCACGGCCAGGGGGAGCGGCAGGGACACCTGACGTCTCCACGCCGGAATGGGACGCGGCAGGGGAGAGACGCGGGTGAGAATCGCTCTGCGCACCCTTTCCATCGGCTCCTTCCAATCCCCGATGGGGTCTTCCTGAAGGAGGCGACGCGTCTTCTCGAGTCTTTCAATGACGGCGCGGCACGTCTCACATGCCGCCACGTGTTCGCCGATGGCCGTGTCCCAGGGAGGACCGATTTCGCCGTCGAGATACGCGGAAAGAATCTCACGATCAGGACACATAGACATCCCCTTCTGCAAGCGCTGTCACCAGGCGCTCCCTGGCGCGAAAGATCCGCACCTTGACGTTGCTTTCGCTTATCCCAAGGATCGCTCCGATCTCCTTGTAGCTCAGGTCCCCGTACTCCCGAAACACCAGGGGCGCCCTCAGATTGAAAGGCAGGGCATTCAATGCCGTCTGCACGTCCGAGCGTGTTTCTTCCTTCATAAGCTGCCTCTCGCCCGATTCAGATACCCCGGGGGTGAGGCGTGTGAGTTTCGCGTAGGCCGCCTTTTCCCGATTTCTTCTCTTTTCATGGTTGAGTGACAGGTTCTTCACCACGCGGATGAGCCAGTATTTTGACTGTTCGAGGTCGGGCAATAGGTAAGGGCGTTCCATAAGCTTGATGAAGGCTTCATGGCACAAATCCTCTGCAATTTCCCTGTCGCCAGTCACTCGCAAGGAGACGCGGTAAATGACGGGGAACAAGGCGACGTAAACCACGTCAAACGATGGCGGGCGCGCATATTCCGTGCTACTCATTACTAACAACGATTAATTGCCGATGTTACAGCTTTTTATCGGCTTTGACCAGCGGCAAAGCGTACCTTCGGCCCGGTCGGGCTGTCCTGCACCTCGATTCCGCGGGAGAGAAGGAGGGCCCTGATCTCGTCTGCCCTCTTGAAATTGCGGCCCTTGCGGGCGCTCTCCCGCTCCTCCAGAAGCCTTTGCGTCTCCTCGTCCAGAGTCACCTCGCTCTGCACGGCCTCGGACAGGCCCGAGGGCGAGAATCCTTCCATGCGGAGCGCGGCCCCGAGCTTCTGGCCCGGCGGCACCGAGAGTCCCTGAGGAGTGTCCAGAGGTCCGCGAGGCAGCGCGGCATGTTCAGGTCTTCCGCGGCGTGCGCCTCGAAGTCGTCGAGGTATTCGCGCGCCCTGCCCGGCCGGCTCGGCCGGGTCCCCGGGAGCCTCTGCCTTAAGCTGAATGATTTTCTCCATGACGCCCAGCCTGCCCGACCGGGCGGCGTCCAGGGATTCCCACGTGAATGCGAGCTGCGTGCGATAATGCGCGCCGAGGCAGAAATAGCGATAGTCCAGCGGGTCGTAGCCCGCGCTCGGTCAGGACCGAGAGCGGGACGAGAGTTGCCCGTCGACTTCGCCATTTTCTCCTTTCCCATGAGCAGCCACTCGCCGTGCAGCCAGTAGTTGACCCACTTTGCCCCGGTGGCCGCTTCCGACTGCGCGATTTCGTTGGTGTGGTGCACGGGAGGATGATCGGCACCGCCGCAATGGATGTCGAAATGCTCACCGAGATACTTCATCGACATTGCGCTGCACTCGATGTGCCAGCCCGGGTATCCCTTTCCCCACGGCGAATCCCAGAGCATGGCCTGGTGCTCGAACTTGCCTTTTGTGAACCACAGGGCGAAGTCCGCCGGGTTCTTCTTTCCCTCGTCCACGGCGATCCTCGCTCCTGCCTGCAGATCCTGCTTGTCCAGCAGGGCGAGCCTGCCGTAGCCCGGGAACTTGGCGATGTCGAAATAGACATTGCCCCCCGCCGTGTAGGTGAATCCCTTTGCCTCGATCCGGGCGATAAGGTCGATCATGTCCTGGATATGCTCGGTGGCCTTGCAGACCACGGCGGGCATGGCGCATCGCAGGAGGCCGAAATCCCGGAAGAAGGCCTTTGTGTAGAAGTCAGCGATCTGCCAGACCGTTTTGCCCTTCTCCCGGGCGCCCTTGAGCATCTTGTCTTCTCCCTCATCCGTGTCGCCGGTGAGGTGGCCGACGTCTGTGACATTCATCACGTGGCGAACCTTGTAGCCGAAATACTCGAGGGTGCGTCTCAGGAGGTCCTCGAAGACATAGGTGCGGAGGTTGCCGACGTGGGCGTAGTCGTAGACGGTGGGCCCGCAGCAATACATCCCCACGGTTCGGTTTTCAATCGGGATGAAGCGCTGCATCTCCCTGCCCATCGTGTTCCAGACTTTCGAGCTCCACGACATGCCCTCCATGGGTGTGCTACTATTTTGACCGTGACAACAGTACGGAAATTGGCGGGCATGATCAAGATCGCGGGGCGGCTGGAAGAAGACGAGCCTCTGGCCGGCCACACCAGTTTCCGCCTCGGGGGACCGGCTGACCTGTTTGCCGCACCGCGGACCCCGGAGGAAGTGGGCCGGATCGTGACGCTCTGCGCGCGGGAATCCGTGCCGTGTTTTGTGCTGGGCGGCGGCACCAACATCCTCGTCTCCGACAAGGGCGTCCGCGGCGTCGTGATCGATCTCACGCTCCTCGGCGGTCTCCAGGCGGAAGGCTCCCTCATCACGGCGCTCGGGGGAACTCCGGTGTCCGCGCTTTCCGAGTTTGCCCTGTCCAGGGGCCTTGCGGGAATGGAGTTCGCCTATTCGCTCCCGGGAAGCGTGGGCGGCGCGGTATGGATGAACGCCCGCTGCTACGAGCGCGAGGTAAGCGATGTGCTGGAGTTCGTCGACTACCTGGATCCAGACTTCGGGCAGCGAAGGCTCGCGATGCGCCGCGATGAGTGGGACTACAAGGTCTCCCCGTTTCAGGGAATGCGGGGCGTGATCCTGCGGGCCGGTTTCCGCCTTGCGCCGGGAAATCCGCGGCAGGTCGAAGACCGGATGCAGGAACATCGGCAGGACAGGGAGAAGAAGGGCCATTTCCTCTTCCCCTGCGCGGGAAGCGTGTTCAAGAACAACCGCGCGTTCGGCGCACCCACCGGGGTGATAGTGGATTCACTGGGCATGAAGGGCCGAAGGATCGGCGGCGCCCAGGTGGCCCCCTTCCACGGCAATATCATCGTCAACACGGGAGGCGCAACCGCGCGGGACGTCCTTGCCCTGATCGAGCTTGTGGAGGACGAGGCGCGGCGCCGGCTCGGCTTCCACCTCGAGCGGGAGGTGCTTCTGGTGGGCGAGTGGTAGGGGCGCACCGCGGCACGCAGCAGCATCTAGTTCCCCAGGGCGCACCGCGTGCTCCATGACACCCTCAGTCTGAAATGGCTGATCGCATCCACCGCAGTGGTCGAGACGCTCCATCCTTCGATGCCCGACTCGAGTGAAAGCCTGACATCCTTCCGCTCGAGCTGCAATGCCGCGAGAAAAGTCAGGAGAGGGCACCTTGCGCTCAGCCGCTCCAGGCGCGATTCCAGGGAGAAGCGCGGACTCCCGCGCGTCTCCTGAAATGCCCCGGTCAGGGAGAGATCGATCCCGCCCGGCTCATTCAATTCCACACCGCTTGCGGCCTCCAGGCTTCCGATTTTCCCCTTCAGCGCCGCTCCACAGCGGCCCGTCTCCTGCAGGATTCCCATCGAATCGCGGCTGATCCTTTTTTCCGCCTCTGCCCGAAAGACCACGACAAAGCCGGCCGGCACGGCGAGAGCCTGCTCGAGCAGGATTCCCATGACCTCGCTGCTCGAAAGACAGGGCTGGGGCGCAAACCCCGGCTGATCGAGGCAGACTGCATATGAGACCTTCACCATGCCCGCCGTCCCTTCAATGCCGGCCGAGCCTGAAAACGCGGAGCCGGCCGCGGAAGCCTCGCCGCCCGGCCGACGGTACGCGGCGTCGGTCCTGCCAAGGAGCGCCTCCGCGAAGAGGTCGGCCCCATGCCATGAACCGTGCAGGAGCATGAAGGAGCCGGGCGAAGCTTTTTCCGAGAACGAGCCCCCGAGTGTCGCTCCCAGGGAGAGCCCGGGAAAATCCGCTTCGAGCCTCGCTCCGGTTGACGTCATCACGCCTCCGGGATCGGCCGGACGGGAGCGAAACCACTCCTCACCAGAAGGCTCCGGTCTCGATTCAGAGCAGCCGAAAAAGCCCTCCACCCTGAGGCCGCTCCGAGCCTGAAGGCTCGCAAAGCAGCCGCAGGCGCGCGCGCCGTTTGAGCAGGGCAGGTAGAAAAACCCCAGGACATCCGGGACAGGCATACAGAGAAGTCCGGGATCGCCGGGGGGAAGCGACCCGTCCAGGCGCGCGCCGGTGCGCTCCCCGAATACATCGCTTCCCGGAGAAAAGCCGAGAGGATTCGATGCCTCCCTCAGCAGACCCGCCGAGGCAAGAGGGCCGAACACAAGCCAGGGCGACGACAGGGCAAGCGTGGGGAGCGCAGTCTCTGCTCCATCGGCGGACGACGCGCAACCCTGCCAGGCGCAGAAGACGTGAAGGTCGCCATGCGACAGGGCGCACCTCACATCGATCATGGCGTCCAGGCCTGCGCTCGACTCCAGGCTGAGCACGGTTGATTCGCCGCACGCGGGAGAGAGGCTCAGGAGAAAGAGGAGACCGGGAAACAGCCGCCGCACGCAAGTCCATACGTGCGCGGTTTCTCAGTGCTTGACCTGTTCCGCGGCATCTGGCGCATGGCGGTCGCCTTGACCTCTGGGCCGATTCACGGTACTACAATCGGGTGCGGCTGCGCCGCGCATTCGCGGTCACGGTACCTTGCACAAATGTCACGGGGTGCCATGACCGGGGTAGTCCGTGCAGTTTCCCGTGGCATTTTAAGGAGCCTTTGAATGGACATCCTCACCCTCAACTGCGGAAGCTCGTCCTTGAAGTACCAGCTGTACCGCTGGGAAGAAAGGGAAGTGCTCGCCTCGGGCATCGTCGAGCGGGTCACCGTGGGAGGCTCGTTCATCAACCACTACTCGAAGAAAAGCGGGAAGAAAATCAAGAGGGAGCATGACTGCCCGCACCATCGGGAGGCCATCGAGCTGATCGTGCAGACTCTTCTGGATCCCGAGGTCGGCGCCATCAGCGATCTGGCGGAGATCAAGGCCGTGGGGCACAGGGTGGTGCACGGCGGGGACAAGTTCGCGAAGTCGGTCATCATCGACGACAATGCGCTTGCCGCATTCCGCGACCTTGCCGACCTCGCTCCCCTGCACAACCCGCCGAACATCACCGGCATCGAGGCGGCGCGCGAGGTTCTTCCCGACGTGCCCCATTGCGCGATCATGGACACGGCCTGGCACCAGACGATGCCGAAAACGGCATTCATCTACGCGCTGCCCTACCACTGGTACGAGAACTACCGGGTCCGCCGCTACGGCTTCCACGGCACCTCGTTCCTGTACGTGGCCAAGCGGGCGGCGGTGCTCCTCGGCAAGGACCCGTTCGCCACGAACCTCATCTGCTTCCATATCGGCAATGGCTCCAGCGCCAACGCGGTCAAGAACGGCGTCTCGGTGGACACCTCCATGGGCTTCACGCCCCTGGAGGGCCTGGTGATGGGCACCCGCGCCGGCGACCATGATCCGGCCATCGGCTTCTACATCATGCGCAAGGAAGGGCTGCGGCCCGAGGCAATGGACAGCATCCTCAACCGGAAAAGCGGCGTGCTGGGAATCACGGACAAGTACACCGACCGGCGCGACATCGAGAACGGGGCCTGCCAGGGAGACGAGCGCTGCCAGCTTGCCATCGACATCGAAGGCTACCGGCTGAAGAAATACCTCGGCGCCTACTACGCGGCCCTCGGCCGGGTTGACGCCATCGTTTTCACCGCGGGAGTCGGCGAGCGCGCGCCCATCACCCGGGAGAAGTGCCTCGAAGGGCTGGAGGAGATGGGCATCGTCATGGACAGGCGGAAGAACGAGCTCTCCGTGACCCGCAACGCGGAGACCGAGATCACGGGACCCGGATCAAAGGTGCGCATCTTCGTGATCCCCACGGATGAAGAGCTGGTCATGACGGAGGACACCCACGCGCTCATCCAGGGCACCTACGACATCCACACGAAGTTCACCTACTCCTTCCAGAGCAGGGGATACGTGAACAAGGCCCGGGAGGAAATGCTGAAAGTCGAGCTCGCCGAAAAGAAGGGTCTCGCCGAAGTCGTCGCGCATCCGCGTTAGCTGACCGCAGGGCGGCGGAGGATGCGCGACTGGATCGCCCGGAAAAAACCCCTCATTGCGCGTGAGGTGCGCCGCCTGCTCGAAGAGCGGCGTTCGGACTTCAGCCGCATCAATGCGTGGGGACCTGACGCGTGCACGCGCCTTCGCGCGTTCGCCGCCCGGGGGAAAATGGTGCGCGGCGGGCTGCTCCTCCTGGGCTACGAGATGCACGCCGGCCGCGCAGCGCCGGTGGCCGTGGCGCGGGCGGCGGCCGCCCTCGAGATCATCCACTCCTCCCTTCTGATCCACGACGACATCATGGACAACGACCGCCTGCGCCGCGGCGCCCGCACCGTGTTCGCGCAATACGAGCAGGTGGGGCGCGGCCGACACGCCGCGGACCCCGGCCGGTTCGGCCTTTCCATGGGCATCTGCGCGGGTGACGTCGGCTACTTCGTGGCCTGGGACATCCTCTCCCGATTGCCGGTGGACACGGCAGCCCGGGCGGCGCTTCTTGCAATGGTCTCCCGGGAGCTCGCGTACGTGGGACTTGCGCAAATGCAGGACATCGCCTTCGGCGCGTTCGCGCGTACTCCGGCCCGGGACGAGGTGATTGCCCTCTATCTCTACAAGACGGCCCGCTATACCTTCTCCCTCCCCCTGATGGCGGGCGCCCTGCTCGCGGGGGCAGGCGCCGCGGAGCGGCGGAAGCTCGGCGAGCTGGGCGAGCGCCTCGGGGTCATCTTCCAGGTGCGTGACGATGACCTCGGCATCTTCGGCACCGAAGCGGAAACCGGCAAACCCGTCGGCTCGGATATCCGGGAAGGCAAGAAGACCCTCCTGTACATCGAGCTGTTCCGCAGGGCGCGAGGAGCAGAGAAAAGGGAGCTGGAGGCATTGTTCGGCAAGCCAACTCTGAGCCGGGCCGAGGCCGCGCGCGTGCGGGGTGCAATCGAAAAGCTCGGCGCCAGGAAGACCCTGGAAAGCATGCTGCGGGAGCTTGCCCGGGACGCGAAACGCATCATCGGCTCCCTGCCGATCTCGGAAGCCCATGCCGGGGTGCTGCAGGATATCTGCGCGCGGAGCCTCGAACGGGACCGGTAACGGGGCCCCTCCCCAAGGTCGTGTACACCTTGCCTGCCGCGCCGCGAAGGCAGGGAAGCGCTTGAACGTTGCCGGCAGTTTGGCGATATTGTACCTCGGGAGGCGATGTAGAGTGCCGGGAACAGAGAAACGTCAGATTGAACCTATCCGGTTGTTCAAATCGGATTTCCTCGAGTTCTTCTCCCATGTGAGGCCCGTAACGGTGCTGGTGCTGTGGGTGCCCGTCGCGCTGTTTTTCCTCGTGCGCTCGATCTGGTTTGCCAGCGAGAGCACGGCAGCGGCGCGGATCGTGATCGGCCTGCTTGCCGGCTGGTTCCTGTGGACCTTTGTCGAGTACGTCCTGCACAGGTTCCTGTTTCACTTTCACCCGAAGACCGAGAGGCTGAAGAGGGTGTTCTTCAGCGTGCACGGCGTGCATCACGCCCAGCCTCTGTGCCGGACGCGCCTGGTCATGCCGCCGGTAATGAGCATCCCGCTGGCAATCGCGTTCTTCGGCCTGTTTCATCTCGTCTTCGATGTGCTCATCGGCCGGCCTGCCTGGTTTTCCCCCCTCTTCGCCGGCTTCGTCGGCGGCTACATCGTCTATGACATGATGCATTACACGCTCCATCACAGCAGGTCGAAGAATCCATACGTTGTGGCCTGCCGATACCAGCACATGCAGCACCACGGCACCTGCCCCAACATGCGCTTCGGGGTGAGCATCCCGATCTGGGACCATGTGTTCGGCACCATGCCGAAAGCCCGGGATAAGAAAGACACCGCGGTTTCCGCACCTGCGGCGCCCGTCAACCGAGAGCCCCACACCCGTAGCAGACCCGCCTGACCGCCATCAACAATGAGCCATGATGTCGTGATCGTGGGAGCCGGGGCGGCCGGCTGCGTATTGGCGTGCCGGTTGAGCGAGGACCGCAGCAGATCGGTGATGCTCCTGGAAGCCGGCCCTGATTATCCCGACATTGCGTCTCTCCCTCCCGAGATCCTCAGCGCTGCGTCCCCTGCGCACACCCATGATTGGGGGTACAGAAGCGAACCCGGCCGGCTGGGCAGGGCCCTTCGTCTGCCCCGCGGAAAGCTTGTCGGCGGCTGCTCGGCCACCAACGCCGCGGCAGCGCTGCGCGGAGCACCCGCGGACTACGACGCCTGGGCCGCAGCCGGCAATCCCGGTTGGTCGTTCTCCGAAGTCCTGCCGTTCTTCCGCCTGCTGGAAAGTGACGCGGATTTCCGGACAGACTGGCACGGCCAGGATGGTCCCCTGCCGATCGAGAGGACCGAGCTCGGCGCGTTGACTGCCGTTCATCGCGCGTTCCTGGAGGCGTGCTGGGCTTCCGGTTTCCCCCGTGTGAACGATCACAATGCCCCCGGTGCGGCGGGGGCCGGACCAATTCCAATGAACACGCGGGCCGGCGTCCGGCAGAGTACCGCACTCACCTACCTTGCGCGCGCGCGCGGGAGACCCAATCTGACCATCCGGGTCGACGCCGCGGTCCATCGCGTTCTTTTCTCCGGCAGGCGGGCAACGGGCGTGGAGCTTGCGCCGTCCGGCGAGTCGATACGCGGCGGCCATGTCATCCTGGCCGCCGGGACGTACGGGAGCCCCGTGATACTCCTGCGTTCCGGGATCGGCCCTGCCCGGGCACCTGAAAGAGATCGGTGTCCCTGTCCGGGAGGATCTGGACGGTGTCGGCCGGGGGCTCAGGGATCACCCGCTCCTCGGCTTGCGTTTCTCTGCGCTCCCCCCCGTGCCTCCGGCACCCTTTTTTGGGAGCCTGCTCACTCTGGCCAGCGGGCAGGGCGGGACCGGTCATGATGTGCAGATCCTGCCTTCCTCTGTTCTCGCTACCGACGCGGGCAGAAGCACCACGCGTGCCCATTTCATGGTGTTCGTTTCCATCGTAAAGCCCATCTCCACGGGTAATCTCTCGCTGCGTTCAGCGGATGCCGCTGACCCACCCTGCATCGACCCCGGCTATTTTGCCGACCCCGCCGACATGCCGCGGATGATCGACGCGGTGCGCACCGCGCGGCGGCTTTCCCGAACTCCGGAATTCACCCGCCTCCAGGCGGAGGAGCTGTACCCCGGTGTGGATGTTGCCGACTCGGAGCCGGACCTGCGGGCTGCGGTGCTGGCCCGGGTGGAGACCTACCACCACCCCGTGGGGACCTGCCGCATGGGACCAGCGGGGGACCCCCGGGCAGTCGTGGACTCGAGGTGCAGGGTGCACGGCGTGGAGAAGCTGTCCGTCGTGGACGCCTCCGTCATGCCGGTGATCCCTGCGGCAAATACGCATCTGCCGGTCATCATGACCGCCGAGAGATGCGCAGGCTGGCTTTCCGAAGCGTAAGCCTCCCGCCGGCCGTGATGACGGCCGCGAATGCCACCAGGAGTGGCCGCAAATGCCACGGGGTACCGTGGCCGCGTTGACTTTTCCGCCCCCCTCCCCTATTGTAGAAAACAGGACCAAGGAGGGCACGGATGGGCAGCCTGCAGACGCGCTATATGGGAATCGCCATTGCCAACCCGATCGTTGCGGGAGCAAGCGACCTCACGGCAAACGTGGACAGCATCAAGCGGATCGAGGAAGCCGGTGCGGGCGCCGTCGTCCTGAAGAGCCTGTTTGAAGAGCAGATCCAGCTGGAGCGGCTCAAGCTGGAGGAGGACCTGCAGACCGGCAGCGAGCTGTACGCGGAGATGGGCACCATCTTTCCCAAGCTGCAGCATGCGGGGTCGAAGGAACACCTCATGTGGGTGAAGAAATCCCGCGAGGCGGTGAAGATACCGGTTTTCGCGAGCCTGAACGCTGTCAGCCGCGACACCTGGGCCGAATACGCGGGTCAGCTCGCCGATCAGGGCGTCAACGGCCTGGAGCTGAACTTCTTCGCCACTCCCCGGGACTTCGACGTGCGGGGCACGACGGTGGAGGAGGAACAGCTGGAGGCGGTCCGAGAGGTGAAGCACCGCCTTTCCATCCCCATCGCGGTGAAGCTCAGCGTGTTCTACTCCAACCCTCTGCACATGATACACGCGCTGGACAAGGAGGGAGTGAACGGGTTCGTCCTCTTCAACCGCTTCTTCCAGCCCGACATCAACCCGGATACCGAGACGATGACGCAGCCGTTCAATTTCAGCATCCAGGCGGACAACAGGCTGCCGCTGCGTTTCGCCGGTCTTCTCCATGGCCAGGTCAAGGCAGACGTGTGCGCCAGCACCGGCATCATGAGCGGCAAAGACGTGGCAAAGATGATCCTGGCGGGCGCGTCGACCGTGCAGGTCGTCACCGCGTTGTACCGCAACGGCGTGAAATCGATCCGCTCGATGCTGGACGAGCTCACCCTCTGGATGGACGGGAAGAACATATGCATCCATCGATGCATTCCGCGGAAAGCTGTCGGCCATGAACGCCAAGGACCCCTGGGCGTACACGCGGGCGCAGTACGCAAAGATGCTCCTCAGCCCCAAGGAGTTCACCGAATCAATCAAGGCCTAGTGGTGAGCCCGGCCCGGCCAAGGCGCCGCGGTACCCCGCGGATTCTGCATCGACGTACGCGGCGGATTCTGCATCGACGTACCCGGTTTCCCGAACGGTACTCCGTACGGCTTGCACGGTATTCCGTGCGCCTTCCCGAATGGTACTCCGTATGAAACGCAACACCGTGTTGATCGTGGTGGCGGCCATTGCGGGGCTCGTTCTGTTCATCAACCCGCTGCAATACTTTCGCGGAAACGCGGGGAGCATGTCGCGCCCCGCCGCTGACGAGGCCGCCCTCGCATCCCTTCTGCAGTTCGCGGATTCCCATTGGCGCTCCCCCGAAGACTACGTCGTGTCCAGCTTCGCTTCTCATGACCTCGTCTTTCTCGGGGAGTTTTTCAAGATCCGGCAGAACGTGCTGCTCGTCCAGGGCCTTATCCCGCGACTCTACGCGGCGGGCGTGCGCAATCTCGGGATCGAATATGCTCTCTCCGACGATCAGAAGGACATCGACGCCCTCGTCACAGCTCCCGCGTGGGACGAAGCGAAGGCGCGCGCCATCACCTTCGACTGGCTGGTGACCTGGGGCTACCAGGAATACATCGACCTGTACAAGGCGGCCTGGCAGCTCAACCACGGGCTGCCCGCCGGCGCCAGACCCTTCCGCATGGTGGGCTTGAACGTCCGGCAGTACTGGGAGTTCCTCAAGAGCAACAAGGACCTGGGTGACCCGCAGATCGTGGCAAAGATTTTTGCGCGCGGCGTCCCGGATGCCCACATGGCGGAAGTGATCGACAGGGAGTTCCTCCAGAAGGGCGAAAAGGCCCTTGTGTACTGCGGCACGCAGCACATCTTCACCCGCTACCGCAGCAGGGAGTACGAGAAGAACGCGGCGGACATGAAGCTACCTGAAACCCGGCGCGCGGGAAACATCATTCACGAGAAGATCGGGGCCCGGGCGTTCTGCATCTCGCTCCATGCGCCGTGGCCGGACAAGAAGCAGAGAAACGGTCTCGCATACCCCGCGGAGGGAGTCATCGACGCCCTGATCACCGCTCTTCCGGCTGACAAGCGAAACGCGGGCTGGGACACGGCGGGCACGCCCCTGGGCGCGCTTCCCGTGCGGACCGGCTCCTATCCGGAGGGCGCCGTGGGCATGACGCTCGCCGACCTTTTCGACGGGTACATCATCCAGGGACCCGTCGCGGAATACACGACAGTCACCCCCATCACGGACTTCGTCCGGCCCGAGGACGGGGACCGGGCCGCCCGGGACTTTCCGGGAGTGAAGACGACACCCCCCACCGTGGCACAGGTGAACCAGTCCATCGAAGACGACGTGCAGACCGTGGGGAAGCTGCTCGCCCCGTTCAAATAGAGGACACGCCCCGTGCCGACGCGCGCCCTCGTCGTTCTGTTTCAGGACCGCGACATGCTCGTGCTTGACAAGCCGGCGGGTCTCCATACGGCGCCCCTTCGAAGGGGAGAGACGGAAACGCTCCTCGATGAGGTGATCGCCCGGTTTCCAGAAGTGGCCGCGCTTCCCGGGATGAAGCCCGTGGAGCCGGGGCTCGTGCACCGCCTCGACCGGGAGACTTCCGGCCTCGTGGTGGTGGCGCGCTCTGCCGAGGCTTTTTCCCTTCTGCGTCGCGCCTTCGCCGCAGGCGGCGCGCGGAAGCTCTACATGGCCGCGTGCGGGGGAGGCAGTGAGGAGGGGTCGGCCGGCGTTTTGATGCACATCGCGAGCAGGTTCGCCCCGTACGGCCCGGGGCGGAAGAGGGTGCGCGTCGTGCTCCCCGCGGATGGAAAAAAGGAGTTTGCCCGCCGGGCAACGCGGGAGACCTATGAAACAGACGCGGGGATCGTCTTTCGCGGCGCGGGGCGCGCGCTTCTTTCCGCGCGGATCGTTCGCGGCTTCCGCCACCAGGTGCGGGCCCACCTCTCCTTCCTTGGCTACCCTATCCTGGGGGACCCGTTGTACGGGGCCCCTGTGCCGCCTGATCTGCCGCAGCGCATGTACCTCCATGCGGCGCGCCTGGAGATGGCGCACCCCAGATCGGGCGCGCCGCTCGTGGTGAAATCCCCCCTGCCCGCGGAGTTCCGCGCGGCATTCCCCGATTACAAGGAGCGGAGCTTATGAACGCGAGATTCCAGGACAGAGACGTCATCTCGATCACGGACTTCTCCCGGGAGGAGATTCTTCACCTGTGCGCCGCGGGCAGCCGCATGGCCCTGCTCGAGAAATCGGGAAAACGCAACGAGCTGCGCGATGCCCTCCGTCACCGCACGCTCTCCTACATGTTTTATGAGCCCAGCACCCGCACGCGCACCAGCTTCAATACGGGCATGCGCGAGCTGGGAGGCCGGTACGACGGATTCTCCGGCACGGAGGGCACCTCGGTGATGAAGAGCGAGACGGTGCGCGACACGGTCACGATGATGTGCGCCAACCACAACGACGTGATCGTCATGCGCCACCCGCTGGACGGCTCCCTGCAGTGGGCGGCGGATGTGGCCAATATCCCCGTGATCAACGGCGGGGACGGCAGGAACGAGCACCCCACCCAGGCTCTCCTGGACGTGCTCACCCTCTACGCGCTGAAGGAGGGAAAGCTCGACGGCCTGCGGGTGGGATTCGGCGGAGACCTCTCGCACGGCCGCACCGTGCGGTCCCTCAGCCTCGCCCTGTCCCACTTCGACAATGTCGTCATCCGCTGGGCCGCGGAGGATTTCCTCGGCATGCCGTCTGACCTCGCGGAGCTGCTCGCGTCCCGGGGGGTCCGCGTGGAGCGGGACCGCACGGTGCGGGAGGTGATGCGCCAGGCGGATTTCTACTACATGACCCGGCCCCAGCTCGAACGCATGCCGGGGGTCACGCAGAAGGACATCGTGGTCATGATGAAGCAGTACCGGATCGATCTTGAAAAGATCGAGGGCTTCGACGTGCGGGTGCTCCACCCCCTGCCGGTGAACAGCGAGATCGCGGAAATCGACTACAGGGTGTACTTCACCCCGGCGCAGGCCTTTTTTGCCCAGGCGGAGTTCGGCATCTTCCTGAGGAAGGCGCTCCTGCACGAGATGCTGGGACACGAGGGCTATCGCCGCTACGACGCGCGTCTGCCGGCGGAGCTGGGCACCGGCAACAACCGGCTCGCGCGCCGGATCCACGGCGTGAAGCAGAGCGGAATGTTCATCGACAAGATTCACGACGGCACGGTGATCGATCATCTGCAGCCGGGCACGCTCCGGGCCGTGAGCGACGTGCTCGACCTGGAGAATCGCGGCTTCTCCTGCACCACGGCCACCATCGCGGAGAAGCCGAGCCCTTTCATCAAGACCAACATGCGGGAGCTGCCCGAGCGGGACCTGAAGCGGGTCGCTCTGCTCTCACCGGAGCCGACGATCGACTACGTCAAGGACGGCAGGATGGCGGAGAAATTCGTCTACCTCCTGTGCGCCAACCCCAACTGCATCACCCGGACAATCAACGAGGACGTGCCTCCGCGGTTCTACAATGAAGAAGGGGCCATCCGGTGCCGCTACTGCAGGCGGCCATACACGGTCAGCAGCCGCAAGGTGACCGCGGAGGAAAGGAGCGCGTACCTGGCGGCGCTCCCCCGGCGGATCGAACCGGTCGTGTACCCGGACTGACGGATGATCGACCCGCACGTCCACCTCCGTGACTGGAACCAGGCGGCCAAGGAGACCCTGCGGCACGGCCTGGGGGTGGCGTATCGCGCCGGGCTGGACGGCGTTTTCGAGATGCCCAACACCGACCCTCCCCTCACTTCACGTGAGATGATCCTGCGGCGCATCGACGACGCGGATGCCGCCGTGAAGAGCCTCGGGATCAGCATTTTCCACGGGCTGTATGCCGGCGTCACCGCGGTCCCCCGTCAAATCGAGGAGGCGGTGCGCGCCTGGCGGGAGCTCTTCCCCCGGGTGGTCGGCCTGAAGATGTTCGCCGGGCAATCCACGGGCAACATGGGTATCGGCGGCATGGACGCGCAGGCCCTCGTCTACCGGACGCTTGCGGCGCTGGGGTACACGGGCGTGCTCGCCGTGCACTGTGAGAAGGAGGCGCTCATGCGGGCCGAGGTCTGGGACCCTGCCCAGCCGGCAAGCCACGCGCGCGCGCGGCCTCCCGCCGCAGAGGTGGCCTCAGTGGACGACCAGATGAGGCTCGCTGCAGCGGCGTCCTTCCGCGGCACGCTCCATGTCTGCCACATCACCACGCCCTGGGCGGTCGACCTCCTGCGAAACGCGCATGGCGCGGCCGCGGCGGGATTGCGTGTCACCTGCGGCCTCACTCCGCATCACGCCCTGCTCGACGCGGCAATGATGGAGGAAGAGCACGGGCTCCTTCTGAAGGTCAATCCTCCCCTGCGGCCGAAGCCCCTGCCGGCGCTCATGCTGCGCCGACTGCGGGACGGCGCGATCGACTGGATAGAGACGGATCACGCCCCGCACGCGCGCAGGGATAAAACGGATGGTTTTGCATCCGGTGTTCCAGGCCTGCCGTTCTACCCGCGGTTCGTGCGGATGCTGCGTGAAACCGGGGCGGAGGAGGAAACGCTGGTCGAGCTCACGCACGGCGCCATCTGCCGGCAGTTCGGCATCACTGTTGCAAGGAGCGGACGCTCAGCCGATGAGGGTCTTGCCGGGGAATACGAGTTCGACCCGTTTGCCCGGGCTACAGCAGCAGCTCCATGATTGAAACGTCGAGCCGGCGGCCGAACTTGAAGCCGACCTCTTTCAGGACGCCGCCCACGGAGAAGCCCAGGGCTTCATGCAGCCGCCCGATCCCTCTCCGCCTGCTTTCCCGTATATCGAAAGGATTCGCGGCAGGTCCGCGGCGCTCGCCGGCCTTACCCGGATCCCTTGAGCCATTTCAGCGCCCCCACCGTTGACGGGAAAACCCCCCGCACTCCTTCGATTGCGCCGGGCGCCGCCTGCTGAGACACGGCAAGCACCCGCATCCCCGCATCCAGGGCGGCCCTGATGCCATGCGCGGAATCCTCGATCACCACGCACTCCCCGGGGCGTTTGCCCAGACGTTCGGCCGCGAGCAGGTAGCAATCCGGTGCGGGCTTTGCCTTCGGCACGTCGTCGCACGTGATCACAGGATCAAAGAAGTCGCGAAAGCCCAGGTGCTCGAGAATCAGCGCGGCCTCGAAACGGGCGCTGGAAGTGGCCAGCGCAAGCGGGGTCTCTCTCCAGCGGGCCAGCTCCTCATGAAGACCGGGGAACGCCGTGAGCCCGCCATTCACCATTGCACGGAAGATGCGTCTTTTTCTTGACAAGAGCTCTTCCGTCGTGATGGACAGCCGGAACACGCGGACCATCTCTTCCGCAATTTCCGGAGTGGACATGCCCGTCATTCTTTCCCGCTCCACCCGGAGAGCCGAGGCCGGGGGCGCGATGCCCGTTTCCGTGCTCGGAATTCCCTGGAGGGTGATATCCCACGCGCTGACGTGCAGAGGTTCAGTGTCGGCAAGAACGCCGTCCATGTCGAGGATGAGAGCTCCGATCTGCATCGCCCTATTTGATCGAATCAACCCCTGTCGCGCAAGCGCCCGCGTAGGCCCTGCGCGCGTCCTCAATCCCGACCCTTTTCCTTCTCTGCGATCCGGCAGAGCTCATCGAAGTCCGGCCCCATGAACGGAATGTCACGGTGGAATACCTCACCGATCACCAGGAGCCATCCGTAGATGAAGTACAGCCAGCCGTCCTCCACCCGCAGGGTTCGGGCCTCTGCCTGGCTTCGCGCCTGCCGGAGAAACACGAGGTCTCCCCGATAATTGAAATCCCATGCCGCGCCCTGCGCGGGAAAGGACGCGCTATCCGTGATCGGCGAGCCCGGAGCATCCTTGCCCAGGCCCGTAGCGTTGACCACAAGGGAGCCGGGCACGAGCCCGCGCATCACCGCGTCGTTGTCCTCGGGACGGGGAGTAAGAACGTAGGCAATGGGAACGTCCATGGACTGCCGACGATGAATTTCTTCCATCTCCTTCAAGCGCGCCGGGCTGCGATTGGACACAAAGATCTTCGAAGGCCGGTTTTCATCGTGCTGCGGCCGTGCCAGGTACGAGCACAGGGCGACGCTCGAGCCTCCTGCTCCCATGAGGAAAGCCTGGGCACCGCTGATCTCCCAGTGCTGGGCCGGGAGGAAGGCCTCCAGGGCAAGCGCGCTCGAGATCGGGTCCTTGGCCCCGCCGCAGAGACGGCCGTCCTTTTTTGAGATGGAGCTCACCTCGCCCATCTCCGCGCCGAAATCGTCCAATTCATCGAACATGTCCCTGCTCGCGCGCAGCAGGTCGATCTTGTGCGTAGTCACCAGCGCGCCCAGGGACAAGGGGTCCGACTTGATGAATCCCACAACCTGCCTGTAGCGCTCGGGAAGGTCGTGCTGCTTGAGGTCTATTCCCTTCAACTGGCAGTCTCCAAGCTCCAGGTAGCGCGCCCACGCGGGAAACACGCGCATGATCATCGACCTGGTGGTTGAAACTCCGATGAAGTACATTGTGGGCTTGGCCGCAGGCTTCAGATGCAGTTCGCTCAATTTTCTCCTCCATTTTTAACTTTTGACTGGTATTTCTTACAATATTCTTGCATTTGCTGTCAATAGCTAAGCTTAGCTATCGTTTATGCTCACTCGAAGTGCGCACTCGATCTTGCTCCCTTGACCCTGATTCCGGCTCTCACTATCCTTTTCGAGCCCTTCATCATGATAGACAATACTGCTGATCCGCCCATGGATGCCAGCCGTTCCACCGGAAGCCCCGGAGCAGATGCCACCGAACATGGCGGCCGTGAGACCGGCCCCCTCATTGTCCAGGGTGACCGCACGATACTTGCCGAGGTGGCAAGCCCGCGATACGCGGAGGCCCGGGATGCTCTCTCGCGCTTCGCGGAGCTGGTGAAGTCCCCTGAGCACGTGCACACGTACCGCATCACTCCGCTCTCCATCTGGAACGCGTGCGCGGCAGGGGAAAAGGCAGCGGAAATCGTCGAAATGCTTCGCTCGCTGTCCCGGTACCCGGTGCCGGACCACATCGCCTTCGAGATCGAGGACTATGCCGCCCGGTTCGGCAGCCTGACGCTCCACAAGGAGGAGACGCGTCTCGTCCTGGGCTGCCGGGACCGCGGCCTCGCGGAGCTGGTTGCCTCTGACCGGCACGCGGCGCTCCTGCTCGGGGAGCGGGTCTCGGACACGAGCTTCGCCGTGGCGCCCGCGTCACGCGGACGGCTCAAGCTCGCCCTGATCCGAATCGGCTACCCTGTGGACGACCAGGCGGGTTATGCGGCGGGCGAGACATTCGGATTCTCCCTGCGGCCCGCGACGTTCTCCGGAGACCGCCCATTCGCTCCACGCGCATACCAGCGCGCCGCGGCGGACGCGTTTCACGCGGGAGGGAGCGAGAGGGGCGGGTCCGGGGTGATCGTGCTGCCCTGCGGCGCGGGCAAGACCATCGTGGGCATGCTCTGCATGGACCTTTTGCAGACCTCCACGCTCGTGCTCACCACCTGCGTCACCGCGGTGCGTCAGTGGATCGCCGAGCTGATCGATAAAACCGACATCGACCCGGACCTGATCGGGGAGTACACCGGGCAGAAGAAAGAGGTGCGCCCCATCACCGTGTCCACCTACCAGATGCTCACGCACAGGGGCCCGTCCGCCGCCTCCGACCTCGACGAGATCGGCGCCGGAGAGGAGCATCGGTATCCACACATATCCCTCTTCGGCAAAAGAGACTGGGGCCTGATCGTCTATGACGAAGTGCACCTCCTCCCGGCTCCGGTCTTTCAGATCACCGCGTCCCTGCAGGCGAGGCGGCGCCTCGGCCTCACCGCGACCCTGGTCAGGGAGGACGGCAAGGAGGATGACGTCTTCGCGCTCATCGGCCCGAAAAAATACGATGTCCCGTGGAAAGAGCTGGAAAAGCAGGGCTGGATCGCAAAGGCGGTCTGCACGGAAATCCGCGTCCGGCTGCCCGCGCGCATGCAGATGAGCTACGCGGTTGCGGACGCGCGGACGAAGTTCCGCATGGCATCGGAAAACCCCGCCAAGATCGACCTGGTGAAGGCCGTCCTCGACTCCCACGCCGGTGAGCCCGCTCTGGTCATCGGCATGTACCTGGACCAGCTCGCCGCAATAGCGGCGCCCCTCGGGCTGCCCGTCATCACGGGCTCCACGCCGCAGCGTGTCCGTGACGGCCTCTACGCGGACTTCAAGGCAGGAAGGATAAGGATCCTCGCCGTATCCAAGGTGGCGAACTTCGCCGTCGATCTGCCGGAGGCGAGTCTGGCCATCCAGGTTTCCGGCACCTTCGGCTCCCGGCAGGAGGAGGCGCAGCGGCTGGGCCGGGTGCTGCGGCCCAAAACGCTGGGCAACCAGGCCTTCTTCTACTCCCTTGTCTCGCGCGACACGGTCGAGCAGGAGTTCGCCCTGAAGAGACAGCTTTTCCTCTGCGAGCAGGGATACACGTACGGGATACGAAACGCGGAGGCCGCGGGAGCCTCGGCATGAGGCTCTTCCCGTCCGACTGGCAGGGATTCCTCGCACAGCTTGCCGCATGGGGTGAGCTGTCGATTGCCGCCCGACGGACATTTCTCGACGGCGCCGCCCCTGGGCTTTCACTCCTGCCTGCCGGCGGCGACCCTGCCGTCACGGAGCTGCGCGATGCGGGATTGCTCGAAGAATCGGGCGGTCCCGGCTCTCTCGGCATTTCTGAGCGATACGTGGCGTTCCACCAGGTCATGAAGTCCCTGGCAAAATATCCCCTGTTCGAGAGTCCCGGGCTTGCCGCGCTCTGCGCGTACCTCTCCGAGCATTACAGTCAGCAGGAGCGGTCTCACCTGCACGAGTCGCTCGCCCTTCTGCCCAACGACCTGCCCCGGATCGCCGGGCTCGTTTCCTCTTTGGAGTGGCTCCAGTCCGCCCTTGCGCGCAGGGGCAGGCCTTCGGAGGAAGCCGCGTGGGAGACCGCCCGCGCAATGCTTTCCTTCTTTGCCGAGCAGAGAGACAGGATTGCGGTGCGCGACCTCGAGGAATACTTCCCCGCGGTGGACAGGGAAGATCTCTGCGCGGCGGCACGCCTGGGCCTCCGGCGCGCCGTGTTCTTTCTCGGGCTCCGCCGGGCGGATCTCGAGCCGCTTCTGGGCATCTGGCCCGCGGCCGCCCGCCGGCTCCGAAGGCTTTCCGTGATCCTCGCCCCCGAGCCGGTGAGCCTCAGCAAGGTGTTTCGTCATCCTTTCCTGGTAGAAGATATGACCACTCTGCTCGTTTCCGCCTGCAGTGCCCCGATTCCCCTCAGGCGGGGCGACGAGAAGCCGTTTGCCAGGTTCAGGGAAGAGACGGCCGCCATGCTGCTCACCGTCCCCGATTGGCTGGAGAGACTCACGGGGCTTTCCCTGGAAGGGAGAATAGACCTCGCCTTCCAGGCGCTTCGCCTCAGCGGCCTGCTCGTGCCCGGCGGCGGCTTCCGCGCTCCCCTCGTACCGGCGCCGGCCGGCGTGCGATGGATCAGCGAACCGCTTGCACAGAGGCACTCCTTCCTGATCAGCGAGCTCATCGGCACACCCCAGCGGCCATCGCGGCTTTTCGATCTCATGGAGGAGGAAGTGAGCTCGGCGGACGGCGCGCGGGAAGACATACTTCCCTGGCTCGTGCAGGCCTTCTCCTACGTGCCCCTCACGACCTTCATCCGGTTCGGCGACTTCGCCGAGTACCAGGCGGCAATCGGCAGCCCCCTGGTCGCCTCGGGCGCGCTCTCTGGATCAGGCAGACCGGGCCTCCGCGGAACGGACGCGCCTGCCGGCTCTTCCCTTGCCACCGAGGAAGCGCTCGAGGAGCTGTGGAAGTCCTTTCTCGGGATCTTCCTCGGTCGATGTCTCCTCGCGCTGGGCGGCGCTGAGGCGGGAGTCACACCGGAGGGCAAGCCGGGCTTTCGCGTGACCGACACCGGGCAGGACCCTCCTTGGCCTGCCTCATGATGAGGCGCCGGATGCCGAAGCCGTGACCCAGGGACCGCCGGCGCTCATCGTGCAGCCGAACTTCGAGGTCGTCTTCTTCTCCCCGTCGCCCGGTTTCGAGGCTGCGCTGGGAAGATACTGCGAAAGGGTGGGGAGAGAGGTGGGCGTGCTGTTCCGCATTACGCGGCAGTCCCTCCGGCGGGCCGGGGCCGCGGGAATCGGCGCGGACCAGATTCTGCAGGAGCTTGCCCGGGGCTCGAGGAGCCCCGTGCCCCCGAATGTCGCGCACGAGATACGCGGATGGATGGGAGGCGACAATGAGTAACCCTGTCATGGGCGCATATCACGGGCTGGCCCTCTGGTCGGAATCGAGCTGCACCCGACCGCTTTCTTTCCTGGACCCCGCCTGGACCGACAGCGAGGCCTGGAGGATCAAGGCCAGGGCGAAAGTGCACGAGCTGCTTTCCTATGATCCGCCGGCGTGCGCGCTCCGCCCCTCGATCGACGACATGAGGGAAGACGCGGGGCTCGCCATCGAGCGGGTGAGCTACGCGCAGCCATTCGGCCCGAGGACGGAGGGGTTCCTGCTCCGCCCGTCCGCGGCAAAAGCCAGGATGCCCGGGCGTGGTCGCCCTGCACGACCACAGCGCCTTCAAATATTTCGGCAAGGAAAAGCTCGTTGCCCTTGATGAGGAGCCGGATATCCTGAAGGAGCTCAAGCGGGAAATGTACGGGGGCCGGTCCTGGGCAACCGAGCTCGCCCGTCGGGGCTACGTTGTCTTCGTGCCCGACCTCTTCCTCTGGGGCTCCCGCAGGATGGATCCACGCGAGGTCCCCGCCCGGTACGTGTCCGAAGTGCTGCACGAGGAGCCGGGAAGCAGAGGATATATCGAGGCATACAACGAGTTCGCCGCGCAATATGAAACACTCGTGGCAAAGACCCTCTTCCTCTCCGGCGCCACCTGGCCGGGCGTCATGGCCTGGGAGGACAGGCGGGCCATGGACTACCTGGCGGGTCGACCGGAAGTCGACCCGCAGCGGCTGGGCTGCTGCGGGCTTTCAGGAGGGGGATTGCGCACGGTGTACCTTGCCGGCCTCGATCCCCGGGTGAAGTGCGCCGTCTGCGTGGGATTCATGACGGTGGCGCGGGAAGTGCTGGAGGAGAAAATAGTCGAGCACACCTGGATGTTCCATGTCCCCCATCTCTCGCGCTTCATGGACCTGCCGGACGTGATATCCCTGCACGGACCCGGGCCCTTGATGGTCCAATACAATCGCGAGGACCAGCTCTGGACCCGGGAAGGACAGGAACAGGCGGACGCGAAGCTTACCGCGATTTATTCCAAGCTCCGGGCGCCTGACGGCTACGCGGGGCTCTTCTATTCGGGTCCCCACAAGTTCGATGTGCACATGCAGAATGACGCATTCGCCTGGTTCGACAGGTGGCTCTCATAGACGGAACACTCAAGTGGCAATCACGCGCGGCGGGGGTGCTCGGTGTTCGGCGGGAGTCCTGATGCGCGCTGGGGCGCGGCCGGGGCAGCATGCTTCCGATCTGCGCGACCCCCGCTTTCCGCCTGCGAAAGACGTGTACCTCCCCGCCGAGGGCGGAGACCGAGCCGTCTCCGTCCACTCGAAGGGCGGCGCCGGACACTATGCCGTACCCTGTGGCGCCCACGGGGCGCAGGGTGAGCAGGGCACGCAGCTCTCCCCAGCCATCGCCTTCACCGTGTGTGTCGCAGATAACCGGGGCAAAGCCGAGGCAGGGAAAAAGCTCGGCGCTCTCTTCATTGCGCGGGTCGGCCCAGCGCACCCAGCAGCGGGCAAGCATGATGCTCCCCGCCGAAACACCGAACAGAGGTTTCCCCTGCCTCCACAGCCGGCGGAGAACCGTCGCGGCGCCATTGCCCTGGAGGACCCGCATGCCTTCCTCCACGTCTCCGCCTGAAATGAAGACGACGTCGGCCTGCTCCAGCACGGCAGTGGCCTTCAGGAGGCTGCCGCGTTTGCCGCAAAGGGGCGCGAGGGTTACACGTCCGGCCCCCGCCTTCTCCAATACGCGGCTGATGAGGAGCCGGAAGGCCGGGTTGTCTCCCGAGGCGGCCCCCACGTACGCCACGCGAGGCCGGGACACCCCGGTTCGCTCGAGCACCGCCTGCACGAGCGGGTCGGGACCTTTCTGCCGTATGGATTGGGGACCGCCGGCAATCAGGTAAATGGGGGCCCGCTCAACGGACACGCGCGGTCTCCTCGAGAGAAAACGAGCGCTGCGCGAGAAGGAACTTTCCCGATATCTCGGGGAGCAGCAGGCTGACAACCTCCACTTTGATGCCCACGCCGGGACCGAACACGCCGGCCAGTGCTTCTTCCGTCCCGCGCGCCGCCCGCGCGCCACTGCCCTGCTCTCCGATCACCGCGCAGCGCACGAGGCCCGGCGAAACCTGGTCGAGCCTGTACTGCTCCAGGCCGTCGACTTCAGCAAGAGCACGGTCGATCCGCCCGTGCGTGACAGGGCTTCCGTCCGCCGCAATGCAGAGGCTCTTCAGCCTCCCCTCCACGCCGCTCAGCGTGATGCCCAAAGCGCCGGCCGCATGGACAAGGTTCTGCCGCGATGCGGCCGATATCCCCGATTTCGAACCGCACGAGCGGACACCAGGCATTGCCGAAGGTTGTTGCGGCAATACGGCCGATCCCGCCGGGGCGGACGTGCCCGTCCAGCCGGTCACCCGGCAGAGGCACCATGTCGACGCGGCATGCCGCGGTGTTCTGGTGAAGTCTTCCGTGCTCGCATTCCATGAACACGTAGCCGGCCTCGGTCGAGCCGTAGGAGCTCGCGACCGGGGATCCGAACACGCGCCGGATGGCCTTCAGGTGCAGCGCGGAGGGAAACTCGTAGGTAAGGGTAATGAGGGGCGGCTGCCAGGCTTCGACCCCATCCCTTGCCGCCCAGCGCGCCACGCGGGCAAGGAGAGAGGGATTGGCCTCCAGCACGGCCGGCTGATAGTCTGCAATCTCGGACAGGATCCGCTTTTCATGCCCGTCCGGCCACTGTCCGGTGCTGCCGAGCTCATTGAGAAAAAGGAACCTTCCCAGCGTCCGCGCGGACCGTTCAAGAAGCCGGTTCTCCGACCTCGGTCCGACGGAGAGGGCGCTTGCAAGGATGGCCTCCTTATGGGTGCCCGTGGCAACGCGCGCGCTCACCGGGTTCAGGCTCCACGAGGCGCGCTCGGATGCATCCCACCAGCCCTGATTCCAGATGTTCTCCACCGCTTCGTCCGCCGTGCCGCTGGTGCGCACGTAGCTCACTTCCCCTCGCGCGCGCGCCGCGTCCAGGTCGAGGCCGCGGGGGACGAGGCCATAGGGAAAATGGGCCCTGATATCATCCTTGGTGAGCAGCGGAAGGGCGCTGTACCGCTCATCGATGCCGCGGCCAGGCCCGGGGTCGCGGTCTCTCCAGCCCTCGTACATAGGGGTCCGGTCCAGTGCGAGGGCGAGCTCCTGTCTGCAATGTTCTTCGTACAGCGAGCGCGCTGCGGTCACATCGTTGTTCATTCTCCGCTATCCTTCACCGCCGCCCCTCCCTTTGTCCAGCCTGCCCGCGCGGGTCTCTCGCTTGCCGAAGACGCGCTGGTTCATATACTTTGCACTCATATGATTGTGGGAAGCAGCTCCGCGCCTTCGGTCGGCCTTTGGGCCCGGCTCAGGGCATTCGCCGAGCTTACAAAGCCCCGCATCGGCCTTCTGCTGCTCGCCGTTGCCGCCTGTTCGTATTACCTGGGCTCCGGGAGGAGCTTTGACAGCGGCCGGTTTGCCATCCTCATTGTCGCAGTGGCTCTCCTGGCAGCCGGCGTGTTGAGCCTCAACCAGTACTTCGAGCGCGAGCGGGACGCGCGCATGCAGCGCACAAAGGGAAGGCCCCTGCCAAGCGGGCGGCTGCGCCCCCCTCAGGCGCTGACTTTCGGGCTGGCCGGAACCGTATCTTCCGTGCTGCTCTTTGCCCTTGCCGTCAACCTGATCAGCGCGGCGGTCGCCCTCTTTACGCTGGTCAGCTATGTCCTTATCTACACTCCGCTGAAAACCAGGACCGCGTATCACACCACCCTGGGCGCCTTGAGCGGAGGCACCCCGACTCTCCTGGGATGGGCGGCTGCGCGCGGGTCCCTGGAGCCGACGGCGTGGGTCCTGTTCGCGCTGCTCTTCCTCTGGCAGTTTCCCCATTTTCTTGCCATCAACCTCATGTACCGGGAAGACTACGCGCGCGCGGGCATCCGCGTTCTGCCCGGGGAAGATCCTCGCGGCACGAGGACGGCGGTTGCCATCATCGCGCCCACGGTGCTTCTTCTCGCCGCGAGTCTCCTTCCTGTTCCCATGAGACTGCTCAGCCCGCTTTATTTCCTGGCCGCGGTGCCGCTGGGAGCGCTGTTCCTGATCGTCGCCGTGCGGACAGCCGTGCGCCGGGAAAAACGCGACGGACGGTTCCTGCTGAAAGCGTCCGTGCTGTACCTGCCGTGCATTTTCCTGCTCATGACATTGACTCTCGTCTGAGCCCTGTCCGGATCGGCGCGACGCGCGCGCTCATCCGATGCGGAACGCCATCAACAATATGCGGATGAAAATCAGCGCCCAGCCTGCCAGCAGGATAATGAGGGCAACTCTGCGCGCCGCCGAGGTCAGTATGACGAAGAGGGTAAGAAGGGCCAGATAGCCGATAGGTTCCGCAAGCGTGGTGAGGTCCTTCACCGATGGGAGAATGTACTGGACGAGCTGCACGATCACCGAGCCGATGAAACGCGCAATCGTGGAGAGGAATCCGAGGATCTGTGTGAGCAGGTCGGGCTTTGTCACGGGGTCCCTCCCGGCGGGGAGTATACTCCCGCAGCCGCCGGGGGAAAAGTGCTTCCCGGCGCCTTCCTGCTGGTGTAATATGCCATGCGCATGGAAAAAGATCCTTCCTCCGCCCCATCGCACAGGCTCAGCAGGGCCGAGGCACTCACCCAGCTCAGAGAGGCGCGCACCATCGAGCAAGGGCCTGTCAGCCTCGATGCGGTGGCCATGCCGATAGCGGTCTTGAACGAGCAGCGCCAGGTGATCTTTGCCAACCTTGCATTCCGGGAATTCGTGGGCGCGCAGAGCCTCGAAGATCTGTGCGGCGACCGACCAGGCGAGCTCCTTGGATGCGCAAACGCGAAAGGCGCGTGTGGGGACTCCGAAGCCTGCCAGTTCTGCGGGGCCGCGCAGGCCATCCGCGAGACCCAGCGGACGCGACGGGCCGCGGTCCGTGAGTGTCATATATCCGCGAGCGCGACGGACCGAAGGCCGGGCATATGACTTGCAGGCTCTCACATCGCCATTCGAGATCGGAGGCAAGCCCTACGTCCTCATCAGCTTCAGCGATATCAGCCACCTGAAGCAACGCCAGGCGCTGGAGAGAATCTTCTTCCACGACATCCTGAACACGGCATCCAGCTTCAAAGTCTACCTCGACCTGCTGCGGCGCGGGATTGAGGATGAGGGGAACCTGGGGCTCATATCCCGCCTTTCGATCATTTCCGATACCCTGGTGGAGGAGATCAATGGCCAGAAGGTCGTCGTCTCGGCCGAAAACGGCACCCTGCAGTGTCAAAGAAATCTGATGGAGTCGACGAGCCTCGCCACACAACTCATAGAGCAGGTGGGGGGGCTGGAGGTCGCGACGGAGCGCTCTATTCGAATCGCGCCATTTTCCGAGTCCTTTTCTTTCGTGAGTGATGATTCGCTGGTGAAACGGATCCTGGCAACATGCTGAAGAACGCTCTGGAGGCTTCCCCCGCGCGTTCCACCGTGACCGTCGGGTTCGGCAAGGGCACGGACGACCGTGTCTGGTTCAAGGTGCACAACCCCACGTACATCGAGCACATCGTCCAGAAGCAGATATTCCGCCGCTATTTCTCCACAAAGGGAAAAGACAGGGGCCTGGGCACATGGGGCATGAGGCTGCTGGCGGAGGAATACCTTGGAGGGAGTGTTTCCTTTACTTCGACGCCGGAGGAGGGCACCACATTCACTCTCACCCTCCCCTTGAAGCCGCGCGATTTCTAACCGGCCGTCCCCGTCCCACGTGCAGGTATCCGTTCACCTCGAACCACGCGCACGCGTCCCCGATGGTCTCTTCCAACGCCCGCGGACGATAGCCCAGGTCACGCGCTGCCCGTTCGTGGCTCACCGTTCGGTTCCCCCGCAGGACGCTGAGGGAGTAACCGGTGAACAACGGCGTCTTGCCCGCGATCCGGGAATATGCCGTGGAGACAGGCGCCCACGCGCGCGCAATCCAGAAAGGACACATCAGTCCGGGAGGCCGGGCTCCCGTGACGCTGCAGACGCGCTGCGCCAGCTCTGCCATCGAGGCCCACCTTCCTCCCACGATGTAGCGGCTCCCCGCGGGCGCGCGCTCCGCGGCAGCCAGGGCAGCCTCGGCCACGTCGCGCACGTCCACCCAGTCGAACCCGCCGTCGACGAGCATGGGCAGGCGTCCATTCGCAATGGACATGAGTGCGCTCCCCAGGAGAGAAGGCTTGAAATCCCATGGCCCGATGATGGCAGTGGGATTGAGTATGACCGCATCCAGGCCCGCGGCCGTCGCGCGCCTCACCTCCCCCTCGGCCTGCGCCTTGGACACCGCGTACGGGGAGGCCGCGCGCGCGTCCACAAAGGGGCGCTCCTCGTCCAGCGGCGCGTCCAGGGGCAGGGGGTCCAGGGCCTCGATGGAGCTGAAGTGCACCAGGCGGCGCACCCCCGTCTCCCGGCACGCGGCAATGACGTGACGTGTCCCGACCACGTTCGTCTCCGCCACTTCCCTCATGTCGAAGCGGGTGATCGAGATATGCGCAGCGGCATGGAAAACCACGTCGGTGCCGCGGAAGGCGCGCGCAAGGGATTCGGGGCTCCGCACGTCTCCCTCGACCTTTTCAACATCCAGGCCTTCGAGCCCTCTCGCGTCCTTTCGGACAATCGCGCGTACGCGATGACCCCGGGAAAGCAGCAACCGGGACAGGGTGACCCCGACATGGCCCGTAGCTCCGGTGATGGCAGCGATCATGTTGCGTACCACAGCTTTCTATGCATAGACAGCCACAGTATACCATAATATGCACATTCCTCTATAGTCTGGGGGAATCGAGCACGCCGCAGTGAGACTCCTTTCTGTCATCGTCATTTTTGCATCCCTTGTCGTCGGCTCGTGCGCCGCTGACTCGACATTTGTCGACAGCCTCGCGTCCGCCGGGAAGCTCGGCATCCCGGTCCAGCAGGCGAGGGACCTCGAGTCGCGGCTGGGCCAGCTCTTCATCGTGAATGTCGACGGGTTCGGCTATGGAGGGCCCCTTGCCCTGGAGCCGGAGTTCGCCCCCATGGTCGAGCGGCTCCAGATCGGCGGCGTCATTCCGCATTACGGCTCCACGAACTATGAGCGGATTCGGCGCACCAACCGGGCACTGAAGGGGCTGACAAGGCTGCCCCTCCTTGTCTGCTGCGACATTGTGAAAATCAAGGGCGCAGGCGCGGTGGGCACGTTCGGGGACGGTTATGTCGGCGGGTTCCTGGGCAGGTTCAAACGCCTCCCCGATTCCGAGCTGGAAACTCTCGCCCGCTTGAATGCGTTTGTTTTTGCCGCGCTTGGCATCAATGTCGCGCTCGGCCCCACGGTGGACACGAGCACGACCGACCCGCGGACCCTGGACCGCGCGCGCCTCGTGATCGCCGCGCTGAAGGACTTCGGGGTCGAGCCGGTCCTCAAGCATTTCCCCTACCTCCCCGCGCGCGCCAACCTGCACAAACAGTCCCCTGACACCCGGGTGCCGCCTGATGAAGCGGAAACCCGGTTCGCCGTGTTCCAGAAGCTCGCGGACGAGTCGGGGATCATGATGACGACCCACCTGTACGATTCACTGGTGGACACGCGGATCGTCACATTCTCTTCAGTCTGGAACATGCTCTTGCGCTCGCGAACGGGATTCGGAGGGCTCCTCATG
Organism: uncultured Spirochaetota bacterium; assembly: GCA_963820435.1. Classification (GTDB taxonomy): domain Bacteria; phylum Spirochaetota; class Spirochaetia; order SZUA-6; family Fen-1364; genus Fen-1364. The sequence continues at coordinate 127,704 of CAWGAC010000024.1, read as the reverse complement.
TCGGACGGGCTCCTCATGTTGAGAAACTACACCGACACGAGCATGCTGGCCGCCGGTCCCGGGGACCCAGACGCCGCGGGGATCGGTCGAACCGCCTCATGGGCGCTGCGCGCGATCCTCGCGGGCCACGATTTCATCATCGTGGAAGGCTCCGCGGCTCTGACGTACCGCACATTCCAGGGCCTCCTGGCCGTGGGGTGCAGCAACACACCGGTTGGCAATGAGCTGAGAGTGAGAATCGAGGAATCGTACAAGAGGATTGAAAGCTGGAAGCAGGCGAGCGAAGCCTCCCTGCGTCGGGAGGTGGATGTACCTGCTGCGGTCATCACGACGGTGGTACGGGCTCTTCCCCTCGACGGCCCTTCCCTTTCAGACTTCACGTTCGATGCGCGCGCCCGTGCGAGCCTCGAGCCCGCGCTTCGCGCCGCGCAGGCACGACCCTGAGCGCTTTGCCGCGGACCGCCTTGATTGTGACGCGCGTGCCTCCGTGATAGATTCCTCTGATGTCGATCGGCGCGCTCTGGGTGATCTTCTCCCTCTCTTTCCTTCTCTCGCTCAGCGGGGCTTTGATGCCGGGCCCGCTCCTCACGTATACGATCGTGCGCACCCTGCGAACCGAGCAAGGGGGATGGCTCACCGGCGCGCGGGTCATTGCCGGCCATGCCGCGCTGGAGAGCGTGCTGCTCTGCGGCCTGGTGCTCGGCGTCGTGGGGTTTCTCCGCGCCCCGGTGGCGGCGAAGATAATCGGGGTAGGAGGAGCGGCGCTCTTGCTTTATATGGGCATCGGGCTGATCCGTGAGACCGTGCGCGGCAAGGGAATCGATCTCACCGCCGGCGGCTCCAGGTCACCCGGAGGAACCGCGGGCAGAGTGAGCCTGGTGGGCCGCATGGATCCGGTTGTCGCCGGGGCCCTTGTGTCCATGAGCAATCCGTACTGGTGGATCTGGTGGGTCACTGTGGGCGCCGCGTTCCTCCTGCGCTTCGACATCACGCTGGCGCGCTGGCCGGCGCTCGTTGCCTTCTTTCTTGGTCACGAGCTCGGAGACCTCGGCTGGTACTCCGCGGTTTCCATCCTGCTGCACCTGGGCCGTCGGAGCATACCGCGCGGCTTGACGGTCGGCATCCTTTCGGTCTGCGGGGTGGCGATAATCGGCTTTGGCGCCTGGCTGGGCATCTCGCCATTCCTGGTGAAATGAAATGAAAGACACCGCAGTCGCGAACCGCTGGGTCATCGCCGTGATGGGCACTGTTCTCATGCTCTGCCTGGGAACAGTGTACGCGTGGAGCTTCTTCCAGGGGCTTCTGGTGAGAGAGTTCAAGGACGTCTTCGGATGGACCAACTCCCAGGTTGCCTGGATATTCTCCTTCGCCATATTCTTCCTCGGCGTGACGGCCGCGTGGGGCGGCGCGCAGCTCCCGAAGCGGAATCCCCGGGCCCTGGCAATGATCGGCGGGGCGCTGTTCGCGGCGGGCTGCGCGGTCGCTGCATTTGCGTTCAGCATGAAGTCGCTGGCCCTCTTGTACATCGGCTACGGAGTGATGGGCGGGATAGGCCTCGGGCTCGGGTACGTGACGCCTGTGGCAACGGTGGCGAAATGGTTCCCGGACAGGAAAGGTCTGGCCACGGGCATGGTTGTCATGGGCTTCGGCCTCGGGGCCCTGTTCATGAGCAAGGTCCTCGCCCCCCTCCTTCTCGACCTGACCGGCAGGAACCTCGTATCCGTCTTTCTCCTGCTGGGCGGCGTGTTCCTGGTGCTCGGCGTCGGATCTGCCGCGTTCATGAAAAACCCGCCCGCAGGCTGGCTGCCAGAAGGGTGCGCGGAGCCCGGCTTGAAGGCGGCATGCGCCGAGAGAGAAGAGATCCCTCTCAGAAGAGCCATACTGTCCGGCCGCTTCCTTTCACTGTGGATCGTCTTCTTCTGCAACATCACGGCAGGCATTTCCATCATCAGCTTCCAATCCCCCCTGTTTCAGGATCTGTGGAAGCGCTTCAGCCCGGAGCTGGCCGCCGCGACGCTTGCCGGCTTCGGCGCGACCCTCGTGGCCGTCAGCTCGCTGTTCAACGGCGCCGGCCGATTCCTCTGGGGTGCGGCATCTGACCGGATCGGCAGGTCCCGGACTTTCCGCCTGATGCTGGCCTCCGAGGTGCTCGTGTTCGCTCTCCTGGTGATTACGAAAAACCCGTGGGTTTTCGCCGTCATGGTGTGCTGGGTCCTGCTCTGCTACGGCGGCGGGTTTGGCGCCATGCCTTCTTTTATCGGTGATGTGTTCGGCTCGCGGCTGATGCCCGCGGTCTACGGCGCCATCCTGACGGCCTGGGCCGCCGCGGGGGTCGTGGGTCCGCAGATTTTCGCGGCGCTCCAGGACCGTATGAGCCCGGCCGGGGCGTCCACCTGGTCTTTCATCATTGCGGGCGGGTTCGTGATTCTCGGGCTGGCGCTGTCTTTCTTTTTATCCGATGGTTCGATTGGGGAGAAAGTTGGGAGCGAAGAGCGGGATCGCGCGTGAATGCAGCTTCAGCCTGCGCGCGCGGGGGACAGGGGGATCAGACAACATTCGCTGATCCCCCTCGCTCCCGCCGTCTTTCTATTGCACGAAGACGGAATTGGCCTGCGCGCCCGCGCCGGGGAGGTCCGTCTTTGTTGTTCCTGTCCAGTAGCAGGCAACGGTCGTTCCGCTGCTGGCGTAGTATCCCGCCGTGTACACCGTTCCCCCCGACACGTAGATTGAAGATGCATTCGCGCCCGCACCGGGAGGTCCTGCTTTGTTGTATCTGTCCAGTACGAGGCGATGGATGCCGTGGCAGCGTTGTACTGTCCCGCAGTGTAGATCGTCCCGCCCGAAACGAACAGGGAAGAGGCATTTGCTCCGCCACCGCCCGGGAGATCCTGCTTGGTGGTTCCCGTCCAGAAGCAGGCCGTGGATGTTGTAGCGGTGTTGTAAGCGGTGTTGTACTGCCCTGCCGTGTAGATGGTCCCTCCTGAGAAATAGATGGAATTGGCATTCGCGCCGCCGGTGCCGGGAGATCCTGCTTGGCTGGTTCCCGTCCAGGAGCAGGCGATGGAGGTAGTGTCGGCGTCGTACACTCCCGCTGTGTAGATCGTGCCGCCCGACACGAAAATGGAATTGGCATTCGCGCCGCCGGCGCCGGGGAGGTCCTGCTTGCTGATTCCCGTCCAATAGCAGGCGATGGAGGTCGTGCCATTGTTATAGAAGCCCGCTGTGTAGACTGTGCCGCCCGACACGAAAATGGAAGATGCGCTGGCCTGGTTGACACCACTGCCGTCTCCGGGGAGGTCGGTCCTGGTGGTTCCCGTCCAGTAGCAGGCCACGTTCGTCGTGCCGTTGAAGTAGTACCCCGCGGCGTACACGGTGCTGCCGGAAACGAAGACGGAGTTGGCGACCGCGGAGTGCGAAGCGTTGCCGTCCCCGGGGAGGTCGGTCTTCACGCCGTTCAGCCAGTAAGCGGCGACACTGGTAGTGCCACTGACCGTGCGGGTGCTGTAAAATCCGGCCGCGTAAATGTTGGGAGGTGCGCTCGCGTTGGAAGCGGCAATCGTGATGCCGCCGCTCTGGTCGATTGTGGCGACCGCGGGATTGTCATCCTGGTCCGTGCCGCTGACAAGATAGACATTATTGGCACTATCGAAATGGACCCCGTTCTTTTCCACCATTCTGCGAGGTAAGAGCTCAGGTAGTCCAGAAGGAAGAGCTTGAGCTGGTCGAGGGCATGCTGCAAGGCCCAATCGATGAAGCGCTGGATCCTCTTATTGGAGACTTTAACCTTCGACAGATCGAAAGTGCCGATGATGTGGGCCCGGGACACCATGAAAAACGGTCTGGAGGGGTGGGGGGAAACCCGCCAATAGACTCCGATGGTTGTTCCCTTGTCGATCTGGAGCTTTCCGAAAGAAAATCCTTTCCTGTTCTCTGCGTACCCGATGATGACCTTCGCGTCTTCGCTTACGCCCATGACGTGGTAGACCCACCCGAACCGGCCTCTGAAGGTGTCATTTTTCTCTGCGCATTCCGGGAGAACGGACGTCAGCTTTCCGCTGTCTTCGTCGATGACCGACTCTATCTTTTTCGAAGAGTAGACCCACGCACCCGGCATTCCATCATTCCGGTCCCGATGATGATTGCATGTCCGCTTCCGGACACCGTTCTCGCATTCGCCCCATCCGTGACCGGCGCACTGCCCAAAGCGTCCACGCAATTGACGACCGTGCCGTCATCCGTCATGCTCTTGATGTCGAGCTGAGCGCTGTCCTCAGTGACGAGGACACCCTGGCTCCGGGTCGTGTCGGTCCCAACCGTCAAGGTCTTGGCTGCGGTGCTTGTGGAGGCGCCCGGTGGGAAGCCTGGCTCATGTTTGGCAATGAGCAAGCGATGAATATGAGCGCCAGTGGAACGAGTACTATGAATAGGATATGTCTCTGCATCATGAGTCGGCCTCCTTCAGTCAATTTCAATAATTGTGCCGAACATTAATATAAGATGGTATCCCATAGCTTCGCATTTATCCAGTCTTCACGGCCAGATAAAAGAAGGCCGTTCCCACCCCGGCGAGCACCCGGTTGGTCAGGCCGTGAGTATTGCGCCAGACGGCTGTATAATTCCAGTATGACAGGAGCAATGGTATGAAGAAATGCTTTTCCACGATCCTGGGACCAGGGATGATCCTTTTTGCCGCGCTTGCTGTGCTTGCAGGATGTCCAACCTCCCAGAGCTCCTCTTCCGCCGTCTACACCGCTGGATTCTATACGACGGCGCGACAACCGTGGCCTGCTACTGGACAAACGGCGTGAAGACCGACCTGCCCGGCAACGGCGGCGCGGTTGCCAATTCCATCTTCGTTTCCGGCAGCACGGTCTATGCCGCGGGCTACTACAACACTGCGGCGCCCGTAGCCTGCTACTGGACGAACGGCGTGAAGACCGACCTCCCCGTCCCCGGGGTGCGACTCAGGCCCAACGCATCTGTCCATATTCGTGTCGGGCGGCACGGTCTACACTGCGGGCTTCTACAGCGGTGGCGCGACCTCCACCGCCTGCTACTGGACGGATACAACAAGGCAGGACCTCCCGGCCTCGGCGGCGCGAATGCCAATTCCATCTTCGTGTCAGGCGGCACGATCTACACAGCGGGAGTGTACGACGCCGACACGCTACCTCCATCGCCTGCTACTGGACGGGATTCAGCCCCGCGCAAGACCTCCCCGGCACCAGCAACGCGAATGCCAATTCCATCTGTTCGTTTCGGGAGGGACGATCTACACTGCGGGTCAGTACAACGTTTTCCCGACGCCCACGGCCTGCTTCTGGACGGGAACCACCAAGCAAGATCCTCCCCGGCACCAACGGAGCGAATGCCTCTTCCCTCTTCGTTTCGGGCGGGACGATCTACACTGCGGGACAGTACAACGCCGCCACGGCATCCATCGCCTGCTACTGGACAGATACAACAAAGCAGGACCTCCCCGGGGCAGGCGCGAATGCATCTTCAATTGATGTGTCGGGGGGAACGGTCTACACGGCGGGGTACTACAACCCCAGCGGGACGACCGTTGCCTGCTACTGGACAGGAACAACAAAGACGGACCTCCCCGGCGCGGGCGCGCAGGCCAATTCCGTCTTCGTGCAGTAGAACGCAACCGGCAGGCGATTATTGTCCGCCGGCGCATTGAAATCCTGATCTCTATCCAATTGTAGGTTGCTGTTCGGCGTCATATACTTCTATTCGTGAGGCGACATAAGTAGAATGGCTCCTCCGGAGGATGTGTCGTGAAGACAAGGGCTGTCAGCCTGCTGACATTTGCAGCTCTCCTGCTCATCTCTGCTGACGCCTTTTCTGCAACCAAGACCTGGACGGGCAACAACACCTGGAGTACCGGTGCTCGCTGGTCGCCAAGCCCTCCCGCTGCTGGCGACGACGTGGTCATCAGCACCGGGACCTGCACGCTCAATGTCACCCCACCCGTCCTGAACAGCCTCACGATCAACTCCGGCGCCACGCTCACCAACAATACTGCATTCATAGCCCCTCTGACCGTTACGGGGAACGTGATAATCAACGGCACATTCACGGCAACACAGGCTCAGACCAACACCGTGCTGATTGTCGGAGGAAACCTGACGGTCACCGGCACCCTGAACACGACCGCGGTGACGGGTTTGGCCACTGCAACTCCGACCAATCCCACGCCGGTCGTGAGCCTGACGGGAACCGGCAGCACCTGCAATATCTACTCCGGTGGTACGATCACTACAGGGAACAACAGCTTCAACTTTGCGGGGAACCTGACCTTCGGCGCCAGCGGCCTCACCGGGGGCACACTGGATTTCAGCGGCGCATTCGCCAATGGCGCGGGAAACAACAACACCACCTACATCGAAGTGGACGGAACGCTCAGCTCGGCAGCCGGTGCGACGACCGCCAGCGCCTTCAACTGCGGGGCCAGCGGGGACGGGTCCATCCGCGCTCATGGGAACCTGAATTTTCACGAACATCACCTACACGCCGGGGTACGTGCGACTCTGGATCCTCGACCCCGTGAGCCTCACCTCGAGCGGGGCCGCCTTTGCCTGCGTGAGAATCGGGAGCAGCGGCCTGAACTACTATGGAGCGCTCACCCTGCTGGATAACCTTCACATTACAGGCATTGACCCGACCGGAACGACGGGCGTATTCACGACCGTCAACCCGACGGGTACGCCGAACAATGCGGTCATCACTGCTGATTCCTTCAACGTCAGTGGCTTCACCGTCACAATAGACCATCAAGGCTCGAACGCCATGGACAATGTCGTGAACATGGGTGTCCTCACCCCTGCCACCTTCACCAATCCCGGCACATTTTCTTTCACCGCCATCTCCACGCTGACACCGGCTGGCTGTGTTTTCAATACCATCCAGATAGGCAATGTCCCGGCAGCGTTGACTCTGGCCTGCCAGCTCACGCTTACAGGGGACTGGCTCAACCTGGGCGGGACGCTGACCGCGGGCGGGAACACCGTGATCTTTGCCCCGACTGCCGCTTCCGTCGCACAGGGGGCAGGCGCCGTCAATCCTTCCGCATCCATTACGGGTAACAACACTTTCGCCAACTTCACCTGCAATACTGTGCCGGGCGCGACCCTGTATTTTACCGTCGCCAAAACGCAAATAGTAACAGGCGCTTTTACAATTGCCGGCACGAGCGGGAATCAGGTGAGCTTGCTCAGCAGCGCAAGCGGCACTCCATGGCTGCTGAACGTGCCGGGCGCTGCAACTGCAACCGTCGCATGGGCGGAGGTGAAGGATAGCACTGCCAGCGGCGGCACAGCGATGCCGATCACCCCAACGAACAGCACCAACCTGGGGGGGAATAACGCAAACTGGAATTTCGGCGGCGGCGGCGCGAACATCACCTGGCAGGGCGGCGGCGTGCGCCCCAACGACTGGAACCTGGGAACCAATTGGGTCGGCAATATCATACCCGGCGTTACTGACAACGTCACCATTCCTCCCGCAGCGAACAATCCATCCCTTACTTCGAATGTCGCCGTCAACACGCTCACTATCAACGCCAACGGGAATCTGAACCTCGCAACCTTCAATCTGTCTGTCACTGGCGTACTGAACCTCCAGTCGGGGGGAACGCTTCAGCTCCAGGGTCAGGCCGGCCAGACGGTCACCGGTCCGCCAGTGACCCTCTCCGGAACCGTTCAATACAACGGGCCAGGAAGTTATACAGGCCTGTTGTTGGGGACGAGCTACGTAAATCTGGGGTTTACGGGCGGTGGGACCTATACCCTGAATGCGCCCGTCAGCACAACCGGCAGCCTCGCGTTCAGCGGGAGCTCCACTCTCAAATTGAATGGCAACAACCTCACCGTCGGCACGACCATCACGGCGGCAGGAACGCTGGATGCATCCGGAGGCGGGAATGTCACGGCGGGAGGAAATGTCGACTTTACGGGAGGAGCCTTTACCAAGGGCGCGGGGAGCTTCATCTTCAACGGCACCACGAGTCTGACCACCGCGGGATCGATTTTCAACAACATTCAGATCGGGGCCGGCTCCGGAGGGTCTTTGACGCTGGCCGACCCCCTTACGGTGAACGGCACAATCACGGTAGCGGCCGGGGGAACGACTACATTTGTCGTTTCGAATCGGACTGTGACTACAACAGCTAATGTCAACCTGACCAACCTCACGACATTCACCAGCACGGGCTCGACATTCGTCTTTGACGGGACCTCGACGCTGACCAGCGCGACAAAGATACTTCAACAACATCCAGATCGGCACGGCGACCGTCCCGGGCGCCCTGACCCTGGCGGACAACCTCACCCTCACGGGCACCATCAGCGTGGGGGCGGCGGCCGGCTCCACCTTTACGGTGACAAGCCGCAACGTGACCGTGGCAGGCAACGTCACCCTGACCAACCTGACCCCGGCCAACTTCACCAGCACAGGCTCCACTTTCATCTTCGACGGCACCACCAGTCTGACCAGCGCGGGGGACACCTTCAACAACATCACGGTGGGCACGGCGACCGTCCCGGGCGCCCTGACCCTGGCGGACAACCTCACCCTCGCGGGCACTATCAGCGTGGGGGCGGCGGCCGGCTCCACCTTTACGGTGACAAACCGCAACGTGACCGTGGCAGGCAACGTCACCCTGACCAACCTGACCCCGGCCAACTTCACCAGCACGGGCTCCACTTTCATCTTCGACGGCACCACCAGTCTGACCAGCGCGGGGGACATCTTCAACAACATCCAGGTCGGCACGGCGACGGCGCGGGGCTCCCTGACGCTGCTGGACAACCTCACCCTCACCGGGACGCTGACCTTCCTGACAGGGGGGGCCACCACGCTGAATGTCAGCAATCAGACGGTCACCCTGGGCACCTCGCTGGACATGACCAACCTCACCACATTCACCAGCACGGGCTCGACATTCGTCTTTGACGGGACCGCGACGCTGACCAGCGCGACAAAGATATTCAACAGCATCCAGATCGGCACGGCGACCGTCCCGGGCGCCCTGACCCTGGCGGACAACCTCACCCTCACGGGCAATATCAGCGTGGGGGCGGCGGCCGGCTCCACCTTTACCGTGACAAACCGCACCGTGACGGTGGCAGGCAACGTCACCCTGACCAACCTGACCCCGGCCAACTTCACCAGCACGGGCTCCACGTTCATCTTCGACGGCACCACCAGTCTGACCAGCGCGGGGGACATCTTCAATAACATCACGGTAGGCACCGCGGTGAGCGCGTCCGTTACCCTCGGGGACAACCTTGCGCTGATAAACGCTGCCGGCATCCTGACAATGTTCCGTGGGACGCTGGATCTGAACGGTCATACGCTCGAGCTGGGGACCGCCTTGAACATGAGCTCAGCCAACACCGCCCAGATTACCGATCGGGTTGGGAACCCTGGACGGGACAACGAACGGCAGAGCCATCACCCTCAGCAGCGCGCAGGCATCGATCACGCAGTTGACAGGGACTTTGAAGACACCAAGCCTGACAGTGACGGCGGGCACCTATACGATCACGGGAGTGGGCATCGTAACCCTGGGCACGGGGGGCCTGAGCCATACAGGCGGGGCGATCTCCGCGGGGGGCGCCCTTATCAGCTCGAGCGGGAATGTTTCAATTCTGGCGGCCGCCAGCTTCACATCGGGCTCATCAACATTGACAATGGACACCACGGGAACGACCGTGCAAGTGGTCACCCCCAATGCATTCGAACAATCTGACGATCGGCGTCGCTGCCACGGGAACTGTGGCAATCAGCACAAATGACCTGACCCTGCAGCCCGGCGGCAACCTTGATGTGATCACCGGATGGACTTTCAACACCAACGGTTTCAATCTGACGGTGGGAGGGGGAGCAACCATCGCCGGGACGCTGAACGGCTCGTCCGGGAAACTCATCTCAGTGACGGGAGATACAGGCTGCACCGGGACCATCGATCTTCTTAATGGTGATTACACCACCAACAACCTCACGCTCTCGGGCTCTCTTACCGCCTCCGGATCGGAAACGATTACCGTAAATGCAGCACTGACGATGACCGGAGGGACTCTGGGCGGCCTCCCCACTACGACGTATACGATCCTGGTGAAGACAAACTGGAGCCGAACGGCAGGGACATTCAATATCGCGAACGGGACCGTCCAGTTTACAGGCACCGGGACCATTGCAGGCCCCCCTGGCGTTGGCGAAACCTTCTACAAACTCGTCAAGGGCGGCACAGGGACCACGACATTCAATTCAACCTTGACCATCATGAACAGCGTGTTCTTGAATGCGGGAATCCTCGCCGACGGCGGGTCATTCAACCTGTTCCTGGGAACGCCGGCGAACGCCTCTATGGTCACCTGGGACAGTCAGCTCGGGGGGACATTCAACGGCGGATTAGGAACAGGAGCGGTCCACTTCACCAACGGGGAAATCCTGATCAATGGCAACAATACCTTCTGGAATTTCTACGCCGACATAGCCGCTGACTCCATCGGCCATCCAGTCACTATCTATTTCCAGCAGGGCAAGACGCAGACGGTCAGCAACAATTTCCATGTCCTGGGCACGAGCACCATTGCGATCAACCTGGAGAGCGATGGCAGTCTTTTCATCGTACCCAAGGGCTTCTACAATCCGCCGAACCACCCGACCTCGACGTCAGCTACTCACGGGACCTCCGCCGAACTATACACAACTGTGGCAACTCAACATGACTGGCGCAACAGCAGCCATCGACTGGGCAAGCGTCCAGTTGAGCTGGGCCAATCCGATCGCCGTTACCCCGGGTCCCAATTGCACAGATGAAGGCTACAATCGGAACTGGTTCTTCGTGATTCCGATTCTGGCAAGCTGGACCGTGGACACGGACAACAACGGCAGGATCGACAGGATCCGCGTCCAGGTGCAGAAAGGCACATTGCTCAGCGACATCTTCACGGCATCACGGTGCAGGTGGACGGGTACGGCACGATTACCGGGGCAGGAAATTTCGTAGGATTTGGCGGAACGGATGTCTTCGATATCAAGCTCCCGGAAGGGACCGCAGGAGGATTCAAGCGTTACGCCGAAATGGCAAGTCGTCTCGAACACGTCGCTGTATGGCACAATAGGCGGCGCGCTGGTAGACCACAATATCGGCACGACGGTCAAGACCTACACGCCCGGGGACGGCGCGCGGCCGGTCATCACTTATACGCTCGCAGCGCTCGGCTCGAACAAGGCGTACGTGCACTTCTCCGAGCTCGTTTACGGAGACTACACGCAGCTCCGCCCCGATCGTTCCACAAGCCTCACCTACTCGGGCGGCGCGATAACAGTGCAACCCGTGGAGATGACGGGCAATGGCGCGCATGCCGCGATTGTCACGCTGCCTGCCGCGCTTACTGCCAACCGACATTCTCAGCGCCACTCCGAAGACGATCGGGGCTGTGGCCGGTCAGATCTGGGACCAGCCGTATCCCGACTCAATTCGATTATCCGTCCAACCAAACCATCCGGCGCAGCATACGCACTACCATGGTGATCCGCGGACATATCGCACCGTTATGCCAACGCGACGACTCTCGACACGTTCCTTCCCCCAGCGTGTCTGGACGGGGCGTGTTCATAACCCGCCGTACAGCGGCAAGGCGATGCTCGCGCCCCCACTCCCGCCGCTCCCGCGCACAACATCTCCGACGTGGGGTTGGGCTTTGTCACGCCGGTCTTTGCGCTGAACCGGAACGTGCAGCGCGATCCCGCGCGGGGCGGGATCGGCATGGTCACCAACTTCGACGGCACCATTGGCTCCTGCCGCAGGACGCTCTCCTTGAGGCCAGGATCCTGGCGCCCGGGCTCGACGTGGCCGGCACGTCCCTCAACCTGTTCTGGGACGTGAACCCGCCCGCAGACGTGGACTTCAACAACCTCTGGATCCCGACGACGGCGACAACGCTTCTGGCCCGCCTCCCCTGCCGGAGACCGTGCGCGGCGACCTCGCTCACTATCCGGGCAACGCCCAGGCGCGCACCAGCCCCGGCCTGACGGCAGCTCAACGGGGCCCTCCGTGACTACGTCATCCCCAGCAGCGACCCGGAGGTCAAGGACGGGGCCCTCCTGCAGTTCATGTTCGTTATCAGTGATGGCGCCGATCATTTCCTGCCCTGCGCATTCCCGGGCAGACCCCAACAATCCGGGCAATGTCCGGCCCTTCGAATACGCCTACCACTCGATCATCGAGCAGCGCGGCCAGGTCACGATCACCAACAACGTGATCCATCCGGCCAATGGTGAAGTTGCATACCTGCATTACGTGATGCCCAAGACGGGAAAGATCTCGATCACCGTCTTCAATCTGAGCGGTGACATCATCAACGTGCTGGCAAGCGGGACCCAGAGCGCGGGCGAGTACACCACCGGGTGGGACGGAAAGAACCGCGGCGGCAGGATCGTGGCCAGGGGCATCTACTTCGTCCGTGTGGTGGGCCCGGGATTCGACGAGATGCGGAAAGTGCTCGTGGTCAGGTAGACGTTGCGCGAGCCGCGCTTGTCTGATCCAGGGTGACGCGCACCATGGCGAGCACGGTTTCATTGCCGTAGGGCTTCTTGAGGAACCCCTTCGCGCCCCGGGCAAGGATCTCCGCGGCGCGGCCCTCCTCGCTGTAGCCGCTCGAAATGAGAATGCGCACGCCCGGGTCGATCTCCACGAATCGATCGTATGCTTCGGCTCCGCTCATGCGCGGCATGGCCATGTCGAGCACAACGAGGTCGATCCTTCCGGCGCGCGCGCGGAAGATCTCGACGCCGCGCAGCCCATCCTCCGCCTGGATCACCGAATAGCCGGCCCGCTCCAGTATCCGTGTCAGCACGCTGCGCACTCCGTCCTCGTCGTCCACGATCAGGATCGTCTCGTGTCCTCCGGGGACGTGTCCGGCAGGAACTGCCTGCCCTTCCGCCGATCCGCCGCAGGCGGGGAAACTGAGCACAAAGGACGCCCCTTTCCCGGGCGCGCTTTGCACGCGGATGTCCCCCCCGTGTCCGCGGACGATTCCATACACCATGGCCAGACCCAGCCCGCGCCCCTGCTCCTTTGTGGTGAAGAACGGCTCGAATATCCGCTCCTGCACGGACACATCCATTCCCATGCCCGAGTCCCGCACGGTGATGAACACGCGCGTGTCGTCCTCCACGCAGGCGCGCTCAGCGGGATCCTCGTTCCGCGTCTCGATTACGATTTCGCCTCCTCCGGGCATGGCGTCTCGGGCGTTGAGACAGAGATTCAGGAGGGCCTGGTGGAGCTGTCCCGCATTGCCGTTCACGGAGTTCACGTTCTCCGCAAGGGAGGTACGGATGCTGACGGACTTGTCGATCGTGCGCTCGAGCAGGCGGACGACCTCGGTCACGACGCTGTTCGGATCGATGGGCGAAAGGGGCACACGGGGGTTTTTTCGCGAGAGGGTCAGGAGCTGCTGGGTGAGCTCGGCGGCGCGCCGGGCCGAGGTCTCGATTGCCTGCACGTCCTCGGAAAGAGGGCTGTCACCGGGGAGCTCCTCGCGCAGGAGCGTGGAATAGCCGAGGATGCCGGTGAGAATATTGTTGAAATCATGAGCGATGCCGCCCGCAAGCGTTCCGATCGCCTCCATTTTCTGCGCCTGGCGCAGCCTCTCCTCGAGCCGGATATGCTCGGTGATGTCGTGCGCCAGGACGAACACGAGCGGCTTTCCGGCCACCTGAAGGGATGCCATGCTCACCTCGACGGGCACCGGGGAGCCGTCTCTGCGGATATACTCGCCCTCCACGCGCACGGTCCCCTCCGCCCTCTGCATGTGGTTGGCCAGAAGAAGGGGTGAACGGGCCGACACGATCCCGCTTACCGGCACCCCGATGAGGCTCTCCCGCGGATAGCCAAGGAGCTGGCAGGCGCGCTCGTTGACGTCGAGGATCCCGCCGTCCAGGTCCTGGAGGATGACGGCGTCATTCGCCTGCTCGAACAACGTGCGGTACCTCTGTTCCGAATCGTGGAGGCTCTGGTAGAGCCGGGCCCTCTCGATGGCTGCGGCCACCTGCTCGGAGATTGTGGACAGGAGCTCGGCGTCGTCCTCACCGTATGCTTCCCGCCGGTGGGAGAGGAGAGAGATCACGCCGGTCACGCGATTCCCGATGAGGATGGGCGCGCCGAGCCACGCGTGGGGCAGGCCTTCACGCTCCAAGTCGCGCACGATGAAGGTCTTCCTCTCCGCGAGCACGCGCCCGATCAGCTCCGGTCCGGTCGTAAAGCGGGCGGAGGAAAGTCGGCGTCCCTCCTCGATTCCGACAAACTGCTCGCGTGCAGCGGACGCGTCGTCCGCGAGCGCAATTGAAAACAGATCGTGGGGAAACAGCGTGGCCAGTTCCCGATAGACGGTCTCCCTCAGCTCGTCCATGCGCAGGGTCGCGCCGACGGTTTTTGCTATACGGTTGACCACGGACAATCGGTCTGTCTGCCTGCGCGTCGCCTCGAACAGTCTCGCATTGCGAAGGGCAACCGCCGCCTGCGAGGCAAAGAGCTCCAGCAGCTCCCCCTCCGCCGGCTCGAACCCCTGGGAAGGATCGCGCAGCATGCAGAGCACGCCGAAGAACTCGTTTCCCCAATGCATGGGCGAGCCGACCGTGGAAAAATCGGGAAGATGCGCGTACTCGGGATGCATGCCCCGCCACTCTTTGTAGTGATTGACGATGAGTGTCGTGTTCTGTTCCCACACCCTGCCCGAAAGACCCTCACCGCGGCGGAGATAGCTTCCCGGAGGGGGATCGACCGGACCCACCGAATACCGCCACTCGATCACGTCGCGCTCGGGGATATAGATGTAAATCCCTCCCGTCGTCGCCTTGAGCAGCTCCATGGCGCGGGAAACAACCGACTTCAACAACGAGGTAAGGTCGAGCTCCGCCGTGATCTCCATCTCGAGCTCCCGGAGAGACTCCAGTTGCTTCGCGTGACGGCGGAGCGTCTCCTGGCTTGTCAGGAGCGCCTCCCTCATGTTGCCGGCCTCGACGACCGTCGAGGTGACTGAACCGGTGACCAGGAGGACCATGCTCATGTAGGCATATTCCATGGCATACGGCAGGTGATAGAGACCGATCGACACCGCCGTGTCGTTGATGATGCTCGCGAAATAGATGGCCATGGCGACAAGGAGCGCTTTCACCTCGCTGGCGCGGCCGCTCCTGTAGGTGCGGAATGCAAGCCAGAACAGGAAAAGAAAGGCTGCCACCTCCAGGACGCTCTGCGCGGTTGCCAGGGGCCCGAGAGCGACTTCGTTATAGACGACCCTGAGCCCGAAGGGCAGCGGCGTGACCTTCACGAAGGGCGCGTCCGGCAGCACGTACAGGCCGCTGGGGAAAACGGTGCCCGCGATGGCCATGAGGAGGAAGCAGAGGGAGACCCCCCGACCACGGCCTTCGTGCGCCGGGTAACAAAGGCCCCTGAGGAAAGGAAGTGCAGGACGAACCAGGAAAAGGCGATGCCGACGAGGGCGAGCGACGCCATTTGCAGCCGCTGCCAGCCCGCTCCGTCCGCGGGAGAGCCTGCGCCGTAAAGCCCCGCGCAGAAGACATCGTACAAGCCCATGCAGATGCATGACGCGGCGAAGCTCGCGTGGGAGGCGCGCCGGGGCTGCTTGACATAGAGCTGGATGCTGTAGGCCCCGACGTAGAAGGTGAGGCTCGCCATTACGATAAGCGGGATCGATTGGGCGCTCACGGTGGACAAGAGTATCATTGAGCACCCCCACCCGCAACTGAAAGGGCGCCGCCGTCCAACTCCGCGTAACTGCACGGTGTACCGTGCAAGGTACCGCGGAAGGGCTGTGGTTGACCGCGGTCCGTTTTGTTCGGATAATTCTCCTCACAGGGGGAAAATACGGTGGAGTTGACCCGTGCGGAAATCGAAAGGGAAGCGGACGATCACATCGCACTCGGGCTGCTGTTGGGCAAGGTTCGCGAAGAGCCCAAGAGGAGCGCGGTTCAGAAAGTTCTCGCCAACCCGCTCACCATCCCTCAGAAAATAGAAAAGATCAAAGAGATCGACGAAAAAGAAGATACGCTCGCGATCCTGCATGTCGTGCGGCAGGCGTCGGCCCAGGTGGCGCGCAGCCAGGTCAGCCGCATCAGCCGGATGATCAAGAAAACGACGCAGAGCTGCTCCTACTTCAAGTTCATTTTCACTGAATACCGCCGGGTCAGGGAGTTCGGCCGGCGCAGCTACGTGCTGGAAACGCGCCTTCTGCCGCCGGGGATTCGCATAGATCCGCAGCTTCCCGCGTTCCTGGCAAAGGAAATCCTCACCACGGCAGCGGAGCTCTCCCTGCGGCTCAACCCCGTGGTGGAGCACGGCTGGCTGCATCTGACCCCCCGGCAGTACAATCTCCTCGTCCTGTTGAAGCGCCTCGCGGACCGGCTCCGCGCCATCGAGTTCGCCCGATTGAATCTGCGTGACTTGAACGTGATCGATCGGCTCCGGCGCGTGGAAAGCCTCTTCCTGATGCTCCACTATGAGCCGGACACGCAGGCGGTGATCTTCGGGGCTCTTCGCGCCTTCTATGAAAAGCAGCATGAGCCGGAGGAGGAAAATGACAAGACCAACCGTCTGGTCCTTCGGATCCTGGCGGAGGACTGCACTCTCCCTTCTCTGTATAACTGTCTCCTCGGCTTGAACATCTTCAAGTACCGTCGCCTGCTCACCCTCGCGGACCTCATGCGTGAGGGCCTGGGGGAGATGGTCGACTCGCGCGCGTTCGATTGCGAGTCTCCTGTCCGCGCGCGCATGGACGGGTACATCGACGCCGCGTTCGAATCCATTGGAAAGCTCCACGAGCAGCTCCTGGAAGCCCGCCGGATCAACAGCTATATCGTCCTCGACGAACAAGGCCGGCCGGACACGGAAATCCTTGCGGGCTTCTACGCGCCCGGCGATTCGCGTGAACCGTTCAGCTTCGCGGCGGACCAGGACAACCTCGTCCTCTTCGTTCCCCGGCTGGTGCGGAGATTTGACAGGCTTTTCTCCCCCCTGCTCAATGGCCAATGCCTCCTCGAAGAGACGGGGCGGACCGCGATCTTCTCACGCGCTTTCTTCGAGCTGGATTTCACGAAGCTCCGCACAATGGTCGAGAAGATGGAGACGGGCCCGTTCCATTTCAGCAGCTTTCCCCTCTCCCGCTACCTCCAGATCAAGGGAGCCCGGCTCGGAGCAATCGGCAATGAGATGGAAGTGAATGAAATCATCGGCCAGGGTGTGGGCTGCCTTGTCGACCTGGGCAAGACCCTCATGAAAGTACTGGTTCTTCGCACACCGGGGGGCGCGGCGGGAACGCCCGAGCCCCTGGAGCCGATCGTGCTCCAGGGAAAGACCTTCTCCCTGCCGCATGAGAACGGGCGCATCCAGACACGCTCCCTTCTGAAGGGCAAGACCGTCGTGGAAGCCCTTTCCCTCGCGGTGACCATGTGCTTCACCGCGGGCCTGCTTCTGCATGATGACTTCCTTTCCCTTTTTCTCGGCAAGGAGAAGAGACTCGGCGCGGAGCTGCGCGCGCGCATGAAGCTCATGGAGAACCTTCTTGACCCGGAAAGCTACCGGGAGCTCTCCAGCTTGTACGTCTGAGAATCCCGCTTGCTGCTCAGGAGCTCTCGTACGCTCTCTTCGAGTCTTTCGATATTCAGCGGTTTCGGCAGGGAGCGGGTGGCCGCGCGAAAGGCGGGACTGCCTTCCGGCGGATGAGCCGGTCTTCCCAGGAAGATGATCCTGATCCCCGGCTCGATTGCCCTGCAGATCTCGAAATACCGCGCATATTCCTCCTCCGCGGAGAAGCTCTCGTTGACGATGATCAGCCGGGAGCGCAGGCTGCGGATGAGGTGGACCGCGTCGAACCGCTCCCCGATACGGGAGAAGGAGAGCTCCCGCTTCAGAGAACACTTCTTCAACAGGCTCGTGAGCTCTGCGCGGACGTCAACAATGAGCACTGATTTGCGCTTTTTCATGGGCAGCGCCCTGTCGAGAATCCGCCCGGGCCCCTGGTTTTCTTCCGCGTGACTCTCCGGGAGCTCGAGGACCTGGGCGCGGGTGATTTTCAGGATAGCCTCGATTTTCGCGGCCAGGTCCATCGAGCTGCGCACGATCGAGAGCACCCGGCGCTCCTGGGCTCGGGACCGTTTCTTCTTCAAGAGAAGCCCATAGATGAGGTGTTTGTCCGCTTCGGGAAGCTCCTGGAGTCCCATATGGTTGTCACTAGAGTGTACCATCCAAGGTGCGGGAAACATAGACTTTTTAGAGACTTTTGGTGGACAAGAGCAGGGGAGAGGTGTAAGAATATTAACTGATAGATAATTCTTACAGATGAGAAAAGTACTCACGCTCTGCCTCGCGAAGGCGCGCAGGGTGGAGGAGGAGGTTCGTGACGATGAGAAACCTGAAGACGGCGGCGAAGATTGGCGTGGGATTCGGGCTGGTTATCGCCATCGCGATGGCGCTCGGCGCAATCGCGATCATCAACATGCTGGGCGTGCAGGGCGACGCGAAGCGGCTGGATCAGGAGACGGTTCCCCAGGTGGAGCTTGCCAACAGCATCGAGCGCAGCTCTCAGCTCGCGATGTACAACATGCGTGGGTACGCTCTCACCGCGCAGAATCTCTATCTGATGCAGGCAAATGGCTTCATCGATCAGACTCTGACGTTTCTCACAGAGGCGGAAGCCCTCGCAGCGAAGAACCCGAGGCTGATCGTGCTGCGGAAGAACACGGCCGAAGCCGCGACCAGGCTGGATGAATACAAGAAGATCGGCGCCGACATAGTGACCGCCAACAACGACATCCTCTCCGCGCGTATGGCCCTGGACAGCGCGTCCTCCTCTTTCATGCAAAGGGCGCTCAAGTTCCTCGAAGGCCAGAATCAGCAGATGGCCGCGGCAGTGAGGGCAGGGTCGGGATCCGCAGGCATCGAGCGCTGGATGGCGCGGGTGAATGGGATCAGCGGGATCATCCTCCTGGGCAGCAACCTGAATGCGGCGGCCTACAAGGCCCAGGCGCTGGGCGATGCGTCGATACTGAGAAAGGCCATCGACGATTTTGCCGGCTTCGATGCCAAGGTGAAAGCGCTGACCGCGGTCACCCTCCCGGCCGACAGGCCGGAGCTGCAGCAGATTCAGCATGACGCGGAAGCCCACCTGGCCGCCAGCAGCTCGGTCCTCGCGGACATGACCAGGGTGGGAGAATTGAACAGCATGAGCGCCGGGGCCACCGACGTGCTTCTGGCAGCGGCCAGCGCGACCTCCGTGGAAGGCTTCAAGGACGCGCGCGCCATCACCGCGCTCGCCGTGACGCGCATGGTGACCGCGGTCTTCAGCCTTCTTGCGGGCCTCGCCGCCGCCGCGTTCATCGGGATCGGCATCGCCATTGCCATCTCGCGCGCCATCACCCGGCCGCTGGCAAAGGCGGTCGCCTTTGCCCAGCGTGTTGCCGCGGGTGACTTCACCCAGCAGCTCCCCATCCACCAGCGCGACGAGGTGGGGCTCCTTGCCGCGGCACTCAACGGCATGGCGCAGAGGCTCAAGGAGGCGGTGACCTCCGTCCAGCTGAATGCCGCACAGGTGGCCTCATCAAGCGAGCAGATTTCCGCCAGCGCCCAGAAGCTTTCTGACGGGGCGCAGAGCCAGGCTTCCACCCTGGAAGAGACAAGCGCCTCGATGGAGCAGCTCACCGCCTCGGTGGACCAGATCTCCCAGCACGCGCTGTCGCAATCCACGGCGGTCGAGCGCGGCACCAGCTCCATGGCCCAGGTGCAGAGCTCCATCGAAGCGGTGTCGGGAAGCCTTACCGAGATCTCCGACCTGACGCAGAGATCGGTGGAAAACGCGCTCGAAGGGGCCAAGGCTGTTGACTCGGTCGTCACCGGCATCACGCGGATTGCCCAGAGCTCCGAAAAGATCGGCGGGATCGTGGACGTCATCTCCGACATCGCCGACCAGACCAACCTTCTGGCGCTGAACGCCGCCATCGAGGCGGCGCGCGCGGGGGAGCACGGCCGCGGCTTCGCCGTCGTGGCGGATGAGGTGAGCAAGCTCGCCGACCGGAGCGCCTCTTCGACCAAGGAGATCGGGGCGCTGATCAAGGAGAGCGTGAAAAACGTAACCGAAGGGGTGAAGATCGCGAAGGGATCGCAATTCGCGATGGAGCAGATCCGGGCAGCGTCCCAGCGGGTGAACGAGATGATCGGTGGGCTTGCGAAGGCCATCGAGCAGCAGGTGGCGGCGGTCAAGGAGCTGGCAAAATCGCTCTCCAGCGTGAGCGAGATGAGCCAGAACATTTCTGCGGCCACCGAGGAGCAGACCTCCACGGCACGGCAGGTCTCCAAGGCGATGGAGGATGTGAACGAGCTGGCGCAGTCCGCCGCCGCTTCGGCTGAAGAGATGTCCGCTGCGACGGTTGAGCTCACGACAATGGCGCAGGAGCTGCACAAGGTCGTCGGTGCCTTCAAGATCGCGGAAGAGAAGCAGGTCCCCGCGATTGCGGACGCAGGCACTGTCCAGGCCCCGGAGATCCCGGTTCTGCCCTGAGGGAGGAAGCGCCGGAGCCGGGCGGCGTTGCCGCCCGAATGCCACGGAGTACCGCGGCCACCGTACTCGGTGGCATTCGTGGCCGCGAAATGCCACGGATTACCGTGGCCGCCCTGGACAATTGCTAGCCCGGCATGATTGAATTGCGGACCATGCCGTGGACACCGGCACTCGCTCCCCTGGGGAGCCTCGGGCTTTCCGCGCTTGCGGCCGTCATTCCGCTCGCCGTCCTTTTCGGGCTGCTCGCTTCGGGCCGGGTTCCGGGATGGGCACCGGCCCTCGCCGCGGCCTTTGCCGCCTTCATCGTCGCCATTGCCGCGTGGGGCATGCCCGCTGTTTCCGCGCTTTCTTCCGGTCTGCAGGGCGCTGCCACCGCGCTTTTTCCCATCATGTGGATCGTGGTGTCCGCGCTCTTCGTCCATTCTCTCAGCGTGGAGTCGGGTCAGTTCGACGTCATCAGGGCGACCCTCGCTTCCATCACCACGGACAGACGCCTGCAGGCCCTCTTTATCGCGTTTGCATTCGGAGCGTTTCTGGAGGGGGCTGCGGGGTTCGGCACTCCCGTCGCCATTTCCCTGGCAATGCTCGTGAGCCTCGGCTTCGAAGCACGCGCTGCCGCCGTTCTCTGCCTGATTGCCAACAGCTCGCCGGTCGCGTTTGCCGCGGCGGGAATCCCGGTGGCCGTTGCCGCCGGGGTGAGCGGGATCGACGTGGTGACGCTCGGCCGGATCATCGGCCGCCAGGTGCCGCTCCTTTCGATGTTCGTGCCGCTCTGGCTCACCGTCGTGCTGTGCGGATGGCGGCGGAGCATGGAGGTGCTGCCGGCGCTGATCGTCGCCGGCCTCCTGATGTCCGTGTCCCAGTTCCTGATTGCCAACTTCAGCGGGCCGTGGACCGCCGGCATCCTCTCCGGAATCATCACCCTGGCGGGGTTGTGGCTCTTCCTCCGGTTCTGGAAACCGCGCACCGCCTGGGATTTCGCGGGAGCCTCCACGGCGAGGGGGCCTTCCGCGGGGACCATGCAAAAGCCGCCCGCGACAAAAACCTCCGCGGCCTCCGCGCTTCGCGCCTGGGGTCCGTACCTGCTCATGTCCATCATGGTCCTCCTGTGGAGCCTGGGACCATTGAGGCCCCTGCTCCAGCGGGGTGACCTCAAGATGCTTTGGCCGGGGCTTCCCGGATCTTCATTCACGCTTCCCCTGCTCTCGACCCCCGGCACGGCGATTTTTCTGGCCGCGGTGATCTCGGCGTTCTTCCTCCCGAACCTCGGCCCGCGAAAAGTGATTGCGTGCCTGGGCCGCACCATAAGGGATCTCGGGGGGACGATCTTCACCGTGTGCCTCATACTCGCCACGGCCTTCATCATGAACTCCTCCGGAATGACCTCGACACTCGGCCGCGCGCTTGCCGCCACGGGAGTCCTCTTCCCCCTGTTCTCGCCCCTTCTGGGCTGGCTCGGCGTTCTGGTGACCGGTTCCGACACGTCTTCCAATGCCCTCTTCGGCTCGCTGCAGCGCACCACGGCGGAGCGGCTCGGCCTCAACCCCGCACTGATGGTCGCCGCCAATGCATCGGGAGGCGTGGCGGGGAAGATGATCTCTCCGCAAAGCATCGCCGTGGCCACCGCCTCCGGACACCTCGAGGGGCAGGAAGGCTCGCTCTTCCGTTCCACGGTCCTGCACAGCCTTGCAATGGCCCTCTTGATCGGTCTCATCGCGCTCGTGCAAGCGTATCTGCTGCCGGGTATGGTGCGATAGCGCGCCGCGGTATTCCGCGGATTTGTGCGCGCAAATTTACGTCAAGCTTGACTTTTGCCTTGCCGGGCCTTATCGTGGGGCTTCGCAATTTCCCGCAAGCAAAAGGAGAATCCAATGACCACACTCGGTGTGCTGATAGGCAACCGGGGCTTCTTTCCTTCGGAGCTGTGCGAGCAGGGGCGAAAAACAATCCTGGCCGTGCTCAAGGAGGAGGGTTTCGAGGCGATCGCCCTTTCCCCGAAGGATACAAAGTACGGCTCCGTGGAGAGCTTTGCGGACTCGAAAAAGTGCGCCGCGCTCTTCAAGGCGAACCAGGAGAAGATCGACGGGATCCTCGTCACCCTCCCGAACTTCGGCGACGAGCGGGGAATCGCGGACACTCTGCGGCTTGCGGGGCTGCAGGTGCCCGTGCTCGTCCACGCGTTCCCCGACGAGCCGGGGAGGATGACCATCGAGCATCGGCGGGACAGCTTCTGCGGAAAGATGTCGGCCTGCAACAACCTTGCCCAGTACGGGATCCGCTATTCCCTCACCTCCCAGCACACCATGGACCCGGAGTCCGCCGCGTTCCGAGAGGAGCTGCGTGACTTCGGGGGGGTCTGCAGGGTGGTGAAGTCGATGAAGAAGGCGCGTTTCGGCCAGATCGGCGCCCGGCCGGCCGCATTTCTCACGGTGCGTTACAGCGAAAAGCTCCTGGAGCACGCGGGCATCTCCGTGGAAAGCCTGGACCTGTCCGACCTGTTCGGAAGGGCGTGGAACCTCAAGGACAAGGACTCCACGGTGCTCTCGAAGCTGGACGAGATAAAGGACTACATCAAGACGACAAAGATCCCCCGGGAGGCGCTCACCCGCATGGCGAAGTTCGCCGTCGTGCTTGACCAGTACGTGAAGGAACATGAGCTGGACGGCACGGCAATCCAGTGCTGGACCTCCATGGAGGAATACTTCGGAGTGATGCCCTGCACCGCCATGAGCATGCTGAGCAACGCGCTGTGCCCGAGCGCCTGTGAGACCGACGTGACCGGACTGGTCGGCATGTACGCCATGGTCCAGGCGTCGGGAAAGCCCAGCGGGCTGGTGGACTGGAACAACAATTATGCGGATGACCCCGACAAGTGCGTGTTGTTCCATTGCAGCAACTTTCCCCAGGATCTCTTCGGGCGGAAGGCCGTCATGGACTACAACGAAATACTCGCCGGAACGGTCGGCAGGGAGAACACGTTCGGCACGCTTGCCGGCAAGCTGAAGCCCACAGACTTTACGTACTGCCGCGTCTCCACCGACGACAGGGCGGGCAGGATTCGCGCTTACGTAGGGGAAGGGGAGATCACCAAGGACCCCCTCACCACTTTCGGCGGCTATGGCGTGGCGCGGATCCCGCAGCTGCAGGGGCTGTTGCGCCACATCTGCGCCAACGGCTTCGAGCATCACGTGGCAATCAACCCCGCGCGGGTCGCCGCAGTGGTCGAAGAGGCATTCACCCGCTACCTCGGCTGGGACGTCTACAATCACGACCGGGAGCTTGCCATCCAGGATCGTGAGCGCGCCGTCGGAGATCGTGAACGCGCGGTGCGGGACCACGACCGGGGAGTTCGAAACAGGGAGCGGGCGGGCGCCGCGGGCCCGCGGGCATAGGAGGAAGAAATGGCCAGGGAAACGCTGATCATCGGGATGGACTTCGGCACCGACTCGGTTCGCTCGGTGGTGATCGACGCCCAGACGGGAAAAGAGCTGGCGAACGAGGTGGCCTGGTACCGCCGCTGGGCCGCGGGCAAATACTGCGACCCTGCCAGGAACATGTTCCGCCAGCATCCTCTGGACTACATCGAGGGGATGGAGGCTTCGGTGAAGGGCGCGCTTGCCAAAATCGGCAAAAAGGCGGGCAAGAGCGTGGCCGCAATCGGCATCGACACCACCGGATCCACCCCGTGCGCCGTGGACCGGAACGGCACGCCGCTCGCGCTCGTCAAGGGATTCGAGGAGAACCCGAACGCGATGTTCGTGCTCTGGAAGGACCACACGGGCGTGAAGGAAGCGGAGCTCATCAACAAAACGGCCCGCGGGTGGGGCGGGACTGACTTCACGAAATACGAGGGGGGCGTCTATTCCTCCGAATGGTTCTGGTCGAAGATCCTGCACGTCATCCGGGAGGACGGAAAGGTCCGGGCCGCGGCATACTCCTGGGTGGAGCATTGCGACTGGATGCCGGCGCTCCTCACCGGCGCGGTGGATCCTCTTGCCATGAAGAGGAGCAGGTGCGCGGCCGGGCACAAGGCGATGTGGCATTCCGATTGGGAGGGCCTTCCGCCCGAGGCGTTTCTCCTCAAGATCGACCCCCTCCTGAAGGGTCTGCGCCAGCGTCTTTTCACCGAAACGCACACATCGGATCTCAGCGCGGGCGGGCTCACGGATGAATGGGCCAGGCGGCTGGGTCTGGAACCCGGGACCACCGTCGCGGTGGGAGCGTTCGATGCCCACATGGGCGCCGTGGGCGGCGGAATCACGGACAAGACCCTGGTGAAGATCATGGGCACCTCCACCTGCGACGTCCTGGTGGCGCCGCGGAAAGCGGTGGGAAGCAAGTGCATCGCGGGGATCTGCGGCCAGGTGGACGGATCCGTGATCCCCGGCATGGTCGGCCTGGAAGCGGGCCAGTCCGCGTTCGGCGATGTCTATGCGTGGTTCAAAGACCTTCTTTCCTGGCCGCTGCACGACGCGGCGGCAAATCCGCGGAGTACCGCGGCGGGCGGGACGCGCGGCTCCAAGGGCGCCGCGGTACCCCGCGGATTTGGCGCCGCGCTTGCGCAGGCCCGCAAGGAGATCGAAGAGAAGATCCTGGACAGGCTTGCAGACGAAGCTGCCAGGGTCGACCCGGGCGAATCGACGGTGGCCGCGCTGGACTGGCTGAACGGCCGGCGCACGCCGTTCGCCGACCAGACATTGAAGGGCGCCATCGTGGGCCTGACCCTCGGCACGACCGCGCCGAAGATCTTCCGGGCCCTCGTGGAAGCCACCGCGTTCGGTTCACGGGCAATCGTCGAGCAATTCCGGAAGGAAGGGGTACCGATCAACGCCGTCATCGCGCAGGGAGGGATTGCGCGCAAGAGCCCCTTTGTCATGCAGGTAACGGCGGACATCCTCGGCATGCCGATCCGCGTCGTCGCATCCGACCAGGCCTGCGCTTTGGGCGCCGGAATGCTTGCCGCGGTTGCGGCGGGAGTGCACCCGTCGGTGGCGGCGGCGCAGAAGAAGATGGGAAGCGGATTCGACAAGATCTTCAAGCCTGAGAAAAGGCACGCCGCCGCATACGGGCGGTTGTACGCCACCTACACATCCCTTGGCGGGAGCCTGGCGGGGCTCCTGCGCGCGCTATGAGGGCCGCCAAAAATCCTCGGGGTACGGCGTACTCGCCGAACGGGTACGGCCTCCGGGCCGAGCGCGTACCCGCGCACTCCCGTACCGCGGCGCGGAAGCGCAGCCTTCAGCGGCTGCGGGAAGAGGTGTACCAGGCGAATATGCGCCTGGTGGAACACGGCCTCGTGGTTGCCACATTCGGAAACGTCTCCGGCATCGATCGCACGCTGGGGCTGATTGCCATCAAGCCCAGCGGCGTGGACTATGCGGAGCTCTCACCGAAGAACCTGGTGATCCTCGATCAGGACGGAAAAAAAGTGGAGGGTGACCTGAACCCTTCCTCGGATACCAAAACACACGTGCTGCTCTATCGGGAGTTCCCCGAGATCGGCGGAGTCGTGCACACGCATTCGCGGCATGCCACGGCGTGGGCGCAGGCATGCCGCCCCCTGCCCTGCCTGGGCACGACACACGCCGACTATTTCCACGGGCCGGTCCCCTGCACGGCGGTCATCTCGGACGCGCAGATCGCCCTGGACTATGAGGAGCAGACCGCCGTGCAGATCGTGGACGCGTTCCGCAATATCGACTATCGCGCGGTGCCTGCGGTTCTTGTCGCCTCACATGGGCCTTTCACCTGGGGCAAGGACGCGGCGGAGGCGGTCTACCACGCCTTCATCCTCGACTACGTGGCGGAGATGACCGCGCTTGCCGTGCAGATCAATCCCCGGGTCAAGGGCATGAGGCGGAGCCTCCTGGACAAGCACTTTCTGCGGAAGCACGGAAAGGACGCCTATTACGGTCAGGGCCAGAGGCACGCATGAAAAAAGCAACCGAGAGCGATCGGGCGCGCATCGGCGTGATCGGATGCGGCAACATCAGCGAGATCTACGTCAAAAACCTGTCGACCCGGTTCGGGAACATCGAGGTCGCGGCCGTTGCGGACCTGGTGGCGGAACGGGCAGCGGCAAAGGCAGCCGCGCACGGCATTCCGCGGGCGTGCACGGTGGAGGAGCTCCTTGCCGACCCGTCCGTCGACGTGGTGCTCAACCTGACTGTTCCCTCGGCGCACGCGGAGGTGTCCCTTGCCGCGCTCGCGGCGGGCAAGCACGTGCATACGGAAAAGCCGCTGGCCATATCGCTGAAGGATGCGGATCGCATCCTGGCCCTGGCGCGCAAGAAGGGTCTCCGGGTCGGAACGGCGCCGGACACGTTCCTGGGTGCGGGCATCCAGACCTGCATTCGGCTCATCGACGAAGACGCCATCGGCCTCCCCGTGGCCGCCACCGCCTTTCTGGCCAATCACGGGCCCGAGGGCTGGCATCCGGATCCGGGGTTTTTCTACGCGCAGGGGGGCGGTCCGGTTTTCGACATGGGCCCCTACTACTTCACGGCCCTTATCGCTCTCCTGGGGCCGCGCGCCGGGTATCGGGATCGGTCCGCAGGACATTTCGAAACCGGGTTATCGGCTCGGGACCGAACGCGGGCCAGCGCATCGACGTGGAGATACCCACGCATGCGGCGGGAACCATCGACTTCGAGTGCGGCGCCATCGCCACGTTCGTGATGTCCTTCGACGTCTGGAGCTCGCAGCTTCCGCGTATCGAGATCTACGGCAGCGAAGGCTCTTTGAGCGTCCCTGATCCCAACACCTTCGGCGGCCCGGTCCTTATCCGCGGGAAAGAAGACGCGGAGTGGCGGGAGGTGCCGCTGGACCTGCCCTGGGCGGAAAACTCGCGCGGGCTGGGACTCTCGGAGATGGTCCAGGCGATAGGGACAGGACGGCCTCACCTGGCCTCGGGGGCGCTCGGCATGCACGCGCTGGAGATCATGCACGCCGTTCACGATGCCTCGGGGACGGGCAAGTCGGTCGAGCTGCGCTACCCGGTGCCCCGGCCGCAGCCTCTCGGGGAGCTCTGACCCCTCCTCATCCCTTCACTTCACCGCCTCGCCGCCGGCAAGCTGGGCCTGCCGCGGGCGCGGGCATTCTGCCCGGACAAGCGATTGACGGACGCCTGACGGCGGACTATCGTACATGCCATGCAATGGTTGCGGAGGGCCCAGGAGGAAGATCCCGCCGAGTTCTGGCGGCAGACCGCGGAAAAGCGGGGCGGCGCAATAAGTTTCTTCACGTTCGCGACGCTGGTCGGCAGGACCGGGGGAAATATCCTCAATTTCCCCGGGCTGCTCTACCTGGTCGGCGACTTCTTCTGGTTCGAGGACTTCGAGCGGGACAACTGGCTCTCGAAGATCTTTCCCGGCAGGTCGAAGTGGGAAAAGACGGAGCTCTCCTTCTCGAAATCAGAAGTGGAGTTCGTCCGTGTCGTGTCGCGCGTGGGTGCCGCCCGGGGCATCGGGGGGGTTGCTCCCCGGAAAGTTCCCCCGGCATCGGTCTTTACGAAATTGTTCTCCTCCCCCGTGACCGAGGTGGTATTGAAGGACGGATCCGCGATTTTCTTCGAGGTCATGCTCCGAAAAGAGTTCCTCGCGCAGCTTTCGCCGGGGTAGGACGGGCCCGGCGTACGGGCCAAGACGAGCGGGCCCGGTGTGCGAGCCCGCCTTTCTCCGCCTTACCGGGCCCGGGCAGCCTGCGCGGAAATGACTTCCGCCACCCGGGTATCGAACGCGTCGCCCCCTGTTGTCGAGGCGTTTCTCTTCTGCTCCTGAACGAGCCAGGCAGCGCGCTTCTGTGAAAGCTCCGTGAGCTTGTGGTTGAGGCTTTCCCTTCGTTCCTTCTGCTTCGCCACATACGCGGTGCGCTGCGCGGGAGTCATCTTCTGCATCTCCGGCGGAAGCTCGTC
Source organism: uncultured Spirochaetota bacterium (assembly GCA_963820435.1). Lineage (GTDB taxonomy): Bacteria > Spirochaetota > Spirochaetia > SZUA-6 > Fen-1364 > Fen-1364. The sequence goes on along the minus strand of CAWGAC010000024.1, from coordinate 99,204 downwards.
GGCTTTCAGCCTGCCCACGTCCACCTTTCCTTCCGCAGAATCGGCCACGAGGTCCCCCATGCCCTGGATGGCCTTGCCGCCTGTGGCGAGATTGAAGGCAGCCCTGTCCGCGGCAATCGCTGCCGGCGCCTCGGCCGCCTTTGCCACCTTGCCGCGCGCGGCCTCCTGCGCGTCCTTTTCGCCGTAGGCCACAACGGTGGTCCCGATCTCCCCGCTCGTCCGGGCGATCTCCGAGTCAAAGGGGGTCGTCACGACGGTCATGTTTCCCGACTGGGCCAATGCCACGTAGGATCCCTCGGACAATCGGGCGATCTCACGCCAGACAGAGGTCGTTTCGCTCACCTCGCCGCATTGAACGGTGTCGATGATCAGGTCGCGCTTCACCGCGTCCCTGCACGTGACAGGGTATTTCACGTCGTCGGGATAATCCATGTGGGGCGGATAATCCCCGACAAGGAAGATGATCTTCAGCACCTTCCGGTCCGTGGTCCAGCTCATGCCCGTGACCGCCTCATGGAGAGCCTGGTTCACGCTCTCCGGATCGTCCCCTCCCCCGTCGGCGGTGATCGTCTGGAGGTTCTTGAACACCGCATCGATATCGTCGGTGAGATCGAATTTCCTGGTCACGTACTCGTCGCCTCGATCCCGGTAGGTGATGAGCCCGATCCTCACCTCCGGCGCCGGCTTCCGGGAGACGATGCTGTTGGCAATCGACCAGATCTTCTGCTTGGCGCCCTCGATCAGTCCCCCCATGGAACCGGTGGAATCGAGGACGAAGGTCACTTCCACGCGCGGTTTCGCCGCCGCAAAACTCGTGGAAACCGCGAGGATCATCCCCGCCGCCATGCACAGTATTGCCCGCTTCATTTCAGGTTCCTCCTCACATCTATTCGCGGATGCTGATGAGCGTGTCGTCGACGACGACATCCACGTTGCTGCCCAGGGCAAGCCACGGGGCCGCTGCCGGTTCGAGCGCGGAGCAGGTTGAAATAATCCTCGCTTCCGAACTTCACGAACTTCTGCCGGAGCGCGCCTTTCCCCTGCGCGGTGGAATCGGTCCATACGTTCCCGTTCTGGTAGAACGCCCGTCCATTCACGAGCTGGACCTGCCGCGCGTAGTTGCGCGTAACTGATGCGCGGTAACCGGTGTTCCCCGGTGCGGCAGGGGCCGATGACTTTGCAAGGCCGGTTGCCTGTGCCGCCTGCTGCTCGTTCAGGGAGGATTTCATGTCCTGCACCGCGATCGAGTTCTGTACGGCGCCGGCTCCCGAGCGGCTGGCCTCCGCGCCGGCCTCTTTGCGTACCGAATCGAACTTCTCCCTCGCCTTGTCGACGACCCCCTGATCCCCTTCCATCTCCTGAAACGTGCGGAGGTTGACCGGGATGGAGCGCGACGCCTCGTCCTCCAGAATGAGAAATGCGGTGTAGGGGGTGACGATCCCGAACTCGCGCGCAAGGTGGATCACCTCGTCCCTGAGCTCCGTGGACTCCCCGTGCATGCGTATCTCATCCAGCAGCCAGCCGACGCGCCTCGTGGCCCACAATCGCGGGATGAACGCGTTGTCTGCGCTCTGCGCGGGGAAATCGACGTCAGCCGTGAACTGGTGCGGTTTCCCGTTGAACGTGCCGGTGATCCGGGCGGCCGAGTGACCGGAGCCGGAGTACCTTCCGAATACGACGAGCATGTCGCCGTTGAACAGGTCCGGGAGCACCGCAGGCTGCATCTGCGTGATCCGCAGCGACGGATTGCTGAAGGTGAGAGACACATCGGAAAGGACCGGATCTTTTATCTTCGAATAGAACCCTCCTACTTTGAGCTCGATATCCTCTTCCGGCAGCACGTACTGGCTGACCGCCCGCGTCTCGGAGGCGATCCTGTCCAGCAGGTGGGTGTTCACGTCATTTCCAATGCCGAAGGAGAAGATCCGCACGGTCTTCCCCGCTCTCCTGAGGGAATCGACCAGGGGGTCCTCCCGGGTCTCGCCGACGGTCGGCTGTCCGTCGGTGAGAAAGATCACCAGGTACGGCCTGCTTCCGGTTGTGTCCGCCGGGCCCTCGCGGGGCCGCCCACCGGAGTCATCGCCGCTGCGAAGCGCCAGCGCCCGGCCCAGCGCATCGCCAATGGCGGTCCCGCCCATGGGCCTCAGGCTGTCCACGAATTCTTCCGCCCGCGCAAGATGAGCGCGATCCGCCGGCACGAGGCCGCCAAAGAAGGATTCGGCTTCGGTGGAAAAGCGCACGATCTCGAACCGGTCGTCGGCGCCGAGGTTGGCAAGACAGAACTGCAGTGCTTTTTTGGCCTGTGCGAGCTTGGGACCGGCCATGGACCCCGATGTGTCCAGCACGAAGCAGATGTCCTTGGGCTGCACGCGGGACTTCTCCGCGCTCGCACCGGGTGAGGCAAGGAGCATGAAATACCCGTCCGCGCCGGGCGCGCGGCTGGCAAGGAAGTCGATCCCGAGCGGGTTCGGACTCCTGCTGAATATCACCTTGAAATCGGTGTCAGGCCAGACGTCCCGCGCCTCCCAGCCGACCACGGCGCGGGTGCCGCCCTCGCGGCGGATCTCCGCGGGATGGCTCGGGCAATAGATGCTCTTCAGGTTTTCCTTGCCTTCCAGCGTCACTTTCACGGAGACGTCCTTCACCGCGGCGGCGCTGAACTTCTCCGTGTTGAGGGGATAGAGGTATTCAACCAGGCCTCCGTCGTCCTTCAGGAGCTGGCTGTAGGTGAGCCTGATGCGTTTGGAGGCCCGGGGCTCGATGGGAAATACCCGCATGCGGAACGCCCCGCGGCCCGCGTACTCAAGCAGGGCAGGATCCTTCATCTTGCGCACGATCTCCTCGTACAAGGCGCGCGCCTTGTCCGCGGGAAGGAGCTCCGCATCAACCATTGTGCCGCCGATATCCATCGAAAGCTTGTCGATGTGCGCGCCCTCGGGAATCGGGAACACGTACGTGCCCTCCAGCCGGGCGCCATTGGGGTTGTAGAACTCCTGGTCCACGGTGGTGACCGCCACAAGATTGCTGATGGTCACGCTCACGTGGTGGTAGCTCACCTCGAGCGGCGCGAAGCCGAAGTGTCCGGCAACCACGTGCACCGGATTCTCGATGATGATGAGCCCGTCCGCCCCGCAGATGCCGGGGAACAGGAGCGCCGCGAAGAAGATGACGCTCCCGAGCAGTCGGGGCCGGCGCGCGCCCCTTGTCCGCGCACCCTTTTCCGCGCGCCTCTTGCGCGTGCCGCTTGTCTGCGGGCCCGTTGTCTGCGCGCCCCTTGTCCAGTGTGTCGTGTCCATGTGCACCTCCAAAATCCGCCGAATACGTCGGCGCTCCAAATCCGCCTAACTGCACGGAGTACCGTGCAAGGTACGTCGGCGCTCTGTCCTGCATATGAGGAGAGTGTGGCGCGGGGCGAGCGTTGCGTTGTCAGGGCGGGGAAAAAGAAGTGTAAAAAAAATGTAAAGACAGGCGGGCCGGCCGGCGCCGCCCTGCCGGAATCAGGGCCTCACACCGTGCGCGGCTCTGCCTTTGCGGCGCGGTTCTTACACGACGCCGTGCTGCTTCTCCAGCTTCTCGTAGTAGTCGATGACCTGCCGCACCCACTTGCGCTTCATGGGGTAGGGATGGTAGTAGAACGAGCGTTTGAAGCCGTAGACGATGATGTCCTTGAGCTGGTCAGGCGGAATGGCGAAGTTCTCCAGCGCGAGGCGTGAGCTCCCGTGTCACCGACGTGTGGGACACGAGGCGGTTGTCCGTGCAGAATGTGAGGGAAAGCTTGTGGCCGAGCATCTGCCGGAGTGAATGCTCGTCCGACGTCCTTGAGCGCGGGCGAGGTCTGCATGTTGCTCGTCAGGCACACCTCGATGGTGGTGCGGTTCTCCGCGATGTAGTTCACCAGGTTCTCGATGTACGCGCGCTTGTCCTGCACGCTGCCCGAGAAGATCATGTCCTCGTCGAACAGGTGCAGGCCGTGGCCGATCCTGTCCGCGTGCAGCTTGGCCATGGCCTGGAAGATCGACTCGGGGCCGTACGCCTCTCCCGCGTGCACCGTCTTCCGCATGAAGTTCCTGTGCACGTAGTCGTAGGACTCCTCGTGCGCGCTCGCCGGATAGCCGTACTCGCTTCCGGCAAGGTCGAACCCGACGATCTGCATGTCGGTCTCCCGGCGCAGACGCACGCCCGCCTTGGCGAGCTCCAGGCTCGCCGTCCGGATCACCTCCTGCGGGCTCGAGAAGGAAAGCACCCGGCAGAGGTTCGCGGTAGTACTGCGGAGAAGCTCTCATCGAAGAAGCGCAGGGCGCAGACGATGATCCCGTAGTCGAAGGGCGGTTCGTCGGGGCCGAGAGTCGCATTGACCTCTTCCCGAGCCCGCCGAAGTCCGTTGTCCACGGAGCGCACGACCGCCTCGAACCCGAATGTGGGCGACATGTGAAGCTGCGGCGCAAATCGGACCTCCAGGTAGCGCACGCCTTCCGCCCAGTTGTCCAGGGCCAGCTCGTAGGAGGCGCGCTCGAGTCCCTCGGGGTCCTGCAGCACGCGGAGCGTCCAGGAGAAACCGGCGAGGTATTCGTTGAGGTCCTTGTAGGAATCCTTGAACACGAGCTCGTTCAATCCCTCCTCGGTAGCGGAGGGAAGCTCGATGCTTCGCTCCCGCGCAAGCTCGATGAGCGTGGGCAGGCGCAGCGAGCCGTCGAGATGAACGTGGAGATCGGTCTTGGGGATGGCGCGGATGAAATCCTGACTGTACTTCCGCATGGGGGCTGAACAGACGATACCGCGCGCGTGCGCGGCGGTCAAGGCGACATTGCGGTCGCTCCCTTCCGCTCCCTTCCACTCCTGGTGGAGTTTGCGGAGTTGGCGACGTTCCTGCGGACGCAGCGCTTGCGCCGGTTTCCCGCAATCGCTACGATGCCGCATGAGCGAAGTGAAATGTCGCCAGGAGCGACCGCAAAAAAGGAGGACGTCGATTGCCTCGTGCCCGCTGCCGGCAAATCGGAGCGCATGGGCCGCTGGAAGCCGATTCTTCCCTTCGGAGAGAGCACAATCATCCAGACCGTCGTCTCGCGTGCTCTGCGGGTGTGCGCCCGTGTGATCCTGGTCACCGGTTATCGCGCGGCAGAGCTCGCCCTCCTCTTTCGGGACATGGGACGGGTGCACCTGGTGGAGAATCCCGACTGGCCTTTGGGCATGTTCTCCTCGATCAAGCACGGAGTGGAACACGTGCGCACCGGCAGGTTCTTCATCATGCTGGGCGACATGCCATGGGCAGGACCCGGCGTCTACCGCGCTCTCCTTCAATGCGCGCCGGCCGATCTCGCCTATCCCGTGTTCGGCGGAAGACGGGGCCACCCCGTGCTCTGCAATGCGCGGGTGAAGGACGAGGTGCGGCGCGCCGACCCTGCCTCGGGGAGCATGCGGGAGATCGCCTCGCGGCTCGCGGTGCAAGAGCTGCCCTGGCAAGATGATTCGATCCATCGCGACATCGATACAGATGGAGGACATGGCGTAATGCGAAGGATCCTGTTGATCGTTTCGGTCATCGCGGGTGTGTGGGTTCATTCGGCATTCGCCGCGCCCGGCCCCTATTCCGTCACCGATACCCTGGGCCGAAGCGTGAGCTTCCAGAGAATACCCGAGCGGATCGTCATTGCGGGCAGGGCAACCCTGCTTCTCGTGGACGCCGTCTACCTCTTCCCGGGCATCGCCCAAAGGGTCGTAGGAGTCGGCGGTACGGACCAGGGGTTGGGTGATTTCCTGCCCCTGATCGACCGGGGAGCCGGCGCAAAACCCCGGTTCTCCAACAGCGTGGGCCCTGAGCAGCTTGCCGCTGTTCGTCCCGATCTTGTCATCCTGAAGTCGTACTTGAAAGCGCAGCTCGGAGACTCGCTGGAGAAGATCGGGATCCCCGTTCTCTACCTGGACCTGGAGTCGCCGGAGAAGTTCTACGCGGATGTGCAGACCCTGGGCAGGCTGTTCCAGCAGCCCGAGCGGGCGCATTTTATCCAGGACTGGTACCGTTCGCGGGTGGACGCGGTGGCGCGCGCGACGGCGGCCGCGGAAAAGCCTTCCGTGCTTGTCGTCCAGTACAACGCGCGGGATGGGACGAACGCGTTCACCGTGCCGCCGGCGGGCTGGATCCAGACGGTGACGACGGAAACCGCCGGCGGCGTGGCGGTCTGGAAAGATGCCGGCCCGGGGGACGGGTGGAAGAAAGTCGGCCTCGAGCAGCTCTCCGCGTGGAACCCGCGGTACGTATTCGTCATCTCCTACGGAAAGCCCTCCGGCCCGATAGCGGAAGACATCCGGAACTCGGGCTCGCTCGCGGGGGCCATCGCCGGCTTTCCATCGGATTTCTACTCCTGGGACCAGGCCGATACCCGCTGGATCCTGGGCCTGGAGTGGATGGCCGTGACGCTCCATCCCGAGCTTTTCCCCGGCCTGGACATGCGCGGGGAGGTACGCGAGTTTTTCACCCGCCTCTACGGCATCGACGAGTCTACACTGAGCCGGGAGATCCTGCCGCGGCTGGAAGACGCGTTTGCGCGGCGCTAGCGCCTCCGCGCTGCTTCTGCTCGTGCTCCTTCTCGTTCTGACAGCCGCGGGATCCGTGTTCCTCGGCAGGTACCCGGCGCCGGGATTCGTGTCGGCAGGGACCCTGGCCCATGACCCGATTGCGCAGCGCCTCGTGCTGAGCATCCGGCTCCCTCGGATCGTCATGGGGATCCTCCTGGGATTCTCCCTGGCCGCCGCGGGCACCGTCTTCCAGATGATCTTCGCCAACCCGCTCGTCGAGCCCGGCTTCCTCGGGGTTTCGCAGGGCGCGGCGTTCGGCGCCGCGTCGACCATCGTTGCACTTGCCCCCAGTCCCGCGGTCGTGGAGACCGGGGCGCTCCTTTTTGCGCTGGCAGGGCTCGCCCTCTCGTGGCTCCTTGCAAGGCTCATCCGCTATGGCGGATGGATCCTGCGTCTCGTCCTGGCCGGGCATTGCGGTCTCGGCGCTGTTCTCCGCGGGCATCGGCCTGGTCAAGCTCGCGGCCGATCCCAGGAACCAGCTTCCCGAAATCACCTTCTGGCTCCTCGGAGGGCTGTGGGGAGTTGCCTGGCGGGACGTGCTGTTCGTTGCCCCGCCGGTGATCGTCGGCCTTGCCGTTGTGACGCTTCTGCGCTGGAAGCTCAACGTGCTTTCCCTCGATGATCGGGTGGCGCACGCGCTGGGAAGCGCACCGGGCCGGGAGCGCGCGCTTCTTCTCTTTGCGGCCACGATGGCCACGGCGGCGGCGGTCTCGGTGAGCGGTCTGATCGGCTGGGCGGGGCTCATGGTCCCCCATGCCGCCCGCAGGGTATTCGGGACCGACGCGTCGAGATCCCTGCCCGCTTCCCTGCTCATGGGGGCAATCTACATCCTTCTGTGTGACGATCTCGCGCGCACCGTCCTTCCCGCGGAGATTCCGCTGGGAATCCTCACCGCGGTGATCGGCGCATGCGCATTCATTGCGCTCATGATCGCGCGCAGGACGGAGCGCGGCGGATGAGCATTCTCGAGGTCCGACAGGCCGTCTTTTCCTATCCGGGTGCCCGGCCTGTTCTGGACGGCCTCACGCTCTCACTGGAGGAGGGCACGATCGCGGCCATCCTCGGTCCCAATGGCGCGGGAAAATCCACCCTGCTGGATATCTGCCTCGGCTGGAAACAGCCTGACCGGGGCGCCGTCTTCATGGCGGGAAAACCCCTCAGTGACTGGAGCCGGGGAGAGCGGGGCAGGATGATAAGCCTCGTGCCGCAGCGGGAAAATGTGCGGTTCGATTTCACGGTGACTGAATATGTGCTCCTGGGCAGGGCCCCCCACCTGCGTCCCCTGGAGGCGCCCGGCAGGCGGGACCGTGCCATCGCGCGGGAGGCGCTGATCGCGGCCGGGATCGCCGGCCTGGCAGACAGATCGGTGACCACGTTGAGCGGCGGAGAATATCAGCTCATGCTCATCGCGCGCAGCCTTGCCCAGCAGCCTTCGCTGCTCCTCCTGGACGAGCCCGCCAGCCAGCTCGACCCCGGTCACCAGCTCCGCGTCATGCGCCTTCTGAAAAAGCTCTCCCGGCAGGGCATCACGGTCCTGCTCACCAGCCACAGCCCGCACACGGCGGCTTTTGTCGCGGATACCATTCACCTGCTCAAGGCCGGCCGGTTCCGATTCTCGGGCAGACCACGGGAGGCGCTCACGGAAAGGAATCTGCGGGCCGTGTACGGCGTCCCGTTCAAGGTCGGCTGGAACCGCGGCATCTTCTCCTGCACCTGGGACGGCGTGCTATAGTGCGCGCATGAAACTTGACGCGGCGCGTCTCAGCGAGCGGTTTCCCGCCGCTGCGGAGTATCTGAGCGGGATCTACCTCATCCAGAGGGACTACCGCAAGGTGAGCAACTCGCGGCTGGCGGCATGGACCGGAGTCAGCGGCTCCGCGGTCACCCAGGCGCTCGGGCGCCTGAAACGGCTGGGGCTTGCCCGTCAGGTCCGCTATGAGAACATCGAGCTGACGGAGGAGGGACGCGCCCTGGCAATAAAGGTCCTTCGCCGCCACTACCTCCTGGAGCACCTGATGGTGCGGATGCTGGACTATCCCTGGGAGAAAGCGGATCACGAAGCCAAGAGGCTGCAGAGCCAGATTTCCGACGATCTGACCGAGCACCTCTTTCAAAGACTCGGCGCGCCCCAGACCTGCCCCCACGGGAACCCGCTGCCCGGTTCTGCCATCGAGGCCAGGCTGCTCGCCGCCCCGCGGCTCACCGAGGCGGGCGTGGGGGAAGTCGTTCAGATAGTCAGGGTCACCGAGGAAGGGGAGCAGGTGCCCGGCATGCTGGCGCTCTGCCACGGGCAGGGCATCCAGCCGGGCGCGATATTCCGGGTGACCGGCAAGGACCTCGACTTCGTGCACCTTGTCCGGCTGGACCAGCCCGATCCGTCTCGCGCGCCGACAGAAGTCGCTTTCCCGCTTGACAGCTCGACACACGTCCGTTACGAGCCTGCCCCGGGGGAAGTCAGCCGCTCAGAGCAGTCATCCGTACCGGATTAATCGGCCGCAGGCCCGCCTCGATCCTGGCGCGCTGGGGCTCCAGGAAGGGCGGCAGCGCCAGATTCTCGCCCAGGCGGTCGGCGGGTTCATCCGCGGCGAAACCCGGTCCGTCGGTGGCGATCTCGAACAGGACGCCGCCGGGCTCCCTGAAGTAGATCGACTTGAAGTAGAAACGGTCTATGACCGGCGTGACCCCCACCCCCGCGTCGCGCAGCCTCGCCTGCCAGCCGACCTGTTCGTCGCCGTCCGGAGTGCGAAAGGCGACGTGGTGCACGCCGCCGATGCCGACCTGCCCGGACGCAAGGTGGGGACGCTCTTCGAGGTGCACCTCGGCCCCCGGGCCGCCCGGACCGACCTCGTACACGAGGACCCTGGCATCGTCGGGCAGCCGGTATTCCCCTGCCTGCCTGAAGCCCAGAACCTCTTTCAGGATCCAGGCCGTGGCGTCGGGCTTCCTCACCGGGATGTGCACGGAATGGAGCCCCCGAATTCCCATTTCCACGGGAACGGGGCTCCTGGCCCACGGTGTGCCGCCCCCCGCGCCTCCATCGTCCACGAGCTCCAGGCGTTGTCCTTCGGGATCGGCAAACGCAATCGCGCCCCTGCCGCTGTGCTCGAGAATCCCCTCGTGCCGTATCCCGAAATCGGTCAGGCGGCGGGCCCAGGCCTCGAGAGCGGGACGGCCGGCGACCCGCAGGGAGGTCAGAGTGATGGTGCCGATGCCCCTCGTTGTCTTTCCGGCGTGGGGCCAGTCGAAAAAAGTAACGTCCGTCCCCGGGTGCCCGGCTTCGTCGGCGTAAAACAAATGATAGGCGCCGACATCGTCCTGGTTCACCGTCTTTTTCACGAGGCGCATGCCGAGAACCTCGGTATAGAATCCGACGTTGAGCGACGGATTACCCGTCACCGCCGTCAGGTGATGCAATCCTTCGAGCTGCACGCACAACCTCCTTGATCAGGCCTTCCCGGCTCGAGTCGTTTCCCCTGCTTGAAACCACGCGCGCGCCGACTCCACCTCGCCCGGAGTGAGCCCGTGTCCGCCCTGCTGCCAGGCAAGCGTCACGCGCGCTCCCGCGGATTCCAGCAGCCGGGCAAGGCGCTCGGTCTCACGGGGGGGGATCATGGTATCCAGTCTTCCCGCGCTGAGGTACACCGGTCTGCCCTGCAGATCAGGCAGCGGATCCGGCACAAGGGGGACCATGGCATGCAACAGGATGGCCGCTGACAGAACCCCGGGCCTCAAGAGGAGGAGGCTCGCGGCGATATTCGCGCCATTCGAGTATCCCACCGCGACCACCCTGGACGGGTCCTGACCGTAGGCTCCCGCGGCAGCTTCCACGAATACGGCCAGCTCCGCCGTTCGGCGGCGCAGATCTTCGATGTCGAACACCCCTTCGGCGAGCCTGCGGAAGAATCGTGCCATGCCGTTTTCCAGGACCTTGCCGCGCGGGCTTAAGCGTGCCGCGCCCGGCATGAGGCGCGATCCTATGTCCAGGAGATCGTCCTCGTTCCCCCCGGTCCCATGGAGCAGGAGCAGGGTGGGCAATCCTTTGGATGTGGCGGGAATGAAACGATGTAGGAAATCCAGATCCGCGGGGGCGAAAGCCATGGATAGAGTGTAGTCATAAACCAGGGCCTGGGGAAACTTCAGCGGGGATTCAGCGCCGGTACAGAACGCCCAGGCAGATGAGGCTTGTCCCGGCAATCGTCGTCAGAACGACCGCGCCCGCGGCGCTATGAGATATCCGGCACGTGCTCCGGGCAGTAGGTATGTGAAAACCGCATGCCCGTTTTCCGCTCGACGTATTTGCTCAGGGGCAGCCACTCTTCCGTCGTGCCCGACGTCACTCGAATCTTGCCGCACACGGCGCAGATGGGAAGGATGAACCCGACCTGCCGTGAAAAGTCCTGCAGCAGCACGAGCTCCGTCACGTCGCGCGCGATCCCCTGGGTGCCGAGCCTCTCCTCCACGATCGGCTTTCCGGGCTCCCGGCGCTCGGCACCCAGCCCGACGGAGTTCAGCGAGATGTAGACGATTTCAAGGTCATACCGGCGGTGCGCGCCGGCCTTTGTGAGGAGCCTGATTTGCAGGTCTTTTGTGGCACGGGCCGCCTTTCGCCTTTCCCGCAGCGGCCAGTAGGCTATTGACCGGTCATCCGGGTGCACGATTTCTATCAGATCCTTTCCGATCAGGTCCTTCTTCGCGTATCCCAGAAGAGTTTCAACCGTATCGTTGATGAAGAGCACTCTTGCGGCAGCGTCAAGAACGTAGATGAGCTCAGAGGAGTTCTCCACGAGTCCTCGATACAGGACGTCCATCCGGTCGAGCTGTTCCTGGAGCTGGACCTTGAGGGTCGTGTCCCGGAAAACGAGGAGCCAACCGGTGAGCGTGCCGCCCTTGTGCTGCGGGACCGAGGTCACTTCGACGGGGACTTCCATTCCGTAGCTCGTCTGCAGTCTCATCGACATGCCCGGAAGCACGGTGCCGGTGCGCTGTAGGCCGAGTATGTCCTTCAGTTCCGCGCGCGACCCGGGAGCGACGATCGAGTCGATGTGATAGCCCACCACGTCTTCCCTCGAGAACCCGGTGATTTCCTCCCCTGCCCTGTTCCACCAGAGGAGAATCCCGTCCTGGTCGCAGAGGACCACCACCTCCTGGAGATCGTCCGCCTCCAACTTGAAATCCATCCACCCCCCTCCCGTGAGCTGCTCTGGTCCGGACGGACAACTATAGCACGGGAACGCATTCCTTGCCATGGCGGCCACAAATGTCACGGAATACCGTGACCGCGGTACTCCGTGACATTCGTCGCCAATCCGGCGATAGTATCGCATCATGCGCGTTCTTCATGCCGGCCTCCTGGATCGCTCTCTCCTCCTGTGGGCCGAGCCGTCCGCGGACGCCTGGAAGGATGCCGACTCCATTCTCGCGCCCCTTCGCAGGGAAGGCACGCCTGTTTGGGTGTACGCGTGGATTCCTTCCCTCGGCGACGTGCCCATTGCATCCAGCCCCATGGTCGACATCACGCCGGGCGCGCCTTCCTCGAACGCCAAAGCGCGTCTCGAGTGTCACCGCATCGAATGCCTTCGCCTTTCCTGGAACGCTTCAGTGGACCTGCTCTGCTCGTGCATGGGAAAAAAGATGCTCGCGCCCGGCATTCTCATCGGCAATGATCTTCGGTTCTGGACGAACGCGCTGAAGTTCGCCGGGCTTCTGGTGCACAAGAAGGCCTACCTTCCCGGTATCGAGGAGGCAGGGGAGGAGGGAGCCTCCGCGGGGGCCGCGGGAAAGTTCGCCGCGTTGTGGGAGCCGGTCATCGATGGAGAGGACCGGCGGACCAGGACGCGCCTTGCCGCCTCCATGCCGCCTGCTGCCCGCGCCCTTTCAACCGGGCCGGGGGAGCCGCCCTCGCTTGCGCCATCTCGCGCTCTCGACCGGTTCCTGGCGGGCGCGGTGGACGCGATTGTGCGGAGCACGGCCCGGGCCCCTGGCCCCGGGACCGCGGCACGCGCGGCCCACGCGGCGCATGCCGCCCTTCCACGCGGACCCGAGCCGCGCGCGACCGTTCACGACAGCCTCCATGACCAATGGATGCACGCGTTGGGCGCCCGGCAGGCGACAATGGATGCGTCACCCGAAGAGATCCGGGAGCTGCAGAGCCAGATTGCCGAATGGCGAAAGCCCCTTTCACTCAGCGTTCGATCCCCCTACCGTCTCTGTTTCCGTCTCGAAGAGCCGGCGGAAAACCAGAACGTGGATCCCGAGGGAGCCTGGTATGTGCGCTATCTCGTGCAGCCGGTGGACGATATGAGCCTGCTCATGACCCTCCCTGAGGCCCTCGGCGCCGGAGGAAGGCGCGCCTTCTCCCGTGCGGGCGAAGCGGGAAACGCGGCCGGATCAGCGCGCCTGCGGGAGGCGGTGCTGTCCGCACTGGGCCGTGCGTCCGTGCTGAGCGCCGGTGTGGAGCGGAGTCTCCGCAAGACCCTGCCCGGCGGCTTTTCTCTCGATGAGAGGGGCGCCTATGATTTCCTCTCCTCGGAATCCGCCCTGCTGGATCGGGCGGGCTTCGGGATCCTGCTTCCTTCCTGGTGGACGCGCAAAGGGGGACGGGCCCGGCTCACCGTGGGAGCGCGGGTGAACAGCACGGAGGCCCTGCAGGGAACGGCAGGCATGACCCTGGAGAAAATGCTGGACGTGAGCTGGGAGGTCGCCCTCGGGGACCAGTTGCTCACCCGAAAGGAGCTGGAAACACTGGCCGCGCTGAAGGCGCCGCTCGTAAAGGTGCGCGGGCAGTGGGTGGCAATGAACGCGGAAGAGATCACGACCGCGCTGGCGTTCTGGAAGGGAAAAGCGCCGGGCCGCATGAAGGCGCGCGATCTTCTCTCACTCTCTCTGGGAACCTCGGCCGACGTGGCGGGAATGGAGTTCAGGGGCGTCCAGGCAACCGGGTGGATCGGCGGTCTGCTGGAGCGCCTGCGGGGAGATCGACAATTCGAGGAGCTTCCCGCGCCGACCGGATTCCAGGGAACCCTCCGTCCGTACCAGGCCAGGGGATACTCGTGGCTGTCGTTTCTTGGAGATTGGGGCCTGGGCGCCTGCCTTGCGGATGACATGGGTCTGGGGAAGACCGTGCAGGCGCTCGCATTCATCCAGGCGCGGCGCGAGCAGGGGGAGAGGAACCCTTTCCTTCTCGTGTGCCCGACCTCGGTCGTGGCAAACTGGAAGAAGGAGGCCGCGCGATTCACGCCCGGGCTGCCGGTGATCGTGCATCATGGCGTGGACAGAAAAAAGGGCGAGTCCCTCAGGGAGGAAGCGGCGCGCCAGGCCCTGGTCGTCTCCACCTACAGCCTGGTCCACAGGGACCTGGAGCACCTTGCCGGGATCCAGTGGGCCGGGGTGATCCTCGACGAGGCTCAGAACATCAAGAATCCCGAGACCCGGCAGGCGCGGGCGGTGCGCTCCCTCACGGCGGGGTATCGCATGGTCCTCACCGGCACGCCGGTGGAGAATCACGTGGGGGACCTGTGGTCGATCATGGAGTTCCTGAATCCCGGGCTTCTGGGAACCCCGGCGGAGTTCAAGCGCCGATTCTTCATCCCCATCCAGGCCAACAGGGACCAGGAGGCCGCGACCATCCTCAAGCGGCTCACGGGGCCGTTCATTCTGCGGCGCGTGAAGACGGATCCGACGGTCATCTCCGACCTGCCGACAAAACTGGAAATGAAGGTCTGGTGCACGATCACCCGGGAGCAGGCCACTCTTTACAAAGCCGTGGTGGACGAGGCGGAAGACGCCTTGAAAGGCGCCGAAAAAATTACGCGCAAGGCCGTGATCCTTTCCACCCTCACCAAGCTCAAACAGGTCCTCAATCATCCCGCCCATTTCCTCAAGGACAACTCTCCGATTGCGGGCCGCTCCGGCAAGCTGCAGCGGCTGACGGAGATGCTGGAGGAGGTGATGGAGAGCGGCGAACGGGCGCTCATTTTCAGCCAATACGCCGAGATGGGCGAGATCCTGCGCTCTCACCTGGAGGAGACCTTCGGGGAAGAGGTGCCTTTCCTCCATGGCGGGGTGCCGCGGACCCGGCGGGACGGCATGGTCGAGCGATTCCAGACCGACGAGAAAGCGCCCCACTTTTTCATCCTTTCTCTCAAGGCGGGGGGCACGGGCTTGAATCTGACCAGGGCCAACCATGTCTTTCACTTCGATCGCTGGTGGAATCCCGCCGTGGAGAGCCAGGCAACGGACCGCGTGTACCGCATCGGCCAGGTGAAGAACGTCGAGGTGCACGCGTTCATCTGCTCCGGCACCATCGAGGAGCACATCGATGAGCTGATCGAGCGGAAGAAAGACGTGGCGGGATCGGTCATCGGCACCGGGGAGAGGTGGCTGACCGAGCTCTCCAACGCCGAGCTCCGCAAGGTTTTCCATCTACGCGCTGAAGTGCAGGGGGAGTGAGATGGCACATCGGGGCTACTGGTTTGAGGCGGAAAGCCCGCGCAAGGTCAGGGGAGGAATCAAGGCCCAGTCCAGGGCGGGAAGCTTTGCCAGAAGCTGGTGGGCAAAAAAATGGATCGACGTTCTTGAAAGCTTCGACCTGGATTCCCGGCTCGCCCGGGGCAAACACTACGCGCGGCGCGGCCAGGTGATTTCAATTGACATACAGAAAGGGAAGGTCGCCGCCCTCGTGCAGGGATCCCGCTCACATCCGTACAAGGTGAGCCTCGGCGTGAAGCTGATCACCCCGGCCGCGTGGAGGAGAGCCGTTACCGCCATGGCATCCGAGGCAGGTTTCAGCGCCCGGCTTCTCAATGGAGAGATGCCCCGGGACATCGAGAAAGCGTTCGACAGCGTGAAGCTCTCTCTTTTCCCGCCGGCCTGAAAGAGCTGGACACGCATTGCACCTGCCCGGATTGGTCCAATCCCTGCAAGCACATCGCGGCGGTGTACTACCTGCTGGGGGAAGAGTTCGACCGGGACCCGTTTCTGCTTTTTCGCCTTCGGGGCATGGAGCGGGAGGAGCTCCTGGAGGCGCTGGAAAAGTCCGCGGGTGCTGAAGGCTCCCGACGACGCACGCCACGCGGGACGTCCGGTGCCGCGGTTGCCGATGCCGGCGGGCTCGCGGGGGGATCACCCGCGGCCGGGTCCGCGGCTCCGTCCGCCGGTGCGCCCGCCCCGCTCCCCTCGGACCCCGACGCTTTCTGGGGCACGGCCGAGGAGTTCGCATTTTCAGGCGCGGGTGAGGCGCCCTTCTCCCCTCCCCTGCTTGCCCGGCTGGGAAGCTTCCCGTTCTGGCGTGGGCGTGAGAGCTTTCTGGAGTCGATGGAGGCGGTGTATCGGGGGGCATCACCTGTGGGGATGGACGTGTTCCTCGGCCAGCGCGCCGGGGCGGCGTGGGACCCGGCTGCCGAACGCAAGCCGCGGCGGCTGCTGCGGATGCAGACTCAGCTCTGAGCTGCGGCTTAATGCCTATTAACTCTTGACAATTCCTGACTAAAATAGTCAGATTTATTGCAAATGAGACTCAAGACCTTTCCTCGGACTATCACGTCCATCCTGGTGATCGCGTTGTTTCTGATTCTGGCCGCGGGGGTAGGCGCCTCGGATCGTGACCTGCTCGGAGCCATAGGCCGGATCGCGACGGAATCCCTGCAATCCCTCCAAGCCTCGGGCCCTGCCGGCGCAGCCGAGAGCCTCAAGCAATTCGAACCGGAGTGGTCGAAGGTCGAGGACAGAGTCCGCGCAAATGACCCGGATGTGTACGCGCGAATCGAGGTCGAATCCAGTCGCGCGGCAGCGGCGCTGGAAGCGGAGCCTCCCGACAGAGCGCGCGCCGAGGACGCCCTCAAGGGACTCACTTTGGCCGCGGGCGATTATGGGAGCGGGACCGGCGCTTCAGCGGCGTCTTTCGGCAAGCAGGGGGTCTCCGCTCTCCTGAGGCTTCTCCAGCAGTCGGCGGCAGCTCTTTCAGCGGGTTACGAGGACCAGGCGTCGGACCTGATTCAAAGCTTCATCGGCCTGTGGCCCCAGGTGGAAGGAGAGGTGAAGAGCCGCTCGGCGATGGTGTACACCGAGGTGGAAGCCGAGATGACGCGAGCGGCTGCGCTCCTGCTCTCCGGCCCTTCCGCCCGCGGGCATGCTGCCGACCTCATCGCCACCATGACCGGACAGCTCGAGGACGTCCGCCAGAAGCCGGGGTATACGGTGTGGGATGCGGGTCTCATCCTGCTCCGGGAAGGGATGGAGGCGCTCCTCCTTCTGGCGGCGCTCCTGGCCGTGCTCAGAAAAACGGAAAGCAAGGGCGGCGCCAGATGGGTATGGGCAGGCGCCGGCGCCGGACTCCTTTCCAGCGCCGCGCTGGCGGTGGTCCTGGGGCTCGTGATCACGGCGGCAGCGGGCGCGACGCGTGAGGGAACTGAAGGGTTCGTCGGGCTGGCCTCAGTGGCGTTGATGGTGACGGTGGGCGCGTGGCTGCACCGTCGCGCGGGCCTGCAGGCATGGACCGCATTCATGAAAAACAGGGTCGGAGGCGCGATAGCGGCGGGGAGCATGTGGTCGCTCTTCCTTCTTTCCTTCCTCGCCGTGCTGCGTGAAGGGGCCGAAACGGTGGTCTTCTATATCGGCATAGCGCCGGCCATCCCTTTGCTGTCGCTCGTGGGAGGGATCCTCGGCGCATTCGCGCTGCTCGTGATCGTCGGGTTCCTCATCATTCGCTTCAGCGTGCGTCTCCCCCTGCACTATTTCTTCCTCGTCGCCACCGTGCTGATCTACTACCTGGCGTTCAAGATCGCCGGTCAGAGCATCCATTCACTGCAGTTGGTGGGCATTCTTCCCACCCATATCGCCACCGGGCTCCCTGCTGTAAACATCCTGGGCATGACCTCGACCTGGGAGACGTTTGTGCCGCAGATGGCGATCCTCATCGTCATCCTCGTGGAGGTCGCCATCACGGAGACGCAGCGAGTGCTGAAAAACATGAAGCGCGCCACGGCGGCGCGGGAGAACACGCTTTAGCAGAGCGGCGCGCTCCCGCGGGACTTTGACGCAGTTCGCGGAAGAGGTATCCTCGCTGGATGAAACCCCGGGAAGAAGAGCAGAAGACCGTCCGGCTCATGATCGGGATCTACTGCAGCGCCGCTCACGGGCATCCGCGCCGGGGGCCCCTTTGCGAGGATTGTACCCGGCTAGTCGAATACGCCGCGGCACGCCTCGGGCGATGCCCATGGGGGGAGGAGAAGCCCGCGTGCGCGCGCTGCCCCACCCACTGCTACAAACCTGACATGCGGGAGGCGGTCAGGAAGGTCATGCGCTTCTCCGGGCCGCGCATGCTCCTCTCTCATCCGGCGCGGGGGATCCGGCACGTTCTCAAGGGGCTTCGTGCCGTACCGAAGAAGGGGCGCAGAGCGGCGAAGAAGGGGTGATTCATGAAGGTATTGTTCATCGGAGGCACGGGCCTCATCAGCTCGGGCGTCTCTCCGCTCGTTGTCGAGAAGGGCATGGAGCTGTTTCTGCTCAACCGCGGACAGCGCCGTGAGTTCGTCCCTGAAGGCGCGAAGGAGATCGTCGCCGACGTGAAGGACGCCCGAGCGGTGGCTCACGCGCTCAAAGGTCATGCGTTCGATGTGGTCGTGGACTGGATTGCCTACACGCCGGACCAGGTCGAGGCCGACATCGCGCTCTTCGGCGGCAGGACCGGGCAGTACATCTTCATCAGCTCGGCAAGCGCATACCAGAAGCCGCCGACTCACCATCTCATCACGGAGTCCACGCCGCTCGCCAATCCTTACTGGCAGTACAGCCGGGACAAGATCGCCTGTGAGGATCGGCTCATGCGGGAATACCGGGAAAACGGCTTTCCCCTCACCATCGTCCGACCCAATTTCACGTACGGCGTCACCACCATTCCCGCGGGGTTCATGAGCTGGAACCATCCCTGGACGCTCGTGGATCGCATGCGCAGGGGCAGGCAGATCATCGTGCCGGGAGACGGGACAGCGTTATTTACCCTGACCCACAACACCGATTTCGCAAAGGGATTTGTCGGGCTGATGGGCAACGTCCGCGCGGCGGGCCACGCATTCCATATCACATCGGACGAGGCCCTGAGCTGGGACCAGGTCACGAGGGCGATCGGGCGGGCCGCGGGTGCCGAGCCGGATATCGTCCACGTCGCCTCTGATTTCATCGCGGCGTTCAGCCCCTCGGACAGGGGCAGCCTCGTGGGTGACAAGGCGAATTGCGCCATCTTCGACACCACCAAGATCAAGAGCTTCGTGCCCGGTTTCACCGCGACCGTGCCATTCGCGGCCGGGATCATGGAGTCCGTGCGCTGGTTCGAAAAGCACCCCGAAAGATGCACGGTGGATGACGCCTTCAACACACTGTCGGAAAGAATCATCGCCGCTGATCAAACGGGGCTCGCTCTCGCCACAATAAGGACATAATTCGCCGCAAAGAATCGACAAAACCGCAAGGTACCGGCGCATTCGTCGCGCTACATTCCCGTACGAAATGTCACAGGCTACCCCGGTCACGGTATTCCGTGACATTCGTGACCGGAAAGGAGAGACGAATGAAATCGACCGGCACACTCGCGCGCACCGCGCGCACGCACTCCGTCATTGTCAGGCTCGTAGTGATCGGCATCCTGCTCCTTGCGCTCCTGCTGCCCCTGCTCGCGGTCCAGGGCCTCGTCCGCGAGAGAGAACAGAGAAGAAGCGAGACTGAATCGGATATCATCCGATCCTGGGGCGGGGAACAGACGGTGGCGGGCCCGATCCTCACCGTGCCGTATGTCGCGCATACCCTCGACGCGAACGGCAAGAGGGTGGAGACGGTGGAAGCCGCTCACTTCCTTCCCGACTCCCTCCTCATCGAAGGAAAAGTAAATCCTGAAACGAGGAGGCGCGGCATGTACGAGGTCACCTTGTACGCAACCACCCTCGCGATCAGCGGCTCCTTCCATGCGCCTGACTTCTCCGGCTGGCGGGTGGAACCCGACTCAATCCTCTGGGACGAGGCTGTCCTGTCCGTGGAGATCCCCGACATGAGGGCGCTGCAGGAGCGCGTGTCCCTGACATGGAATGGAGACAAGAGGGAGTTTCGGCCCGGCAGGGGAAGCGTCGGCATGTTCGCCGGGGAGATCAGGGTCGCCCTCCCCGGCATCCGCGCGGCCCGGGCAGAGAGGGTCCCCGAGATCCCCTTCTCGTTCGACCTCGTTTTGCGCGGCGGAGGCTCGCTCGGATTCCTTCCTCTCGGAGACCAGACGATCGTCCGGATCTCCTCCTCATGGAAGAGCCCGAACTTCAGCGGCGCGTACCTGCCGGCCACCCGTTCCCTCACCGACCACGGATTCGACGCGGAATGGAAAGTGATCTCCATGGCCCGCGCATATCCCCAACGCTGGATGGGCGGCGAGATCGAGCCGCAGACGGTGCGCAGCTCCGAGTTCGGCCTGAGCCTCATGACCCCCGTCGACACGTATCTCAAGGTGACGCGGGCGCTCAAGTACGGCCTTCTTTTCCTCTTCCTCCCGTTCTTCACCCTTTTCCTGTTCGAGGTGTTTTCCACCAGGCGGATTCATCCGCTGCAGTACCTGTTCGTGGGATTCGCGGACTGCATTTTCTACTTCCTGCTCCTCTCGCTTTCCGAGCACATTGCCTTCGGGCTCGCCTATGGCATTGCAAGCGTGTGCTCAACCGGGCTGATCACGGCGTATACGGCCGCGATCGTGCGGAGCGGGAGGAAGGGCGTGGTGATGCTTCCCGTGCTCGGCGCAGCCTACGGCTTCCTCGCCGTGGTTCTCAACTCGGAGGACTATGCGCTCCTCTTTGGCTCCATCGGGCTGTTTCTCATCCTGGCCTTCGTCATGCTGCTCACGCGCAGGGTGGACTGGTATCGGCCGGGGTTCCGCAGGACGGGGAGCGAGTGTCATCAACCAGGCAGAGGCACCGAAAGCCGAGTGACTATGACCGGGGCCGGGTGAGCTCCTTGGAGAGATAGATCATCTGGCCCACATGATGGTAAGCGTGGGCGGCCATGCGAGAAAAAACCGTGAACCGATCATTCGTGAAGGGCTCGCGTTCGGCGGAGTACGCGGCGCACCAGTCCTGCGGTGACTGGGCCCTGATTGTTGATACGACCATTGCGATGGCGCGGTCGAAGTCCGCCAGCACCTCGTCCTTGGGTTTCTTCGCGGTTTCGTTGAACTCGCGGTCACGGTCGCGGACATAGCCGGTGCCGGCAACCCGGGCGCCGACGTAGTAGTTGAGGTTGCCGGTAAGGTGGAGGAGGAGATGGCCCATACTGTTGCCGTAGGGATACGGGCGCGTCCAGAGCTGCTCGGTTGAGATCGGATCGACCCACTTGTGCACCTTGTCGCGCACCTCTTCGTAGTACCCGGCAAGGGAAGAGGCAACGATCGAAGCAAGGTCCGGCATGGCAATCTCCCTCCGTGGATGCGCTGACTACACTTCAGGAGGCCTCTCCGTGTCAAGACAAGGAAGTCACGACCCGGGGGACGGAGCATCCGGAATGGCCGGACGGACTTTGAGCACGATCTCCTTGCGGATCTGGACCGTTCCCGATTTCGCGCCTCGAGGCTTTGTCACGTAGCGCGCCCGGGTGCATGACACGGCCACGACCCCCGCGTTCCGCGCCTTGCTGTGCCAGGCCGCGATTGCGGCCGCGCGTTTCAGCGTTTCCCTGTCCGGCTCGGTCCCCGGGGGGCCGCGGAGGATCACGTGGCTGCCCGGCATGCCCCGCACGTGGAACCACCAGTCGTCCTGGGAAGCGATCCCCAGGCTGAGCTCATCGTTGTCCGTGTCGCTGCGGCCCGCCAGCACAATCCACTGGCCGGGCAGTCCGTACTCGATGATGCGCGCCATTGTGTCCGCCTGCTTTCACAAGGGGAGCCCGGCCTCCAGGTGCGCGAGGGCGTCATCGACCAATTGAAAGGCTTTCTCCGGTCGCAACGTCCGGTGACGTGAGCCATGCTGCCATTGTCACACCGATCACCGCTCCGAATATCAATATAATTAGACTATTATTTAGAATTAAGTACCATAAAAATGACCTACGCACTGCCGATATTTGGAGCATTATAAGAGCATGGAAGCGACCCAGAAGGTGCTCAGGAAATGGATGCAGGTGTGAAAAGCGTGGTATTTACAATCAGCGGATGAGCGCGAACCCTATCCCCGCTCCCAACCCCTTGTTGATCACGTATCCGAGCTGAATATTGAGGTACCCCAGGGACTCCAGCCACCGGGAATTGACGAGAGGTCCGGCGTCTATCGCATCGAACCCTATGGCGCGCGCCATTTCCAGCACGTCGCCCTTCGCTTTCTCCTCGTCGCCGGCCGCCAGGCAGGCAAGCCGCGCCTCCCGCACCTTTCCCGTGCTCATGTTCTGGGCGAATATGGTGTTGAAGGCTTTCACCACCCTGGCTGACGGGGCTTTCTTCTGGAGCTGTTCAGCGCCGCTCGTGGTAAAGCCGAGAGCGAGCTTTCCATCAGCGCCGAGCACGTTCGTCACGTCCACGAGGGTCTTCCCGTTGACCGCGTTCCCCATTGCCGCCAACGCGGCATCGAGAGCCGTGTAGGGTACGGCCAGGATCAGGATCTCCCCCCAGGCGGCGGTTGCGCGAACGCCATCGCCCTTGCCGGTGATCTTTGTCTCGTAGCCCGCCTGCTCCAGTCCGCGCTGAAGCGCGCTGCCCACGTTTCCCTTTCCGATGATCCCGATTTTTTTCTTCATGCGCTAATATAAGAAAATCCGATATGTTCAACAAATGACCTCACGGTCTCTCGCGCCTGCACGGCTTCACAGCCAGCGCATCACCGGGGCCGCGTTCAGGAAGCCGGGCGACGTGGTGCGATTCATGGGAGCGGTCCAGGCGCAGGGAAAGGATGATGTTCACCCCGAACCCAATGATCACCGCAAGGAGGACGAACCGAAGGATGCGGCGGACGCTGGAGCGGTCGTGAAGATCGAAGCCCTCTTTCACCAGGAGCTGTTTGTTGCGGCCCGTGAGCACGATCAGGGACGCTCCCCATCAATTCGTCTCTGAGCTCTGGATCAGGCAGCTATCTTGCGAGCCGCCGCGCGCGCAGACCGGCGGTACATGACCGTGTCGTTGAGAATGCCGGCCGATGCGTGAAGAACAAGCGCATACAGGAAAGAGCCTGCCGCCGCCGTGACCAGGCTGGCAAAAAGGCCGAAAATGAACGCCCCCAGTATTTCTGAATCCGGATGCCCAATATGGAAAACAGTTGACACGACCGTCTGGATCAGGATGGCAATCAGGACGCCCGGGAGGGTCGGGGGGAGCAGGGCGAGAAGCCCGTACAGCATCACCCCCCTGAAGGTGAACTCCCATGCGAGGTAATACAAGACCAGGTACGCAGATTCATAGAGAACGAAGCGCCCCGGGCTTGCCAATGCTTCCTTGGAGAAGGGGTAGTATTCCTGCATGGCAGGATCCCGCCAGCCGGTGAAAAGGCCCAGCAGCGTGAGCAGGAGCCCGGCGAAGCCGAGGATGATCCCCAGTCTCCAGTCGCCGATTCCCATCCCGAAGCTCGAGGCTGCCATCCCATGGAGCAGGATGATGGCCAGAGGGAGCGCAAGAAGGAGCAGGAAAAAGCCGACGAAGTAGAGCATGACGGCGGCATAGTCGCCCGGGACCCGTCGCTTCCAGCTTCGGAGGCTCAGGAAGGAGGACAACAACGTGAAGGACACGCAGAATGCGGCGAACAAGGAGGCGTGAGGGTTGCTTATGAGGACAGAGAGCGGCTTGAAAGGTGAGAAGAGCCAATCCATCCCCCGGCTACCTTCCGATACGCCGCTTCACGCGGAGAACCGCGTCAACGTACCCGGAGGCTTTTTCCCGGAGGTACCACGCGACGATGGACCGGGTCTGAGCTTCGATGTCGTGATCCGGTTGATATCCCAGCTCATTGATGGTCCTCGTGATGTCATAACTGGAATTGTTGGCCACCCTGCTGATCCGGTAATAGGTGAGCAGCGCGTCGAATGAAGGGATGACGGCGTGCAGGAGCTGCATGCAGAGCGCGAGGGCGTAAGCAAAGACGACGGGGACGTAAATGCGCTGCTTCTTGTCCAGCGCAACCTGAAACATCCCCAGGAACTCCCGCCAGGTAACGTCCTGGCCATTGGTGACCGTATAGGCGCTGCCGTCGGTGCCCCGCATCTGGCACACGAGGTGGCAGACCGAGGCAAGATTGGCGACGTAGCAGTATCCGAAGATCCGGTTTCCGCTCCCCGCAATGGCCGGCCAACCCCTTTCTATGGCATCCAGCACACGCAGGCTGGAGGTCCTGTCATTCGGGCCGAATACGTCGGCAGGGCGGAGAATCACAACCGGGAATCCGGTCTTTCGATGATGCGCAAACAGGAATGCCTCGGTCATCTCCTTTGCCCGGGTGTACGCCAGGTGACGGGCCGACCTTCCCGGCCTCTCCTCGGAGATGTTGAGGGCCTTGTAGCCGAGCACGAGAGACGTCGAAATGTGCACAAACCGCTTGAGCCGTATTCCCCTCTCCTCGACCGCCTCGATCAGGTTCCGTGTCGTGTCGAAAATGTTCCGCTCGATCACGTCGCGGGGAAGCGTGTCCGACACAAGAGAGGCCGCGTGGATGATGAAGTCGAGACCGGAAGGAAAGGAGATCGAAGCCGCGCGCGTCAGGTCTCCGCGGATCAGCTTCACGGGAAGACCTTCGAGAAAGTGAAGGTCGGATGTCTCCCGCACGAGCCCGTAGACCTCGTAGGAGCGCTCGAGGAAATACGCGCAGACGTTCGAACCGATAAAGCCGTTTGCACCGGTGACCAGGACGCGTTCCATATTCTCTTTGCCTAGAATATTCTTTCCCTGTCCATCAGTTTGGCCGCCCTCCCCGTTCGCCTCCCAGAGGATATTGAAACGCAAGGAAAACTTCCAGAGGCGCATTCCGCCGGGCAGGAGCCCTATCCGTTCGAAAAGTTCTGGATTTCCCGAAGAACCGGCAGCAGTTTCCCGCCCCGCGCGCTCAGCTTGTACGTGACCGACTGCCTGTTCAAGGTCGCCTCGGTGCGTTCGACAATCTTCATGGCCTCCAGCCGCTTCAAGCGGCTCGTGAGCGTGACGGGATTGACGTCACCGATAGTCCGTTGGAGCTCTGTGAAGCGCATTTCGCCGAACCGCAGGTAATCAATGATCCGCAGGGTCGTGTAGTCCCCCAGCAGCCGGAGAACGGCCGCCTGGCAATGACCCTCATGCGATTCCCTTGCCCCCATGTCTCTCATTATATCATTATATCGGCGAAAGACTTGCTTAATCAATTTGATCGATATATAATTTTAAGTGACTCAATCAAGGAGGCACCGGATTGCAGTTCTCCACACTCGCCACACCTGAGCAGATCAGGAAGACCATGGACGCCCTCCTGGCGAACGGGATCACGGCCGAGCTCGTCGATACGAAAGAGCAGGCGCTTGCGCGGCTGCAGAGCCTCATTCCCGCGGGCTCCTCGGTCATGACCGGGGCGTCCCTGACGCTCAAGGAAATCGGATTCGAGGACCAGCTTATATCGAACAAACACCCCTGGCGGAATCTGAAAACCGAAATAGCGGCGGAAAAAGATCCCGTGAAGCAGACCCTTTTGCGAAGGCAGGGGGTGCTTGCGGATTACTTCCTGGGAAGCGTTCACGCCGTGGCTCAAACGGGGGAGCTGGTCATTGCCAGCCTGACCGGAAGCCAGCTGGGCCCCTATGCATTCACCAGCGCCAACGTGATCTGGGTCGTGGGAGCCCAGAAAATCACCCCCAGCTTTAATGAGGCGATCCGGCGCGTGCGGGAGTATGTGCTGCCGCACGAGGACAAGCGGATGAGGGAGTCCAGCGGGGGACGCATGGGCAGCGCCATCGGCAAGCTTCTCGTCATTCATCAGGAAGTGCCTTTCCTGAACAGGAAGCTCACGCTGCTCTTCGTCAACCAGTCTGTCGGAGACTGACCGGTTTCAGGCTTCCACGCGCACACGGATCTCGGCGCCCGGAGCTCCCGGCGGAACCACTCGTGTCGGAACGTCCGCGCCGTCCACGCTGACCCTTTGATCCGCCCGGGCGCGTCCCGTGTTGTGGATGCTGATCCGGTAGCGGCAGCCGCGGAACAACCGGGTGATTTCAATTTTCCGGAACGTCTTCGGCAGGCAGGGCTCGATCCGAAGACCGTCGAACTCCGCGCGGACGCCGAGAATCCATTGGGTGACGGCGATGAAATTCCAGGCCGCGGTTCCCGTCAACCAGGAGTTCTTCGCCTCCCCCGGCCGCTGCGCCGCCTTTCCCGCTATCATCTGGGAATACACATAGGGCTCCATGCGGTGCAGCTCCTGGATGTCGTCCAGGTAGGCGGGACTGATCTTCCGATAGTACTCGAAAGCCCGCTCGGGTCTCTCCGCAATGCATTCGGCGATCATGATCCAGGGGTTGTTGTGACAGAACACGCCCCCGTTCTCCTTGTACCCCGGCGGATACGAGGAGACTTCTCCCAGCTCGACGTGATAGCCGCGATAGGGGGGATCATGGATGACAATGCCGTATTTCGTGTCCAGGTGTTTCCTGACTGAATCGAGCGCCTGGACGGGGTAACCGGACTCGCTGCCGATCTCCGCCATGGCGCAGAACGCATTTGATTCGATAAAGATGCGCCCGTCCTCGCACTCACGGGAGCCTACCTTGTCCCCGCGGTCGTCATACGCGCGCAGGAACCACTCCCCGTCCCATGCATGCGCGAGGAGCGTCCCGCGCATGCGCTGTATCTGCGCCTCCGCCGCTTTCGCTTCTCCGTCCCGGCCCGTGCGCCGGCAGATCTCCACGAAATCCCTCCCGATCAGCACGAACATGCCTGCAATGAGAGTCGACTCGGCGGTGCGTCCGTCCCGCGAGGTGGCGGTCTGGAACGACTCGTTCGGGTCCGTGGAGAAACAATTGAGGTTGAGGCAGTCATTCCAATCCGCCCGGCCGATGAGCGGCAGGCCGTGGGGCCCCAGGTTGTTCAGCACGTGGGAGAATGACCTGGCCAGATGATCGAACAGAGACGCCATGCGCGACGGGTTGTTGTCGAAGGGAACCTGCGCGTCGAGAAATGCCCAGTCCCCGGTTTCCTTGAGGTATCCCGCCACGCCGAGGATCAGCCACAGCGGGTCGTCGTTGAAGCCGTCTCCGACATCGGCGTTGCCGCGCTTGGTGAGCGGCTGGTACTGGTGCCAGGCGCCGCCATCCTCGTGCTGGGTGGAGGCGACGTCGAAAAGACGCTGCCGCACGCGCGCGGGCACCTGGTGCACGCAGCCCAGGAGGTCCTGGCTCGTATCGCGGAATCCGATGCCCCTGCCGATGCCGCTTTCGAAATAGCTCGCGCTGCGCGCCATGTTGCACGTCGTCATGCACTGGTACTGGTTCCAGACATTCACCATCCGGTCGAGACGCTCATCGCCGGAAGCAACCGAGAAACGGGACAGCAGGTCGGTCCAATAGTCCCGCAGCGCGCAGAGCTCCTTGTCCACCTTCGCGTCCGTATCGAAACGGGCCGCCAGGGCGCGGGCCCGGCTCTTGTTGACCACCCCCGGACCGGCCCATTTCTCCTCCTCGGGGTTTTCGATGTACCCCAGGATGAACACAAAGCTTCGCTCCTCGCCGGGCGCGAGGTCGACATCCAGGTGAAACGCGGCGATGGGAGACCATCCGGCTGCTTTCGTGCTGGAGAGGCGGCCGCGCGCAACGGCGGCGGGCTTCTCGAATCCGTCGTAGCGGCCCGTGAAGCTTTCGCGGTCCGTATCGAACCCGGCCACGGGAGCGTTCACCGCATAGAACGCGTAATGGTTGCGCCTCTCGCGGTATTCCGTGACGTGATAGATCGCGCTCCCCTCCACCTCGACCTCGCCCGTGGAGAGGTTGCGCTGGAAGTTGGTCATGTCGTCGAACGCGTTCCAGAGGCAGAACTCTGTGAGTGCGAAGACTGAAATCTTCCGGGGGGTCTTTGACACGTTCTTCAGCACGAGGCGCTGCACTTCGCAGTCAGCCCCCATCGGCACAAAAAAAAGAAGCCCGGCTTCTATGCCCTCCCGGCGGGACTGGATCCGCGTGTATCCCATGCCGTGCCGGCACTCGTAGGATTCCAGGTCCGTGCGCGTGGGGCGCCATCCGGGGTTCCAGATCGCGCCGCCGTACCCGGCGGATTCTGCGCCGCCGTCCTTGATGTAGAAAAGGCGGCCGTTCGCGTCCAGCGGCACGTCATTGTAGCGGTAGCGCGTGAGCCTGCGCAGGCGCGCGTCTCTATGGAAGGAATACCCGCCGCCGGCGTTGGAGACGAGGGAGAAGAAATCCTCGTTTCCCAGGTAGTTGATCCATGGCCAGGGAGTGTCCGGCCGCGTGATGACGTACTCTCGAACCGCGTCATCGAAATGCCCATAAATCATCACAGCCTCCAAAGAATCGGCGGGAGGAATAGGATCCCGCGCCCCCTGCGGGGGCGCGGGTCTGGCGCGTTCCCAGGTGGAACGCTCCTCGAGTCAGCTCGCTACTTTTTCTTTGCGAGCCAGGCGTCGTACTGCTTCTGGACTTCGGCCATGATCCTGTCGATTCCGACCGCCTTGTACTTGGCAATGGCATCAGCCAAGCCCTTTTCCGGATCCACGGTGCCGGTTTCCAGGGCGGGCATGAACTCTGTCCAGACGCCCTTGGCAGTGGCGACCTCGGTCTTCACCGGGGCGGGATCGAAGGAGAACCCGAGGCTCTTGAGCGGGAGTGCCGCCTTGTTGTAGGCATTGAACTTGTCCCACTTTTTCGGGTCCTCGTTGGAGTAGAGATAGTTCAGGAACTGGTTCCCGAACATCCACTGCATGCCCAGGTTGTACTGGTCGACCGACGGTCCGGCCTTGATCATGTTGTCGCTCACCTTCACGTAGTGGGTGCCTTCAATACCGTAGTTTATCAGATTGTTGAGGTACTTGTCCGTGTTGAAGAGCTCGAGGAAGGCAACCGCTGCCGCGGGGTTCTTGGAGGTATGGGAGATCGCCTGCAGGGAGCCTACGGTCTCGCGGTTGGACATGACGGGGGGAGTAATGTCGATCTGCATCCACTGCTGTCCGGTGGAGCTGGCCATCTCGGCGTCTTTGCCCGGCTTCAGGGACTTGGTGGCGGCGAAGATAAGGCCCGCCTTCTCGTCGGCCAGGTAATCGGTGATCGCCGCGGCGTCCTTGCGGACGTAGCCGGCGTTGTAGAACTTATGCATTGTCGTGAACAGTGCCTTGGTCTCGGGCGCCTCCAGCTCGAAGACGACCTTGGTGGAGCTGTTGTTCGGGTACAGGGAGACGACGATGTCGTCATCCACCATCTTGTCCCAGTCCAGGAGGAACCGGGGGGACTCGCCCGCGAGCGCCTCGAGGGGATATATGCCCGGCTCTTTGTCCTTGATGATCTTGAGCAGGGGCTCCAGGTCCTCCAGCCTCTTGATCTTGGTGGTGTCCATGTTGTACTTGGCCACAAGGTCCTTGCGAAGGAGGAAGCCCCAGTTGTGGGCCTTTTCCTTGTTCGCCGGGATGGCGTAGTTCACCCCGTCGATCGCGGAGCCCGCGAGGAAGGAATCTCCCAGCAGGGCCTTTGTCTTGGGCGCGTACTTGGCAAGCAGGTCGTTCAAGGGCAGGAATGCGCCGCGCGCCACGTTGTTCCTGTAGTTGTTGATCCAGGTCGCCGTGAAGCAGATGTCGAACTCTTCCTGCCCGGCGATGATCGTCTGCAGCTTCTGGTTGTAGGTGCCCCAGTCGAAACACACGAGCTTGATGTTTGCGTTCAGGCCCTTGCTCTGGACGTACTTGCTCGCCGCAGCCTCGATCAGCGCGTTGTCTTTCTGCGGCCCTCCGCCGACGTAGTACCAGGTGAGCGTCACGGGCGTCTTGCCCGTTACCGCGCCTTGTTCACCCCCGCCTGACCCGAAGGCAAGGCCCACTGCCGCGATGGCGAAAAGCGCCACGAGCAGATACCGGATCCCTCTGTTCATCTCAAGACCTCCTCTTGTGATATATGGCATCCGGCCCGCAGTCCGGGCCGGCTTTGCCTACTCTTTTAAAGAACCGATCGTGATGCCCTTGACGAAATATTTCTGGAAGAACGGATACGCCATGACAATGGGACCGATGGACAGAATGCACATGGCCATCTGGGCGGAGCGCGAGGGGAGCCTCTTGAGGATGTCCGCCGATACTCCCTGGATGTTTCCCGCCATGCTCGAGAGGTACTGAATATTGCTCTGGACCCTGTACATGAGGAACTGCAGGTTGAACCACTGAGGGTCGTTCACCAGCATGAGCGGAAGCCACCAGTCGTTCCAGAACACGATCGTGTTGAAAAGGGCGATTGTGGCGAGCCCCGGCTTTGCCAGATGGACGACTATTCTAAAGAAGATCGTGTACTCGCCGGCTCCGTCCATCTTGGCGGACTCGATGATCGAGTCGGGCACGTTCGTCTTGTAGAATGTCCGCATGATGAGCACGTACCAGGCGTTCATCAGGTAGGGGAGGAACAGCGCCCAGACATTGTTCCGCAAGTGCAGGACATTCACGCAGAGCACATACCAGGGCACAAGGCCGCCCGAAAATAAAAGGGTGAAGAATGCAATAAAAGAAAAGAACTTTCGCCCGCGGAAGTCCTTGCGGGACAATGCGTAAGCGTACAGGGCGATCACGAGCGTGCTGGAGAGGGTGCCCATGACTGTCACGAGAAGAGTCACACCATACGCCCTCAGGATGGCATCGCTTTCCTTCAACACGAAGGTGTAGGCGTTGAGGCTCGTTTTCAGCGGCACCAGCTTGAACCCGTGGATGGCCAGGGAGGTCTCGTCGGTGAACGAGATGCCGATGACCAGCGCGAGCGGGTAAAGACAGAGCATGACTATGAAGATGAAGAGAAGGTGAGTGACTATCTGCCCTGTCGAGCCGAACTTCATCAATTTACGGGTCAGCGTCATACGCTCCATGCGTTCATATCCTTGCCTAGAAGAGGCTCTTCTCGGGATCGATCCTGCGGACCACCAGGTTCGACGCAAGGACCAGCACAAAGCCGACCGCGGACTGGTAGAGTCCGGCGGCCGCCGACATGCCGATGTCGCCGACATTGACGAGCGTGCGGTACACGTAGGTATCTATGACGTTCGTTGCCTTGAAAAGGGGGCCCATGTTCATCGGTACCTGGTAGAAAAGGCCGAAATCCGAGTAGAACAGGCGGCCGATCTGGAGCATGACCTGTATGATGATGAGGTAGGAGATAAGCGGGATCATCACGTGCCGGACGGTCTGCCATCGGCTTGCCCCATCCAGCGCGGCAGCCTCGAAGCAGTTCTGATCGATGCCCGCAATGGCGGCGAGATACACAACGCTGCCGTAACCCGTGTACTTCCACAGGTTGGTGAAGACGATGATGAACGGCCAGTACACCGGCTCGATATACCAGTTGACCGTGGCGATGCCGAGCGCGGGAAAGAGCACCTTGTTGAAGAATCCCAGGTCCGTGGACAAGAAGGAAAATGCCAGTGTGCTGATGACGATCCAGGAGAAGAAGTACGGGAGAAACATGATCCCCTGGTAAAACCGGGACGTTTTCTTGGTCCGCAGCCCGTCCAGGAGCACGGCCACCCCCACCGCCACGACTGTACCCAGAACGATGAACGCTCCATTGTAGAGAATGGCATTCCGCGTAATCAGCCACGCATCAGGGGTTTTGATGAAAAACTCGAAATTCTTGAAGCCGATCCAGGGGCTTCCGAGGATGCCTTTCGCGTAGTTGATGTCTTTGAATGCTATTATGATTCCGGCCATGGGCACGTAGCTGAACAGCAGCAACGCCACCGCCCCCGGGAGGAGCATGCTCAGGAGAGCGAAGTTTATACGGCGCCTGCTCGGCCGAAGAAGAACCGGAGCCCTCGGAAGGGCGTCTGCCATTATTTCACCCCTGGTTAACAAAGGTTGATTGATTCACTAAACCAACGTATTAGACCATGCCATGGCATAGTTGTCAAGAAAAATATTGCATTTTTTATGGGTTGATATTATGCCAGAGATCGTATAGATTGGTTGATAGAAGAAATCTACTATCATGAGCAATATCGATTTCCTTTTGCATAAGGATCAGGACCCCGTCAATCTGCATCGAGTGTTGAGGGCTGTCTGGACCAATCCCGGGGCGAGCCGGAGCGGCATTTCCAGCGCCCTTGGCCTGGACAAATCTACCGTGACGAAGATCGTCGCCGAGCTCATTCAGCGCGGTATCATCGAGGAGTCCGCAGAGGGGGACTCGGGCCAGAAGGGTGGGCGGAAGCCCGTATTCCTGACCGTGAATCGCGCGTTCGGGTGCGTGCTGGGGCTGGAAATCCAGACGGAGCGCTATACCGCCGTGGCAATCGATCCGGATGGAACGATCGTCTACTCGCGCTCGGCGCCGCTTTTATCGGCCGGCAAGCTGGTGCCCTCGGTGTTCCTGGATGTCGTGAGCGAGGTCACGCGCGACCTCGAGGCTCGCGGCCTGGAGCTCCTCTGCGTGGGGGTGGGACTGTCGGGGATCATCGACTCCGCGCGCGGCATTATCCGCCAATCCCTGCCGCTCGGCGTCATTTCCCCCGTTGATTTCTACTCCTCCAGCGCGAGGCTCCTCGGGGTCCCGCTGCGCATAGACAATGACGCAAACTGCTGCTGCTGGGCGGAGCTCATCCGCAACCGCAAGGCGCGGCCGCGGGACTTTCTCTTTCTCCTGGGGGAGTTCCGAAAGGAACGCGTCGAGGACATCAATGGCGGCGGCGTTTCCGTGGGCATGGGGCTCGTCATCAGCGGACGGGTCCACCTCGGGGCGAGCAGCTCCGCGGGGGAATTCCGCAGCGTGTTTCGCACGGCGGAGACCCGGAGCCAGTTCTCCCTCCCCCCGGCATAATGGGCAGGGCGGCCGCAGACGAAGCCGCATTCAAGGAGGTGGCGACCGAGCTCGGCCGAAACGTGGCGCTGCTGGTCAACACGCTCGATCTCTCCCACGTGTTCATCGGCGGCAGCATAGAAAAGTACCGGAGGCTCCTGATCCCGATCCTCGAGCAGGAAATTCAGAAAAACTGGCCGTACGGGAAGAAGAACCTCACCATCGAGCTTTCAGAGCTGGGAGAGCTCGTGGTGGCGTATGGCGCCGCGGCGATGTTCCTTGACCGGCTGTTCGCGCTTCCCGAGATCGAGGAAGCGACGATCACCGAGGGCTGACCTCGTGCGTCTCAGGCGGACAACAGCCCGTGCCGTCTTCGCGCTCGCCGCGATCAGCGCCGTCATGTATCTCTCCTCCTGCGCCACATTGCCCCCGAAGAGTCCTTACCTCGACTCCCGCCTGTCGGTGGAGGCCCGCGTCGAGGACCTGCTCTCCCGGATGACGCTGGAGGAGAAAGTCGGCCAGATGACGCAGGCCTCTGCAGGCAGTCTTGCGGCCCCCGCCGACATCGCAAAGCTCGCGCTCGGCTCTCTCCTCAGCGGCGGGGATGATCTGCCTTCTCCGAACACTCCGCAGGGATGGGCCGACACGTTCGACCGTTATCAGCGGATCGCTCTCTCTACGCGCCTGGCAATTCCCCTTCTCTACGGCGTGGACTCCGTGCACGGCTTCAGCCACTCCACCGGCACGACGATCTTCCCCCACAACATCGGCCTCGGGGCCACGCGCGACCCTGCCCTGGTGCAGGAAATCGGCCGGGTCACCGCGCTCGAAATGGCGGGCACCGGGATCCGCTGGACATTCTCTCCCTGCCTGGCCGTGGTCCAGGACGAGAGGTGGGGAAGGACTTACGAGTCCTTCGGCGAGAACCCCGACCTGGTGAGCAGCATGAGCTCCATTATCGCAGGATACCAGGGCCCCGCACCCGACCTGCCGACATCCCTGCTCGCCACCGCCAAGCATTTCATGGGAGACGGCGGCACAGAGGGCGGACGGGACCAGGGAAACACGGCAGGAAGCGATGAGGCGCTGCTCGCCGTCCATCTCCCCCCGTACAAGGCGGCGCGGGAACAGGGCGTGGGGGCTGTCATGGTCTCCTTCTCCTCGTGGAACGGGCAGAAGATGCACGGCAGCCAGAGACTCGTCACCGGACTGCTCAAGGAGAAGATGGGATTCAGCGGCATCGTGATCTCGGACTGGAAAGGGATCAACCAGCTGGACGGAGCATACGCGGAACAGGTGCGCACGGGTGTCAATGCGGGTATCGACGTGGTAATGGCCCCTGATGATTACCGCGCGTTCGCCGCCACTCTCATCAACGAGGTCCGGGCCGGGTCTGTTCCCATTGAGCGGATCGACGATGCCGTGCGCCGGATCCTGCGCGCCAAGCTCCGCATGGGCCTGTTCGAGCATCCTTTTGCCGCGCGCGCGTACCTCGCGCAGACAGGGGCCCCGCAAAACCGCGCCCTTGCCCGTCGGGCGGTCCGGGAATCGGTGGTGGTGCTGAGGAACGAAGGCGGTATCCTTCCGCTGCCGAAGACCCTGAAGAAAATCCTCGTCTCGGGAAAGAGCGCGGACAATCTCGGGTATCAGCTTGGCGGCTGGTCGATCACCTGGCAGGGGGTGAGCGGCAAAATCACGACCGGCACGACAATTCTTTCAGGCATAAGGGATGCGGTCTCCCGGGACACGAAGGTCGTGTTCGACAGGCAGGGAACGTCGGCGGATTCTGCGCCGCGGTATCCCGCGGATTCTTCCTTCGACGTGGCAATCGCCGTGATCGGGGAGAAACCGTACGCCGAGGGCAGGGGGGATCGGTCGGAAAATCCGGGGCTTGACGATGAAGACACGAGGGTGCTGGACCGCCTGTCCGCGGCGGGTATTCCCGTTGTCACCGTCCTCGTCTCCGGACGGCCCCTCATCGTCACCGGGCAGCTTCCGCGGTGGAAGGCGCTCCTCGCCGCCTGGCTTCCGGGAACTGAGGGCGCAGGAGTGGCCGATATCCTGTTCGGGGACTTCAAACCGGTAGGGAAGCTTCCCCTCACCTGGCCGCGCACTCAGGCCGGCGCACCCCGCTCCGACCCGCTCTTCCCTTACGGCTACGGTCTCACGTACTAGCTGTTTTTCCTGAATCTCACCGGCGTGTAGGCCGGGCACTTCCTGTCCACGAAACGGATGTCGAAGCGCGCAAATCTCTGCAGGCCGGCTTCCATGGGAATCAGCGGGCAGCCATTTCCGATAAGGGGAGCGGCATAACGGATGAAATCATCGGTGAGGTCCAGCCCGTCCTTCGTAATCCAGGCACGCGGCATGAACCGCGAGGAGTTGGCCACTTTCTCCAGCGGCACCTTGTCATAGACAGCGTGATAGGCGGTTCCCGGCTCTCGCAGGATCGTGGCCATCCAGCCGGTGCCGTCCCGGACCGCGATTCGCACGGCCTGCCCGGCCACTTCTCGCGCCTCGGCGATGTCCACGGTTGAGGCTTCCATCGAAACGGACCTCTGGATGACCCCCGGCAGCTGGCCGGTGGCCTGGCCCCGCACTGCCAGCCCTTTTTCGTTGAGGAAGTTGACCACTTCCTGCGCCGCGGTGGTGCGGCTTGCACCGTACTCGATGTGACCGAAGCCGTCGTGTCTTTCCCCGACCCCGCCCACGTCGAAACCTTCGTTCACCACCACGATGCACCTTCCGCCGCGCCGCAGCTCGCGGTTCACGTTTTCGTGCAGGCTCTCCAGCGTGTGGCTGGCTTCCGCCATGTAGAGCTGGAGCGGCATTTCGCGGTGCGGATCCCCGAGCCGGGAGGCGGCCGTGATGAAACCCGACTTCCTGCCCATTGCCTGGAGCACCGCAACCGGCTCGGAGACGCACATGCCGCGGTTCTCCTCGTTGACGTTCTGCATGAGGGACGCCCAATAGCGCGCCGCGCTGCCGTACCCCGGAGTATGGTCGATAATACGGAAGGACTCGTCTCCGATATCATTGTCGATTGTCTTCGGCACGCCCGTCACGATCAGCTCCACGCCCCGTTCCCGCGCGAGCTTCGAAACCTTGGCCGCGGTGTCCATGGAATCATTCCCGCCGATATAAAAGAAATAGCCGATATCATGGGCGCGTATCACCTCGACGATCCGCTCGAAGTCTTCGTGCTGTTCCTCGGTCAGCTTGTACCGGCAGGTGCCGATCACCCCGGCAGCCGGTGTCGTGCCCAGCAGCGAGACCTCCTTCCGCGGCTGGCGTGTCAGGTCCACGAGCTCCTCTTGGAGCACACCCTCGATGCCGTGCCATGCGGCAAAGAGCGTGCCGATGCGATCAGGGAAGGCGCGGCAGCCTTCGATCACCCCCTGGAGGGACGAGTTGATGACCGGCGACGGCCCGCCGGACTGCGCCACGAGCGCGTTTCTTTTCATATCGAGAACTCCCGCAGGCTCTCGTCGATGCCCTTGCGCATCTCGAACCACCAGTCCAGCGCGGCTTCCTTCCTGTCCTTCTCGAACCGCGCGATCCAGTCCGGGAGCTGCGGGTCCTTCTCCCCTTCCACGTCGCGGGCGCGCTTGAGGAAGGTCAGCACGAAGTCGATGTCGCGCTCGGACTCCCAGTACACCGACGCGTTGCGGGAGTTGATGCGGCTGGCGGTGACGGCGGTGGCGGCAAGGAGCTGGTCCTTCATGCCGTAGAGGCTGCCGAAGATATCGGGCACCGTCTCCTCCGCCCACCCGCGGTGGAACCGGCAGAACCCCGCCGTGTCCATCACGCAGCTCCTTCTGGAAGCGCTCGGCGCAGAGTCTGCCCAGGGTACGCGGCGGCGCAAAGGCGTTCCCGTAGTACATGTAGTACTTGCCCATGATCGCCATGGGCGCGAGCGACGCCCGGTGTCCAGTACTGGTTGGGCACCATCCAGCCCTGCCGGCCGAAGGCGACGTAGACGAACCTGTCCAGGAGCCGCGTCCCCCTTCTCACGGGAGAGCCGTCGGCCCCACTTCCGGGCGCCCTTCGGAAAGGTCCACCTTGCCCCGCTTCTGCGATGATGGAGTCCAGAAGCTCCACGCCGAGCTCGGCGTTGTGGGCCGAATCCGCCACTGGATCGAAGCCTTCCAAGTCCAACGCGGCGCGCGCGGTGACGCCCAGGTCCTCCCGGGAGAGCGAGCCCGTCGGAGAGCATGTCCATCATCCAGGCCAGCACCCCGCCGACGGAGATGGCGTCGAATCCCAGCGATATCGGCGTGGTGGCAGAGCCGCTCGGCCGCGCGCTGGTCGAAGATGCCGCACAGCGGGCCCATGGCCTGGTAGGGCTCGTAGTCCTTCTTGAACTCGTCCTTCATCTTCTTGCACACCGCCGCGCAGGGCTCGCCGCAGGTGTGCTGCCGGCGCGGCACGATGGTCTCCTCGTTGAACTGCTTCAGGTAGTGGTTGGCGACCAGGCGCTCGTGCAGGTCCAGCCGTGCTCTGCTCGGTGTCGAAGATCGTGCGGTAGTTGAAGGCAATGATCCGCCCGCCGATCGCCCGCGTAGTTCACGCCGAAGGTGCCGCCGGTGTTGAACTTGGGATCGAAGCGGTACTTGGTGGTGGCCTCCATGTCCTTGGCAAGGAGCCTCTGCTTGTACTTGCGTCTCGAACCACGCGTCCGCGACCTTCCGGTCCCGGAAGTCCTCGTCCACGTAGGTGCCGCCGTAGATGACCGCCGCGATGCCGTGCTCCTGCAGCATCTTGCTTCCCATGCCGCCGCGCCCCGCCCAGGTGTCCACGTTGCTGAGCCTGCCCTGGGATATCGGCACGGACAGGATGCCGCCCATGTCGGTGGCCAGCGCGGCGGGGCCCGACGGCGAGCACGCGCGGGTCCGTGGCGTAGCGGCCGGCCGAAGCGCTCGTACACGTGGTCCATGAGCGCGTACGCGCCGCCCCTGCCCTGCTCCCAGACGCGCGCCAGGTCCACGGGAACCACCTCGACCTCCACCTCCTCTCCGTGGGACCTGTTGAGATAGAGAATGGAGGGCACGGGCGCCTTGCCGAGAATGCTCACCATGTTCAGGCCGAGGTTGTCGAAAACCAGCCCCGCCCCGCCCATGGAGGAGACGTAGAAGCCCCGCCAGCAGGGAGAGAAGCCGGTGACGAACAGCCGGTTGGAACCGGGGAAGATCGAACCCGCCAGCAGGCCGACGCCGATATTGATGGACTGGCTTTTCGAGGAGAGGTGAAGGCCCAGGTCCACCGGACCGAAGAATCGTCCCACCTCGTAGCGGCGGATCTTGTAGAAGCCGGTCTGGGCGTCGAGGAAAAGTACCTTCTGGTGCATGGCCCGGACCCTATATCAACCGGCTCTGCGCCCGGTCGAGAAGCGCGGAGAGCGTTTTCCGGGGATCGGATATCCGGGAAGTAAAGATCATGGCCGCGATGATGTAGGGCTTCCAACCCGCCTGCCTGTAGAGCGGCGTCCTGAACCGATCGAAAACGCCGGCCTCCACTTCTCCGCGGTCACAGCTCACACCGGTGATGTCCGCCGGCAGGCAGTGCAGGTAAAGGGCGTCATCGGGTCCGCTGCCATCAGCTTCTCCGTGCATTGCCAGTCCTGGAACCGCGCGTTGTTCTCCAGGCATCGCTTCTCCAGCTCCTCCAGCTTCCGCTTGTCCCCGGTCTCCACGATGGCCGTGCGCTCCTCCATCACGGAAAACGGCGCCCAGCTCTTGGGGTAGACGACGTCCGCCCCCTCGAATGCCTCCGCCATGGAGGCGCAGATGCGGAAACCTCCCCCGGACTCCCGGGCAAAACGCTGCGCCTTTTCCACCACCTCGGGCATGAGGGAGTATCCCTCGGGGTACGCAAGGCGCACGTCCATGCCGAACCGGGTGAAGAGCCCGATCACTCCCTGGGGAACGGAGAGGGGCTTGCCGTAGGAGGGCGAGTATGCCCAGGTCATGGCGACTTTCCTGCCCTTGAGCTTCTCCACGCCGCCGAGCTCCGTGACGAGGTGAAGGAGGTCGGCCATGCTCTGCGTGGGATGGTCGATGTCGCACTGCAGGTTGACCACGGTGGGCCGCTGTTCCAGCACCCCGTCGCGGAACCCCTGCTCCACCGCATCCGCCACCGCCTGCATGTAGGTGTGGCCCTTGCCGATGTACATGTCGTCCCGGATCCCGATGACCTCCGCCATGAAGGAGATCATGTTCGCCGTTTCCCGCACCGTCTCCCCGTGCGCCACCTGCGACTTTCCCTCGTCCAGGTCGGAGACGGTGAGCCCCAGGAGGTTGCAGGCGGAGGCGAAGCTGAACCGCGTGCGCGTGGAGTTGTCCCGGAACTGGGACACGGCCAGTCCCGAGTCCCAGACCCGGGCGGAGATGTCGGCTCGTGCGCAGCGCCTTCAATATCTCGGCGCACCGGAGAATCGCCTCCAGCTCGTCCCTGCCCTTGTCCCACGTGAGAAGGAAATCCCTGTTCCGCAGGGCGGCGAGCGCCTTGGGCGCAAGACCGTCGATCATCCGCTGGATGTCGTGCGCTGTGATCACCGGCATCAGAACCTCCCCAGCTGCTTTCAATATCTTTTCCGGCGTCAGGGGCCAGTCGCGCACCCAGACGCCCACGGCGTCATGGATGGCGATTGCCAGAGCGGGTGCCGCGCCGTTCACGCTGATCTCCGCGACGCTCTTGCCCCCGAACGGGCCGAAGGGATCGTCGGTCTGGACGAGCCGGACCCGCAGGTCGCGCGGAAGCTCCTGTATCATGGGAGCGCCGTAGTCGGCAAGCCCCGTGGTGAGACAGCGCCCCTCCGCGTCGAAGATCATCTCCTCGTACAGCGCGTGGCCGATGGATTTGAG
Source organism: uncultured Spirochaetota bacterium (assembly GCA_963820435.1). Classification (GTDB taxonomy): domain Bacteria; phylum Spirochaetota; class Spirochaetia; order SZUA-6; family Fen-1364; genus Fen-1364. The sequence continues at coordinate 59,833 of CAWGAC010000024.1, read as the reverse complement.
AATGCCGCCGTACACCTGGCCGACGGCGAGCTCGGGATTGATCGGCGTGCCGCTGTCGTGCACGGCGTGGTAGCTGCTGCACGTCGATGGCGCCGGTCCGCGTGTTGACCGCCACCTCGCAGAAATGGGCGGCATAGGGGAAGGCGGAGTCATCCGTGGCGAACGAGGCGCTTCCCATGAGCTCTCCCGCGCCTTCCCCTGTCTGGCGCTCATGGGCGATGGCCGCGTAGTCGAGGCTGCCGCGCCTGCCCGTTACCCTGCCGGGAGGGGTGAGGGCCAGGTCTTCGCGTGGCTCCTTCAAGAGAGAGGCCGCTGCGTCCAGCAGCTTCGCGGAAAGCGCTTCCGCCGCCCTGAGCACCGCATTGCCCGTGAAGTACGTGCCGCTGGATGCGTAGGCGCCCTTGTCGAATGGCGTGGTGTCGGTGTCTCCGGTGAGGACCGCCACGCTGTCCATGTCGCAGCAGAGCGTTTCCGCGGCGATCTTCGCGAGCACGGTGTCCAGTCCCGTGCCCAGGTCGGCGCCGCCCGAGTGCACCATGAATGTTCCGTCGGACAGAAGCTTTACGTCTGCGCAGGCCTGGTCCAGGCCGGGGAGCCCGGAGCCCTGCTGGATGATCACGGCCCCCTTGCCGAATCGCACCGCGCCGCGGTACGTCCGTCGGGATCGCCGTGCGGATTCGCTGCGGGCTCTTCGCCTCCCCCACTCGATGCTCGCGCGGCCTTCGGCAATCGCCTTTTCCAGGCCGCAGCTTCGCACCCGGGTAGCGGCGCCGGGACGGCCTTCCCCGAGACTTTTCAGGATCTCCAGCACGTCCCCTTCCCGCACCCTGTTCTTCTCCAGAAACTCGAGCTGATCTATCCCGAGCTCAGCGGCCAGCTCCGCGGCGGCCATCTGCACGGCAAAGGATCCCTGCGGCGCCCCGTAGCCCTGGTACGCGCCCGAGGGCACGTGGTTGGTGTACCAGCTTCTGACCTCGAAGGAGACATTGTCGCATCGAAACAGGGGCAGCGACTTGGAGCACGCGTTCATGGGCACGGTGAGCGCGTGGTTTCCGTACGCGCCCGTGTCGGCGTCGCCGATCACGCGGATGGCGGTCAGCCTCCCGTCCTTCTTTGCGCCCATCTTGACCGTGAAACGAATGGGGTGCCGGGTGGTGGCGGCGACGAACTCCTCTTCCCGGGAATACTTGTAGAAAACGGACCGGCCCGTCTGGAAGGTTGCCCACGCGCATACGTCTTCCAGGAGAATGTCCTGCTTGCTGCCGTACCCTCCGCCCATTCGCTCCTTGATCACCCGGATCCGGTTCTCCCTGATGCCCAGCACGCGCGCAACGATCCTGCGCAGGTGCCAGGGGACCTGTGTCGAGGCGTGGATGACCAGCCGGTCGCCGTCCATCTTCGTGTACACGACGTGCGGCTCCAGGGGAGTGCACTGTACCTTGCTCGTGCGGTACGTGCGCTCCACCACGGCGTCCGCCTCCGCGAATCCCTTCTCAACGTCTCCGATGGCGCCTGATGCGCTTGCCGCGAGATTGCGCCGCGCGTCCGCCCCAATGGGAAACTGGTAGACGATCCGCTCGAGCTGGTCGCCGTGCACCGGCCGGCGCGTCCGCGGCACTGGCTGCATCCAGTGAAAGCACGGCGGGAAGGAGGTCATAGCGCACCACGATGCGCTTCACCGCTTCTGCTGCGATCCGCGCGTCCTCCGCCACAACCGCGGCAACCCTGTCCCCCACGTACCGCACTATCTTGCTGAACATCCGGAAGTCGTACGGTGAAGGCTCGGGGAATCCCTGGCCGGCCTGGGTGTAGAGAAAATCAGGGCAGTTCTCATGGGTGATGACGGCAACCACGCCCGGGCATTGCAGCGGCCGCGGAAACGTCGATGTGCGCGATGCGGGCGTGCGCATGGGGGCTTCGCAGCATTGCCAGCACGCAGCTCCCCGGCTCCACCCTGTCCTCCACGTACGCCTTCATCCCCGCAACGAGCTTCACCCCGTCCACGCGCCTGCTGGACTTGCCGATGACCCGAAGGTCGTCGCGGAACTGCTCCGCAACGGGCAGGGTGAAGGACGGATCGTTCCTCCGCCCGCGGGCAAGCTCCACCGCGAGGAAGAACTGGCGGTAGCCGGTGGCACGGCTGAACAGGCCCGAGAGAGCGTCCCGCACGTCGTCCTCCGTGGGTGCGGGCGTCCTTCGGAGCAGCTCCTCGATGAGGAGCGCCGCTGCCGGGCTCCCGAAGGCGGATTGCACCACGCCGGCGTCCAGCATCGCGCCCTGCAGCGCGGAGAGACGGCCGTTCCGCATGAGGCTCTCGATGGTTTCGATGGACCGGCCCTCGGCCTGGCCGGGATTCATGAGACCCGCCAGAACAGCCTTCCCGTCGAGCAGGATCGTGTCTGTGCCGGCAAAGCCTTCCTGGTCGTCCGCCCTCCGTACGGAGTGGATGCCGCTCCTCTGGAGAAGCCCCTGCAGGGTCTCGCCGGGCTCCGCGGTCAGCGCGCGCGGCGCCCCGTTCAGGACAAAGGCGACCTTCATGGCGCGTCCTTTCCGGATGCGAGGGCGTGGAGCGCATCCGCAACCAGGATGCCGGCCATGTAGCGCTTGTAGGCGGAGGAGGCATGGATATCCGCTGCCGGCGCAAAGGCCGTGCCGACCGATTCCTCGATCCGGCTTTTCGCGGGCAGCGCGCTTCCCTCCAGCGCGCGCTCCACGGCCAGAAGCCTCACGCGCTGCTCGCGGCAGTCGCTCACGACGACCCGGACATCGGTGAGCACGGGCAGGGAATCACGGCAGCTCACCGCCACAACGAGGGATCTCGGGCTGTGGGAAGTCCGGGAAACCGCCTTGATTGCGCACGGGAGAAAGGGCACCGAGACCGAGAGAATCAGGTCGGCAGGGCGCTCCTTGCAGAACCGCTCGATCGGATAGGGCTTTTTCTTTGTTGCAAGAGCGACTTCGGCATTCAGGGCGATGAGAACGGGGATGAGCGCAGAATCCGCCGAGTACGTCGACGCGGAATCCGCCGAGTACGTCGACGCGGAATCCGCCGCGCACCTGCCGAGCTCCCCGCCGATCGTCTTCATATTCCGAAGGGTGCGCGAGCAGGTCAGGGAGGCTGCCGCGCGCAGGGCCGGCGGCGCGCCCAGAGCGTCCACGACCTGCTGGAGGCTGGCAGTGGCGCCGATGGTACAGCGGCCATGCGCGGTCTCGATAGTGCCGAGCCCGAGATTCTCGAGTGAAATCAGGATCGTGAGCTCATCAGATTCGACCGTGTTCAGCCACGTCCCGCCCCCCAGATAGGCGGCGCGCGCGCTTGATTTCAGCCGTACCGCCTCCGGAACGGTCCGGGGGCGCAGGATTTCCTGGATCATTACCTGATTATCGTGACATGCCTGGAAATTGACAAGACACCCCGCATCAGATAGAAGTGACGGAAGTGCTCGATTACACCCTGGTCACTCCCAAGGCAACCTATCGGCCGATCACCCCTCCGGATGTCCCCGGCTTCCTTCATCTCGCGGCAGGACGCTTTCGGGAGGAGGTGCCGGAAATGGAAATCAGCCCCGAACAGTTTCTCTCCACGGTCAGGGAGCTCCAGCGGCACAAGGAGAAGGGCTCCATCCTCGTCTTCGAGAGGGAGGAGTGCCTGGTCGGGTACTGCATCCTGATCCCGAGCTGGAGCAATACGTACGGAGGCGTGCTGCTCGTGATCGACGAGCTGTACGTGGCGCCGGCTCACCGTGAGCAGGGAATTGCCGAAGATTTCATCACGCTTTTGAAAAAAGCCGCGCCCCGCGAATGCGTCGCCCTCCGTCTGGAAGTGAGCCACGCCGGCCGAAAGGCCATGAGCTCCTGGCGCAAGCTGGGTTTTGACGAGTCGGAACGGGCGACCCTGACCTTGAAGGTGGACAGGTCCTGACGCTCGGCCGGATCAGCGCATGAGGCCGAAGATCTTTCTCTCCCCCTGCCCGCGCACCACGACCGATTTCACGAGCTCGAAGGATCCGGACAGGCTGTCGTCGCCCTGCAGGGCATCGTATGCTTCCTCTGAGATGAGCAGAACCCTGTGGAGGTCCTTGGTGAAGTGCTCGATGCGCGATGCCCCGTTGATGCAGTCCCCGATGATGTCGAACTGACTCTTGGTTCTCCCCCCCACCTCCACAAACACCACGGTTCCCGTGTCGATGCCAATGCCGATGCGCTCTATGCTGGGCAGGCCCCGCTCCTTCCACGAGACAACGAGCCGGGAGAGATCCTCCTGCATGGTGATGGCGGCGCGCGCCGCCCGCTCCGCGCATTGCTCCGCGGCCAGGGGAAATCCGAATACCGCGATTATTTCGTCTCCCACGTACTTGTTGATGTACCCGCCGCGCCCCGTGATGCACCGCTCCATGCCCTCCATGTACTCCGCCATGACCTGGGAAACGGCCGTGGGATCCGTGCGCGAGACATAGCGCGTGTAGTCCCGGACATCGGCAATCAGGATTGCCACCTCCTTGCGCACCGGCCCGCCCGCACGGGCGCCCTCCCGGCGGAAGGCGTCCATCAGGCGCGCATCGAATCCCATGGCCTTGCTGAGGCTGGTCACAAGGGAGATGCGGAGCAGCGCCCAGTGCAGGAAGAGGACCGACCAGAAGGCGACAAAGACCGGAGCATAGCCGGGCCAGAGGTTGAACCCGGAGAGCAGCACGACGTAGAGAAGAAATACGGCGAGCGGCAGGGTGACGAGAAGGAGTGTCCGCGTTTTTCTCGCGCGCATCTCGAGCAGGACGAGCAGGACAACAAGGAAAACGAGGGTGATGCCTGTATCGATCCAGGGCGACGCTCTCATCACGGGCCGACCTCGCAGGACCGTGTCCGTTGCGTACGCGTGGGCCAGCACCCCCGGGTAATCCCGGCCCCACGTGTTGGGGAACATGAAGCGGTCGCTCTTGCTCGTCGTGTCGTCCAGCCCGATGAAAACGATCCTGTCCGTCAGGACCGAGAGCGGTGTCCGCGCGTCGTCCCCGAGCCTCCCCCCTGCGCATTCGTGACATCGACAAAGGAGAAGGAAGGAAAATACTCGGGCGGCTCCCCGTAGTTGATCCAGAAACCGGCCCGGGTCCTTCCGCGCACGGCGGACGCGGCGACGGCGCGTTTCGCGTATTCCTCCGCGGCAAGCACGGAGAGGGGCGCAAGCGCCCCCGGCACGCCGGCGCGGACGAACCGAGGCTTGCCGCCGAGCGGCTTGATATTGAGATTGCCCAGGGCGAGGAATGAGCCGCGGAGAACCGCCTGCGTGGGGCGGGAGCCGTCTTCTCCCGCTATCACATTGCCGGCCCGGGCGAGCGCGGCTGCAAGCGGCGGGTCCCACTGTGGCTCCTTATCGAGGAACATCGAATCGAAAACGATGAGGGAAGCCCCCGCCTCGTTCAGCTTCTTGAGAAGCGCGGGATACTGCGCGCGCCATTTCGGGCCAAAAGGAAGCGCGAGCGCGGTCTCAGAGCGGAGGTCGATCCTGATGACGGCGATCTGGTTCGAAGCCGTCTCCTGCACGTTGAGGGAAGAGACGATGAAAAAGCGCAGATCGATGAAGAAGCGCTCCAGGAAGTTCTCCCTGCCGAAGACAAAAGCGCCCAGCCCCAGGCCGGCAAGGAGCAGAAGAGCGTACCGGCCGATCCGGCGGAGCCTCATTTCTGCAGGGAAGCGAACTCACTCTCGAGATCGGTTCCCTTGTACTTCTTTGCCGCGGCGCTCGCCAGGGACCGGGCGCGGCCTGCGTCTCCGGAGGATGCCAGGGACCGGGCAAGCAGGAGTGTCGCGTAAGGGGCAAGCGGCGCGTCGGCGTTGTCCGCCAGGTACTCAGCAAGGACGGGAACAGCCTCCTTTTCCTTTCCAAGAAAGAAGTACGAGGAACCAAGCTGAAAGAGGAGAAAGCTCCGCTGGTCCAGCGTGCTCACCGCGTTCCGCGAGGGACCCATGCGCGCATAGGCGTCGGAAAAGCACGCTGTGGCGTCGGGGTAGTCTTCAAGCTGGAAGTAGCAGAATCCCTTCCAGTACAGGAGCTCGAAAGCGAGCGCGGGATCCGAAGGCATCTCCGCCTTGCCGAGCTTCTGAAGGGCCGCATTGAAGTCCCCGGCATCGATGGTTTTCCGGGCTTCGGGAAGGATCGACGACGCATCGGTGTCTCCCTCCCATTCCATGCCCGTCTCTTCTTTAGGGGCAGCCTCCGTGGCCCTGCTGGCCATGACCAGGTCTTCCTCCTTTGCCTGGGACGCCTCGGAAAAGGATTTGATCAGCTTTCCGACCGCGGCGAACCATGCCAGGCCGCCCTTCTTCGCGCTTGCCGACATGAGGTCCGAGATTTTCACCCGGGCACCGGGCGGGATCTCCTTCATCGTGCCCTGCACATCGACGGTGGCGCGTCCATCGGGCCCTGCCGAGAGCACGGTGGATGCGTAGAGGGCATCACCCACGATGACCTTGATGAATGTGCCTTTGCCGAAAGCGTCGATCGTGACATCGCCGGAAAAAGACTTCACGGAGCCGAGCTTCGCCTCGGCAAAGAGAGGCACGGAACAGAGAAGGCACGCAAGGACAAGGTGAATGATTCGCTTTTTCATCACTCGATTGTAGCACCGGGAATCCCGGCCCTCAAGGCGCCGCGGTGCGGACTCCGTCCGCGGTAGGCGTCCAGTACCCCGCGGATTTCAGGAACGCGCCAGGCGCGCGGCGATCCGATTGGCTTCCCGTATCAGGGTCTCTTCATCGATGCCGGTGAGCCTGCCTTTGTCCACCACGACCCTGCCGTTGCAGATCGTGTACTCAGTGCCGTGGTCGAAGCCGGCGAATATGAGCGCGGCAAACGGGTCCGAGAGGCTCCCGCAGTATTCCATCCGGTCCACGTTGAACAGGGCCAGGTCAGCCGCGTACCCCTCCCGGATCCTGCCGATGCCCTCGAATCCCAGGACCGCGGCGCCGGTCTCCGTGGCCATCTTCAGCACCTCCCGCGCGTGCAGGGCGCCGCTTCCACGGGCCACCCGCTGGAGAAGGAGGGCGTGGCGCATCTCTCCGAGAAAGTCCGATGAATCGTTGGACGCCGAGCCGTCCACTGCAAGGGAAACAGGAATGCCGGCGTCCAGCATATCGCGCACCCGGCAGATGCCTGACCCGAGCCGCATGTTGGAGGAAGGGCAGTGGGCCACCTGGGCGCCGCGCGCGCGCAGCTTGGCCAGCTCTTTATCATTGAAGAATATTCCGTGCGCATAGAAGACGTCCGGGCCGATGAACTCGCACCGTTCCATGAGATCGACGGGCCTGACCCCGTAGGTGGCCAGGCAGAAGGCGTCCTCGTCCGCTGTCTCGGCGAGGTGCGTGTGCAGCCTTACCCCGTGCCTGCGGGCAAGCCGGGCCGTTTCGCGCATCAGGCTCTCGCTCACCGAGAACGGGCTGCAGGGAGCGAGGACCACTTTCCGCATGGCCCGGGGCGCCGGGTCGTGAAACCTGCCGATCACGCGTTCGCTGTCGGCGAGTATCGCGTCCTCGTCCTGCACGATGGTATCCGGCGGCAGGCCGCCGTCCTTCCTGCTGAGGGACATCGAGCCCCGGGACGGTGAGAAGCGCATGCCCAGCGTGTCCGCCGCCTCGAACTGCCGCGTCATGAAGTTGCCGCCGGCACCCTTTGGATAGAGGTACAGGTGATCGGTCGAGCAGGTGCATCCGGTCTTCAGGAGCTCGCCCATGGCCAGGAGGGACGAATAGTAGATCGCCTCCTCGTCAATGTTCTTCCATATCTCGTACAGGTAGACCAGCCAGTCGAAGAGCTTCGCGTTCTGGGCCCCCGGGAGGTTGCGCGTGAGAGTCTGGAAGAAGTGATGATGAGTGTTCACGAAGCCCGGGACAACGACGTGATGGGCGCAGTCGATCACACGGGTCCCGCCGGGGGCGGTGAGGGCCCGGCCGATCCTGCTGATCGTTTCCCCCTCGATGAGGATGTCCGCGCCGCTCACGCCCTCCTCCCCGGCGGACGGCTGGATGTGGAAGCAATTCTTCAGCAGGACACCGCTCATTGCGCCTTCTCCCGATACATCGCCCTGGTGCTGCGCCCCAGCAGGGTCACGGTTGTCCGGCGGGGCATGAGCCTGCCCATCATGAAATGCGCCAGCTTGCTCATGGCGCTCGGTATGACGATGGTCTTCCTGCCCAGCTCCTTGATCGTGGCCCGGGCCACGTAGGCCGGTTCAAGGGACAGGGGCGTGGGGCCGTCCGCCGCGTGGCCGTCGGCAAGGAAATTGGGCGTGAGCACGACTGCCGGACAGCACGCGCACACGTCCACGCCGTCCGGCTTGAGCTCATCAGAAAGAGCTTCGGCCAGAGTGACGAGGAAGGCCTTCGTCGCCCCGTACACGGCCACCATGGGGGAGCCCTGGAACGCGGCAAGGCTGGACATCACGACGATCCCGCCTCTGTGCCGTGCCGCCATTTTCCGCGCCTGGGCGTGGATCAGTCCGAGTGAGCACCGGCAATTGACGTCCAGGATGCGCTGGTACTCGTCGAACTCCGGCCGGAGGAATGGGCCCGTGTAGGCGATGGCCGCGTTGCAGACAAGAAGGCCGATCTCGTACCCGGCCGTCTCTTTTTCCACCGCGGCAAGGGTCCCTGGATCCGCCATGTCGAGGCTCAGCGTGCGCACCTGCACGCCGTGCGCCGCGCGCAGCCTGCCCGCGGTTTCCTCCAGCGGTCCGGGCCGCCGCGAAAGAATGATGAGGTTCAGTCCCCGTCCGGCAAGCTCCTCCGCAAAAGCCGCGCCCAGGCCCTCGGAGCCGCCTGCCACCAGGGCCCAGGGGCCGTACTTTCGAAGGAATTCATTTTTGCCTTCCATGCACTTTTCCTCCAGGGAAGATGATACAAAAAAAACGTCATTGACGTCTTGAAATCAAAGTACTATCACATCACTTACATATGATCGACACAAAATCCGCCGGATACGGGAGTACCCGTTCGGGGAATACCCCGTACGCGAGTACGCGTTCCGCGCGAACGCGGTACGTCGGCGCGGGATTCGCGGCAGCATGACGGATCAGAATCTTTCCTGGATCCGCCGGCACATGCCCCTCACCCGCGCGCAGTGCGACGCTCTGCCCCGGCTGGACGGCGTGCGTCTTGCCTGCTCGATCCACCTCGAGCCGAAAGTGGTTGTCGCGCTCGAGGCGATTCTCCAGCACGGCGCTGCCGTCTTCCTCACCACCTGCAATCCCGCCACGGTCCGGGACGAGGTGGTCGAATGGCTCGCCGCCCGCGGCGCGGTGTGCCCCGCGTGGAAGGGCATGTCCGCGTCGGACATGGCCGAGGCCGAGCGCAGGGCCCTGGCCTGGGCGCCGACCCACCTGTTCGAGATGGGTGCGAGCCTTTCCGCCGCCGCGATTGCCGGCGGGGCCGACGTCCAGGTGGCGGCGGGAATGGAATCCACCGGCTCGGGGATTTCCCGGCTGGCGGAGCTGGCGGCGGCCGGGCGGGTGCCGCGTTTTCCGATCTTCAACTGCGACGATGTGCCCATCAAGGAAGGGCTGCACAACAGATACCTTGTCGGCGCGAGCGCCTGGCAGGCCTTCACGCAGTGCACGCAGCTCAGCCTGCACAGGAAAAATGTCCTCGTCGTCGGGTTCGGGGCGGTCGGCCAGGGAGTGGCCGTCACCGCACGCGCGTTGGGCGGGACGGTGAGGGTCGCGGAAAAGGATCCCGCCCGGGCCCTGCGCGCACGCTATGATGGTTTTCCGACCGGCCCGGTCGAGGACCTCGTGCCCGGCGCCGACGTGATCGTCACGGCCACGGGAGCCCGGCACGTGCTGAACGCGCGGCATTTCGATCGCCTTGCGGATGGCTGCATTCTCATGAATGTGGGGCACACGGCGGATGAGATCGAAACGGCGGCACTGGGCAGCCTGCGGGAAGTGGTCCCTTTTGTGGAGGAAGCGCAGCGGGGAGCGAAAACCTTGTACCTGTTCGCCGGCGGCTCAATGGCCAACCTCACCGCCGGGCAGGGTGACACATTGAATTCGTTCGACATCACCATGGCCACCATGCTGGCCGGTCTGCGGTTCGTGTTCTCCAACGAGGCGCGCGCGCAGCCGCCGGGACTGCATCCCCTGCCCCGTGCGGTCTGGGAGGATGTGGCCCGCCAGGCCGCCCGATAGACGGGCCCGGGACACGCGGGCGCAGGGCTTCAGTCCTTGTCTTTTTTCTCCAGCGCAATGGGAAGCATGGCATAGAAGGCGCTGCAGGTCACAAGGTCGTCGATCCGCGTGTACTCATTGGGCGCGTGCGCCTTGTCCTCGTCGCCGGGACCGAAGCCTATGCACGGGATGCCGTGCGCGCCGCAGATTGCCACGCAGTTGGTGCTGAATGTCCATTTCCCGGTTTCGGGAAGCCTTGCGAACAGCGCCTGGTGCGCTGCTTTGCCGCCTGTGAAAAGGGGGTGGTCCTCCGGAATCTTCCAGGTGGGGAAGTACAGGTCCTGCGTGTAGCGGGCCCCGTTCCACCCCTTGCCTTCATATCGGGGCATTGCGACCTTCTCCGCGTCCTTCCCCATCGCCTGGCGCACTTGTTCGAGCGCGCTTTCTGCCGTCTCGCCCCACGTGAGCCGGCGGTCCAGATAGAGTGATCCCTGGTCGGGGACGGCGCACTGGCTGGGGCCATGCACGGCGATCTTCGACACGACGACTGTGCCCTTGCCGAGGAAATCATCGCGGGCAAGCTGAGTGTTCATTTTCTCCATGGCCAACGCGGCGCGCGCCGCCTTGTACGCCGCGCTCACCCCGCGCTCGGGGGCGCTGCCGTGCGCCGAGACGCCGCGTACGGCGGCTTCGATTTCCATTCTGCCCCTGTGGCCTCGATAGAGCCGGCAGCTCGTGGGCTCGGTGGACACCGCGTATTCGGGAACCAGGCCCTCTTTCTCGATGAGGTACATCCAGCAGAGCCCGTCGCAGTCCTCCTCCAGCACGGTGAACGTGAAGTACACGCTGAACTCGCCGTCGTAGTGTAATTGCTTCAGTATTGCCCCTGCCGCTATCATGGCGGCCGCGCCGCCCTTCTGGTCGGAGGTTCCCCGGCCCCGCACCAATCCATCTTTGATCAGGCCGGAGAACGGGTCGGTCTCCCAGCCTGCCGGGTCCCCCACCCCCACGGTGTCCACGTGCGCGTCGATGGCCAGCTTCCGGGGGCCCCGGCCCACGCGTGCAATCACGCTCCCCAGGCCGTCGAATCTTACCTCGTCGAACCCTGCCTCGGTGCACAATGAGGCGATCTTCCGGCAGACGGCTTCCTCCTTCCCACTGAAGGAGGGAATCCTGACGATGGTGGAAAGGATTTCCGCGGAATGATCGCGTAGCTTCCGAGCGGAATCGAGGACCTGCGCGCTGGTGTGGCTCATATTAATCGAGTATGCCTTTGATAGCCCCATCGGGCAAGATAAATCCGCGGAGTACCGCGATGCAAATCCGCGGAGTACCGCGATGCGCCGGCTTACGCCGGAGAGACCTGCGCGTTATACTGGCCCCATGGCGAATCTCATCGATACGCTGAAGGCGCGGGGAGTGGCACAGGCCTTCCCTCTCCTGCAGCTTGATTTTTCCGAGCTGTTCGAGAAGCGTTTCACGCGCGGGAATGCCCGCGTGTACGATCACCACGAATGGATCGTGCGTGACGCCCCGCCGCTCGGCCGCATTGTCAATGCGGTGCCCAGAAAGTCCATGCTGGAAGAGCTGATCTGGGAGGAGTGGTTCCGGAAAGACGGAAAAACGTACCATCACGTGCTGACGTTGAAACGCCCGCCCCGGTACGACGACGTCTTCGTGGCCCCCGAGCACGACGAGATCCATCCCGAGGTCACCCTGGGCCGCACGTGGTACGTGATCAACGACCTCGACATGAGCCCGGTCCTCCTCCGCGGACGCTGGCGAGGCGAGTGAGCCGGGGCGTGGACATCCTCCCTCTCGGAGAGCCGCTGGAGCAGGCACTGGCGCGTCCCCTGGCCGAGCCTTCGACTGTGGCGCTGCACTGGCTGGGCCAGGCAGGGTTCGCCCTGAGGTGGAACGGGCGGCTCTTCATCATCGATCCCTACCTCTCCGACTCGCTTGCAAGGAAATACAAGGGCAAGGAGTTTCCGCACACGCGCATGATGCCCCCGCCTGTCCCGCCTGATGCATTGCGGGGCGTTGATGCGGTTCTCTGCACCCACCGGCACGGCGACCACATGGACCCGGGAACCCTGCCCGCCCTTGCCCGCGCGAGCCCGGCCTGCCGGGTCCTGGTGCCGCGCGCCGAGCTGAAGCATGCGATGGGCCTGGGCATCGGGAAGGACAGGCTGGAGGGGCTTGCAGCGGAAGAATCAGTCCGTCTTCCCGGCGGCGCCGAAGTGGAGGCGCTTCCCTCGGCGCACGAGGCACTGGCCGTGGATGAGAGAGGCGATCATCTCCACCTTGGCTACGTTCTGACCCTTGGCGCAATCCGGCTGTATCACTCGGGAGACTGCGTTCCCTATGTCGGGCTTGAAGCGGCGCTTCGAAAGCGACCCATCGACATCGCCCTGCTTCCGATCAATGGGCGCAGCGCGTATTTGAGCGAGCGCGGCGTTGTGGGCAATTTCACGCTGGAGGAAGCGGCAGGGCTCTGCCGAGGTGCGGGGATCCCGCTCCTCATGTGCCACCATTTCGGGATGTTCGCCTTCAACACGGTGGACAGGGAAGATGCCCTCCGAAGGATCAGTGCCCTGGACATGCAATGCGTGCTGCCGGAGATCGACAAAGTCTATCTCCTGCCGGCGCCGGTACCGGACCGGGTCGGCCCGCCGCGCTGACGGTTGGCTCAGATCTCAAGGTCAGGACCGCTTCGCGCGCTCAAGTGGCCAACGCGTCCGTTCCGCCACAAATGCGGAGAAAGGCTTTATGTCCATGTCAATGCTGGCGCTGTCCAGCGCGCCCAGATAGGCGTTGCGATCCTCGACGCGGATGACCGTCCAGGCATAACCGCCCGAGGCCAACATAACATTCATCAGAAAGCGAGCCATCCGTCCGTTGCCGTCAGGGTACGGATGGATATAGCCGAACAGCCAGTGACCAAGCACCGCTCGAACGGCTGGCTCCGATTCCTTCTCGAGCAGATCGAACAACACCGGCATTACGTCTCGCATCGCCTCCCACCGCGGCGGCACATACCGAGAGGTCTGCAAATAGACCGGGTGGTTCCGATATCCGGCCAACGCTCCGGCGGGAATCAGGCCTGCCGCAACACATGGCTGAAACAGTTCGCGGTACCAGTTCTTGTGAGCCGTGCGGACGAGGGCACCGGGATCCACGCCTGAAATCACTTTCTCTACAGTTCCCTTCACGCTCTGAAAAGCCTGCCAGTAGCCACGGGCGGCCATTGCGTCGCGGCTCCTGCGATCCTCCTCGTGGCGCTCCGGATCCCAATCTCCCTCCCGCACCTTCCCAATCAGCGCCGGCGTAACGGAGTATCCCTCGATGGACAGCGAGTGGTACGCATCGCTCACATAAATTTCATCGATAAGACGCAGATACGCGTCTTTGTCTTTTGGCAAACCTGGCGCTTTCGGGAATGTGTTCACAACGATGCCGCGCATCGATTCCCACATCACCTGAACGCGTTCGACTAGAGGTCCCCCTGCATGCCTCAATTCACCGATTGTCTGTGCGGCCTTAAAGGGATCACTTTCCCGAACATCGTAACCAGCGGTCTTCATAGCGTTGATGATTTCCTCCGCCAGCTCGGGTCGATTGGTCCGGCGGAATGCCGCCGCCAGTTGGCCCGCTTTAGCGGTGTGGCCGCCGTCCAGCAGCTGCCGCAATATGTCCGCCGCATCGGTAATGCCCGCAAGCACCACTTGCGCCTCAACGGGATTCCGACTGAAAAAAGATTCCGGCACCCTCACCAGTGCTGCAGCACGGGAAAAGAGCCGCAGCCCGTCCCTCACTACAAGATCAGATGCCGACGGCATCGCGGGCTGCTTCAGGTCGTATATCGACGTGCCAAACAGCAGGTTCACTGCGTTGTTCGTGCCTTTCGGGCTGTAAACGACAACTTGTGCAGGAATGACCGTCTTCTCCCCATGAATGAGAAGTGATTGGTCAGGCGAAAGGTGCCAGTCGTCTCCGAAACGTTCGCTGCAGTAACGCGCGCAGAACTCCCAGAATGAGGCGAACCACGGCGTGCTGTCACCCCTGCGTACGCTCGGACTGGCGGAGATCAGCCAGCCCTTCATTACCTCCAGGAGGAAACCGTTTGAAACCAGCCGTTCACGGTGAATGCGGCTCAGCTCCTCAGACCGAAAGACGCGTTTGCCGCCCTCCTGAAGTGCCTTAAGGGCACTAAGGGATTCAGCCAGTTTTTCGTTCGGCGTAGCCATATAATCCCCACCCCTGGGTAGCTACAAGTTTATCATGTAGTGCAACTACAAGTCAATAATGCTGTGCCAATACAAGTTTATTATGCTGCGTTAATACAAGTGTATTCTGCTCCTGGCCTTTATGGCGCGCTTCTCCCGTCCCTCAGCCATTCAAGGCTGCGCCTGAAAGCCTCCTCGCGGGAGACGATTGGCCTGTAGCCGAAGTCCCGCTCCGCTTTGGTGTGCACAAAGGTGTGATCCACGCAGGTCTGGATCACGGCGAACCGGTTGAAGTTGGAGTGCGGCGCAAACAGCTCGGCCGCCGCGGCAAGCGCGTACGCCAGTCGATACGGGATGGCGTGCCGGGGCACCGGCAGGCCCAGCTCACGCAGGAATGGCTCCATGAAATCGAAGAGGTTGTCCGCGGGAAAGTGGTCGCAGATGAAATAGCTCTGCCCGGCGGATACCGACCCCGGCCACAGGCTCGCCGCGGCAAGCAGGTGCGCGTGCGCCACGTTTTCCGAGTATGCGTGGCTGAACCTCGCCGATCCATCGCCGAGCCTGAGAGAGACTCCCTTCCTTGCCATGCCGATGATGTTGCCCAGGTGATACTTGTCCCGGGGGCCATACATGCCCACGGGGCGCAGTGCGCACGTGGCAAGACCCGGGCCGTTCGCCTCGAGCACCATTCGCTCGGCCAGAATCTTGGTACGACTGTATGGGTCACGGGGCAGGCGCGCGGGGTACGGCAGGGACTCGTCCCCATCAACAATCGGTTTCCTCCCATCGACCACGACGTCCATCGAGCTGGTGTAGAGAAGCCGGGGCACGCCGAGCCGACGACAGGTCTCGATGACCAGCCGATTGCCTCCGACATTGACTTCTTCGTACAGACGCGGCGGAGTATGCACGTTCCAGACCGCGGCAGCGGTCTGGAACACGACGTCCATCCCGGCGCATGCATCCTCGACGTCTCGGGGGCTGCGGATGTCCCCGATCCGCGCCTCCAGGGAACCCTCGCACCGGGGCTCGGGAACGGGCGCCAGGTCCAGGACCCGCACGTGCCTGCCCGCAGCGCAGAGCTGGCGCACGATCTCGTAGCCCAGCATGCCGGCCCCGCCCATGACGAGGCAATTGGCAGAGTTTTCGTCCATGTTCGCGCACATTAACCTGATTGAACCGGCTTGACAACCATTTCGACGTATGTAGAATCAATTCTATGCATATAGAATCATCGCCCGAAGCGGTAGTTGCAGATGCGGGAAGCGCCGGAGAGCTTCTTGGGTTCTTCCGCGCGCTTGCCGATCCGAGCCGGCTGAAGATCGTCGGCCTTCTTGCCCAGCAGGCCTACCCGGTGGAGCAGCTTTCCGCGCTTCTCAGTCTCGGAGAGTCGACGGTCTCCCACCACCTGTCCCGGCTCGCGGAAGCGGGCCTGGTCAGCGCCCGGGCAGAAGGTCATTACAGCGTGTATTCGCTGAAGCCGGACGCGCTCTCCGATATGGCCCGCCGCCTGCTGAAGACGGAGCGGCTGCCGGAGCTCGCGGAGGGCATCGACCGGAGCACGTTCGACCGGAAGGTCCTGGCCGCTTTTACCGGGCCTGACGGCAGGTTTACCGCCTTTCCCTCACAGGAGAAGAAACTGCTCGTGCTCCTGCGGCACGTGCTGCGCGACTTCAAGCCCGGTGTCCGCTACAGCGAGAAGAAAGTCAATGAGATTCTTTCGCGCTACAGCGACGACACTGCCACGCTGCGCCGCTGCCTCGTGGAGCTCAGGCTCATGGACCGGGAAGGCGGTGGCAGGGACTACTGGCTTCGGGAGCCCGAGGCATCGTGACGCGCTCCCCCCGGGCGGTGCGCGCCGGCATCGATGTCGGCTCGACCACAGTGAAGCTCGCCGTCCTGGACGCCGATGACCGGCTCCTCTATGGCAGCTACGAACGGCACAAGGCCGACATCCGGGGCACGCTGATAGCGGTGATCGAGGCGGCGCATGACGCGATGGCCGCGCGCGGGCAGGACCTGGACGTGAGCGCGGCGGTGACAGGCTCGGGCGGGCTTTCCGTGTCGCAGTGGCTGGAGCTGCCCTTCATTCAGGAGGTCATCGCGGGCTCCCGGGCCGTGCGCCGGTTTCTTCCCGACACGGATGTTGCCATAGAGCTCGGCGGGGAGGACGCGAAGATCACCTATTTCGCCGGTGGCCTGGAGCAACGCATGAACGGGACCTGCGCGGGAGGCACGGGAGCATTCATCGACCAGATGGCAAGTCTCCTCTCCACAGACGCGGCGGGTCTGAACGATCTTGCCCGCAGCCATGAAACGATCTACCCCATCGCGGCGCGCTGCGGGGTGTTCGCAAAGACCGACGTGCAGCCCCTCATCAATGAAGGGGCGCGGCGGGAAGATATCGCGGCAAGCATCCTCCAGGCGGTCGTCAACCAGACCATTTCCGGCCTGGCCTGCGGCAAGCCCATCCGGGGCACCGTGGCATTCCTCGGCGGCCCGCTTCACTTCCTGCCCGAAACGCGAAGGCTTTTCATGGCAACCCTCGGCTTGAAGCCGAGCGAGGTGCGCGTGCCCGAGCAGGCGCAGCTCTTCGTGGCCATGGGCGCGGCCATTGCCTCGCGGGAAAGCGCGGCTCTGCCCCTGCGGGAGCTGCGCGACAGGGCGCGCAGCCTTTGCCGCGCGGTGACCCCTGACGTGGGCCGGCTGCGCGCCCTCTTCCTGACCAGCGACGAGCTTGCCGCCTTTCGGGAAAGACACGGCCGGGCGCGGGCCCGCAGGATCGAGCTCTCCTGCGCGCGCGGACCCTGCTTCCTGGGCATCGACGCGGGCTCCACCACGACAAAGGCGGTGCTCGTGGACGCCGCGGGCGCAATCGCCTGGTCGGCGTACGAGGGAAACGGCGGGAGCCCTCTATCTGTAGCGGTCAGGATGGTGACGGAGCTGCGCCGCGGCATGCCTGCCGGCGCGTGGATCGCGCGCTCCTGCTCCACCGGCTATGGCGAAGCGCTGGTCAAGGAGGCCCTCGGTCTGGACGAGGGAGAGGTGGAGACCATCGCCCACTACACCGCGGCCGCCCGGTTCCTGCCCGGTGTGGATGCCATCCTGGACATCGGCGGACAGGACATGAAATTCCTCCGTCTGCGCGACGGGGCCATCTCCTCCGTGCTCCTCAATGAAGCCTGCTCCTCGGGCTGCGGCTCCTTTCTGGAGACCTTCTCCCGCTCCCTGGGGCTGCCGATCGAGGAGTTCTCCCGGGAGGCGCTCGGCGCGAAGGCGCCCGTGGACCTCGGATCCCGCTGCACGGTGTTCATGAACTCGCGCGTGAAACAGGCCCAGAAGGAGGGTGCCACGATCGGCGACATCTCCGCGGGGCTCTCCTACTCGGTGATCAGGAACGCCCTGCAAAAGGTGATCCGTCTGCGTGCCCCGGGCCAGCTCGGCGAGCGCGTGATCGTCCAGGGGGGGACGTTTGCCAACGATGCCGTGCTGCGCGCCTTCGAGCTGGTTTCGGGACGCGAGGCGGTCCGTCCCGACATCGCCGGTCTCATGGGCGCGTTCGGCGCCGCGCTGATTGCGCTCGACCGGGCGGGAGAGGGCGCGCACGGTACTCCGTGCGGTTCGGAGACACGCGGCGCGCACGGTACTCCGTGCGGTTCCGGCGCGCGAAGCACGCTGCTCGGCCTGGAGGAGCTGGAAAGACTGCGCACGCGCACGCTCCTGGAGCGCTGCGGCAGGTGCGCGAACAACTGCCTGGTCACGATCACGCGCTTTTCAGACCATCGGGCGTTCGCTTCGGGCAACAGGTGCGAGCGCGGCGCGGAGCACGCCGCGCGCACGGTACCCCGCGCGGCGCCGCCCTCCGAGCCCGGCTCCGCCTCCGCGCCGCTGCCCCTGCCCAACCTGTTCGCCTGGAAGTACGATCGCGTATTCCGCTATTCCCCCCTGGACCCCGTCAAGGCGCCGCGCGGCATGGTAGGCATTCCCCGAGTACTCAACCTCTACGAGGACTACCCGTTCTGGTTCACCCTTTTCACCGCGTTGGGATTTTCGGTGAAGCTCTCCCCCCGGTCCAGCCGGTCCGTCTACGATGCAGGCATCGAGACGATCCCCTCGGAATCGGCGTGCTACCCCGGGAAGCTCGTGCACGGACATGTGATGCGATTATTGAAAGAGGGCATCCCGTTCCTGTTCTATCCCTGCGTGCCGCACAGCGCGAAGGAGGATCCCCACGCGCGCAATCATTTCAACTGCCCGATCGTGGCCTCCTACCCCGAGGTGGTGCTCAACAACATCGACGGCATCAGGCACGGACCGGTCCGCTATGCCAATCCCTTCCTCCCGCTCCATCACCCGGCGCGTCTGAAAAAGCGGCTCATGGAAGAGCTTGCCTGGGCCGGGGTGACGAGGGCGGAGGTCGCCGCGGCCGTGGACAAGGGCCGCGCCGAGCAGGCGCGGTTCAGGGCGGAGGTGCGCGCCAGGGGGGAGGAGACGCTGCGCGAAGTCCGCCGCCGCGGGCTGCGGGGGCTCATCCTGGCCGGGCGGCCCTACCACATGGACCCCGAGATCAATCACGGAATCGCGGAGCTTGCCGTTTCTCTGGGAATGGCGGTGCTGACGGAGGACTCCGTGTCGCACCTGGGCAGGATCGAGAGGCCGCTTCGCGTCGTGGACCAGTGGGTCTACCACACGCGGCTGTACGCCGCGGCCAGCCTGGCGGCGGAGCGGGACGACCTTGCCCTGGTGCAGATCAACTCTTTCGGCTGCGGCCTGGACGCGGTTACCACGGACCAGGTCCAGGAGATACTGGAAAAGCGCGGGAAGATCCATACGGTCATCAAGGTGGACGAGCAGTCCAACCTGGGCGCCGTCCGCATACGCCTGCGTTCACTCAAGGCCGCCCTTGATGCGCGGGAGAAGAATCGCGCGCTCCCCCGGGAATGTCCCCCGCCGAATCCGCGGCCCCTGTTCACCCGGGAAATGCGGAAGAGCTACACGATCCTCGCCCCGCAGATGTCTCCGATACACTTCCGGATCGTGGAGGAGGCCTTCCGCCTGTCGGGCTATCGACTGGAAATCCTGCCGGACGTGGATCGGGAGGCGATCAACGAGGGCCTCACGTCCGTCAACAATGACGCGTGCTTCCCCTCGATTCTCGTGGTCGGACAATTGATGGCCGCCCTGCGCTCGGGCCGCTACGATCTGTCGCGCACGGCGCTGCTCATGTCGCAGACAGGCGGGGGATGCAGGGCCACCAACTACATCGCCTTCATACGCAAGGCGCTGGCTGACGCCGGCCTGGGGCATGTGCCGGTCATCTCCGTGAACGCAATGGGCCTGGAGCGCAACCCCGGCTTCCGCGTCTCGTGGAGACTTCTCATTCGGGGGCTCATGGCGGTGATCTACGGCGATCTCCTCATGAGGATGCTCTACAAGGTGCGGCCCTACGAGACCACGCCGGGCGCGGCCCAAAAGCTGTGCAATGAGTGGACCGCGCGGTGTCGAGAAGCCCTTGCACGTCCAGGGTTCGGGCGCTATCGCCGCACCATCCGTGACATGGTCCGGGATTTCGATGCGCTCCCCCAGGGCGGCCAACGGAAGCCGCGGGTCGGTGTGGTCGGCGAGATACTGGTGAAATTCCACCCCACGGCAAACAACGGGATAGTGGAAATGATCGAGTCGGAAGCGGCGGAAGCCGTCGTGCCTGACCTCGCGGATTTTCTCCTCTACGCTTCGCATGGCGGCCAGTTCCGGCACCGGAAGCTGGCGGGGAGCCTGGGCGGCGCGCTCCTTTCACGGGCAGCCATCGCGGGGATGGAGATCCTGCGCCGTCCGCAGAAACACGCGCTGGCCCGGTCCAGGCGATTCGATCCGCCGCATTCGATCTACAAGCTCGCGCGCGGAGTGGACGGCATTGTGCAGCTGGGAAACGTCACCGGGGAGGGCTGGTTTCTCACCGCGGAGATGGTGGAGTTGATGGAAGAGGGGGTGACCGCCATCGCCTGCATCCAGCCCTTTGCCTGCCTCCCCAACCACGTGACGGGCAAAGGCATGATCCGGGAGCTGCGCAAGCGCCACCCGGAAGCCACCATCGCGGCAATCGACTACGACCCGGGAGCGAGCGAGGTGAACCAGCTCAACCGGCTCAAGCTTCTGCTGGCATCGGCCCGTGAGGCGCGTGCAGGAACGGAGGAAAAAGCATGAATGGCATGTCCATCGCCCTGGCGGATACGATCCTCACGCGGTATCCCGAACCCTGGACCATTCCCTACAAGAAGTGGTGCTACGTCCATGGGTATGTCCTGGCCGGTTTCGAAAAGCTGCACGCATATACGGGAGACCCCCGGTACCTCGCCTACATCAGGAAATACGTGGACGAGCAGGTGGCCGTGGACGGCAGCGTCCCCGCGTTCACGGGGGAAAGCCTCGACGACATGATGAGCGGCACGATCATCGTCGCGCTCTACCAGAAGACCGGGGAGGCCCGTTATCTGCGCGCGGCGCGGAGAATCCGCGAGCGCTTCGACGACTACCCGCGCAATGCGGACGGCGGCTTCTGGCATGCGCGCAACCTCCCCCACGAGATGTGGATCGACGGCGTCTTCATGGGGCAGATGTTTCTCACGCGCTACGGCGCCGCCGTCGGTGACGCCGTCTACTGCTTCGATGAAGCGGTTCGGCAGATCACGGCCCTGGACAATCGCTGCCGGAAGGGAAGCTCGGGACTGTTCCTCCACGCCTGGGACGAGGCCAGGCGCGCGGCGTGGGCGGACAAGGCCACCGGCCTTTCACCCGAGGTGTGGAGCGAGGGGTTGGGCTGGTATGCCCTGATACTCGTCGAAACGCTGTCCCTGCTCCCTGCCGGGCACGCCGGAAGGGAGAAGGTGCGCGCGATCCTGCGCAATCTCGTCGAGGGACTGGCAAAAGTACAGGACGCGAAAACTGGCCTCTGGTACCAGGTTGTGGACAAGGGAGACAGGCCGGATAACTGGCACGACACGTCCGGCAGCGCCATGTTCGTCTACGCGATCCAGCGCGCAATCGAGCTGGGCTTCGCGAGCGCGGAGCGGTACGGACCCGTGGTGAAAAAGGGATACGAGGGGATTCGCACCAAAGTAAAGGTGGGAAAGGGCGGCCTGGTCGACATCCACGACGCGTGTGACGGCGTGTGCGTCCAGCGCAGCTACGCGGACTACGTCAACTATCCGAAAACGCTGAACGCCAAGGAGGCGGTCGGATCGGTCCTGTGGGCCAGCACGATCGTGGAAAAGCCGGCCCGGAGGTGACGGCAAAGGCGCGGCGGGGTCACCGGGGATCCAGCTCCGACAGGGTGGCCGGCATCTCGTGCTTCGTGTTCACCTGCTGCGGCCCGGTGACCAGGTCGAAGCAGGAGAGGATCAGCTTTCCCCTCCAGATGATCGGCTCCCCGGGCTGGTCCAGCTCCCCGTGCAGCCCGTCCGTGTCAGGGCTCTGGGCAATGCGGGTCACCTTTCCGTTGGGCGCGACCTTTGCCACCGCGTTTGCGCAGAAATCTGCGATGTAGATATTGCCCTCGGAATCGATGATCATGCCGTCCGTGGATTTGAGCTGCTTCTGGTCCTGCGCCCAGACCTTGTTCTCCTTGACCGATCCATCGTCCTTGAATGTGAGCTTGTAGACCGCGCCGTCCCCGAAGTTTCCTACGTAGAGGTTGCCGGCTTTGTCGAATTCGATGCCATCCATGCCGTACTGGATATCCTTGTTGTGCGTCAGGAACGTGGCGAGGATCGACCTGTCCTCGAGCGTGTTGGTGATCCTGATATTTTCCTCGTCCAGCCCGAACCGATACACGCAGCTTACCAGGAGCCCGGAAGGGTCCTTGACCCGGGAGAGCATGCTGTGGGTGACGTACACGTGGTCCCTGTTGATGCGCATCCCGTTGGGATGTTCCATGCCGGCGGCAACGACCGTGGTCTTCACCACCGTATTGTCCCGGATGCGCAGACGCAGGATGCGGCCCTTGGAATGGATATCCGGGACACGCCGGGGCGCTCGGGTCCGACCAGCCCTGGTTGTCGCAAATGTACAGGTCTCCGTCGGGCCCGAATGCGATGCCCATCGGGAACGCATGCCCGGTCTCTTCCGAGACGGGGACGTCAACCCATTTACGGATCTTTTTCTGCGCATCGATTTTCAGGATGCAGCCCGGCATCGAAGGGTCCGCGTAGTTCGGGCATGCAAGAATGAGATTCCCCTCCCAATCGATCGCCATTCCGTCCGGCGTGCTCACGTAGTCAGGAAGCTTTGCAAAGAGCCTTGGTTGCTGCATGGAGATCTCCTTGCGCTTATCGTGTCCTCTTCCCGTATCTCGGAAAGAGGGGAACGAGCGCATCGTAGCTGTCATTCAGAAGATTCTTTGTTTCCTGGTAGACGGATCGCAGGGCGGGGTCCGGGCGCGTCCTGTCGGTGATCGTGATGAATCTGCCGGCCACGTCGAAGTCCTTGAAAACCCCGCAGTCCGACCCCGCCGATGATCGCGGCGCCCATGGAGGTGGCTTCCTCGAGGTAGTTGGGCCGCAGGATATCCGCCTGGTAGACATCCGCCATGATCCTTCGCCATACATCACCCTTGGCTCCACCGCCGATCACGGTTATCTCGCTGATGGGGATCTGCGTCCCGGAAGATGTCGAGGATGATGCTCAGGTTCAGCGTAATGCCTTCCATCACGGCCCGCAGAACGTCCGCGCGCGTGTGCTCCAGGGTGAGCCCCAGCAGCGCGCCCTTGGCATCGGGGTTCCATCGCGGCGTACGCTCCCCCAGCAGGTAGGGAAGGAAAACGATGCCGTTGGCGCCCGGGGGAGATTTCTCGATCTCCTTGTTGATGAGCTCGTAAGGATTTCCGCCGCGCTCCGGCGCGGCTGCCTTTTCCATCGTGCAGATCTCGTTCTTCAGCCACGCGTACGCGCCCCCCGCCGTCTGCATTGTGCCGCAGGGATGCACGTATCCCGGCACGGCATGCGCCCAGACAAAGGTGCGCATCTGCTCGTCATAGATCGGCTGTTTCGTCGTCGTCGCGATCCACGAAGAGGAACCCAGGTAGTTGTACGTGATCCCCGGTTTCACCGATCCGACGCCCACCCCCGCGCAGACCCCGTCCCCTCCCCCCGCCGCCACGGGAATTCCCGCGGGCAGTCCCAGTGCCTTCGCGGCGGCCAGCGTGAGGGTGCCGATGACGTCGGTGGATGCCTTGAGCAGGGGCAGCTTCTCCCCGTCGATGCCGGTGATGCGCACGATTTTTTCCGACCAGCGCAGCGTATTCAGGTCGAGCACGTTGGTGCCTGACGCGTCGGAATACTCCGTGGCCATGACCCCGGTGAGACGGAAGTTCAGGTAGTCCTTGGCGTGGAGCATCTTGAATGTCTTTGCATAGACCTGCGGCTCGTGGTCCTTCACCCACATGAGCTTCTCCACCGAGTAGGAGGCGCTGGCGCGATGACCGGTCGTCTTATAAAACTCTTTTGCGTCGATTCTCTGAAGGATCGAATTGCATTCCTTCACCGCGCGCTGATCGCTGTACAGGATGGCGGGCCGCAGGGCCCGTCCGTCCCTGTCCACGCAGAGACAGCCCATCATCTGGCCGCTGAACGCAATGACGGCGATCTCGCTCGCCTCCACGCCGCGCACGAGGGACTGCGTGGAGGAGCACACCGCTTTCCACCAGTCCTCGGGCTCCTGCTCGGCCCAGTTGGTGTTGAAGTAGTGCGTGTCATAAGGCGACGGTGACGCTTCCCACCAGCTTCCCCTCGGTCGTAAAAAGGGTTGCCTTGTTTCCCGATGTCCCCAGATCGTGGGCGAGTATGTAGCGCTTCATGTCGCGTGTGCTCCTCAGAAACGAAGCAGGGTCTTGATTGCGTCCGGCTCTTCCGTGGCTTTCATGGCCTTCGCGGCCTCCCGCACCGGGTACTCGGCCGTGAGGAAGTCCTTGTGGGAGAGCATTCCCGCCCTGATCCACTCGATCAGGGGCGCCTGGGCCGCCGCCTCCGCCGGCCGGGTCGGCCACTGGTGCATGAACAGGTTGAAGTTGTAAGGCCCCGTGTCCTTCTCCACGGTGATGCTCGGAGTTCCCACGACCCCGTACACGCAAATGGATCCGGCCATCCTGATGAGAGGAAGCCCCGCGTTGATGATGGCCTGGTTGCCCACCGCGTCGATCACCGCGTCCAGTGGAGCGCCCCGTGCGCGCGGTGAGATCCGCCAGCTCCGCCGAGTCCGGAGCGAATGTTTCGTCAGCCCCGATGGCCTTCGCCCATCCCGCTTCTGCGGGAGAGGTTCCACCACTCCTACCCAGCCGAGGCCGAGGAGCTTTGCCAAGCGGCAGAAGCTGAGCCCGACCGGCCCGGCGCCGAATACGAGTATGTCGAGTCGCCCTTCTTCAACTGGAAGTCGCTGAACCCGGCGTACACCTCGCGCCACGTGCTGAGAAGCGCGGCTGCCTCCAACGGAATGTCGTCGGGGACTTTCTTCATGATCTGAAATACTTTCGTCCCAGCCGTGCGCTTCGTCAGCCACTCCGTCGGCGACCATTGCCGCGTGATCTCCGGCGATCACGTATTCGCTGTTTCCCCCCACCCGGAAGTAAAGCGCGGGCTGGTCGGGGAAATGAGGAGCCCCCCGATCACGCGGTCGCCAGGCTTGAAGCTCTTCACCCGGGCACCCACCTCTTCCACGACGCCGACGCTCTCATGGCCAAGAAGCAGGGGATACTTCTCGATCCCGATTCCCGGGAAGTGCCCGGCGACGAGCTTCCTGTCGGTGGCGTTGCAGATGTAGGCTGCTTTGTTTTTTACCAATGCCTCGTACGGCGCAGGCGAGGGCTTTGGGATATCGACCGGTTCGACACGTCCGGGCGCAACAACTGCAATTGCAATCATGTGCCTACTCCCTTCCGATCACTGTCGATCGGGGGTGAATTGTATGCTTGTTTTCTCTATTTGTCCATATGTTAGCATAGATTATTAGAAAATAATGTTGTAAAACACTACAAGAATACATTATAGTCAACCCGAACTACCTCTCCCAATGCGAGTGAAATGCCCGAGTGCCGGGAAGACAACCGGGAGACGTTTTGATAAGCTATTACGCTAGACAAATGGGAGGTCTGCAAATGTCCAGTACCGTTTTTTTTGGTTCCCCCCGCCAGGCCCGGCTTGAGGCCAAGGAAACCCTGCCGGCCAAGCTCGATCTGATCCTCGAGCGGCTCAAGCTGCGCGAGCGAGTCAAGGACGAGACCGTCGTGATCAAGATGCACACGGGAAACAACATCGGCTATTCGACCGTGCACCCGGTTTTCGTGCGCAAGGTCGTGCAGGCGGTCAGGGAAGGCGGCGGCCGGCCGTACATCGCCGACGTGACCTGGGACGCCAAGGGCGCCGAGGAGCGCGGCTACTCCTCGGAGACCCTGGGCTGCCCCGTGTACGCCGCGGCCGGGCCGGATGACAAGTATTTCTACGAGCACGAGCGCCCCTTCAAGAACATCCAAAAGTGGCGGGTCGCAGGGCTGATTCAGGACGCGACGTTCCTGGTCAACCTGGCGCACGCAAAGGGTCATCCAAGCTGTGGCTACGGCGGGGTGTTCAAGAACCTGGCCCTGGGCTGCATGGCCGGTCCCACGCGCAGCGCCATGCACGATGCAATGCAGTTCGATCGATACTGGTTCCCCGACAAGTGCCCCGACGAGGCAGCCAGAAAGAGCGTCATCGCCTCCTGTCCGCACGCGGCGCTCGTGGAGGACAAGAAAGACCCCCGGGAGCTTCACCTGCACCCCGAGCAGTGCAACCAGTGCGGGCGCTGCCTGAAGGTGGCGCCCCCCGGCAGCCTGAAGATCGACAAGGTGAACTTCCATGCCTTCCAGGAGGCATTGGCAATCAGCACGAGCCTCTCGCTGGGCACCTTCGCGCCGGGCAAGGCCGCGCACATCATCATTGCGAACCAGATGACGCCCGTGTGCGACTGCTTCGGGTTCACCAGCATGCCCATCCTGCCGGACGCGGGGATCTTCGGGTCGGACGATATCGTGGCGCTCGAGCAGGCCGTGCTGGACGCAATCGGCCGTCTGCGGCTCATCGAGGAGAACATCCCGACCTCGATGGAAGTCCACACGCGCGAAGGGCACCCGTTCCGCTGGCTGCACGGCCCCTACAAGGACCCCTACCTGGTGGTGGAGTACGGGGAGAAGCTGGGGCTGGGCACGCGGAAATATGAGCTGGTGGACGTGCTGCCGGTGGAGCAGATCGAGCGTGCGCCAATCAGCTACATTTCGGCGCGGTAGGCGCAACCTCGTCCCGTTTTGAATTTCAGCAGAGGGTGACCCTCTCACAGCCCGCGGACGAATGGGTACCTGCCGGGCACTACCGCGCACGCTGAAAAGCTCCCGCCGTTTGCCGCAAGAACAATCAGGGCGCTCCTCTCCGGCGCAGAACAACCATCAGGCGGTCAGGTTTGAACAGCCGATCTTATCTTTGATTATTGCTGAAGCTGTGGTAGAATAAACCGTAGAAGAAAGTATTAAGCGCGCTTGTGGAGGTGGATAATGTTCACCGGACGCCTCCAGGGCCGCAGCCACAAAGTTCTGCTGCCGTTGCTGTTCATCCTTCGTGCTGCCATCCTCAGGACAATGCCAGCAGTCTCACGTCGATCTGAACAGCTATTACCAGGTTCCCCTTGTCGGTGGGAGTGGAGTACCAGAGCCTTACGCCCCTGGTCGCTTACCCATCGGGCGGCACCTTTCACGCTTTTCGACCTCGGGCTCTCCCTCCGCTGGCCTATCCCGCCCTTGCCGGTGCTGCAACCCGCCGCTGCGGCGGGTATGATGCAGTTTCGACAGCCAGAGCCAGAGCGAGCCGCTGAAGTGGGACCACACCGACTCTACGGGGAGCTGGGGCTTGGCGTACGCCCAGCGGTTCGCGAAGTACTTCGAGGTCGGGGCCGAGGCGCTCGGCGGGCGTCTCGGAGTCCTGCTACTACAACCTGGTCCCCGAGGCTGCCCCGCCGCTGGGGATACCCGAACCTGCTCTTCGAGGCAGGGGCACGGATCATCGCTCGACCCCTCCTTCAGCTTCACGATCGAGATCCACCCCAGCGTGAAATACCTGCTGTCCCTGGGGGCGTTGAAGGACTTCGACGGCTTCATCTTCGGCATCGGCTTCACCGGCAACTTCCGCTTCGGCCAGGACCCGGATGCCCCGCAGGCGCAGATCCGGGCCATCCGATTCGAGAAAGCGAGCATCCCGAACGCCTTCGCGGCCATGCAGAGCTGGTATGCCAGCAACCCCATCGGCACGCGTGACGCTGCGTCAACACGGAGAAGGCCTCCCTGACGGACGTGGAGGTGTCCTTCTACCAGAAGGGCTACATGGACTCGCCCACCCCGGCGGCCGAAGATTCCAGAGCTGAAGCCCGGGGCAGAGCAGGCGAGGTGGAGCTTTCCGCGTTGTTCAACGACCAGGTCTTCACGGTCGAAGGGGTGACCCCGCTCACCGGCGAGGTGATCGTCACGTACAAGATGCAGGGCGGGGCCGGTGGAGCAGCGCCAGTCGGTCGAGCTTCGATCTGTACGACAAGCGGGCCATCATCTGGGACGACGATCGGAAGGTGAGCGCCTTGATCACCCCGGACGACAGCGCCCTGAAGAACTACGGCGGGCTTCATCCGCCAGGCCTGCAAGGCCGAGGTCGTTGCCCGGCGTTCAGCGACGCCGCTGCAGCTTGGCATGCAGGTCTTCTCGGCCCTCGGGGAGATCGGATGCCTCTACCAGGCCAACACCGCTGCTGCCGTTCACCAAGGTCCAGGGCAATCCCGACGGTCGTTGACACGGTGCACCTGGCGCGGGAGACGCTGAAGTCAGGGCTGGGCGACTGCTCGGACCTGACCGTGCTGTACGACAGCATGCTGGAGAGCCTGGCCGTAGAGACGGGATTCATCACGGTGCCGGGACATATCTATGCCGCGATCAACACCAAGGTGGCGAGCGAGGGACTACAGTGAAGGTCCACCCCGATCGGGGCATGACCCTGGAAGTGAACGGGGAGCTGTGGGTGCCGGTGGAGATCACCCTGATCGGCAAGACGGGGTTCATGGAGGCGTGGAGAAAGGGGGTGGAGGAGTGGGCCGCTATGATGCGGGCTCCCGAGAAGCGCGCCTTCTACGTGACGCAGGAAGGCG
Organism: uncultured Spirochaetota bacterium; assembly: GCA_963820435.1. Lineage (GTDB taxonomy): Bacteria > Spirochaetota > Spirochaetia > SZUA-6 > Fen-1364 > Fen-1364. The sequence continues at coordinate 31,253 of CAWGAC010000024.1, read as the reverse complement.
CGGGAGCTGTATCGCCCCGTGGGGCTGAAGGAGGCCGACCTGGGGCTGCAGTACGGGCAGCAAGGACGCATTCGTCGAGGGGTTCCGGAAGGACCGAGACAAGCTGATCGAGTGATTGCCGGCGCTCAGCTGTCAGCCGCCGCAGTCAAGCGGGAAGAAGGAGGACTGGAACAAGGCGGGCGTCGTCTATGCCCAGTTCATGCAGTACGCGCAAGCAAAGCAGGCATTTCTCTCAAGCGCTCGCCATCGATCCCCGGTATCGGCGCCGCACAAATCAACCTGGGGAATCTACTCTTCCTGCAGAAGCACTATGATGAGGCGCTGACCGCCTACCAGAATGCCCGGCAAGACGTTTGAAGGAAAAGGGACAGGGGGAGGAGCTCCCCTGCGCCTGCTGATCGATATCTCACGCACCTACTACCAGATGGAGAAGTACGACGAGGCCAAGGCGTACTACGAGAAGGCTTTGCTGGTGGATGCGGAGAAGGCACAAGGAATACGCCTACCTGGCGGAGACGGTCGGCGAGCGGGAGCGCGCGCCGCCGAGGAGCGGGACCCGGGCAAAGATATTCTGTTTGTAGAGGAATAGCCAATGAAAGTCAAAAGAACAGGTCACAACCTTTGGATATCGGCGTTCGCGTTGATGGCTCCTTGCTTCCTCGCTGTCCTGTCCAAATCTCATAGTCAAAACCATGGTCACGCAAGTCAAGGACTCTATTGCGCCGTCTCTTGTGATTTCCTCACCGGCAGAGGGAAGTCTGCTGCGCCAACATCGTGGAGATCGTCGGGCAAGGTCACGGACGCGGCGACAGAGGCGGGAAACGATGGCAGGTGCGGTCGCTCTCGTATGCGGTGTCCGGAAGCACTGTGACGGGATCAAGTCGATTTCGCTCCGGACGGCGCTTTCAGCTTCCAGTTCTCTACTGTCACCCTCGGCACAAACTTCACGCTCGCGATCACTGCGGTCGACTGGAATGGAAACACGGCACAAGTATCTTCTTCCCCTGCAGCAAGCAGGCAGGGAATGGGATCCCGTCATTTGCCGTGAACCCGGGCAATCAAGCAGGTGACCCTCACCTGGGATCCCGTGCCGCACACGGCGAGCTACACGCTGTACTACACGACAAACGGTTCTCTACCTTCAGAGCAGGTCGGGCAGAAGATGCTGAATGCCACTTCCCCATGCGTTCTGTCCAGTCTTACGAACGGCAATCATGCACATATTCCAGCTCAAGGCCGTACCGGAAGCCAGATGGCCGGAGAGCCTCTCGGATTACTTCAAGGCCATTCCCCTCTCCCCACAAACACTGGCTCCGCGGGTCACAGGTGAATTTCAGCAGGTACGGATCGAATGGAACTCCATTCCTGCGTCAAAGGAGTTCGAAGTCTGGAGGTCCACCGAACAGAATGGTTCCTACTACAACCTGTCAGGGCCGATCGAAGGCACCTCCTATCTGGATACTGGTGTCTCGAATGCCCGATGGTACTGGTATAAGGTCAGGCCTACGTTTCAGGAAGCACAATGAGTTTCTCAAATGGCGCTCAAGCTGATCCCTTCTGCATAAATCACCCGTTCACCCTCGGTTCCTGCACCACCACGCGAGCACAGGGAGTAGCCGTCAGCGGCTCCTACGCCTACGTGGCGGACTGGTCTTCTGGGCTGCGGGTGATCGACATCTCCAATCCTTCCTCCCCGATCCTCAAGGGTGGCTGCTACACCAACTATGCCCTTGGAGTCGCGGTCAGCGGCTCCTACGCCTATGTGGCGGACTCAATTTCAGGCCTGCGGGTGATCGACATCTCCGATCCTTCCTCCCCGACCCTCACTGGTACCTGCGCCACCACTCAAGCTGCGGGAGTAGCGGTAAGCGGCTCGTACGCTTACGTGGCGGACGGCGCTGGGGGCCTGCGGGTGATCGACATCTCCAATCCTACCTCCCCGATCCTCAAGGGTACCTGTCGCCACCACCTCCTGCCGCGTGGAGTCGCGGTCAGCGGCTCCTACGCCTATGTGGCGGAAGGTCTTGATGGGGTCCTACTGGTGATCGACATCTCCGATCCTTCCTCTCCGACCCTCAAGGGTGCCTGTCCGCACCTCCTATGCCCAGGGAGTCGCGGTGAGCGGCTACTATGCTTACGTGGCGGACGGCGACTTCAGGCCTACTGGTGATCGACATCTCCAATCCTTCCTCCCCGACCCTCAAGGGAACCTGTGCCACCTCCTATGCCCAGAGAGTCGCAGTGCAGCAGCTCCTACGCATATGTCGCAGACGATTCGGCGGCCTACGGGTGATCGATATCTCCAATCCCGCCATCTCCGATCCATCAAGGGTACCTATGCCAGCGCTGCTGCCTGGGGATGTCGCAGTCAGCGGCTCCTACGCCTATGTGGCGGACGAGAGTTATAGGCCTGCTCGTGTTCGACATCTCCAATCCCGCCCTCTCCGACCCTCAAGGATACTGCTGGTACCTCCTATGCCCGGGGAGTCGCGGTCAGCGGCTCGTTCGCCTACGTGGCGGTCTATAGCAATGGCCTGCAAGTGATCGACATCTCCGATCCCGCTTCTCCGACCATCAAGGGTAGCTGCGCCACCTACCTCTGCCCATGGGAGTCGCGGTCAGCGGCTCCTACGCCTACGTGGCGGATCGGACTTCAGGCCTGCGGGTGATCGACATCTCCAATCCTGCCTCTCCGATCCTCAGCAGGTACCTGCGTCACTTCCAATGCCCAGGGCGTCGCGGTCAGCGGCTCCTACGCCTACGTGGCGGACGCGGCTTCCGGCCTGCGGGTGATCGACATCTCCAATCCCGTCTCACCGATCCTCAAGGGCACCTGCGCCACCATTCCAGTGCCTCTGGAGTCGCGGTCAGCGGCTCCTACGCCTACGTGGCGGACGGCGTATCAGGCCTGCGGGTGATCGACATCTCCAATCCCGCCTCCCCGACCCTCAAGGGTACCTTGCGCCACCGCCATGCCCTAGGAGTCGCGGTCAGCGGCTCCTACGCCTACGTGGCGGAGGATCGAGGGCCTGCTGGTGATCGACATCTCCAATCCCGCCTCCCCGACCCTCAGGGGTACCTGCGCCACCACCCTTGCCTAGGGAGTCAGCGGTCAGCGGCTCCTACGCCTACGTGGCGGACTACACTTCAGGCCTGCGGGTGATCGACATCTTCAATCCCTTCCTTCCCGATCCTAGAGGGTACCTGCGCCACCACCGCAAGCTCTGGGAGTCGCGGTCAGCGGCTCCTACGCCTACGTGGCGGACTGCATTCAGGCCTTCGGGTGATCGATCTCCTTCCGTAGGAGGAGATCGAATTGGAGAGTCTGCCGAGCGCCAAATACTTCTTTCAGGACTCGAGGTGCCTGACGAGTCTCCCCGCGGTGGCAAGGTCGGGAAGGATGCCCGAGGCCTCGTCGATATAGAAAATAATGTTGTAAATCGTCCCGGAATCATCGATTGCCGAAGTGGAAGGCATGAAGGAGCCCGACCCCCTTTGATCAGCATTTATGCGTCCTCCGCCCGTCGCTGAGTATATTCGTCCTCGATGAGAAGTCAGAGTCAGCTCCTGCAGAGCCGGACGCGCGTGAAACCACGCTATGCCCTTCTTCCGCTCGAGGGAATCCCCTGGTCGCGGCTGCCTGAGTGGCCGCAGGCGCAGGTGCGCGTGCTCGCCGGGCCGGCGCTCGGGGCGGGGTTCGCCGAGTATCTGGCGGACCTGGCGCCGGGCCAGGGCGGCGCGCACCCGGCGGACGGAAACATCGAGTTCTTTATCTTCGTGCTCTCCGGCGCTCTCGCCCTGACCATCGACGGGAAGAGCCATGCGCTTGCCAACGGCGGGTACGCGCTGATTCCACCGGACAGGAGCTTCGCTGCCGCCGCCACCGCACAGACCTCTCTCCTCCTGCTGCGCAAACGCTACGAGCCGGCACCGGGCGTCCCCCTGTACCCCGCTCTGGTCGGGAATGAAAAGAATGTGAAGGCGGGGGTGTACTACGAAGACCCGGGCGCGCTCCTGCAGGTGTTGATCCCGGATGAGATCGCCTTCGACCTCGCCATGAATATTTTCACCTTCGAGGTGGGACACAGCCTGCCGATCACTGAAACGCACGTCATGGAGCACGGTCTGTACGTGCTCCAGGGCAAGGGGACGTACTTCCTCGACGACACCTGGATGGAGGTGGAGGCCACCGACTTCATCTGGATGGGCCCCTTCTGTCCGCAGAGCTACTACGCCACCGGCCCGGTTCCTTCCAGATACATCTACTATAAGAACGTCAACCGAGAGATCCCCTTGTGAGGTGAATGCATGGGAAAGAGTGAAAAGATCTACCGGGACGCCGACGTGGACATGTCGATCCTGAAGGGCCGGACAATCGCCGTCATCGGGTACGGGATCCAGGGCAAGGCGCAGGCCGCGAACGCCCGGGACAGCGGCTGCACGGTGATCGTAGGATCCCGGCCCCCTGAAGAAAGCCCTTCCCGCTCGCAGGCGCAGGCGGACGGGTTTCCCGTGATGAGCGTCTCGGAGGCAGCACAGAAAGCCGACATCCTCCTGATCGAGCTGGCTGATCCCGCGCAGCCGGCCGTCTACAAGAAGGAGATCGCGCCGCATCTGCGGGCCGGCCAGACGCTCTGCTTCTGTCATGGCTTCAACGTGCTGTACGGCGCCATTCGTCCCCCGGAGGACGTGAACACCGTGTTGTTCGTCCCCAATGCCCCCGGCGCGCTCGTACGGGAGAAATACAAGAAGGGAGAAGGGGTTTATGGCTGCGTGAGCGTCGAGCACGACGCCACGGGCAGCGCCCGCGAGATCGCGCTTGCCATCGCCAAGGCGGTCGGTTCCACGAAGGCGGGCGTGGTCGAGCTGTCGTTCCAGCACGAGACTGAGGGGGACAACTTCGAGGAGCAGATCCTGTACGGCGGGGCAATCCAGCTCATGCGGCTCTGCTTCCAGGTCATGGTGGACAATGGATATCCGCCGAGCTTCGCATACGCAAAAGCCGTGCGCTCGCTGCGGAGCGTCCTGGATGTGATGGACGAAAACGGGATCGAGAACTACCTGACCAGCCGCTGCAGCCGCACCTGCGAGTTCGCGGTACGCACGCGCGGGCCGCGCGTGATAGACGAGGAGGCCATCCGCCGGATATTCCAGGAGACGGAGCAGGGGGCCTTTGCGCGCGACTGGATGCAGGAGTGGGAGCTGGGAACACCTCAGCTTCACCGGCTTCGGCGTACGGCCGCTGAAAGCGTCTTCGAGAAAACCGGGGCGGCGTGGCGGAAGGATTTCGGAAAGTGAAGCCTTCCCGTGTTCACGGCATCCAGGTGGAGGGCCATCGCCTGGCCCGGGACATCGAGCAGATCGCCGCGTTCTCCGAGGAGGACCCGCGGATCGGCTTCAGCCGGCCCACCTTCTCACCCTCCTGGCGCAAGGCGCGGGACTACGTCGCGGAGGAGGCCCGAAAAGCCGGGTGCGCCGTGCGCATCGACGCAGCGGGCAATCTGCATGCGCGGCCCGCTGCGCGGGGGTGGCGGGAGAAGGCGTGGTTGTGCGGGTCCCACATCGACTCGGTCCCCACCGGCGGCCGATTCGACGGGGTGACGGGAGTGGTGGTGGCCTTGGAGGTTCTCCGCGCCGCGCCGGACGCGCCGATGGAGCTGATCGTATTTGCCGAGGAAGAAGGGACCACGTTCAATCTCGGCATGCTGGGCAGCCGCGCATGGGCCGGGCATGACAGGTGCCGATCAACTCCGCACCCTTCGCAATCGCGAGGGCAAGGACTACCTCGCGGCGGGCGCGGCGCACGGCGTGGACCCGGAACGGCTCGACGCGGAGCGTCTTGATCCCTCAGCCTACCACGGGCTGATCGAAACGCACGTCGAGCAGGGGCCCGGGCTTTGGAACGCGGGGGTGCCCGTGGCGGTGGTGACCGCCATCGCCGGGCGCCGCCAGTACTCATGCGCGCTCACGGGGGAAGCAAATCACGCGGGGGCCACCGGGATGGAGGACAGGCGGGACGCGCTTGCCGGGGCCGCGCAGGTGGTGACTGCCCTCGAATCCCTGGGACGGACCCAGGACAAGTCTGAAAAGTACACGGTGGTCACCGTGGGCCGTCTCGACGTGCAGCCCAATGCGGTGAACGTGATCCCCGGCAAGGTTGCCTTCACGGTCGACTTTCGCGCCCGATCCAACGAGGGGCTGGCCCGCGGCGACCTGCAGGTGCGGAAGCTGGCGCAGGAAATCGCGCGGTCCCGGGGGCTTGCGCTCGAGCTTTCGTGCACGGAAGAGCTGCCCGCCGTCCCGCTTGACCCCGGAGTGTGCGAGCGCCTGCAGGAGGCCGCGTGGCGGCTGGAGATGGAGCTGCCGGAAACCGCGAGCGGCGCCCTTCACGATACCGCGATACTGGCTCCCCTGCTCCCGGCAGCCATGCTCTTCGTCGCCAGCCGCGGCGGCATAAGCCATAACCCGGGCGAGTTCAGCCGGATCGACGACATCGCGTGCGCGGCGCGCATCGTCGCGGAGGCGGTATGCAGGTGAAGGCTTCCCTGGCGGAGCTCAACGCCCGGGACGAAGCCGGTTTCGTGGCTGTCTGCGGGCCGCTGTTCGAGCATTCGCCCTGGATCGCCGCCCGCACATGGAAGCGCCGGCCCTTTCCGACATTGGCCGCCCTTCACGAGGAGCTTGTTGCCACCGTGCAGCAGGCCACACGGCAGGAGCAGCTTGCCCTCATTGCCGCGCACCCGGACCTGGTGGGCCGGCTGGCCAGGGAGGGCAGGCTTTCCCGGAGTTCCGCAGCCGAGCAGGCAGCAGCCGGCTTGAGCGCGCTTTCGGCAAGCGAGATCGATCAGTTCGAGCGATGCAACCGGGAATACAGGGATAAGTTCGATCTGCCGTTCATCATCTGCGCGCGGGAAAACAGGAAAGAGGCAATCCTCGCGGCGTTCCCCGCCCGGCTTGCTCATACCCGGGAGCAGGAGATCGCCGCGTCGCTTGCGGAAATCGGCAAGATCGCCCGGCTGCGGCTGCGGGATGCGGTCACGGAGAGCTGAACAGTGGCGCGACTCACGGAAAACAGCTACGGCAAGAGCAGGGTGAGATTGACCAAGGTGGTCCGCTCAGGGGAAACGCACAGCCTCCTGGAGCTCACGGTCCAGATCACGCTGGGCGGCGCCTTCGAGCGGATTTACACCCACGGCGACAATTCCTCGTGCATCCCGACGGACACGATGAAGAACACGGTGTACGCCCTGGCAAAGCGCACGGATTTCGATTCCGCGGAGGAGTTCGGCCAGATCCTCGCGTCCCACTTCCTGGAGAGCTTCGGCCACGTAGGCTGGGCTGAAATTTCCATCCAGCAGGCGCTTTGGTCGCGCATAGAGGTCGACGGCTCGCCTCACGCGCACGCTTTTCAGAAGGCGGGGTCCGGAACCCGCACGGCCTTCGTGCGCGGCAGGCGCGGGAGCGCCCCGCTCATCCAGGGAGGGCTTGCCGGCCTCGATGTAATCAAGACAACGAAATCGCGATTCGACGGATTCCTGAAGGACCGGTACACCACTCTGCCGGAAACCACCGACCGGATCCTCGCCACGATTGTCGACGCCTCGTGGGACTACGGCACACGCCCGGCAGACTTCAACTCGGTTTTCGAAACGGCACGGCGAACAATCCTGGAAGCGTTCGCCACGCACGACAGCCTCAGCGTCCAGCAGACCCTTTACGCCATGGGGGAAAGGCTGCTCGCCCGGGTTCCCGAGATGAGCTCCGTCAGCTTCACGATGCCCAACCAGCATCGCCTCCTTGTGAACCTCCAGCCATTCGGGCTGACGAACGAGAATGAAATCTTCACGGCGACGAGCGAGCCTTACGGGCTGATCAAAGGGACCGTCGCAAGGGAGTGAGCAATGGGCAGACTCAGCACGCACGTCCTGGATACGGCGAGCGGCCTGCCGGCGGCCGGCATGCGCATCGATCTCGAGCGCGTGACCGCGGCCGCCGCGGTCCTGCTCAAGACGCTGGTCGCGAATGCGGACGGCCGGACGGACGCCCCGCTGCTTGAGGGACCCGAGCTGTCCCCGGGGACCTACCAACTCGTGTTCCACGTGGGGGCCTATTTCATGCGCCGCGGTCATCCTGACGCGGGGAAATTCCTCGATCTGGTGCCGGTTGTCTTCATTATCAGCGAGGCTGAAGGCAAATACCACGTGCCCCTGCTGGTCTCCCCATGGTCGTACGCGACCTATCGAGGAAGCTGAGCTATGGCGCTGGACCTCGTGATCCGCAATGCGCTTGTCGTGGGCGCCTCGGGCCCTGTTCCGCTGTGGATCGGCATACGGGAGGGGAGTGTTGTCGAGCTTTGCCCCGAGATCTCGGAGAGCGCGAAGGAGACAATAGATGCGGGCGGGCTGCACGCCTTCCCCGGCGTCATCGACGCCCACGTCCATTTCAATGAGCCCGGCCGGGCCGATTGGGAGGGAATCGCAACAGGGTCGGCAGCGCTCGCGGCAGGCGGCGGCACCTGCTTCATCGACATGCCGCTCAACTCCTCTCCGCCGACCCTCGATGCCCCCTCCTTCAAGCTGAAGCTCGCCGCCTGCCAGGCTTCGGCGCGGACGGATTTTGCCCTGTGGGGAGGGTTGACCCCCGACAACCTCGACCAGCTCGAGGCGCTTGCGGAGTGCGGCGTGGTCGGGTTCAAGGCGTTCATGTCCTCCAGCGGCATCAACGATTTCCGCTCCTGTGACGATGAGTCCCTCTACCGGGGCATGCGGATCGCGGCGCGTCTTGGGCTGCCCGTGGCGGTGCACGCGGAGAACGAGGGCATGACACGCGCGCGCGCCGAGATGGCGCGGAAGGCCGGGCGCACATCCCCCCGGGACTATCTCGACTCCCGGCCGGTCCTTGCCGAGGCAGAAGCCATATCCCGGGCCCTCCTTTTCGCGGAGGAGACGGGATGCGCGCTGCACGTCGTGCACACCAGCTCGTCGCGCGGCGTGGAGCTCGTCCGGCAGGCCGCCGACACTGGACAGTGCAACGCGACCTGCGAAACCTGCCCTCACTACCTGCTCCTGTCGGAGGAAGACGTCGAGCGGCTCGGCGCGCCGGCCAAATGCGCCCCTCCGCTGCGCAGCAATGATGAGCGGGAAAAGCTTCTTGCCGAAGTGGCCGCGGGCAGGGTGGATACCATCGGCTCGGATCATTCCCCCTCACCCCCGGACCTGAAACAACATCAATCCACCGAGTACGGTGGCGCACAATCCACCGAGTACGGTGGCGCGTCGCCTGACTTTTTCGCTGTCTGGGGAGGGATCAGCGGGATCCAGACGACGCTCCGGGCCCTCCTGACACTCGGCCTGTCCCACTCCCTGATCGCCGGGCTGCTCTCCTCGAACGTGGCGGATCGCTTCAGGCTGCCGGGCAAGGGCGGAATCCGTGTCGGCGCGGACGCCGACCTCGCGCTTGTCGATCTGTCCCGCGCATCCGTTCTGGAGGCCGGCGAGCTCCTGGACCGGCACCATCTGAGCCCGTACATCGGCCGCACGATGAAGGGCGCTGTCCGCCGCACACTGGTGCGCGGACGCACCGTGGCGCTTGACGGTTCAGTAGTCGGGGAACCGTCGGGACGATTTCTGCGGCCGGGCGCTTCGACACGCTGACGTTTGCACTCACGGGCGCCGCGGACTGACACGCCCGTATCTGTACCACCACGACCTGAAAGGATACATTCGAGACATGGAGCAGAATAACGGAGAGGCACAGGAATCCGGGCAGCGCGTCGAGATCCGCCTTCCGGTCAGGCACAATCCCACACTTCAAAAAGTCATAGAGCGGGTCAACGCGGATGAAGAGCTCTATGCCCTTTGGACCGCCATGAACGTCAACGCGGTGACGCGGCTGGGAATGACGGATCACGGCCCCATCCATTTCCAGATCGTGTCGAACATCGCGTTGAAAATGCTCCGACAGCTCGTAGAGCGCGGAGTCGTGCCCAGCGTGGTGCGGGACTACAACATGGCGAACGACGACGCCGAGGTTGTGGTCGTGCTGGGCGCGCTCCTGCACGATCTGGGCATGTCGATTCAGCGGGCGGATCACGAGCTGTACAGCCTCTTCGTGGCGCAGCCCATCATCGACCGGCTCCTCGATGGCCTGTACGAAGTCGGGCCGCGGACAATCATCCGGTCCGAAACCCTGCACGCCATCATTTCACATCGCAGTGAAGGCAGGCCCATGACAGTGGAGGCGGGCATTGTGCGGGTCGCGGACGCCCTGGACATGACAAAGGGCAGGTCGCGCATCCCCTTCGAGGCAGGGGCAGTCAACATACACTCCCTCTCCGCCGCCTCGATCGAGAAGATCGAGATCCTGAGCGGAGACGAGAAGCCGATCCACATCAAAGTGGCCATGAGCAATTCCGCCGGCGTATTCCAGATCGACGAGCTTCTCAAGGAGAAGCTCCACGGTTCCGGCCTGGAGCAGTACGTCGAGGTGGAGGCCACCATCGAAGGAGAGACGGAGAAGAAACTCGTTCAGATCTTCCGGCTTTGAACGATGATGAAAAGAGAGCTTCAAGTGAAATCGCACCCGCCGGCCAGCAGCTTCACAATGATCATCAACGGACGGCCCGTTGTCATACAGGACGCGGCGCCGACGACCACTCTGCTGGACTACCTGCGCACACACGGCTACACGGGGACCAAGTGCGGCTGCGCGGAAGGGGACTGCGGCGCCTGTACCGTGGCGCTCGTGGACCGCAACGCCGCGGGCAGGCCGACCTACCGGGCCTTCAATAGCTGCATTGCGCTGCTGCCCATGTTCGCCGGCCGTGAGATCGTGACGGTGGAAGGTCTTGCCGATGGGGAGAAGCTGCACCCGGTGCAGGCGCACATGGTGGAGCAGTACGGCTCCCAGTGCGGCTACTGTACGCCGGGCTTTGTCGTATCACTATTCGAAGCCTACTACCGGGATGACTGCCGGGACGCGTGGCAGCTCAGCGATCAGCTCAGCGGCAACCTCTGCCGCTGCACGGGCTACCGGCCCATCAGGGACGCCGCGCTGGGAGCGCTGGCGCAGAGGGAAGGGCCGGCCGCCGGCGAGGATCCTTTCAGGGCGCGCCTGGGCGCGCCGGTGTGGCCTCTCCAGGCGGTCTCTTACGCTGCGCGGGGAGAACAGTTCTTCCGCCCGGCCTCGCTGCCGGACCTCTTTTCCCTGCTGGCAAAACATCCGAAGGCGCGTCTCGTTGCGGGCGCCACGGAGATCGGGGTCGATATCAACAAGAAGTTCGCCTCCTTCCCGCTTCTCATTTCCACCGAAGGCGTGCCCGAGCTCACGCGCATCACCCGCACAGACGCGGCCTGGCGGATCGGCGGCGCGGCCACGCTCACAGCGATTGAAGAGGCTGTCGCGGCCGAGTATCCGTCTCTGGCAAAAATGCTGCGCGTGTTCGCTTCCCGCGGGATCCGCAATCGGGCAACCATGGGCGGCAATATCGCCACGGCGTCTCCCATCGGTGACAGCGCGCCGGTGCTCCTGACCCTTGACGCCTCACTGGTGCTGGCAAGCTCGAAGGGCCTGCGTACCCTGCCCATCGCCGAGTTTTTCCTGGGCTACCGCAAGACGGCGCTGCGTCGCGGCGAAATAGTTCTCGAGATCGTGGTGCCTCGAGACAACCTTGCGCCGGGGCTCACACGAAAGGTGGAGTTTCTCAAGGTATCGAAGCGACGAGAGCTGGACATCAGCATCGTGGCCGGCGCATTCCGGGCCGACGTGGACGCAGCCGGCGTGGTGCGCGCGGCGCGTATTGCCTACGGCGGGGTGGCGCTCATGCCGCGCCGGGCGCGATCGGCGGAGGCGGCGGTCGAGGGCCGGCGGCTCGAAGACGCGCGGGAGGCCGTGAGCGAGGCGCTCAGAACCGAGTTCCAGCCCATAGATGACGCCAGGGGGAGCGCCGCATATCGGCGTGGGCTCATCGTCAGCCTGTGGGAGAAGTTCGTGAGCGGCGAGCAGAGCTCGGCGCAGGACGGCACGCTGGACTTCGCACTCGGGGAGAAGTTCCCCGTGACCGATGCTTCCCGCGCGCTCGAGCACGAGAGCGGCAGGGGGCACGTGACGGGCGGCGCCCTGTACGTGGACGATACCTCCCAGCGCCGTCCCATGCTCGAGGCCTGGCCTGTCTGCGCGTCCCAGGCCCGGGCACGCATCACGCGGCGCAACGCCGACAAGGCGCGCGGCGCTCCCGGTGTCGTCGCGGTCCTGCTTGCGGAAGACATCCCCGGGCACAACAACGTGGGCACGGCACGGCACGACGAGCCCCTGCTCGCCGCGGATGAAGTGCTCTACCACGGGCAGCTTGTCGCGCTGGTGGTCGGCAATTCCATAAAGGAGTGCCGCGCGGCAGCGGCGCTCGTGGAAGTGGAGTACGAGCCGCTGCGTCCGATCCTCGGCGTCAAAGAGGCAATCGCGCAGAACAGCTACCACACGGATCCCCACGTACTGAAACGGGGAGACTGCGACAAAGCCCTGGCTGATTCTCCGCATCGGCTCGAAGGGGAGTTCTTCTCCGGCAGCCAGGAGCACTTCTACCTGGAAACACACGCGGCCATGGCGGAGAGGGGAGAGTCTGGCAACATATTCATCAATTCATCCACCCAGCACCCTACTGAAATCCAGACCATAGTGGCGGAGCTGCTTGCCCTGCCGCGGAACAAGGTCGTGGTCCAATCCCCGCGCATGGGCGGCGCTTTTGGGGGCAAGGAGGTGCAGGGCAACACGTTTGCCTCGCTCGTCGCGCTCGCCGCCCACAAGACGGGTCAGCCGGTCCGGATGCAGCTCGACCGGGACCTCGACATGATGATCACCGGCAAGCGCCACCCCTTCCATTCGAAGTTCACGGTCGGCTACGACGCAGAGGGCAGGCTGTTGGCCGCGCACGTGGAGCTGGTCTCCGACGGGGGCTGGTCCCTCGACCTCTCGCAGCCCATCCTGGACCGCGCCCTTTTCCACCTGGACAACTCGTACTATATCCCTGCCGTCTATTTCACCGGCCGTGTTGCGAAAACCAACACCACTTCGCACACTGCCTTCCGCGGCTTCGGCGGGCCGCAGGCAATGCTCGTGATTGAGGAGATCCTCGACCGGGTGGCGCGCAGGCTCGGGCTGGCCCCCGAGGTGGTGCGCGCCCGCAACCTCTACCACGGCAGCGGAGAAACGAATACCACGCACTTCGGCCAGGAGATCGGCGACAACCGGCTCCAGGACATGTGGCGCCGGGTGCAGGCACAGGCGGGATTCGAAGCGCGCCGGCGCGAGATCGACGCATGGAATACGCGGCACCCCCGGGTGAAGCGCGGCCTTGCCGTGACGTCGGAGAAGTTCGGCATTTCATTCACCCTTGCGACGTTCAACCAGGCCGGCGCGCTCGTCCTGATTTACCGGGACGGCTCCGTGCAGGTGAATCACGGCGGCACCGAGATGGGACAGGGGCTGCACACCAAGGTGCTCGGCGTGGCTGTTCGGGAGCTGGGGGTGCGGCCGGAGAACATACGCATGATGCCGACGAGCACCGACAAGGTGCCCAACACCTCGGCAACCGCCGCATCGTCGGGCGCCGATATGAACGGATGGGCGGTGAAGAACGCCTGCGTCACGCTCCGCGAAAGGCTTGCGCCCGTGGCGGCCGGCCTGCTGTCGAAAAAGATCGGCGCCGCGGTCAAAGCGTCCGAGGTGACCTTTGCGGACGGGTTCGTGCGGCAGGCCGCGAATGACGCCGCGCGCATCCCGTTCGTGGACGTCTGCCAGGAAGCCTACCTCCAGCGGATCAGCCTTTCCTCTACAGGCTATTACGCGACTCCAGGCATAGGCTGGAACTGGGAAAAGTCGGCAGGCCGTCCCTTCTACTATTTCGCATGCGGCGCGGCGGTGAGCGAGGTGGAGGTGGACGGTTACACGGGCATGCATCGCGTGCTGCGCGTGGACATCGTGCACGACGTAGGGGACTCGCTCAACCCCGGGGTGGACCGGGGCCAGATCGAAGGCGGGTTTGTGCAGGGCATGGGCTGGCTCACCCGGGAGGAATTGCTCTGGGACAAGGACGGCCGCCTGCAGACGCACAGCGCAAGCACGTACCAGATCCCGGCCGTCAGCGATGCGCCCCTGGAGTTCCACGTGACCCTTCTGCCCGAGGCAGCGCAGGCAGGAACGATTCACGGCAGCAAGGCCGTAGGAGAGCCGCCCCTCATGCTTGCCATCTCTGTCCGGGAAGCCATTCGCGATGCGATCAGCGCTTTCGGTCCCCCCGGCGGCGAGGTGCCTCTCCCCTCTCCTGCCACGTGTGAGGCGATATTCGCGGCCATCCAGGCACGGCGCGCGACAGGCACGGCGGCCGCCCATTGAGTCATGACCTACGCTGCTTTTCTCAAGCTGATCGAGGTCCTCGGTGTGCTGGCATTCAGCCTGACGGGCGTATTCGAGGCACGACGCCTGAAGATGGATGTCGTCGGCGTCTACTCCCTTGCCATGATCACGGCGTTCGGCGGAGGAACAGTTCGTGACCTGTGTCTGCAGCGCCATCCGCTGTTCTGGATTCAGAACTGGCCCTACGCCGTTGCCATCCTTGTGCTGTCCATCATTTCCGTGGCCATTCTGAGGCAGATCCGGAATCGAAAGAGCAAAACGCTCGTTCTTGTCGTCACGATCTTCGACGCGCTCGGTCTCGGCCTTTTCAGCGTCCTGGGGTCGGTCTACTCGCTGCAGGTATATCCGAATCTCTATTTCATCGCGGTGCTCATGGGAGTGATCACAGGCTGCTTTGGCGGTGTCATCCGTGACATCGTGGGCAACAAGATCCCGACTGTTTTCAGCAAGTCCCAGCTCTACGCCACCTGCAGCCTTGCCGGCTGCACCATGTACATGCTCCTTAGCTGGCTCGGATTGCCGGCCGCGGTCTCCATTCCGCTGGGCGTAGCCGCGACATTTGTCGTCCGCATGCTCGCCGTGCGGTTCAATATCTCGCTGCCTCTGTAGCCCGCCCCGGCAGGATGCGGGATTTCGGGGCGATGATCCGGTACTTCATGCGTGGCACGTACATCGCCGACACCGCGGTGCAGGCAGAGCTGTTCGGCCCGGTCCCCACCTTCGAAGATTCGTTGCAGCGCGCGCTCAAGGATGCGGGACTGCTGAAGGCTTGAAGCATGGGTCGCACGACTTCGTTAGGACGGAGCCGCCTCCAGGCGCCATAACTTTCACCCATCACCTTGGTACAATCTGGTAATTGAATTGACAAATTGTACGATTTCGCCGATACTGATTTGATGATCCATCGTGCATCCTCGGAAGCACTGAAGTCTCTTGCCACGGGTTTTCCCATCGTGTCTGTGACCGGTCCGCGGCAGTCCGGAAAGACCACGCTTGTGCGCGCGACCTTCCCTGAGGTGCCATACGTTTCGCTGGAGGACCCGGACACGCTTGAGCTTGCGACAACCGATCCACGCGGCTTTCTCCATCTTTACCGCGACGGTCTTGTCATCGACGAGGCACAACGCAGTCCGAAATTGTTCTCGTATCTCCAGACACTCTCCGACGAAGCTCCCCGGCCCGGACGATTCATCCTCACCGGTTCTCAGCAGTTCGGCCTTCTCTCTGGTATCAGCCAATCGCTTGCCGGTCGGGTAGGAATGCTTCAGCTGCTCCCATTTTCTGTCGCGGAGCTCAATGCCGCGACCGTGATGCTGCCGGAACTCGACCAGCTTCTTTTCCAGGGCCTCTATCCACCTCTCTACGACAGGCTGGTCTCCCCGGTGCGATGGCATTCGTCGTACGTGATGACCTACGTGGAGAGAGATCTGCGCCAGCTATTGAATGTACGCGATCTGGCCTCTTTCCAGCAATTCCTCCGAATGTGCGCCGCAAGGGTCGGTCAGCTTCTGAACCTCTCTTCTTTGGCGGCCGATTGCGGCATCACGCACAACACAGCGCGGAGCTGGCTTTCCATTCTCGAGGCGAGCTACATCGTATTCCTGCTCCCGCCGCACTTCCGCAACTATGGGAAAAGGCTCGTCCGCTCACCAAAGCTCTACTTCTACGATTCGGGGCTAGCCTCGTGGCTCCTCAATGTCCAGGACGCGGCTCACCTTGCGGTCCATCCACAGCGGGGAGGATTGTTCGAATGTCTGATTGCCGGTGAGCTGTTGAAGGCTCGCTTCAACAAGGCGCTGCCCTCGAATCTGTATTTTTGGAGGAATAACAAGGGCGATGAAATCGATCTTGTCATCGATCGAGGTGAGGAGCTCATCCCTGTGGAGATAAAGTCAGGCAGGACACTGAACACAGACTTTTTTCGTGGTCTTGAGCGCTGGCGCGTGCTATCCTCGACAGATTCGGAAGGATACCTCGTGTACGGCGGGGACGTAGAGTCCCGCAATCGCTCGACGGTGATCATCCCCTGGCAAAGGGCAGGCACGACCCCCGGTATCGCGGGGTGATTGAACCGGCGCCGCGGAGACCCGTGCCAGGTCCGTTCCGAACATGTTTTTGACGGAACCAACTATTCTCTGCGTCCCTCCGATTGCCTTAGGCTCAGGCAAAGGAGAAGCCTATGAAATCATTCCTTTGCACTGTCTTGATGCTTTTGGTCCTGGGAGCGAGCTCGGCGTCGGCCCAGACGAAGATCACATTTGTCGGCTGGGGAAACGAATCTCGCTATCATGAGCTCTTCGATGCCGCCTTCAAGGCCTTCCCTGAGCTGGGGGAAAAGTACAAGATGCAGTACGTCATGGCCCCCCAAGATACCGACGCAGTCGCCAAGCTGCGGTTGGCTCTGGTGTCCGGCGTGGACATTCCCGATATCATGGAGTTCAACTACAGCCGAACGATCGAGTTCCTGAGCGAAGGGGGGATATTCGCCGACGTGACGAAGGTCATCGAACCGTACAAGAACAACATCCTGCCTGAGGTCCTGAAACTGGTCACCTACCAGGGCAAGTACTACGGGTTTCCCACGCAGATCAAGACGAAGCTCTGGTTCTACAGGAAGGACCTCTTCGACGCGGCAGGCATCGATGCGTCTCTTGTCAAAACCACCGACGACTTCATTGCCGCCGGCAAAAAGCTGCACGCAAAGTTCCCCAAGGTCTACATCTGGAACCTCGGTCCCCAGACTGCAGGGTACCTGCCGATAGAGATCCTGAGCGGCAATGGCGCGCGGTTCAACGACGAGAAAGGGGAGTACGTCGTGGCCGCCGATCCAGGGGTCCGCAAGACGTTCGTCGATCTGAAGCGAATCGTCGATTCCGGCGTGATTTCCCGGATCAACGACTGGTCGCCGGACTGGCAGAAAGGCTTTGCTGACGGCACGCTTGCATCGCAGCTCTGCGCCAAATGGCTGACGGATTTCCTTCCCGGTTATGCAGGAAAAGACCAGGCGGGGAAGTGGGCAGTGGCGCAATGGCCGGCCATTGGAGGCGCGGAGGGCGGCAGTGAAGCAGGCGGCGGCCTTTTCGCCGTGCTGGAGCGGTCCGGAAACAAGGCCGCGGCTTCCGAAATCGTGAGCAAGCTCTGGTTGACCAGGGAGGCATTCGTGGAGATACGAAAGACTCCCACTTTCGGCGCATGGTCGCCGATCCTGAAAGACCTGGCCGCGGATCCTCAATTCACGAAGAGCGACTTTTTCGGACCTTCATTTGCCTCCCAGGCCGCCGAAGCGTTGAAAAAGTTCAAGCTCTTCGCGTATTCTCCGAAGTTCGACCAGGAGATGACCATCCTCATCGGGTATCTCGATCAATACCTCAGTGGAACAAAAAGCCTGGAACAGGCCCTCTCTGGTGCGGAGAGGGATATGAAGAACCAGTTGTCGAACGCGCTGCAGTCATAGCAAAGCAACCTACCCGGAAGGCCCTCTCAAATCAGGGGAGGGTCCTTCCGGGAAGGCCAGAAGGCCACACGCATGAAACGACGGCACTTTCCAGATGCATCGGCCGGCTATCTCTTTCGTGGCTCCTTTTGTCGTGTCTTTCCTGCTCTTCTTTCTGTTCCCCTCGGCACTGTCGATTCTCTTGAGCCTTTTTCGATACAAGGGATACGGCAAAGCCGTTTTCGTCGGCATGGACAACTATATCCGGCTTCTCACCTACGGCCATTTTTGGGAAACAGTCGGCAATACTCTTTTTTACTACTTTGCCCATCTCATCCCTGTCTTTGTTTTCCCATTCCTGCTGGCGCTTCTTTTCACGTCGAAGCGGATCAGGCTCAGTGGATTCTTCGAAGCGGCTCTTTTCATCCCGAACATCGTGGCCGTGGTGGCATCAGCCCTTCTCTTCAAGATCCTGCTGGCCACGTATAACGGTGCGGTCAATGCATTATTGGCAACGAAGATCCCCTTCCTCGACGATCCGTCGATCATGAAGCTGGGAGTCGTGGCCCTCCTGGTCTGGCGCGGCTTCGGGTGGTTCCTGGTAGTCTTCCTTGCCGGGCTGACCACGGTCAGGGAAGAGTTGAAGGAAGCCGCGAAAATCGACGGCGCAAACTTTCTCCAGACCACCGTGTTCGTCACGATACCCGTCTTGAAGCCGATCTTCCTGTTTGCCCTGGTCATGGACCTCATCACCTCTCTCAAGGTATTTGTCGAGCCCTCGCTTCTCCTGGCCACAACCGCCGGTTCGACCGTGCCGCCGCAGGCGGAAACCATCATGAGCATCCTGTACAACAACATGAACGCCGGAAACTATGGGATGGCCTCTTCTGCCGGCTGGATCCTCTTCTTGATCCTCTCGGGCGCCTCGATCCTCCTTTTCCGTCTCTTTGATCCGGCAGGAGATCGGCGATGAAAACTGGCAAGGTCGGAGCAGGCGCCGTCGCGGCCTATGGGGTACTGCTGATCTTCGTGGCCCTTTCGCTCGGCCCTCTCCTGGTTATGGGCTTCGACGCCTTGAAAACGACGACGGAGATGGCCAGAAACCCCGCGGGCGCTCCACGCGAGCCCACGATGGCCAACCTCGCGTACCTCCTGGTGAGGTACCCCGGTGGAGTCTTCCTCCGCAGCGTTTTCAACAGCATAATCGTCGCCTCCTCCTCCACCGTGCTGAGTCTTCTCCTCGCCTCCCTGGCTGCCTACGCTTTTGCAAAGATTCCTTTCCCCGGACGCAGGATCCTTTTCACCCTGCTCATTGCGACAATGATTCTGCCGGTGGAGATCACGATTCCCCCGCTGTACATCCTGTTCGCCCGCATCCATTGGCTCAACACCTACAAGGTTCAGGTGATTCCTTTCGCCGCAAGCGTTTTCTCCCTTTTCATGCTTCGCCAGTACCTCATGGCGGTTCCGGATTCCCTCATCGAGGCTGCCCGGCTGGAAGGAGGTTCGCACGGCAGAATCTTCGCCACTATCATCGCTCCGCTCTGCACGCCCGTGCTCAGCGTGCTGGCCGTGTTGAACTTCATGGGCAGGTTCAACGACTACTTCTGGCCGGTGATCATGGTCAACACTGCTGAGTTCAAGCCGGTTATGACTGTCCTGCCTACAATCGCCACGGACGCAAACTCGATGTTTCCGCCCTCCGAGTACCTCATGGCCGGTTGTGCCGTCATCACGCTTCCCGTCCTGGTAGTGTTTCTGGCCTTCCGCAGCTCATTCCTGAAGGGAGCCTCGCTCGGTGTGTCAGTCAAAGAATAGCGGGGGACGACGGCGCCCGCCCGTGATCCGCAACGGAGGAACCAACATGAGTCACCCCATCAAGCTGCCCCCTTCATGGACCCATGAGGGGCTCGTACTCTCCCGGCGCCATAACGGCGGCTCGTCCGACGTTGCAGGAGATCCCTGCATTGTATGGGACGAGGCCATTCCAGGCTGGCGCATGTTCCTCTTCTTCGATCCTCCGGGTTGTGGCCAGGCGATATGCCTGAACAGCACGTCAGTGGGATCCGGCCAATGGACTTTCCTCGGGCCTCTTTCCTTCACGAACCCGGAGGACATGATTCACGGAGGGCTCCACAAGCCGAGCATCGTCACGATTGCCGATCATCCCCACCAGGCCGCAAGGGTGGATGGGCTCTACTGGCTCCTTGCCGTGACTCACGCGCCTAAACGGATACAGCGCGCGTGGTCTGAAAGACTTGCCGGTCCATGGACTCTTGAGAAAGGAGCACTCATCCCCGCCGGCTCGCCAGGGGATTTCGATGGGAAGCATGCGGATGCGGTCACAGGAGTGTTCTTTCCCGGTCGTGAGGAGTTCCTCTACTTCTATATGGGATACCCCAGCAGTCCGCAGCCCCTGCAGCCGGCCAGTCCCTTCGGCTCGGCCCAGGGGGCTGCTTCGCAGCGCCCGGGGCAAAAGACGGCAACCAAGCTGGGCGTCATTCTGCCGCCCCATTCCCGGCCCGGGCACTGGGGTTCAGGCTGGGTGGGGGGATTGCAGCTCCTGCCCGGAGCCGAGCATCGCTGGCTTGGCCTTCTCAACGCCTCGCCCACGCCCGTGGATCCACAGAATCCCGCGATCTGGTCCGAAGAGCCCGCCCCGAGCCTCGGGGGATTTGCGTGGTGCGATGAGGAATGGCCGGTGAAGAACTGGCACTGGTTCGCGAACCCGCTGGAATGGATTGAAGACCTTCCCCGGGAGGCCGTTTTGAACGGAGAGCAGACTAATCTCTGGCGACACTACCTGCTGCGTCTGGACACCGGCCAGCTTGCCCTCTTCTACAACAGCGGTTCCTACGGCCAGGAACAGCTCTACTGGAAGCTCGGAGCGCCCTGACCGCTTGAATCCCCTGGACCCAGGGAGGCCCTGTACTTCCTCGGAGAAACTCCTGACCAGCCCTTGAAGGCCTTGGAAAAGCTGAAGGCGTCCTGGTAGCCGACCGACTCGGCAATGGTTTGCAGTGTCATGTCGCTGATCTGCAGGAGAGAGGCGGCTTTCGTAAACCGGATGGAAGCAAGCTGCTCATGGACGGATCGGCCCAGCTCCCTTCTACAGAGGCGCAGGAGATGCCGGGGGCTGGTGTGAATCCGGTCCGCCATCATCTCCACGGTCCACGCCAACTCGGGGGATTGAACGATTTCCTCCCACAACTTCCAAAGGATCAGGGGGCTCTTCCGGGGTGCGGCTATCCGTTGGGTGTACCAGTGAATGAGCTGCACCAGGACATCGAGGATGGGCCTGTCCTGGGATTGCTGGGATTCCTTGTGAAGGCTCAGGATGGCCCACGTGAGCGGTTTTGGATCGATGGGGAGGATGGTCGGACCCTCCACATTGATCTTTCTGGGCACCCCGTCGGGTTCGGAAAAGCAGACCCAGCAGAACTCCCATGGGGTCCTGGGAAGGCTTCGGGTGCCGTGGGCTGCCCCTCGAGGCGACAGGATGGCCATCCCTTCCGTCACCGCCTTCCACCTGCCCTGGATCAGAGCCTCGCCCCTGCCGGAAATAGTCACATGGATATTGCTGAACTCCGGATTCTTCCGGAGGATCCGATAGCTCGACCCCGTTTTGGAGTAGCCGAGCGACAGGATCCCGTACGACTCAAAAAGCGGGCATTCGAAGGGGTGCAAGGCCCACTGGACCGTGCGGCTTCCCTGCTCCTCCATCGTGAAATGGTCGGAGTTGAAGGAGACGCTTTCGCTCTGCGCCGGCGGCCAATTGCCCTTCATCATCGGGCTCCCCCATTGTCCTTACCCGGCCAAAGACTGCTTGTCAAGATCGCAAGAGAACCTCCGAACCCGGTCCCGCTCTGAAGGGGAAGCGTTGAATTTTGAATGTCCGCCGAACTTTTAAGTTTCACGATCACCTTCAGCTTCCCGAAACGATGAAGTGCCCCTTCATGCCGAAACTCGCGTGGAGGGGATGGTTGCAGTAGAAGTAGTAGTCCCCTGGAGATGAGAAGGTGACCTGCGTCGTGAGGGTCGCATTCGGCGGGATCTCCACGCTGTCGATGGCTTTTCCCATCGGATCGTTGACGGTGATATTGTGGGGCGTGCCGCTGGTGTTGGTTATCGTCAGGGAGATGGTTCCTGTCCCGTGGACCGCAATCGTATTCGGATCAAATCGGAAGTCGCTCGCCTTCATTGCGAGCCCCGCGCCTCCCGGCGTGACGTCGGCCTGTATGGTCGGAACCGTCGCACAGCCCGAGAGCGCAAGCGCAAGCACGGCAAAGAGCAACAACAGAAGAGACTTTTCCAATTTCATAGGCTCCTCCTCTCGCGAGTCATCGCATGGTTAATAACGTAACTCTTCAGCGGCGCAATCGGAAAGAGCCCTTTGCAGTCGACAGAGGAGACTTCAGCTTTTCCCAGACGCATGTTATCGTAGCGGAGGGGAGCTCTTATGGAAAAAAGGACTGCGCGGGGGCTCATGCGACGAGATCGTCATACCGGTAGCAGAGGGCGGACTCCGTCTCCGCGATGCCCAGGAGCAGGGAACGGACCCGTTCTGGTCGGTATCGCCAGCCTGCTCTGGCTGTTGCTGAGGACAGGCTTGAAGCCGTCACGGGCGGCTTACCCGTGTCAAAAGGCGGCCCTGGCAAACGTTTCCGCCTTGCTTGGCACATTCGCGCTCCCCGCGCTGTGGCGCAGGCCTGCCGGGTTGGGAGGTCCAGGGGTGCGACCAATCCAACCGACCCGGCTGAGGTTCCTGGTCTGCCTCGTTTCGACGGTCCTCCTTGCCGGAATCATCGCAGCCGACTTTGGCTTGTTTTCAAATGCCAAGGCTTTGAGGACCGAGCAGGTCCTTACTCTGAACCTTACGGGGAAGCAGCTGTCGACAGACAGCTATTCGGATATCTTTGCCGTCCAGGGGACCACCGGCGCTGATGGAGGATTCCAGCGGCTGGTCGATCTCATGGGGCAGAGAGGGCCGTCCTTCTATTCCCTGATCGGCCCAAAAGACGTGGTGATCATCAAGGTCAACAGCCAGTGGGATGAACGGGGCGGCACGAACACCGATCTGGTCAGGGCGATCATCGAGAGCATTCTGAAGCATCCCGGCGGCTTCACAGGGGAGGTCGTGATTGCCGACAACGGCCAGGCCCAGGCCGGTGCCGCCGGAGCAGGGGGGAGCCTGGACTGGAAATCCAACAACGCCGAGGACAGGACTCAGTCCATGCAAAAGGTGGCGGACAGCCTTTCCGCCAGAGGCAAAGTCTCAACGGCGCTATGGGATCGCATCACCACGACTCGGGTCGCTGAGTACTCGGAAGGCGATGCCAGGAATGGATACGTCGTCGATTCTTCTCCTTCGCCGCAGACGGGCATTGTCGTTTCATACCCTAAGTTTGAAACCCCCTACTCCACCCTGATCAGCTTCAAAAGAGGAATATGGAATCCCGCTCTTCGAAGCTACGACTCCGACCGATTGAAGGTGATCAACGTACCCGTGTTGAAGTCCCATCTGATGTACGGCGTCACAGCCAGCGTAAAGCACTATATGGGAGTGGTTTCCGAAAAGCTGACCCACAGCGCCCACGGTAGTGTCGGCTCCGGTGGAATGGGAACGGAGATGGCCGAGACGCGCATTCCGGTGCTCAACGTCATCGATGCGATCTGGATCAACGCCGGTCCCGGCCGAGGTCCTCTGACCCGATACGCTGATGCTTCGCGGGTGAACATCATCGCCGCGGGGCGTGACCCGGTGGCCCTGGACTATTGGGCGGCGAAAAACATCCTTGTGCCCGCCGCGGTGAAACTGGGATACAAAAACGTAGATTCCCTGAACCCGGACATTACGCGATATGGGTATTTCGGAGACTGGCTGCAGCTTTCCATGAAGGAGCTTCAGCGCGCGGGGTACCCTTCGACCATTGACATGGACCGTGTGAATATAACGGTGAGCTCCCTCGAAGAGCTTCGACAGGATTAGGAACGCCGCGCAAGCTTCGTTAACCACCACGAGTGGGGCAGGAAACGAGCGAACCGCGGTCGTACTCGACGCGAGCCCGCATCACTGTCGAACTGATAATTGCTGTCATTCACTCGTAGGAAGGACATCTGTGTTCCACTCATAGCGTCACCTGCTGCAATAGACGACACTGCGAGGTCGGATCCCCTGCCTATTGACGCCCTATCTGGGCCGTTCTATGCTTTGGGGGGCCCTGAGAGCACTCGCCTTTTCTCTCCTCGGATGGTCCTTTCAATTGAGTTTTTAGCTCCGGGGGTCGCCATGAAGATACATCTTGAGAAAACCGAAAACAGAGTAGCGGTACCCGCAGCAAGCGTTTCCATTCTACTTTTGCTACTTGCTTTTCTCCGCTTCACTACTGAGAGCCCTCTCTACGCGCTGCCCGATAGCTGGAGCTTACAATTTGCAATCATGCTTGGGCTTTCTATAGCACTCGTTCCTATTATCTACTTCGTGCCTGCAAAGAGGTTCAGGACCTACGCATGCTATTTGCGGATCCTGCTTCTTTTCCTCATCGGCTATCCCTTTGGGCGTTTCATGGATATTCGCTACCTGACATTTTTCTCCGTTGCAATCGACATCAACTTCGCCTTGCCGTGGCCGCGGAACCTTTATGTGTCTTTCGCATCTCTCGCAGGTTGCGCTTTGTATGTCGCGCCTCTCAGCGTCTTTTCAACCATCCGAGAGCCTCCGGGGTGGCTGGACATTCTGTCTTATTTCCTGGTGGGAAGCATCTTTCTGTCCTTGGTCATTGCGTTGCAGCGGACCATTCAGCTGAAGAAGCTATCGAACGAGCGCATTACGGAGATAGACGGAGTCATCTCGAGACTAATAGGGGCAAACAGTGATTATCTCGAGTACGCAGCAAGAGTGGCGAGGGAATCGACGGAGAAGGAACGAGAGCGCATAACGATAGAGTTGCATGACATTGTCGGCCAGGCCTTCACGAATATCTATGCGATGATGGATGGCTCGTTGAAACGCCCGTTTGTTGACCCGCAGGAAATCCACGAGCTTCACTTCTGGGTAAGGGATCAGGCCAAGAAAGGCCTCGACGACACGCGAGCAGTCCTTTACAGACTGCGTTCGATCAAGGAGCGTGAGCTTTCCGGTATTCGCTCCCTCTACAATCTTGTGAATACCTTCAAGATCGCTACTAAGATACTTGTTGAGGTCGAATGGGGGAGCCTTCCCTGGGATATCGATCCTCTGCTGGACAACGTTATCTATCATGTGGTCCAGGAGTCTCTCATCAACGCATTTCGGCATGGTCACGCCAACAAAATCCTTGTTCATTTTTCCTCTTCTGATCGAGGGCTGGTTCTGGATATCCAGGATAATGGTGTGGTGGGAGCCAGCGGGAAGAAAGGCATTGGCTTGGCCAGTATGGAAGGTCGGGTTTTGAGTATCGGAGGTACCATATCCTTCACGCAGCTCCGACAGTGGCTACAGAGTGCATGCGGAACTCCCGAACATGCGGACAGGAGAAGCTGTTGAAAAAACTGCGGGTGCTCTTAGTCGATGATCAAAAGCTTCTCACGGACAGCCTGAAACGCGTTCTCTCGTCTGAGCAAGACATCGAAACCGTTGGAATTGCGGCCGGAGGTGAGGAGGCCACCGAAGAAGTACAGCGTCATCCGTATGATGTCGTCCTTATGGACATCCATATGCCGAACATGAACGGAATCGAGGCGACCCGTATCATCCACCAGAGGAGCCCGATGCTGAAGATCATCATGCTGACCACCTTTGGCTACGACGAGTGGGTCAAGGCGGCCATGGAGAACGGTGCGGTTGGGTACCTGCTGAAAGATATCTCCTCCAACGACCTGCTTGCTGCAATCCGGGGGGCGTGCACCGGTATGCGCATTTGTATCCCCGAGAGTAATGAATGGAATCTCCTTTTCACCGTCAGGCGAAAGAACAACAAGCTCCGTGCCAAGTTGGTTTCGGCAACTCAGCGATCACGAGCGCGACATCCTATTGCTTGTCATGAAAGGATACAGCAACGAAGAGATAGCGGCTCGAATTCACCTGAGCACGCAGACAATAAAAAACTACCTCAGTCTGGTCTACGAAAAGCTCGGTGTGCATAACCGATTCCAAGCCATGCGTCTCGCGATTGAGCATAAGCTCGACAGCCTTTGGATCGTGAACCTATGATCAAAAGGAATCTGCCTGACGAGCGTCCTCAGAGGAGCGCTACACTCTCGTGTCGACCGTCGCGGGCATCCCGCCGAGCATGCCGGGTGTCGCCAAGTTCGTTCTGGAACCGTTTGAAGTCTGCTGCGAGAGCGTCACGAACTGCCGTCATATCCACGGTGTGAAGAATAAGATTGGCCCCTTCCCTGGCCCAATCGATTTGCGGCCCAACGCCCCACGAGAAATGCACGCCAACTCCGACAGCCTTCTTGCGTGCCTTCCGGATGATCAGGCTGATAGCGTCCAGGAAGAGCTTGTTGTCGTATTGCTCCGGAATACCCAGATTTATGGAAAGATCGTGCGGCCCCACCAGGATCGCGTCCACGCCAGGGACTGCGAGGATGTCGTCGAGCGCTTCCATCGCTGCCACGCTTTCGATATTCACGACCATGACGTTATCTTCGTTGTACCTCTCGAGGTAACGGGCGGTGGCAGCGTTGAGCCCCTCTTCTCCCTTGAGGAGGCACGACAGCCGTCGCCCCTTCAGAGGGCGCAGCTTCACCGCCCCTCGCAGCTCCTGCACCTCAGCGACCGTTTCCACGTAGGGGAACACCACGCCACTGGCTCCACCGTCCAGAACCATGCACGCCTGGTATGGGTCGGGCCGCGGGACACGGACTATTGGGGTCAGGTCAAGAGCGCGAAAAGTCTGGCACATCCACGAAACGGTCTCACGCCCCAGGGGAACGTGCTCGGTATCGATAAAGACGAAATCGAGCCCCAGCTCCTTGATCATGCCCGGCCAGCGAGGTGACGGCGATGTAACACAGGTCCCGTATACTCTCTCGCCCTGGTGCAGAGCTGCACGCAATTCTCTTCCGCGCATCACTTCCTCCTCTACAAATGAACGACTTAGTGTATCAGCCCCAGGGCGTGCTGACAAAGAAAATGTGAACAAAAAGTACTTTAGTACTGATATTCATTACCAACTTCCATAGCGCCCACGCGCACCCCGTGGTAGCTTGAAACGCCGAGACAGGAATCCAGGGGAACGGTGAGGGACCGGAAAGCTCACCCTTTACCAGACCGCAGTTCTTGAAGCGGCTTTGCCAACTGCAAGCGATACCATTGCCTGCTTAGTGACCGGATGTTGGCGAACAATTCTCTGAGAAAGGGGGTCGCGCAGCAAGGGTTGGGGAAATGAGAAGAATAGCGAAAAGCTAGATGGCTTGGAAGGAGAGAAAGGATGAGGAAGGTTCTATTGGTAATCGTTGCCCTCATGATAGGCGGTGGTCTCACCTTGTTCGCAACAGGGACGCAGGAAACAAAGAAAAAGGTCGAGATATTCACTCACTATCAAGAAGCGACGAAGCAAAAGGGCGTCGACGTCCTGATGGCAGGCGCGGCAAAGAAGTATCCCGGCTACACATTCGTGGCGGAACACCTGGCATACTCCCAGTTCCTGCAGGTGATGAAAACGAGGATGGCTTCCGGGGATGCACCCGATGTGTTCCAGGCAAGGCCGTACGAATATCCTCAGTTTATTGAAGCCGGGGAGATCGAGGATCTGACCGGCCAGCCTTTCGTCAGCCGCATCGACGAGAAGGCATTGAAGGAAGGCGTGATCAACGGAAAGGTCTGGTCATTGCCGACTGACCTTGAAGTAAGAGGCATCTTCTACAACAAGAAGATGTTCAAAGACGCCGGGATCAAAGTACCTACGACGAGAAGCGAGTGGATCGTTGCATGCACGAAGTTCAAAGCGGCTGGCATCCAGCCCATTTCCTTCGGGCTGAAGCAGCAGAACGTATGCTACGACCTTCTGGAGACCTGCTTGTTCCCCCGCCTGGTAAAGAATGATCCGAATCTCTTCCCGGATGTGATGGCGCACAACCGAAAACTTTCGGACAGCAAAGACTTCGTCGCCGCACTGAAGGACATGAACGAGATGTTCCTCGCCTTCATGGACCCGGGCGACCCTGGTGTTGACCAGGAACAGGCGTACAAGAACTTTGCGGGCGAGAAGAGGCCGATGGTGCTCGCCGGAACCTGGGCTCTTGCGGACATGAGGATGAACAATCCGAATGGCAGCCTGGGCGTCTTCGCGTTCCCTCTGTATGAGAATGCCTCCGACAATGCCATAGCGTTTGGTACTGACGACAACTATATGGTTTACGCGAAGTCGAAGGCAAAGGCCGGAGCGCTTGCATTCTTGGACTATGTCACTTCTAGTGAAGGCATCAATGCCTGGAACAGAGAGTCCAAGATGATCACCGCCACCAAGAATGCCAAGTACCAGAGTGCCGACGAGATGATCATGGACGTGTTGAGCTACATCAGCAAGGGGCAGGTGTATGTCAGGGTCGATGCGAAGCCGCCGTCCGGGGAATTCTACACCCGGATGTTCGAGGACGCACAGGCGTTCGTTGTGCAGAGCGCCGCTGACAGACAGAATTATGACCGGTACATCAAGCAGCTCGATGATGAGTTCGATGCCATCCAGTGATCATGGGCAGTGCGATTCAAAAAGAATGCCTCTGTAGCCTCTTCCTGCCGGGAAACACGCGAGAAGAGCTTTGCTCTTCTCGCGGCTTCTCTTGGTCTCAACGCGTCGGTTTGGGCTGAAAGAAGTGAATCACTTGTCCAAAGTTTTTAGGAAAGAAATCCCTTATATGCTTTTTACCCTGCCCGGCGCTCTTCTTCTTTGCGCTCTTCTTGTTCCTTCCGCTGGTCATAGGGATGCCTATTGCGTTCTCCAAATGGGATGGCTTCAGCAGCAACATCACCTTTATCGGTATACAGAACTTCGTCGCAATATGTTTCGACCGCTACATACTTCAAGACTTGTTCAAGACCGTCGAGTTTACGGTGATTGCGGTCCTATTCTGCAACGTCCTTGGACTGTTGCTCTCCCTGAGCCTGAGAGAAACGACACGGATAAACAATCTCTTACGAACGGCGATTTTTATGCCGTTCGTAATAAGTCTTGTGCTCTCTGCCTTCATGTTTTCCTACATCTACATCGACGTAATCTACAAATACTTTGGGATCGTCAGCCCGCTCGGAAGTCCGAGATGGGTGATCACCGGACTCGCCATCATCGCGATATGGCGCGACACAGGCTATTGCATGATTATCTACCTGGCTGCCCTGCAGTCGGTGCCGCAGGAGATGTACGAGGCGGCCGTCCTGGAAGGGGCCAACGGCGTCAGGCAATTCTTCCGGGTGACACTCCCCATGATCGTCCCCGCGTTTACCGCCAATATCACGCTGCTGATGTCCTGGGGCTTTAAGCTATTCGATTACCCAATGGCAGCAACAGGAGGGGGCCCGGGCGTGCGTCAGAATCGATCAACCTGTATATCTACAAGAACATTTTCCCCTTTTACAAGGCTGGATACGGTCAGGCGATCTCGCTTGCCTGGATTGTCTTTATTTTTGTCTTGACGAATCTAATTGCGAACTTTCTTAGAAAACGGGAAGTAGAGCTATGAGCACGGCGGGAAAAAGCAGAACCCGATTGTTGAAGACGTTATTCAAGCTCCTGATTGCGCTTATATTCCTGGCGCCCTTCTATGTATCGTTCGCCTATTCGGTAAAGACTCCAGAAGAGATCACGTTCACTGGCCTTGCATTTCCACTGAAATTCCATCTGGAAAACTCGCGGATCGCTATTGAAATGACAAATTTCTTTAAAGCACTCATAAACACGGTTATCGTGACAGTTGTGGGGACGCTGCTTTTGACGCTTGTCAGCAGCCTTCCCGGCTACTCGCTTGCCAGGAGGAAGGGCCGATACTACTTCGTATTCTATGCGCTTCTCGTGGTCACTCTGTTGATTCCATTTCAGACTTACATGCTGCCGCTATACGTCATGTTGAAATTCATGCTCCTGACAAATACCCTGGCAGGCTTTTTGTTTGCAAAGATTGGCGCCGCGCGGCTGGGTTCAGCATCATCATCACGACCGGCTTCGTGAAGACAATTCCAAAAGACATTGAAGAGGCGACGTTCATGGATGGGGGAGGCATTTCGCGAACCTTCTGGAGTGTCGTGTTTCCCCTGATGCAGCCAATAGTGTTTACCTCCGTTGTGATAAACGCACTGAGCGTTTGGAATGAGTTCTACTATTGCCGTAATTACCTTGCAGAAGAAAGCAGTAGCAATACTGCCGCTTCTTCAATATCACTTCTTTGGCCAGTATCGCGTGAGCTCGATCTTGCCTTTGCGTTGTTTCTCTTGTCCATGGTGTATCATCGCGCTGTACTTGATATTGCAGAATTACATCCTTAGCGGGATCACGCTTGGCGCTGTAAAAGGTATGAACCTGACGGAGGAAAAATGGACAGGTTGACTTCGATAAAGGAAAAGATTCAAGCCGGAAGCTGTTCTGGGGACTCACATCAAGACGGCGGAATGCACCGTGGGGGAGCTGTTTGGGCTTGCGGGATTCGATTTTGTGTGGATTGACGGGGAGCACGCTCCGCTGGACAAGCAGAGCATCCAGAATCGACATCATCGCCGCGCATGCGGGCGGGGCCGCAGCGTTCTGCCGAGTAGCCTGGAACGACCCTGTGTTGGCAAAGCCGATCCTCGCGTAGGTCCCGACGGTATCGTGTTTCCCATGATCAAGACCGGAGAAGAGGCGCGCAGGGCGGTTGCCGCGTGTACGTATCCTCCAAAGGGTACACGCGGTTATGGACCCAGCAGGGCCATACACTACGGGCTGATGCCAACTGACAAGTACCTGGAAGAAGTGGGAGGGATCTTTCTGGAAGATCATGCAGATAGAAGACGTGAAGGCGGTTGAGAATCTTGATGAGATACTCAGCGTAGAGGGTGTTGACGCAATCGTCGTAGGTATGTCTGACTTGTCCGGCTCTCTCGGGGTTCTGCAGCAGATAACCCATCCGGAGGTATTGCGTCTGCTGGACGTGATAGCAGAGAAGACAAGAAAGCCCGGAAAGCCGCTTGGCGTCTCCATGGGTTTCAATATGGACATGGTCAAGGCCTGGAGAAGGCGAGGGGCCGCTGGGATGCCCGGTTGGTGGTGACTACCAGTTCTGGCATCCGGTGCCCAAGGTGTTCTGGAGGCGTGCCGAGGGATCTGAGACCCATCAGGTCTGTTGTTTTCAATATGAAGGTCTTAGGAGGACTGTGATGAAGAAGGTCTTGATTACTGTAACTTCCTTCGGGAATGAGGAATCAGCCCGGCGCGGAAGCTGCTTTAAAGCCCAGTGG
>CAWGAC010000023.1:0-35983 GCA_963820435.1 uncultured Spirochaetota bacterium | reverse complement strand
CGGCGCTGGAAAATGAGGAACATGACCAGGGGCACCGCCATGGCAATGACGAGGGCCGCGCTCAGTGCTGGCACGCCAATGCCGTACTCCCCCCTCATCATGGCGATGCCGAGCGTGAGGGTCCGTGACGCCTGGTCCTGCAGGATCAGCAGGGAGAACGGCAGCTCGTTCCACATGGACTGGAAACCGATGATGGCGATGGTCGCGATCATGGGCGCGGCGAGCGGCGTCATCACCTGCACCAGGATCCGTAACGGGGAGGCGCCGTCCATTCGCGCCGCCTCCACCAGCTCATAGGGCATGTCGGTGAAATACGTGGTCATGATGTAGGTCCCGAACGGCGAGAAGTACGCCACCCAGGTCAGGATGACGCCCGGGCCGGTATTCGTGAGGTGCAGCAGGGAGATCAGCTTGAAGACCTGGGTTGCCAGGAGAAGCTGGGGGAAGATCGTGAGGAAGAGCACCAGGAGGAACAGGGGCCGCTTCAGGCGGAACCGCATCTTCCCGAACGCGTAGCCCGCGGAGACGCACACCGCCAGGTACAGCACCAGGCCGCGGGGAACGAGAATGAGGCTGTTGACCGCGTATGTGCAGAGACGCGCGTTGATGGCGGCGTAGACGAAGTTCTCGCTGTGGGGGACTTCGGCGGAAAGAAAGGGTTCACCACGAACTCGTCCGCGGACTTGAAGCTGGCGCGATCACGTTGTACAGGGGAAGGATCGAGGCGATGACCAGCACGATCAGGAACAGCTGGACGAGCACGCGGCCGCCCGCGCTGATGGCGGAGGCCTTCTTCATGACGTTCCTCCGTCCGCATCAGGCGGATCTGCACGACCGAAATGACGGCGCAGAAGAGGAACAGGACCGCGGACCACGCGCTGGAGTACCCGACGCGGAACTTCTCGAATCCCTGGACGAAGATGCCGTACTCCAGGGTGAACGTGCCATATCCGGGCCCGCCCCGGGTGAGCGTGTAGATGTAGGCTGAACATGCGGGCGAACACCTCGATGAAATTGAATACGACCCAGAACTCGATGGCGAAGCGGATGCTCGGCACCGTGACGCGCCACAAGCGTCTGGAAGAAGCCCGCGCCGTCGATGAGCGCCGCCTCGTAGACTCCCTGGTCGATGCCGTTCATGGCGGCCAGGAAGTAGATGAGACCGAACCCGAGATGGACCCAGACCACCTGGATCATGCCAATCGAGTTGATGGCAATGGACGGGGAGGTCAGGAAAGCGCACGGTGGACCGCCGGCCCACTTGATCACGAGGTTCAGCGGACCCGTCGTCGCGGAGGTAGATGGAGAAGACCACGCCGATGATGACCGGCCCCAGCAGGTTCGGGATGTAGAGGATGGCGCGGTAGGCCTGCCAGCCTCGAAGGCCTTCGCGCAGGAGCGCGGCGACGAACACGGTGACCACCGTGCTCAACGGGATGTAGCAGACCAGGATGCCGGTGTTCTAGATCGACGTCCAGAACGCCTGGTCATTCGATCATGGAGCGGTAGTTGGACAGGCCGATCCATTTCATGGCCCCGTATCCCTTCCACTCCGTGAAGCTCGCGACCAGGTTCATGACGACGGGATAGAGGATGAACGCGGCAAGGAGCACCAGCAGCGGCGAAAGGAAAAGGTAAGGGGCGATTCCGTCTCTTTCGAGCCCTCGATGACGCATGGTGGATGCTCCGCGGGGTAGAGTAGAAAGGACGGGGCACGGTGCCCCGTCCTTCGAAGGGAGCTCTACTTCGTGATGAGCTTCTGGTACTCGGTGATGAACTGGTCTGTCGTGAGCTGACCCGTGACGAACACCTGGTCGCAGAGCCGGTTCGCGTCATCCTCGTACCCGTTGTAGAACATCGGGAGGTAGTCCAGCGCCAGTGCGCCCTTGAGGTACTGCTGGATGGTCTTGAGCGCAGGATAGTCGGCCTCGAACCCACTCACGGCCGTATTGGGCGACAGCGCCCCGGTGGCGCTGGCGTAGATGCGCGCTCCTTCACCGGTCGTGTAGAACTTGGCATAGGCGGCGGCCACCTTCTGGTTCTTGGACCACTTCATGACGCCATAGCCGATCCCCGCGCCCTGGGCCACCTGCTGGTCCTTGTACTTGCTGTCGGGGAAGTTGATGGTGGGGAAATATCCGACATTCTTTGCCCCGAGCTTGTCGGAGAACGCCTTCCAGTTGCCGACGTCCGACAGGAGCCCCACGAACATGCCACCGTTTCCGGCGGCGAAGTTGTTTATCCCGTCCATGAAATAGGGCCGAGAGAAGCCATCCTTTTCCAGGTACCCCTTGTCCACGAGCGTCTTGATGAACTCGACGCTCTCCCTGAACAGCGGGTCCGTGTACTTCACGGATCCATCCTTGAGGCCCGCGACGTTCGGCCCGAAGGCGTTCGCGACGAGGCAGCGGAGGAGGAAGTCGATCGAATAGGTCTGGCCGACCGCGATGGGAACGATCCCGGCCGCCTTCAGCTTCTCACACGCCGCCAGGAACTGCGCCGCGGTCTTGGGGGCCTGCTCGGGATCCAGGCCCGCCTTCTTGAAGAAGGCCTTGTTGTAGTAGATGCCGAAGCCCTGCATGGTCATGGGCAGGACCTTGATCGGCGCGCCGACCTTGCCGTCCATGGAAACCATCGCGATGCTCGCGGCCGTGAACTGGTTCTTGATATCCTGGATGTACGGAGTCAGGTCGACGAGGATGTCGCCAAACCCGTACTCCCGGGCTCCGGGGTGGAACATGGCGACGTCCGGTCCCTGGTTGGCGGCTGGCCGCAGCCTGGATGATCTGGTAGTACTGGGGCTCACCGGGCTGCGCGACATGGTTGATCGTGACGCCGGGGTTCTTCTGCTGGAACAGCGCGTCGATCTGCTGCATGGGCTTCTGGGCGTCGCCTGGCCCGTACTTGAAGTCCCAGACGGTGATCGTCTGGGCGGACAGGCCCGCCACGCAGGCGGCAGCCAGAATGAGACAAAGAATCGATCGTTTCGATCATGAATACCTCCTTCGAGCGTATGAGTCTCCGACAGTATCTGGCAGCTCCCGGGGGCGGTAAATGGACTGGATTGCGCGGGATCATGGAATAAATTCCGTGGTATCATGCCCCCGTGTCGCGTCGCCGCACGGTCCGCGGATCCGTCTTTCTCGCCGTCTCGCTGCTCCTGGTGTGCGTGCTCCTCGCCTTTTCCCTGGTGGTGTACGACTACGCCTCCGGCGTGGCGCGGGAGCGCTTCGCCGAAGCGCTCGACACGCTCTCCCGGTCCGTCATGACGAACCTGGACGCCCAGGTGGCCGAGATGAACCGGTTGAGCCTGACGCTCATCTATTCCCAGGTGTTCCAGGGCCTGTTCGCGCGCCACCTCGCCCTTCCCCGCAGTCCGGTCACGGCGGAGCAGAGGATCGCCAAGCTGGAGAACACGGAGGCGCTGATCGAGATCAGCGAGACGATCCTGGGCCCCAACCGTTCGGCGCCGCAGGCCAACGTGTTCGATCTTCGGGGCGAGATGATCGGCGCCGGCTATTACAGCCGCCTCATCGAGAGGGACGTGCGCCGCGAACCGTGGTACGCGGCGGTGATGGGGGCGGGCGGAGACCGCGTGATCCTTCCCCCGCACATGGACCCGCTGCTGGAGCAGACGTCGATCATCGTCAAGGACAAGCGCTACGTGTCCCTGGTGAGGACGTTCCAGGATGCGCTGCTGTCCACGCAGGGGATCGTCGAGGTCAAGCAGTATTGCGACGCGCTGTTCGGCGAGCTCGACCTGCTGAACGGCGCTTCCGGCTCGTTCTTTCTGTTCGATGGCGCGTGGAACCAGCTCTACCCGTACGACGGGACCACCGCCGATCCCGCCCTGTTCCGCCGCCTCGCCGAGCAGGCGGCCACGCGCCCGATCGTGACCGGTGTCCTCCCGGGGAAGCGCGAGCCCCAGATCTTCGCCATCGCCGCCTCGAGGGACACGGGGTGGACCCTCCTCATCGGCGAGCCCTCCGGCGGCCTCGCGGCGAGCGTCCTGCAATACGCGGTGCGGATCGCGCTCCTGGCCCTGATCGCCATCACCTGCTCCCTGGCGGCCTCCTACTTCATCGCCCGCCGCGTGACGGTGCCCCTCAAGGCGCTGCACACGGAGATCGAGGCGCTGGACCTGCGGAACCTCGACGAGATCGGCGCCGGAACGCACAAGCCCGACCTGGGGGAGATCGACGAGCTGCGCCTGGCCTTCCGCGACATGCGGCGGAAGCTCAACGAATCCATCCAGGAGGCCGTGTCACTGCGCGCGCACGAGAAGGAGGCCCAGCTGGTGGCGCTGCAGTCGCAGCTGAACCCTCACTTCATCCACAACATGCTGCAGACCATCGGCATCATGGCGGAGGAGGGATCCTCGGCGGCCATCCAGGAGCTGATCATGAATCTCGCCCGGATGCTCCGCTACGTCTCGTCCACGGAGGCGACGACGGCGACGCTGGGAACGGAGATCGAGTACGCGGAGAGCTACCTCGCCGGCATGAGGGCGAGATTCGGGGAGAGCCTCGAGTACGTGATCGACGTCCGCCCCGAGATGAGGCAGATCGTCGTCCCCCGCCTGATTCTGCAGCCGTTCATCGAGAACTGCTTCAAGTACGGAACCACCGCGCGTCCTCCGTGGCGCATCGAGCTTCGCGGCGACTGCGCCGACGGCCGGTGGTCCCTCGAGATCCTCGACAACGGGCCCGGGTTCGCGGCGGAAACCCTGGCCCGCATCTCCGAGCGGCTGGCCGCCCGCCGCCAGGCGGGCGGCGGCCTGTCCCCGATGTCGATCTCGGGGATGGGAATCGTCAATTCCTACGAGAGGCTGAGGCTCGCCTTCGGCGACGAGGCCGCGTTCGAGATCACCAACCGTCCCGACGGCGGCGCGCGCATCGCGATCGGGGCCGGGCTCCATGGCTGAGAGGAAGCTCACCTTCGTCGTCGCCGAGGACGAGGAGCGGATGCGGGAGTACCTGGCGCGCAAGACCACCGAGCTGGACCCGGCGCTGGAATGCGTCGGCACGGCGGCCGACGGGGAAGAGGCCGTGGAGCTGGTGGAGCGTTACCTGCCCGACCTGTTGATCACCGACATCAAGATGCCGGTCCTCGGGGGGCTGGAGCTGGTTCAGCGCCTGCGCCGCACGAACCCCGACCTGCGGATCCTGATCGTCTCCGGCTACAGCGAGTTCGAATACGCCAAGCGGGCGATCGAGCTCGGCGTGGACGACTACTTGCTGAAGCCCATCGATGTGTCGGCCCTCCAGGAAACGCTGCGCCGGATCCGCATCCGACTGGAAGCGCTGGCCGGGTCGATCGACGCCGAGTTCGGGCTGGACCGGATCGGATCCCGGGAGGAGGAGCTGGCGGACGCCGTCGAGCTGTATCTCAAGGAGAACTACCGCCAGCCGTACTCCCTCGAGCGTCTCGCCGCGGCGTTCGGATGCAAGGCCGCCTACCTCCTGCGGCTGTACCGCCGGATCAAGGGATGCACTCCCACCCAGGACCTGATCCGCCTCCGCATCGAGAAGGCGAAGCGCCTCCTCGTGGGGCATCCGCAGATGGAGATCAAGCAGGTCGCCGCCGCGGTGGGCTACGAGGATGCGCTGTATTTCTCCCGGTTGTTCAAGAAGGAGACGGGGAAAAACCCCTCCGCGTTCAGGGACTCGATGGCTCGGCCGTAGGCCGCGGCCACGCGGGGTCCCGCGCGGCCGTGGCGATATTGGTCCGACGCGCGTCCACCCCGGAAAGAAACTGGTCCGGGCTCAGGGCGCCGGCCAGCATCGACTCGAAGTCTGCCTCGACTTCCATCCATTGAGCCATGATGTACTTCACCCCGCCCTGGAACGGCTCTCCCCCGAGCCGCGCCGAGCCCAGGAACGACTGCTCGTTGGGAAGGAGGGGAACGGCCCGAGTGGGGAAGGACAGGCCCGTGCCCTCGGGCTGGCCGACGGCGTAGCGGTAGAGGTTGTCGTCCCGGGTCAGGAATCGGAAGAACTCGAGCACCGCCGCGCGGTCCCGACTTTTCGCGTTGCCGAACCAGGTGGGGGCGGAGCGCTCGATGCTCACCGTCCGGTTGTCGAGCCAGGGGATGGGGAACATCCCCCACATCTGCGCGCCGGAGTCGGGGTTGGTCTTCAGCACGCTTCGGGCGAACCCGATCTTGTTCAGCGTCATCGCCGCGGCCCCCGAGATCAGTGCCGTCTTCGACCCCTCGATCGTGTTGGCCATGAAGTCGCTGCCGAAAAAGCCGCGGTTGGCCGCGGAAAGAATCTGGCCGAGCGCCCGGTGGAACGGTTGGTAGTCGGCGAACTTCAGCCGGTTCGTATTGAGCCGCTCGTAGAGGCCCGGGCTGTTCTGCTCGAACGTGGAGCCCATCTCGAAGAACGTGAGGGAGGTATGCCAGCGGCTTGCCCCTGGCTCGTAGATGGGCACGATGCCGGCCCGCTTGATCCGCTCGCAGACCGCCACGAACTCCTCGTACGTCCGCGGCGCCGAGAGACCCAGCCGCCGGAAGATCTTGTCGTTGTACGTGTAGACCCATCCCAGGGTGTCGTCCCACACGATCAGCCCGTAGACCCGGCCCTTGTACGAGACGGCGGGAAGCCACTCAGGCTTCAGGCGTTTCGTCCATTCTTCCGAGGTCAGGTCGATGCACGACTTCTCCGGGTCGATCTCGCTGCCCAGGTACCACCGCGTGGACTGCATGAGAAAGATGTCGGCGGCTTCCCCGGATGCGAGCATCGTCTGGAGCGCCCGGAAGTACACGTGCGGCGCGTAGATCGTGAAGGAGACCTTAATGCCGGTCTCCTTCTCGAACTGCTTCGCGTTATCTGCCATGACATCGTAGATCCAGCCGTCCGATGACATGACCTGGATCTTCCTGGGCACGCCGGCCACGGGGGCCTGGCTTCTCCACGCGCCGCAGGCGGCCAGGCAGCAAGATAGGCCGATGGCGAGAGCGAGCCGGGCGGGAGTCTTTGTCCTGGCAGGTAAGGCAAATCCCATCGGGGAACTATAGCATGCCAGGGGGCTCCGCAGCACGAAACACCGGTCTCGAAGAGCCCCATCTTTTCACATCAAAGACGTCTTAGGATGGGGTCCGCCCGTCCATTATGTGAGAGGCGTCGACGCTTTTTTCTCTGATAGCCAAAAGTGTGAAATAGGAACAGAAAACACTCTGACTCTGACTCTGACCTTGAGCGGAGCCCTGACAGGCTATGAAGTGACATGATGCGATACGGCGGCACCGAATCTGCTTGACCCATTTCCCGGCTCGATATACAGTTAGCTTCGAAGAGCTACAGAGGGCAACAGCAACGATATGGTGTGAAGACAGCGGCTTCTGCTTTCACACGGTAGAAGTCAATGATTACGATATTCCGCCGAATACCGGCGGGAGCGGACCGTCCCAGGTGTAACTAGAATTGTGACTGACGGCCCTGCTCTGTCACGCTTCGCAGCGCCACAGAAAGAAACACAAAGCTGCACTCCGCTTGCGCTAAATCCCTTGGCGATATACAGTAAGGCATAGAGAGCTTTGGGCGGCTACAAACCGCCACGCGACGACCGGCACATTGCCCGGATTCCAAAACCGTAGGTCAGATGTTCGAGTCATCCCTGGGGCAAACGCGATTGCGAGCGAAAAGCCCACCAGGAGAATGGGCATGCGCCAAGATCGGCATTCCTTGTATCGCCGCGGCAGCATTTGGCACGTCCAATTCTACAACCTCCACACGCGAAAGTACCTGTCGGCTCGGACGACGGGGGAAACAAACCGCAATACCGCACTACCCAGTTGAATCCGACGCCCCGGGGCTCACCGCGGGCGATGCCCGTGATGAAGGACCAAGCCTCGGCGAGGTCCGCGGTGGCCTGCTTCCAGTGTCAGCCTTAGAGGCAAGGGCGCCTGCGCGTGGAGCCTGGTAGCGTTCGGGGTGGTAGAGCGGGGGTGCCATGGGACCTCCGGATCAGACCCTGTGTCGAACCAGTCTGCCGGCCTCATCGGCGTACTCGATCTCCGATCGGCTGGTCTCGAGGTCGGCCGTCAACGTGCAGATTGCCCCGTCCTTCTGCCAGCGGAGGCGGACCACGCCCTCTTCCGAATCCATGACCTGGAAAACTCCGTTGAAGGCCGGGTACTCGTTTCTGAACCGAATGAGCCTCACCAGTCTTTGAACCGGCTCCGTGCGGACCCGGGCATCGATCTCTTCGAGGCTGTAATTGTGCCGGTTTACTTCGCGCCCTTCTCCTGTCCGCTGGACGGCTTCCGTGTCGTTTTCCCCCGCGAGCAGCCCCACGTAATAGACCTGCGGTATGCCCGGCGCGAAGAACTGCAGGGCCCGGGCCGACAGATAGGCCTCGTCGTCGCGGTCGAGAACGGAGTAATAAGAGCACCGGATCTGGTGGACATCGAAACCGTCCGAATCCTTGTGCGCCGGAGAGAGAACGAAGCTCAGGTTTGCGCCGCGCTCCACGCAGGTCCGTACGACTCTTCTCGCATCATCGTTTTCGTAGAGTCCATTCAGATCCGGCTTGACGGGGATGCCGTCGTGACAGTCGAGCATCGTGAATTGCCGGTGAGGGCGCACGGCGAGGTACCGTTTCAGCTTCCCGCCCTTCCTGAGGAGCAGGGCTTCGAGGATCATGTAGGGCAGGATGAAGTCATAGATCCAGTACCCATGCGCGGACAGGCTGAACTGGGTCGTGGGGTGCGCATGGACCTCGGGCAGCAGCTCGATCCCGAACGAGCCTGCCACGGAGCGGATCCAGTCGAGGAATCGGTAGATCTCCGGCTCCACGAAGAAACAGCTCGTCCCGATCTTCTTCACCACGTAGCCGATTGCATCCAGCCGGACCATGCTCACGCCGTTGCGGCTGAAACCTGCCATGAAGTCCGTCAGGAGCTTCCGGTATGCGTCCGAGTGCCAGTCCATGTCGATCTGGTCGGAGGGGTCCTTCTT
The DNA here is from genome assembly GCA_963820435.1 of uncultured Spirochaetota bacterium. Lineage (GTDB taxonomy): Bacteria > Spirochaetota > Spirochaetia > SZUA-6 > Fen-1364 > Fen-1364. Next base: position 27,020 of record CAWGAC010000023.1, on the reverse strand, counting down.
CCCGAAGGTGGTCCAGACCACTTCTTCTTCGCCAGTGTCCTCGATGGTGAACCGGGAAAACGGCAACGGTCTGCGCAGGAATATCTTTGAAAGGTCCTCTTGAGAAGGCTTCCCGTCCGGCCACATCTTGTCCAGCGTGATGAAGAGGTCCGCCCAATGCGAGCGGCGGCCTTTTTTCAGGAAGTCACGGAAATACTCGGACTGCCGGGACACGTGGTTCACCATCAGGTCGAGCATGACCTCCGAATGACGGCTGATGCGCCGGATGTCCTCCCAGCCGCCGAAGCGCGGCTCGATCTCCAGGTAGGTCAGGGGAGCGAAACCCCTGTCCCCGGAAGCCGGAAACGGCGGGAGAATGTGAACTCCGCCCTGAAAAAGGCCCGGGAAATGCCTGAGAAGCACCTGGTCGAGCGCCTCCAGGGTTCCTCCGAGCGAATCCGGATAGGTGATGAGCTGAACCTGGTTCTTCACCGCCATGCCGCGCCTCGCCGGTCAATTCGTCGCGCGTACATCGTAGTCTTTCGTGATGACGAAGTCCGCGAGATGTCGATGCCCTGCGATGATCATGTGCTCCCTTGTCAGGACCTGCTCGACGAACGGATCCCGCGCCTCGCCGCCCCGGTTTCTCTTCAGCCTGTGCTCCAGGGTGTCCCGACGGCTCCTGGCAATGAAGACCCTGGTGTCCACGTGTCTCAGCAGCGACGTATACGTCCCCTCCGCAATGACCACCGCGACACCCTCCAGGCCGATTCTCTCTTCTCCCACGCAGTCATTGTCATAGTCGACGAGCGGCTTGATCAGCTCCTGCGCCCCCCCGACCGCGTCCCTCAGGTTGCCGTCCATAAGGTCGAGGTTCACCTCGACGTGGGGTCCGAGCCACTCCGGGTCGTTCCTCCTCCTGGCATCGTTCGACCGCGGCGGAAGCACGAAATAGTCGTCCTGCCCCAGGATGACGGATCGAACGCCGAGTTTCGCCAGTTCGTCTGCAATCGCTTGCGCGGTCTCGGATTTGCCGCTGCCCGATTCACCGGCAACACTGATGATGTACCTCACCGGCTTTGTTTTTACCTTGTCGATTATCGCGGGCACGATCGCGCCGGCTGCCCTGCGGTGATGTTCTTCCACCAGGATGATGTCGCCCTTCATTCACCGTACCCTCCAGTCCACCTTCTTGACACATGCGGAAGAATGTGCAATATTCCTTATGAAAGAACTTTCATGAAACTTCTTTCATAAGGAATAGCATGCCGGGCAAGGCGGAGTCAATGATCTGCAGTGTCGCCTCGTACGCGGGAGTGAGCATCTCCACGGTGTCACGCTTCGTCAACACCCCTGACAAGGTGAACGCCGAGGGGGCGCCTCGCGAGGCAACAGGACGTGCGAGTCGTTGAAAGAGGCATGACGTGAGCGAAGTGACCTTTCTCGCCCCCTCGGTGAGGGGGACGGTAACCATCACGATTCCTGAACGGAGGCTTCGATGAAGAAACTCGTCCTGGCACTCGCGGCGCTCCTCGTGACCGCCGCTGTCTTCGCCCAGGGGATCACCCTGGCGCAGAACAAGCCCGAGATCGACGCGGCCCTGAAGGCGTACGCGGCCGTGTGGTCCAAGGCGAACAACGTCCCCGTCACCATCAAGTCTGTGGGCGGCGGCACCGGCATGGACCTCGACAGCCAGCTGAAGGCCGACCTCGCCGCGGGCGACATGCCCGACATCTTCGCCATCAACGGCCTGGAGAACTACAAGGAGTGGGCGGACCTCGTCCTCGACCTCTCCGGCGAACGATGGGTCAAGAATACCTCGGTCGCGTTCAAGTACGAAGGCAAGGTGTACGGCTACCCTGTCGCGGTCGAGGGCTGGGGCATGGCGTACAATGCCGACATCCTCAAGAAGGCCGGGGTCGATCCGAAGACCCTCGTCAATTACTCCGGCTACAAGGCCGCCTTCGAGAAGATCGACGCCCAGAAGGCCGCGCTTGGCCTCAAGTCCGTGGTCTCCATGGCTGCCTCCCTCGACATGGGCTGGGTCACCGCGCACCACAACTTCAACTCCCTGCTCTCGAACGGCCTTCCCTACGGCGACCTGTCCGTCGTGAACGCGCTGCTGGCCGGCAAGGTGGACGCCCAGCGGCTTTCCGAGTACGCCGACTGGGTGGAGCTGCTCTTTAAGTACGCCGACAAGGCTGTCCTCACCACAGGCAATTATGACGCGCAGGTCGGCGCGTTCGCGTCCGGCCAGGCCGCATTCCTCCACCAGGGCAATTGGACCGATCCCAACTTTGCACAGGCGAAGGCCACCTTCCCGATGGCCTTCGCTCCCCACGGGTCGATGGCCAGGGCCACCGATGGCATCTTCGTGGCCGCCCCCTCCTTCTACTGCGTGAACAAGAACTCCCGGAACCTCGCCGCCGCGAAGAAATTCCTGAACGACCTCGTTTTCACCGAAGCGGGCAACAAGTACATGGTCATCGACGCGGGCTCCATCCCCGCCTTCTCGAACGTGAAGCTCAACCCGACCGGCCAGCTCTCCCGGTCCGTGCAGGCCTGGGCCGCGGCGGGCAAGATTTACAGCTGGAACCAGTACTACTTCACAGAAGATTTCCGCAACAAGACGCTCGCGCCGATCTACAACCAGTTTGCAGCCGGTGCCGTCACCAAGGCCCAGTTCATCGACCTCATGACGAAAGCCTTCCAGGGCCTCGCGAAGTAGGATCAGCCCCGCGCGGCCGGCTCCCCTCCGACCCGCTCTCTGGCCCTTGCCGGAGGGCGGGTCTATAGTACCGGCAGGAGCGTCGATCGATGCGGAAAACGAAACATCCCCCCGTCTTCTGGCTCTTTCTCGCGCCCGTCATCCTGGCCTTCGCCCTCGTCATCGTCATCCCCTTCCTGCTCGGTGTGTACTATTCCTTCACGAACTGGTCGGCGACCGCCCGGCTGGGCGACAGCCTCAAGGCGGTAGGCCTCAGGAACTTCGCCGGAATCCTGAAGGACCCCAGCTTCACCTACTCGTTCATCCTGACGGTCGTGTACACGGTGCTCAACATGATCGTCATCAACGTGGTCTCCTTCAGCCTCGCCATGCTCGTGACGCGAAAGCTCAAGGGACGCAACGTCTACCGCGCGGGCTTCTTCGTCCCCAACCTCATCGGCGGCCTGATCCTCGGGTACGTCTGGCAGTTCATCTTCAACAACGCCGTTCCGTCGATCGGGACGATGATCGGCTTCGCATCCTGGGCCGACGCGGGGAATCTCCTGCTCGCAAAAAGCACCACGGCCACGATCGCCATGGTCCTCGTGGGAACCTGGCAGTACGCGGGCTACATCATGGTCATCTACGTGGCCGCGATCGAGACCATCCCCCAGGAGCTCATCGAGGCGGCGCAGATCGACGGCGCCTCCCCCTTCCGCAGGCTGCGCGCGATCACGCTTCCGATGACGCGGCAGGCATTCACGATCACCATCTTCCTGACCCTCGTGAACTCGTTCAAGCAGTTCGACGTCAACGTCTCCCTCACCGGCGGCGGCCCGTCGGCCATGTTCCTGGGCCAGCCGATCTACGGCACCCAGCTCCTTGCCATGAACATCTACAATCAGGGTTTCAAGTCGAACGACATGGCGGGCGGACAGGCCCGCGCCGTGGTCTTCTTCCTCGTCCTGGTGATCGTCTCCATCATCCAGGTCTCCGTCAACAAGAAGAGGGAGATCGAGCTGTGACAACGCGCCGCACGGCACGCCTGGTCGCCCCCGAGATCGTCGCCGTCGTCCTTTTCCTTCTCTTCCTCTTTCCCTTCTTCATCGTCGTCGTGAACTCGGCGAAGACCCCGTTCGAGATCACTCAGAATCCGCTCACCCTTCCCACCGACTGGGGGAAGATCCTGCAGAACATGGTGACCATCTGGACCAGCGTCAACGTGCAGTACTCCTCCTCGTTCCTCAGTTCGGTCATCATCACCGTGGCGTCCCTCCTCCTCCTCAACGTCCTGTCTTCGCAGGCGGCCTGGGTCCTCGTACGGACCAAGACCAGGCTCTCGATGGGCATTTTCATCATCTTCGTCGCGGCGATGGTCATCCCCTTCCAGATCGTCATGTTCCCCCTGCTCACCTGGTTCCGCGAGATCACAGCTCTCACGGGAGTGAGGCTCCTGCGGTCTTTCACGGGGATCATCCTTGCCTACATCGGTTTCGGCATGTCCCAGTCGATCTTCCTCTTCCACGGCTTCATCAAGAGCATTCCGCTGGAGCTCGAGGAAGCCGCGCTCATCGACGGCTGCCGGCCCGTGCAGACCTTCTACCAGATCATCTTCCCCATCCTGAGGCCCATCCACGCCACCGTCCTCGTGCTGAACGGCATCTGGATCTGGAACGATTACCTGCTCCCCCTCCTCATCCTCGGGAAGGGCAACAAGGTGATGACCATCCCCCTGGCCGTCTCCAACTTCGCCGGGGCCTACGTGAAGCAGTGGGACCTCATCCTCACCGCCATCCTCATGGCGATGATCCCCATCATCATCTTCTTCCTCGTTGCCCAGAAGTACATCATCAAGGGAATGGTTGCCGGCTCCATCAAGTGACGGAAGGCGGGGGACCCGGATGAGCGACGAGCGGCGAAGATGATCGGGGCTTGATCGGCATCCTCTTCCGCCTTGCAGGTCGCGCGCCGCGCTAGGTCGTGCCGCGTTCGATCAATTTGAGCTGCAGCCGTGTGTTCTGCATGGGCCGGCCGCGGTCGGAGATGCGGGACATCAGCATCTCGGCGGCGAGGCGGCCGGACTCGTCCAGGCGCTGGTCAATCGTGGTCAATCCCAGGTAATCGGCGAGATCGGTGCCGTCGAAGCCAATGATCGACAAATCCTCCGGCACGCGCATCCCTCTGGCGCGCGCAGCGCGGAGAACGTCGGCGGCGAGGAGGTCCGAGTAGGCAAAAATCGCGTCGGGAAGGGGCGAGCGGCCGAAAAGAGCCTCTACCTGCCGCACGACGCCTTCCCGGCTGTAAGGCTCGCGACTGACATATTCACCCGGCAGATCGAGGCCCCTCTCCTGGAGACCCTGGCGGAACCCTTCCAGGCGGAGGTCGCTCAGGTGGATGATGTGCTCTGGAACGCCCACTTCGCCGACGTACGCGCATCGTCGGCGGCCCTTCTCCGCAAAGTGGCGCGCCGCCATTCTCCCGCCTTCGAGGTTGTCGATCTCGATCGAACAGAAATGGGCATGCGCGAACTCCACGCACACGATTTCCAGCGAGTGCGACTGCAGGTGACGCGTCTGGGCGTCGGAGAGAGGCATCGACATGACGATCAGGCCGTCCAGCCGACGCCACAGGGGAAGCACGTCGAGGTACTCGTCCAACTGGACCCGGGAGCCGACCGTGTAGACGACGAATTCGAACTTCGTTGCCGAAAGGGCGGAGGCCACGCCGCGCATTCTCTGTACGAACGACGGCGAAGTGAAAAACGGGAGGAGGACGCCGATGCTCCCGACGTGCTTCCGCGCCAGGGCGCTGGCCTCCGCCTTAGGCACGAACTTGAGCTGCTCAACGGCGCGCATGACCCTCCGGCGGGTCTCTTCCTGAACCAGGTGCGGCGCATTGACGGCACGCGAGACGGTGGACACGCTGACGCCTGCCTTTCTGGCGACGTCGTAAATGGTGGGTGCGCGCGCGGGCATGACTGTCCTCCTACGTCAGAAAGGCTCACCCGGCGGCCTCTGTCAAGTCTCGAAGGCATGCCGCGTCCAGCACAATCTTTCCGGCGTCGAGGTTTTCCCGCAGTTGCTCCACTGTGCTCGCCGCCACAAGAGGAATGAGCGGCGGAACCCCCGACATCAGCCAGGCAAGAACAAGGCTGCCGCGTGATACCCCCCGCGCCTGTGCCGCGCTCGAAAGGGTCTTCCATCGAACGCGGGAATCCGAGTTCGCATATTCCTGCGGAAGCGCATGCTCTTCCCGGGCGTACGCTCCTCCCAGCAGGGGAGAATACGCGAGAAGCGTCACGCTGGCCGTGGTGGCCGCGTAGTCCAGCAGCTCCTCGCTGATGCAGACCTGCGGGAGCACCGCCCCCTGCGTTGGCCGAAGATACGTGTACCGGTTCTGCACGCAGCAGAACGAAGCCCAGCCGTGGGAGAGGCTCAGCCCGCGCGCCCGCTCGACGCGCCAGGCCGCTTCATTACTGCAGCCGATGAATCGAACCTTTCCCGCGCGGACGAGCCGGTCCAGCGCCTCGATGGTCTCCTCCAGCGTCGTGGAGCGATCCGGGACATGGGTGTAGAGCAGGTCGATGGTGTCGGTGCCCAGCCGGCGCAAGCTCTCGTGAACAGCCGATTCGATCACCCGAGCCGAAAGCCCTTCCGGCGGCCCTTCGGCTGAGCCCCCCGACGGTCGAGCCCCGACTTTGGTTGCCAGGAAGATCCTGTTCCGATTGTCACGTTCCCTCATCCAGCGCCCGACCAGGGTCTCACTCTCGTCACCGGTTGCGCCCGGGATCCAGAACGCATAGCAGTTGGCTGTGTCAAGAAAGGACCCGTTCATCTCCGTGTATGCATCCAGAATTTCTAGAGGACATCGCCTCGTCCACCTTGGTGCCGAAGTACATGCATCCGAGGCACAGCGCGCTCACCTTCTCGCCGGTTGTCCCCAGGGCGATCTGCTTCATTGACTCTGCTCCTCTGCCATGCATCGCCTGATCGCCGCCGTGAGACCTCGTGCCATATCTTTCATCCTTTCACCGCTCCGGCGGTAAGGCCCGCGACAATCCTTTTCTGGAAGATCAGGACGAGAACCACAAGCGGCACCGTGACGGTGACGCCGGCCGCCATGATCTCCCCGAAAGGCTCCTGCTGTGCGAACTGCCCATGGAAGAGAGCTATCACGACAGGGATGGTACGGGCCCTCGGCGCAATCGACGTAAATGTCAGCGCAAAGAGATACTCGTTCCAGGCGTTGATGAATACCAGCAGGCCCGCTGTTACCAGCGCAGGAACGGTCAGGGGGAGCATGATAAAGCGGAGAACCTGCAGGGGCGAAGCGCCATCGATGTAGCCGGCCTGCAGGAGAGCGCTCGGGATGCTGCGGAAGAACGCCGTCTGCAGCCACACGGTGAATGGCAGGGAAAACAGCATGTAGGAAAGGATCATGCTCGGGATGGGACCCAGGCGCGTCCATTGCAGAAAGGTGTACAGACCCGACAGGACGCTGATTTGGGGAAACATCGTCATCACGAGCACCAGATACAAGATCGGAGTCCTGCCGGCGAAACGCAGCTTTCCCAGCGAAAACGCGGCTAAGGATCCGATAACAAGGGAAAAAACCGTCGTGAGCCCCGCCACGATGGCGCTGTTGAACACGCCACGCAGTACCTGGTCATCGGAAAAGATCCCGCGGAAGCTTTCGCTGCTGAACAGCACGAGGCGTGTAGACGGGCTGCGCGGCACGAACGTGGCAGGCGTCATCTGCAGCTGCGGCTCGGACTTGAGCGCCGAGTTGAGCATCCAGTAGAAGGGGAAGAGAAGCAGCGCAAAGACCACCGCCAGGAGGAGCATAAAGGCGGCGCGACCTGTGATCCGCAGCGCGGATGAACTCGCCATGCACTACTCCTGATGACTCGCGGCCTGGAAGCCCAGGATTCTCGTGTAGAGGACCGCGAAGCCGAAGATCAGAAGAAAGATTATCACGCCGCTGGCCGCGGAATATCCGGCGGCCCGGTTCTGGATGAGCTGGTAGTAGGTGTAGCTCGCCATGGAGTAGCGAGACTCTCCGAGGACGATCTGGAAGAGATCGAACACGCGCAGGGCATCAAGAGTCCTGAACACCAGCGCGACGGCGAGCGTTTGCCGAAGGAGAGGAAGAGTGATTCGCCAGAAACGCCGGGTTCGAGTCACACCGTCCACTTCCGCGGCTTCGTACAGTTCAAGGGGAATGAGCTGCAACCCTGCGAGGACTAGCAGAGTCATGAACGGCGTCGTCTTCCATATGTCGATGATGCACATGATGGGAAGCTGCCAGCCCTTGATCTCGAGAAAGGGTATCTGCCCATTGCCGATCCCCGCGCATTGCAGGATTACGTTGAAAAAGCCGGCCCGGGTGGACGCGAACATCCATGCCCACATTCGGGACGAGATGACGGTCGGAATCGCCCAGGGAACGAGCATGATCGCGCGCAGTGCCCCCCGGCCGCGGAACCTCCTTTGAAGCAGGAGAGCGAGAAGGGTGCCAAGGGTGACTTCGAAGCTGATCGTGATGAGGGTGAACGCGAGGGTGTTCAGGATGGCCAGGATGAATGCCGGGTTGCGCGCGCCGACTACCACGCGGGTTCCGAGAACGGAGAACTCGCTGAGCAGCGAATAGCGGACCGGCCGTCGGGGCAGGACATCGTCCGGCGAAGGGTATTTCGGCGCTCCCGTACGTGAATCGGTGAGGGCCGCGCCCGTCGCGAGGTCCGTCAGCGGCTTGGTGATTCGAACGGCGACGCCGAGCAGGCTCGAATAGTTCCGCAGCCCAACATACGCAGGGGCGCGATCGCTGGCGAACGTCTCGTCCGTGAAGCTCTTCAGAAGCCCGGAGCCAAGGGGATAGATCGCCACGACAAGCACCACGAGCAGGGCAGGCGTGACCAGCAGGTATGCGGAGCGTTGCTCGATTCTGGCCGCGTGACTGAGCGAATCACGTAGTTGTTTCACCGCGCACTTCCTGGGGCGATCATGCATGGTCGGGCGGGTGGCCCTCAAGGATCGCCGGGGCGACCCTTGAGGGCGTTGCCACCACGCCGCTACTTGTTGAGAAGGTCCTGGAGGCTGGATTCGAGCCCGGTGAGGGCAGCCTGCGGGTCCTGCTCCTTGGTGAGCGTGCTGTGCACGGCTGTGAAGAACAACCGCGAAACCTCGTTGTACTTGGGAGCTGTCGCGGTAGACGGCCGCGGAACCGCGTTCGTCAGGACATCCTGCATCTTGCTGAAGAACGGAATCGCCTTCAGGACGTCCGGATCCTTGTAGAGGCTGACGATGGGCGACGGCTCGGAAGACCTGATGAGCATTGCCTTCTGGAAATCTTTGCCCGCGAAATAGAACGCCACGTCGGCCGCCTGCTGCGGGCTCTTGGAGTATTTCGAGACCGCGAGAGCGAGCCCACCTAGAGCGCCCGCCTTCTGCCCGCTTGTGCCCGCCGGCAGCGTCGTTATGTCGAACTTGCCCTTGATCGTACTGTCGGCGGCGTTGCCGAGGGTGTAGGCGTACGGCCAGTTCCTCATGAATGCAGCGTTGCCGGCCTGCCACACCGCACGGGAGGCTTCCTCGTCAAAACCCGTGACTCCTGCCGGAGCGATGGTGCCGACCGTGCCAGCCGCGAACTTGAGAGCGGCAACCGCGTTCGGGTTGTTGATGGTGATCTTTCCGCTCGAGTCCACCACCGTCCCACCGCCGTACGAAGCAACCCATTCCAGGGCGTCGCACGTGAGACCTTCGTATGCCTTCCCCTGGTAGACGAAACCCCAGAAATCCTGGTTGCCCGCCGCGCGCTCACCTTTCTGAATGGCAGCAGCCATGTCCGCCAGCTCTGCCCACGTGCCCGGCGGGTTGCTGAAGCCGTATTTCTTCAGGAGATCTGTCCGGTAGTAGAGGACCGGGGCGTTCGCGAGATAGGGAACGGCGACGAGGCGCCCCTTGACGGTATCGTTCTGCACCATGCTCGAGAAATACTGACTGACCACGTCCTTGGCCCCGTACGCATTCAGATCGACGAGGTGATCGGCGATGTCACCGGGCCAGATGACATCGATCCCGTAGATGTCGACGTCGGATCGCTTGGCCGCGAAATATTGCAGGTAAAGGCCCAGCAGATCGGTAACAGTCTTAGGTCCATACGTGACGACGACCTTCACGCCTGGATGCGCCGTTGTGTACTTCTGGGCATATTCCTGGTATAGCGCGTCGTGGTTCTGCTGAACCGCATCGAAGATCATCGTCACGGTCTGTGACGCGGCAGCAGCTTTCTCACCGCCGCCGCTTGCGAACGCAACGGTGAACGAAACAAGGAGTAAACTCAACACAGCCAGAGTCTTCTTCATCAGATCCCTCCTTAGTTCAGTGGATTCCCTTGCTGGCACTCCATCAATCCTCCACCCGGATTGATCGAATGCACGCTAAGACCGAATCGATCGTCCTCTTTCCAACTCCTTGGCCATCTGATCATCGTCCCATTCCATCCTCCTTATGAAAGTGCTTTCATAGAAGCAGTTTCATGATACAATACCTGGTCGTTGGTCGACTGTCAAGAGGAAATCTCGTCCGCTTTTGCCAGGCACTGAGTTGCTCTCGGGGCACTCGGCATTGGCGAAAACGCCCAACGCCCGGAATCGACCGCCAGACAAGTGTGGAAGGGGAAAGCGATGTCCAATCTGAGAGAACGGGTCCGTGTCGGTCTCATCGGAACTGGCGCTCGATCGGGGTACATGTATGGACCCCTCGTGACGGCGCTTGCAGACGACCTGCAGCTTGTCTCGATCTGGGGCCGTCGAAAAGAGGCAGCCGATGCTCTGGGCCTTCGGCTCGGCGTGCCGGCGTTCACCGACATCGATCGGCTGATTCGGGAGACAGCACCGTCCATCGGAATCGTCTGCGTGCAGGGGCGCGCCAACGGCGAGGTTGGCCTGATGGCGGTCCGGCACGGGCTGCACGTGCTGCTGGAGACTCCGATCGCCTACAGCCTGCACGAGGCCGACGCAATCATCGCGGCGGCGAAGGAGCGCCGGCTGAAAGTCGAAGTCGCCGAGCAATTCCACCGCCGGCCGATGGAGCAGATCAAGCTGAAGCTCATCGCCCAGGGTCTCTTCGGAAAGGTGTATTCCACCTTCAACGATTTTGCCGGCCATGGCTATCACGGCGTAAGCGTCATGAGGAGTTATCTCGGGTTCAACGCGCGGCCGAAACAGGTCGTCGGGTTCTCCGCCGCCTATGGGCTGGCGCCGCACTGGTCCCGCCTGGCCGGAACGCGCGGCGCGCGGACCGAGACTCAGGAGCACGCCATGGTCGAGTTCGAGGATGGCCGGGTGGGCATCTACCACTGGACGGACGTCGCCTACGATTCGGCCCTCCGCTGGTGGAGAAGCAGCAGGTTCCTTGCGGAGAAGGGGATGGGAATCAGCGTCGGCGTCGGAATCGACTCCCAGGAATGGCTGACGCTTCTCGCCCCGGGGGAAGAGGCCCCCCGCTTTCTCACGCTGGAGCGCCGGTTGGAGCGGAACGACGGCGGAGCCCTGGTGGCGATTGTGGCCCACACGGGGGATCCGTCAATTCCCGTTGTTCAGTGGGACAATCCCTTTCGCTCGCGCGCCAACGGACAGGGAGTCCAGTGGCATGACGATGAGATAGCCGTCGCAAGCTGCCTTATGAGCCTTATCGATGCGGTTCGCGGTGACGGCGAGGTCACCTACGGGCCGATGCAGGCGAGGCTGGACCAGGAGGTCGTGCTCGCGATTCAGCGCTCAGCGGCGTCGGGTGGGCAACCGGTACACTTGCCGCTCGAACGCTAGTGGACATGGCGCGCGGCCCCGAGTACGCCGCACCGGCCACGCCTTTCAGAGCTTCTCTGGCGGCTCGTAGGATTCGGGGGTCTCGCGGTCTCACACGGCGGCAAGCGCAGCCCGCATGAATCCGATGGCGTACGCCATCCTAGCAAGAACGTTTTAGGGAAAGGTCGCCCCTGAACCCTTCCCGTTCACCTTCGCACGTTCTCAATGCTACTTTCCAAGGGGCACAATGAAGTGACCCCTCCATTCACCACCTACGCCGCCGGGAAGTCAACCGCGATCCAAAGGGGTGTCTGGAACGTGGCTATTGTGGACTCAAAATGGCAGCACATGGTCGACTCCCGCCACCTCCAACTCATGAAAGCCCGCATTTTGCGGGCTTTTTTGTGAGCGGCAGCTGGGGTCAAGTCAATTCCCTATTCCTCCGTCAGGCGCCGGACGAAGGGAGCAACGAATCGCCTTTGCGGCGGGATTGTTCCCGTTGACACCCGGTCTATGAAGCCGTATGAATAGTGAAACAATATTCAAAAGGAGCATAAATATGAATCTTCAACAGCCAGGGGCGAATGACGCAATCACCACGAGGAACCGTTCGCGCGACGTGTCGCCGCTGTCCGGCATCTGCACGCGGTGCATGGACAATTGCACGGGAAACTGCGACATCTTCAAGGCCTCACTGAGAGGCCGCGAGGTGATCTATCCCGGGCCCTTCGGGGAGATCACGGCGGGAAGCGATAAGAAGTACCCTGTCGACTACTCCCACCTCAACATCATGGGGTACGCGCTGGGCGCGAAGGCGATCGACGAGGCCAATCCCGACAAGGCGATCTTCCCGGAAGTGGACACGTCGGCCGTCTACGGCCACAACCACCCCGTGCGGATGAAAATGCCGATTTTCACCGGCGCCCTCGGGTCCACGGACATCGCGCGCAAGCACTGGGAGAGCTACGCCGTGGGCGCTGCGATTTCGGGTATTACGCTCGTCGTGGGGGAGAACGTGTGCGGGATCGATCCCGGCCTTCAGCTCGACGACAAGGGCAGGGTCGCGCACTCCCCCGAGATGGAGCGCAGGATCAGGATCTACAAGGAATGGCAGGACAAGTGGGGCGACATCATCGTCCAGACCAACGTGGAGGACGCCCGGCTCGGGGTGGCGTCGTACGTCGTTGAAAAGCTCGGCGTCAAGGCCATCGAGCTGAAGTGGGGCCAGGGCGCCAAGTGCATCGGCGGGGAGATCAAGATCCGTGACCTCGACAGGGCGCTGGAGCTGCAGAAGCGCGGGTATATCGTCACGCCCAACCCGTCCAACTCCTCCGTGCAGGCTGCGTTTCGCAGCGGCGGGATCAAAGAGTTCGAACGCCACTCACGGCTCGGGTTCATCGACGAGGAAGAGTTCTTGCGGCGGGTCGAGCACCTGCGGCGCAGCGTCGGGGTGGAGAGGGTCACGCTGAAGACCGGAGCCTACGGCATGCGGGAGCTCGCCATGGCGATCAAGTGGGCGTCGGAGGCCCGGGTGGACCTCGTGACAATCGACGGCGCAGGCGGGGGCACGGGTATGAGCCCGTGGCGAATGATGCAGGAGTGGGGAATCCCCACCTTCTACCTCCAGGCCATGGCGTATCAGTGCGCCCAGAAGCTGGCTTCGCGCGGGAAGTGGACGCCGGACCTTTCGATGGCAGGAGGCTTCTCCACCGAGGATCATATCTTCAAGGTCATTGCCATGGGCGACCCCTATTTCAAGGCAGTCTGCATGGGGCGCGCGCTCATGATCCCGGGCTTCGTAGGGGACAACATCACCGATGTCCTCAGCAAGAAGCAGGGGCGTAACTGGGATGAGCTGCCAGCAACCGTAAGCCAATACGGGACGACCCCCGAGCAGATCTTCGCAGGCTGGTCTACCATCCACGAGCGGTTCGGCAAGGAAGCTACCCGCGTTCCCCTCGGCGCCGTGGCCATCGCGACCTTCGTCGACAAGCTTCGCACCGGGCTCACGCAATTCATGGCAGGCGCGCGCAGCTTCCGCCTGGACTCGGTGGACAGGAACGACATCGTCGCCCTCACCGAGGAAGCGTCCCAGGTGAGCGGCATCAGCTACATCATGGACGCCTTCCAGGAGGACGCCATGAAGATCCTGGAGTCATAGCGGACGTCCGGCAGCTTAATCGCGCCCTGAAAAAGTCCCTAACAGGAAGGATAGCCGCAGCCGGCTTTCATCCCTTCCTCGATCAATTTGCCCATCTTGGCCATGTCTTCCTGTGTAGGGGGCCATCTTTCCGCGGTCTTATAGATGCTCAGGAATCTCATGATCATCTCTCCTTTCGCTGAAATCACCTGGCCGCCGGCACGGCGGCGTCAAGGAACGCCGTGGCAGTGGCGGCCATCGCAGGTGATGAAAAGATTGTGTAATGCGTCAGGCCGGGGAGGATGGCGAGCCGGGCATTTGATATTCCCGACCCATCCCAGCCGCCGTCTTTCCTGCCGCCGCCAAGGAGCTCGAAGAACTGCACGGCATGCGAGGTACGAACGGCATCAGCATCACCCACCACGAGCAACGTGGGCGCCTTGATCGCCGCCACGTCTTTCGACCAGTCGTAGTCCTTTCTGAGAAGGTCGCCGAGCTTGGTGAGCAGCACCGGCCAATCTGCCGGTTTCGGCGCTATTCTGGCATAGAGCTGGTACATCGGGGTCTGCTTCATCGGCTCAGCGGCTCCCGGACCCATCTGCGCCATTCCCGCGAGGATCTCCGGTACCATCCATCTCGCCTGAAGGGAGTCGAGACAAGCACCAGCTTCCTGACGACGTCGGGATGCTGAATGGCGGTGCGCAGGGCCACGCCGCCGCCGAGCGAGTAGCCCATGACGTCAGCCTTCTCGAATCCGAGATACTTGATCAGCGCAGCGATGTCGTCGGCCATGGCCTCGTAGCTTATGGGCCTGTCAATATCAGCGGTGCGCCCGTGGGCCTGCAGATCAACCGCAATCACCCGCCGAGAGCTCGCGAGCAGCGGCAGGATATCGGCGAACATTTCAGTCGCGCCCACCCCACCGTGCAGCAGGACGAGCGGTTCGCCCGTTCCGTAGAGCTCGTAGTAGAGCTTGAGGCCGTCTACAGGGGCGTAACCGGTCTTGAGGGGGGCTGCCGGGCTTCCTTGAGCGATAACGGGGCTCGATGCTGCCAGGAGGATCCCGGCGGCAGTTACTGCAAGGGAAACTGTCCTTGGAATCATGGTATTGTCTCCTTCTATCTGCACGTCGAACAAGGCACGACAAAATCGACACGCTCTCAAAAAATTCTCACGCCGGCTGGACAGCGCTGCTGTTTTTCCTGATGCGGGGCAGAAATGCGGCAAACAGCCCGAGAAGAGGCAGGAAAGCGCAGAGCTGATACACATATTCAATGCTGGTGTGGTCGGCGAGCTTTCCGAGCGCTGCTGAGCCAAGGCCTCCCATGCCGAATGCAAAGCCGAAAAACAACCCTGAAATGAGACCCACTTTGCCGGGAATCAACTCCTGCGCATAGACCAGGATGGCTGAAAAAGCAGAGGACAGAATCACACCGATGCATACCGAGAGGAGCGTGGTGCCCACCAGGCCCGCGTGGGGAAGCAGCAAGGTGAACGGCGCCGCCCCGAGGATCGAGATCCAGATGACGTATTTCCGTCCTATCCTGTCTCCCACGGGGCCGCCGATCAGGGTGCCGGCAGCCACCGCAAACTGGAAGAGGAAGAGGTGGAGCTGGGCGCTTTGTATGGAAAGCCTGAACTTTGCGATGAGATAAAACGTGTAATAGCTGGTCATACTCGCAAGATAGAAATATTTGGAAAATATCAATATGAGAAGTATGCCCACTGAGAAGATCACCCTTCGCCCTGCAACTGGCGGCCGCAGGGCGGCAGCCATCACTCCCTGGCTCTTGTGGATGCGCGACCCGTGTGCCTTGTACCAGCGGCCCACCTGTGCAAGCACGACGATGCCCGCCGCGGCAAGAAGGGTGAACCATAGAATCCTGGATCTTCCCCTTTCGGCGATCACCAGGGCGGCGAGGAGGGCGCCCAGCGACGACCCTGCATTCCCGCCCACCTGGAAGAATGACTGCGCAAATCCCCTTCGCGCGCCCGCTGCCAGGTGCGCAATACGGGAAGATTCGGGGTGGAAAATGGAGGAGCCGACGCCCACCATCCCCACCGAGAGAAGAAGCATCCCAAAGCTGCCTGCAAAAGACAATAATGCCAGGCCGATCAGGGTGAATCCCATGCCCACGACCAGGGAGAATGGCTGCGGCCTCCGGTCCGTGATGGCGCCCACGATCGGCTGAAGGAGTGACGCGGTGACCTGAAAAGTAAACGTGACGAGGCCGATCTGGGCAAATGTGAGCTGGAACGAGTCTTTCACAATGGGGTAGAGAGCGGGTATCAGGGACTGGAGCGTGTCATTCAGGAGGTGAGACACGCTTATGGCAAGAAGAATGGGAAAGACGGTCTCCTGGGTCCAGGTCTTCTCTGCGCGCCGGGATGCATCGGCGGGGGGCAATTCGCTCATATGCCGGATCCTTCGTCCCGTCCGGGTTTCAGCGCGCTTTGCTCTGCGCGGCAAAGTAGCCGTTTATCTTCTGCTTATAGCTGATGGGCGGGTCGGAAGAAAACTGGATGCTGAGCGCCACGACGTCCTTTCTCCCTTCGACTTCCTCTACGCGCACGATATTCCCGTCCAGCACCATGTCATCCTGCAACTCGCATCGTGCCAGCTTGAGAAGAACCTTTTTCTCCTCCCGCGGCTCCTGCACGCCCGTGACGAGGATCTTGGCCCCGCCGAATGAGAGGTCGTGTACGATGCATCGACGGGGTGCTCCTTCGATGGCCACGCAGCTCTCTTTCGAGTCCAGCCCGATCATCCGCATGGTCTCCGGCGTGATCACGATCCTCTCATCCTTTCGCCGGACCGAGTTGGTGTTGACCTCCAGCAGGGACCCGAGGATGCCGATGAGCGTGTCCGAGGGCCGCTGCGTAAACTCGAGCGCCACGAACTGCACCTGCGGCTTCTGGGGATTGGAGTCCGACAGGCCTTCAACCCGGCACGAGACGAAGAACGCAAGCGGCGCCGGCTCGCCTGAAGGGCGAAATGCCAGGCGAAGGGAAACCATGCTGTTCGGGCGAAGGTGCGATGCAATGGTCGCGTCTCCCAGGTCCGCGATGACCCGGGCGCCGCGCAGGGAGCAGGCATACAGCACGCAGGGCAGGTGCTGCTCGGCAACCTTGAGATGGACGTCCGCGGGCATGAGCCCGCTGGCGGCGATCACCTGGGTGTTGAATGTCACTTCCGTGTCGCGAAACGTATCGTACAGCCGGGCGAGTTGTGTGGCTGTCAGCTCTGGCATTACGGATGAAGATAATCGCTGTGGGTCCCGGGGTCAATTTGGATCGCGGGGCTTTTCCGATTGGCCAATCGCTGATACCCTGAATTCCCAATGGCCGCAATTCTGACAGTTGCAATCGTGGGCATCGTGGTCTACCTCTTTTTCTTCGTCTTCTTCCCGCTGGGGCGCGGCGCCATCTACGATCCGAGCAGCGCGAACGAGACCCGCATGATCGCGGATCTCGCCGATGTGCAGCGTGGAGAAAAAGCCGCTGACCTCGGATCGGGGGATGGACGCGTCGTCATCGCGCTTGCGCTCAAGGGGGCGGAAAGCCACGGATACGAGGTCAACCCGGTGCTCGTGCTCATCTCGCGGCGCAATATCCGGATGGCGGGGCTTGCGGGCCGCGCCTTCATCCATTGGGGAAGCTTCTGGAGAAAGGACCTTTCCCGCTACCAGCTCATCACCGTCTTCCAGGTGGGCTTTGTCATGGCGCGCCTGGAGGCGAAGCTCAGCCGGGAGCTCGCACCGGGCGCCCGCGTTGTCTCGCACTATTGGCGGTTCCCGAGTCTGAGCCCGGAGCGCACCCAGGGCAATATCTACAGATACAGGATCGGCTGACTCAGCTCCCGCCCTTCAGCAGCGCGGCGAGCCAGCCAATGGCAATGATGTTGCCGACTGCCGCCCCGAGGGTGGACAGGAAGAAAACGATGAGAATGTGCGTGACCCGGTTCATGTAAAATCCCTTGAAGGTTGTCAGGTCTTCGGAGAGGTTCTCCACGTCCCGCACCCGGGGCTTTCTCAGGAATGCCTCGGCCACGCCGGTGAAAAGGCCGATCTTGCCGAACGGATTCAGAGTCCCGATCGGCGCACCCACGAAGGCGATGACGATGGTCAAAGGATGGGCGGAGGCGAGCAGAGACCCCAAGGCGGCAAGCCCTCCATGGAGCAGGAGCCAGCGCCAGAACATCTCCAGGCTCATCTGCCATCCCGCCTTGATGAATCCGAGCCCGAAGAGAACCACGATGACGGCGGGGATCAGCCAGGGAAGCACGCGGCCCGCCCATCCCCTGATGGGCAGCTGGTCGAGAGGCCCGAGATCGACTGTTTCCCTTTTTCGGCCAACGCCATGATGTGCGACGCAATGCCGTTGATGTGTCCCGCTCCGACCACGGCGACCACCTTGTTCCCTTCCGCCTGAAAGATCCGCGCCGCGAGATAAATATCCCGCTCGTCTATGAGCACGGCCTTGGCGGCCGGCAGGTAGTCGGCCAGCTCCTCCATCATGCTCTGCAGAACGTCCTTCTGTTTCAGTTTTTCGATGTCTTCCGGCGTCAGCTTTTCATTGGTGAACACCGACGCGAGCATGGCGGAGAGCATTTTCATCTTGCCCCAGAGACGCGTGCGGCCCCATGCCCGGCGCAGCGTCACCTGAATGTTTCGGTCGCAGAGAGAATACGGAATGCCAAGCTCCTGGGAGACCTGGATTGCGGCAAGCATTTCCTCCCCGGGCTTCACGCCGAGGTCCTTCCCCAGCCTGCGCTGGAACGAGGCCAGCACGAGGTTTGCCATGAGGAGGAATCCCTTTCCCTCCCGTATCACCTTGCCCACATTCAGGTTTTGCCAGCTGTTGCCCTGGCTCATCGAAGTGTGCCGTCCCTCATCCAGCTCCACGCAGACCCGGTCCGGCTTTTCCTCGTTGATGACGCGCCGCACTTCCTCGACACTCTCCCGCGAAACGTGCGCCGTGCCCAGAAGCACGATTTCTCTGCCCTCCACAGCGAGCCTGGTCATTTCCTGTGCCATCTACCCACCTTTCCTGAATGGTTTCGCGCGGATCGTACTGCTTAGCCCAATCGCGGCCTTTAATCAAGCCTCGCGCCTCAATTTGACAATGGAACGAGTCGATATTCTAGGGTATTCTAGATTTCTCTCAGGAGGGGAGTGCAACTCGTGAGCTCGCAATGTCCCGAGTGCGGGTTTGACCTCGAGTCAGGCAAGGCGTGCGGAGTCTGCGGCTATCAGCCGCGCTCGGTCGCTCCCGCAGTCAAAGTCCCGACCGCCCCTCCGAGCAATCGAAGCTCCGTAGGCGTCCTGATCGCCTCTGCGGTGGGCCTGCTTGTCGTGCTCGCAGTGTTCATAATGGTCGACATCAGCGGGCGAGAGTCGGATTCGGATCAGCCGGCTCCGCGCATCACGGTAGCCATCCCCTCCCCGCAGCCGAAGCCCGCACCGGTCCCGCCCCTGAGCCGGTTGCGGCGGCCGCGCCGCCCCTGAGCCCGCACCTGCTCCAGACGTGGTCCCTGCACCTGCAGCAGCAGCCGGTACCGCCCCTGAGCCTACACCTGCTCCGGCCGTGGTCCCCGCACCTGCACCAGCCGCTACCGCGGTGCCTGTCCCCGAGCCCTCCCCTGCCCCGAATACAGTTCCTGCCCCGGTCTCCGTTCCCGCGCCGGCCCCTGTTCATGCTGCCAAGGCAGTGCCTGTTGCGGCACAGGTGAAACCCAAGCCGCAGATCACACCGGAGACAGGTCCGATCATGCTCGGCGAGCCGGGGCCGGTCTTTGACGTTGCCTCCCGGAAGGAGAAGCCGCCGCTGACCGACCGGGCCGCGTTCGTCTCCTGGATGCTCACCCATACGGACCAGAAGGAAAAGTACCTCCTGGCGAAGTGGGAGAGAGCGCAGGTGCTTCTGCGAACCAGGAACATCACGCACGAGCGCATCCTCGAGGCATTCCTCCGCGCTCCACGCGAGTACTTCGCCCGTGATGCGCGGCGCGCGTACGAGAATGCGGCACTTCCCATAGGGTACGGTCAGACCATTTCAGGTCCTCACATGGTGGCCCGAATGACGGATTATCTTGATCCGCAGCCGGATCAGAAAGTGCTGGAGATCGGCACGGGGTCGGGATACCAGTCCGCCGTCCTGTCGGAGCTGACCAACCACGTCTACACCATAGAGATCGTAGGGGCGCTGGCCCGCGAGACGGACGCCATCTACCAGCGATGCAAGGCGAAGTATCCCGAGTACGGCAACATCCAGAGAAAGATCGACGACGGCTACAACGGGTGGCCGGAGCACGCGCCGTTCGACCGCATCATCGTCACGTGCGGCATCGACCATGTCCCGCCGGAGCTGCTTCGTGAGCTTGCGCCCGAGGGCATCATGGTCATCCCCGTCGGTCCTCCTTCAGGCCAGACCATCCTTCGCATCACGAAGCACGTGAACGGAGACGGGTCGGTGGACCTGGAGAGAGAGGACATCTACCAGGGGAAGCACAAGGAGATTTTCGTCCCCTTTACGAGCAAGGGTGGAGGCCTGCACACCGCAGCGGATCCCAAGGCCACCGAATGATGCTCAGGCGGACAAAGCTCTCCGACGTGAGGCTGGCGGCGCTCTTCCTTGTTTCCGTCTGCGTCCTGGCTTTCGAGATCGAAGTGATGCGCGCTTTCTCGGTGGCAAGCTGGTCGAACTTCGGCTCCATGGTGATCAGCATCGCTCTGCTGGGTTTCGGGCTGGCCGGGACGCTCCTCACCCTTCTCGGAAACCGGATCCGCGCCAACCCTGACGCGTGGCTGGCTTCCTCGGCCTTCGCCCTGGGCCCATCGATGGCGGTCGCCCATGCCCTGGCGCAGCAGGTGCCTTTCAACCCGGTCCTCATCGCCACGGACCCCTCTCAGCTCTGGTGGATCGCGCTGTACTACGTGCTGTACGGAGTTCCTTTTTTCGCCGGGGGGATTTTCATCGGTGTCATGTTCATGACTCTGGCCGGCAGGATGCACCAGCTCTATTTCTGGAACATGCTCGGCTCGGGTCTCGGCGGGCTTCTCATACTCGGCTTCATGTTCCTTTTCCCGCCCGGCTTTCTCATCTATCCCCTGGTCGGGGTCGCCGTCCTTCCTGCTCTTCTCTGCTGCCTGCGATGGAGCGCGGAGGAGGACCGATTCAAAATACGGCACCTTGAAGCCGCGCTCCTGGTCGTTGTTGCCTCGGTCGGCTTCATCCTTCTTGGCCGGTTCGGGAGCCTCAACGTCTCAGACTTCAAGGGTGAAAGCTACGCCCGCAAGTATCCCGATTCGACGCTCGTCTACGATGCATTCAGCCCCCTGGGTGAAACGCGCGTATTCTCCAGCTCGTATTTCCATTTCGCGCCCGGTCTCAGCGACAATGCCGGCGTGTCACTTTCGAAAATGCCCCAGAACGCGTTCCTGGGCATGTACGTTGACGGCAACGGGCCGGTCGGCATCATGCGGAAGTTGAAGAGCGACGAGGAAAGCTACATTGACTTCCTCCCGATGTCGGCGCCCTACATCATTCTCACGAAGCCCCGGGTCCTCGTGCTCAGGCTCGGCGGAGGCGCCGGCGTGCACACGGCCCTCCATCACGGCGCAAGAGAGGTATGGGTTGTCGAGTCGAATCCCGACCTCGTGCATATGCTGAGAGACGTGCCATTTTTCAGGAAATACGGGGGGGATTTTCTTGCAGATCGCGCGGGTGAAGCTGGTGAACGCGGAGGTGAGGTCATTTGCGGGCTCGACCGAAGAGCGATTCGATCTTGTCGAGATCGGGCTTATCGATTCGATCGGTCTGTCGCAGGCGGGCGGGTATTCGGTTGAGGAGAATTATATCTACACGACGGAGGCTCTCCAGGAATACCTGAAGTGCCTCTCACCATCGGGCATCCTCTCGATCACCGTATGGGACACGCTGAGCCCGCCGCGGAACGTGCCCAAGCTTCTTTCGACGGTGGTCGATGCGATGCGGAGGAGCGGAATCACGAATCCTGAAAAAAGGATCTTCGCCTTCAACCTGCTCCTTTCAACGGCAACTGTGCTGATAAAGAATGACGATTTCAGCACCGTGGAAGTCGGCCTGCTGAAAGAGTATTGCCGCCGGATGTCCTTCGAGCCTGACTACTACGACGGCATGCCCCGGGGAGAGAAGGACTTCGGGCGGATCCTGGCAGGGTATCGCGGGATTTATCAGGCTGACGATGCGGCAACAGAAACAGGAAAGGCGCCGGACGCGGAGCTGAGGGCCAGTGATCTCTATCACTACTCCCTCGAATGGATGCTGGCGGGGAGGCAGGCGGAGCTTTTTTCTGATTATGTTTTCGATATCCGACCGGCGTCGGACGACAAACCTTACTACTCAGGGTACCTGAAACCGGCTGCGCTTCCGCTTTTCATTTCCCACGCAGGAGAGATCTCGGAAGAATGGGGATACCTTCTGCTCCTTGGCACTTTTCTGCAGTCCCTGATTTTCGGGCTTCTTATCATCATGCTCCCCCTGGTTGCGCGCTGGAGAGAGCTTTTCATGGGGCAGCGCGGGACCCTGGGGGTGATTGCCTACTATGCCGCGCTCGGCATCGGCTACATGATGGCGGAAATATTCCTGATCCAGCGATTTGTATTCTTCCTGGCTGACCCCGTGTATGCCAACGCCATCGTCATCACGATTCTCCTCATTTCCTCCGGCGTCGGCAGTCTTGCCTCGGGAAAGCTGAAAGGAAATGGACAAGCGGTAGTCATGGCCGCTGTAGGAGGCATTGTGGCTTTTGTTCTTTTCTACCGGTTCGGTCTGTCCTCAATTCTACAAGCCGGGCTTGGACTTTCGCTTCCACTCAAAGCGCTGCTGGCTGCCGGCCTCATAGCCCCGTTCGGGCTCTTCCTGGGCGTCCCGTTCCCCACCGGATTGGCAGTCTTGTCCGCGAACAGAAAATCCATCCTGCCGTGGGCGTGGGGGATGAACGGCGCGCTTTCCGTCACCGGCTCGGTCCTCACTCGCCTCATCTCCACTTCCACGGGTTTCAGCGCGGTCCTCATGGGGGTGGGCCTGGTATATGTGTGCGCGGCGCTGCTCTTTACCTCGAACGCGAAGGGGCATGTGTCGACTTCTCAATAAGCGAGTCGTCCTGCGGAGAACCAGCATACCCGGAACGCGTTGACATCCTCAGGAAAGGGCGACAGAATCCCGGGTATGGAGCCGGAGAAAATCCAGGATTCGGAAGACATTTACCAGGCAGCAGAGGTGGTAGTGAGAGAGTGCCTGTGGGGTGATTACCATCTCACGCCGCAAGAACTCGCCGAAAGAATACATGCCCGCGACGACATGGAGTTCAAAAGCTGGATATTCTCTAAAGTCGTTGACAACAGCAGTCATCCGTCCCGCTATATCCGCCTTTTTTTCACACCAGAGACGACGCGACTTCTTCTGGATCGCTCCATGAAAACCGCTCGGGATAGACGCGCGCAGAGGCTGCGCATGATCGAACGAAACGTGTTGGGCGAAGGAGATGAGCTTCCGGAGCATGCATGGCACCGGTAGACTTCCGAGCCGTCTACGCCCTGCAGGATCGGGTATCGAGTCCTTGTCCCGTGCCGCTACAAGCTTCTACCTGACCGGCGGCACGTGCGTGAGCAGATTCTTCCTGGAAAAACGCTACTCCGATGATCTCGATCTATTTACCAACGACAACGCGTTGTATAGAGAGGACTACAGGCGATTGATGCGCTCTCTCTCAGGCGCGGGGATGCAGCCCGAGATCCGTGTCGATACGCGTGATTTCGTGCGGCTGTTATTCGATTCGACGTTACAGGTAGATCTTGTCAATGATCGTGTCTTTCATTTTGGCAGCGTCACACTCACCGACAAGGGGTACCCTCTC
This sequence comes from uncultured Spirochaetota bacterium, assembly GCA_963820435.1. GTDB lineage: Bacteria > Spirochaetota > Spirochaetia > SZUA-6 > Fen-1364 > Fen-1364. The sequence goes on along the minus strand of CAWGAC010000023.1, from coordinate 3,490 downwards.
GACAATCCCCGCAACATCTGTGCCAACAAACTGACGGCGCTTGTCGGACGCGATGAACCGAAGGATGTTTTCGACCTCTACGTCCTTGCATGTTATGCCGGGTTTCACTGGAAAGAGATACTCGAGATTGCATCAATCAAGGCTGCCGTTGATAGAGAAGTGTTGGAGTATCGACTAAAAAGCTTTCCTCTCAATCTGCTCGATCAACTCGTTGTCAGTGATCATGCCTTTCTACGGGCGCTTGAACAGGACTACGCGTTGCTTGTCGAAGACATAATGAACGAGAGAGTGAACAGATTTCATGAGTAGGTACTGCCGGGTTTTCAAGCGAACACTTCCGTCTTCTTGAGATTCTCCTGACACTCGAGCTGAGGCACCTGGGAAAAGCCTTCGTGCTTCAAGGAAGCCCGCACCAGCTTTATCAGGTCTGTCCGGCTCACCTTTCCCGCCGTATCCCTGATGTGCTTGCAGAAGAAGTAGGTGAACGCTCCCCCCGGCCTGCCCCCGACATCAGCGTCAGCGGAGTACTGGTCCGAACGGCACGCTGCCCACAACACGTGATTCAGCACCCCTTCCTCTCCGATGCGGCGCAGCTTCAGGGCGTCTCCGAAAATGTCGTCCGCCCGCAGGGCGATATCCGCGGGAGGCGCGAGGTAGCGCGGTCGTATGCAATGACTGCTCGCCCAGAGGGCCTTTTCGTCAAGGAGCCCGGCCTGCTGATTGCGCAGGCTCGTCCTGTCGATGATCATCTCCCGTGTTCCCGTGCCCGAGTGGCACGAATCGAGGATGACTTCCAGCGACAGCCCCTTCTTCAGCTCGCTGAATATGGCGGCAAAATCGTCATCCTTGATGTACGTCCCATCCCAGTCGAAGTCCCACGGACAGATGATCTCGTCAAGCCCGTCCGCAAGCTCGTCTCCTTCCGTGTCCCGCACTTGAGACCCGTGGCCCGAATAGTGGAACACGGCGCTGTCCCCTGCCCCGCTTTTCGCGATGAGGCCCTTGAGCCCCTCCAGGATGGCCTGTTTCGTCGCGCGCTTGTCCGAAAGCATCACGATGTCCGTCGAGGCGAAGCCGAAATACTTCACCAGCACGTCATAGAGGTTCGTGATGTCGTTGACGCAGCCCTGGAGATCGTTCTGTGTACCCGGATAATCGTTGATCCCGACCAGAAGAGCACGTTTCATTTTCAATTCTCCTTTCTGATTTAGTGCAGAGTATTACATCACGCAGACGGGGAACGCAAGGGATTATTCTCCTGCCCTTGTTTTCTGGAGCGCTATCTGTTTACATAGTCTTCGCACGCTTACGAGGATGGTGTCATCTGTGAAAAGAGCTCTCATCACTGGAATTACGCACGGTTCGACCCGGCTTTGAAAGCGGAGGCCGGCAGAGTGCGATTGCCCAACGAGTGGGACTATCTGATCGTTACGGCATCGAACGAGCGACAGGCCGGTTGGTTTCGCTCCCAGCTTTCTCTCAGGGTGGAGCTGGGTCTTATTACGGGCTTTGAGCAGATCCTCGTGATAGCCGATCCGCTGGGAAAAAGGGTGGGGAGCTGCGGAAGCACCATCTTCTGCCTGCTGGAAGTCATCAACAATGAAGTTCTACGAGGACGATCAACGGCCAGGAGCTCGGAGGCGTTGGCCGAGGTCCTCAAGGGTCTGCGGATCCTGATAATTCATTCAGGGGGAGATTCACGGCGGCTCCCCGCGTATGGGGGATGCGGCAAGCTTTTTGTTCCGCTGCCGATTTCCGGAGACGGTGCACTGCACCCTACCCTGCTCGATCGACAACTGCCTCTCTTCCAGGCTCTTCCCGGGCCTCGCCTCGAGTCAGGTCAAATTGTGATCGCATCCGGTGACGCCCTGCCTCTTTTCGATCCAAAACGGCTGCAGCTCGACGGCGACGGCGCGGTGGGCCTGGGGATCCTCTCTACACCCTCAGAGGCCAGCCACCATGGGGTTTTCTGTGCCGGGGTGAACGGAATAGTGAAGAGATTTCTCCAGAAGCCTTCGGTGAAGCAGCAGGAGAGATGGGGCGCTGTTGACGGATTCGGTCAGACGCTTCTTGATTCGGGGATTTTCTCATTCGATTCTTCCCTTGCTGCGCGCCTCCTCAGCTTCTGCGGGGCAGCCTTGCGACACGGAACCCTCTCCTGGAGCCAGGAGTTCGAGCATGCCGTCCTTGCAGCGCCACTTGATTTCTACCGTGAAATCTGCTGCGCGCTGGGGAGCGAAGCCGATCTCGAATACTACATGCAAATGGTCAGGTCTTCCGGCTCACAATGGACGGATGCCGCGCTCGCCAGGGCATTCAAGCTTTTCTCCACCGTTCATTTCTCCGTCGAGCCGCTGTCCCAAGCCAAGTTCCTCCATTTCGGCACCGGCCAGAGCCTGATCGAGAGCGGCTACGAGCTTCTTCAATTGGAGGCGCCCCAGGCGGCCCGCGGGAGATGCCTTCAGGCAAACAATCACTTCGGACCCCTGGGGAAGCTCCGCGGTGAAAACTCACTGGTCGAAGGATGCTCGATCGAGGCGGAAGTTGCTCTGGCGGGACAGAATTTGCTCGTCGGCGCCGATGTAAAACAGCCCTTCGCCATGGCACAGGGAATGTGTGTGGACGTGCAGCCAGGGATGGACCCGCAAGGAGGCCGGATCTGGTACGTGCGCTGCTACGGCACAGCTGACAGCTTCAAGGAAAGCGGTCGCGACCAGCTTGTTTATTGCGGCATGAAGATCGAACGGTGGATGGAGCTGGTGGGCGCAAGCCCGAACGAGATCTGGGGAAATACGCAGGTCGCAGGGCGGGAGCAACTTTGGGAAGCGCGCCTGTTCCCCTCGGTGAGCGACCCTGCGGATTTTGTTCGCTGGCTCTGGATGCTGGAGCCGCAGGAAGCATCTCCGGCCCAGAAAGAGGACTGGCGTTCCGCATGTCGGTACAGCATGGCGGAAATTCTCGAGAACGCGGATCCCGAGTCTTTTTCTGCCCGTCGGAAGCGCTTCCGTCTTGAGGAGCTGGTCGCCTCCCGAATGCAGGTTTTCAGAATCGGCAGCGATCTATCCGCTCCTGAGCTGGCATACTTGCTGATCGATGATGCGGATCCAGGGGCCACAGCCGCGCTCCTGCTCGAGGTGGGTCATTGGTGCTCGGTACAGTCACACCAGATCAGGGCATCCGAGCCATTCATGCTCGCGCGCATCATGCATACGTTGGGATCAGCCATCAAAATCGCGGCTGACAAGGAAACTGCTTTTGCAGGCCGGGTTGCGGACGGTATGAACGCAAAGCTGGGCCGCAAGACTCGCGGGTGGCTGGATTCACTTGGCCTGGAGCCGCCGACGGCCGCCAGGCTGGGAGAATGGTGCGACGCTTTACGCACCTTTGCGCTTGACCCATCTTCGACACTTTGAAAAATGATGTGCTTACCCCGTAAAGAATTAGAAGAAGGTGCTGGCGTGTTGGCACTACAATGCGACTCCCCCTGGCA